>CAVULQ010000025.1:0-36570 GCA_963742355.1 uncultured Alphaproteobacteria bacterium | reverse complement strand
TGACTCCGTCAGTCTAGGTTCAAAATCCTAGTCCCCCAGCCACTCATTGCATTGCTCCGGTTCGGAACCGGCCGCGACTGCCAACCTCATCGATCCTAAGGCTCTTTAGGCCAGCGTCGGCGACCGGCGTCTCTATGCGCGGGGTCCACAACCCCGCGGACCTATTTTACTTCCGCTGTCCAGGAACCTTTTAGCTGATTGTGGAGTTGCCAACCTACCAACAACGGGTTCGGCAAGGGCACCGGAACTCCAGTCGCAAGTTGTGCCCAAGTCGCATGCGTTCCTCGGGGGATGGGACACATGTTTCAAGCATTGCTCAAGAAGCAAGCCGATCATCGTGCACGCAATCGCGCCTACAAAAGAACCGTCGACGATTGCCTCATGGTCCTGTTCGGCGGTTTTCCCAACGGCACGCTATCGACGCTAAGGCAGCGATTCGGCAATTCGGGTCTGGTGCGGCGGGGCCAGGCCGAAGGAACCGACGCTCGCGCCTGCTCCGTGCAGGTGGCGGTCCTCCTTATCAGGAGGATCATCGGTCACTTGAGCAAGGGGGAACGCCAAGAACTCGCACAGGCCTTCCTAAGGAACGACACCAGCAACGCGACCTACAAGGGCTTCAAATACATGTTTCATGTCGTGGAGCAGCTCGACGTCTCGCCAGCCCTCGTTTCGTACTTGAACTCCGAGGTCGCGGGGCAGCTTCGCGGCATGTCTCAGGAAGCGATTTTCAACTCATGGGTCGAGGCGCAGATTGGCGGCGTGATGGACAGGCTGCGAGAGCGATGCCTAGAGGAAGCCGAGCGTAAGAGAGACGTTTGGCAGTGAAGCCCAATAGGCACCGGAGAGAGCGAACGCTCGCTTTAGATCGGAAGGCGGGGCACAGCACGGTTTGTTTACGAGGTCTTTTGCCCTCGAGCTTTGGGCTTGCCCCATTCATCTAGAAGGCACTCATTTGCCTCAATATCCGCGGCGAATATCAGCCAGGTCTTCGCGAGGTCGGACCAAATTTTTTTGGCTTCTTGGTCGTTAGTCGTTTGCGCCAGTCGCACGCACTCAAGCGCACGTTGGCGGCACTCACCAGGATTAGTCTCCCCATCGAGCTGCCGACGCTGACTATCAAGCTGCCGAAGCTGACTATCAAGCTGCCGAAGCTGACGAGTGCGTTGCTTGCGCGCGCCCTCTAACGTAATCGGCTGCTTAGCCGGGTCTCGCTGCCCAACGGCTGGTGCTTCCGACGCTGGCCTAATCCTTCCAAACAAAGCGTACTGGAGCGCGCCAGAAATTCTCGCCAAGCGGAAGCGGACGGCGGCGAGTTTATCGCCCTTCGCCTCAGCTACCTCCGTCGCAAGGTCGCGTCTTAGCTTCAAGTTCTCCTGAAGCGCCTTTTTCAGGTCATTGCTGTACGATGCCATGGTCACCCCCACATGAGCATATCAACCCCGGCATCACCAGACTTGCCAACGTTGCGAATAATCCACTGCGCAATGGGGTTATGCACGCGACGGGGCCGAAGAGGACGATAGGGCTGCCTTAAACTGGCCGGCCCCGCTCGGCTCCCTAAAATAACGGGACGAGATAGTTCACGATGGCGCGGAATTGCGTGAGGTCGTCGCTTGGCGTCGGATTGTCGATCAACTGCTCGTCGATATAGTCGAGCTGGACGCGCAACCCCTCGAGAGATCCCCCATGCGGCTCATATTCGACACGGAGATCGATCTCGTTGCGATCAGGAAGCGCGCCGTCTCCCGGAGTGACGGCATCGATGCCCCGGCCTAAGCCCACGTAAAATCCGAGCCCGTTCAGGCCAATGCGTGAAAAATCGTAAGAGAGCTCCACGAGAGCGCCGAGCTCGCCGGCGCGTTGAAAGGATGAGATCATCATCGCCGTGTAGGCCGGACTCCAGCCATATGGCTTCTGAATGGCAGCATCGGATCCGACCTGCGACACCGCTCCCGTAAGCACGAATCCGCGATAGCTCGCGACGAGCCGAGCGGAAGCCTGGAACGTGGCGAAGGGAGAGCCCGGCATCAGCTCGGCCCCGACGCTCCTTTGATCGAGGTCGTTGAGGCTGACGCGAAGCGTCGGACCATCATGCGACGGATCGCCAATGGGAAGCGTGTAGTCGACCTCGCCATAGGCCGTGTTCATTGCGTCTTTGATCCAGTAATTCACCAGCCCCACGTTGAAATTCGTGCCGCGATAGTGGGCGCCGTTGATCAACACGCCTTCATCCTCGGTGACGCCGAGCGGCTCGGTGAAGGGCACGAACTCTGAGGTGTCGCGCGGCTTGTAGCGCCACAGGTAAGAGGCGATGTAGTCGAGATGCGGATCGTCTCCCGCCGCCGGCAAGAGCACGATTCCCTCGAAGGTAAGGGGAATCATCCGGCTGTCGTTGGGATTGATATAGGGCGTGCGGACAAGCTCTCGTCCCGCCGTGATCTCCTGCCCCAACACCTTAATGCCCACATTGGCTTGACCAAGCGTGGTGATCTGATCGCCGTCTTTGGTCAGGTTGAGCGTCTCGCCGGCGTCGGCGGGCGCATAGAGCGGCTGGCTCGTATAGACCGTACCGCTCAGTTTGAGAAAATCGGCGAGATAGCCCGATTGATAGGAAATCCACCCTCCGCTCGTCAGAGCCTCGGGCTTGGAAAGGCCGAATGAGTCTTCGGCGAGCCAGTAGCTGCGATTGTTCAACTTGATCTCGGTATCACGAAAGAATGGCGCCTCGTTCTGGCGCGCCGCTTTCAGCGTGGCTGATCGCTCATCGACATGAGGCTTCGGGCCCCTCAGTGCATCGCGTGGATCGATCGGCGTGGTAAAGCCCTCTCTGATTGGACTGTAGGATTCCTGCGCGGTCGAAGGGATGGGGTAATCCTGGGCGTTGTCGAAGCCGCTTGTCCCCTCGCTGCCGGCGTCCTGGGCGCGGGCTTGGTGGCCCGGCACCAGACACACGGCGAAGACACGCCGCGAGGGCGCAGCGCGAGATCGACGCCGCCGCCAACCGAGCCAAGGCCTCTGCTCCCCCTGCCGCAACGAGGTCTTATTCCCGAGTCGTGCAGAAAATAGCCGATTTCGCTTCTTGTTGCGATGCGATGCGGCAACCGATCTGCCTCCCGCTTGCCCTGCCGCTTTGCTACTGTCGCCACGAAAATCTCGTGTCGCCAGGCTCGATCATGTCGGATCACATAATGAGCAGTACTCTCGATTGGGCGGTTCGCAAGCTGCGGCGAAACAGAACTGCGCGGCGCTTTCTGCCCGACGCCGTCCGCAAGCGCCTTCGTCGCGAGCGCAAATTGTGGAGGGATAGCCTCCGGGCCTGCCAGCGATACCAACTTTGCCCCCATGAAACTTGGCAACGTCACGTCTACGACAAGATCGTCATGAGCGAGGACGTGTGGAGTGGTCGAACGAAGCTTCCGGGGCTTTCCTCCAGTCATCTCTTTGATGCCGCGGCGAGCGCCGGCGAGGAGGCGAGCGCGGAAAAAATAGCGGGAGCAATGATCGATGGATTCCGGGACCCGCTGCAACGCAGCGCGTCACGCATTGTTTTCGCTGCGCGCGCTTTGTTGGTTCACCATAACCTTGCCATTTGCGATCGGCTGCTTTTTGCGCACAGACATGGAGAAGATCCAACCGCCGCACATGTTGACCGCGTATTGCTGACGCTGGGCCATGAAGGAGCCGGTGAGTTAAATCAGCAGCTCGTTGGCAAGCTCGTGGAGTCTGGATGCACGCCATTCTACCTGATGACGGCTTGGACGAGGAGCTGCTGGCTGTACGAAGGGCCCAGTGAGAACTCTCCTCCATGACATCCTCTCTTATGGCGAAAAGGCGCGAGAAAAAGACCATCAGGTGATGCTGTTGAGAGAGGCCTTGGCCCTCGCCTTTCTCATCGGTGACCCCGCGCTGGTGAAGCGACTGCTCACTTCATATCCGGAGTTGGAACAGAGCTACGACCTCGTTCTTCCTCTCGCCGGCTATCTCGCCTCACGCGGCGTTAGCTCAGCGCTGGCTGATGATCGTGCGCGAGTTTTGGAATTCGCTGACCTCCACGCCAAACTTAACGAGGGCAGCTCGTCTCTAATGGACCTGTTGAGAGACAAGACTCGGTCGATCGCAATTGTGGGTAACTCTCCCTGCGAGCTCGGATCCGGCAACGGGCGGTCGATAGACGGTCATGACTTGGTCGCTCGTTTCAACCGCTTCTCCGTCGACGATAAATTCGCTCGCGACTACGGACGAAAATGCACTCTTCACGTGAGGCATCCCGAAGACGAAGACATCAATAATGAATCGCTTGCGTCTGATTGGACGGTGATCAATCGGCCCGACTTGATTTACCGCCAAAGAAGATGGAGCAACGTCCTCGCTCTCAGTAAGGCAGGGGCCAACCTTTCGGCATTGCCGGTCGGCTTCCATCAGCACCTTTATCGGAGCCTTCGCGGGGAACCGAGCGGCGGGATCACTTTCTGTGCTCTCGTAAAGTCGGTGCGCGGGCACTTATCCCGGAAGAGCTGTTTTGGTTTTTCGTTTGTCGACCAGATCGGCGAGTCGCCCACCTCGGCTCATTATTTTCGGAATGCTCGCCCCTCTCTCAAGCATCGCTGGACACGCGAAAAGGCGATGCTTGAAGAATTGACCGCGAGCGATGGCCCGAAAGAGCAATCACTTCGCCTCGACGAGGTCCGGACGTCGAAAGCTCTTTAGCAGCTTTCTCACCGCCTTTTTGACGTTCACCGGATACCGACGTTCTTCATATGGAACATAAGTCTCGAGGTTATATCGATACCCATGAGGATTGATCTTCGCGGCCTCCTGGTGAAACTGGGTGAAGTCGGTGAAGTGGTACGTGTACCCGGCCGGCCGGCCGAACCCATTCAGTCCGGCCGCGGCCTCTAGTTCCAGGGCCTGCCTGATGGTGTTGCTCACCTTCGAGTGCCGCCGGACCGGAACCCTCGCCTCGGCAGATCGAAGTTCGAGATAGGTCTCCCACCAGATCTTGTCGCAGTCCTTGACCGGATGCTGTTTGGGATATCCGAACCGATCCGGAAACGGATGGTACGGCTGCTTGCTCATCCGCGTGTAGTGGTTCAGCCTGGCCTCATACGGGCTCATCTCTGTGCCGTCCAACACATCCCATTCGACCGGAAACAGCGGTAGCGCCTCGTTGTTCTCGGCTATTTTCCGCAGATAGTCCTTGATGCCCAAGCCGCTCGGTCGCATCTCATCGACCTTCAGCCAGTGCGGCGACCGCCAGAACGGGTGCTCGCAATCAAAGAGAATAACCCCCCTCCTGATCGAGCAGCAGGCGCCGGCCAAGTCGAAGGAGTACAAGTCCCAAATATCACCGTGAACCGTTATGTCGGCATCGATATAGATCGCTCTCCCGGCAAAGCCGGCGGCCTCCGGTACCGTCCAGCGAAACACAGTGAAGTTGGTCCCGTGACCCCCGGCGTAGGGACGCATATGATCTCGTCCCCGGTTCCAGTAGCCACCCCAGTAGGGAGGATCTACGGTGTTGGGCTCCATGACGAAGACCTGCACCGGGCAGCTCGCATATTTTTGCAGGCCGTGGCGTAGGATCGCCTCGCCCCTACCGCCTCGCTCGTCGCTCCCGATATAAACTCGGACCAATTCCTTCATAGCTGAGACCTCCAAATGCACGCGATGCGAGACGTCCCGTCGGCACCTTAGCACCTCAAGAGAAGCTCAATCCATCTCACGCTGCACGGGTCCCCTACCCCCCTCGCCGATCTCGTCGAGCATCATCCCCCAAGGCGCCATCTTTCTAGCCCATTTCCGCAGGCGAATCCGGCCCTCGAACGTTCTCCCGCTTCATCCTCTGCTCTGCTAGGGTCGCCGCCGAAATCGCACCTCGATAAGGCTCGCTCATGCTCTTGAATACGCGCCGCCGCGCGCTTGGCCTCATCCTCGCCGCGGGCCTGGGCCTCCGCCTCCCGTTCCTTCCGCGTGCCCGCGCTGCCGAGAATGAGTGCTTTGCTTCGAAGCCGTTCGGGCCTTGGAAGGGTTTGGCCACCGACAGCCAAGCCGGCGCTCGCATCAACCAGGTGCAATTCGACACCCCGGACTGCGACCTCCACGCCGATGTTCAGGTGGCGACGAGTTACGACGCAAAGATCGTCCTCTATGGCGATCGCGATAAGATCAAGCTGACGAAGAAATTCCTGATCGACCCCGCCAACCGGCTGATCGTGAGGACGGCCGACGGCAAGGATGCGGTGAACGAGGCACTGTGCGGCAATTGCACCGACATTTTCGACAACAAGGTCAGTGTCGTGTTGCCGCTCGCCACCGCCCCTCTCTTCCGCGAGAGCGCCACGATCGAGATCGCGGTCAAGCTCGGCGACAAGGAGGAATGCCACCTCAAGCTCGACTGCGAGAGCTTGCGCAAGGCGCTCGACTGGGCCGCAGGCCGTCAAACCGAGCTCGCCCAGCAATATTCCGATCAGAAATGCACACCGCCGGAAGGAGGCTGCTTCATCACTACCGCCACCTGCGAGGTCTTGGGCCTTGACGATGATTGCTTCGAGCTTGCCGCACTGCGCCGCTATCGCGATCACGTGCTCGCCGAGCGCGCCGGCGGGCAGGCCGACATCGCCCATTATTATGAGCTTGCCCCTCTCATCCTGGCGCGCCTGCCAAAGTCGACGAGGCGGGCGCGGCTCCTTCTTCTCTATGCGCGCTTCATCTTGCCCGCCGCGCTCGCCGCGCGTCTCGGCTTCAATGCGCTCGCCTACCGGCTCTATCGCCGCATGGTCGATGGCCTGATACGGGAATTCGCGCCCGAGGTCCTTTACTGAACAGCAAAGCGGGCGCGAAGGATATCTCCGCGCCCGCTGCTTTCACTCGCGTCTCGGGTGAGCGAGAGCTAGCTCACTTCAGGCTTGTCGAAGGTGAGCGGCTCACCAATCGCCTGGAAGGCCCACACGCCCGCATCGCCCGTCGCGTTGCAGAGATAGGTGTGGCCCGAGCTGTCTTTGACGAACACGATGAAGCCGGGAGCGATGTCGAGCCCGTCGGGGGCAATGTGCACCACCTCGCCGTCACCCTTCAGATAGGCGACGCACACCTTGGCGGCGACGTCTTGCGGCTGCCCGTCATAGGTCCCGTCAGAAGCGAGCTGAAGGCCGATCAGCTCGGGCCCGCCGCCCGACAGCAGATCCTTCGCCACGATCGTGTAGGAATAGACCTTCCCCTCCGCGTCGGCGTCGCACATCCACAGATTGTTGTCCTTGTCGGTGAGCCAGACCAGGCTGAAGCCGATACCGCTGCCATCGTCGACGGCGTTCACTACGCTCACCGGCTGTGACGGGTTGACCGTCGAGCAGGCCTTGATCGCGACCTCATGGGCGCCGCCGTCGGATACCGCTTTGGCTGGGGCAATCCCGAGCGAGGCCAAGGCCAAGACGGCCAGGCTCGCAGTCATCGTCGCAAGTTTGCGTCTCATGTCTCATCTCCTAACAATGCTTGGCCAAGGCGTGATCGCCTCGCCTGGCCCTCGAGATGGCGGGGGCTCCGGGACGCCATTGTGCGCCCCATCACAGTGTGGGCAGCGACACGCAAGAGATTTGATCGAACGGCGCAGGGCCCCGGCTTTGCCGCAATCAGAACCACATCGCGCCCAAGTCGCGGATTAACGTTGAACGCAACAGAAGAAGACGACCTCGCCCCCGATCGGGGCCACGCAACACCACACGAACGCCGACAGGAACCGCTTCGGAGATCAGCGCGTTAGACCGCGTGCTTGGCCTCCCGAAGCCGATGCAGTCGCGCCCAAGCCTCGACAGAGGTCATTCGGCTTGGGGTAGCGTTTGGGGGTAGCGTTGCGTATCAGGCAGATGATGATGGGCGTCGCCCTGCTCAGCATGATTGCGGGCGGAAGCGCGCAGGCTGGCGGGGCCGGAACTCCTTCGCAACAAGCGGGGCCTGACTGGCTCGGGCTCGCGGCAGGACCGGCGGCGGCGGCCGAGACCGTACTCGCCTCCGACATGGCAAGCCTCTTCGGCGCGAGCGAGGATCTCCGCATCTTACCGATGCTGGGAGACGCGGGTGAGGCCAATATCGCGCTGCTGCTCGATGAGCCTCATGTCGATATCGCTTTCGTCTCGACCGATGCCCTCGCTGAGGCCGAGGCTGCGCGCAAGGACGTGGCGGAGCATCTTGAGCTGGTCGCGCGGCTTTATCCGCAAGAGGTCCACATTCTCGCCCGCGCTGATATCCGGACCATGTCCGACCTCGCCGGCAAGAAGGTGAATTTCGGACCCGTTGGTAGCGGCTCCTCGGTCACCGCGTCGGCACTGTTTAAGGCGCTTGGCATCGAGGTCGAGAGCCAGAAGCTCGATGCGAGTCTTGCCATCGAGCGGCTGAAGCAGGGCGCGATCTCCGCCGCGGTGATCGTAAGCGGCAAGCCCTCACCTCTGATTGCCAGCATTTCTGGGGATCTCGGCCTCCATCTGCTTCCGATCTCCTTCGGCGCTCCGCTGGAAGCCGCTTACCTGCCAACGCGTCTCGAAGCGTCCGACTACCCGAATCTGATCGAGGGAAGCGGAGAGGTCCCGACGGTGGCGACCGGCATGGTGCTCCTCGCCGCCAAGGGCAAACAAGATCCTGGCGCAGCGATCCGCATCGCCCGCTTCGTCGATACTGTCTTCCCACGCTTTGCCGAGCTTCAGGCCTCTGACCGCCACCCGAAATGGCGCGAGGTCAACCTCGCCGCGACCTTGCCTGGCCTCAGCCGCACCCCCGAGGCAGAATCGTGGCTCGCGCGACGGCCGGCCATGGCAGCTAAGCCCATCGCGGAAAGGTCCGGGTCAGTGACGCCTACCGCGGCACCCGAGGACCCGGGCCCGACCCAAGACACGCAGGACGCTTTGTTCAAGAAGTTCATCGAATGGCAGCGGAGCTCCGCGAACCAAGGACTGAACCCTTAGGCATTTTCATCCGCATATTTTTGAGGGACGAGGGAACGGAAGGAGCAATGCGCAGTTGATGCGAGTTGGGTGCGCCTCGAGGGCACGAGCGCATCCACGGGGAATGGGGGGCGTGACCGCGTGCGATGGGCACTCGCGCGCGGGCGAGTAGAGGGAGCACGACCATGATTGTTTCCACCCCCCTGGCGGAGCGGCCTGATTGGCATCCGGTGCACCGGGCCAACGCCATGCTGCGCTCGGCGCTGCTGAACGAGGCAGCGTTTTTTCCGAAGCCAGGATTGACCCAGCCCTTTGACGCGATCGCGGGAACGCCAGATGGTCCGGTCGGAATCGCCTATCCTCAATCGCTCGTCGCGCGGCTCAATGCCCTCGATTTCGGCATCGAGGCGGCGCCGGGCATCAGAGTCCCTCTGAGCGTCACGACGACGGAGCCGATGCTTGAGGACATGAGCGATCTGGCGCTGTCGACGTGGGGTGAGCATGATGGCCTCTGCGGCGAGGAAACCCAAACGGAGTTTGATGATGCGGCCGAGGACGACGATCCCGCGATCGAGGCACTCGACCCGCCGACGCAAGCCCATATGCTCGCGCTCGTGCGCGAGTTTCAAAGGCGGCAGCACCAGGCGAACGTTCTCGTCGCTGGCTCGCTCGCGGCCGCCGTCCTGCTGACGCTCGGCTGCTTCGTTCTGATCGCGCATCTTGCGGCGCCCGACCAAGCCAAAGGCGAGAGGCCCGTTCCGACGCGCTCCAGCTCGATCTCCTGGCAGCGGCCCGAGCGCGAACCAATGCTAACGGCAAATCACGCGGAAAAGAGCGAAGCTTTGTTGATACCTGCGAAGGCGGTGGTCAATGCGCCGACGCCCTTCGAGGATGCCCCTCCCGCGCAGGTGATCTTGCTGACGGAAGGCCGCAAGCTCGCGCTCGCGCCGCTCGTTGGACCGCTCCATGCCCGCTACGTGCTGCTGCGGGGGCTGCCGCCAGAGGCCGAGCTCTCGGCCGGACAGCGAACCGCAAGCGGCTCGTGGATGGTCAAGGACGAAGAGATGACGGACCTCTCCCTCACGATGGGTGAGGCGGCGAATGGCGACTATCCGGTCGAGATCTACCTGCTCGACGCCGGTAGCGCGCCGCAGGCGCGGCGAAGCCTCGTGCTGCGCGTGGAGCCGGCGCGCCCGCGCGTCTATACGGCCGGGCTCAGCCTGAGCTGGGCGAGCGCGCTCCTCGATGCCGCCGCCAAGGCCCCTGCCACCGCAGAAAAGATTGCCCCCGCTGAATCGTCCGTGCTCCTCGCCCGCGCGAAGCTCTTGCTCTCCGAAGGCGACATCGCAAGCGCCAGGCTCCTTCTCTTCCATCTTGCCGAACGCGGAGAAGGCGATGCGGCCTACGAGCTCGCCCGCACCTTCGATGCCGAGATGCTGAAGAAGCTGGGCGCGAGCGGCGTCGAAAGCGATCCCATCGCAGCGCGCAGCTGGTACGAGCAGGCCTCGCAGCGGGGCAACGCCGAGGCCGCGCAACGACTCAAGATCCTCGCTAGTCTTTCGGTTTCAGACCCGTCCGACTAGCGCATGGAGGGCCGCAGCCGCTCGACCGAGGGAAGCCATCGGGGGGACCTGGCGGCTGCGGCCCTATCAAATTCCGGATAAGCGGCGGCGCTCTTCGCCAATGCTCCGCTTCTACCGAGTGTGCATGCTTGCTTATCGCGATTGGCGACGCGTTCTAGACCACGTGGCGGCGCCTGAGCTCGACGAGCACGGCCTCCACGAGCGCCTCGGGATTGTTGCTTCTGGTGTCGAGCTTCAGCTCGGGCGTCTCGGGGGCCTCGTAAAGCGAGTCGATGCCGGTGAAATTGCTGATCAGCCCGGCCCTCGCCTTGCGGTACAGCCCTTTCGGATCGCGCGCCTCGCACACGTCGAGCGGCGTATCCACGAAAATCTCGATGAACTCGCCATCCTGCAACAGATCGCGCGCCATGCGCCGCTCCGAGCGGAAGGGCGAGATGAACGAGACCATGACGATCAGCCCGGCATCGATGAACAGCTTCGCCGTCTCGGCGACGCGGCGGATGTTTTCGACGCGATCGACGTCGGTGAAGCCGAGATCCTTGTTGAGGCCGTGGCGGATATTATCGCCATCGAGCAGGTAAGTGTGCCGGCCCATGGCATGGAGCCGCTTCTCCAGCGTGTTGGCGATCGTCGATTTCCCGGCACCCGAGAGCCCCGTGAACCAAAGCACGCAAGGCTTCTGATCCTTGAGCCCGGCGCGCGCGACCTTGTCGATGAACAACTCCTGCCACTGGATGTTGGTGGCGCGCCTGAGCCCGAACTCGATCATGCCCGCGGCGACCGTCGCATTGGTGAAACGGTCGATCAGGATGAAGGAGCCCGTGTCGCCGTTCTCGGCGTAAGGATCGAACACGAGCGCCTTGGCCGTGGTGAGATTGCACAAGCCGACCTCGTTTAGCTCGAGCGTCTTGCCCGCCACGTGATCGAGATTGTCGACATTGAGCTTGTATTTGAGGCTGGAAACTGTGGCGGTGGTCGTCTGACAGCCGCATTTGAGCGTATAGGGCCGACCGGGGAGCATCGGCTCCTCATCGAACCAGATGAGCCGCGCCGCGATCTGGTCGGCAATTGAAGGCGCGGCGTCCGGCGGCGCGATCACGTCGCCCCGGCTCGCGTCCACCTCCTCGGCAAAGGTGAGCGTGACCGCATCGCCTTCGCGCGCCTCGGCGAGATCGCCGTCGGCGGTGACGATCCGCGCCACATGTGCGCGTTTGCCGGAGGGGTGGATCGCGACCTCGTCTCCGGGCCGCACCACACCGCTCGCCACCGTCCCGGCATAGCCGCGGAAATCGAGATGCGGCCGGTTGACCCACTGCACCGGAAAGCGGAACGGGCTCGCTTCCCCTCCACGGTCGACGTCAACCGTTTCGAGATGCGCGAGCAGCGTAGGCCCATGATACCAATGCATATGCGCGCTCGGATGGATCACGTTGTCGCCCTTGAGCGCCGACACCGGTATGGAGGTCATCCGGTCGAATTTCAGCGGCTCGACGAAGCTGGAAAAATCGGCGGCGATCGCCTCGAACCGCGCCTGGTCGAATTCGACGAGGTCCATCTTGTTGATGGCGAGTGCGATCTTGCGGATGCCCAGCAGTGACAGGATGCAGGCATGGCGCCGCGTCTGGGTGAGCACGCCGCTCCTCGCATCGACCAGGAGCACGGCGAAATCGCAGTTCGAGGCGCCGGTCGCCATGTTGCGCGTGTACTGCACATGGCCCGGCGTGTCGGCGACGATGAATTTCCGCCGTGGCGTCGAGAAATAGCGATAGGCGACGTCGATGGTGATCTTCTGCTCGCGCTCGGCTTCGAGCCCGTCGATGAGAAGCGCAAGATCGATCGGTCCGCTGCCTTTGGCACCGGGGCGCCGGTGGTGCTCGGCGCTCTTGAGCTGGTCCTCATAAACCAGTGCCGAGTCATAGAGCAGACGACCGATCAGCGTGCTCTTGCCGTCGTCGACGCTGCCGCAGGTGAGGAAACGCAGGAGGCCGCGGCTCTCCTCGGCCGCTATCCGCGCCGCGACCCGCTCGCTCGCGCCGTCCCGCTCGCTGCCGACAATGCTGAGGCGCGGCATCAGAAATAGCCCTCTTGCTTCTTCTTCTCCATCGACCCCGACTGATCGTGGTCGATGACCCGGCCCTGACGCTCGGAAAAGCGGGTGGCGATCAGCTCCTCGATGATCTCGGGGACGCTGGCGGCATTCGAGCCGATCGCGCCGGTCAGCGGGTAGCAGCCAAGCGTGCGGAAACGGACGCGCTCCATCTTCGGCCTCTCGCCTTCGTCGAGCGGCAGTCTATCGTCGTCAACCATGATCAGCATGCCGCTGCGCTCGACCACCGGCCGCTCGGCGGCGAAATAAAGCGGCACGACGGGAATGTCCTCGAGATGAATGTAGGTCCACACGTCGAGCTCGGTCCAGTTGGAGAGCGGGAACACGCGCATGCTCTCGCCGGGCCTGATCTTGGTATTGGCAAGATGCCAGAGCTCCGGCCGCTGGCGCTTGGGGTCCCAATTATGCGCGACGTTGCGGAACGAGAACACGCGCTCCTTGGCGCGCGACTTTTCCTCATCGCGCCGCGCGCCGCCGAAGGCCGCATCGAAGTCGTGGCTCGCCAGCGCCTGTTTCAGGGCTTCGGTCTTCATGATGTCGGTATAGAGCGCGCTGCCGTGGGTGATCGGCGAGATGCCGTCCTTCACGCCCTGCTCGTTAATATGCACGATGAGGTCGAGCCCGAGCCTCTTCACCTCGCGGTCGCGGAAGGCGATCATCTCGCGAAACTTCCAGGTCGTGTCGACATGCAGAAGCGGAAACGGCGGCTTGGCCGGGTAGAAGGCCTTGAGCGCGAGATGCAGCATCACCGATGAGTCCTTGCCGATCGAATAGAGCATCACCGGATTGCGGAACTCGGCCGCAACCTCGCGCATGATATGGATGCTCTCGGCCTCGAGCTGGCGGAGATAGGTCGAAAGACGCTGCTTCATGACTTGGCGCTCAGGCCTTTGCCTGTTGATCGTGACTTCGCGCCCATCTCGACCACCTTGTCGTCCTTCTCGGCGTCATCGTCAGGGTCAGTCCTCTTCGCGGGCTGCGCTTTCACGGCCGCCGCAACCTTGCGCTCCTGCGCGAAATAGCGATAGGCGCTGACCGGGATCATTCCGAGATAGAGCAACGACCCCACGGTGAGCGTGAGATAGGGATAGGTCAAGAGCAGGGCCATGAACAGGGCAGCCGCCACGAATAGCGGCGGAACATATTCCCGAGCGATCCTTTGCCCGATCAACTTGCCCGAGAAGGTTGGCACTTTGCTAACCATGAGGAGAGCGATGGCGAGCGTATAGAAAAAGACGAGTGGGGTGAGACTCGGCAGATGGAGCCCAAGACTCTGGGCATAGATGGGGAGAAGGAGGGTGATGGCACCGGCAGGCGCCGGCACACCCACGAAATAATTGCTCTTCCACGCCGGGACGTTGCTCTGGTCGAGCGCGACGTTGAAGCGCGCGAGCCTGAGCGCCGAGCATACCGCGAACACGAGCACCGCGATCCAGCCGAGGCTATGCAGATCATCGAGCGCCCAGTTGTACATGATGATAGCGGGCGCCACGCCGAAATTGACGAAGTCGGCAAGGCTGTCGAGCTCGGCGCCGAAGCGCGACGAGGCTTTCAGCAGGCGGGCGACGCGGCCGTCGATCCCGTCGAGAAACGCGGCGAATACGAGTGCCGCGACAGCGAGATCCCAGCGGCTCTCGATACCCATGCGGATGGCGGTCAGCCCCGCGCACAGGCCGACCAGGGTGAAGATGTTGGGGATCAGCACCCTGACCGGCACCTGGCCGCGGGAGAAGACCAGCTGGCGGCGCTTGCGCTCGTCGCGTTCTGGATCGAAGGGCGGAAACATGGGCGACTATCCCTTCATCAGTTCTGATTGAACAACGGCACCCGCCTCGCGTGCGGGACTCCCGGCGGCAAGCTCCGCCAGTACCGTCTCGCCGCCGATCGCGGTCTGACCGACGCTGACCAGCACTTCGGCTCCCGCCGGCAGATAAACATCGACGCGGCTGCCGAAGCGGATCAGTCCGATACGCTCGCCTGCTGCCACGCTAGCCCCCTCGCCTACGAAAGTCACGATCCGCCTTGCAATGAGCCCTGCGATCAACATCAGGCCAAACCTCTTGCCCTCTGCCGTCTCGACGACAAGAGCTTGACGCTCGTTCTCATCGCTCGCCTTGTCGAGCTCGGCGTTGAGGAACTTGCCGGGCACATAAACGCTCCGGCTGATGCGCCCGGCGACGGGCGTGCGCACGATATGCACGTCGAGCACCGAGAGGAATACCGAGACACGCACGCGCTTCTCGTCGCCGAGCGCGAGCTCGCGTGGCGGCACGACGTCGGCGATCGCGGCGATCTTGCCGTCTGCAGGGCTCACCACCACGTCGGAGCGCGACGGCACGATCCGGTCGGGGTCGCGAAAGAAATAGGCGCAAAAAGCGGTCGCGATCACGCCGATCCAGCCGAGCGGCGGCGCGATCAGGAACAGGATCAGGGTAATGAGTGCCGCGATCGCGATGAATTTATGCCCGTCCCGGTGAATGGGAACGAACGCGTTCGTGACGCTGTCGAGCAAGGTCTTGGTTTCGTTCATGGGTCCGATAGCTACGTTGAAGCGAGGGCCTCGTCCTCGAGGCGCTCGGCCGCGCGCGATTCCGGCACGTCGCCCTCGTCGAGCACCTGCGCCAGACGCTCGCGCGCCTCGTCTGCCTCGCGCTGGCGCGCCCACAGGCTGGCATAGAGACCGCCTTTGGCGAGCAACTCGGGATGCGTCCCCTGCTCGACGATCTCGCCATGATCGAGCACAATGATGTTGTCGGCATGGACGACGGTCGACAGCCGATGAGCGATGACGAGGCTGGTGCGGTCGCGTGCCACGCGATCGAGCGCGTCCTGGATGTCCTTCTCGGTATGAGAATCGAGGGCCGAGGTGGCCTCGTCGAGCATCAGGATCGGCGGCGATTTCAGAATGGTGCGGGCGATCGCCACGCGCTGCTTCTCACCGCCCGACAGCTTCAAGCCCCGCTCGCCGACGAGCGAGTGGTAGCCTTGCGGCAAGGTCATGATGAAGTCGTGGATTTGGGCGTTGCGCGCCGCCTCGCGTACTTCTGCCGCGGGCGCGTCCGGCCTGCCGTAGCGAATATTGTACTCGATCGTGTCGTTGAACAGCACGGTGTCTTGCGGGACCATGCCGAGGGCGGCGCGGAGCGAGCTCTGCGTCACGTTCTTGATGTTCTGCCCGTCGATCAGCACGCGACCCGAGGAAATGTCGTAAAAGCGGAACAGGATGCGCGAGATGGTCGACTTGCCCGCGCCTGATGGTCCCACGATGGCGACCATCTTCCCCGCAGGCACCTCGAAGCTTATATGTTTGAGGATTTGGCGCTCCGGATCGTAAGCGAAAGAGACGTTCTCGAACTTGATCTCGCCCTTGGTGACGTGAAGCGGCTTGGCGCCCGGGCGATCGAGGACCTCGGCCGGTTCCTGCAACAGCGCGAACATCGTCTCGATGTCGATCAGCCCCTGCTTGATCTCGCGATAGACCATGCCCATGAAATTGAGCGGCAGATAGAGCTGCATGAGGATCGCGTTGATCATCACGAAACCGCCGATGGTGAGCACGCCTCGGCTTACGTCGCGCGCCGCGAGCAACATGCAGATGACCGTGCCGACCGTGAAGATGATTGCCTGACCGGTGTTGAGAAAGCCCAGAGAGGTATAGGTACGGATCGCGGCGTTGACGTAGCGCCCCATCGACGAATCGAAGCGCCGCGCCTCGTGCTCTTCGTTACCGAAATATTTGACCGTCTCGTAGTTGAGCAGGCTGTCGACCGCCTTCGAGTGCGCCTCGGTATCGGACTCGTTCATGTCGCGACGGATCTCGATCCGTCGCTCACTGGCCGAGAAGGTGAACCACACATAAAGCGCGACCGTCACCAGCACGACCAGCACATAGATCCAGCCGAAATAATAGGCGACGAGGCCCGAGATCATGAGGAGCTCGACCGCGGTCGGCACCGAGTTCAACACCGCCATGCGCACGACGGTATCGACGCCTGAGACGCCGCGCTCGATGACGCGGTTTAAGCCTCCCGTGCGGCGCTCGAGATGAAAGCGAAGCGAGAGCTCATGCAGATGACGAAAGGTCCGGTTGGCGAGCTCGCGTACGGCATGCTGGGCGACAACCGTGAACCAGATGTCGCGGAACTGGGCGAACAGAACCATCAACACGCGCCCGACCCCGTAGGCGATGATCAGCATCGCCGGCAGCATGGCGAGGCCAAGCATGGTCGCCCCGCTAGCCGCGCCACCGGCGCTGCCCTGGCCAGTCAGTTGATCCACGATCTGCTTGTAGGCGATCGGGACGAGAAGGGTGATCGCCTTGGCGACGACCAGCGCACAGAGGGCGTACACCACGCGCCAGCGGAGATCGGGCCGGTCGGCCGGCCAGATGTAAGGAAGCAGCTCCTTAAGCACGGCGAGTTGACCCGTCCGTGCCTGAAGCACGGCGTCGCTCCGAGTTTGCGGCAGGTCCTGCATGAAGAGGTGGTTTCCCTCCGCCGAATGCCGGCTGGCAAAAAGGGCAGCGCCAACGCTGCCCTTGATGCATATAGTCCTCACGCGTCCCCCCGCCAAGCGCGTCAGGGCGGCGGCATTTTCACTTTCTGCGCAGGGAGGATCAGGTTCGGGTTCCTGATGGTCTCGCGGTTGCCGTGGAATATCGAGGTGTAGAGCATACCCGAGCCGAGATAGCGTTTGGCGATATCCCACAGTGTATCGCCGCGGCGGATCTCGTACACGTCTGGCCGTGCCGTAGAAGACGCGGCATTCGCGTCCTCGGCTGCAGCAATTTGCGGCGAGGCGGAAGACGCGGCGCCCGAAGCGCTGGGATTCGGCTCCGCTGCCTTGGCCACGACCGGGCGCCGCTCGATGGCAATCACCGCCTCTCCCGCATTAGTGCTCTTACCCTCTGTCGCGACCTTGAAGCTGTGCTCCCCTTCGCTAAGCTTCATATTGGCCTCGGCGCTCCATACGCCGGTGGCGTCAGCTCTCGCTCTCGCAAAGGGCTTGCCGTCGAAATAGAGCTGGACGGTCGCGCCGGGATCGCTCGTGCCGGAGAGCTTCATCTTGCCGCCGTCGGCGCCAATATCCTGATAGTCGACGATTTTGAAAGTGACCTGCGCCTTGGCTGGGCTTTCTTGCGGCGCTCCTGCGCTCGGAGCGGCCTGCGCAGACGGCGCAGACTTTTCGGGCGGCGCTTCGGCAAGCTGTGGCTGAGCCTTGGGCGTCTCCGCCGGTACGCCGGTCGCGGCCGCGCTTTCGCCGGCCGACGCGCTCTGCTGTGGCGCGGCCGCGACCGGCGGAGCGGACGTTTGCGCTGTCGGCTCGCTCGTGTTTTCCGTGGGCCGAGGCACCGAAGCGACCTGCTCCTTGGCATTGCCGATCGCGACGGGAACACTCTGCTGCGCGGTGAGCGCGCGCGTGCCGTCGGGAGAAATCGTTCGCAGCGAGAGGGTGTGATCCCCAGGCGCGAGCTTCTTGTCGAGGATGATACTCCACTCGCCCTGCTCGTCGGCGATGCTCTCGGCGATCTTGGCGCCGCCGCTTTCGATTTCGACTTTCCATCCCGGACCTGCGCGGCCGGCAAACACGCCCTCGCCTGTCGGCTCGACCAGCACCACATCGAAGCTCGGCACCACCATCGGCTCATCCGGCGGAGCGCTTGCGGCTTCGGCGGCTGGCGGCGGTTGAGATTGAGGTGCGGAGACTTCGGGCGCGGCAGGAGCCGGGGCGGGCGCAGACGCTGTTGTGCCGTTACCAATCGGCTTGTTCCCCTCGCCGAGCTGAAGAGGTCGGGCCTGCCGGTAAAGGTAAACGCCCGCGACGCCAAGGACGATCACGGCGAGAATTGCGGCAATGGAGACGATGGCGTTACGGCGCACGATTCGCCCCTCCCATACCTTCATAGCTTAAGGCACGGGAAAGGCCAAAAAACGTCATGCCGCGTCCGACTTAATCCGCCCGGAGCGCCTTATTGCGCTAGACCGGCGTCGCTATTGCGGTCCCGGACTTTCTCCCGGGCCGGATTGCGGCGTGTCAGCGTCGGAAGGCGCACGCGCGAGCGTGACCATGGCCCGGCCGCTCACCATGCGCGTGGCCATATCGTACTGCTCGGCGCGAACCATATGCCGCGCATCGTCCAGTTTCAGCTCCTTCTCGGTCGACCAGTTTCCGTCTTTGTCGGCCGGGACTTTCGCAAGCGGCTGCTCGTCGAAATAGATATACACGTCCGTCTCGGGTGGCGCCGTCCCCGCGAGGGTCAATTTCCCGGTGTCGCCGGTGTCCTGATAGTCGACGGTCTTGAACTTGATCGGATATTTGGGCGCGTGCGAGCCGGTTTGCGGCTGTTCGTCGGACGGCGCTGTGGGCTGTCCCTCGATCAGGCTCTTGTCACCGGGAACCTCGTCGTCGGCGGCAATTTGTATTCCAGGGACCGCGGCCCGCGACGGCGCGACAGCGCCCATAGTCGCAATGGCTGCGATCGCCGCTATTGCGGCAATCCATGTCTTGATTGTCATTTCACTACTTCCTCAAAGAGACGTTTCCTTTCCCCCTTAAAGACGGTTTCTAGACGTCACGGAAGGCAAAAAAGCGTTCAATCTAAATGGTCGCAGTCCGGCTCTGAGCTCCGCTAGTCGCTAGATTTCCGGCCTGCTTTTCACCACAGGCGGCTTGCTTGACGCTTGCGAAGGCTCCTGCCACATGAGGCTCATGAAAGACACTCCACCCAGCACGATCCAGAATATCTGCGTTTATTGCGGCTCCGGCCCTGGCCACAACCCGGCTTTCGCCGAGGCTGCGCGCTCGCTCGGCCGCATCCTCGCCACCTTGCGCATCGGCCTCGTCTATGGCGGCGGCAGTCTCGGCTTGATGGGCGAGACCGCGCGCGCGGCGCTCAAGCATGGCGGCCATGTCACCGGTATCATCCCGGGCTTCTTGAGCGAGCGCGAGCATATGCTAATCGAGGCCCAGGAGCTGATCGTGGTCGACGACATGCATCAGCGAAAGCAGTTGATGTTCGCGAAGTCGGATGCCTTCGTCGCTCTTCCCGGCGGGCTCGGCACGCTTGAAGAGTTCGTGGAGCAGCTCACCTGGACCCAGCTCGGCCGCCATACGAAGCCGATCGTGCTCGCCAATATCGAGGGCTTTTGGAACCCCCTTCTCGCGCTGTTCGACCGCATGAGCGGTGAGCGTTTCATCCGCCAAGGGCTCGAGCTCAAGATGATCGTGGTCGACGACGTCGAGAAGATCGTTCCCGCCGTCGAGGCCGCGCTCAAGCCCTACCCGGACGAGTTCGCCGACCAGCTGGACGCCGAGGTCGCCGCCAAATTCTAATGACGCTATTGAGTGTCGATCAGCGTGATGCTCGCGGGAAGCTCAAGCCAGTGATGGCGGCGCGAGGCCCAGAACAGCTTCGACGGTCGAGCGAAGCTTGGATCGGCGAAGCAGCCGACCGGCACGCCCAACGTTCCCGGCAGACCCTCGGCGCGGAACAGCACGCTCGTCCCGCAGTTCGGGCAGAAGAAGCTGTCGATGAATCGTCCTGAGTCCGCGCGTTGCCGGTACGTTCGCTTGTCTCCCGCGATGCTCACGGCTGACTCAGGGAAGAAGGCAGAGTAAGAGAATGCGCTGCCGCTGCTGCGTTGACAGTCCGTGCAACTGCACAAATGGACATAGCTCGGCTCGCCGCTTGCCGTGACTGTTAGGTTGCCACAGCAGCAACGGGCAACGCGCTCGGGGCCGTCTTGCTGGGTTGTCATCGACTGATCGCCATCACTCAGGCGGCGGTCGCGCCGTCGCGGATCAGCTTGTAATTGATGGAATCGAGCAGCGCCTCGAACGAGGCATCGACGATGTTGGGCGAGACGCCGACGGTGTACCAGCGGTTCCCCTCCCCGTCGCGACTCTCGATCAAGACACGCGTGACCGCATCAGTGCCGCCGGTGAGGATGCGCACCTTGTAGTCGACGAGCTCGAGATCATCGATATAGCTCTGATACGGACCGAGATCCTTGCGGAGCGCGTTGTCGAGCGCATTGACCGGGCCGTTCCCTTCGCCGGCCGACAGCACCGTCTCGCCATCGATGCGCACCTTGACCGTCGCCTCGGAAACGGTGACGAGATCGCCGAGCGCATTGTGGCGCCGCTCGACCGTGACGCGGAACGAATCGACGTCGAAGAATTGCGGCACGTTGCCGAGCATGCGTCGCGCGAGCAGCTCGAACGAGGCGTCGGCCGCCTCATAGGCGTAGCCGGCGGCCTCGCGCTCCTTCACCTCATCGAGCAGGCGGAGGATTCGCGGATCATCCTTCGGCACGGCGATGCCGATGCGCTCGAGCTCGGCCACGATGTTCGAGCGCCCGGCCTGGTCTGAGACAAGCAGCTTCCGCCGATTGCCCACGGCCTCGGGCGGAATATGCTCATAGGTGCGCGGGTCCTTCTGCACGGCGGAGACATGGATGCCACCTTTATGGGCGAAAGCAAACTCGCCGACATAGGGCGCATGCCGGTTCGGCGCGCGGTTCAAAATCTCGTCGAGGATGCGCGAGGCATGCGTCAGCGTCCTGAGCTTCTCCGGCGTCACTCCCGTCTCGAAGCGCTCGGCATAATCCGATTTCAGCATGAGGGTGGGGATGATCGAGGTGAGATTGGCGTTGCCGCAGCGCTCGCCGAGCCCATTCAGCGTGCCCTGGATCTGGCGCGCGCCGGCGCGCACCGCGGCGAGCGAATTGGCCACGCCGTTGTCGGTGTCGTTATGCACATGGATGCCGACATGGTCGCCGGGGATATGCTTCACCACCTCGGCGACGATTTCTTCAACCGCCTCAGGCAGCGTGCCGCCATTGGTGTCGCACAGCACGACCCAGCGCGCGCCAGCCTCATAGGCGGTTTTGGCGCAGCGGAGCGCATAGTCGGGATTGGCCTTGTAGCCGTCGAAGAAATGCTCGCAGTCGAGCAGCGCCTCGCGCCCGCTTGCCACGACCGCCGCGACCGAGTCCCTGATGCCCTCGACATTCTCATCGAGGCTGATGCCGAGCGCGACATCGACATGGAAATCCCATGTCTTGCCGACAAGGCAGATGGCAGTCGTCTTGGCGGCGAGCAATGCCTGGAAGCCGGGATCGTTGGCAAGCGACCGGCCCGAGCGCTTGGTCATGCCGAACGCGGTCAGCCGCGCATGAGAAAGCTCGCGCGATACGGCGAAGAGGCGCGTATCGGTCGGGTTCGCGCCGGGGTAGCCCCCTTCGATATAGTCGATGCCGAGCAGGTCGAGCTGCTCGGCCATCAGCCACTTGTCCTCGACCGAGAAGTCGACGCCGTAGGTCTGCGCGCCGTCGCGGAGCGTGGTGTCGTAGAGGGAGAGGTATTCGCGGGTCATTGTCTTGTCCTACACCACGTGGAAGAGGAAGTGCAGCGCAAGCAGCAAAGCGATCGCGAGCACGACGAGCTTGATGACGAAATAGACGCCGTGGCTGCCCTTGAACGGCGCATCCTTGAGGAAGCGGATCATCGTCGCTTCACCTAAAGCCTCACCCTGAGGAGGCGGGGAACGCGCCGCCTCGAGGGGTGAGCCTGATTCGATCTCATGCTTCGAGACGCACCCTGCGGGTGCTCCTCAGCATGAGGCTCTAATTGCCTGACACGAGTCATCTGGCGACCTCCCAAGTGGTGACGAGCTCGCCCGTCTTGGGGTCCTTGGCGTCTTTCAGCATGATGCCCATGGCCTCGAGCTCGCCGCGGATGCGATCGGCTTCTTTGAAGTTCTTCGCCGCGCGCGCCGCGTTCCGCGCAGCAACACGCCAACGCACATCAGCCTCGGCTGGCCCCTCTGTGACGTCGTACCCGTAGCTGTAGATCTCGCTGGAGTTTTCTCCGTTCCAAACTCCAAGCCATTTAAGTGCCGCCGCCAACGGCTTAGCGGCTGCCACGTCAAGATGGCGGGCTTCCCGATAAAGTCCATGCAGCGCGCTAATTGCTGCAGGAGTATTCAAATCATCCTCGAGCGCCGCAATTAGCTCAGCGGGAACCTCGGCTTGAAACTGATCAGCGCCTATGGAGGCGTCGATCCAATCTTTGAGGGTCGCTCTCGCCTCCACCAGCCGGTCCACGGTCCAGTCAATGGGCTGCCTATAGTGCGTCATCAGCATTGCGAGCCGCAGCACATACCCGTGCCATTTATTGGAACCGAACTTCTTTGTTTCGAGCAGTTCATGCACGGTGACGAAGTTGCCCGCGCTCTTCGCCATCTTCTCTCCCTCGACCTGGAGGAAGCCGTTATGCATCCACACCTGCGCCATGATCGGCGTCGCGTTGGCGCAGCGCGATTGCGCCACCTCGTTCTCGTGATGCGGAAAGACGAGGTCGATGCCGCCGCCGTGGATGTCGAACATATGTGGGCTCGCGAGTCCGGCCTTGGAGAGCTTCGGCTTAGCCTCGTCCCACAGCCAGCGATCGGCCATGGCCGAGCATTCGATGTGCCAGCCCGGTCGCCCTGGCGCCGCGATGCCGCATGGCGACGGCCATGACGGCTCGCCCGGCTTCGACGGCTTCCACAGCACGAAATCCATCGGATCGCGCTTATAGGGCGCGACCTCGACCCGCGCGCCGGCGACCATCTCGTCCAGCGAACGGCCCGACAGCTTGCCGTAATCCGGCATGGAGGCGACGTCGAAGAGCACATGGTCCTCGGCGACATAGGCGCAGCCCTTGTCGATGAGGCGCTCGATCATCGCCTTCATCTGATCGATATGCTCGGTGGCGCGCGGCTCGACGGTGGGATCGAGCGCGCCGAGCGCGGCCATGTCCGTGTGGAACTGCGCCTCGGTCTTCTCGGTGACGCGCCTGATCGCCTCGTTCAGCGGGAGATCGGGAAAGTCCTGCGCCGCGCGCGCGTTGATCTTGTCGTCGACGTCGGTGATGTTGCGGACATAGGTGACGTGCTCAGGCCCATAGATGTGACGGAGCAGCCTAAACAGCACGTCGAACACAATGACGGGGCGCGCATTGCCGATATGGGCGAAGTCGTAGACCGTCGGCCCGCAGACATACATCCGCACATTGGAGGCATCGAGCGGTTCGAAGACCTCCTTCTTGCGGGTGAGCGTGTTGTAAAGCTTAAGCGCCACGGTCCAAGCCCCTTCGGCTTGCGGCCCGCCGGACGTTCATCGGCAAATCTGATTTGGATAAAGGAGGAACGACCCGGGCGAGCTTTGTTTGCTAGCCCAGAATGATGCCGCACAAAATAATAAGGATCGGTTGCTCTTGCATCATCTTGGCCCCGCTTATGGCGGGAATTGCCGAAACCGTCAAGCGAGCCTCTTTCCGGGCTTTTGTTCGAGCGGACCTTGGGGCCATCTTATTGATGCCTCATTGACCCCCGAGTTTAGGGGAGCATAATGCGCGTCACGGGCTCCCGGGGATTGGAACCAAGTCGTGAGGGTTAATCGCGATTTTTGGCGCGTGCGTGCGCCGTTCATGTCGTCGATCGGCGGACGCCGGCTCGTGGCGCTCGCGCTTGGCGGCGCGGCCCTTGCTGCTTGCGCTTCACTGGCTCTTGCGCAATCGAGCGACCAGCAGATCCGCTGCCTGCAGCTTCAGCAGGAGCTCGTCTCGGCCTCGCAAGGCGGCGGCGCTAACGCCGACGACATCGCGCGCCTCGACCAGCAGATCGCCCAGAATGACCGCGTGTTCCAGGGCACCCAGGCGGCGATGCAGGATGCCGGCTGCTTCGAGAGCTTCTTCATCTTCGGCAAAGCGCTGGTGCGCAGCCCGCAATGCCTCAAGATGAACGACCGCGTCGAGGACGCGCGCCGCCAGCTTGCCGCGCTTCAACAACAGCGCGAGGCGCTGACCGGCGGCGGCGGCAACAAGCGGCGGCAAGCTGAGCTCCAGCAAGCTATGGCGCAAAGCGGCTGCGGCGGCCAAGTGCGGCAGCCCCAGAAGCGTGGCGGCTTGTTCGACTTCTTCGGCGGCGGCCAGGACAGCGACGAGGAGCAGCAGTCGCAAACCCCGATCTATCGCAGCATCGACCCGAACGGGCGCTATCGCGCCGTCTGCGTGCGGCTATGCGATGGCTTCTTCTATCCGCTCAGCTTCTCGACCACTGCCAGCAGCCTCGCGCAGGAATCCGAGCGGTGCCAATCGAGCTGCGCCGCCCCGGCTGAGCTCTACGTCTATCGCAATCCCGGACAGGAGATCGAACAGGCCATCTCGCTGAACGGCTCGGCCTATATGGACCTTCCCGTCGCGCTCAAATTCCGCAAGAGCTATGTGAATGGCTGCTCGTGCAAACAGGCGGAATACAATCCGACCGCGATCGAGGAAGCCAACAAGCGCGCCGAGGCCGAAGCCGCCGCCAAGCCCGGCAAGGGCAAAGGCAAGGGCAAGGTCGCAGCGAACCCGCCGGCTACGCCCGCACCGCAAGCCGCCGCGACGGAAAGCGCGATGGAAGTGACCGGCAGCAACGCAGCGAATCCCCCAGCGCCAGTGGTGCCTCAGGCGCAGAAACCGCCGCTACCTGCTCCCGCCGCCGCAGCGGCGCCAGCTCAGCCGGCGCAGACGCAGGCCGCCTCGACGGGCGCCCCCGCTTCAGCCGGACAGACCAGCTCGAGCGTCATCAAGAAGACGAGCAAGCCAGCGGCGCCACCGGCGCAATAGTGCTGTCATCCCCGAACCCGTAGCAAGAGCCTCGAATGACCCTCTCCCAATTGGGGAGAGGGCTTTCCGCCGCGATCTTGCGCGCCAGCCGCGCAAGTCGCATGGCGGGAAGGGTGAGGGGGTCAGCAATGCGTGCTCAAAGACCCCTCACCCGGCCGCAATGCGGCCGACCTCTCCCCGCTGGGGAGAGGTGGACTCTGTGCCTGCCGCTTACGCGACTTTGCCCTCGAGGCGTGCGAACGCGCGCCCCCGTCCAATCAATGGAAGAAGCTGCTTGAGCTCGGGCCCGTGCTCGCGGCCGGTCAGCGCAAGCCGCAACGGCTGGAACAGAGCCTTGCCTTTGGCGCCGGTCGCCTGCTTCACGTCGGCCGACCATCGTTCCCAGGTCGTGCCGTCCCACGGCTCCGGCGGCAGAAGAACCGCGGCCTTCGCGCACGAAGCCGCATCGGTAATGACGGGCTGCAGAGGCCCTTTCACCACCCCCCACCAATATTTCGCGTCTCCAAGCACGGCGAGATTGCCGCGCACAGCCTCCCAGAAATCCTCACCCCCCTCGATCCCCATGGCCTTGAGCCGCCCGGAAACGGCTGAGAAGGGCAGCATGTGCAGGAGCTTCGCGTTCAGCGCGCGGAGCTCGGCGGGATCAAATCTTGCCGGAGCCCGCGACAGCTTGGCAAAGTCGAAGCTCCGCACGAGCTCATCGAGATTTTCATGCACCGCGACCGGGTCCGAAGTGCCGATCGTCGCCGCGTAGCTCGCCACGGTAAGCGCCTCGATTCCCTCTTCGCGCATTCCCTGGATCGAAAGCGACCGGTCGCGCTTCGACAGAGCCTGTCCATTGGCATTGACGAGCAGGCTGTGATGCCCGAAAGCGGGCGCGGAGGCTCGGAGCGCCTCGAACAGCTGAATCTGCGGCGCGGTGTTGACCACATGATCCTCGCCGCGGATGACATGGGTGATGCCGAGGTCGATGTCGTCGACGACGCTCGGCAGCGTGTAGAGATAGGTGCCATCTTCCCGCACCAGCACAGGGTCAGACAGCGAGGCGGCGTCCACATGCTGGCGCCCGCGCACGAGGTCGTCCCAAGCGACGTCGCGGCTTTCGAGCTTGAAACGCCAATGCGGCTTGCGCCCTTCGCCCTCCAACTTCGCGCGCTCCTCCTCTGTCAGCTTCAAGGCGGCGCGGTCATAGACGGGAGGCTTGCCGCGCGCGAGCTGGCGCTTGCGCTTCAGCTCGAGCTCTTCCGGCGTCTCATAGGCTGGATAGAGACGTCCCGTTGTCTTCAGTTTCTCGACCGCCTCCGCGTAGCGCGCGAAGCGGTCGGACTGGTGCACCTCGTCGGCATAGTCGATGCCGAGCCAAGCGAGATCCTCGCGGATGCCTTCGGCGAATTTCTCGGTCGAGCGCTCTCTATCCGTATCGTCGAGCCGAAAGATGAGCCGCCCGCCCATCTTCCGGGCGAACAGATAGTTGAGCAGCGCCGTGCGGATATTGCCGGCATGAAGGCGGCCCGTGGGGCTCGGCGCAAATCTGACCGTGACGCTCATCACAGCGTCTCGCGAAATTTGTTGGTGATGGGATAGCGGCGATCGCGGCCGAAATTCTTGGCGGTGATCTTGACGCCAGGAGCCGCCTGCCGCCGCTTGTACTCGGCGAGATAGAGCATGCGCTCGACCTTCTTCACCGTCTCTGGTGCATGTCCGCGCGCGACGATCTCAGGCAGCGGCAACTCGAGCTCGACCAGGCAGTTGAGAATGTCGTCGAGCACCTCGTAGGGCGGCAGAGTGTCCTGGTCGCGCTGGCCGGGCTTCAGCTCTGCAGTCGGTGCCTTGGTCAGCACGTTCTCCGGGATGACGACGCCCGCCGGCCCGAGGCAGCCTTTGGGCCGCGCCGCATTGCGGTAGCGCGCGAGCGCATAGACCTGACCCTTGTACAAGTCCTTGATGGGGTTGAAGCCGCCGTTCATATCGCCATAGAGCGTGGCATAGCCGACCGAGACTTCCGACTTGTTGCCGGTGGTGATGACAATCGGTCCGAATTTGTTGGAGATGGCCATCAGCAAAGTGCCGCGCGCCCGCGACTGGAGATTCTCCTCAGTGGTATTGGCGCCGGCGCCTTCCTTGCTCATCGCGGCAAAGGATTTGCTCAAGCCATCGACGGCGGGGTCGATGGGCATGATGTCGTAGGGAACGCCGAGCGTCTCGGCGAGTGCCGCCGCATCGTTCAGGCTCTCATTGCTGGTGAAGATGTAAGGCAGCATCACGCAATGCACGCGTTTCGCGCCGAGCGCATCGACGGCGATCACCGCCGAGAGCGCCGAGTCGATGCCCCCCGACAGCCCAAGCACGACGCCGGGGAAGCCGTTCTTGTTGACGTAGTCGCGCAGGCCGACAACGCAGGCGAGGTAGTTGGCGGCCTCCCCGTCCTCGATCTCGGCGATCGCGCTAGCGAGACAATGCCAGCTTCCGCCCTCGCGCCGCCATTCGGTGATGCCGACCCCTTCCTCCCAGGCGGGCATCTGCACGACAAGCGCGCCATCGCCATTGAGCACGAAGGACGCGCCGTCGAACACGAGCTCGTCCTGCCCTCCCACCTGGTTGACGTAAGCGAGCGGAAGCCGCGTCTCGCCGACCCGCGTCTCGGCAACGCCGTAGCGCACCTCCTGCTTGTCGATCCAATAGGGCGAGCCGTTCGGCACGATCAAAAGCCCGGCGCCGGCTTGTGCCAGGGCCTCGCACACCTCCTCGCTCCAGATATCCTCGCAGATCGGCACGCCGAGCTTGACGCCGCGGAAATCGATCGGCTCGGGGCTAGGTCCCTGCGCGAATACGCGCTTTTCGTCGAACACGCCGTAATTGGGGAGATTGTTCTTGTAGCGCACGCTCTCGATGCGGCCGCGATCAAGCAGAGCGACTGCGTTATAGACGAACGGTCCATCGCCCCAGGGAAGTCCGATGAGGATCGCCGGGCCGCCGTCTCCCGTGTCGCCGGCAAGCTCCTCGCAGGCCGCGCGTGCCGCCTTCTGCAAGGCCGGCTTCAGCACCAAATCCTCGATGGGGTAGCCGGTGAGATAAAGCTCGGTGAAGGCGATCAGGTCGGCACCCGACGCTGCGGCCTGAGCGCGCGCCTGCCGCGCCTTCCTGAGATTCTCCTCAAGATCGCCCACAACCGGATTGAGCTGCGCCAGTGCGAGCTTGAACGAGTCCTTGATGATCTGATGCGCCATGTTTTGTCATTGCCCGGCTTAACCGGGCAATCCAGTAACCCGGGAAGTCGGTAAGATAACTGAGGTCAGTGGTTACTGGATGCCCGCTTTCGCGGGCATAACAGCCAAGGCCGTCCGGGTCACTCGCCGGCGGCGATGGAGAATTCGGGCTCTGGCCGCGCTTCCCGTTCGCGCTTCAGGCGCTCGGCCATGCTGAAGGCAAGCTCGAGCGATTGATCGGCGTTGAGCCTCGGGTCGCAATGGGTGTGGTAGCGGTCCGACAAGTCGGTCTCGGTGACGGCCTTGGCGCCGCCGACGCATTCGGTGACGTTCTGCCCCGTCATCTCGATATGAATACCGCCCGCATGCGTTCCTTCGGCGCGATGGATGTCGAAGAAGCCCCCGACCTCCTTCAGGATGAGGTCGAAGGGCCGCGTCTTGTAGCCGCTGGTTCCGGCCTTGATCGTATTGCCGTGCATCGGATCGCACGCCCACACCACGATCTTGCCTTCCCGCTCCACGGCACGGATGAGCGCCGGCAGATGCTTGCCGACCTTCTCGGCACCGAAGCGCGAGATGAGTGTGAGCCGCCCAGGCTCGTTCTGCGGGTTGAGCGCATCGATCAGCTTGAGCAGATCGTCAGGCGCAAGACTCGGGCCGATCTTAGCCCCCACCGGATTCTTGATGCCGCGCAGATATTCGATATGCGCATGGTCGAGCTGGCGCGTACGGTCGCCGACCCACAAGAAATGGCCCGAGGTTGCGTACCAGTCGCCCGAAGTGGAATCGACGCGGGTGAAGGCCTGCTCGTAGCCGAGCAGCAACGCCTCGTGGCTCGTGTAGAAGCTCGTGGTGCGGAGCTGCGGCGTGTTGTCGGCGTTGAGCCCGCAGGCGCGCATGAAGCGCAAGGTCTCGGCGATATGCTCGGAGAGTTCCTGGTAGCGGTGCCCGGCCGGGCTGTCCTTGACGAAGCCGAGGTTCCACTGATGGACATGCTCGAGATTGGCGTAGCCGCCTTGGGCGAAGGCGCGCAGCAGATTGAGCGTCGCCGCTGACTGGCGGTAGGCCATGAGCATGCGGTTGGGGTCTGCCGTGCGGGCCGCTTCCGTGAACTCGGTGCCGTTGACGATGTCGCCGCGATAGCTCGGCAGCTCCTTGCCGTCTCTCGTCTCGGTCGCGCTCGAGCGCGGCTTGGCGAACTGGCCGGCGATGCGGCCGAGCTTCACCACCGGCGAGCCGCCGGCATAGGTGAGCACCACCGCCATCTGCAGGAACACGCGGAAGAAGTCGCGGATCGCGTCAGCCCGATGCTCGACAAAGCTCTCGGCGCAGTCGCCACCTTGCAGCAGGAAGGCCTCTCCCGCTGCCACGCGGGCGAGCTTAGCCTTCAGCTCGCGCGCCTCGCCGGCGAACACGAGCGGCGGGAAAGTGGCAAGCTGCTTTTCGACCTCGGTGAGCGCGCCCCGGTCGGGATAGACCGGGACCTGCTCGATCGGTTTGGCGCGCCAGCTATCTGGGCTCCATCGGGGTGCCATCGAAGGCTCTCCTTGAGAAAAGTGAAAGCTATATAAGCGATCGGCGCAACCCTGGCTAGGCAGGGGCTTATTTGCCTGTCCCCCTGGAGCGTGCCACATAACCGTTAAGAGCACGGGAAGGGAGCGGCGCTATGGACCCCCGGCACCTCGAGCATGGCCACAACCCGCGCGAGATCGCCAAGCGTCTGAAAAAGGGGCCGCATGTCAGCTATCTCAGAGATTGGGTCTATGGCGGCATCGACGGCACGGTGACCACCTTCGCCGTGGTGGCGGGCGTGGTCGGCGCCGAACTCTCGACCAAGGCCCTACTGATCCTCGGCGCTGCTAATCTGTTTGGCGATGGCTTCTCCATGGCCGCTGCCAACTATTCAGGCACGAAAGCCGAAATCGAGGAATATGAGGAAGTGCGGCGCATGGAGGAGCGTCATATCGATCTTGTGCCAGACGGCGAGCGCGAGGAGATCCGCCAGATCTTCGCGGGCAAGGGCTTCACCGGGGAAGCGCTAGAGAGCGCCGTCGACGTGATCACCGCCAAGCGCGAGCGCTGGATCGAGACGATGATGACCGAGGAGCACGGGCTCCCACACGTCAGCCGCTCCCCGGGCAAGGCGGCGATCATGACCTTCCTCGCCTTTATCCTCTGCGGCTCGGTCCCGCTTCTGCCCTTCGTCGCCGGTGCGCCCGCCTCGGTCTGGGCCTCGACCACGATGACTGGATTTACCTTCTTCGCCATCGGCTCGCTCAGGAGCCATTGGTCGCCGGCGCCTTGGTGGCGCGCCGGGATCGAAACGTTTCTGATCGGCATTACCGCGGCCGCCATCGCCTATCTTGTCGGCGTGATCCTCGGCGGCATCGCATAGCGGCTACACCCGCTACCCCGATTGTGCCACCATGCGCCGCCATGGCCATCAAGGAACCAAGCTTCACGATCGGCATCGAGGAAGAATATCTCCTCGTCGACAAGGCGAGCCGAGACGTCGCCCAAGAGCCTCCGGCTGAGCTGCTAGCAAAATGCGAGGAGGCGCTGCGCGGCCAGGTGAGCCCCGAATTCCTACGCTCGCAGATCGAGGTCGGCACGCGCGTCTGCAATTCGATTCAGGAAGCCCGCGACCAGCTCGTCCATCTCCGCGGCACGGTCGGGCGCATCGCTGACGAATTCGGCCTCGCTCCTATCGCCTCCTCGACCCACCCCTTCGCCGAATGGTCGAGCCAGCAGCACACCGACAAAGAACGCTACAACGTGCTCGCCAAAGACCTTCAGCAGGTCGGCCGCCGGCTCGTGATCTGCGGCATGCATGTCCATGTCGGTATCGAGGACGACGAGCTTAGGATCGATCTCTTGAGCCAAGCGGCATATTTCCTGCCGCATCTTGCTTGCGCTCTCGACGTCGTCGCCCTTTTGGCAAGGCGCGCAGACTGGGCTCAAATCTTACCGCCTGTCGGTTTTCGACGAGCTCCCGCGCACCGGCGTTCCCCATCAATTCTCGTCCTACAGCGAATATGAGCGCGCCATCGAGCTTCTGGTGAATGCAGGCCTGATCGAGGATGCCACCAAAATCTGGTGGGACCTGCGACCTTCCGCGCGCTTTCCGACTCTCGAGATGCGCATCACCGATGTCTGCCCGCTGATCGAGGACGGCATTGCCATTGCCGCGCTCTATCGCTGCATCCTGAGGCTGCTCTATCGGCTTCGACGCCAAAACCAGCGTTGGCGCCATTACCCGCCTTTCCTTGTGCGCGAGAACAGGTGGCGCGCGCAGCGCTACGGCGTCGAGCAGGGCTTGGTCGATTTTGGCAAGGGCGCGGTCGTGCCCTTTCCCGTCCTGCTCGAAGAGCTGTTCGAGTTGATCGCCGAGGACGCCGCCTATTTCGGCTGCGTCGCCGAGATCGCCCATGCCCGCACCATCGTGCAGCGCGGGACTTCGGCCGACCGCCAGCTCGCGCGTTTCGAGACGGTGAAGGCGCTCGGCGGCACGGAGCAGGCGGCACTCGTCGCCGTGGTCGACGAGATCATCGAGGAAACGCTGACGGTGCCCGGCACCCCGAAACCAAGCGTCATTCCGGCGAAAGCCGGAATTCAGGCTAGTTAGCATCTCGGCCTCATCCTTCGAGACGCGACCTACGGCCGCTCCTCAGGACAAGGGAGTTTGCCCTCATGTGAGGAGGCGCGTCTCGCGCGCCGTCTCGAACCATGCAGGCCCCCGGACTGCCGCTAGCTAAAGCGTGGTGGCCATGCCGCCATCGACATTGAGAGACGCGCCGGTGATGTAGGCGGCCTCATCAGAAGCCAGAAACAGCGCGGCATTGGCGATGTCCTGCGGCGTGCCGAAACGCCTGAGCGGTGTTTGTGTCAACAGCGCCTTGGCGATCATTGGATTGGAGATGTAGCGCCCGATCAGCGCCGTATCGACATAGCCCGGCAAGAGCGTGTTCACGCGGATGCCGTAAGGGGCATATTCGACGGCGAGGCTCCGCGAAAGAGCCGACACCGCCCCCTTGGTCGCCGAATAGACCGCCATCTGCCGGGTGTGCTTGGTTGCCATGATCGATGAGAGATTGATGATCGAGGCCTTGCCTGAGGCCTTGAGCAGATCGAAGGCCTCGCGCGCGCAGCGCACCGTGCCGTCGAGATTGACACTCCACACGCGCTCCCAAGCCTCATCGGACAGATGACGGAAGTCGGCGCGCTCGCCCACGCCGGCATTGTTGACGAGCACGTCGAGCCGGCCGTGAGCCGCGCCGATTTCTTCCATCAGCTTTTTGACCTGGGCGGTGTCGGTGACATCGACTTCATGCGCCGAGGCGGCGCCATTCGACTTGACGATGGCGTCGGCCAACTCTTTCGCCGCATCGCCATCGCGGTCGGCGATCATGACCTTCGCCCCTTCGCGCGCGAAGGTCTCGGCGATGGCGCGCCCGATCCCGGCGCCGCCGCCGGTTACAAGGGCGATTTTGTCCTCAAGCCGCCGCATCTGACCCCGCAACCGGCGCCGGCATTTCCCATTTGTGGCGGAGCGTCACCAGCTCCTCGGCAGCGCTCGGATGCAGCGCCATGGTCTTGTCGAAATCGGCCTTGGTGGCGCCGAGGCGGAGCGCGATCGCCGCCATCTGCACAATCTCCGCGGCATCAGGTCCGAGCACATGCACGCCCAGCACCTTATCGGTCTTCATATCGACCACGAGCTTCATCAGCGTCCTCTCGTCCCGTCCGCTGATCATCGAGCGCAAGGGCCTGAAGCTGATCTTGTAGATGTCGACGGCCCCCGCCCCGTGCATCTCGCGCGCCTTCTCCTCGGAAAGGCCGACCGTGCCGATCTCGGGCTGCGAGAACACCGCCGTCGGTATCGTTCCGTAATCGACCTTGGTCGGCGTGTTGTTGAACAACGTCTCGGCGAAGGCGTTCGCGTCGTGGATCGCGACCGGAGTGAGGTTCTTGCGGTCGGTCACATCGCCGACGGCATAGATATTGTCGACCGAGCTCCTGGAAAACTCATCCACCACAATGCGCCCGTTGGGACCGCGCTCGACGCCAAGCCGCTCAAGACCAAGCCCCGATGTATTGGGGATGCGGCCCGTCGCCGCCATCACCAAGTCCGCGGCGATCGAATCGCCGCGCTTGAGATGCACGCGATACCCCTCCCCGTCCGTCTCGACCGAAGCGACGTCGGTATCCATGCGAAGATCGATGCCGCGATTGCGCATGGCTTCGGCAAGGCCGTCGCGGAGGTCCATGTCGAAGTCGCGCAAGATCTGCTCGCCGCGATAGAGCACGGTGACGTGGACGCCTAGCCCCTTGAAGATCGAGGCGAACTCCATGCCGATATAGCCCGCACCGATGATGACGATGCTTGCGGGCAGCCGCTCGAGCAGGAAGCATTCGTTTGAGCTGATCAGATGCTCCCGGCCGGGAAATTCGGGGATCACCGGATGCGAGCCGGTCGCGACGAGGATGGTCTTGGCCGAGATCGTCCCATCCCGATCAGCTAGTCTTATATTATTCGCATCCTCGAGCACGGCTCGGGTCAGGAAGCGGGTGACGCCGGCTTTCTCCAAGGTGCGGGTATAGACTCCGCTCAAGCGGTCGACCTCGCGCCTGACATTGCCGATGAGTGTCGGCCAGTCGAAGGTAAGATTTTCGCACGTCCAGCCGAAGCCCTCGGCATCGGGGAACTCGCTGCCGTAGCGGCTGCCGTAAACGAGCAGCTTCTTCGGCACGCAGCCGCGGATCACGCAGGTGCCGCCGATGCGATATTCCTCGGCGATGGCGACACGTGCGCCGAGCTCGGCGGAAAGCCGCGCGGCGCGAACTCCGCCCGAGCCCGCGCCGATGACAAAAAGATCGTAGTCGTACGCGCTCACGTGGCGTCAGGCTCCCGGGCGGCGCAACAGCTTGACCCCGCCGCTGCCCGCCACGATAGCCAAATCGGCAAGGCCGAGGAACAACCCGTGCTCGACCACTCCCGGCACGCGCTTAAGTGCAAAGGCCAGCACTTCGGGCTCGAGGATGGCACCGAAGGCACAATCGAGGATGAGATTGCCCTGGTCGGTAACGAAGGGCGCATCCCCTGCGCCTGGGCGGAGCCTGATCTCGCCGTGACACCCCGCCTCGATCGCAATGGCCTCGACCAGGCGCATGGTCGCGAGCAGTCCGAAGCGGACGACCTCGACGGGTAGCGGAAACTGGCCGAGCCTCTTCACCACTTTGCTCTCATCGGCAATGACCACCATTTGATCCGATGCGGTCGCCACGATCTTCTCGCGCAGCAGCGCACCGCCGCCGCCTTTGATCAAGCGAAGCTGGTCGTCGATCTCATCGGCGCCGTCGACCGTGAGATTGAGCTCGGGAGTCTGGTCGAGCGTGGTGAGCGGAATACCGAGCTGCTCCGCCTGGATGCGCGTTGCCTCCGAGCTCGGCACGCAGAGCACGCGAAGGCCCCTTGCCACCCGCTCGCCGAGAGCGGCGACGAAGCGCGCCGCCGTCGAGCCGGTGCCGAGTCCAAGCCGCATGCCGTCCTCGACAAGATCAAGCGCGGCGCGCGCGGCTTCTTCCTTCAGTTCGTCGGCCCTGAGCAAGCGCTCCCCCTCATCTCCCTCATCTTCAACTACGCCGCCGCTTGCCAGGCCGCAAGCAGCCGTGTGACAGAGACGGGATGTTACAGGACACCACCATCGTCTTCGACCTGGACGGCACGCTCGTCGATACCGCACCCGACCTGACCAACGCCCTGAACCATGCCCTGGCGCGCGCCGGCCAAGCGCCGGTCTCCGCCGAAACGGTGCGCTCGCTGGTCGGCATGGGCGCCCGGGTCATGATCGAGGAGGGGTTGCGTCGAGCGGGCGTTACCGGCGATCTCGAAGCCATGCTCGGAGACTTCCTCGTTCATTACGAGGCCAATATCGCGGCCGAGAGCCGGCCCTTCCCTGGTGCGGTCGAGGCGCTCGAGCTCCTGAGAGGCGAAGGCGCCAAGCTCGCGGTGTGCACCAACAAGCGCGAATATCTCTCCCGAAGGCTCCTGCAAGAGCTTGAACTGGAAGGCTATTTCAGCGCCATCGCCGGGCGCGACACCTTCCCGATGGCAAAGCCCGATCCTGGCCACCTGACCGGCGCGATCCGCCTCGCCGGCGGTGACCCCTCCCGTGCCGTCATGATCGGCGACAGCGATGTCGATGTGAGAACCGCCAAGGCGGCTGCGGTCCCCATGGTTCTGGTGAGCTTCGGCTATGCCGGGGATCCCCTTTCGGGAGCCCCGCCTGAGGCCGTCATCGACCATTTCGATGAGCTGCACGCGACCCTTTCGGCCCTGCTCGGGGGAGCCGATACGCGCGGCGCCCGGTCCCGTTCCGCCTAAATCCCGCCAAAGATCAGTCCTAATCCCACCTCGCGGCTCTCAACGAAGAGCCATAGTCAAAGCGCACACCTTCGTCGTCCCCCCAAAGTAGATTAAGCAGTTTCATTCTTGAGGAGAGATGGGAATGCTCAGACGTGTTGCGATCGGCGTCGCCCTGGCGTGCATCATGGGAGGGACCGCCTATGCCGTTGACGAGGACGTCGACAATCAGTGCACCGAGCAGCTGAGCGCCGCCGAGGAGGCCGTGCAGAACAAGATCGATGCCAACGCCTTGAACGATGCCGACGCCGAGAAGGTGAACGAGCTTCTCGATCAGGCTGACGCGCTTTGCACCGAGGGAAATTTCAAGGACGCAAGCGCGGCGCTGGCTCAGGTCAACGGGCTGATCGGCAAGAAATAGCAGCGCTCGACGCGCCTGCGCGACGATCTTCGCCGTTAGCTGTTGGACGCCGAGACGACGATTTGCGCGGCCCGACCCGCGTTTGCCAAGAGCTCAGGCGCGGGGCGGTCGTCTCGGTCGCTTTCTTGACTTATCGCCTAGGCACTCGCTAAATCCGTTCGAGCATCACCCGGAAAAGTGGGAACCGGTTTTTCCGCCAGGATGATGCTGAAAAAAGAAACCTCGATCGGGCGGTTAGCTCAGCTGGTAGAGCACTGTGTTCACATCGCAGGGGTCACTGGTTCGAAGTCCAGTACCGCCCACCAC
>CAVULQ010000024.1:0-59315 GCA_963742355.1 uncultured Alphaproteobacteria bacterium | reverse complement strand
GAATTGTTATCTTTCAAGGACGGGTTGCGACGATTAAACTCACTCTGTCTCTTGCCGGGGGCCGTATCGATTGGAGACGGCCGAAGGGGGGAAGCGATGAGACAAGCCACTCAGTTTACGATCATTCTCATGGTGCCGCTCTTCATGGCGGCGTGCGGGCCAGGCAATAAGCAGGGCACTGGCACCATTGTGGGCGCCACGGCCGGTGCCGTTGCCGGCGCAGCCATCGGCGGTCCCAGCAACCGCGTGGGGGGCGCTGCCATCGGCGCCGTCGCGGGCGGCGTGATCGGCAACGTGATCGGCCGCGACATGGATGAGCGCGACCGTCAGCTCGCCGAGGCCGCGCAATATCAGGCCTTGGAATATGGGCATAGCGGGGCGCCCACGCCGTGGGACAATCCCGAGAACCAGCATCGCGGCCAGATTGTGCCGGGTAAGCCCTATGTGCAGAACGGGCTGAATTGCCGGCCCTACACCCACACGATCTATATCTCGGGCCAGCCGCAGACGGCCCGCGGCACGGCCTGCCGCCAGCCCGACGGCACCTGGAAAACCGTGGGCTGAGCGGGCGCTGGGGCCCAGATTGCGCGGATTTAATCTTGTTGGGGGTGGGCGGACCTTGCCCGCCGATCAGCCTTTCGCCTATGGCTAGGCCCATCAGGTCACTGGCCCAGCCAGAACTCAGCGGAGGCGTTTGGCTCCTTGTTGCTTTGGCTCATCCTCGGCTGCCTTACGGCGCTCGTGCTGTTCGTCCTCTTGCGGCCGTTTCTCGGCGCGGGAACGAGAGAGGACGCGCGCGAGGCGTTCAACGCAGCCGTCTACCGCGATCAGCTCGGCGAGATCGATGCGGACCGCGCGCGCGGGCTGATCGGCGAGAGCGAGGCCGAGGCCGCGCGGCTGGAGATCGCGCGACGGCTGCTGCAAGCCGACAGCAAGGAGCGCGCAGCCAGCCGCGAGCAAGTCCCTATGGGTCGCGCGCGCGCGGCGATGATTGTGGTCGCCACCTTGGTCCCGCTGCTCACGCTCGGGCTCTATCTCCTTTACGGCTCGCCGCGCCTTCCCGGCCAGCCGCTCGCAGCTCGCCTTGAAGATCCCTCCAACAACCAGAATCTCGAAGCCCTCGTCGCCCGCGTCGAAGCCCGGCTCCGCGAGCATCCCGAGGAGGGGGAGGGGTGGGACGTGATCGCTCCCGTCTATATGGGCTGGCAGCGCTATCAAGATGCGGCCGACGCTTATGGTGAGGCAATCAGGCTGCTCGGACCGACGGCGAAGCGTCTGTCGGGACAAGGGCAAGCTCTCGTGCTCGCCAATAACGGAGTGGTGAGCGAGGAAGCGCGCGGCGTCCTCACGCGCGCGATCGAGCTCGATCCGTCCCTCACCGAGCCACGCATCCTCATCGCCATCGCCAAGGAGCAGGACGGGGAGTTCGCCGCGGCGATCGCGGATTGGCGGGCGCTCCTCGATAAGAGCAAGGGCGACGCGCCGTGGCGCCAGATGGTCGAGCAGAGGATGGCAAGCGACGAGGCGCATCTTACCGGCAAGTCCGTTCCAGGCGGGCCGGCTCCGGGCGAGGCCGCTCCGCCGGTTGCTGCCGGTCCAAGCGCCGGCGATGTGGCCGCGGCCCAAAATATGAGCCCCGCCGACCGGCAGGCGATGATCGAGACCATGGTGCGGCGCCTTGCCGACCGTCTCGACCAGGACGGCAGCGATCTCGGCGGCTGGCTCAAACTCGTCAAAGCCTATAGCGTGCTCGACCGTAAGGACGATGCGGAGAAGGCGCTTGCCCGCGCCAAGAGCCAATTTACCGGAAATGCACCGGCGCTCCAGCAGCTCGATCAATTGGCGGCCGAGCTTGGATTGAAGTCATGACACGGAAGCAGCGGAGAGGGATTCTGATCGGCACCTGCCTCGTGGTGCTCGGCGTTGCGGTCGGCCTCGTGCTGTACGCAATGCGGGATTCGATCGTGTTCTTCTATACTCCGAGCGAGGTCGCCAAGATGCAGATCTCGCCGGGGCAGCGCTTCAGGCTCGGCGGTCTGGTGGAGACGGGGAGCGTGGCGCACGGCGAGGGGGCGACGATTCACTTCGTCGTCACCGACAAGATCGCCTCCTTCCCGGTCACCTTTACGGGTGTGCTGCCCGACCTGTTCCGTGAAGGGCAGGGCGTGGTCGCCGAAGGGGTGCTCGGGGCAGACGGCGCCTTCCAGGCCGACAACGTGCTCGCCAAGCACGACGAGAAATATATGCCGCCGGAGGTGGCTAAGAAATTGAAGGAAGAGGGTGTGTGGCGAGGTGAGGAGCAGGCTTCGACACCGAGCGCTCAAGGCAAGGTGAACTGAGGAGTGAAGGGCGTCGGGAGATGATCGCTGAAGTCGGACATTACGCGCTGATCCTCGCGCTCGCCGTCGCCATCGTGCAGACGGTGCTGCCGCTGATCGGCACGCGGCTCGGCGACCGCCAGCTCATAAGCGTGGCAGCGCCCGCCGCGCAAGCCGAGTTCCTGCTCATCGCCATCGCCTTCTTCGCGCTGATGACGGCCTACGTCACGTCCGACTTCTCGGTCGAGAATGTCTGGCGCAACTCCCACTCGGCGAAGCCGCTGCTCTACAAGATCTCGGGCGTGTGGGGAAACCACGAAGGCTCGATGATCCTCTGGGTGCTGATCCTCGCTCTGTTCGGCGCGGCGGTCGCAACCTTCGGCACCAATCTGCCACGCGAGCTTAAGGCGAATGTGCTCGCCGTGCAGGGCTCGATCGCGGCGGCGTTCCTCCTCTTCATCATCACCACGTCGAATCCCTTCATCAGGCTCGACCCCGCGCCCTTCGACGGCCAGGGACTGAACCCGGTGCTGCAGGATCCGGCGCTCGCCTTCCATCCGCCCTTCCTCTACACGGGCTATGTCGGTTTCTCGATGGCGTTCTCCTTCGCCGTCGCGGCGCTGATCGACGGGCGCATCGATGCCGCCTGGGCGCGCTGGGTCAGGCCATGGACGCTCGCCGCCTGGATGTGCCTCACGCTCGGCATCGCCATGGGGTCATGGTGGGCCTATTACGAGCTCGGCTGGGGCGGGTTCTGGTTCTGGGATCCGGTCGAGAACGCTTCCTTCATGCCGTGGCTCGCCGGCACAGCGCTGCTCCATTCGGCGCTGGTGATGGAGAAACGCGACGCGCTGAAGGTGTGGACCATCCTCCTCGCCATCATCACCTTCTCTCTGAGCCTGATGGGGACCTTCCTCGTCCGCTCCGGCGTGCTCACGAGCGTGCACGCGTTTGCCGTCGATCCCGCGCGCGGCATCTTCATCCTCGCCATCATGGGCCTCTTCATCGGCGGCGCGCTCGCGCTGTTCGCTTGGCGCGCACCGCTCCTCTCGCAAGGGGGGCTGTTCGCCCCGATCAGCCGCGAGGGCGCTCTCGTCCTCAACAATCTCCTGCTCACCACCGCATGCGCCGCCGTGTTCGTCGGCACGCTCTATCCGCTCGCGCTCGATGCGATCACCGGTGACAAAATCTCGGTCGGGGCGCCCTTCTTCAATCTCACCTTTGCCCCGCTCATCGTCCCGCTTCTGATCGCCGTTCCATTCGGCCCGCTGCTCGCATGGAAGCGGGGTGATTTGCTGGCCGCAGCGCAGCGTCTCATGGCCGCCGCGTGTGTCGCGCTCGCGGTCATCGTTATCGTCGCCGCCTTTGAGCATAAGGGGCCGTGGCTCGCGCCGCTCGGTATCGGGCTCGGCATGTGGCTGATCATGGGCGCGCTCACCGACATTCTCTATCGGGTGAAGCTGTTCGAGACGGGCTGGTCGGAGGCGTGGCGGAGATTGCGCAACTTGCCGCGCTCGGCTTATGGCACGGCGCTCGCTCATGCTGGGCTCGGGCTTGCGGTGATCGGCATCGTCTCGACCACCGCTTGGCGGTCAGAGGCGATCCTGGCCATGAAACCGGGTGAGACAGCCGAGATCGCGGGCTATTCGCTCGCCTTCAAGGGCATCGAGAATCGTCAGGGTCCCAACTATCGCGAGCGGGCCGGATTGTTCGACGTCACTCGCAACGGCCAATTCGTGACCGAGCTCGACCCGTCTAAGCGCGAGTTCCCGGTCGAGCGGAGCGCCACTAGCGAAGCCGGCATTCACGTGAGCTGGCGCGGCGATCTTTATGCGGTGCTCGGCGATCAGCTGAAGGATGGTGCTTACAGCGTCCGCCTCTATTTCAACCCGCTGGTCAGGCTTATCTGGCTCGGCGCGCTCGTCATGTTCTTCGGGGGCGCGGTCTCGCTGTCGGATCGCCGCTTGCGGGTCGGCGCGCCGAAGCGCGCGCAGGCGAAAGCGGCTGCGGTTCCGGCCGGAGAATAGCGATGGGCTTCCGCCGCGCGTTCTCGGCGCTTCTCCTGACGCTTACCCTTTGCTTTGTAATCGTGGGCCCTGCCAAGGCAGTGCAGCCCGACGAGGTGCTGTCCGATCCAGCGCTCGAAGCGCGCGCGCGGGCCATCTCCGAAGGCTTGCGCTGCCTCGTCTGCCAGAACCAGTCGATCGACGATTCGGAAGCGCCTCTCGCCAAGGATTTGCGGGTCTTGGTGCGCGAGAGGCTGAGGGCCGGCGACAGCGATCAGCAGATCGTCGACTTCATCGTCGCGCGCTATGGCGAATTCGTGCTGCTCAAGCCGCGTTTCGAGCCGCATACTTTGCTGCTCTGGTTCGCCACGCCGGCGGTGTTCCTCGCGGCGATTTTGCTCATCGCTTCGGCCTATCGGCGCCGGAAATCGGCCCAAGAACAAATGGCCCCGCTCTCCGTTAACGAGGAGCGCCGGCTCAAGAAGCTGCTCGACGAAAGTTGATGCGGAAGGCGGCGCAAATCGCGTAAAATAAGCGCCTCAGCAGCCGCAACCTTACCGAAATTTAATACCGCCGAAACGGCTGCGTAATCGGCGATCCCTTATATCCTTACCAATGGATGCCTCGCTCCTCACCGACGCAAGGCACTATCGACCGGGACATTCCCTTCTCAGGAGAGAGGTGACACACAATGACATCTGACCAGAGCAACGCTGCGAAGGAGAGCTCGCGGAAACTGACCCGCAAGCCCGTAATTCTCGCGGCCGCCGCCCTGATCGCCACGAGCGCATTAGGGCTCACGCTCGGCAATATCGTGCCCTTCGCGGCCGCCGAGACTGCCACTCAGCCGACCATCGACACGCCCTTTGGGCGGGCGCCTTTGACCTTCGCCGACCTTGTCGCCAAGGTGAGCCCGGCCGTGGTCAGCATCAACGTGAAGGGCGACGCCAAGGTCGCCGACAGCGACCAGATTCCGGGGCTCCCCGATCTTCCGGAGGACAACCCGCTCTACGATTTCTTCAAGCAGTTCCGTAAGAACATGCCGCAGCAGCCGCAGAAGGCTCAGCCCACGCTGGCGCAAGGATCGGGCTTCTTCATCTCGCCCGACGGCTTCGTCGTGACCAACAACCACGTGGTCGAGGACGCCGAAGACATCACCGTGACGCTGGAGAACGGCGACAAATATCCGGCCACGCTGGTCGGAACCGATCCGCGCACGGACGTGGCGCTGATCAAGGTCAAGGCCGACGGCAAGACATTCCCCTTTGTCGAGTTCGAGACCAAGGACCCGCGCGTCGGCGACTGGGTGCTCGCGGTCGGCAATCCCTTCGGGCTCGGCGGCACAGTGACGGCCGGAATCATTTCGGCGCATAACCGCGACATCGGCTCGGGGCCTTACGACTATCTGCAGATCGACGCGGCGGTGAACCGCGGCAATTCAGGCGGCCCCTCGTTTGACCTCGACGGCAAGGTGGTCGGCGTCAACACCGCGATCTTCTCCCCCTCGGGCGGCAATGTCGGCATCGCTTTCGCCGTGCCTGCCGCTCTGGTGCAGGAGGTCGTTACCCAGCTCAAGGCCACCGGCACGGTCGATCGCGGCTGGCTCGGTGTCGTCATCCAGAATGTGAGCGACGACATCGCCGACTCGATCGGCATGAAGGAAGCCAAGGGCGCCATGATCACCAAGGTGACCGAGGATGGACCCGCGGCCAAGGAGGACTTGAAGGCCGGCGACGTCATTGTCGAGGTGAACGGCGAGAAGATCGACGACTCGCGTGACCTAGCGCGCAAGATCGCCGAGCTGCATCCGAACACCCCGGTGAAGCTCTCGATCGTGCGCTACGGCGAGAAGCGTGAAGTCGACATGAAGCTTGGCACCTTCCCGAACGGCAAGAAGCTTGCCTCGCTCGAGGACGACAAGCCGGACACGTCCGGCCAGCAGATGAAAGACCTCGGCCTCTCGCTCGCTCCGGCGGCCAAATTCCCCGGCGCGGGTGACGAGGGCGTGGTCATCACCGAGGTCGATCCCTCGAGCGATGCCGCCGACAAGGGCCTGAAGCCCGGCGACGTCATCCTTCAGGTTGCCGGCGTGACCGTGTCCGATCCTGCCGATGTCGCCGAAGGCGTGAAGAAGGCCATGGCCAACGCCAAGACGGCTAGCGAGACGGATACCGTCAAGGTTCTGATGCAAGTTAAGTCCGGCGATCAGACGCGCTTTGTGGCGCTTTCCCTGAAGAAGGCTTAAGGCCTTCTAAGCCGGAGGGCGGCGCGGTTTCCCCCCGCCGCGCCGCCCATCCTCTCTATCCACCGCGCGCTGTGGCGTTAAGCGTCTTTCCATCTGAACCAACGTCGCCAGGGAGATCTCCAAGCCATGCGCGTTCTGGTGATCGAAGATGATCAAGAGACCGCGACCTTCCTCAAGCGCGCGCTGAAGGAGTCCGGCCACATCGCCGAATATGCCGGCGACGGCCAGACCGGGCTCGAGCTCGCTAAATCCAACGCCTATGACGTGCTGATCGTCGACCGCATGCTGCCGAAATGCGATGGGCTTGCGGTGATCCAGGCGCTCCGCACGCAGGAGATCAGGACTCCGGCGCTGATCCTGAGCGCACTCGGCGAGGTCGACGACCGCGTCAAGGGACTGCGCGCCGGCGGCGACGACTATCTCACCAAGCCTTATGCCTTCACCGAGCTCTTGGCCCGCATCGAGGCGCTCGCGCGGCGGACCTCTCCGGAGGAGGGGAGCACGCGTCTTGCCGTGGGTGACCTCGTCCTTGACCGCCTCTCGCATAAAGTGACGCGCGCGGGGGAAGCCATTATGTTGCAACCGCGTGAGTTCCGGCTGCTCGAGTATCTGATGAAACATGCAGGCCAGGTGGTGACGCGCACCATGCTGCTCGAGAATGTCTGGGACTACCATTTCGACCCGCAAACCAATGTCATCGACGTCCATATCTCGCGACTCCGTTCCAAGATCGACAAGAATTTCGGCGACCCGCTTCTTCACACGGTGCGCGGAGCTGGCTACACGATCCGTGACAGCGCTCACTAAGCTTTTCCGGACCACCACGTTTCGCCTGTCGCTGACCTATCTTGCGCTCTTCAGCGCCGCCGCAGCGGTCGCCATCTTCTATCTCTACTGGAATACGACGGTGATGCTGTCGCGGCAGCTCAACCAGACGATCGATGCCGAGCTCACCGGTCTCGCCGAGCAATATCGCGCGGGCGGGCTCGAGCAGCTCGTGCGCATCGTCGCCGAGCGGAGCGGAACTCCCGGCAACAGCCTCTATCTCGTCGCCGACAGCGACGGGCGGCGCGTGGCAGGCAATCTCAGCGCCGTCACGCAGGATTTGTGGAACAGCCTTGGCCCGGTCGAATTCGTCTATAGCCGCCCTGCGCCAGGCGGCGTGGAGAAGAGGCTCGCCTTCGCCAATGTCTTTCGCCTTCCCGGCGGCTACCGGTTGATTGTCGGCCGCGACATCGACGACCGCCGCGAATTCGCGCGCAATACGCGACAGGCCATGCTGTGGGGCCTGTTCGTCATGGCCCTGTTCGGGATCGGCGGCGGCTATTGGGTGAGCCGGAAGCTTCTCGCGCGCATCGACGCCGTGGCCGAGACCACGCGCACGATCATGCAAGGCGACCTCTCCGGCCGGCTCCCGGTGAACGGGTCAGGTGACGAGCTCGACCGCCTCTCCGAGAGTCTCAACCTCATGCTGGTACGTATCGAGCAGCTGATGGCCGGCTTGCGCGAGGTCTCCGACAATATCGCCCACGACCTCAAGACGCCGCTCAATCGGTTGCGCAATCGGGTCGAGGCAGCGTTGCGCGAACCTTACGGAGAACCCGTCTATCGCGAGGCTCTGGAGCGGACCATCGAGGAGGCCGACGGGCTTATCAAGACGTTCAACGCGCTGCTCTCGATCGCGCGGATCGAGGCCGGCGCGGGCGGCGAGAATCGCGAGCGGCTCGACGTCTCTGCCCTTCTGCTCGATGTGGCCGAGCTATACGAGCCGGTCGCCGAGGAGCGCGGCCTCGACCTCAAGGCGCAAGCCGCGTCTTCCATCTTTATCCATGCCGACCGCCAATTGCTCGGCCAAGCCATCGCCAACCTCATCGACAACGCCATCAAATATGGAGCGCCGGACGTAAACGGCGGCGCCAACGGTTCGCCGCCTGAGGTGGTGGTGAGCACGCACGCCAAGAACGGAACGGCCGAGATCGTGGTGACGGATCGCGGGCCTGGAGTGCCGCCAGCCGAGCGCGAGCGGGTGCTCGGCCGCTTCGTGCGGCTCGAGGCGAGCCGCTCCGAGCCCGGCAGCGGGCTGGGTTTGAGCCTTGTCGCGGCGGTGGCGAGGTTGCATGGTGGCAGCCTGAGGCTAGAGGACAACGAGCCTGGGCTTCGCGTCGTGCTTGCCTTGCCGGTCGACGGCGAGGCGATGGTCAATGGTGCCGCGCCGACGCCCACGGGAGCAGAGATCAGGCCCACGTGACGGCGTTCTTCGAGCGCATCGCCGAAACCCCCCATGTCTTCGATGCCGCGCGAGGGGCCGATGTCCTCGATGGGGTGAAAGAGGCTTTTCGAGCTAGCCCGGATCTTGCACCGGCCGAGCGCCTCGTGTCTGACGAGCCTAGGGTACGGCAGCTCCTAAGCGCCACGTTCTCAGGCTCTCCTTATCTTGCCTCACTTGCGCTGCGAAACCCCTCCCTCCTTGCCGACTGCCTGTTGCGCGACCCCGACTCCCATCTTGCCGAGGCTCGGGCCTCGTTGGCCAAAGAGGTCGAAGGTGTGGCTTCGCCCAAGGACGCAATGGCCGCGTTGCGGCGCTTCAAGCAGCGGATCGCGCTCTTGGTTGGCCTTGCCGATCTCGGCGGCGTTTGGCCTACGGAAGGCGCGCTCAACGCCATCAGCGTCGCGGCCGACGCCGCGCTCGAACAAGCGACGAGCTTCCTCTTCCGCAAGGCGCGCGAGGCGGGTCAGATCGCGATGCCCTCGGCCGGGGAAGCGTCGTCGACGCCCGGCTATTTCGTCATCGCCATGGGCAAGCTCGGCGCGATGGAGCTCAACTATTCGAGCGACATTGACCTCATCGTGTTCTACGACGCCGAGCGGGCAGGGCTTTCGCCCGACATCGAGCCGTCTCAGTTCTTCGTTCGTCTGACGCGGGAGCTTGTGCGCTTCATGCAGGAGCATACGGGCGACGGCTACGTTTTCCGTACCGATCTCAGGCTCAGGCCTGATCCCGGCGCGACCCAGATCGCACTCTCGACCGACGCGGGCCTCACTTATTACGAAAGTGTCGGTCAGAATTGGGAACGCGCCGCGCTGATCAAGGCGCGCATCGCCGCCGGTGACGTGGCGGCGGGCGAAGAGTTCCTGCGCCAACTCTCTCCCTTCATCTGGCGCAAATATCTCGACTTCGCCGCGATCGCCGACATTCACGCCATGAAGCGGCGGGTGCATGAGTATAAGGGGCACGGGGCCATCGCGGTCGAGGGCCATGATATCAAGCTCGGGCGAGGCGGCATTCGCGACATCGAGTTCTTCGCCCAGACCCAGCAACTCATCGCCGGCGGGCGTCATCCCGAGCTCAGGACGCGTGGCACGGTGGAAACGCTCGATCGCTTGGCGAATGGCGGCTGGATCGCGCGCGAGGTCGCGGTCGAGCTCACCGAGGCTTATCTCTTCCTCCGCCGGATCGAGAACCGGCTGCAAATGATCGGCGATCAGCAGACCCATGTCATCCCCGCCGAGGCGGAGGAGCTTGCCCGTGTCGCGCGGCTTTCAGGCTTTGCCGACGCCAACGATTTCGGCGATGCGCTGATCGCCGTCTTCAAGCGGGTCGAGGCGCATTATGGCGCGCTGTTCGAAAAGCTGCCGCCGGCGCCGATCTCGGCGCCGAACATCGTCATCGGCGCCGTCGAGGCCGACCCGGCGACGCTTGTAAGCCTCGAGCGTCTCGGTTTCACCAATCCGCTCGCCGCTATTGCCGCCGTGCGCGCCTGGCAGTCCGGCCGCTACGCCGCGACACGCAGCGACCGCGCGCGTGAGCGGCTGATCGAGTTCCTGCCCTACCTGCTCGAGGCCTTCAGCCACACCGCGGAACCCGACCTCGCCCTCGCCACTTTCGATAAGGTGATCGCCGAGTTGCCGGCGGGGGTCCAGCTCTTTTCCCTCCTCGCCGCCAATCCGAGTTTGTTGCGCCTGATCGCCGACATCATGGGCACCGCGCCAAGGCTCGCGCGCATCATCGGGCGGCGACCCCGCCTGCTCGATGCCGTGCTCGATCCCGGTTTTTTCGGCACGGTGCCGACGCCGAACAAGCTAAAGGAGTTGGTCGGGAGTGCCATTGCTCAGGCGAGCGACTATCAAGACGCGCTCGACCGGGCGCGCATCGTCGGCCGCGAGCAGGGTTTCCTCATCGGGGTGCGGGTGATCTCGGGAACGCTCTCGGCGCGACAGGCGGGCGCGGCTTATACCATCCACGCCGAGACGCTGATCGAGGCAATCGCGTCACGCGTCGAGGCGGAGCTCGTCAGCCAGCACGGGCGCCTTCCTGGCGGCGAGGCGGCGATCATCGCCATGGGCAAGCTCGGCGGACGCGAGATGGCCGCGGGCTCGGACCTCGATCTCATCATCGTCTACGACTATGAGGGCGAGGATGCGCATTCGGACGGGCCAAAGCCTCTGCCCGGGCCGCAATATTATTCGCGCTTCACCCAGCGCCTCATCGCCGCGCTCTCGGCCGAGACGGCCGAAGGCTCGCTGTACCAAGTCGACATGCGCCTTCGCCCCTCAGGGAGCCAGGGACCGGTCGCGACCAAGCTGTCGAGCTTCATCGCCTATCAGAAGCGCTCGGCGTGGACCTGGGAGCATCTTGCGTTGACGCGGGCCAGCATCATCACCGGCCCCGCCACGCTTCGCCGCCAGATCAACGCCACGATCAGGGAGGTTCTGGCGCGGCCGCGCGACCGCGCCGCGGTCGCGGCGGATGTAAGGACCATGCGGGCGAAGATCGAGGGCGAGAAGGGAAGCCGAGACCCATGGGATCTGAAACAGGTGAGGGGCGGGTTGATCGATCTCGAATTCATTGCTCAATTCCTGCAGATCGTGAGCGCCGCCGAGCACGCGAGCGTTCTCGATCAGAATACCGAGCTTGCGCTCTCCAAGCTGTCGGCCGCCGGAGCGCTTTCGCCGAGTGATGCCGAGATTCTGGTCCCGGCGGCCCGGCTGTATCACACGCTGACCCAGGTGCTCAGGCTTTGTCTCGATAAGCCATTCGTGGCCGACGAGGCGCCGCGTGCGCTGAAGGATCTGCTCGCGCGCGCTGCCGAGATGCCGGACTTTGCAAGCCTCGGGGCGAGTTTGAAGGACACGCTCAGCGACGTGCGCGAGGCCTTCGACCGCATCGTGAGATAAGCTCTGGAAGGAGCCGCTAGGCTCAGGCGGAGAGCCTTTGCTCTTCGTCAGCGATCACCGGGCGGAGCGGCAGCATCAACGTCACCGTCGTGCCCTGACCTTCGCGGCTCGTGATGCGCAAGGAGCCGCCATGCAGCTCGACGAGCGCCCGGCTGATGGCAAGTCCGAGCCCGCTTCCCTGATGGCTCTTGGAGAACTGGTTCTCGACCTGCTCGAAGGGCCGGCCGAGCTTGGCGATGTCGGCCTCGGGGATGCCGATGCCGGTATCCTTGATGGTAATCTTCACGGCTCCGCGCGCCCGCGACAGATGCACCTCGACGCTGCCGCCGTCACGGGTGAATTTCACGGCGTTGGAGAGGAGATTGAGGAAGACCTGTTTCAGGGCGCGGCGATCGGCCTCAAGGTTGAGATGATGGGGGCCGTGGCGCGAGAGCGTGATATTGCGCTCGGCAGCCGCCTGGCTCACCACCTTCATGCTGTCGGCGACGATGTCGGCGACGTCGACCGTGCCGAGGTCGAGCGAAAGGCGCCCGGCCTCGATCTTGGACATGTCGAGAATGTCGTTGATCACTTCGAGGAGATAGGCGCCGCTCGCGTAAATGTCGCGGGCATATTCTTGATATTTGGCGTGGCCGAGCGGGCCGAACAGCCCTTGCTGCATCACCTCGGAAAAGCCGATCACGGCGTTGAGCGGCGTGCGCAGCTCGTGGCTGATATTGGCGAGGAACTCGGACTTCGCCCGGTTCGCGGCCTCGGCGCGGTTCTTCTCGAGCGCATATTTCTCCGCGAGATCGACGAGCTGTTGCTTCTGCTGCTCGAGCTCGCGACGCGAGAGCCTCAGCTCCGACACGCTCGCTCTCAGCTGCTGCTCGCTCTCTGCCAAGCGCTGCTGGCTCTCCTTCAGCACGGTGATGTCGGTGCCGACGCTGACATAGCCGCCGTCCTTGGTGCGGCGCTCATTGATATGCAGCCAGCGGCCGTCATCGAGCTGCGCCTCGTAGGTGCGGCTATTGTCGTTATCGGTGCCGGCAACGGCAATGCGTCTCGACACGATTGGCTCAGACGCCGAGGCGATGACGTCCTCATAAGGACTTCCGGCGTGAACCATATCGTCGGGCAGGCCGTGGAACTGCTGGTACTTGCTGTTGCACATCACGAGCTTGTTATCGCGGTCCCACAGCACGAAAGCTTCAGAGATCGTCTCCACCGCGTCGCGTAGCCGCGCATTGGCGTCGGGCGAGGCATGCGCCACCTCTTGATCCGAGATCACGGCGATGCCGGTCAGGCACGGCTCGCGGCTGTCCGCGTTGCGCGTGATATGGCCGCGCAGGCGGAAATTAACCCAATGCCCCTCGGCATGGCGGAGCCGGAAGCTCTGGTCGAAGGCGCTAATTCCTTCGCGGAGGTGCCGGTCGAGCTCGCCTCGCAAATCGTCGTCGGGGTGCAGCGCCTGGGAGATCACGCGGAACGGCATAGGCTTGTCGAGGGGTTCGAGCCCGAGCAACCGATACATGGGCGCCGACCAATGGATATGGCCGCGCGCGAGGTTCAAGCGCCAGACGCCGCAGCCCGGCAGTGCCTCGGTCAGCTCCTTGGCGAGGCCGTCGGAACTCTTGGCGGTCGTGGCAGGGGCGAGGTACCAGAGGCCGCCGGCGAGCAGGGCCAGCAGCAGGCCCGTGCAGATGAGGAGAGTGATCTCGAGCCTCGCGTCGCGCCGCCAGTCGAGGAGCGCCTCGTCGACGGACTGGAAGAAGGCCAATTGCGCGTCGGTCTTGGCGATGTTGCGGACGGTGACGATGGCATCAGTGCCGTCGACGAGGGTCAAGCGCAACACGCCGGCCTCGGCGCCGAAAGTGGTGAGCGGCTGCTGCGGGCCAAGAATGGTGAGCAGATTGCCGGCGTGGAAGCTGCCGAGCGGGGCATGCGCCTGGATATTGCCCTCCGCGTCGGCGAGCAGGACGGAACGGCCGTCCCTGGTCGCCCCCTTGGGGAGGCTCTCGGCGAGCGAGGCCTGCCAGCCTTCGGCCGAGCTCAACGTCTTGTCTTTGAGATTGAGCGCGGCGTTGTCGGCAAGCAAAGCAAGCTCGGCTCGGGCCGATTCGAGTGCCGCCCGCTTACCTTGCACGAGCTGGAAGGTGAAGCCGGCACAGGCAATAAAAGCAAAAGCGATGAGGAGAACCGGGACCAGGCGGCGCAGCAGCTCGGTGTTGGGGAGATGCCGGCCGATATTTGCGCGGAGCGCCTGCCAGTCAGGCCCCGCGACAGCGAAAACTCCCCCACGCGCGGAATGCGCCCGCGACATTCGGTCCCCCTTCAACGATCCCCAGCTTCGCGCCGGAGTGTTGCCGCATCTCCGAATCGCCTTCGACCATTGGAATCGATGACAACTCTGTCTGTCTAGGGGAAAACTGTGGAAAAGCGGTTAATGACCTGTTGACGCGAAAACGATTCTAGAACGCCCCAAGGGTCTTGGTGACGATCTCGTAGCTGTCGGTTGAGAGTTTCCGCCGGGCGAGATCCTCCAGAACCGCCCTGGCGCGCCCCTGGCGGATAGGCTCGAGGATGCGCCAGCTTTCGAAGGCACCGAGCAGACGCGCGGCGACGTGGGGGTTAAAGCGGTCGATCTCGAGAGCCTCGTCGGCGAGAAGCTGGAAGCCCGCCCCGTCGGCCCGGTTGAAGCCGGTCGGGTTGCCGTGGACGAAGCTCCCGATCAGCGCGCGAACGCGGTTCGGATTTTTCAGAGAGAATTTCGGATGGGAGAGGAGCCTGCGCACCGTCTCGACCGAATCGGCCCGCGCGGCGCGTGCTTGCACCGCGAACCATTTGTCCAGCACGAGGGGCTCGTCGTGCCAGCGCGCATAGAAATGCGCCAGCGCTTCGTCGCGCGCGGGCGTATCGAGATAAGAGAGAATGGCGAGCGCCGAAATCGAGTCGGTCATATTCGTCGCATCCCGATAATGGCGCTCGGCGCGTGCGACCTCCGACGGCTTGCCCGTCGCGACGAGGAGATCAAGGGCGGCGCCGCGGAGCGCCCGCACGCCCGTGCTCTCGGGGTCAGGCGAATAGGGACCGGTGGGCGCGACCGCATCATAGAGCTCGGCGAGGCCAGCACCGATCTCCCGCGCGATCATCCTCCGCAACGTCTCGCGCGCCTTGCGCACGGCATCGGTATCCACGTCGTGGGCAAGCTCGCGCGCGATATCGGACTCGCTCGGAAGCTTGAGGAACTCGGCGCGGTAGGCTGCGGCCAGCGAGACATCGCCGGCCGTTTGGCCGAGCGCCTTGGCGAGACGCACTGCCTCCTTCCCCGTGACACGCGTGTCGCCGCCCTCGCGCGACGCGACGGTCAAGAGATTGGTCGCGTAGGTCTGCGCCGCCTGCCAGCGATTGAAAGCGTCCTGGTCGTGCATCATCAGGAACTCGATCTGCTCGGGATCGAGGCTGATGGTGAGGCGGACAGGCGCCGAGAAGCCGCGGAGCAGCGAGGGCGTCGGGGGAGAGGGGACGTCGCGGAACTCGAAGACCTGCTCGCGGCTCGTCACTTCGAGTAGCCCGTCGCTTGCGGCGCCGTTGCCCTCGAGCTTGAGTGGAAGCTCATCGCCATTCGCGCCGATCAGACCCATCTTCAGGGGGATCATCATCGGCTCCTTTCTGGTCTGGCCAGGAGTTGGCGGAACGACCTGGCTCACGGCAAGGCGCGCCGTCTTGGCATGAGGATCGTAGTCAAGCGAGCAGGCGAGCTCTGGCGTGCCGCTCTGCGTGTACCAAAGCATGAACTGGGAAAGGTCGCGGCCGGAGACGTCGGCCATCGCCTCGACGAAATCCTCGACGGTCACCGCCTCGCCGTCATGGCGCTCGAAATAGAGGTCGAGGCCTTTGCGGAAGCCATCGCGGCCGAGCAGCGTCTGCAACATGCGGCAGACCTCGGCGCCCTTCTCGTAGACGGTCGCGGTGTAGAAGTTGTTGATCTCGATATAAGAGGCGGGGCGCACGGGGTGGGCGAGGGGACCCGGCATCCTCGGGGAATTGATGCGTCTTCAGCATGCGCACGGCGGCGATGCGCTCGACCGGGCCTGAGCGCGTGTCGCCGGTGAATTCCTGGTCGCGGAAGACGGTAAGCCCCTCCTTCAGGCAGAGCTGGAACCAGTCGCGGCAGGTGACGCGGTCTCCCGTCCAGTTGTGGAAATATTCATGCGCGATCACGCCTTCGATCGAGGCGTAGTCGGCGTCGCTTGCGGTGTCGGGTCGGGCGAGAACGAGCTTGTCGTTGAAGATGTTGAGGCCCTTGTTCTCCATCGCCCCCATATTGAAGTCGCTGACGGCGACGATGTTGAACACGTCGAGGTCATATTCGCGGCCGAAGCGCTCCTCGTCCCAGCGCATGGCGCGCTTGAGCGACTCCATGGCCCAGGCGCAGCGGTCCTCCTTGCCCGGCTCGACATAGATGGCGAGATCAACCTCGCGGCCCGAGGCGGTGACGAAGCTGTCGGGCACGCATGCGAGATTGCCGCCGACCAGAGCAAATAGATAAGACGGCTTGGGAAAGGGGTCGTGCCACACCGCAAAATGGCGCGTGGTGCCGGGGATGTCTCCCTGCCCTATCGGGTTGCCGTTCGAGAGCAGCACAGGGGCAACGGCGCGGTCGGCCTCGATACGCACGGTGTAGACCGCCAACACGTCGGGCCGGTCGAGGAAGAAAGTGATGCGGCGGAAGCCCTCAGGCTCGCACTGGGTGCAATAGGTCCCGCGCGACAAGATAAAGGCCGGAGAGCGCGGTGTTGGCCTCGGGATCGCAGAAGGTGACAAGCTCGAGGGTGAAGAGATGCTCTGGGACGCGCGGAATGATGAGCGTGCTTTCCTTGAGCTCGTAGTCGGCGGGCGCGAGCGCCTTGCCGTCGAGCGCCACGCTTTCGAGCGCAAGACCCTCGCCGTCGAGCACGAGAGGCTTGCCGCCGGTCCCCACCTTGGGGTTGGGACGCAACCGGAGCTTGGAGGCGACGCGCGTCGCCTTGGGCGCGAGCGCCACGTCGAGCTCGACCTCCTCGATCAGATAGAGCGGGGGCGCGTAGTCTTTCAGAAGTTTGGGCAGGCGGGTTGATCTCGTTCATGGGGGCGAGATCATCCTCTCGCCTCGCTCTTAGAGGGCGGAGCGCGCGATGCCAAGCCCGAACGTTAGGGGCTTGCTAGTCGGTGATTTCGCTGAGGACGCGGCGGGTGATCTGAACGAGCTTGGTCATGTCGTCGCTCAGATTCGCGGGCTCCTGGTCGGCGAGCTGGAGGAACTCCTCAGCAGCTTCATGAAGAGCGGGGCGCCGCACAATCAGTTCGGCTTGGTGCTCGATGCGATAGGGATCGAGGTCATATTCGGCGCCGGGAACGCGCCAGCCGCCCCAATCGCGCTCGCTGGGCTCCTCGCAGCCCTTCACCCATTTCGGAACGACGGCCTCGACGTGAGCCCAGGTTCCGACCGGCTTGACGAACACGCGCTGCGATTTGTGGTATTTGGCCTTTGCCATGGGTTGACGCCTGTCGTTGGGAGCTTCCGCTCCGACGGCACGTTAGCCCGGAAAAGTTAAGATTCCTCTTGAGTTACCTTGACTTGTATCCGGCGGCTTTCTTCTCATGACGGTTGAGCCCGACGCCCAGGCCTCACAAGAATTCTGTTCGTCCCGTCGCGGCGAGCCGTCGTGATCCTTGCCGTCCTCAGTCTCGCGGCGCTCGGGACCGCGCTCTTTCTGTGTTACGGAATCATCCAGAACACGCCGATCGGCTTGGCTTGCGAGGCGGGTGAGGACAGTCTCACCTGCAAGCTCAGGCTGGCAGTGATCCTGCTGTTCATCCAGGATTGCTTCGGATGGACGGCGGTGATCGCGGCGGCGGTGCAGCTTTGGCGACCGAACTCGATCGCGCTCGGCATCGGCCTTGTCTTCGCGTTGCTCGGGCTCGTCCTCTACAACACCCGCGCCTCGGCGCTCGCCGTCACGTTGCTGGTGCTGAGTTTCGCGCGGCCCGCCCCTGCAAGAGGGTGAGCGCGAGCACGAGGAGGAGACAGGCAAAGAGAACTGCCTGCCAATTGGCGATCCCCTCATTGGCGATGATGTAAACCGCGGCGCCCGCAAGCACGAGCGCGCCGATCCTCTCGGCTCTTCCCGGGAGGCGAGAGACGGCGGCGCTCGAGACAGCGAGGATGGCGAACGCGGCGATGGGTCCTGTCAGCGAGGCCAAGGGGAAATCCTTATAACGCGGATCGAACACGAGCCCGAGTGCGACATGCATGGCAGCGATCATCGTCGCCACCAGCAGCGCCGCGAGTCCGACGCCGATGAGATCCTTGCTCCGCCAGCGCGATGGGTCGAGTGCGAGATCGAAGCTGGCCAGGCGGTCGCCATGGGCGATGGTGAAACTCGCAGCAAGAGGAACGGCAACGGCGAGCGCGAACAGGCCTAAGGAGCGCAGCTGGTCGGCTTGCTCGGCGCTATCCATGGGCAAGCTGATCGCTGCAAGCCCGACCGTGAGGCCAGAGGCAAGCGCGATCAGAGCAACCAAGAGATCCGCACGCCACGTCCTCGTCTCGGCGCGGCGCTCGAGTCCGCCGAGCATGGCCGAGAGAAAGACGAGACAGGCGGCGCCGATGCCGAGCGCCGCCACGAGGCGCCATTTCGGCTCGTTCGACACGGCTGCGCCGAAATGGAACTTCGGCTCCTTCGCCCCGTCGCCGAACAGTCCCCAATAGCCGCCGACCGTCCCTTCCAAGAGCCGCTTCCAGGGCTGGTCGAAGGCCTCGATGAGATTGACCTTCCAGCCCTCCTTCTTGGCCGCCGCGACGACACCGCTCAACACGAGCGCCTGGTTGGCAGGGGAGGGAAGCGCGCCGGCACGCATGCGCCCTCGCTCGGCCAGCCGACTTCCCCGATCAGGATCTCCTTACCGGCGAACTTCGCCTGGAGCTTCGCCCTGATCTCGCGCACATGGGCGACTGCGTCCTTGGCCGCCACGGGATCATCTTCCCAATAGGGCAGGATGTGGATGGTCACGAAATCGACGGAAGAGGCGAGCTCGGGCGCTTTCAGCCAGAACTCCCAGACGTCGGCATAGGTCACGGGAAGTCCGGAGCGCTCGCGAACCTCCCCGGCATAAGCCTTGATACTCGCAGCCGAGAGCTCGCCCCGAAGCAGCACCTCGTTGCCGACGATGAAGGCGTCGACAACGCCTGGATGCTGCCGGGCAAGCCGCAACCCCGCCTCGATCTCGCGCCGGTTCTCGGCACGGTTCCTCCCCAGCCAGATGCCTTGCATCACTTTCAGCCCCTCCTGTCCGGCGAGCCGTGTAATCCGCCCTTGCGGCCCCATCGCGGAATAGGTGCGCACGCAAGAGGTGATCGCTGACAGGCGCTTCAGGTCGGCGGCAATCTGCTGGTCGGGAACATGCAGATCCCAGGTGAAGGGGGCTTGGTTACCGTGGAACGGGGCATAGGAGATGCACGTTAACTTCTCGCCGTCGGCAAGCGGAGAGGCCGGCATCGGCACCGGGCGCCCGATGCGATGCCAGACGGCCACGATGGCGCAGGCGACGAGCGCTAGGAGCAGGAGGGAACGGAGCATGGCGAAGTTCGTGCCAAGAGGGATGCGACGAATAGCAGCTTCTCCCCCCTATTGAACCGATTGCTCTGGTTTGTGCGCTTGCGAAGTGATATGGAAGAATCCTGCCGTTGGACTGCCAAAATTTAGTGCTTTAACGCCAAAAATGTTCTCCTCCCGAGTCGGGTGCTTATCCATGCTGCGCCGCACTGTCCGCTCCGCCGCCGCCCTCCTGGCCGGCGGCGTTTTGCTGTGGTCCACATTCCCGGCTCTGGCAGAGGACCAGGGTAGCGCTCCTGCTCAACAGCAGGGCCAAGCCCAGCCACAAGGCGAGAAGAAAGAAGGCGACCAGAAGGCAGCCGATCAGGCCAAGGCCGAGGAGCAAGAGGCGGCCAAGGCCATCGCTGAATACAAAGAGGCCGAAGCCAAGCTGCCGAGTTCCGCCGGCGCGCCGGAATGCGTCTGGACCGGGCGCCGCATCGCGAGCCTGCTGTGGCGCGACGACATGGACACCGCGCGCCGCTACATCGACCTCTACGACCGCTTCGGTTGCTCATCGGAGCATCTGAAGCTCGCGTTCCGTTGCGTCATCGAGCAGGGACCGATCGATCCCAAGGTTGCCGATCGGCTTGCCTCGCGCGTGCACGATTGCTGGATCGCACCACAGGAGACGACCACAACTTCAAACCAAACGACGTCAGGCTCAACCACAAAAAGCGGAACCATTCCTAACTAAGAAAGTTCTAGGGGGAACTGCGGAACGTCTCTTCGGCACGGCGGCCAAGGGGGGCGGGCAGGCCGACTCTGAACCGAGACTTCAAACACAATGCGCAACGCTCTCGTCGCGATTGTGGTCGTACTTGCGACCGCGCTCCATGCTTCCGCATGGCTCATGTTGCATGAACGCGTGTCGCCTCCGAATAGTGGGGGGCTAGCGAGCGTTTCGTTCTCTCCGGTCAGTCCCAACGGAAGCGCCTCGGCACCGGTGACGAAGTCGCAGATCGAGAATGATCTTGCCGCCATCGCGCCCTACACGCAGCACATCAGAACCTATAGCGCGACGAACGGCCTCGAGCAGGTTCCCGCGCTCGCGTCGAAATTCGGCTTGCGCCTAACTCAGGGAATTTGGATCAACGACTGGGAGGAGCAGAACGAGCGCGAGATCGAGAGCGGTATCTCGCTCGCCAAGCAATACCGCAACATCGACAGCCTCGTGGTCGGCAACGAGACCATCTATCGCGGGCAGGCGCTCGCCGCGCTCACGGGCAAGAGTTTCGACTCTAACGCTGAGGTCAAGGACCTCATCGCCAAGATCCAGCGCGTGAAGCGCAGCACGTCGGTGCCGGTGACCACGGCCGAGGTCTACAACGTCTGGCTCGAGCATCCGGAGCTGGTCTCGGCTGTCGACTATCTCGCCGTCCACATCCTTCCTTATTGGGAGGGCATCCCGGGCTCAGCGGCGGTTGATCACGCAATGCATGCCTACGAGAAGCTTCGGCAAACCTATCCCGGCAAGCGCATCGTCATCGCCGAGTTCGGCTGGCCCTCCGCGGGACTCAATCGCAAGGACGCGGTGCCAAGTCCGCTCATCCAGGCCGAGGTCATCCGCGACTTCATCGCGCGGGCCGACGCCATGGGCATCGACTATTCCATCATCGAGGCATTCGACCAGCCGTGGAAGACCAATGAGGGAAGCGTCGGCCCCTATTGGGGCGTGTTCGACGCCGCTCGTCATCCGAAATTCGCTTTCTCGGGCGACGTGGAAGCCCCGAACTTCCTGTTCAAAGTGCTGACCGCGCTCGCCATAGGCCTGTTGTTGTCGATCCCCATCTTCGCCATCCCGCGGGTGACCGCGGCGCAAGCCGCCGTGATCGCGCTTACCGCCAACGCGATTGGCGCCTGGTCTGCGAATGTCATCGATTATTGGGTCACGCATTATTTCGTGCTCGGCTCGCAAATCGCCATGTTCGTCGGCGCAGGGCTCCTCATCCCGCTCATCATGATCATGAAGCAGCGCATCGAGGAGCTTGCGGCCATCATGTTCGGGGCAAAACCCGCGCGGCTGCTTCAGCGCGCGGGGGGACTCCCTCAGCTGACGCCTCTCGTCTCGATCCACATTCCGGCCTCCCGCGAGCCGCCGGAGATGCTGCGCCAGACCCTCGACAGCGTTGCCAAGCTCGACTGGCCGAATTTCGAATGCGTGGTGGTCGTCAACAACACGCCGGATTCCGCCATGTGGGAGCCGATCGAGCATCATTGCCAGGTGCTAGGCGCGCGCTTCAAATTCGTGCGGGCCGACCGCCTCCAAGGTTTCAAGGCGGGAGCGCTGCGGCTCGCGCTCGAGCACACCGCTCCCGAGGCCGAGATCATCGGCGTTATCGATGCCGATTACGTGGTGCATGCGGACTGGCTGAAGGATCTCGTTTCCGCTTTCGCCGATCCGGCCGTGGGCCTGGTGCAGGCGCCCCAGGACCATCGCGAGTGCCATCGAAACATTTCGCAAGCGGTGATGAACCGGGAATATGCCGGCTTCTTCGATATCGGCATGGTGCAACGAAACGAGGTGAACGCCATCGTCACCCATGGCACGATGTGCCTCGTACGCCGGACGGCGCTGGCCGATGCCGGCGGCTGGTCGAGCGACACCATCGTCGAGGACACCGACCTCGGACTTTCGCTGCTCGAGCGCGGTTGGCGGGCCCACTACACCAACGCACGCTATGGCTGGGGCCTGTTGCCCTCGGACTTCGCCGCCTATAAGCGCCAGCGCCACCGCTGGGCCTATGGTGGCGTGCAACTCATCAAGAAGCATTGGCGCGCGTTCCTGCCGGGTGGGAGCAGGCTCACGGCGCAGCAGAAGGGGGCGTTCCTCGTCGGCTGGCTCACTTGGCTAGGGGCAGAGTCGCTCGGCGTGGTCATCGCCATTCTCAACCTGATCTGGATGCCGCTCGTGGCCTTTCTCGGCATTGCCGTACCGGAAGCCGTGTTGACGCTTCCCGTGCTTGCGACCTTCGCGGTGATGCTGGTGCACTTCATGGTGCTCTACCGCACCCGGGTGCAGGCGCCGATCTTTGCCTCTCTCGGTGCCGCGATCTCGGCGATGGCCTTGCAGCTCACCGTCGGCCGCGCCGTGGCCGACGGCGTGATCCGCGACGAGCTTCCCTTCGTTCGCACGGCAAAGGGCGTCTCGCGCTGGTCGGCGGGTTTCCCGGCGATGTGGGAAGCGCTGCTCGGCACGCTGCTGGTGATCGGCTCGCTCGTGCTTCACTACACCAACGATCAGCAAGTGCATGAGATCTCGATCTTCAGTGCCGTGCTGTTCGTGCAGAGCCTGCCGTTCCTGGCGGCCGTCGGCCTTGCTCTGATCGAGCGGTCACGGTTCAACGCGTTCGCCACCTGGCGGCGGCTTGCCACGCTCTCGACCTATCTGCCGCGACTGCCGCGCGGGCCAGCGCCGACGGCGGGGCCGTCAGCGGGAGATGGCATCGGTATCGTGCCTTAGTCGAGGTCGATTTTGCGCAAGCGCAGCGCGTTGCCGACCACCGAAACCGAGGAGAAGCTCATCGCCGCGGCGGCGATGATCGGCGAGAGCAGGATGCCGAAGGCAGGATAGAGCACGCCGGCGGCGATCGGCACGCCGAGCGCGTTATAGACGAAAGCAAAAAACAGATTCTGCTTGATGTTGCGCATGGTGGCGCGGGCGAGATTCACCGCGCGCACCACGCCGCGGAGATCGCCCTTGAGCAGGGTTAGCCCCGCGCTCTCCATGGCGACGTCGGCGCCGGTGCCCATGGCGATGCCGACGTCGGCGCGGGCGAGCGCCGGCGCATCGTTGATGCCGTCGCCAGCCATGGCGACCGTCGCGCCCGTCTTCTGCAACCTCTCGATCAGAGCGAGCTTTTCTTCCGGGCGTAGCCCCGCATGCATCTCATCGATGCCGAGCTCGGACGCGACCGACTTCGCCGTGGTCTCGTTGTCGCCGGTCGCCATCACGATTTTGAGCCCTTGCGCGTGCAACTTGCGGATCGCCTCGGCGGCGGTCTCCTTGATGGGATCGGCGACGGCGATGATGCCGGCGAGCTTGCCGCCAGCGGCCAAGAACATCACCGTCTGGCCATGCTTGCGTCTCGCTTCTGCGGTTTGCGCGAGGGGACCTACATCGATGCCGGATGCCTGCATCAGTCGGGCATTGCCGAGAGCCGCGTCGGTTTCGCCGACGCGTCCTTTCACGCCCTGACCGGTAACGGCCGCAAAACCCGTCGCCTTGGCGATTGTTATGTTGCGCTTCAAGGCGCCGTGCAGGATGGCTTCGGCGAGGGGGTGCTCGCTCATCGCCTCGAGCGCGGCAGCAAGGCGCAGCACCTCGTCTTCGGTGAAGCCGTTGGTTGCTTCAACGCCGGTCAGCGCGGGCTTGCCCTCGGTGAGGGTCCCGGTTTTGTCGACGACCAGTGTGTTTACCGCGGCAAGCCGCCCGATGGCCGCGGCATTGCGCACCAGTACGCCGGCATGCGCGCCGCGTCCCGTCGCCACCATGATTGAGATGGGTGTGGCAAGGCCGAGCGCGCACGGGCAGGCGATGATCAGCACGCTCACCGCGGCGACCAGCGCATAAGCAAGCGCAGGGGAGGGCCCGAGGAAATACCAGGCGATGAAAGCGATCGCCGAAACGGCAATCACGGCGGGGACAAAATAGGAGGCGACAGCGTCGGCGAGCCGCTGGATCGGCGCGCGCGAGCGCTGCGCCTCGGCGACCATGGCCACGACCTGAGCAAGGGTGGTTTCGGCGCCGGTCCGATCGACGTGCATATCGAAGCTGCCGTTGCCGTTCAGAGTGCCGCCAGTGACGCGGTCGCCGACCACCTTCTCGATGGGGAGGGGCTCGCCGGTCAGCATCGACTCATCGACGGCGCTACGTCCCTCGATCACCGTGCCGTCGATCGGGACTTTGTCGCCGGGCCTCACGCGCAAAATGTCGCCGACCTTGACGGTGGCGAGCGGCACGCTCTCGGTCTTGCCGTCCTTCAGCACGCGAAGCGCGATCTTGGGCGCAAGATCGAGCAGGGCGCGAATGGCGCCGCCGGTTCTCTCACGTGCGCGGAGCTCGAGCACCTGGCCGAGCAGCACGAGCGCGACAATAACGGACGCCGCCTCGTAATAGACCGGTACGAGGCCGTGCGCGTCGCGCATGGCATCAGGGAACAGCGAGGGCGCAACCGTGGCGACCACGCTGTAAAGAAACGCCGCCCCCGTGCCGAGCCCAATCAGGGTGAACATGTTGAGGTAACCGGAGCGGATCGAGGCGATGCCGCGCAGAAAGAACGGCCAACCGCACCAGAGCACTGCCGGGATGGCGAGCGCGAGCTTCAACCATTGCTGAGTCTCGGGCGACAGGAAGGGGAGCAGGTTCAGGTGAAAGACGTGAGCGCCCATGTCGAGGATGACAAGCGCGGCCGACAACGGCACCGCGACCTTGAGGCGGCGCGTGAAGTCGACCAGCTCGGGGTTGATCTCGTCCCCGCCCGGGACGCCCATCGGCTCGAGAGCCATGCCGCAGATCGGGCAATGGCCGGGCCCCTCCTGCACGATCTCGGGATGCATCGGGCAGGTGTAGAGCGTGCCTTGGGGAAGCGGCTCGGCGTCGCCCGTCTTGTCAATGAAGCGCCCTGGCTCTTTGGAGAATTTGCCGCGACAGCCCTCCGAGCAGAAATAATAAGTATGGCCTTTATGCTCGAAGGTCGGCTTGCCGGCATGAATATCGACGGTCATCCCGCATACGGGATCGATCGCGCGATCGCTAGCCAGCGCCATGGCCTCGCCATGGCCGTGTCCGTTGGTGTGGTTATGGCACTCTGCCGCCATGATCCGATCTCGCCTTGAAACTCATACCCCCTAGGGGTATATAGCGCTTATGAGAAGCGATGCCAAGGAGTCAGCGCTCAAGCGGCTGCAAAGGATCGAGGGCCAGGTGCGGGGCCTGATCCGCATGGTCGCAGAGGACCGCTACTGCATCGACGTGGTCACGCAGATTTCCGCCGCGCGCGCGGCTTTGCGCAAGGTGGAGGAGGAGGTCCTTCATGATCACGTCGCTCATTGCGTGGAAAATGCCATCTCGAGCGGCAACAAGGCCGAACAGCGCCGCAAGGTCGCGGAGTTGATGGAAGTTCTCGGCCGCACGGCGCGCTAACCGCCACCCTCCGCTTAACGGGCTGAAATCGCGCACATAAGCGTTGCTGAAGTCGGGCCGATCAGCGTCTATCATGGTGCTGCGGGGAATCGCCGGCTTGGGGGGAGACAATGATTCGGATAGCGCTGACGGTCATCGCGCTTGCCGTGGGCGCGGCCGCAGGTGTCGGCGCGGGCTACGTGCTGTGGAATAAGAACGAGGTCAATTGGTACGCGGTCGACATTAACAAGCTCGGACCTGGCCCCGAGAACGACCTCATCCGTTACGGCAAGGATCTCATCGTCAACACGGCACGTCATATCGGCAAGAACGCGACCGATCCCGCGCTCCGCTATGCCGGAAACGATCTCTCCTGTCAGAACTGCCATCTGAATGCGGGGTTGCAGCCCTTTGCCGCGCCGTTCATCTCCACCTTCGCGACGTTTCCGATGATGGTTGACGACCAGGTCTTGACGCTGACGGGACGACTGAACGGCTGCATGCGGCGGAGCTTGAACGGCAAAGACCTGCCGCCCGATAGCCGGGAGATGCAGGCGATTATCGCCTATCTCAAATTTGTCGGCACGGGGACGCCTGCTGGCGTGCGGCTCCCCGGCATGGGACTCAAGCCTCTCGCGACGCCTCAATCGCCGCCAAACTCGCGGCGGGGGCAGGAGGTTTACGCCCAGCAGTGCGCCAAGTGTCACAAGGATGATGGCCAGGGCGAACTCAAGGGGAGCCCTGGCGTCGGCTATTCCATTCCGCCCCTGTGGGGCGATGCGAGCTTCAATGCCGGCGCGGGCATGGCCAAGACGGCATACGCCGCCGCCTATATCCACGCCAACATGCCGTTCGGCATCAGCTATGTCGATCCGGTGCTGACCATCCAGCAAGCCTGGGACGTGGCGGCCTTCATGATCTCGAAGCCCCATCCCCCGGCGACGCCGGAGACGGGGCCCGACCTGCAATAAGAACGTAGCCCCCGCCTCCGAGGAGGAGGCGAGGGCCGCGTCTCGGCTGAGGTCGGCAATCACGCCGCGGCATGGGCAATTTGCTTGCAGCCTGAGGCGCACGCTTGTTCGCGATGCAATTTCACGAGCGAGGCGATGTGCAGCACGATCGAGAGCGGCACGAGGTAGACCGGGATCATCACCATCGGCAGAATGGTGATCAGCTCGCTCGAGGGGTGAAACTCGAAGGGCGCGATCAGAGACGGTGCGGTGAGGAACCCAGTGGTCACGGCGATGACGAGATCGAGGATGCCGAGCACGTTCCACGTCCTGACGGCGCCCGCGTTCTCGCGCGGGGCTCGCGCATAGGCATAGGCGACTATCGGTGCGGAAAGACCGATGGCGATGTCGCCGACGCCGGCCGGCCAGGCGAACAGGGCCGGCAAGTGGCCGGCGGCATAGAGGATGAGGAACACCACGCCAAGCGCGCGGTAGAGCTGCACGCCGACGAGCCAAGGCTGCGGCACGGCGTCGAGGATGCGACGGGCGAGCTTTGACCGCCAAATCAAGAGAGCCCCGATCAGGATAGGGAACAGTAGCCCATATTGGATGGTGGGGATGCCGCCCGCCGTCACATGAAAGAAGTCCGCGCGGGCGAGGCCGAGTGCGACGGCGAGCCAGCCGAGAAGAATCGCAGCCGAGAGTCCGAGAGCGCGCATGCGCTCTTGCGTAGGCCACGCCGCGTCGGCGAGCGCCCTGTTTAGCCCGTACAGGATGGCGATGAGGGTGAGCGCATTTCCAGTCAGGACGACGTAGGGGAGATAGGTTGGAACGGTCATGACAAGCCTCCTTGATTACGTTGCCAGACTCGTAGCTATATAATCGCAAGTCACTTGTCAATAGCAAGGCACTTGATTTGATCAAGGGACTTGTCTATCTACCCCGTATGGCGAACTCATATGGCATAAGCGATTGCCCGGTGGCGCGGGCGCTCGACGCGATCGGCGAGAAATGGTCGCTGCTCATTCTGCGCGACCTATTTCGCAAAGGCCCGTTGCGCTTCCAGCAGCTCGAGGCGGGACTGGATGGCGTGGCGCCGAACACGCTCTCGGCGCGGCTGAAAGCCCTCGAGGCGAAGGGCGTGATCGGCACGCGCCTCTACGAGAAGCATCCGCCCCGCTACGAATATTTCCTGACCGACAAGGGCAAGGCGCTTGGCCCCGTGCTCAAGGCGCTGCACAATTGGGGCGAGCATTTTGGGTGATGCGGCTCAGGCCCGCAGACCCGAGCGCTCAGAAATCGATTCAGGCGGAAGGCATAAGTCTTTGAAATCCGACTCACACCGTTTCGCCGTCGCGCCGATGATGGAGTGGACCGACCGCCACTGCCGCTATTTCTTGCGCCTCATCTCGAAGCGGACGTTTCTCTATACCGAGATGGTGACGGCAGACGCAGTGCTTCATGGCGACCGCGAGCGCGTGCTCGGCTTCAAGGAGGCGGAGCATCCTCTTGCGCTTCAGCTCGGCGGCAGCGACGCCAAGAAGCTCGGCGAGGCGGCGCGGGTCGGTGCCGACTACGGCTATGACGAGATCAACCTCAATGTGGGCTGCCCGTCGGACCGCGTGCAGTCGGGCAGCTTCGGCGCTTGTCTCATGGCCGAGCCCCAGCTCGTCGGCGAGTGCGTTGCGACGATGGCTGCAAGCTCGGGATTGCCGGTCACCGTCAAATGCCGCATCGGCATCGACGATCAGGATGCGGAGGAGAGTCTCGATCGGTTCATCGACGAGGTTTCGCGCGCGGGCTGCACGACCTTCGTCGTGCATGCACGCAAGGCTTGGCTCCAGGGTTTGAGCCCAAAGCAGAATCGCGATGTGCCGCCGCTCGATTACGGCCGCGTCTATCGCTTGAAGGAGCGACGGCCAGAGCTCGAGATCATCATCAATGGCGGGATCGAGTTTTTTGCTGCGGCGAGGTCACAGTTGGCGCATGTCGACGGGGTGATGCTCGGCCGCGCGGCCTATGCCGACCCGTATCTACTGTCCGAGGTGGATGGCGTGCTGTTCGGGGAGGAGGGGGCGGTGCCGGCGCGGCTCGATGTGCTTGATGCCTTCCGGCCTTATGTCGAGGATCGGCTTGCGCGCGGGAGCCGCCTCAATCAGATGACGCGGCACATTCTCGGGCTGTTCCACGGACAGCCTCGGGCGCGCGCCTTCCGCCGCCATCTCGCCGAGAACGCGCATCTCGACGGCGCCGGCATCGAGGTGCTCGATCAAGCACGCCGCATCGTTGCTGGGGAGAGGCATCTCGCGGTGGCGGCCGAATAGCGGCGAGCCGGACTAGATCGCAACCCATCTCGTCATGCCGGGCACCCGGGTCTCGATCGGCGACCCAGCCTGTGCCCGGCCATGACGAATCTCATTGCAACGCCTTGCTCAACTCGTTTGCCGCGACGGCTTCCTTCGCTCGGCGAGAGCAAGCAAGCCTTGAATATCGAGAAAGCGCGCCGTCTGCGTGCAGTAGTCGCGATAGGGCGCGCCGTAGAGCTGCTTCAGCCAGTCCTCTTCGACCAACGCCATCATCACATAGGCTCCGATCATCACCGCCGAAAGCACGATGGTGAGGATCGAGTTGGCGCCGATGGAGAGACCGATCAGTCCGATGATCGAGGCGGTGTATTGCGGGTTGCGGCTGAAGCGGTAGAGGCCGCCCGTCACCAGGCCGTCCGCGCCGCAATAGGTATTGCCGAGGCCGAGATTGAAATAGCCGCACACGGTGACGAAGAGGCCGCCCAAGCCGAGCGGCAGGCCGGGGATGAAGCGCGTCCAATCGAGCAAAGGCGTTGCTGTTCCAATCGAGCGCGGCGGTGACGAAGGTGAGAACCATGCCTCCGCGAAACAGACCCCAGAAGGTGAGACTTTGCCAGCTGCCCGGCTCCGGCGTCGGCCAGATGCGGAAGGGAGGAGCGAGCAGGGTGCGCAGCAACAGAAGATCGAGCGTGATGCCGGCGACGAGGCCTGCTGCGAAGACGAGATGGGTGAAACCGAAGTCGACCATGATGTGCGGCGAAAAAACCAGATTCGTTTTGCAAATTTGCGACAGTACGCTGAAGGTTCTGTGGCGTTGACTGACGATTCCGACGGTGCGAGTTGAGAACCTCTCCCCAGCGGGGAGAGGTCACATCGAAGCCGCCATGAGGCTTCGATGTGGGTGAGGGCAATTCAACTTCGCGCGCTCACCGCCTCACCCTTTCCGCCATGCGACTTGCGCATGCGCCGCTCGGGAGCGACGTGCGCAAGATCGCGACGGAAAGCCCTCTCCCCAGCGGGGAGAGGAGACGCGAGCGTCAGATCTTTTGATTGTAGGCGCCGACTTCAGGCTGCTTGGCAAGCTCGGCGTCGATCTCGGCGAAAATCGCGCGCATGTTCGCCTCGGATGTCGGGCTCTCGACCACGACGACAAGCTCGGGCTTGTTGGAGGAGGCGCGCACCAGTCCCCAGGTCCCGTCATCGAGCACGATCCTGACGCCGTTGACGGTGATCAGCTCGCGGATTTTCTGCCCGGCGAGCGTCCCGCCATCGGCGGCGACCTTGGTGAAGTGGTCGACCACGCGATCGACGACGTCGTATTTCACTTCGTCGGCACAGTGCGGCGACATGGTCGGCGATTGCCAGGTGCGGGGCAGTTCGCGCTCGAGGTCGGCGAGACTCTTGTCGGGATTGCGGTCGAGCATGTCGAGCACGGCAAGGGCCGCGACGAGCCCGTCGTCATAGCCGCGGCCGAGCGGCGGGTTGAAGAAGAAATGCCCAGACTTCTCGAAGCCGACGAGGGCGCCGGTCTCGTGGCTGTATCGCTTGATGTAGGAATGGCCGGTCTTCCAGAAGAGAGTCTTGGCGCCGTGCTCCTTGAGCACGGGATCGGTGAGGAACAGGCCCGTCGATTTCACGTCGGCGACGAATAGCGCCCCCTTGTTGCGCGCGGCGATGTCGCGGGCGAGCATGACACCAACCTTGTCGGCGAAGATGGCGTTGCCCTCGTTGTCGACCACGCCGCAGCGGTCGCCGTCGCCGTCGAAGGCAAGCCCGAGATCGGCGCCATGGGCGAGCACGGCATCGCGGGTCGCGTGCAGCATGGCGAGGTCTTCGGGGTTCGGGTTATGCGCCGGGAAGGAATGATCGAGCTCGCAATTCAGCGGAATGACGGTGACGCCCAATTCCGAAAGAACACGCGGGGCGAAGGCCCCAGCCGTGCCGTTGCCGCAGGAGACGACCGCCTTGATCGGCCGGAGCAGCTTGGGCCGCTTGAGCAGATCCGCCATATAGCGCTCTGGCAGGTCAGGCACGAAGACATAGCGGCCGCCTTCGGGAGACGCGGTGTAGCGCGCCTCCATGACGATCTCCTTCAGCGCCGTCATCTCGTCAGGCGAGAAGGTGAGGGGCCTCTGGATGCCCATCTTGATGCCGGTCCAGCCATTGTCGTTGTGGCTCGCGGTGACCATGGCGACGCCTTCGACGCCGAGCTCGAACTGGGCGAAATAGGCCATGGGCGAGAGCGCGAGCCCGATATCGTGGACCTCGGCGCCGCCCGCCATCAGCCCCGACATCAGCGCTGCTTTGACGGCGGCCGAATAAGAGCGGTAGTCATGGCCAACCACGACGCGGACCGGCACGCCGCGCGCCCGCATCAGCGTCGCGAGCCCGAGGCCCACGGCCTCGAGCCCGAGCAGGTTAATCTCTTCGGGGAAGCGCCAGCGGGCGTCGTATTCGCGAAACCCGGTCGCCTTGACGAGAGGGAGCCGCTCGAATTCGACGGTGTTGGGGACGAGGTCTTGGCGGGGTTTTGGGAACATACTTGCACTCTTTGTAATTGGGCGTGTGATAAGCGATTTTTCTCCGCCGACCAACAGGCTTGGGGGCGCCTTAGTCCCGCGTCCGCGAGGGCGGGCGGCATCAACGTGGGGAAACCGCTCGAAATGCAAGCGAGTTGCAATCCAAAAGATGACGCTTGCGCAGGCGATACAAGCCCTCTAGGTGCGGACAGCAAGGTGCGACACTCGCCGGCCCCACAGCTCACGCATGATCTCGCCGTCATGAAATTCGTCATCAGGCTCGCGTTTTGGGGCATCGCCGTGGGCCTCGTCGTGCTCGCCCTGAAATACGCGGCCTATCTCCTCACCGGCAGCGTTGCCCTTTACTCGGATGCGCTCGAAAGCATCGTCAACGTGGCGACCGCCGTCGGTGCCTTTCTGGCCGTGCGACTGAGCGCGGTACCGCCCGATGCCAATCACCCCTATGGCCATCACAAGGTCGAGTACCTCTCGGCCGTGGTCGAAGGCGTTCTCATCGGCGTCGCCGCGCTTGCCATTCTGCGCAAGGCGTATCTCGGCTATCTCGAGCCGACGCCGGTCGCGGCACCCGTTCTCGGCCTCGCCATCAATGGCTTGGCAAGCGCGATAAACGCGATTTGGTGCTTCTTCCTGTTTCGCTACGGAAAGCGCTTCCGCTCCCCGGCATTGATGGCCGATGCCAAGCACCTCGTGGCCGACGTGGTCACGTCGGTGGGCGTTCTTCTCGGCGTCGCCTTGGTGGCGCTCACCGGCTGGCTCGTTCTCGACTCGGTCATCGCCGCGCTGGTGGCATTGCATATCCTGTGGTGGGGATGGGAGCTGATGCGTCAGTCGATTGGCGGGCTGATGGACGAAGCCGTTTCGGCCGATATGCTGGCAAAGATTCGCGTGGCGATCTCGAAAGAAGCTCAAGGCGCAATCGAGGCGCACGATCTGCGCACTCGCCATGCGGGCCGCACGACCTTCATCGAGTTCCATCTTGTGGTGCCCGGTGCGATGACGGTCGCGGAGTTGCATGCGATTTGCGACCGGGTGGAGGCGGCGCTGAAAGAGGACGTCCCTCACGCCATGATCACCATCCATGTCGAGCCGGAGGAAAAGGCCAAGCTCGAAGGCGTGCCCGTCGTTTGATGCCGGCGGTGCGTGAGACTACTGGACCAGCACCAGCTCGCTTCCCTCTTTGGTGAAGCTTCTCAGCCGTCCGAGAAAGCTCATGCCGAGAAGGTTGGTGGCGAGCGCGCCCCGCTCGGCGACCAGGGCCTCAACATCGCGGACGGTGATGTCGTCGACGCGCACGCGGTCGAGCGTCACGGGCGCCACGGAAGAGACGCCGTTGGCCGTTGCGACGCGAGCCGAGAAGTCGAGGCTTTGGGGTGAGAGGCCGAGCCGTGCGGCGTCCTCATAAGTCAGAACCACGAGTGTCGCGCCAGTGTCGGCCATGAAGGCCGCGGGACGATCGTTGACATAGGCCTCGAACACGAAATGACCACGCTCGTCGGATTTGAGGTGGACTTCCCCACCAAAGCCCGCTTGGGCCTCGGGCGGACGAGCGGCCGCTATCTCGGCGGTCGGCGGGACGCCCCGGAGATCGAGCGCGGCGCGAATGTCGTCGAAGAAATAGAACAGCATGACGCCGCCGAGCACGGCGGCTCCCCACAGAAGCGCCTCGTGAAGCGCGTGCTTTGCGCTTGAAGTCAAGACCGCACCTGCTCTCCCGCACGCGAGACAACGGCGAGGACGCGCGCGAGCTCAACCGCGCAACGTCAGGAAATCGCCGGAAAACTCATAAGAGCGGAGGCGGCTTAAGAAACTCATACCGAGAAGGCTTTGTGTCATGGCGCCGTGCTTTGCCACGAGAGCATCGACATTGGCGCGGTCGACGTGACCGATGGCGACCTTATCGAGGCGGACGCGCGCGGCGAAGGTGCGGCCATTGGCGGTGAGCACGGGAATGTTGTAGGCGAGGTTCCTGATGTCGATGCCGGCCTTGGTCGCGTCCTCCGGCGTCAGCACGATGGATGAGGCGCCGGTGTCGACGATCATGGCGATTTGCTTGCCGTTCACATCGACATTGGCGTTGAAGTGGCCATCGAGCCGTTTGCGGATGCGGATCTCGGTGAGGCCGCCGGCACTTTGCTCGACGGTCATCGCACTGCCGGGCAGGAGCTCGCCAACGACGCGCGCTGCGATCGGCGCGATCTCCTCCTTGTAGGAATAGAGGGTGACGAGGGCGAGCCCGAGCGTGAGCCAGGTCACGGCATCGCGCACCATCGAGCTCGCGCGGCCGCCATAGCGCGACACGATCCCGCCGATAAAATAGACGAGGAGGGCGACGAAGACGGCGACATAGCCGAAGGTCGTTGCATCGAGGCCCGCGATCATGCCGGACTCGTTGCTGACAAGGAGCATGGCACCGAAGGCGAGGATGAACAGGGCCAGCCAAGTCGTCACGCGGTCTCACTCTCCGACTTGGCGAAACTCTCCAGACGCGCGGGCAAGGCCGCCATGATGGCGGCCCGCTCGGCGTCGCTGATCGACGCCCAGCTCGCAATCTCGTCGATGGTGCGTCCACAGCCGACGCAGAGCCCGAGCTCCGAGTCGAGCAAGCAGACATTCACGCAGGGAGTTTCCAACGGCGTTTTCTCACTTCAGGCCATGTAAGCGTAACCCGAAGTGAAAACCAGACACCAGAAGGAGAAAGCCGAAGCTCGCAAAAAGCCCTCATTGGCGAGCCACTCAGAAGCGAAACAGGCCTCCGAAGGGAGAAAACGGACGCCTCTGCTGCGGCGGCTGGCTCGGCGAGTAGAAACCGGGAGGATCGGCCCCCATCACGATGACCTTGGTCTTCCCCATGCCCTCCGCCTGAACGAGGGCGTAAAGCGTGGTGGCGTTCGGCAGCGAAAGGCGGACGCAACCGTGAGAGACAGGCGTGCCGAGGCCCGGGTGGTCCGAGCCATGAATGCTGTGGCCCCGCGTGGTGAAGAAGATCGCATGCGGCATGCCCGCATTGTCCCACTCCTGCGAGTAATGCATGATCTCCATACGGAACGGCGTGTAGGAGCCGGTCGGCGTTGAGAAGCCGGTTGCTCCGGTCGAGACCGGCCAGCGGTAAAGCGGTTGCCCATTGACCGAGACGGTCATGGTCTGGCTCGGCTTGTCGACCTGAATAAGGATGTCGGCAAAGATCGGCTCGCTCGCGGCGCACGCAAGACCGGCGACGAAGAATAGCCAAACCGCAAGAAGCCAGAGCCGCCTCATGCCGTCGATTCCCTCAAGGCCGCGAGAAGCGGCCCGCGCATCGGCTGAATCTACTCCCGATTTGGCCGCGAACAAGGGGCAAGCGATCGCTGGCCGAAGGCCATTGCGGTCGCTCGTCATGCGAAGAAGGGAAATGCAACCAGCGCTTTCCGCTAGCGCTTCGCGCCAGCGCGCCATGAAACGCGAGGTTTCTCGGGCTGGATCTCGCCGGGTTCGGGCACCCGGGGGAGGGCCTCCATCACCCGCTTGCGCGGGAAGGTGATGATCACCTCGGTCCCATAGCGAAGCTTGCTCTTCAACTCGAACGCTCCCTCATGGAGCTCGGTCAGGCCTTTGGTGATGGGAAGGCCAAGCCCGGTGCCGCCTTCGGCCGTCTGATGGGCGAGCGACCCCTGGCCAAAGCTCCTTAGCACGCGGGGGATCTCATTCTCGGGGATGCCGGGGCCGGTATCCTTGACGCTCAAGAACTGACCGCCAGTGCCGGTGCGTCCGACTCTCAGCGTCACGGCCCCGCCGGTCGGGGTAAACTTGATCGCGTTCGACAGTAGGTTGAGACAGATCTGGCGGATAGCGCGCTCATCCGCCCAGAGCTGAGGCAGGTTCTCCGCGAACTCTTCGACGAGCTTGAGCCCCTTGCTCTCCGCTCTGAGGCGCATCAGCCGGTGGCAATCCTCGACCACCTCGGCGAGGGAAACGGGCCCCTCATGCAGCTCGTAGCGGCCCGCCTCGATGCGGCTGATGTCGAGGATCTCGTTGATCAGGTTGAGCAGGTGCTGGCCGCTCTGATGAATGTCGTTCGCGTATTCCTTGTAGGTGGGATTGGCGTGGGGACCGAGGATCTCGGAGCGCATGATCTCTGAGAAACCGAGAATGGCGTTGAGCGGCGTGCGCAGTTCATGGCTCATGGTGGCGAGGAAGCGCGATTTGGCGAGATTCGCCTCTTCGGCGCGCGCTCGCGCCTCGTCGGAGTTCGCCTTGGCCTGCTCAAGCTCGCCGATCAGCGCGTCCTTCTCCGCGCGATATTCGAGCATGGCCATGACGGTCGAGTTGAGCCCGCTCATCAGCCAGATGAAATAGATGTGCACGCCGACGGCCATGGCGGCCATCGCCCAGTAGAACGGATTGTCGAGGAGCGCGAAGCGGATGACGATGGCCGCAGTCATCGGCAAGGTGCCGGCATAAACGATGGGCATGACCGTCGAGGCGAACAACATGCGCATCGAGATGACGACGAGGAGCGAGGCGAAGATAAAAGTATGCGCCGCCTCACCCTGGGCGTCGGGGCTGATGAAGGCAACCGCCGCCCAAGTGACGCCGTAGAGAAACTCCGCCGCCGTGATCTTGGCGCGCCAGGCGGGAGTGGCGGCGTCCTCACGCGGGCTCTTGATGAATTGCCGGCAAAGACTGATCAGGATGCCCTTGGCAACGAACACCATGCCAAGCCAGAGCAGGAGCTCGCGCGGCGGCGCCCAGAACATGGCGCCCATGGCCACGATGACGGCGAGCAGCGGCGTCGTCACGGCGGCCGACAGCTCGTTCTTGACGAACATCAAAAGGAGTTCGTACTCGAACTCGGGCCGGGCGCCGGATTTGTAAGTGAGCTTCTCGCGAGCTTCCTGGACGCTGCGGAAGGAGCGCCGTTTGCCATTGACCGATGGCGACGCGGCTCGCTGAGCCCCGGGTGAGGCGCCCCCTGACATGCTTATGTGACCCGCAACAACCTAACTGACTGGCGAAAAAGCGAGAGCTGCCAATGGCATAAGCTTAGGGCGACCGCGCCTCGCTGCGACGCAAAGACTCCTTTAGGAACTATCAGCGGAAATCCCTAACGGCGCGTTTACTCTCGCCCCGCGCTGACACGAGGCTCTAAGATGCGGCCGCCATGCGACTAACCCTCATCGGCTGCGGAGACGCTTTCGGCGCCGGCGGACGCTTGCAGACCTCGTTCCACGTCCGCTCCGCGACGTCGACCTTTCTCATCGATTGCGGGACGTCGACCCTGATCGGGATGCGCCGGTTGGGATTCGATCCAAATGACATCGACGCCGTGTTCGTCACCCATCTCCATGGCGATCATTTCGGCGGTCTGCCCTGGATGTTGATCGACGGGCAGTATGTGAGCAAGCGCACGCGGCCGCTCATCGTGACGGGCCCGCGCGGGATCGAGGCGCGCTACCGCACGGCGGCCGAAGCGCTCTATCCCGGCGTGACCACCGGCGAGCCGGGCTTCGAGCTCGTCTTCCTCGAATATGAGGAGCAGAGGCCGCTCGACGTCGGGGGGGTGACGGTGACGCCGTTCGAGGTGAAACATCCGTCAGGTGCACCACCTTACGCGCTCAGGTTCGCGCTCGAAGGGAAGGTGATTGCCTTCACCGGAGATACCGGCTGGGTCGACGTGCTGTTCGAGGTGGCGCAAGGCGCCGACCTCTTCATCAGCGAGTGCTTCCAATACGATGTCGTGCTTCCCATCCATCTCGATTATGCGACCATCGACGCCAACTATCAGAGGCTCGGTGCAAAGCGCATTCTCCTCACCCATATGGGGGAGGCCATGCTGTCAGCGACTGGAAACGTCGATCGATCCCGCTATCTCATCGCCCAAGACGGCATGACGCTCGATCTATGAGCGCAGGGGAGGCGCGCGAAGTTGAGCGCGAAGCCGAGCTTGAGCGCATGCTTGCCGCCATTCGCTCGTGCCGGAAATGCGTCGACGACCCGCAAGGCAAGCCGCTCGCGCACGCGCCGCGGCCCGTACTGCGCGCGAGCACGACGGCGCGGCTTGCCATTTGCAGCCAAGCGCCCGGCACTCTCGTGCATGCTTCAGGCACGCCCTTCACCGACCGCTCAGGGGACCGCTTGCGCGATTGGCTCGGTGTCACGCCGGAGGAGTTCTACGACGAGACCCGCGTCTTGATCGTCCCGATGGGATTTTGCTTCCCGGGGCAGGATGCGAAGGGGGCCGATCTCCCGCCGCGACGCGAATGCGCGCCGCTCTGGCGTGAGCAGTTGTTCGCGATGCTGCCGCAGATCGAGCTTCTGCTCGCGGTCGGAAGCTATGCGCAATCCTGGCATCTCGGCGAGGGTATGGGCGCCACGCTCACCGACACGATGGGGGACTGGCGCGGTCACCTCAGGAGCAAACGCCGACCGCGTGTTCTGCCCTTGCCGCATCCCTCATGGCGCAACAACGCCTGGCTCAAGGACAATCCCTGGTTCGAGGCCGAGCTTCTCCCGGTGCTTCGGCGAGAGGTGCGAAAGCTCCTCAAAATTTAGCGCTTGCGACGGGTAGAGAAATAATCTACTAAACAGATAGAGATTAGGGGTATAGAAAAGAGTTCCCAATTCTGCTAAAGTCACGAAAAAATATCGTCAGGCCAGCCATGCTCGACCGTATGGACCGCAAAATCCTCGACATTCTGCAAAAGGACTGCACCTTGCCGGTCGCCGAGATCGGCAAGCAGATCGGGCTCTCGACCACGCCGTGTTGGCGCCGCATTCAGAAGCTCGAGGAGCAGGGCGTCATCCAGCGCCGCGTGGCGGTGCTCGATGCGAAGAAGATCAATGTCGGGGTGACGGTGTTCGTCTCCATCACCACGAGCCATCACACCCAAGAATGGCTCGACCGCTTCCACGAGGCGCTCAACGACTTTCCCGAGGTGGTCGAGTTCTATCGCATGAGCGGGCAGGTGGATTATCTCTTGCGCGTGGTGGTGCCCGACATCGAGCGGTACGACGCGTTTTACAAGAAGCTCATTTCGCGGATTGAGCTGTCCGACGTGAGCTCGGCCTTCGCCATGGAGCAGATCAAATACACGACCACGCTCCCTCTCGACTACGCCGCCGAAGACAAGCGCGCCTAGTTGCCTCTCTTGCGCTCCAATCGCGCGATGAGGCTTGAGGTGTCCCAGCGCCGCCCTCCCATCTCCTGGATCTCGGCGTAGAACTGATCGACCAGCGCCGTGACGGGAAGGCTCGCGCCGTTCGCCCGCGCCTCGTCGAAGCAAATCGCGAAATCCTTGCGCACCCAATCGACGGCAAAGCCGAAATCGAACTTGCCGTCCACCATGGTGCGCCAGCGATTTTCCATCTGCCAGGATTGGGCCGCGCCCTTCGCGATCGTGTTGATGACCTTCTCGATGTCGAGCCCAGCGCAGCGCGCGAAGTGAAGTCCCTCGGCGAGCGCCTCGATCAGGCCCGCAATGCAGATCTGGTTGACCATCTTGGTCAGCTGGCCAGAGCCCGACGGGCCGATCAGATTGACCGCCCGCGCATAGGCCTCGATCAGGGGCGCGGCTTTGCGGAAATCCCCTTCATCGCCGCCGACCATCACCGTGAGCGTGCTGTTCTCGGCACCAGACTGACCGCCCGAGACGGGCGCATCGAGCGCACCAGCGCCGCGGGCCTTGGCCGCCTCGTGAAGCTCACGCGCAATCTTCGCCGAGGCCGTGGTGTGATCGACATAGACCGCACCAGGCCCGAGCGATGCGAACGCACCGCGCGGCCCAAGCGTTACCTCGCGGAGGTCGTCATCGTTGCCGACGCAAGTGAAGACGAACTCAGCGCCGTGCGACGCCTCTTCAGGGGTCGTGGCGAGTTTCCCGGCAAAGCGGGCGACCCAGTCCTCGGCTTTGCTGCGCGTGCGGTTGAACACGGTGACGTCGTGGCCGCCGCGTGTCCTCAAGTGCCCAGCGATGGGAAAGCCCATCACCCCGAGCCCGATAAAGGCGACTTTGCTCATTGGTTCGCTCACCTCAGCCGGTCATGGCCGGGCTTGTCCCGGCCATCCGCGTCTACGTTGTGCCAAAACGTAGACGCCCGGCACAAGGCCGGGCATCGCAGTTAATCGGGCAATGGGCGAGCCTAAGCGATCGGCGCTTCGGGGAAGGCGAGTTGCTCGCGCGCGCGCCACTCATTGGTCACGTAATTGATAATGAGCGAGGTGCGCACACCCTTGATCGGGCGCTTCTCGAAGCCGTGATAGGTGTCGTTCGACGGCACGAACACCATGGCCGCGTTCGAGACGAAAGCCGAGCGGCCCACTTGCTTCTTGTTGAAGTCGTAAATGTCGGTGCCGAGATCGGCATGACCGGGGTCCTTGGAGATGTAGAGCAGCATGGTGAACACCTTCACCCCGAGATCGGTGTGAGGCTCGAGCCAAAAGCCGTCGATGTCCTGGGCGAACTCGATACGAAGATAAGAGCCCTCGAGATTGGTGCCGAACACCTTTTCGATATGGTTCGTGACGCGCTTATCCTGGAAGGCGTCAGCGACCGCCGCGCAAACGGGAAAGCGCTTGCGGCTCTCCACGTCGAAATATTTGCGGGTGTTGTTGTGCAGCTCGCGCTTGCCGGAGACGCCTTCGAGCGAAGGCGCCTCGAAGGGGAGCGCCAAGATGTCGTCGACAACGTCGTCGGGAAAGCAGTCGACAAGAAACCAATTGATATAGGGCCGGTCCGACCGTTTGGCGGTATCGACGCTCCTTACGAAGCTATGCACGACATCCGACGCCGTGCTCGTCCTTCCGTGACCGACCGCTTGCTTGACCGCGACGCTTTCCCTCATGTTCCCCGTCCACTTCCTAGGAATGGTGCAATCTTGCTGGCCATCCAGCGCCCAGGCGGCCCATCTTAAGGCTCAATATCACCCGTGGCAACTCCGCGCAAATGCCCAGGGCTTCGGCCTTTTTCCGCCAGGATCAGACCTATCTCAGTCGCCCGGCGGCACCTTGACCCAGCGCAAGGACGCCTCAGTTGACATTCGTCCAGCGAAAATGCCCGGCCGGCAGATCCTGAAACTGCTCCTCGATCGTGAGCTCAGGCGACCGCAAGCATTTGGCGAGTAGCTCGAGGAGGGAGGCGTGCAACTCCCGCTCATCCTCAAGCTGAGGCGCGTTGGCGGCGAGAAACGACAGGATTTCCCCGTAATCAGGCATTGGGACCCCCGTGCTTTCCCCAGCTCAGGCGAGGGTGGCCAAGCGGTGTGTCAAAACTTAGGCTTCGCCGCCGCAAGGCCTAAGACGGCTCATGCGCCGAGGCGATAGCGGCCGATGAGGCGCATCGGCGAGCGGCCGCCGCAATCGCCGAACAGCGATAGGCCGTCGACGGTCACTCCCGAGGCGCAGATATCTTCGAGCACAGGCCACAGCGCCTGCGTCACCCGCTCGAGATGCGTCTTGTCGAGCGGACCGGTGAGCGTGATGTAGAAGCGATATTCGCTCAACACGTATGGGTCGCCGAAGCTCTCCAACAGCAGTCGTTGATAGTCGCTGAGGTTCGGGCTCGCATGCGCCGCGCGCTCGGTGTCGCCCGGAGGCGCGGCGAAATCCTCGAAGGCGGCCACGCATTGCGCCGCGAGCCATTCGAGCACCGGCGTCGGCTCGACCGGACGGAGCACAAGGAAGCGTCCTTCGCGCGCGAGAGTCAGAGGACCCGTCTCGGCAGGCTTGCGCCGCGTGGCGAAGCTGACCAGACGCGACTTCAGCGCATCGACACCCGTCCCATCGCGAAGCGCAAAGGGCGCCTTGAGCAGAGCGTGCAGTCCGGTATAGCGGCCGGGCGCCGATGGAACCTTGGCGAAGCCGGTGCCGGCGAAGCCAGAATCGGAGAAGGCCTGCAAGGTGGCGCCATCATTGGCGCGGCCGAACCAGGAGCGTCCGAAGGCGGCAAGCGCAGTGCCTGGCTGCGGTGTGAAATAGATAGCGTAACGGGTGACGCTCGATCGGCTCGTCGTAACGCCCTTCTGGTCGTTCTCGATATGGGCACAATTGAGCATCGAATCCTCCCTGGGCGCGCACGTTGAATCGGTGACGCGCACTCATCCCCGGTTACCATTCTCCTGTGGCGCGGGAGCGACAGGTTCTTGGCGATAGGGAGGCCGACGAATGAACACTTGGTGAATCAAATTTTCCGCAACTGCGAAAGAACGCGCGTCTCACCTCACCATGTCTTTGACAAAACGGGCTTTCACATCCATGCGTTGGCGGACGCGCGCGAGAGGAAGGGCGAAGGGGGGCATGATCGAGCTCTACACCTGGATGACGCCGAACGGGCAGAAAGTGTCGATCATGCTCGAGGAGGTCGGCCTCGCATATCGCGTCCACCCGATCAACATCGAGAAAGGGGCACAGTTCGATCCCGCTTTTCTCAAGATCGCGCCCAACAACAGGATCCCGGCCATTGTCGACACGGATAATGGACTTCATCTCATGGAGTCCGGCGCGATCCTCCTCTACCTGGCCGAGAAGACGGGCAAACTCTGGCCGCAAGATTTCCCCACCAGATGGCGCGTCGTCGAGTGGCTCATGTGGCAGATGGGCGGAGCGGGGCCATTCCTCGGCCAGGTCCATCACTTCGTGAGGTTCAATCCCGGCAAGAGCACCTATGCCGAGGAGCGCTATGCCAAGGAGGCGAAGCGCCTGTGGGGCGTTCTCGACCGTCGGCTTGGCGAGGTCGAGTATGTCGCGGGCGATTACTCGATCGCAGACATCGCCATCTGGCCGTGGATCTCGCGCTTCGCCTGGCAGACGATCGAATTTGCCGAGCATCCCAATGTGCTGCGCTGGTATCTCGCCATCGCAGAACGCCCGGCGGTCAAGCGGGGCTGGGACGTGCTCAAGGAAGGCCGCCCGATCCCATTACCGTGATCGCTAGGGAACCCCGCTAGCCCCGCACATTTTTGCTGTGGCAAATTCAGGCGCGATGCGCGCGGGCAACGCTCGCCGGGTGGGAAGCGGAGAGTGGGGACGTCAAAGAGACGCCGCAGGGCGCGAGCGAATAAATCACAGGTTTCTTGTTGGTCACGTGGGCTCTGCCATCATTAGCGCGCCATTTCGCGGTGATGATGGATCTCGGTAGGCCCTAGTGCCCAACCTCTGCCCTCGGGGGGCGGATGTGGTAGCGTTGAGTGCTCGCGTGGCGCCAGAAGCGCCTGAGCGTTGAGGTCTTCGATGGCGGGGAGACGAGGAGGCGCGCGGGGCCTGGTCCTCAGGCTCGTGGCTGTAATGGCCGGATTTGCCGCGCTCTCCCACATGTGCGCCGCAGAGCCTGGGGGCTCTACCGGCGCGGGGACGGCGCAAGATAAGACGGTGACTGCGGTCGCGGACCCCGTTGCCGCAACGCCCCAGACGGTTGGGCTCCCTGAGGACCAGGTTCAGGCCATCATGCGCGCGCAGCGCTGCCTCACCGAGCTCGGCTACTACAAGGGCGAGGTCGACGGCAAGCGCGGCCAAGAGACTTGGACCGCCTATTGGCACTTCAAGCATGAGCACGGTCTCGCCGGCTATGCGGATCTCACATCGCCGATCGTGCAGCAAAAGATGGCCGAGATTTGCAAGGATCTTGATACGACCGCTGCGATCACGACCGCTGCGACTTCGCCCACAGCCGAACCCGCGACGCAGACTGAGCCAGCGCCGGCGGCTCCGGCGGGAGAGGAGGGCGCTTCGCGTGCGCCGTCTCCTCAACTCCCCATCGACTGCCTGCCTGAGGATCTCATCGCGATCCTTCGCCAGGCGCACGGTCAATCCGTCTCGGCGCCGCGCTGCGAGAACGCGTGCTTGCCCGCGCCTAGAGGCCTGCCCCAGTCTCATCTCGACGATTTGCACAAGAGGGCCGGCATCGTGTGGTGCACGGTCTGCATCACCGTCGACAGCCACCTCTCACTCGAAGACGTGCGGCGCATCGAGAAGGCCGGCAATCTCAGCCTTTGCGCAACTCCTCCGCTGCAATTGCCGCGACATGTCGCCTTCACGCCGACGCCCAACATGAAGACGTTTACCCGCACGCGCGAGCTCTACCGGGCTCTGCCGCCGGAGGCAGAGGATGAGAACGCCATCGCGGTCATTATCGGCAATAGCAATTACGCCAAGCTCGCGCCGAGCGAGACCTCACGCAACGACGCGGGTGCCATGTATGCCTTCCTCACCGAGCATCTCGGCTTCCGCCAGGACAACATCATCGACATGCGGGACGCGAAAAGGGCCGATTTCGAGAAGCTGTTCGGCTCGGTACCGGGGTCGGATGGAGATCTTGCCCGCCTTGTTCGCTTGCGGCCCCACGCCAAGGTGCTCGTCTATTATTCGGGCCATGGGGCGACCGACAGCGAGCATGGCGATATGTATCTCTTGCCCGTCGATACGCAGCCTTATCGCGACGAGATCGCCGGCTATAGGCTATCGACGCTCTATGTCAATCTCGCCAAGCTCGGTGCGAAGTCAGTGCTGCTCCTGCTCGAGACCGAGTATGGGCGCGACCACAGTCCCTATCTCTTGCCGCCCAATCTACCCGAGACGGTCAACTCCGCTCTGCCGTCATCGCCGCTTCCGGGTCTGACCGTGCTGCTCGCAACAGACCGAGGCCAGCGGAGGCTCGTCGATTCGACCTACGACATCGGCCTCTTCACCCGCTATTTGATCGAGGGGATGGCGGGCAGCGCCGATTTGTCGCCGGTCGGCAACGGCGACGGCCAGATCGACAGTGCCGAGATCTATGTCTACACCAGCGCGATGGTGCGAGAGGCCGCGCGCAAGACCTTCGGATTATTACAGAATCCGGCCTATTCGAGCGCTGGATCGAGCGTGCTCATGAGTGCCGGCACGCAAGCGCGCGAGGCGAACTGAGTGGCGCGCAATTAGGCAGAGCGTGGCGCAATCCACAACGTTACGCGCTCAGCGTGACAGATTATCGGGGGCGCTCGCGAAAACCACTTTACATTGCGGGCGAGATTTCATACGGGACGCGGGCTCGTAGGCGATATCGCTCAAGGGCAGCAACTGACATCGGCAGTCTCGTGTGGGAGTAGACATGGGATGGACGTTTTCACTTCTGCCGCGGAGTTCCTGCGTCATCGCCGCCCGGAGCGGCCCGTCCTTGCTGTGAGGCCGCATGCCGCCGAGCGCGCGGCAAGCTGGTTCATCGCCAATTTTCCTGGCCGCGTGCTCTACGCCGCCAAGGCCAACGATGCTCCCGAGATTATCGAGGCTCTGGTCAAGGCCGGTATCCGCGGCTTCGATGTCGCCTCCCTCGTCGAGATCGAGCGGCTCGCCCGGGTCGCGGAAGCCGAGCTGTTCTTCATGAATCCGGTCAAGTCGCGGGGGGCAATCGTGCGCGCCTATCGCGAATACGGGGTGAGGAGCTTCGCCTTCGACAGCGACGACGAGCTCGACAAGATCGTCGAGGAGACAGGCGGAGCCGAGGATCTCGAGCTCTACCTCCGCGTCGCCTGTCCCAACACGCACAGCCTCATTCCGCTCGAGGGTAAGTTCGGCGCCTCGGCCGCTGCGGCGCCTGCGCTTCTCCTCCGTGCGCGCCAGATCGCGCGGAGGCTCGGCATCACCTTCCATGTCGGCTCTCAAGCCGTCGTCCCCGCCGCTTTCGGCGAGGCGCTTCGCCAGATCGGGCAGCTGATCGTGACGTCAGGGGTCATGGTGGATGCCATCGATATCGGCGGGGGTTTCCCAAGCCGCTACCCGCACTCAGATCCGCCCGAGCTATCGAGCTACATGGAGGAGGTGGTACGAGCCGCCGACGAGCTTGCCGTCAAGCATTCTTGCGAGCTGATCTGCGAGCCGGGCCGGGCGCTGGTGGCCGAGGCCGAGTCCGTTATCGTGCGCGTCGATGCGCGCCGCGACCACTCGCTCTATATTAATGACGGCGCCTTCGGCACGCTGTTCGATGCCGCCTATCTCGGCTTCCGCTTCCCGGCAAGGCTCATCCCGAGTTCCCGCCGCAAGCTGAAATCTCTCACCGAGTTTGCGCTTTACGGGCCGACCTGTGACAGCGACGACCACATGCACGGTCCCTTCCTGCTGCCCGATTGCGTGCGCGAGGGCGATTATATCGAGATCGGCCAGATCGGCGCCTATGGGCGGGTGATGGCGACGCATTTCAACGGGTTCGGCGAGTATGACGAGGTGGTGCTGACCGACGAACCCCTGCTGTCGATGTATCCCGAGCATGCCAGCGCCGAGGAACAGTCCGACGCGGTGCTCAAATCAGCCCTGGCTTAAGCGAGAAGCAGCTCGGAATAACGAAAGAGGGCCAACTTCCGGGAAGTTGGCCCTCTTCTTTTTACGCCGGCTTCGAGGAGGCTCGGGCGGGCGTCAGGGTCAGAGCTTACAGCCACGGCGAGCTTCCTGAATGGCCTCTTCGTGATACCAAGCGCCGCTCACGATCCTGGCGACGCGCGGCGCAACAAACGGCTCGGCGGGCTTCACATCGTCGCGACGACCGCCGAGAGCCGAGCGACCAGCTGCAGGAAACTGCAAAATCTTGGCGGACTGCCGCTGAAGACTTTCTGTCATGTTTTTCTCCACTTCCTTGCTCATGGCACCACGCTTAGCGCGTGGAGCATAGATAAGGTTCCGCTATATCGGAGTCGCAAGGCTCTTTGCATAACAAACTCGCAGAATGACTATCATTTCAGCATCTTCGTTTCTGCTCAGACGCGCGCCATTACGAGCCGATCAGTTATGAGAGGGCTCTCGACGGCTGTCCTCGCGCTTGCGATGCGTCGCTTCGCTCCTGCGAAGTGGCGCATTTCTTTGTCGAACGTGATGTGCGGCTGTGCGCTCGCGGCGAATGAGCGGGTGGCACGCTGTCCGTCGAGCTGCGACCGGGCCTCCTGGCATGGTTGATGCTTGAATCCCGGGCTATTGGCCGCCACGCGGCGGAGGCGGCCTGAGAATCCCAACACATCTTTCGTCAACAGCTTAAGAGGATTTGCGATGACAAAGTTTAAGCTCGAGTACATTTGGCTCGACGGATATACGCCGACGCCCAATCTGCGAGGAAAAACCCAGATTAAAACGTACGACAGCTTCCCTACGCTTGAAGAATTACCGCTGTGGGGCTTTGACGGAAGCTCGACCATGCAGGCCGAAGGACACAACTCCGATTGCATCCTCAAGCCGGTTGCCGTCTACCCCGACGGCGCGCGTACCGATGGCGTCCTCGTGATGTGCGAAGTCATGATGCCCGACGGCAAGACCCCGCACCCGTCCAATAAGCGCGCGACCATCCTCGACGATCCCAGCGCCTGGTTCGGCTTCGAGCAGGAGTATTTCTTCTACAAGGACGGCCGCCCGCTCGGCTTCCCGTCGTCCGGTTATCCGGCGCCGCAGGGGCCCTATTACACCGGCGTCGGCTGCAAGAACGTCGGCGACATCGCGCGCAAGATGGTCGAGGAGCATCTCGACCTCTGCCTTGCAGCCGGCATCAACCACGAGGGCATCAACGCCGAAGTGGCGAAGGGCCAGTGGGAATTCCAGATTTTCGGCAAGGGCTCCAAGAAGGCCGCCGACGAGATGTGGATGGCCCGCTATCTGATGCTGCGGCTCACCGAGAAATATGGCGTGGATATCGAATTCCACTGTAAGCCGCTCGGCGACACCGACTGGAACGGGTCGGGCATGCACGCCAACTTCTCGACCGCCTATATGCGTGAAGTCGGCGGCAAGGAGTATTTCGAGGCGATGATGAAGGCCTTCGAAATAAATCGCGAGGATCACATCGCGGTCTATGGACCCGACAATCACATGCGGCTGACCGGCAAGCACGAGACGGCGGCCATCCACGAGTTTACTTATGGTGTCGCGAACCGTGGCGCCTCGATCCGCGTACCGCACAGCTTTGCGAATAACGGGTACAAGGGCTACCTCGAAGATCGCCGTCCCAACTCGCAAGGCGATCCCTATCAGATTGCCTCTCAGATCCTGAAAACGATCGCATCCGTCCCGACGGCCAAGGTCAGCGTTGCCGCTTGAGCGACGAGTTGGGGCGTGGCGTGAGCGCCCCAACAGACGACTTCATCGGAAATCGGCGCGGGTTCGAGACCCGCGCCGAACCTTTTTGACTGAGCCATTCCGTCCGCAATGACCTGGGGCAGGTGCGCCCGTTATCACGTGCTCTCAAGGCGCGCCGGTTAACCTCGTGCTACAACGAGGCGATTGCAACCGTCACGAGTCGAAGAAGGCTCCCGGATTTGCTAGTCTCTGACCACGAAATTCACGCCGGTCAGTCCCCTCGCGGGATATAAGGCAGCCAAAGCCGGCAAGGGTCGCAACGGGAGCGAACTCCGGGAGGGCGTTCGGGTCATGGCACGAGGGTCAAGCGCTGCGCTCCGCATGGAGGGCGAGCGGCGCCATTTGACCGTGATGTTCACCGACATGGTGGACTTCACCATGATGGGCGAGAGTCTCAGCGAAGAATCCGTGTTCGCGCTCACCCGGCGCGTCGTTGGCGAGCAGGGCAAGGCGATCCAGTCCCACGGCGGCGTGGTGCAGGACTTTGCCGGCGACGGCATCATGGCCGTGTTCGGGGCGCCGGTTGCCATGGAGGACGCGGCGCTGAGGGCCTGCCGCACCGCCCTCGACATCCAGGACCGCGTGGGGCGCCTGCACGGCGAGCTTGAGGCGAGCTACGGGGTGAGGCCGCAACTGCGCATCGGCATCCATACCGGGCCTGCTGTCGTCGGTCAAGATCGGCGAAGGCAAGCCCATGTCCTATAGCGCGCTCGGCGATACGGTAAACGTCGCCTCGCGCCTCCAGGCTTCGGCAGCGCCCGGCTCGGTCTGCATCAGCAAGGCGACACTCGATCTGGTTGAAGGTTTCGTCGACACGACTTTTCTCGGCGAGCGGCGTTTCAAGGGGAAAGCGCAGGCGATCGAAGTCTACCGGCTCGATGCGCTCCGCTCCGGCGTCACGCGTTTCGGCGCCAAGCGCCGCCACGGCTTGACCCGCTTGCGCGGCCGCGACGTCGAGCTCGCACTTTTGCGCGAGCATTGGAACGTGGTGAAGGCCGGCCGCTTCCGTTCCGTCAACGTCATCGGCGATGCCGGCCTCGGCAAGTCGCGATTGATCTTCGAATTCACCGAGTTGCTTCACGACGAGCCGGTTCGTCTGCTCGAAGCGATCTGCCGCCCTGAGGGCACCGGCATACCCTTCTTGCCGCTCATCGAGGTGATGCGGAGCTGGTTCGGGATTCCCGAAGAGGGGGCCTCGCGCGACCTCATCGAGGCGAAACTGAAAGAGGGGCTCGCACGGCTTAAGATCGACCCCGAGGCGAGCTTGCCCTATCTGCTCAATCTCGTGATCGGCGGCGGCTCGCCCAATGGGCTCGGCGCGTTGCCGGCGTCCGAGCTTGTCGGTCTCCACACGCGCGAGGCGCTCCGCCTGTTCATCTTCGCCCTGTGCCGGCTTGGACGCCCTGTGGTGATGGTGGTCGAGGACCTGCATTGGATCGACTCCGCCTCGCAAGGCGTGCTCGACGACGTCGTGAAGAACGCGACCGACGAGCCGCTTCTGCTCTTGTGCAGCTTCCGTCCGCAGTTCCATCCGATTTGGGGGCTGACCGGCGGAGGGGCCGAGCTCCGCTTGAGCGCGCTTACCAATGTGATCGCGACCGAAATCATCAGGGAGCGGCTCGAAGGTCAGGCGCTGTCCGAGGAACTGGTCGAGCTCGGCGTCGCCAAGTCCGAAGGCAACCCGCTGTTCGCCGAGGAGTTCGCGAGCTATCTGTCGCAGAAGAATGCTCAGCGCGCACAAGCGGGCGATGCCGGCTTCGGTGGGTCCTATGCCGATCTCGACGACATCCCGACCAGCCTCGAAAACCTGATCATGGACCGCGTCCACCGGCTTGGGCGCGACACCATCTCCTTCCTCCAGGCGGCCTCGGTGCTGGGGCGGCAATTTCCGATGGGCCTCGCTCAGCAGGTCGCCGATATCAACGGCAAGCTGATTTCGCTGTTGCCGCAGCTTGAGCTCGACGGCCTCATCTTCCGCGTCGACCGCGACATTGGCGATAGCTCGATGGACTACGCCTTCAAACACGCCCTTGTTCAGGACGCGCTCTACGGCTCGCTGCTCACGCCGCAAAAGGCGGTGCTCCATCAAAAGGCGGCGGAGGCGCTCGAGGGGCTTTATGGCGACAAGGCGCCGGACGTCGCCGACATGCTCGCCCATCATTATGTGCGCACCCAGCGGTCGGAAAAGGCCGTCTATTATCTCGCCTTGGCGGCGAAGAAGAGCCTGCGCGTGTTCTCGCTCGCCGAGGCGCAGGCCTATCTCGACCAGGCCCTCGTCAAGATCACGGCCGAGCCCGAGTGCGCAAGCGACAGGCTGCTGGCCGAGATTGTGGTCGACCGGCTGCTCGTGTGCTGTTGGGAGGCCGACTTTATCGGCATGCGCGAGATTGCCGAGAAATACCGGGCGCGGCTCGAGGCGGCAGGCGACAGTCGCGAGTTATCGCGCGTCCTGGCGTGGCTCGGGGAAGCCTATCTGAACGCGGCCCGCTTCGACGAGGCCGAGCACGTGCTCGATCGCGCGCGGGCGATCGGCGAGGAGCTGGAGGACGAGGAGTGCATCGCTTACGCGATGTGGGATCAGATGTGGCTCTATATGGTCACACCCGACGGCCGCCCGCACGATGCGATCGAAACCATGGCGCAACGGGTGCTGCAAGCGGCCGAGCGCTTGAAGGACCCCTATCTCGAGACCCTCACTTATCTCTTGCTCAGCACTGACGGCTTGCAGCGCGGCCACGCCACGCTCGCTGGACGATGGGCGGCAAAGCTCATCGAGCTCGGGCGGCGCAGGCGCTACCCGCCGGCTCAGTCGCTCGGCTGGGTCTACTCGGCGTCCGCCGCCTCCTATGCCGAGGATCATGAGAAGGCGCTGGTCGATAGCAAGCTCGCTATCGGGACCTCGCATGGTCATTTTGAGAGGATCATGGCGGAAAGCGCGCAAGGCGTGGTGCTGATGGGCGCGGGTCGGCCGGTGGAAGGCTTGAGCATCCTCGAGCGGATCAGGAGCGAGGTCATCGAGGCGAGCTATCTCGTGCAGCTTACGACGATCGAGATCCCCTGCGGCATCGCCATGGTGCTGTCGGGCAATTATGCCGGCGGCGTCGCGGATCTCGAGAATACGATCGCGCGGTTCTCAAGATGGCGCAACAAGCGCATGCTCGCGTGGGGTCATCTCGCGCTCGGCGAGGTTTATTTGTCGCTCGTCACTGCCGGCAAATTCCCCCCGTCCAAGGTGCTGCGGCAAAATGCGAGCTTCTTTGTTCGCGCTATTCCGTCGGCCCGGCGCCGCGCGCGGCGGCACCTCGAAGAGGCGGTGCGTCATGCCCGCGAGGCCGATACGCCCGGTCTGCTAGCGCAAGGCCTTGCCGATCTCGGACTGTTGAGCAAGCGCGGGGGGCAGATTGAGCCCGCACGGAAATTCTTCGAACAAGCACGCGCGATCGCCGAGGAGCTTGGCGCCAAGAAACTGCTCGGCCGCATTGATGATGCGCTTTAGCGGATGCATTGCGCTAGGCTCGCTTGCACCAATGAGGGAAGGAACCTGACATGACGATCGACACGCTTGAGTCAGTTTGGGCGCCGCGCTTGCTGAGCGTTCTTCGCATTGTTGCCGCTCTCCTCTTCTTCGAGCACGGAATGTCGAAGCTGCTCGGCTTTCCACCATCCGACCATGCGAGCCCGGAATTCCTGTCGCTCCCATGGTTCGCCGGCGTGATCGAATTCGTCGGTGGGGCACTTCTCATCCCCGGCGTCTTCACGCGGTGCGTGGCCTTCGTCCTGTCGGGCGAGATGGCGTTCGCCTATTGGCTGGTGCACGCTCAGAAGAGCCTCTATCCGGTCGTCAACGGCGGCGATGCCGCGATCCTCTTCTGCTTCCTATTCCTTTACCTCGCTGCCGCGGGCGGAGGGCCCTGGAGCGTTGACGCTCTGTGGCAAAGAAAATCCTGATCGCCCCGCATTCGCCCTTGCGTGCAAATGTTAATGCCCGGGCCCCGAGCATTGTGACACCACTGTCACAGAGCCCCGCTAGCAATGCGCCATGCGGCCTTGCCGCGCCTCGGGCCATCCTTCGGTCGGGGCTTCTCCGGTTGGGGGCAGACGTGGCGTTCAGACTGGTGCAGGCTCAATACGATCGGGAGACGCAACGCGCCTATGTCGAGCTCCGCGACATCGATGACGATGGCGGCGAGATTCTAACCGTCGCGGTCTTCTCCTACCGAACGACGTCGCGTCTGCCGCGGAAGCAGATCGAGGAGGAGATCGTGCGTAAGGCCCGTCATTTGTTCAGGAAGGCAGCGCTCGGCCTCGATGAGGCTTGAGAGCCTAACGCAGGTCCTCACTCGTCATTTTGCCGTTCGGCCCAGCGAGAAACTGCGTTTGGCGGCAGCGCAGTCCCTTTAGGTTGGCTTATTGGCGCCTAGGCACTGATAGGTGAGGGGGAATGAATGGTGGGCGGTACTGGACTTGAACCAGTGACCCCTGCGATGTGAACCCACATCCATACCCCTTACTCCTGCTGACACAACACGGGATCACTCTTACTTTTTCCTTGTTGGACAAGGCTTATAGCCTTACTTTCGACCGCAGCTCCCAGGGGAATTCTTTCCTGAACTTTCTCTCATTTGCTGACATGGTGCTGACACGGCGGGGGTAGCACGATGCCGAAAATCACCAAGCGCGTCGTGGATGCAGCCGTGCGCGAGGGGGAGCGCTACATCCTCTGGGACGACGAGATCAAGGGCTTCGGTCTGCTCGTGATGCCGAGCGGCATTAAGAGCTATTTTTACCAATATCGCACGGCGGAAGGGCGTCAGCGTCGCGCGACCATCGGCAAGCACGGGGAGTGGACACCGACAAAGGCGCGCGAGAAGGCCGGGGATTACCGAGAGGTAGTGCGCAAGGGCCGCGATCCGCTCGCCGAAAAGCGCGCATTGAAGGAGGCGCCGACCGTCGGTGAGATATTCGATGCCTACCTTCAGAGCGAAAGCTTCAAGGACAAAGCTGCCTCGACGCAGGCAATCGATCGCGGACGCATCGAGCGACACCTGCGACCGCTCCTGGGAAGAAAGCACGCTCACTCCCTCAGCCAGGAAGATGTCAAGCGGGCTTTCAACGCGATCCGCGATGGCAACACCGCAAAAGATGTAAAGACGCGAAAGCGTGGCCGCGCCCGCGTCACCGGTGGGTCCTGGTACGGCGCGGATGTCGATCGATCTGCTTCGGGCCATATTCAATTGGGCGGGTGTGAAGCCCAATCCATGCGACGGCGTAAAAACGGGCCAGAGTGGCACCCGCGAGACGATCCTCGAAGACGCCGAGTCCTATGCGCGTCTTGTTCGCGACATTGGATCTCATGGAAAGCCGAGCGTCGAATCCGAAGTCCGGTGGCTGAGGCGATTCGTCTGATCGCTTTCACTGGTTGTCGGCGCGGTGAAGCCGCCGGGCTGCGCTGGCGACACATAGATTTGAAGCAAGGACGCATCGTGCTGCCGCCTCAGTCACACAAGACCGGACGCAAGACGGGGAAGCCACGAGAGATAATGTTGCCGGCAGCTGCGCAAGCCATCATCGCGCGACAAGCTGAGGGTGACCCCGATGATTTTGTGTTCGCGCCGTCGCGCGGCGATGGTGCGCTCGCTTTGTCTAAAGCGTGGCGCAAGGTGCGCGCGGAGGCAGATCTCCCTCCCGATCTTGGATTGCACGGACTGCGCCACTCCGTTGCATCGCATCTCGCCATGGCTGGCGCCCAAGCCCCCGAGATAATGACGGCCATGGGACATCGACAGCTTTCGACGGTTCAGCGTTACATCCACTTTGCCCAATCTGCACGCCAAGAGCTCGCCGAACGCGCAGCCTCAGTCGCGCTGGCCGGTATGAAGACGAGAAAGCAGCCGTCGCCGGACGATAACGCATAAATCGAGAGCTTCGAGCTCTCTAAAAACTGCGTCGCGAATTTCGCAGCAATTAACAGCGCTCTCGCCAAGAACGCCGAGTGCTCCGTCGATGGCTGGTGACGTCCGGCGGCCGCATCCTTATCCGCAAAAAAGGTAGTGATGAATGATCGATGGCATCTGGAAATGAGGGACCGAACAGGTGTTTGCTCCGCACGAAAGTAACGGAGGGAACACATGAAGCATTATCTCACCCGTAGGGAGGCCGCGTCCCACCTCAGCGAACGTGGGCTCCTCGTCTCAAAAAATACGCTGCAGAAATTCGCCACGACCGGCGGAGGTCCAGAGTACTGCATCTTCGGGAACAGAGCACTTTATACCGCCGAGAGGTTAGATGCATGGGCAGAGGCAAGGCTTTCGACGTCGCGCAAGTCGACGAGTGAGGCCCCCTAAATGTCGACCGTGGTCGCTCCCGTAAACAGCTCTCGCGCCGCCGAGACGATTGCGAAGATGCTTGGCGATCGCAAGGTAGGTGGCGAATGGATGGCTTGCTGCCCAGCTCATCAAAATGGGGACGTGAAATGAACGAAGCTGAGAGGCACTTCGAGTGCGAAGACGACATCACTGACGCCGTCAACGGAGCCGAAGAGGTCCGCAATCCACTGGAACACTTGGTGGGAAGAACGCGCCGTGATCCAGGAGCTCCGTTCGAACCGGCTGTTCTTGAAGAACTCGCTCTGCTTCAGATGAGCGATCTCGCTGCGTTCGAGACTTTGCGTGACCAACTGAAGAAGGAGGTTGTCGCGTCACGGCGCTGGACAAAGCCCTCGCACCAAATGATGGCGAGAGGGGGAGGAGGCGATCCGAAGCACTCCGACACCCTAATCGCGCTAGCGGCCGAGGCTGACCTCTTCACGTGGCCGATGGCAATGGCTATGCGGACGTAAAGATCACGGTCATCGCGAAGCCTGGGCAGTGCGTAGCAAGGGTTTCAAGCGCTGGCTAGTGCGGGGTTTCTACGAGCAGACAGGAGGAGCGCCGAGTTCTGACGCGCTACAATCGGCGCTCTACGTGATCGAGGCGACGGCGCAATCGACGGACCAGAGCGGCCAGTCTTCATCCGCATCGGTGGACATGAGGGCAAGCTGTACCTTGATCTTTGCGATGAAGATTGAGGGCAGCGGAAGTCGAGCGAGACGGCTGGCGCGTGATCGAGGACTTACCGGTGCGCTTCAGGCGTGCGCCCGGGATGAAGCCGTTGCCGATCCCGGTGCCCGGCGGGTCAATCGACATGCTGCGTCCGTTTCTCAACCTTCAATCCTAAAGGACTTCGTACTGGTGGTTGCCTGGGCATTGGCCACCTTGCGCGATCGCGGTCCCTATCCAGGGCTGGTGCTGTCGGGTGAGCAGGGATCCGCCAAGTCGACCTTCTCTTCATCATGCGCGCTCGTTGATCCGAATACTGCGCCCTTGCGAGCACTTTCGCGCGAGGATCGCGATCTGTTTATCGCGGCCAACAACGCCCACGTACTGACGTTCGACAACATCTCAGGCTTGCCCACTTGGATCGGCACACGCTCTGCCGTCTGGCGACCGGTGGAGGCTTCGCTGCGCGACAGCTCTATAGTGACCAGGATGAGGTGCTGATCGACGCCGCCCGCCCTATTGTTCTGAACGGCATCGAGGACATCGTCGAAAGACCCGATCTCGCCGACCGCGGTCTCTTCCTTACGCTGGAATCAATCCCCGAGGATCGACGGAGCCCTGAGGCCAAACTTTGGCGCTGCCTTTGAGATTAAGCCCGCCCGCGCATTCTGGGTGTACTGCTCGATGCCGTGGTGGAAGGGTCTGAAGCGACTCCCGGAAACAACGCTGCCTAGATTGCCGCGCATGGCTGATTTCGCCCTGTGGGCGACGGCTTGCGAGAGGGCGTTATGGCCCGCCGGCACCTTCTGGACAGCCTATAACCGCAATCGCGACGAAGCGGTTGAGGACGTGATCGAAGCTGATCCAATTGCCCTCGCCATCCGCACGTTCACTGACGACTGCGGACGGAGTGGACCGGAACGGCCTCAGATCTTCTGCGTGACTTGGTCAGTGTCATCGGTGAGCGCAACGCTAGGTCCAAGGAGTGGCCGGGCAGCGCGCGCGCTCTGTCAGGCGGCGTGCGCCGTGCCGCTACCTTCCTGCGCAAAGGTTGGAATTGAAATTAAATACCCGCCACCGCCAGGGGCAGAGCGCGAGACCGCATCATGTGCATCACTGTGACGGCAGATAGGGAAGAGCTGGAACCGTCTGCACCGTCCTCATCGTCCGTGCAGGGCAACGCATCTTCGGCGGCAGAACCTGAAGGGCAAGAAGGCGGCTGAGTTGCGGACGCTTAGCGCCATCACGAGGAACTGACGTCCGCATCTAACACGGCAAATCTAGCCAAAGCGGACGGTGCGGACGGTAGGGGCGCACATCAAGCGCATCTCGGAAATCGTGAGAACACGGGGACATCATGATCGAAGATGAAGAACTGAAGCAGTTTTACTCGTGGATTGAGGCGAAAGGTGACGATCCCATCGTTGTGCTTGCATTGAGGTGGATCGCCGAATTCGAACTGTATGCTGAAGAGGACGAGCAGGCATTGAAAGATTTCAAAGCCTTCCTGACGGAACGAGATGATCCCCAAGCCGCCGCAGCTCTAAGGTTCGTGACAGAATTCGAAGAGACACAAGACCCCGACCCCATGCTCAAGAGACTGCGCGACTGGCTCAAGGCCAAGGGCAATGATGCTACCGCCGCTCTTATAGACTGGTGGCTTACTGAGTTCGAGCGGGAGCACAAAGAGGATGTCGGCGAGATCGGGCCTACTTCGACGGTGCATTAACGCGAGATTGGTGGGGCATAGGAGAACTGCCTCAGGTCTTTGGAACAGCATCAGATCTTAGCAAGGGAGAGTTCTCATGGACGGTGAAGCCGGAAGGCGTGGCTCTGAACATCGCGGCTATCAGCGCTGGCGCATCGTCATGGAGTTGTCTTGAAACGATCGCGGTTGAAGCGGCCTGTGTGCCGGATGTCACCAGCCTCCGCGCCGGGCGGCGGACTCGAATTTAGAAGGATAAAGCACCGTTGCGTCGATGGGGATAGCGTCGTGGGGATGGCGGGGCGTTACACCGGCAGCTATCTTGACCGATGTTCCGACTGGCGCGCCGTTGCGACCCTGGCTGAAATCGATCAAGCTTCTCGGCTCATCGGGTGCATCCACGAGCATAATTAAGGGCTTTCGTCCTGCGCGCCACAACCGTCCGGGTCGGAGCTAGGCGCGCACGAAACCTTTGGACTTCCGCTTTGCGCAGTTAACCGGACATCTCCCGCTGTCCACAGCATCAATAGCAGACATTCTCGGGCCCAGTTGCGGGCGCGCTGTGCCTCGTCATCCAGCCCTTGGTGCCTCGATTAAACATGCAACGTGGCGTAGAACTCGAGGCGTGTTTTGGTCTCAACCCAGACCGCACGAACTCAGATCTCGAACTCGATGCCGATTTCCATGATTTGCGCGCTTGGAATTTTGAAATATGCGCCAGGCCGCTGGGCGTTGTGATGCATAAACGCGAACAGCTCTTCGCGCCAGCGCGCCAAGCCCGGCCGCCGGCCCGACGGGATGATTGTTCTTGTGACCAGTGTAGTAGATCACCCGCGAAAGATCGCATTTCCCGATCTGCCCGCGCGCCATCGCGACTTCAAGCCCCTTGGGAACGTTGGGCTGCTCCATGAAACCGAAGCGCAGCTCGACCCGCGTCTACGCCAATGGCGATCGGAGTGACCACGACGCGATCTTCGACCGAAACCCGCGGCGTTTCGGTCGTAATTACAGCGACGAGCAACACATTTTCGTACAGGACGCGGTTGCATTTGATGTTGTGCGAGAGCGCGAGCGGCACGCCCTTGGCCATGCGGCCGAGCACGACCGCTGTACCGGGGACGCGAAATGGCGGCTTGTTGTTGAGCTGTGCGACGAACTCCTTCGTAGGCTCTCGCGCTTCGAGGCGAACCGTGTCCATGATCTCCTCGCCCTTGCGCCAGGTGAGCATGAGGAAGGCGATGACGAATGTGATGAGCAAGGGGAACCAGCCCCCTTCAAAGAGTTTCGTCGAGGTCGAGGCTAGAAAGAGCAGCTCGAGCGCGAGCAGGCTGCCGTTCACCGCATAGACGAGGATGGGATTATACTTCCAATGCAGCGCGACGAACGTCGCCATCAGCGTCGTGATCGCCATCAGTAACGAAACGGCTATGCCGTAGGCGCCGGCCAGCGCCTCCGAGGAGCCAAAGCCAATGACGGCGGCGAGCGTGGCAGCGGCGAGCGTCCAATTTATGAAGGGGACATAGATCTGGCCAATCTCGCGACCGGCGGTGTGAACGATATTCATGCGCGGCAGAAAGCCGAGCTGGATGGCCTGCTGTGTCATGGAATAGGCGCCCGAGATGATCGCCTGGGAGCAATCACCGTCGCGGCCGTCGCCAGGACGACAAAGAGGGTAATGCAACCATTGTGGGGCAAGCGCGTAGAACGGGCTGTCGATGGCGCCGGGCTCGGTGAGCAGTAACCCACCTTGTCCGAAATAATTGAGTGTGAGCGCCGGCAAGGCCACGCCAAACCAGGCGATCCGGATCGGAAACGGCCCGAAATGGCCCATGTCGGCATAGAACGCTTCGCCGCCGGTCACCGCCAAGAAAGCGCCGCCTATCACGACAAGGGCCAAGGGGCCGGCGTGCCACAGGTAGGTGATTGCCGGCAAAGGACTTAGGGGCGGCAAGCACGGCAGGCGTCCTGGCAATTCCCATTATGCCAAGGACGCCGGCGACCACGAACCAAATCAACATGACCGGCCCGAAGATGCCGCCGATCCAGGATGTACCTTTGCGCTGAATTGCGAACAACAGGCCGAGAATAATCACCGTCAGCGGGACGACGGCACGATCCATCTGCGGGGCGTAGACCTTGATGCCCTCGATTGCGCTGAGGACGGAAAATGGCGGGGTAATGGTGCCATCCCCATAGAGTAAGGCTGCCCCTACGAGGCCGATCACTACCATGACCGCACGTTGCCTGCTCTGCTTGGCGCGGCGCGGGCTAATCAAAGCAAGGAGTGCCAGGATGCCGCCCTCGCCGTGATTGTCGGCACGCATGATCAGGATCGCGTATTTTATGGATATGACAATGATCAGTGACCAGAAGATCAACGACACGATGCCGAGCACAGCTTGCGGCGACACATCTCCGGCTGGGCTCACGGCCCTTGCGGCGGCGCTGAGGGTATAAAGCGGGCTCGTGCCGATGTCGCCGAAGACGACGCCCATGCACGCAAGCGCCGCCGGCGCCCAAGTGCGCGCCGCCCCCGCATGGGCTACGGTTCCAGTCTTGGGGGTTGCACTCATGAAAAGCGTTCCGTCGCTCTTTATCAAATAGCGCGAGTATGGGCATTTGAGTAGCGAAGCAGCGGTCACCTTCCCGCGCCGATGAGCGCGTTGAACAAGCTCGCAAACCAGCTACCGACCATGTGTAATCAGGCAGACCTTAGTTTTGATCCTGATCAAAGCGCGCGGCGCAATGCCAAAGGCCATCTTTGATTGCCATGAAAACCAAGCGTTTCATCGTCGCCGAGCGACCACGACTAGCCGCGATAGCGGAGCACCCAAAGGTTGCGTTTGCGGAGTACGAGCAGCAGCTGAGCTCAATGCAATTCACTGTGCAAGCGATCCAACAAGCCTATCTCGGAACACGAGAGAGGGCGGTGATCGACTCGAGGGATGGGACGCCGCAGGCAAAGGCGGAATTGTTCGGCGGCTCGGCTGGGCTATGGATCCACGAAGCTTCAAAGTCTATCCGATTGCGGCGCCGCTGTTGCACGAGGAGGGTAAGCACTACCTTCAGCGCTTTTGGGAGAAGCTTCCCGACCCCGGCCAAATCGTAGTGTTCGATCGTTCATGGTACGGGCGTGTGTTGGTTGAAGAGGGTGGAGGCAATTGCGAGCAAGCAGGAATGGCAGAGAGGCTACGAGGAGATCAATCAATTCGAACGAATGCTGGTCGCCGATGGCGTTC
>CAVULQ010000023.1:0-32272 GCA_963742355.1 uncultured Alphaproteobacteria bacterium | reverse complement strand
TGTCTTCCAGCAAGACCATGACCCGCATGCGTCTGAAGAGGATCGCGACCCCCGCCGAAGCACCGCTCACCGACGAGCAGAAGCGTCTCATCCGCGAGAGCTACGCCAAGATCGAGCCGGCCATCGACCTCGTGGCGCAAGTCTTCTTCCGCAAGCTGTTCGCGCTCGATTCGAGCCTGCGCGCGAAGTTCTCCGGGCCCATCGAGATTTCAGACCCGCAAATTCGCCGCCGCGATGAAGCTCACCATGATCACGCTCAGCCAGGACGAGGAGCTGACGCCGACGCTGAAGCTGCTCGGCGCCCGCCATCGCCAGCTTGGGATCAGGACGCGCCATTACCGCATGATGGCCAAGGCGCTCATCTGGACGCTCGAGCAGTCGCTCGAGAAGGGCTTCGCCCGCGAGACGCGCGCGGCCTGGTCGGCGCTACTCGACAGGATCACCCGCACGCTGACGTAACGGCGAGCCCTATTGGCTCGCCGAGCCCGACCCGTCCGCGTCCGCCTGCACCACCTTGACCGACACCTGGCCCTTGTCGTCGACCCAGATCTCGATGTTCTGGTCAGGCTCGAGCACCTGCGTCTTGCCGTCGATGGTGAGCTGATCGCCGGTGAGGGTGATCTCGTGGCCGTCCACCTTGATGGACATGCCGTCGGCCATCGACTCCTGCGTGACGCTCTTATATTGGCCGCCAATGGTGACAGTGCGGTGGCCGACCGTCACCGACAGGCTTTGCTCGACCTGCCCGCTCGGTGTCCAATAGCCCACGGCGAAGACGAGGACGATCAACAGCGCGAGCACGATGCTCCCGCCGATCAGGATGCGCTTCAGCCACATAGGCTTATCTCCGGTTCTGCCGGTTCTCGACGAGATCGCTGACGACGCCGGGATCGGCAAGCGTCGAGGTATCGCCCAGATTTCCGGAATCGTCCTCGGCGATCTTGCGCAGGATGCGCCGCATGATCTTGCCCGAGCGCGTCTTGGGCAGACCCGGAGCGAACTGGATCAGGTCGGGCGAGGCGATCGGCCCGATCTCCTTGCGCACCCAGTCGCGCAACTCGATCTTGAGCGCGTCCGTAGCCACCTCTCCCGACATCAGCGTGACGTAGCAATAGACGCCCTGTCCCTTGATGTCGTGGGGGAAGCCGACGACCGCGGCCTCTGACACTTTGGGATGGGCGACGAGCGCCAACTCGATCTCGGCCGTGCCCATGCGGTGACCCGAGACTTTGAGCACGTCGTCGGCGCGGCCGGTGATCCAGTAATATCCGTCCTCGTCGCGCCGGCAGCCGTCGCCGGTGAAGTACTTGCCCTTATAGGTGGCGAAGTAGGTCTCGACGAAACGCTGATGGTCGCCATAGACGGTGCGCATCATGCCGGGCCAGGCATCGAGAATGACGAGATTGCCGGTCGCCTCCCCCTCGATGATCTTGCCCTCGGTATCGACCACCGCCGGCTGGACGCCGAAGAAGGGAAGCGTCGCCGAGCCCGGCTTGAGCTTGGTCGCGCCGGGGAGCGGCGTGATGAGGATGCCGCCGGTCTCGGTCTGCCACCACGTATCGACGATGGGGCAGCGGCCGTCTCCGACCACGTGGTAATACCACTCCCACGCCTCGGGGTTGATCGGCTCGCCCACGCTGCCGAGCAGCTTGAGCGATTTCCGCTTGCTGCGCGTCACGAAGTCGTTGCCCAAGCCCATCAGCGACCTGATCGCGGTCGGTGCCGTGTAGAAGATGTCGACCTTGTGCTTGTCGATCACCTGCCAGAAGCGCGAGGCGTCGGGATAAGTGGGGATGCCTTCGAAGATGATGGTGGTGGCGCCGTTGGCGAGTGGACCATAGACGATATAAGTATGGCCGGTGATCCATCCGACATCGGCCGTGCACCAAAAGACGTCGCCGTCGTGGTAGTCGAAAACATATTGGTGCGTGATCGAGGCGTAGACGAGATAGCCGCCCGAGGTGTGCAACGCGCCCTTGGGCTTTCCCGTCGACCCCGAGGTGTAGAGGATGAAGAGCGGATCCTCTGCGCCCATCTCCTCCGGCGGGCAATTCGCATCGACCTTGGCGAGCTCATCGTGCAGCCAGCGGTCGCGGCCTTCGGTCCACGGCACTTCTCCTCCGGTACGCCCGACCACGAGCACGCGCTCGACGCCGCCCACTCTCCGCAATGCCTCATCGGCGTTGGCCTTGAGCGGAACTTTGCGGCCACCGCGCAGGCCCTCGTCGGCGGTGATCAAGAGCTTAGACCCGCAATCCTCGATGCGGCCCGCGAGCGAGTCCGGAGAGAAGCCGCCGAACACGATCGAATGTATGGCACCGATGCGCGCGCAGGCGAGCATGGCATAAGCGATTTCCGGAATCATCGGCAGGTAGATAGTGACGCGATCGCCGCGCTTGACGCCGTTCGCCTTCAGCACATTGGCGAGGCGGCAGACATTCTCGTGCAGCTCCTTGTAGGTGATGTGCAGCGCGGGGGCGTTCGGATCGTCCGGCTCGAAGATGATGGCGGTCTGCTTGCCGCGCTTCTTGAGATGGCGGTCGACGCAATTGGCCGACACGTTGAGGGTTCCGTCCTCGAACCATTTGATCGAGACGTCGGGATATTCGAACGTCGCGTTCTTGACCTTGGTGAAGGGCTTGATCCAGTCGATGCGCTCGGCCTGCTTGCCCCAGAACTTGTCCGGCTTCTCGATGCTCTTCTCGTAGAGCTTCTCGTACTCATCCTTGTCGATGAAGGCGCGCTCTTTCCACTCCTTCGACACCTTCACAGGCGCGACGGCATACTGTTTGTGCTCGGACATGGTGTCCGTTCCTCCCTACGCGATGCGACGCTGTTTGTTTTTGCGCCACTCTTTTTGTGCTTCGATATTAGAGCGAGCCACCCTCCTTGCGCAAAGGCTTGGCTGTCAACTAGACGCCGAAAGCGCCAATCACCGCACCCATGAGGACGAGCACGGCAAGCCAATAGCCCCCGTCGATCAGGGTGAGCATCGGCTTCTGGCCGCCGAATGTGTGATTGACCCCCATAGTGGTGATGACGAAGCCGGTCCACACGAAGGCGCCGCTGATCATGCCCCCCCTGACGGTGATGTTGCCGATATGTCCCAGCAGCCCGGCCAGCATCCACGCCATGACGAGAAGCGCAAGGAGGCAGATGATGAATGGCAGCGCCTTACCCGACCCCTCCTTCTTGAGCTCGGCCTCGGTTTTGCCGGTGGCGCGCACCCAAGGTTTGGCGAGAACCATGTACCAGACCGCCCCGAGCCCGAAGGCGGCGAGCGCGGCGATGATCACGGCGAGATAGTTAATCCCTGCGAAGCTCATGGCGTTGCCCTCCCAAGCGTGGCGCGGGTCGACTTTACCCTAGGTTGGGAGGTTGCGGCACTAAGCTCATAGGAGGTCGGCGAGCCCGCCCATGGCGCAGACCTTGCGCCATTCGCTGTCCGTGACCGGCTGCACCGAGAGGCGGGAGTTCCGCACGAGAACCATGGCTTTCAGCGCCGGCGTGGCCTTGATCTTGGCAAGCGTCACCGGCTGCGGCAAATCCTTCACCGCGGCGACATCGACGCACTCCCATTGGCCCGTCGCGTCGGTCGAATCGGGGTGCGCCTCCTTCACCACCTTGACGATGCCGACCGCCTGCTTCTCGTCGCCCGAATGGTAGAAGAAGGCGAGGTCGCCCTTTTTCATTGCCCGCATATTGTTGCGCGCCTGGAAATTGCGCACGCCGTCCCACTCAGCGCCTTTGACGCCTTCCTTCTTCTGCTGCTCCCAGGACCACGCCTCGGGCTCCGATTTCATCAGCCAGTACGCCATGGGGGAACTCGCGGGCCTCACTCCTCCTCGTCGGGAACATTCATGGTCCACAGCCACGGTCTGATGTCGACCGTGGCGAACAGTCCGGCCTTGGCGAAGGGGTCGCCGGAGGCGATCTTGCGCGCGGCGTCAAGCGAGGCGGCCTCGATCACCACGAGGCTGCCGTTCATGGTCGCGCCGTCTTCCTGGGTGAACGGGCCGGCAAAGACCAGCGTCTCGCCGAGGCCTTGCAGATAGTCCACATGCTCAGGGCGGTTCGCCTTGCGCAAACTAAGGCTGTTCGGCTTGTCGGTGCAGATGAGCGCATAAAGCATGATGTTCCCCCTTGGCGTCAGGCTATTGTGCGCCTTCGCGCCTGTCCATGGGGCCTCATGGTTCGAGACGCGCCCTTCGGGCGCTCCTCACCACGAGGAGATTGCCCTGGGGGTCGCCTCAATCGCTATGTTCGTCGCTCAATCCCTGATAAGTTCCTGCCTCCTTATTTTGCTAAGGAGGAAGCAATGGCTCACACTAGGTTTTTGCTTCTGATCATTTTCCTAACCGTCCCGGTGGTTGCGCATGCCACGCAGAAGCAGTGCGGGGCTGATACGTGCGGCACCCCCACCAAGGGTACCAAGACCATTAATGGGGTCCTCCACAATTGCACGAGCACGACATGCTCCAAATCATGCTGCACGCTGGGAGATCCTCCCGTCTGCAGCGTAGAAAAGACCACGACAAGTGACTGCACCCCCGCGAAGGTCATTTCTCCAGGCGGAGGCAAGATCGATAAGTTCAAAGCTCCGTCAGCGACCACGAAGCAGCAGTAGGTTGTCTTGCGGGAAACCATGCTGCTTCGCGGGCGTGACGACGCGGGAAAAGCGTTGGACTTCAAACCTCGGCCCTGAGCGGGCGGGCGAGCAGCGCCTCGATCGCCTCGTCGACCGTGGCGAGCCCCGAGATCACCGCATGCACGGCCTGGGCGATCGGCATGTCGATGCCGCGTGCTGCCGCCGTCTCGACGAGAGCGCCGGCGGTATAGACGCCCTCGGTAACCGAGAGGCGTTTCGCCAGCACGTCTTGTAGGCTGTGCCCCTTGCCGAGCTCGATGCCGAGCGACATGTTGCGCGATTGCTGGCTGCCGCAGGTGAGGATGAGATCGCCGAGCCCCGAGAGCCCGGCCATCGTTTCGCGCCGCGCGCCGAGCGCAGCCCCGAAGCGCGCCATCTCGGCGAAGCCGCGCGTGACGAGCGCGGCGTGCGCGCTCGCTCCGAACTTCTTGCCGGCGACGATGCCGGCGCCGATGGCATAGACGTTCTTCACCGCGCCGCCGATCTCGGCGCCGATCACGTCGTCGCTCCAATAGCAGCGGAACGGCTGGTGGCTCAGCGCATGGGCGAGCGCTCGCCCTTGCGCTTCGTCGGGAGCCGCGAGCGTGACCGCGGCGGGAAGGCCCTTGGCGATCTCCGAGGCGAAGCTCGGGCCTGAGAGCACGGCAATCTCGGCCTTCGGCAACATTTCGGCCACGACTTGCGACATGAGCTTGCCGCTCGCCTGCTCGATGCCCTTCGAGCAGAGCACGAGAGGCTGCCCGTCGCGGACAAAAGGCGCAAGCTCGCCGGCAATGGTGCGGAGATGCTGCGCCGGCGTCACCATCAGCAAGAGGTCGCAAGTGGCCACCTCGTTGAAGCGTGCGGTCGCCTCGATCGCCTTGTCGAGCTTGATGCCCGGCAGGAAGGTCTCGTTGCGATGCTTTTGATTGATGTCGGCGACGGTCGTGGCCTCGTGCGCCCAGATCAGCACGTCGCGCCCGGCCCTGCGGGCGACGACGGCGAGCGCCGTTCCCCACGCCCCCGCGCCCACGATGCCGACTGTCTGGAGTGTCATGGGGCACTGTTATGCCAGATTTCGCGTCATTCCCCCACCGGCCACAGCGGGGTCGCTAGGCCTTCACCCCGGCGCCGAGGGCGGGCGGCGCATCGGGATCGAGCGGCCAGCGCGCCCGGGCAGGCGCCGAAAGATCGTCGATCAACCCTCGGGAAAGCCGCATGGCGCCGGCCCAGGCGATCATTGCGGCATTATCGGTGCAAAGCTCGGGCGGCGGCACGACCAGGCGGAAGATGTGCTTCCGCGCGGTCGCTTCCAGCGTCGATCTCAGCCTTCGGTTAGCGGCGACGCCGCCGGCGACGACGAGGATGCGTTGGGCGCCCTTTCCCGCGTGCCCCTCGTAAAGCTCGAACGCGCGAGACGTTCGGTCGCTGAGGATGTCGGCGACCGCCTCCTGGAAGCTCGCGCAGAGATCGGCGACGTCCTGCTCGCTGAGCGGCGCGCGGGCCATCGCTGCGTGCCTAAGGGCCGTCTTGAGCCCGGCGAGCGAGAAATGCGGCTCGTCTCGCCCCAGCATCGGCCGCGGCAGCTTGATGGTGGGCCGACCCTTCGCCGCCATGCGCTCGACCTCAGGTCCGCCGGGATAGCCAAGCCCGAGCAGCTTCGCCGCCTTGTCGAACGCCTCGCCGAGGGCATCGTCGAGCGTCGTCCCAAGCCGCTCGTAAGCGCCGACGTCCTTGATGACTAAGAGCTGGGTGTGGCCGCCGGATACGAGGAGAAGCAGATAGGGGAAGGCGAGGCGGTCGGTGAGCCCAGCAGTGAGCGCGTGCGCCTCGAGATGGTTGACCGCGATGAACGGGATGCCGCGCCCGAGCGCAATCGCCTTGGCGGTGACGACGCCGACGATGAGCCCGCCGATCAGGCCTGGCCCTGCTGCCGCCGCGACGCCATCGACTTGATCGAGCGTAAGCCCCGCCTCGTTGAGCGCCTGAAGGATCGCGGCATCGAGCAGCTCGACATGGGCGCGCGCCGCGATCTCCGGCACCACCCCGCCATAGACCTTGTGCAGGTCGAGCTGCGAGCGCACCACGTTCGAGAGGATCTTGCCGCTCCCGTCGGCCTCGAGCCGAACCAGGGCGGCGGCCGTCTCGTCGCAGCTCGTCTCGATGCCGAGAACGGTCAGAGGGGTGCTTTGGCTGCTCGTCATAGGGCTTTCTATAGGGTTTGGCGGGCCCAATTGAAGGGGGAGGCGAAAGGGGCCATTAATGCGGCCAGCAGGCCGCTCTAGGCCAAGCAAACCGAGGAGTTCCGCATTTGCCGCCCCGGCCCCTTCTGATCGGCACGAGAGGCAGCCCGCTCGCGCTTTGGCAGGCGGAGCATGTGCGCGCGCTCCTCATGGCGGCGCACGGGTTCGGCGAAAGCGACCTAGAGCTCAGCAAGATCACCACCTCCGGCGACCGCATCAGCGACAAACCCTTACGCGATTTCGGCGGCAAGGGGCTCTTCACCAAGGAGATCGACGAAGCGCTTCTCTCGGGCGCGGTCGATCTCGCCGTCCATTCGATGAAGGATCTCCCCACGGTGCTGCCCGAAGGGATTGTCGTGGCTGCCGTGCTGCCCCGCGCCGATGTGCGCGACGCCTTCATCAGCACAAGAGCGCCGTCGCTCGCCGAGCTGCCGCCGGGCTCGGTCGTCGGCACCTCGTCCTTGCGGCGCGCGGCACAGGTGAAGCGCATCCGTCCCGATCTACGCGTCGCCGACCTCCGGGGCAATGTCGGGACCCGACTGAGAAAGCTCAAGGAGGGTGTCGCCGATGCGACGCTTCTCGCCATGGCGGGACTGATACGGCTCGGTCTCGCCGCGCAGGTGACCTCGATCCTCTCCACCGACGAGATGCTCCCCGCCGTGGCGCAAGGGGCGATCGGCGTCGCCGCGCGGAGCGACGACGAGAGGACGCGCGCTCTGCTCGCGAAGCTGAACGATGCGCGCTCCGCCACGGGCGTTGCTTGCGAGCGCGCCTTCCTTGCTCGCCTCGACGGCTCGTGCAAGACGCCGATCGCGGGACTAGCGGAGATCGATGCCGGCGTGTTGCGCTTTCGCGGGCTTATCCTCACGCCCGACGGCAGCGAGTGGCACGACATCGAGCTGACGGGCGAGGCGGACACGCGCGTGCTCTCGGCACTGACGCGGGCGAAGAGCTTCTGGCGCGCGCCGGCCGGAACTTCCTCGCCAAGCTCGCCTGATGCGCGTCCTCGTCACACGGCCTGAGCCGGACGCGCAAGACGAGGTGCAAGAGCTCGCCGCGCGCGGGCACGCGGGCATTGCGTCGCCATTCCTCGTTATCGAGCAGATAAAGGACGCGGCTCTCGACCTCGATGGCGCTCAGGCGCTGATCGTCACCAGCCGGAACGCGCTTCGCGCGCTCACCAAGCATCCCGCGCTTGGTGCGGCTCGCGCGCTGCCGCTCTTCGCGGTGGGCGGGGCGACGGCCCAGTGCGCGCGCGAGCTTGGCTTTGCCACGGTGATCGAAGGGCCGGGGAACGGGGCAGGGCTCGCCGAGCTGATCGTCGCCACAATCGAACCTTCAGCCGGCAGGCTCGTGCATCTCGCCGGAGAGACTCTTGCCTTCGACCTGAAATCGGCGTTGGAGGCGCGCGGCTTTGGCGTGACTGCGCCCGTGCTTTACCGTGCCGCGCCGGCGACCGAACTTGCGCCGGAGGCGTTGCGCTCAATCAAGGACGGCAAGCTCGACGGCGTCATCCTCATGTCGCCCCGCACGGCCAAGACTTTCCTCGCTCTGCTCGAGCGATACGGGGCGGTAACGCAAGGCAGGCGTCTCGTTTGCTATTGCATCTCCGAGGCGGTAGCAGAGGTGCTGTCGCCGCTCGGATTTCGCGTGCGCGTGGCGGCCCACAAGCGCGAGGAAGATGTCCTTGCGCTCCTCGACTCGAAGGCGGCATCCTGTTGAGGTTCGCGAATCCGCGAAGGACTTAAGGTTAAGGCGCGATGGTAGAGCCATTTGGCGATCACGACTCCGGCCAAGGCGGCGCGGGCAAGCGTCCGGCACCGACCATCGAAGGCACCGCGACCGAAGTCTCGGTCGAGACGCCCGCCGACGAGGCTGCTGCTGCTAAGGCGGCTGCTGCGAGAGAGGAAGAAGAGCGCGACGAGCCGGAGGAAGAGGCCGCCACGCCCGAAAGCAGGGTCGAACCCGAGCCTGAGGCCGTGCATGTCGACGAGGAGCCTCAGCCCGCCGAACACAGAAGTCTCGCCTCGGCCGGCTGCCACCATGTCGGAGATGAAGAGCTTCGTGACCCATCTGGCCGCGGGGCTGCTCGGCGGTCTCATCGGGGTGATCGCGCTCGCCTTCGCCTGGCACCTCATTCCGGCCGGCAAGGGCGAGTCCGCGGCCGATCTCGGCAAGATCAAGGAGCGCATCGCCAAGCTCGAAGCGACGCCGTCGCCCACCCCTGACACTGAAGCCCTCGCCAAGCTCGACGGCCGCATCAATGCGCTCGAAGGCGAGACGCCGCCTGACATTGCTGGGCTCACCGATCGCGTCGCGCAGCTCGAACAGGAGATGAAGGCCTTGGCCTCGGCGGCTAAGGATGGCGGCTCGGTGACCGACGCCGCTGCCATCAATCAGCAGATCACCGAGGCCGAGCAACGCATACAGGAAAATCTCGACAAGGCACTCGCGGATGCGCAAGCGGCGAACGCCGCGACATTGCAGACGATGCAGGCTTCGATCGACGAGATGAAGGCGAAGATCGCGGCGCTCGTCGAAGCGGGGACCGGCGGGTCTCCCGACCTTACCGCGCTCACCGAGCGCGTCGCCAAGCTCGAGACGGCGATCGACAAAGGCGTGGCCGGCTCGAAATCGGCTGCCGCGGCGATCGCCTTCGCCAATCTGAGCAGCGCGGTGACTGAAGGCCGCCCGTTCGCCGCCGAGCTCGCCACGATCAAATCGTTCGTCCCCGACCCAGGCGACCTCGGACCGCTGCCGGCTTACGCCGACAAAGGCATCCCGACGGTGCCCGAGCTTACGCGCTCCTTCGCCGCGAGCCGGGATGCCGCGCTCGCCGCCGCGTCTCCCGCGCCGTCCGGCTCGCTCCTCGACCGGCTGCTCGCCAGCGCCTCGACCCTGGTCAAGGTCAAGCGCGTCGATGAGGCGGCGACCGGCGATAGCGCAAGCGCCGTGCTCGCGCGCGCAGAGGCCCTGCTCGCCAAGGGCGATCTCGCCGGCAGCGCGAAGCAGATCGAGGCGCTTGGCGGCGCGGCGCGTGAGGCGTTCTCCACCTGGCTCGACGAGGCGAAGGCTCGGCTCTCAGCCGACGCTACCCTGCAAAGGCTCGAAGCAACCTTGCTCGCCTCCGCGAGCACGGCCCCCGAAAAGGCACAAGATTAAACACGATGATCCGCGTTCTCTTTTTCATCCTCTGCATCGTCGCGGCCGCTCTCGGCCTTGCCTGGTTCGCCGATCGCCCCGGCGCGATCACCGTTGAGTGGCTCGGCTATCAAGTCGAGACATCCGCCTTCGTCGGCGCTCTCGCCATCGTCGCCCTCGTCGTCGTGCTCATCCTGCTCTGGGCGCTGGTGCGCTATCTCGTGACGCGGCCGGAGGCGATCGCTGCCTACACCAAGGAGCGGCGAAAGCAGCAAGGCCTCGATGCGCTGTCGCGCGGACTTCTCGCCATCGGCGTCGGCGATCGCGCGCAGGCGCAGCGTTATGCCGCCATCGCGCGACGCAATCTTCCCAACGAGCCGTTGACGGCGCTGCTCAGAGCCCAGGCCGCCCAGCTCAAAGGCGACAGGCCTGCTGCCAGACGCGCCTTCGAGGCCATGCTCGACCGCCCGGAGACCGAGCTCCTCGGCGTGCGCGGTCTCTTCCTCGAGGCGAAACGGAGCAACGACATCGACGCGGCCCGCGGTCTCGCTCAACGCGCGGTGAAGCGCGATCCGAAGCTCGCCTGGGGCGTCAACGCTCTGTTCGATTTGCAAGCGCGCGAAGGCGACTTCAATGGCGCGCTCGACACGCTCGCCATCGGCCGCCACAACGGCCACTTCGATGCCGATACGGGGACAAGACGCCGCGCCGTGCTTCTGACGGCCGAGGCTCGGGAGCTCGAAGCATCAAACCCCGACAAGGCGCTCGCGCTTGCGAACGAAGCGTTGCGGCTTGCACCGTCGCTGGTGCCTGCGGCCGAGATCGCCGGCCGCATCCTCTCCGCGAAGGGCGAGGCGAGACAAGCCTCACGCCTCATCTCGCGCACCTGGAAGCTCTCGCCCCATCCCGACCTCGCGCTCGTCTATGCTTTCGTCAAGCCCGGCGAGTCGCCGCGCGAGCGCCTGAAGCGCATCAAGCATCTCGCAAGCCTCACGCCCGGCGACATCGAAGGGCGGATCGCCATCGCCAACGCTGCGATCGAGGCGCATGAGTGGCAGGAAGCGCGGGATGCGCTTGCGCCTTATCTCGAGGACCGGCCGTCGGCACGCATCTGCACGCTGATGGCCCGCATCGAGGTCGGCGAGTTCGGCGACCGGGGTCGCGAGCGCGAATGGCTTGCCCGTGCCTTGCGCGCGCCGCGCGACCGCGCCTGGATCGCCGACGGTTATGTGTCCGATCGCTGGCTCCCGGTGTCGCCGGTCACCGGCGCCGTCGATGCCTTCGAGTGGAAAGCGCCGGTCGATGCGATCGGCCGCGGCGATCAGACACTCGTCATCGAGGAGCGGCCGGAGCCCCCGATGAGGGAGATCGAAGCCGGGCCCAAAGCCCTTCCGCCAGCCGAGCCGCCGGCGCCAAAGCCCGAGCCTGTGGTCGAGGAGGCTCGGGCCGAAGCGTCACCGCCGCCACCGCCACCGCCGCCGGCTAGGAAAGAAGCGCCGGTCCGCCTCGAGGAGCGGCCGAGGCCCAAGCTGTTCGTTCCCGACCGGCCGCCGGACGATCCCGGCGTGGCGCAGGCCGAGACCGACGAGAGCCCGACCTCGCTCGAGCGCTTGCGCGCGGCGCAAATCCGCCGAGGCTAACCCCTTACTCTGCCTTATACTTAACCGTTGCGTGTGGTAGCCATTTTGCACTACCATCAACCTATCCGTGCAGGGTCGTTGGGGGGCGTAGCATGGGTTGTGTTGATGCAATGCCGGCTGGGGACAGACGACTGTCTCCGCCACTGGCGTGCGTGGGACGATCGCCACCATTTCAAAAGCTGGCGTGCTGTCTCGCTGCCAAGTCGAGCATAGCGCTCCCAAGCCCTTCAAGGAGTGAACCGAAAGACAGGCCCTGGCGGGCCTGTTTTTGCATGGCAGGGGGAGTAAATGGCAAAGGCAAAGTCAAAGGCAAAGACGAAGACATTTTCAGTTCACATCGTAGCTTCGGTCTCGGAGAACAGCGTCATCGGGGACGTCCGCGCGGCGATCAAACGCGAAGTCTCAATGGGCGGCGAGACCAACTTTCGCTGGGTCCCGGCTGAACCCCCGATGAGCTTGAGGGCTCAGCAATGGCAGGCGACCGGCGACACAGTCGTCGACGCTCTGCAGGCTAAATATCCGAGACTCGTTGTCAAGCGACAGGAGATCGGGGCCCATTTCACGAAGGAGCTCACGGTCTTCCGTGCGTTTCTGACCAAGAGAATCACTTCCTAAATCCTTGGGGGAAAGTCATGCGCCTGACAGCGACGCTATTCGTGCTTGCGCTGTTGCTCGCGGTCGACTCCGCGCGCGCAGCTGAAACGGCTCTTTATCTGCTTCCGGCCGACAAACTCTGTACTAAGAACGACGCAGACGGACGCTGGTATTTGGACAACAAAAAACTCTTGGCTGAGCTCATCGGACGCATGGTGCGCAGCGGTGAGGTGCCGATCGATGCTGGTGACGACTCGGGTAAGATCTCGCTGACCTATTCGCGGACGGGCATAGCCCACGCTCTTTGGGACGACCTTGCCGATTTCAACGAGCACCTCACCAATACCGACTATCACATCGTGGCCCACCATCGTCCATCCGCGGGGGATGTGCGGAAATATCCCGAACTGGAGACTGAGGGAGGTTACTTGCTATTCCCGAAGGGCCGCTATGCCATCGTCCTCTGCACGAAGCCCGAGGACGAGGCGGTCGACAAGAATGCGCGGCCCTTGCCAAAGACCGTGTTCAGAGTTCGGGGCGACCCCACCGATCTGCGCAACCCGCTCAAGGATGATTCTAAGCCGGCCACTTTCTCCATCACCGACGATTTCGAGAAGACGGTGACATCCTTTCAAGTCGACGGCGCCGTAGGCGTCGGCGTTTCAGGTCCGCTGGTGACCGAGCCTTCATCGATCGGTGGGTACAACGTAGTGGCCGACGGCCAGCTGATCATCTATGGGCGGCTCGACCAAAAGGGCGCTGACAATGTCAAGACTTCTTGAGATCGACAACAAGGCGATCGGGCTTCTCGCCAATATCGACTATGGCCACATCGGAGGGTGGGAGAACAACATCTCGCTCCTTTCCGCTTATACGTGGGACGACAAGGTCGATTCACAGATTGAGACCGCCCGCGTGGTTTGGGCACCCCTCCCGGCCTGGTCTCCACGGAGCGATTTTGCGAATTGGTGGCTGCGATCTTTCGTCAACTACGCCTCGTTCTCCCTTGGCAACAACCTGGTCTTTCAAGTCAGGAACACGCTCACTGGGGAAGCGGTCTACGGTAATGCCGTCGAGGCGGGGACCGATCCTCTCTTCCAGGAGGACAAGACGTATTTCCAGGCGGGCGGCGTAGTTGGTACCAGCATCTCCTGGGTCGATATGAATCTCTTGCGTTTGGGCAAGTCCGAGGGGCTCTTGAGGGGGATGACGCTCTTTGCCCAATATAAGTGGCTCGGCGGCATCAGCGGTTCCCTCGATACGTTCGAGCGGTTCGAGGGCGGCGTGACCTTCGCCCTCGGCGAGAGCAAGAAATTCGGATGGACGACGAAATACGTGAAGGGGCGCCTAGACGATACGTTGCAGAGGGTTGACTATGTAGAATCGGCTTTGTCCCTGAAGTTCTGAGCAAGGGCTAGCGCCCTTCGATTAATCAAATGCCGTCGTTGTGGTGCTCGAGCGCTTGCGCGCGGCGCAAATCCGCCGAGGCTGAAGCGCCAGCAAGCCGTTGGCTTGCATCGCTGGGGCAATGGCATTAAGTCACGGCCGGGCACGATTGGGATGGCCCGCGCGCCAAGCGCCGCTGTAGCTCAGGGGTAGAGCAGGGCTTTCGTAAGCAGTAAATCAACCGGCCAGGAAGCCCGGGAAAGAGTTGAAACGCCGGGCTTGAAGAGGCATTTTCCGCGGCCGTGGTTGCAAGCTGGCTGCAAGCTCGAGAGGTCTCAGGCGATGAAGCAAGCCGCTGTAGCTCAGGGGTAGAGCAGGGCTTTCGTAAAGCCAAGGTCGGGAGTTCAAATCTCTCCAGCGGCACCATCGATCTATAGGGGGCAACTTCTGTTAACCGCTGGGTCGCTGGTTCGAGTCCGGCCCGGGGAGCCAATTTTCGAGGGGATATGGGACCTCCCATCCCCTCCGGGGCCACACAGGCGCCTGGATGACGGCGGCGCGCCGCCGTCGCTCCCTCGAACGCGTGTAGGCGGGCAAAGTTCTCTTCGTGGGTTCGAATCCCAAACTCTCCGCCATATATCAGCCATATAAGCCAAAAATCCGCGGTTTTCTCGAGCCGTATACGTTCTCGTATACCTCGGGAGGATCACTGTCGGGAGACGAGCTGAGACAAGGTGAGTCAAAATAACTCGTCGTAACCGCCGCGCTTTGCTGTCCCTTACCGCGGACCGACGTGCTGCTCGGCGAAAAGAGTAATCCGCTCTTTTGGGCTTACGCGCTGCTCTATATGTTTATTGAGGTTGAGCCGCTGCTCACATAGCCAAGCCGGCCCGAGAGCGGGCCGATTGGCCGGGAAAAGCGATGTCCGATGCTTCGGCGATTGTATGGGGCGCCCTCATAGGCGCCGGGGCTTGGATCTATCAAAAGCCTTGTGGAGCGCCAACAGCTCCGCATTGAGCGTTATCAGGCGATCATCGATCGCTTGCACGCTTTCACGCGCCAGCAGCCTGATCGCGACGCAATGCAAAAGGCTCTGGTCGACATTCGGCGTCTGCGCTTGGCGGTGGACTAGGACGCATTCGATGGAATGCGAATAATGATCGGGCATACTTGCCATGTCCGCAGCGGCCGTCGATCACTCTAGAATTGCAACGCCCATGCGCCTCGACGCCATCGCAATCGGCATTAACCCGCCCGACGACGTCAATGTCGTGATCGAGGTCCCGATTGGCGGCGAGCCGATTAAGTATGAGATGGACAAAGCGGCTGGCACGCTAGTGGTCGATCGTTTCCTCCACACTCCGATGCGGTACCCAGGGAATTACGGTTTCGTGCCTCACACGTTGTCGCAGGATGGCGATCCGATCGATGTTCTTGTGGCAAATACCCGGCCGATCTTCCCCGGTGCTGTCATTAATGTGCGCCCGATTGGCGTGCTGAAAATGGTGGATGACGGTGGGACTGACGAAAAAATCATCGCCGTGCCGACGCTGAAGCTAACGCAGCACTACGAGCATGTGAGGGCCCACACTGACTTGCCCAGAATCGCGCTGGAGCAGATCCAGCACTTTTTTGAGCACTATAAGGATCTTGAACCCGCAAATGGGTAAAGCTTATCGGTGGGGCGTGGGAAGAGGCGAAGCAGCTTATCCGCGATGCGATCCGCCGAGAGCGGGACCACGCTGATCTGCCCTCGTAGAAGCTGAAACCGTCACGCGCTTGACTTGTTCTGCCGGTTTTGGATGAGGTCGTCGACCACGGCGGGATCGGCCAGCGTAGAAATATCGCCGAGATTGCCGAAATCGTCCTCGGCGATCTTGCGTAGGATGCGACGCATGATCTTGCCCGACCGTGTCTTGGGAAGCCCAGGCGCGAACTGAATCAAATCAGGGGATGCTATCGGCCCGATCTCCTTGCGGACCCAGTCGCGAAGCTCGATCTTCAACTTGTCTGACCAGGTCTCGCCCGCCATTAAGGTGACGTAGCAATAGATGCCCTGGCCCTTGATGTCGTGGGGGTAGCCTACCACGGCGGCCTCCGAGACCTTGGGATGGGAGACGAGCGCGGACTCGACCTCTGCCGTGCCCATGCGGTGGCCGGCGACATTGATGACGTCGTCGACGCGACCGGTGATCCAGTAATAGCCATCCTCGTCGCGGCGGCAGCCGTCGCCGGTGAAGTATTTGCCCTTGTAGGCGGAGAAGTAGGTATCAACGAAGCGCTGATGGTCGCCATAGACGGTTCGCGCTATCCCGGGCCAAGCGTCGAGAATGACGAGATTGCCGGAGGCGGTGCCTTCCTGCAGGTTGCCGTCGCTGTCGACGATGGCTGGCTCGACACCGAAAAAGGGCAAAGTCGCCGAGCCGGGCTTGAGCTTGGTGGCGCCGGGCAGCGGCGTGATCATGATGCCTCCCGTCTCAGTCTGCCACCAGGTATCGACGATGGGGCAGCGCTCCTCGCCCACCACGCGATAGTACCACTCCCAGGCTTCCGGATTGATCGGCTCGCCAACGCTGCCGAGCAGCTTGAGCGATTTCCGGCTCGAGCGCGTCACGTAATCGTCACCCGCCCCCATCAGCGCTCTGATTGCAGTGGGTGCGGTATAGAGGATGTTGACTTTGTGCTTGTCGACAACCTGCCAGAAGCGCGATTGGTCCGGATAGTTCGGCACACCCTCGAACATCAGTGTCGTCGCGCCGTTGGCGAGCGGACCATAGACGATATAGGAGTGGCCGGTGACCCAGCCTACATCTGCCGTGCACCAATAGACGTCGCCGTCGTGATAGTCGAACACGGTCTGATGGGTCAGTGCGGCATAGACGAGATAGCCGCCGGAGGTGTGCACCACACCCTTGGGCGTTCCCGTCGAGCCCGAGGTGTAGAGGATGAAGAGCGGATCTTCTGCCCCCATCTCTTCCGGCGGGCAGTCGTCCGACACCTTGGCGGCGAGCTCGTGGTACCAGAAATCGCGCCCGGCATGCATGGCGCATGAACCCCCCGTCCGCCGGATGACGATCACCTTCTCCTCGCCGAGCGACTTAGTCAGCGCCTCATCGGTGTTATGCTTGAGCTTGACCGTCTTGCCGCCGCGCAGCCCTTCGTCGGCGGTAACGACTAGCTTCGACCCGCAATCGGTAATGCGGCCGACGAGTGCGTCCGGCGAAAAGCCGCCGAACACCACTGAGTGGATGGCGCCGATGCGGGCGCAGGCGAGCATGGCGTAGGCCGCCTCGGGAATCATCGGCAAGTAGATGGTTACCCGATCGCCGCGGCTCACTCCCATCGACTTGAGGACATTGGCGAAGATGTTCACCTCGCGGAAGAGCTCGCGATAGCTGATTCGGTGGGCCTCAGCGCTCGGATCGTCGGGCTCCCAGATGATGGCGACCTGATCACCACGCTCCTTGAGATGGCGGTCGATGCAGTTGGCCGAGACGTTGAGGGTGCCGTCCTCGAACCATTTGATCGAGACATCGGGATGGGCGAAGGAGCAGTTCTTGACGCGCGAGTACGGCCTGATCCAGTCGATACGTTTGCCGTGCTCGCCCCAAAACGTCTCGGGGTCTCTTATCGACGCTTCGTACATGGCACGGTACATCGCGTCGTCGATCAAGGTGGGTTCTGCCATATTGGGAGTACCATAAGATTGGATTGCCGCGGTCACACTGGAGTCCATCGCCATAGCTCCAGCTCTTCATTGTCGCGGGTAGAGGCGCAGAGCTAGCGCCCTGCGCCGCCTCGCTTAAAAGAAACCAAGAGCCTTGGGGCTGTAGCTCACCAATACGTTCTTGGTCTGCTGGTAATGGTCGAGCATCATCTTATGGTTCTCGCGCCCGATGCCAGATTTCTTGTAGCCGCCAAAGGCCGCATGCGCCGGGTAGAGGTGGTAGCAATTGGTCCACACCCGTCCCGCCTGGATGCCGCGGCCCATGCGATAGGCGCGGTTGATATCGCGGGTCCATAGGCCGGCGCCAAGGCCGTACAGCGTGTCGTTGGCGATCGATAGCGCCTCCTCTTCGTCCTCGAAGGTCGTGACCGACAGCACCGGTCCGAAGATCTCCTCCTGGAAGATGCGCATCTTGTTGTTGCCCTCGAACACCGTGGGCTGCATGTAATAGCCTTCCTTCAGTTCGCCATTGAAACTGGCGCGCTCGCCGCCGGTCAGGAGCTTGGCGCCTTCCTTCTTGCCAATGTCGACATAAGAGAGAATCTTCTCCAGTTGATCGTTGGAGGCCTGAGCGCCCATCATCGTATCCGCATCCAGCGGGTTGCCCTGCTTGATCTTTTTCACGCGTGCGATCGCCTTTTCCATGAAGCGGTCATAGATCGAGCGCTGCACCAGTGCGCGTGACGGGCAGGTGCACACCTCGCCCTGGTTCAGCGCGAACATGGTGAAGCCTTCGAGCGCCTTGTCGAAATAGTCGTCGTCCTCGGCCATCACGTCGGCAAAGAAGATGTTGGGCGACTTGCCGCCCAGCTCGAGCGTCACCGGGATCAGATTCTCCGATGCATATTGCATGATCAGCCGCCCTGTCGTGGTCTCGCCGGTGAAGGCGACCTTGGCAATGCGCTTGTTCTGGGCGAGTGGCTTGCCGGCCTCAACGCCAAAGCCGTTGACCACATTGAGCACGCCTGGCGGCAGGAGATCGCCGATCAGGTCCATGAGCACCATAATCGACATCGGCGTCTGTTCGGCGGGCTTCAACACTACGCAGTTGCCGGCGGCGAGCGCGGGCGCAAGCTTCCATGAAGCCATGAGGATCGGGAAGTTCCAGGGGATGATCTGGCCGACAACGCCCAAGGGTTCGTGATAGTGATAGGCCACGGTGTCGTGGTCGAGATCGGATAGCGAGCCCTCCTGCGCGCGGATGCAGGCGGCGAAATAGCGGAAATGGTCGATGGCGAGCGGGATGTCGGCGAAGGTCGTCTCGCGAATCGGCTTGCCGTTGTCAATGGTCTCGACCGCGGCGAGCACCTTGAGGTTCTCCTCCATGCGGTCAGCAATCTTGTTCAAGATCTCGGCACGCTTGGCGGGTGCGCTATTGCCCCAAGCGTCCTTCGCCTTATGCGCGGCGTCGAGGGCAAGCTCGATGTCGGCCGCTTGCGAGCGGGCGATCTGGCAGACCGGCTTGCCGGTGATCGGGCTGATATTGTCGAAATACTGTCCGTCGACCGGCGACACCCATTTGCCGCCGATGAAATTGTCGTAGCGGGGCCGCAAGGCCACGCGCGCGTTCAGGGTCTCGATGACTTGGTGCAGCATGGAATCCTCTCTTAGACGACGAAGGTGTTATTGCCGATCCTGATCCTCGACCTTGTATCGTCGTCGAGTTAGACCGCAGGCGATTCCTCGCGGGCTGAGATGCCGTGGGTCTGGAGCGTGCGGGGAGCTCGGTGTGCTGAAAGCTTCGGGAAAGGGGGCGTGCACGTGGTTGGCACGGTAGTCTTTACCGCCAGCGCCTAGGTTCCGGCGTGCCAGTGGCAATCATGTAGACCTTGACTAAAGGAATTATAAGCGGTGCGCGCTAAATTATCCCCCACATTCTCATCTACGAGAAGAAACTCTCGAACAATCGCTGCTACCGCTGCTTGAGGCGGTCGTCCAAGCCGGCAAACCGCTCTTGGTGATCGCCGAGCACGTCGAGGGCGAGGCGCTCGCGACCCTCACAGGCTAGCATGGAAGTGACGAGTTACCTCCCGGCCGAGTTGGACCGCGCTTAATTCCTTAACTTCTACCCATGATGGCGGCTTCCGCGAAGGCAGGGGCTGTCATTGCTTTTTTGGGGCGATTGATCCCAGCGCCCCCAAGCCCTTCTGCTGATGGCACTACGCGGGTAGCCGGCGGGTGTCGCTCGCCGTACGCCATCGAGCGCTTTTCAGACCACATCGCGGGGCCGAACACCGCATCGGCGGAGCGCCGTTGCTTTTCCTGCCGCGGTCATGTGCAACTAGCTGCCTTCGCAGTGATCTGATCCACCGCCTCCAGCGCCTGGGCGGCGTACATCACCGAGGGGCCGGCGCCCATATACACTGCCATCGCTAAGGTCTCCGCCACTGCCGCGCGCGAGGCCCCCTGCTTGACCGCGCCCTCGGCGTGATAGGGGATGCAGGGCGAGCAACGGGTGGCGACGGCGATTGCTAGCGCCACCAGCTCTTTGGTCTTGCCGTCTAGCGCTTCTCCACCATGCGCCGCGCGTGCCATATCGGAAAAGGTCTTCATTAGCTCCGGCGCGGCCTGCCGCAGGTTGCGCACCGCGCCGTTCATGTTGCCGATCAGAGCCAACCGGTCCTCGACCATCGCGGTGTTCCTTGTTTGCGTGTGTCGTTGCTGACATGAGCATGGTGGTCACCTGTGCCTGCGATCGAAAAATCTGAAGCACATCAAACCGTGGAACCTCACCAGCCGTCGGATGCACGAAGGCCCTCCGTCGATGGGTGGAGGGCCTTCGATATTCCTATTGAAGTCGGACCTTAGCCAGGATGCTTGCTTTTGTAATAGGCCTGCGCCTTCGCCATGTTGCCCGTGGGGTCCTTCATGAAGTCACTCTTGGCCTGCTCGCTGCCGAAGCAATAGGTCTTCCCTTCGATGACCGCGTTGATCGAACAGTCCGTATTAATGTCTTTGCCGAGAGCGAGGCCTTCTGTGCACATGTTGTTGAACTCACCGGTCACAGCCAGTGCCGCCGTCGTGCCTAGACCAAGCAATAGAGCGCCTGCAAAGGCGGACGTGATGTAACTTCTACGCATAGGTTTCGTCCTTGGGGTTGGGGGTTGGGGGGTCACTTTCCCCCCCTCATATATAGCACGCGCAGACCCACTATTTTCTGTGACCCAAGTCACTCAACCGTGACGCCAGTGGTGCACTTCTAAGGTCTTTGCGTCGCGGCCACGCCGGTCGTGAGCCTGCTTATGTATGGCCTAGTCCGTGCTATCCGGATGGCTCATCAGCCTTGCGGCTTAGGCCCCGACGAATCGGGTGCCCCAACAACAAGGCGCGTGACGCTCGGCTGGATCGTTTAGCCGCAATTGTCGCCTCACAACTGATGTTAGTATTCCTTTGGGATCGGCACATGCTGCCCAACCCTAGCCGTTACTCCAGCAATCGATCCCTGCTGAGCATCCTGTGCAAGAAGAAGCCCTCGTCATTTTGTCGGGGGCTTCTTAGTAGAAATTGCACCGCTCATTGCGTTGGAACCTAGCGGACCGTCGCCCAGACATGCGGATGGGCACTTGCGGCGATCGGCGCGATTCGATCGCCGACCGAGGCATTTCGCCGCGTTCGATTGCTGTCGGGGCACGGATTTAATTTGACGGGACTTCGACTGCGGAGTCAGCTTGAGGGTAATAGTGCCCCCAGCGTATCGCGCCAGCCTTCCAAGACCGGCAACATTTGAGCTGCGAGGGCAGTCTCAGCGCCGGGCGCCTTGACATCTACAAGCGGTGCATCAGCGCCCGGGTGGCAAGGAAGCTTAACACCCATGATGTACGACAGTTCTGATCGAGGCTTTGCCTCGATGACACGCGCCGCGGCGATGGCAGTGGCGTTGTGCTTTTCAGCTTTGGCCCCTGCTGTGGCCGCCGATCAGTCCTCGACGCCCGCGCCCGCGATGACGCCCTCGCCCGCAGCAGCTCCCAAGGGCGAGTTCGACGATCAGGGCGCTATGGAACTCGCCTCGGGACAGACGGTGAAGACCGACTGTTCGGTGAATTGGACAGCGCCAGACGGCAAGGTCTACTGCTTCTCCACTACAGAATCGAAGGCTACGTTCCTCAAGAACCCCGACGAGAATATCCAGAAGGCGAAGGAATTTTTCCTCGCTCAAGGCCTCACTCAGGATCAGGGCGCCGCTTCTGCGCAGCCCGCTGCGGAGGAAGGCGGGCTAGTCAAGCCCACCAAAGAGTTCACCGAGGACGACGTGGATGCGGCAGTGAAGAAGACGATTGGCGAGCGGAGCAAAGACGGCGTCTTCGTGTTCCATGATCCCAAGCTCGATACCGACCTCAACCTCGTATTCGACAAGATCGGAATCGTGCGCGGCATGGAAGGCTATGGCTGGTTTGCCAACATCATCTTCCACGACAAGGACGTGGCGGAGAAGCAATATGCCATCGACTTCTGGTACAAGCCGGAGGGGGATCAGTTAAAGCTCATGGATATCCGCGTGCAGAAGGGGCCCAAGCAAGAAGGCGACCACTGGATCATGATCACGCGCCTGCCCGTGGCGTGGTGGTGGCTTCCGGTGCAGGAGCATCCCGGCGACATGGAGGTAACCCGCGCCTGGCAGGTGATGGCAGCGATCCACAGCTACATCGCCACGCATAAGGACGCGAACGGCGACCTTGCCGTGAAGGATCAGAACGGCAATCCAGTGCCGCTCCAGTTCGTCGAGATTCACCAGCCGGTGCGCCACCTCAAGAAAAAGGGCGAGTACTTCGTGTGCACCGACTTCCGCAAGCCGGGCAGCAAGGACGAATATTACGACATCGATTTCTGGGTGAACGAGAAGACCGGCAAGCTCGAGGTTGACGACGTGAAGATGCACAAGATCCCGGTGCAGGAGGACGGCATCTGGACCCAGAAGCCGCTCTATACCTTCGAGGGCATGGATTTCGACGTCACCAATTAATCTGAGCAACGGCGGGGCGTTGCGACGCGGGCAGGCTAGGGCTTGGGTAAAAGCGGTTGAGACCCTGAAGGCCATGTCTCCTTGCCGCCCGCTACGACAACTTCATCGCAGTATCGTCAAATGACAAACCGGGAGGTGTGGGATGCAATTGGTTGAAACCACCGTTTCACTGACCACGGTTCGTATGCAGCTCGCAAACTACGCTGATCCCGAAAAGGCAACAGAGTGGGTAGAGTTTGAGATGCCTTCCGAGAGGCTGATGAAGGCGGATGGCAACACCCCGCTGGGCGATCCAGTATCAAAGCGGCTGGTAACAGTTCAGCTATCAGCCCTTCAATATGTGCGAGATGCAATAGACGAAGAAATCCAACGCCTTTTCAAACTCGCAAGCGCCACTGCATAAGCTCCATGCGAAGTTCAGTCATTCTTCGTCTTGGTCGGTGCGCCCATGTCCGCTGCTGGCACAAAGCAGACATGCTCAATGTCTGACGGATGTCCGCTCTCAAAGCGGACACTGATTAACCGCCGCTATGAGTACACGGCCTAGGCGAGCATGTGCGCTCTACCCAGCCGCACCTCTTCGACGCATCCGCTCGGTGAAAAGTCCTAACATGCCGAGACCGGTGGATGCGTCTGGCGACGAGGGGGAGAGTTGGTGGGGTCGGGACCGAGAAATCAAAGTCCTGGTAGGCGTACCTTATGCGGCGATTAAGGTCGCCCGAAGTCTGGGACGCCCCCACCTATGAAGCGGCCAAGTTCTGGGCTTCCCTCGCAGCCGCCTCGTCCTGTTCTCTAATTGCCTTCTGAAGGCAATTCTCGAACATCATATGCGCGGTAACGAAGTAGGCGAGGAGATGTTCAGCCTCGGTGGTATCGGCTCCCTCGGCCTTCAGTTTCCCCACCAATCGCTGCTGGCGACCGACTATCCGGATGCTCTTGTTGATGATGTCCCTGGCATGTGCGACGACCATGCCGATATTCTAGTGGTCGGCGGTTACTCAACTCCTACTCAGTCAATCCACCCCCGCTCCCGCGCCGTGGCTTCGGCCAACTCCAAAGCAGCCACCCTAAATGCCGCCACCTCGGGTGTGGCGATGCTCGGGTCTACCCAGCTGTAGGTAAGGAGAAGCCGGCGGGCTACCGGCTGCCATCGGTAGGTGACGCAGAACTCTGTCCCTGGCTGAGTGATGGTGATGACGCCGTCCTTGACCGCAACGTTAAGTGCGGTCTCGGCGGCGACTTGCTCCTCTACCGCTCTGCGCTGCTCTTCCTCGCGTTGGTTCATGCCGTTGAAGCTATCATCCCCTGATCGGTGCGACACGCCCTCTCAGAGCGCGTAGCCCAGTGCGCCCTCTGGGTCCACCTTCTTCCCCGATTGAGGCGGCCGAGGAAGTCTCGGGCAACTCCAGCGCCCCTTGCGCGTTAACTACGCGAGAGTGAGGTGTGACCATGAGTAGAGAAGAGCGTATCGAGTTGATGACTTCGGTCGTGACGAAGTTAGATGAGGCAGCGATGTTGCTGACCCAAGCCGAAGAGGTCGTCTTCGCCGATCAAGTGGACGAGCTTGCCGACCTTATCGCTGTCGTCGCGATACCTGGAGAGGATACCGAGGCGGGAGCGGCGGCATAAGGGCCGCTAGCACGCCCTAGCAGGACTGCCCTCCACTCACATAGCGGACGGCGAGCCCCTCACCAGGGATGCCCTCCTCGCCACCGGCGCTGCCGAAATCTTATCCCGGAGAGCCGCACACGGGCGTGGCAAAATCGGATCTCCTCATACTTAGCTAAGCCAGTATCATGAGCGCGGCAGAGTTCCGCTTGTGGCACTTAGCGGGACATCGACACCGTCGCTGAGCAAGGTTCGGTCTGCCGCCGAATTCCGGACATCAAGATCGAAAAATATCGATTTGATCTGGCCAAAGTAGAGGTGAGTTCAGAGCCGAGCTGATGAGCCTCTTCGCTGTCAGCTCAGTCGGTTGCCGTCCCTCCAGGATCGCCTTGGTGATTTCGGGCGAGAGAAATGCCAGACAGAGAAATCGCGTAACATATGCCCTGTTGAAACCCTCCACACGGGCAATGTCGCCAATTCCCCTTGCGTCTCCACGAACGATTCTACCCCACCACTCGTGGGCGCGAGCAAGTGTTTTAGCGAGATTGGCATCAGGCTTAGAGGCAACCTGCTGCTGATTTGGAACAACGAGCTTCGCTTCAACGCCTCGCCGCCGAAACCTCACCGGCACCTCGATCGAAATCGGGGGATCGTCCTTCTCCCTCGGTGAAGATGCCTTCTGATCCAAAAGCTGCTCGGCCAAACCCTTACGACCGATTTCAATCGTCACCCGTTCTTGCGTAATTGTGACGCGCCGCACGAAGGCGGAGACGATCTCCATCTGGCTGACGAGTGACCCCCAACTCGCACGCGTCAGCCAGCCTTGACGTGCGGCCGAGTACGGCTGAGGCGACATCAGGCGACTTCCGCTTCAAGCGAACGGCATCGAGCAGGGCTCCGCGATCTCTGAGGAAGGCGCCAACCTGCTTCAACACAAGCTGCTCGATCTGGTGCGCGGGAAGGCGCCAGCCTTTGGTCTCGAAGCCATTTGCGTCGCCGTTGCTATGGCGCCTGGTTGACTTTTCTTTGACGGCTTGAGGCGTCAGCAGCGGTCGTTCGACATAGTAGCGGTAGCGCCGACCATGGTTGACGGCATGGGAAGGCGTGAAGGGAACGCCCTCAGCGGTGAACAGGAGGCCCGCAAGCAGGCTCGGGTGCTTCGAGCTGAGTCGGCCCCTCTTGCGGCCGGCGTTCATTGCGAGCTGGGCGTGCACCTTGTCCCAGGTCTCAGCATCAATGATCCCCGCATGCTCGCCGTCGTAGCTGCTCCCCTTGTGGGGAATGCGGCCGATATAGATCGGATCGGAAAGAAAGCGATAGAGGTGTCCGCGGCTGAAGGCGGTTCCCCCGGACTGCCTGCCATCGAGCATAGTGCGCAGCTTGGTTCGAATCCCTAATCGCTCGCACTCCTCCTGCAGGTTCCGAACACTGCCGAGCTTCAGGTAGAGGTCAAAGAGCAGCCGCACGGTCTTGGCTTCCTCTTCATTGATGCGGAGCTTGCGATTAACGGCGTCATAGCCGAGCGGCACGGTGCCACCCATCCACATGCCTTTTTGCTTTGAAGCTGCGATCTTGTCGCGACTCGCTCAGCGATAACTTCCCGCTCAAATTGAGCGAAGGAGAGCAACACATTCAGAGTAAGCCGCCCCATCGAGGTGGTGGTATTGAACTGCTGGGTTATCGAGACGAAGGAGACGCTTTTGGCGTCGAAGGCCTCCACGATCTTAGCGAAATCGAACAGCGAGCGGGTCAGCCGGTCGATCTTGTAGACCACCACCACGTCGACATTGCCGGTTCCAATATCGGCAAGTAGCCGCTGCAGGGCAGGGCGGTCCATCGTCCCCCCGGGAAACCCACCATCGTCATAATGTGCGGAAAGGACGTGCCAGCCCTCATGGCGCTGGCTCAAGATGAAGGCCTCGCAAGCCTCACGCTGGGCATGGAGAGAGTTGAACTCCTGCTCGAGCCCCTCGTCGGAGGATTTGCGGGTATAGATGGCGCAGCGGAGGCGCCTGGCTCTCCCGTTACTCTTCTCAGCCATTTGGCCGGCGCCTCCTTTAAAGGACGCTTCAGGCCAAAGAAGGCCCAGCCGTTCCAATAGCGCGCCGGTGATGGCGCGAGCGATGGCACTTAGGCTTGAGTAAGTTTCGCCGCGCCAGGCGAAGCCCTTGTCGAGCACGATCACCTCGTGCGTCTCGCCATGCCATTCCCGGAAGAGCTTCGATCCTTTGCCGAGTCGGGCTTCTCTTTCGCTTTGGACGCACGCCGTTCGCCCCGTTAGCCTTTCGCAAGAGCTGCAGCGTCCTGGCATCGAGACCGCCGAAGGCTTGCGCCTAAATCCCATAGGCCACGGCGCGGGTGAGGAATTCGCGGCTCGTTTTACGAGGCGGATCGGTGCCCCACACAGCGCGCCATTGCTCACCCAGCTCGCGATGGTGCAATTCGGCAGGGCGATGACTTCGTGCGGTGAGGGAGATCTCTCAGCTCTTGCTCTGATTGCGCGGAAGATCGCCCGCGCCGCCTCAAGCGACGCGGGCGAGGGGCCGCTGGCGCCATGGCTTACGCCTTGGACGAGGCGACCGCCGCGATGTGATAGCGGCGCACGCCGTCCTTGCCCACGTTCGAGACGAGGGGAAGCTTGAGCTTCTTTTTGACGAGGCCGCTGAAAAAGCCGTGCACCGAATGCGGCTGCCAACCAGTCTTGCCGATGATGTCCTTGATGGTGACGCCGGATTTCCGCCGCAGCATCTGGATCACAACGTCCTGCTTGCTTTGCGAAGATGTTTGAGGCCGCTTGGAGCCTGCGGATGATGCCCTCCGGTCCTTGCCGCGCGATTTTGCGACGGCCGTTTTGCGCTGACGGGGCTTGCTTGCTGCCGCCTGAGAAGGCTTTTCCTTTCCCGCGACGTCGATGCCGAGGGCAAGAAGCCCGCTCTTGGTGATGAACAGGCCGAGGGGAGGGTGGTCCTGGTCACGGCGCCATTCAGGTGCGCCGTTGATGGTCTGTCTTTCTTCAGCCAGCTTTCGCTTACACAGGGTCTCGATCATGACCCTGTTAAGAGCGGCACCCTTGGCGGCCAAGCTCTCCGGCAAGGGAAGAAGTGATCCGTCAGCGCGTTGAGCCGCGGCACTGAGGATTACGAGCTGAGCGTCGCTGAGCTTAACTGTTGTGTGTTCAGTCTTGGACATGACTGCCTCCATCTTCGGCACCGGCCCGTTGCCGGCGCTTCCACCGCCTAGAGCCCGCCAAAAGGCCAGGCGAGGACGATGACGAAGGTTGTTGCCGTCGCGTCGCGACCAGCATGCACGCTCGCTTCGGCCAAGAAGTCCAGTGGAATAGAAAGGGAAACTGGGCGGCTAGTGTCGAAGCTTCACTCTGGGTAAACGCACCGTGTCCGCCGACCGCAGACCTTTTCGCTTCGACCGGGATGGGAAGGGGAATTGCCGCCTCGCCGTATCCAACCGTGACTCCGGCGCCGGGGGTTGACAGCTCAGAGGTGCCCTCCCGCATAATTCATTTCGCCTAGCAGGGGCTCACAAGTCTCATCGGCTTGGGGAAGGGGGAAAGGTCTCGATCAGACGCGTGCTTTAAATCAGCTTCGCACCGTTGACAGACCAAGCCCCTATTTTGAGAGAATGAGTGGAACCATCGAGGGCGTTCCAGGGAGGGGGGACTATGTCTTGCGTACCCACAATCAAGCGTCGCGCGTCCGACGGGCGCGGTCTTGTCATCGAGCACATAGAACTGGAAACGTTGCGACCCTATCCGCGTAACGCCCGCACGCATTCAAAGAAGCAAATCCGGCAGATTGCAGCCTCCATCAAAGAGTTCGGCTGGGTCAATCCCGTCTTAGCCGATGCGCAGGGACAAATCATCGCCGGCCATGGCCGCGTCGAAGCCGCAAAGGTCCTCAACTTAGACACGGTTCCCGTGATTCGCATCGAAGGGCTCACGGAGACGCAAATCCGCGCCTATGTGATCGCAGATAATCGGCTGGCCGAGATCGCCGCTTGGGACGAGGATATCCTTGCCAAAGAGCTTCAACTGCTCACTCTCGATATTGATTTCGATATCGAGCTGACCGGCTTCGAGATGGGCGAGATCGACATGCTGCTCGGAGATGGCGGCGACGAGCGAGCGCCCGATGCTGCCGATGAAGTGCCATCCATACGGGCCGACGAAGCCGCTGTAAGCCAACCAGGTGATCTGTGGTGTCTCGGTCCGCATCGGTTGCTATGCGGGGACGCACTCGACCCTGGTGCTTATTTGCGTCTCATGCAGGGGCGCAAAGCCCAAATTGTCTTCACCGATCCGCCCTACAATCTGCCCATCGCGGGCTTTGTTGGCGGCAAAGGCAAGACCAAGCATGGCGACTTTGCCATGGCGAGCGGCGAGATGAGGCCGACAGAGTTCGCCCAATTCCTGATTGATACTCTTGGCCTCCATGCGCAGCACAGCATCTCCGGCTCAATCCATTTTATCTGCATGGATTGGCGGCATATCGGTGCACTGTTGCAGGCGGGCGAAGCGGTCTACAGCGAGTTTAAGAACCTTTGCGTTTGGGCAAAGACCAACGGCGGCATGGGCAGCCTCTATCGGTCGCAACATGAGTTGGTCTTTGTTTTTCAAAGCGGCTCAGGGCCGGTCATCAACAATGTCAAGCTCGGTGCCTACGGGCGCAACCGCAGCAATGTCTGGACCTACGCCGGCCAAACGGCCTTGACCCACACTCGCCAGGAAGAGCTTGCCATGCACCCGACCGTGAAGCCGGTGCGGCTCGTGGCTGACGCCATGCTCGATTGCTCTAAGCGGGGCGGGCTGATCCTCGATGCCTTCGTAGGCAGCGGCACCACCATCGTGGCCGCTGAGCAGACGGGGCGCCTGGCTTACGCCACTGAGCTTGATCCTCACTATGTCGATGTCGCCATCCGCCGCTGGGAAAAGCTCAGCGGCGAGCCCGCCAAGCACGCGGTGCGGGGCCTCACCTTTCAGGAGGTGGAGCGAGCCCGTCAAGAACAGGCAAGTTCCGGTGACTCCGTTAATCAATCGCTGACGCCGGTTTTGCAAGGCGCTGCTAGTGACGAGGCTATCAATGTCTAAGCGGGCGACACCCCATAGTTATGCGGTGGGCTACGGCAAACCGCCCAAGGCCACGCAATTCAAGAAGGGGCAATCGGGCAATGGGAAAGGACGCCCAAAGGGCACCAACAACTTGAAGACCGATCTCGTGGAGGAGTTGGGAGAGCACATCACACTGTCTGAAGGGGGTAAGCCCACGCGGCTCTCAAAACAGAGAGCGTTAGTGAAAAGCCTCACGGCCAGGGCAATCAAAGGCGATGCAAGCGCGATGCGCACCCTCTTGAACTTGATGCTCAAGGTGCTCGACATCGCCGAAGGAGACGAGGCCGAGCTGCCGCTGAGCGAGGAAGAATTGGCAATCCTCACCAATTTCGAGAAGCGGATCCTAGACAAAGCCAAGAGCAAGTCGCCGCGAAGGTCAAACGACGACAATGCCGATAATGTTAATGGGGGAGGGAAACATAACTCATCACGACCGCAAGCTACTTGAGGCCAGTTTGCGCAACGACCTGGCAAGCTTCACCGAGCGAGCCTTTCAGACCGTCAATCCATACACGCCTTTTTTGCCCAATTGGCACCATCAGGCCATTGCGTACCACCTCCAGCTTTGTCGCCAAGGCGAGATCAATCGGCTGATCATCACCATGCCGCCACGCAACGGGAAGTCTCACTGCACCTCGGTCTCGTTCACGGCCTTCCTGCTGGGACATGACCCTGCGGCACGCATCATCAACGCCACCTATGGGCACGAGCTAACGGCGGATTTCGCCCGCCAGTTCCGCATGCTTGTGAACAGCGAATGGTATCGGCAGATCTTTCCTACCATGAGTATCATCAAGGACACCGAAATGGAACTTATCACCAGTCTCGGGGGCTATCGCTTTGGCACCTCGGTCGAGGGAACTCTGACCGGCCGGGGCGGCAACTTCATCATCATCGACGATCCCATGAAACCGGAACAGGCGATGTCGAAATCCGAGCGAGACCGGACCATCGGCTGGTTCAAGGGCACGTTGTCCACTCGGCTCGACGACAAGCGCAAGGGCGTGATCATCCTCGTGATGCAGCGCCTGCATGAGGAGGATCTCGTCGACATTTCGCTCGAGACCGAAGGCGCTCATTGGACCCATCTCAATCTGCCGGCAATCGCCGAGGAGGACGAATTGATCTCGATTGGTCCCGACCAGGTGCACAGGCGCAGCCCAGGTGAAGTGCTCCATCCCGACCGCGAGCCGCGCGAGATCCTCGATGAGCAGAAGGTCAGGATGGGCTCGATGACGTTCTCGGCGCAGTACCAGCAGCGGCCTGTTCCGGCCGAGGGCAATCTCGTGAAGAGAGCATGGTTCAAAACCTACACTGTGCCTCCAGAAAGGAAGCCATCTTGGAGACGGATCGGCGCGACAAGCTGGGACATGGCCGAAAAAGCCGGTCAACTCAATGATTACTCGGTGTGCACCACTTGGCTTGTGCAGAAGATGGATTTCTCATCTTATCGACGTTTGTCGCGAGCGGCTGGATTACCCCGATCTCAAGAAGCGAATTATCCACTTAGCTACTCGTTACCAAGCCGACCCAGTGTTGATCGAGGATGCCGGACACGGCCCACCCCTCATCCAGGACCTGCGTAAGGGCGAGAAGGTGCGTGCGATCTCGATCACGCCCAAGGGAGACAAGATCACCCGCATGAGCGCCCAATCGGCAAAGATTGAGGCTGGTCAGGTCTGGTTGCCGCGGTCGGCCCCCTGGCTACAAGACTTCTTGGCCGAGATGCTGGCCTTTCCAGGTGGACGCTATGACGATCAGGTTGATAGCGTCTCGCAGTTCCTGGGTTGGATCACGCGATGGCAGAGGGAGGACACGGTTGGTGGTTGTCGGCTGTACATTCCCGACGACAACCACCCGGATGGCGGTTACTGGATCGGTAGTGGCGGACTGGCGGCTTTACCCGAGGTGACGCCAAGAGAGCTCGGCATCCTCCCCGTCCATAAACGGGATCTGTGTCGTCGGTAACCGATACAACTGGTGAGAAGATTTGTCGACTAAATCGCAGAGGCGAAAGCTCGATGAGCGATTGATTTAAGAAGACCCAATGCTGCAAATTTTGGCCGCGGGACTTCGTCCACACCCCCTGCCTAAACTGCTCGTGATTTGCCAGGCACCCCGATTGGCGTCTCGAGTGCCTCCCGATCCCATTTCCCATTGCCGGCGCCTGCCCCGTAGGTGCTCGTCAGAAAGCTCATCAGTACGCGGTCAGGATCTTTGGCCGTTCTGACGGCGTCATATGGCAGAACATACTCGCTGAAGGTCTCGTGATAGTAGGCCTGTGGAGGCTGGACCGCCGCCGAAGAGAAGCCTGGCGGCTCGGGATAGGCGTAAGAGTGAAGGCTGGTCCTCCAGAGCCTTTAGTGCCGGGCCAAAACCCGGCACTGCTCACCTCATGTGAATAGGCCTCTTGCGTCACTCTGTCGGGGAGAAACGGCACCCCACCGGGATGCAAAGGGGCGCGCCGGCCGGAAAACCGCGTGACCGCTAAATCAAAGCTGCCCCAAAAGAAATGGACCGGGCTGCACTTGCCGATGAAAGCCGTCCGGAAGTCGTGCAGTACCCGGTCGACTTGCAGAAGAATGCGCCAGAATCTCTGGGCGTACTCTGGGTCATAGGATGCATGGGTATGATCCTCCCTGAAATTGTCTTAATTGGGTCAGGGATTTCGTTGGGCATCTCGTAGATGCGCACGGCGATGCCGAGCTCAGCAAGAGCCTGCATGAGGTCGGCGTAAAATTCGGCTACTGTCCGAGGAACGAGCGGTACCTCGCGAAATGAGCCGTCATCGGTTGACGCCCGGAGCACGTGCTTCAAGAAATCGAATTCAAGCTCAAAGCTCTGCTGCCCATAAGGTATCGAAGATGTGGTGAGGCCGCGCGGCGATACATAAAGCGTGACGTGCCAAGAATGGTTGACCCACGGCGTCTGCGCGAGCCGGATCTTGCCAACAATCTGCGTCCACAGATGCAGGGTGGCATAGGTGTCCTTCCACGCCGCATAGGGTAGGTCGGGCCACAGATCACATGCTTCATTGAAGCACACGCACTCTTTTTGCCTGGTTCGCCGCGCACCATCCTGCCTGGTGATCTAGATCGCGTCCGGGCTTTTCCGGCTCGAGCCATGCGCTTATCTACCACGCGGAGCCCGGGTTCTCTAAAAGGAGACAGTCATGAGTTACCAAGGTCGGCAAGTCATCGTGACCGGGGGAACTGGAGCCCTTG
>CAVULQ010000022.1:0-18977 GCA_963742355.1 uncultured Alphaproteobacteria bacterium | reverse complement strand
CGGCAAAGGACCGAAGCGGTCGATCAGCTCGGCGGCGAAGGCCTCGATCGCCTCATGGCTCTCGACTCCCGAGAGCCTGCGATAAAGCCCGAGCCGCACTTGCAAGTCCGGCACGTAATGCTCGGGAATGAGGACCGAGGTGCCGAGATTGATGCGCGGGCTCCATTGATCCTCGATGACACCGCCCCCGCCGCCCCTGATCGCAGCGATTGCCTCCTCGAGCATCGACTGGTAGAGCTCGTAGCCGACTTCACGGATATGACCCGACTGCTCCTCGCCAAGCAGGTTGCCGGCGCCCCTGATATCGAGGTCGTGGCTCGCGAGCGCGAAGCCCGCGCCCAGCGTATCGAGCGATTGAAGCACCTTCAGGCGTCTCTGCGCGGCAGGCGTCAGCCGCGCATCGGCGGGAATGGTGAAATAGGCATAGGCTCTGATCTTGGAGCGGCCCACCCTGCCTCTCAGCTGATAGAGCTGGGCGAGGCCGAACATGTCGGAGCGATGCACGATCAACGTGTTGGCGGAGGGAATGTCGAGACCGGACTTGACGATCGAGGTTGAGAGCAGCACGTCGTATTGGCGGTCATAGAAGGCATTCATCACCTGATCGAGCTCGCGGCTTCCCATCTGGCCGTGGGCGCGGGCGACTTTCAGCTCAGGGGCATGCTCGGCGAGAAAGGCCGCCGCGTCGTCGAGGTCGGCGATGCGCGGCACGACATAGAAGGTCTGGCCGCCACGATAGCGCTCGCGCAGCAATGCCTCGCGCAGGATCACGGGATCGAACGGCATCACATAGGTTCGCACCGCGAGCCGATCGACCGGCGGCGTCGAGATCAGCGACATCTCGCGCACGCCGGAAAGCGCAAGCTGCAGCGTGCGCGGGATCGGCGTGGCAGTGAGCGTGAGCACATGCACGTCCTCGCGAAGCTGCTTCAGCCGCTCTTTGTGCTGCACGCCGAAATGCTGCTCCTCATCGACGATCAGAAGGCCGAGATCGGCGAACTCGATACCCTTGGCGAGCAGCGCATGGGTGCCGATGACGATGTCGATGTCGCCCGACTTGATGCCCGTCTTCACCTCGGCGCGCTCCTTCGGGCTCACCAGCCGCGACAGGCTTGCGCGATCTTCACGGGGAAGCCGCGGAAACGCTCGGTGAAGGTGTAGTAGTGCTGACGCGCGAGCAGAGTGGTCGGCACCACGACGGCGACCTGCTTGCCGGCGAGCACGGCGATCAGGCTTGCCCTGAGCGCGACCTCGGTCTTGCCGAAGCCGACATCGCCGCAGATGAGGCGGTCCATGGGACGGCCGCTGGCGAGGTCGTCGAGCACGGCGCCGATCGAGGTCTGCTGGTCCTCGGTCTCCTCGTAGGGAAATCTCGCCGAGAACTCGTCATAGACGCCATCAGGCGGGTTCAGGACGGGCGCTTGGCGAAGCTCGCGCGCAGGCCGCGACCTTGATCAGCTTCTCGGCCATGTCGCGGATGCGCTGCTTGAGGCGTGCCTTGCGCGACTGCCAGCCGACACCGCCGAGACGGTCGAGCTGCACGCCGAACTCATCGGAGCCATAGCGGCTCAAAAGCTCGATATTCTCGACCGGCAGATAGAGCTTGTCGCCGCCGGCGTAATGCACTTCGAGACAGTCATGCGGCTCGCCCGCCGCCTCGATGGTCGCCAGTCCGGCGAAGCGGCCGATGCCGTGGTCGGCATGGACGACGAGATCGCCGACCGAAAGGCTCGACACTTCGGTGAGAACGTCGCTGCCGCGCTTCGCCCGCGACTTGCGCACCAGGCGATCGCCGAGGATGTCCTGCTCGCCGATCACGGCAAGCCCAGGCGCGTCGAAACCCGTCTCGAGCGGCAGCACGGCGACGGCCGTGACCGAAGCCGGCAGCGCGAGCGCCTCGGCAAAGCTCGCGACACTCTTCGTCTCGCCGCCGCCATGCTCGGCGAGGAGGGCGGCAAGACGCTCGCGCGCGCCATTGCTCCAGCAGGCGACGAGCACGCGCTTGCCCTCACCGTGCAGGCGCTTGGCATGCGTCACCACGGCGTCGAATACGTTCAGTCCCTCTGTTTGGCGCTCGGCGGTGAAGGTGCGTCCCTGCCGGCCACCGAGCGACACGATGTTGGCGCCCGCTTGCTCTGGATGCTCGAAGGGGTCGAGCGCGATCACCTGGCGGCCGGCGAACTCGGTCTGCCATTCCGCTTCGCTCAGGAACAGGCTCTCAGGCGGAACGGGATGGTACGGCGGCGCACCGAAGGCCTTGCGTTCGAGCGCCTGTGCGCGCGCATCGTAATGGTCGGCAATCTGCTCGAGTTCGCTTCGCACGCGCGTCGTCGGTGAGAGGATCGAGGCTGACGACGGCACCCGGCAGATAATCGAACAGCGTCTCCAGCCGGTCGTGAAAGAGCGGCAGCCAATGCTCCATGCCCTGATGCTGGCGCCCGACCGAGATCGACTCGTAGAGCGGGTCCTCGCTCGTGACGGGTCCGAACAGTTCGACATAACGCTGACGGAAGGCGCGGCGGACCTCAGGTGTCAGCATCACCTCGCTCATGGGCAGGAGTTGCACGCGGTCACGCCGCGCCGTGGTGCGTTGCGTTTCGGGCTCGAAGGACCTGATCGATTCCAGCGTGTCGCCGAAGAAGTCGAGACGGACCGGCTCGCCGCCCGGAGGATAGAGGTCGAGGATGCCGCCGCGCACCGCGTATTGGCCGGGATCGACCACCGTCCCTGCGAGCGCGCATAGCCGGAGGCCTCGAGCCGCTCGATCAGCGTCTGCATGCTACTGACGTTGCCGGCATGGAGGCTTATGCTCGACCCCGCGATGAAATCGCGCGGCGGCACGCGCTGGAGTGCGGCATGGATCGTGGTCAGAACGACGAGCGGCTGCTTTTCGTCGCGCGCGCGGTCGATGAGAGCGGCAAGGGTCGCGATGCGCTCGGCGATGGTCTCGGCATTGGGCGCCACGCGGTCGTAAGGAACGCCGTCCCAAGCGGGGAAGCTCAGCACCTCGACGTCGGGCGCGAAGAATGGGATCGCCTCTTCGAGCGTCGAGAGGCGGTTCGCATCGCGTGCAACCTGCAGGACGGCGCCTCCTTCGCGGGCATGCCGCGCAAGCTCGCCGAGGAGGAGCGCATCGAGCCCCTCCGGCACCCCGCTGGCAATGGCTCGACGCGCTTGAGCAGAACTCTCGACCGGTAAAGATGGAAGCTTTGAGGTGGACATTTGCAAGAATTGGTCGGATTAGCAGGTCCGGTCGAGGCCGTGAAAACGCCTCACAAGCAGCAGGAGTTCGTCGAGGTCGGGATCTCCCAAGGAATGACCTTCCAGAACGGAGTTCTCGATCTGGGGGTCTGGGATGTCGATCAGGCGCTCGAAGATGCTGATATCGTTGGCGTTCATTCCGTCAAGCGCGGCTTCGGCATAGCGGCCGAGCAGAAAGTCCATCTCCTTCGAGCCCCGATGGGTGGCCCGCCATAGCGCCCGACGTCGGCGCATTCCAACATCACTGCCGGACATAGCGATTATTCCAGAGGTCGAATGCCTCGGTTAGAGCGAGCGGGCCTTATGCTGTCAAGGCCGTGGGGCTCTGCGACCGATTTGGCCACCTTTTCACCCAATCTACTCCCGCGCCGGACGGCAACAAAGGAAGTGCATTAGAGATAGATCGGCCATGCGCCCCACCCTTCTAGCTCCCCTGTTCGCCACCGTGCGCTCGCTCAAGGGCGTAGGGCCGAAGGTCGAGGCAGTGCTGAACAAGCTGCTCGCTCCGCGCCATGCCGGCGCGCATGCCCGCGTCATCGATCTTCTTTGGCACCTGCCGGTCGCGGTGATCGACCGCGCCGTCAGCTCAGGTGTTTCCGAGGCGAAGATCGGCGAGCTTGCCACGCTCGAGGTGACAGTGGGCGAGCACCGGCCAGGCGGCGGACGGCGCGGCGCGCGCGCACCCTACAAGGTCCTGGTCGTGGATACCTCGGGTGCGGCCTTCGAGCTCGTCTATTTCAATGCCGATCCCGCCTATCTCAAGCGCCTTTTGCCGGTGGGCGCCAAGCGCCTCGTCTCAGGCCGGCTCGAATCCTATGACGGCTGGCTGCAGATGCCTCACCCGGATCATGTGATGCCGATCGACGTGGCGCAGGCGAGCGGCGCGAGCGCGCTCCCCGTTTACGAGCCGCTTTATCCTTTGACCGCGGGCCTGTCGAACTCGGTGCTGCGCAAGGCGATCGGCGAGGCGCTCACGCGGCTCCCGTCGCTGCCCGAATGGATGGACGAAGCGTTCGAGGGTGCGAAACGACTGGCCGTCCTTCGGCGATGCTGTTCATCGCCTGCACGCGCCGGAGAGCCGAAGCCGATCTCGCGCCGTCGGCACTCCCGCGCATGCGCCTTGCCTACGATGAGCTGCTCGCCAATCAACTTGCGCTCGCCGTGATCCGCCAGCGCATCAAGAAGCGGGCAGGACGGCGGCTTGCCGCCACGGGAAAATTGCGCAAGGCGATTGTCGCCGGCCTTCCCTTCAAACTCACGGGCGCGCAAACCCGCGCGCTCGGGGAGATCGACGCCGACCTCGTAAGCCCTCACCGCATGCTCCGCCTGTTGCAAGGCGATGTCGGCAGCGGCAAGACCGTGGTGGCGTCTGCTTGCTCTGCCGGTGCGGTTGAGGCCGGCACGCAAGGCGCGCTGATGGCGCCGACCGAGCTTCTCGCGCGCCAGCACCTGAAGACGATCAACGCGCTCGGAGCGCCGCCCGGCTTGCGCATCGCGCTGCTCACGGGCGCGAGCGCGGGCGTGAGCGCGGGGTCATCCTTACTGAGCTGGAAGCGGGACGTATCGACATCCTCATCGGCACGCACGCGCTGTTCCAGGAGCGCATTCGACGTTCCGCGATCTCGGCCTGGTGGTGATCGACGAGCAGCATCGTTTCGGGGTGCATCAACGTCTCGCTTTGCAAGGCAAGGGAAGCGGCAGCGGTGCCGAACTGCTGGTCATGACGGCGACGCCCATCCCGCGCACGCTTCTGCTCACAAGCTACGGCGACATGGACGTCTCCCGCCTCGACGAGAAGCCGCCAGGGCGAAAGCCGGTCTCGCACGGCCAACGTGCCGCTCGAGCGGCTCGAGGAGGTCATCGCTGGGATCGAGCGCTCCATTGCCTCGGGGCGACCAGGTCTATTGGGTCTGCCCGCTGGTCGAGGAGTCCGAGCTGCTCGACCTCGCCGCGGCAGAGGAGCGCCACGCCACGCTCGCTAAGCGCTTCGGTGACCGCGTCGGTTTGGTGCACGGTAAGCTCGCCGGCAAAGAGAAGGATCGCGTGATGGCGGGGTTCGCCTCGGGCGCGCTCTCGATCCTCGTCTCCACCACCGTCATCGAGGTCGGCGTCGACGTGCCGAACGCCTCGATCATGATTATCGAGCATGCGGAGCGCTTCGGGCTGGCGCAGCTGCATCAATTGCGCGGGCGCGTAGGAAGGGGCGCGAAGAGTTGTCCTGCATCCTACTCTACCGTCAACCTCTGTCGGAGACGGCGCGCGAACGGCTCTCGGTCATGCGGCGCACCGAGGATGGCTTCGTCATCGCCGAGGAGGATTTGCGTCTGCGCGGGGGCGGCGAAGTGCTCGGCACGCGGCAGAGCGGGCTTCCTCTTTTCCGCATCGCGCGGCTTCCTGAGCACGAGACCCTGCTCCAAGCCGCGCGGGACGAGGCGCAGTTGATCCTCACGTGTGATCCCGAGCTCGCCGGCGAGAATGCCGAAAACCTGAAGCTCCTGCTCTATCTCTTCGAGCGCGACGACGCCGTCCGGTTGGTGCGCGCGGGCTGACTAAACGACCGGCTCTTCCTCGGGCACGGGCTTGCCGGCCTTGGCGCGCGCGAGCCTCCGCAACTCTTCCTGCTGCTGGTCAGGCCCGACGAGACCCGCCGAGACGATGAGCTTCGCCGCGTCTTCGACGGCCAGGTCGAGCGGGATCACTTCGCTCGCCGGCATGAACACGATGAAGCCGGTGGTCGGGTTCGGGCCGTTGGGCATGAACACGGTGATGAGCGGATTGCCGCCGCCGATCTTCCTCGTCGACCTCTTGCGGCGGATCGCCGGCGAGAAAGACGAGCGCATAGAGCCCGCGACGCGGAAACTCGATCAGCCCCACGCGTTTGAATGACGTGCCGCTCTTGGAGAAGATGGTGGTGAAGATCTGCTTGACCAGGCGATAGACGCCACGCACCACCGGCATGCGGTCGAGCATCATCTCGCCGTAGCTCACAAGGGTGCGGCCGAACAGATTGGCAGTGAGCGCGCCGACCACCATCAGCCCGACAATGCCGACGATCAGTCCGACGCCCGGGACGCGGAACGGGAGATAGGTGTCGGGCAGATAAGCCTGGGGCAGAAGCGGCTTCACCCAGGCGTCGACGAGATTGATGAACCACCACACCACGTAGATGGTGATGGCGACCGGTCCCATGACGATCAGCCCGGTGAGGAAATAGCCGCGGAGCCGCGCGCCGAAATGCCACGAGGCCGGCTCCTGTTCGAGGTTCAAATCGATATCGCCCTCGCGCGCCACCTTCTCCTCGCGGGGCTTCGGAACGATCGTCGTCTTGTCGTTGGTCTTCATGGGTCTTGGAAAGCGTGTCAGTGACTGTCAGTCAATAGCAGAGGCAGGTTCGGCTCGCGAATGCGCCGACGGATGCCAAGTCCGACGCGACGATAAGGATTACTGCGCCTCGGGCGAAAACGACCGAGCAATCGACACCATTTCGCTTCAGCGCATTGCAGACCTTAAGGCTTTCCGCCTTGTCCGGGAAGGGTCCGACCTTGAGGCTATAGAAGGTGCCGAAATTGCCGATATCAACCTTCTCGATATCCGGCGACTTGCCGGAGAGCCCGGTATTTGCGCTCGAGACCTGCTTCCAAAGCGCCTGCGCATCCCCTTCCGAGCGGCTGGTGGCGAGTTGCAATTGGAAGCCACCTCTGCCCCCGGTCGCAGGGGCCGGCGGCGGCGGCGGCTGGTCGACTTCAGCGGTCTTGGAGAACCAGCGGCTCCAACGGCTCTGGCTGGGGGTTGCATCGCTCGCCACCACAGTGTCGCCCCCTTGCGTCTGAGCGCCCCATCCCGTACTCGGGGGCGCTGGCCGTGGACCGCTCGCCACCGCGGTCTGGCTCGCCTGTGTCTGAGCGCCCCATCCCGTGCTCGGCGCGGCCGGGGGCTTGGAGGGCACGGGTGTTGCCGCCGCCGAGCTCTCGGCCGGCGCACTTACCGGCGGAGGCGCCGGCGGCGAAGAGGACGAGCCGGTCAGCGAGCCAAACCAGCGGCTCACGCGATTGCCGCTGCTCGCGCTTGCCCCTCCCGTCTCTGCATCCGCGGTTGTGGTCCATTGCCCCGAGGAACCAGCCGTGTGGGTCGGCGTCTCAGGCGCGGCGGAGCCTTGCGCGTCGGGCGTGACCGAGGTGGAGAAGGCGGCGACCGATGCCGCGCTCGCCGGTGTCCCACCGCCCTCGGCGATCAGCTGATCGACGGCCCCGCTGCCGCCCACTCTGCGGGCTTGTGCGATCTCAGCATCGCCCTGGCTCGAGAGACCGGCGGCCTGATAGGCGAGCCCGCGATTGACCAGCGCCTTGACGCGGTCCTCGTCAGGAAGGCCGAGAAAGATTGCCGCGCCGAGATCGGAGAGGGCGCGCGCCGGCTGACCAAGCTTGCGATAGGCGATGCCGCGAAGATAAAGCGCCCTTGCCGCGTCCGACGGAGAGGCATTGTCCGAATTGATCGTGGAGGACAGCATGCGAACGGCGTTGTCGTATTTGCCCGCGCTCAACGCGGCGGCGCCGTTCTTAAGTCCCGCGTCCTCGGCGAGAGCTGGAAGAACCGAGCCGACAAGCAAGAGCGACGCGCCCAATAGAAGATGGCGCGGCCGGAAAGTCTTCCGATGATCCGCCATGTCCTTGCTCAAGCAAAGAAATCGGGCAAATCCGAGGCTTAAGTCTATTCCACGGTCACGGATTTAGCGAGGTTTCGCGGCTGATCCACGTCGGTCCCCATGAAGGTCGCCGTGTGATAGGCGATCAACTGCACGGGTACCGCATAGACGAGAGGCGTCACGAAACGGTGCAATTGCGGTACGGCAAGGCGCGCGGTGATGGCGCAGCCGGTGCTCGCGGCCTCGGCGTCGCTCACCAGAATGATCTTGCCGGCCCGGGCCGCGACCTCCTGCATGTTAGAAACGGTCTTGTCGAAGAGATCATCGCGCGGCGCGATGACGATCACGGGCATGTTCTCGTCGATCAAAGCAATCGGGCCATGCTTCAGCTCTCCGGCGGCATAGCCCTCGGCATGAATGTAGGAAATCTCTTTCAGCTTCAGCGCGCCTTCCAGCGCGATCGGGTAGCTCAGCCCGCGCCCGAGATAGAGCACGTCATGTGCCTTCGCGAGACTGTGCGCCAACGTCTCGTAGGGTCGCTCGTCGCGGAGCACCGTTCCCATGTGGCGGGGCACCTCGGCGAGCGCCCGAACGAGCTCGGCCTCGAGATCGGGGCCGATCACGCCGCGCGCCTTGCCGGCGGCGATGGCGAGGCAAGCGAGCACGGTCAACTGGCAGGTGAAGGCCTTGGTCGAGGCAACGCCGATCTCCGGGCCTGCCAGAGTCGGAAGAACGACATCCGATTCCCGCGCGATCGAGGATTCGCGCACATTCACCACCGAGACGATGTGCTGACCTTGCGCGCGACAATAGCGGAGCGTTGCGAGCGTATCGGCGGTCTCGCCCGACTGTGAGACGAACAGTGCCGCGCCTCCTTGCTCGAGCGCGGTCTCGCGGTAGCGGAACTCGGACGCGATATCGACATCAACCGGGAGCTTCGCCCAGCGCTCGAACCAATATTTGGCGACGAGGCCGGCATAGAAGGCCGTGCCGCAGGCGGAGATCGAGAGCCGGCGCAGAGTAGCAAAATCGAAAGGAAGTGGAGGGAGGTCGATGCGGTTGGTGGCGAAATCGACATAGCCGGCGAGCGTGTGGCCGATCACCTCGGGTTGCTCGTGAATTTCCTTGGCCATGAAGTGCCGGTAGTTGCCCTTGTCGATGAGGAGAGCGTTAGCTTGCGAGCGGGTGACCGGCCTCTCAACGGCCTTGCCGTTTCGGTCGCGGATGGCGATGCCCTTGCGCGTCAGCACGGCCCAGTCGCCGTCCTCGAGATAAGAGATGGCGTCGGTGAAGGGCGCAAGGGCGATGGCATCCGAGCCGACGAACATCTCGCCGTCGCCATAGCCGATAGCGAGAGGGCTGCCCTGGCGCGCGACGATCATGAGATCGTCATAGCCGGCGAAAATCATGGCGAGAGCGAAAGCGCCCTCGAGCCGCCCGAGCGCGTTGAACACCGCGCGCACGGGATCGTTGCCGGCCTTGAGCTCGCGCGTGATGAGATGGGCGATGACCTCGGTGTCGGTGTCGGAGGTGAACACCGCGCCTTCCGCCGTGAGCTCTGACTTGAGCTCGCGGAAGTTCTCGATGATGCCGTTATGCACCACCGACACGAGGTCGGTCATATGCGGGTGGGCGTTGGCCTCGACCGGCTTGCCATGCGTCGCCCAGCGCGTGTGGCCGATACCGGTCGAGCCCATGAGCGGCTCGGTCTTAAGCCTTTGCTCGAGATTGCGCAGCTTGCCTTCGGCGCGTCGCCGCGCGAGATGGCCGTTCTCGACGGTGGCGACGCCGGCTGAATCGTAACCGCGATATTCGAGACGCTTCAGCGCGTCGACAAGCTGCTCCGCGACAGGCCCTTTGCCGAGAACGCCAACGATGCCGCACATCGAACCCTACTCCCGCCCACCCTTGCACTTAGCTAAACGGCACATTTCCACGCCGCAACTCACGAGCTATGTCCCTTTGTTTCCAGCGTCCTTGGGCTTCCCGCGGGCATACCGCTCCCGCGCGCGGGCGGCCCAACCCTTCTTCTCCTCCTGCGGCGCGCGGCTTAGCGCGAGCGCGTCGGCCTCGACATCCTTGGAGATGACGCTGCCCGATCCGATATAGGCGCCCTCACCGATCTTCACAGGAGCGACCAGCGATGAGTTCGAGCCGATGAAGGCACCCGCGCCGATCTCGGTCTTGTACTTACCGAAGCCGTCATAGTTGCAGGTGACGGTGCCGGCGCCGATATTGGCGCCGGCGCCGACGCTCGTATTCCCGATATACGTGAGGTGATTGACCTTGGCGCCTTCGGCGATCTCCGACTGCTTGATCTCGACGAAATTGCCGATATGGGAATTCTTGGCGAGGTCGGCGCCGGGTCTTAGCCGCGCGAAGGGTCCGACGCTTGCGCCCTCACCGATGCGCGCGTCCTCCATATAAGAGAAGGCCTTGACGATCGCCCGATCGGCGATGGAGACGCGCACGCCGATCACCACATGCGGCTCGATCAGCACATCCTTGCCGATCTTCGTGTCGTGACTCAAGAACACCGTGTCGGGGGCGATCAAGGTCGCGCCATCCGCCATGACACGGTCGCGCAAGCGCTGCTGCATGGCGGTCTCGGCCTCAGCAAGCTCAGCGCGTGAATTGACCCCAAGCACCTCTGCCCCGCTTGCCAGCACGATCCTCGCCTCGAGCCTGTCGCCGGCGGCGAGCGCGACGGCGTCGGTCAGGTAGAACTCGCCCTTGGCGTTGTTCTTGCCGATGCGGCCGAGCAGACCGAGCAACGTCTTGCTCGAGCGGAATCCCATGATGCCGGAATTGCACAGCGTCAGCGCGCGCTCCTCATCGCTCGCGTCCTTCTCCTCGCGAATGGCGACGAGCCGTCCCCTGTCGTCGAGCAAGAGGCGCCCATAGCCGGTCGGGTTCTCGGCATCGAAGCCGATGACGACGAGATCGGCACCGGCAGCGAGCTCGGCGTCGACGGCTTTCAGAGTCTCGGGGCGGAGCAGCGGCGTGTCTCCGTAGAGAATCAGCACATGGCCGGCGAAATCCTCGAAGGCCTGGCGCGCGGCCTTGACCGCATCGGCAGTCCCCTGCTGCTCGGGTTGGACATAGACCTGAAGCTTCGGCTCGAGAGCCGAGGCCGCTCGCGCCACGTCCTCCATGCCGGGGCCGACCACGAGTGCCGTCTTGCCGATGCCGGCTGCCTGCGTAGCACCGAGCACATGGGCGATCATCGGCGCCCCGGCGAGCTTGTGCAGCACCTTGGGCACCGCCGATTTCATCCGCGTGCCCTTGCCGGCGGCAAGGACGATGCCGAGAGATGGGGATTGCGTCATGAAGCCTTGGACCACTGCCGATTCAAACCGAACATTACGTCCGAACCCCGACAAAATAGCGTGCTGCCAACAGCCCGCTCGTGATGAAGATCGCCAATGCCGTTAATCCTGCCTTGAGCCGGAAGCTCCATCCTGCCATGAGAGAGGCGATCGTCACCGAATCGCTCCGCAAGGTCGCCGCCCGGTGGCGACCTATCTAGTCCAAAGCGATGGTGAGGGCCATAACCCCTACAGGGGGTTGATTTCGGCCTTGAAGCCGCGGTGAATTGACGGGGACAAGCGGGAGAGTCATCTTTCGGACGTTGGGCGGGCAAGCGTTAGATTAGCCATATTGACGTCGTTTTTGGACCGGAATTTCGCGAACGGGAGGTTTCGACCCCGATGCTGAGGAGACGCCGGAGCGAGGAGAAGAACTGGACGAAGGGCCTCTTGGCCTTCTTCTGGATTGTGCTCGCGGCTTTCTCGGCGCTCTATCTCTTCACTCTGTTCGCCAATCCCACGGCCTTCGGCCGCCAGACCGCCTCGCTCAGCGACGCGACCTCAGCCCTCACCGGCTCTGCCAACGCTTCGCTGACCTCCGACCAAGCTTCCGAGTTGCTCGAGGCGCGCGACAAGGAGCTCGCCGAAATCAAACAGGCGATGCGCGAACTGTCGCAGCAGGTCGCCGACCTCAGCGCGCGCATCAATCCGAATGACAAGAACGGCGGCCCGCTCGCTTCTACCGCACCTCCGAGCCCCGTCACCGCCCCACCGCCCGAGCCAGCAGCCGCAGCGCCGGCTTTGCCGCCCAAGAAACCTGAGGCGGTCGCAGCAGCGCCGGCGACCACGCCAGCTCCGCCGCCGGAGAAGCCCACGCCGGTCGTCAAGCCGGCCGACGCCAAGCCGGCTGAGAAACCAGCACCTGTCACGGTAGCGGCCGCCGAGCCGAAGCCGGTCGAAAAGGCCGAGCCTAAGCAAGAGGCCGCGGCTCCGCCGCCCGTTACCACCTCTGAGCCGGGCGATGACGAGGCGGATGCTAAAAAGAACATCCCACCGCCGGTCACGGTCTCGGAAGCTGAAGTCCCGCCGGCCGACGACGCGACCCCCAACAGCGCAGATACGTCGTCCCCGTCGCCGGAGACGCCGAACCAAACACCGGGTGCGACCGAGAGTGCGAGTCTCGATCCGGTCGCCTTGCCGCCCGCCGCCAATGACGGCACGACGCGTTACGGCATCGAAATCGGTATCGTCGCCAAGCAGGATGGGTTGCGCCCGCTCTGGCGCGAGTTCCTCACCAATCACGGCGCCCTAGTCGCCGGCCTCCAGCCGCGCCGCGTGCTCGCGCCCGACAAGAAGTGGCGGCTGATCGCCGGGCCGTTCGCCAATGCAGCCGAGGCCGAGCAAGCCTGCATTTTGTTCAAGAAGGCATCGCGTCCTTGTGCGGCGACCGTCTACGCCGGGGACTCGCTCTAGGCCTCTGCACCCAGCAAGGCTTTCGTCATTGCCGAGCTTGACCCGGCAATGATGAGCAGATTGCCGACCATCCCAGCGCGTTCCCTGCCCCCCACGGCCGCCTTTGCTTACAAAGGCTCGCGGTTGCCGTCGACTGTTCTCAATGGGGAGGTCTTGGAATGACCGGCTTCTCGGTCGCCCATTGGGCGGGAGCGACCACGACATATTTGCCGTGTAGCACCTGGGTCAGCACCATGGGTTTGGCGATGTTGCGTCCCGCCTCGTCGAACTTCACGGGGCCATAGAAAGTCTCGAGCTCGGTCGCGGCGATGGCGTCCCGCACTTTCTCCGGATCGAGGCTCTGAGCGCGTCTGAAGGCGTCGGCATAGACATGCACCGCCGCGGCCGACCCTGCGGCTTGATAGGGCGCCTCGTAGGCGTAGGCCTTCTTGAACGCCTTGGCGAAGTCGGCGGCCGAGCCGAACACGTCATCCTTATAGCCAAGCGTCTCGTGCCATTGCTGGGCGCAGAAGGTGTATTCGGCGGCCTGTCCGAGCTTCTCGGCGATCTGCGCCGAGTCGCAGTGAGTCATGGCGAGAACGGGTACATAGACCCTCAAGGCATCGATCTGAGTGATGGCGGTGAGCGCTCCCTTCTCGTGGCCTGAGACGACAAGCACGTCCGGCTTCAGCGCCTTGATCTTGGTGAGAGTCATCGACATGTCGTTCAGCTCGGAAGGAAGCTGATCGTCGATGACGACCTGCATGCCGCGGCGCTGCACGTCATCTAGGACGCCGGCGCGAACGTCCTGGGCGAATGGGTCGTTCTCCATGGCGAGCGCAACGAGCAACGCCTCCGGCGTCTTGCCCAGATCCTTGGCGTGCTCGGCAGCGAGATCGATGGCAGGCGTGAGATACTGATCCGAGGTCGACAGCACGGCGAAGATGTAGCGGTAGCCCTTGGTGAACAGCTCGCGTGCCGCGCCGTTCGCCTCGATCATCGGCACCTTGTGCTTCTCGACGATAGGCAGGATCGCCTTGGTCAGGCCCGAGCTGCAAGGCCCGAGCAGGAATTTCACTCCGTCCTCTTGGATGAGCCGCTCGGCAAGCTCGGTGCCGCGCGCCGGCGTCGAACTCGTCGTCGTAATAACGCAGGACGATCTTGTAGTCCTTGCCGCCGATCTCGACGCCGCCCTTGTCGTTGATCTTGCGGGCGGCGAGATCGTAGCCATTCTTGGTGTTGATCCCGTTCCGCGCATATTTGCCGGTCAGCGAAACAGCCGCGCCGAGCACGATGACATCGCCACTCGGAGTAGCCACTCCGAGCCCCGTTGCGGCGAGCATCAGTGCGGCAAAAAGGCACAGCCAAATCCAACGCGCTGGGCGCAATTTATCGATCCCCCACCGCCTGGGTTCGCTCTAGCGAATCTTGTTCGTGCGACCAGACTACGCCCGTGCCGCCACCCCGCACAATCGCGCGGGGGGCGAGGTTCCCTCACCGCATAAGTCGCAGCCGAGGGTAAAGTTCCGCCTAAAGCTGATCGGTATTGAAAGTATCGCAGCTTTCGAGCTTGCCGCTCTCGTAACCGCGCTTGAACCAGCGCTGGCGCTGCGCCGAGGAGCCGTGAGTGAAGGCGTCCGGCACGACATAGCCCTGCGTTTGCTTCTGGATCTTGTCGTCGCCGATCGCGCTCGCCGCGTTGAGCGCCTCGTCGATGTCGCCGGGCTCGATGATGTTTTTGGTCTCCTGAGCGTGATTGGCGAAGATGCCGGCAAAGCAGTCGGCCTGCAGCTCGACGCGCACCTGAAGTGCGTTCGCCTGGGTCTCGCTCATGCGCTGCCTTACCGCCTCGACCTGATCCATGATGCCGAGCAACTTCTGCACGTGATGGCCGATTTCGTGGGCGATGACATAGGCTTGCGCGAAATCGCCGGGCGCTTTGAAGCGGTTCTTCAGCTCCTGGTAGAAGTCGAGGTCGATATAAACCTTCTCGTCGTTGGGGCAGTAGAAGGGGCCCATCGCCGACATCCCGGTGCCGCAGGCCGAGCGGATCGATCCCGAATAAAGCACGAGCTTCGGGTCGCTATAGGTATCGCCATATTGGCGGAAGATGCCCTGCCAGACGTCCTCGGTGTCGGCCAGCACCACGCCTACGAACTGTCTGAGGTCGTCCTCGCTAGAAGTCTTGGGATGCTCGAGCGGCGGGCCTTGCGGGGTGCTCGGCGCCGGGACGTTGGTCGTGTCGGGTCCGGGATGGGACTGCGGCAGGTGAATATCGGGGAAGTTGCCCTCATCGCCCCCTGGACTGCCGCCCTGCATGAGCACGGTCGGGTCGATGCCGAAGAACCACATCAGGGCCAGGATGATGAGAATTCCGACGATGCCGATGCCGCCGCTGCGGCCAGATCCGCCCCCGCTCGGAAAGCTCACGCCGCCGCCGGGCAACCCGAACGGGCTCCCGCCTTCGTCGCGCCGATCCTCTACGTTCTCGCTCTCTCTGCCGCCGCGCCAGCGCATGCAAAGCTATCCTCGAGGAGCTTCGGCCCGGTGGCCGAAATTTCGATCATTGTGCATGACGCGGGGCGCTGCACAAGGCTCCCCCTAAGGCCAGAACTCAGGAGTTCGGCGGGGCGGACGAGGGAAGGTGAGTTCGGGCGCGCAAATCCTTGTTGTAAAAAAGGAGATTGATAAGGAACCGTCAAAAAACTGCCACAGGTTCAAGGCATGCTGCACATGCCCAGGTGTGTTCGGTCTGGGTAGGTAGTGCGTTCTGTGTAATGCGTACGAGCCTCGGCACTCCCCGCGCCGGGGCTCTTCTTTTGCCCCGTGCTTGGCGCCACCCGCCCCGCTCGTCATTTCCAGCCGCTAGTTCGGAGGCGCAGGCGCTTCGCTGGGCTGTTCGTCGGGAGTCGTCAATTCCTCGGCAGGAGGCTCCGCGGGTTCCTCGGTGGGTTCCTCGTCTTCGGCGGCAGGAGCCTCTTCCGAAGGCGCCGCGGCGGAAGGAGGCGTCTCCGCGGGTGGAGCGGTCTCCGCCGGCTGCTGTTCGCTCGGAGGAAGCTGAACTTTGACGTTCGTATCGCCCTTATTTCCGTACATGAAATAGGCGGCAATCACGAGGGCGAGCACGATGCCGCCCAAGACGATCGCGAGAAATGTCCTGGTGGCTTGATTATCATTTGCCATTCTTTCCTCCCTCTCGAGGACGGTTAGCCGACTCGCGTTTCCATCAAACTATCGAGGAATCAATGACCGGTCGAGCGCTGCTTGGCCGGGCTAAGCCGCGCTTCACCTCAATGCGGCGCCGAGACGCTCGCGCGCTTGGAGACGAGCTCGAAAAGCGGCGTTAGCAGCAAGACGACAAGAACATTGATCGCGACGGAGTAAAGCGCGGCGTAGCCCGGCACGGTCACGCCAAAAACCGTGAGCGGATAGACCGACGAGGTAAAGCTCTGCGCGCCGGCCATATAGGTGCCGACCGCGGTGCCGGTGACCCATCCGGCCAGGAGCGCCTGGGCATTGAAGATCCGCGTATAGAGACCGAGCAGGATCGGCGGGAGAAGCTGGATAATCCAGATGCCGCCGAGCAACTGGAGCTGGATAGCATAGGCTTGCGGGATGGCGATGATGAACGCCACGGCGCCGATCTTCACCACGAGCGACACGATTTTCGCCATGCGCGCTTCCTCGGCTTCGCTGCAATGGGGCTTGAGGAACTCCTTATAGAAATTGCGGGTGTAGAGATTGGCGCAGGCGATCGACATGATCGCCGCGGGAACGAGAGCGCCGATCGCAATCGCCGCGAAGGCGACGCCGACGAACCAGGACGGGAAGGACGCGAGGAACAGCGCCGGCACCGCGAAGTTTGCCCCGTATTGGCTGAAGCCTGAAGCATAGGCCGGGTCCTTATCGACTCCGGCTGCGATTGCCATGTAGCCGAGGAGAGCGATCAGTCCGAGAATGAAGGAATAGGCCGCCAGTAGACCCGCGTTCCGCCTGATCACATCCCCGCTCGAGGCGCTGAGGATGCCGGTCATGGCGTGGGGATAGAGGAACAGTGCGAGCGCCGAGCCAAGCGCCAAGGTCGCGTACGCGCTTTGCTTGCCGAAATTATCGAGCGTCGCCTCAGGCAGGATCAACTTCTCCGGCGGCACCGCCGCAAAGATCGCGCCATAGCCGCCGAGCTTCGCCGGGATGATCACGACCGCGGCGAAGATGGTCACGAAGATCAGCATGTCCTTGACCACGGCGATCAGCGCCGGCGCCCGCAAACCGCTCGTGTAAGTGAAGGCGGCGAGCACGATGAAGGCGATGATCAGCGGGAGATGGCCGGCAAAGCCGCCCGTCGGGAAGCCGAGCGCGCCGATCACCACCTCCATGCCGACGAGCTGGAGCGCGATATAGGGCATGGTGGCGAGGATGCCGGTCAGCGCCACCGCAAGCGCGAGGATGCGGCTGCCGAAGCGGTCGCGCACGAAATCGGCGGCGGTCACATGACCGCGCTCGCGCGCGATTGCCCACATTCGCGGGAAGACGAGATAGAGGAAGGGATAGATGAGGATCGTGTAGGGCACGGCGAAGAAGCCCATGGCGCCCGCTCCGAACACGAGCGCCGGCACGGCAATGAACGTATAGGCCGTGTAGAGATCGCCGCCGAGCAGGAACCAGGTGACGACGGTGCCGAAGCGGCGTCCGCCCAGTCCCCATTCATGCAGCTGGTTGAGATCGGCCTTGCGCCAATGCGCGGCGACGAAGCCGAGCCACGTCACGAGCAAGAACAGAACGACGAAGACGATCGTAGCCGGGAGATTCAAAGTCAAAGCACATCCCCCGTCGCGCCGGGGTCGACATGCACGCCGGTGCGCGGCGTAACTCCGGTCACCCTCGTCTCGAGCAGATAGACGACGAGCACGAGCGCCGCGCCGAGCAGAACCCAGGCGAGCTGGTACCAATAGAAGAAGGGCACGCCGCCGAGCGACGGCTCGGTTCTGTTGTAGAAGGGCACCCACATCACGAGGCCGACGGGGATGATGAAGAGAAGACGCGGCCAGTAAGCAATGAGACCAGCCGGTCGCTTGGCTTTCGCTGGATCCGGCTTGACCGTCTGGCGTGGCGCGGCCTTTTTCTCCTTGGCTGCCATGTGCGTTGTCCCCCTGCCCGTTTCGCGGCTAAAGTGGCGCGAGCTTAATAAATGCGCCTACCCCGCGCGATGGCGTTTATAGCCCTGTTAGGAGAATCCCGGCCAATATTGACCTTGTGGCGCCGGGCGGCCCATATGTCGCCAGTGAGAGCCCGTAGCTCAGCCGGTAGAGCACTTGACTTTTAATCAAGGGGTCTCGGGTTCGAATCCCGACGGGCTCACCAACTAAATCAGTTGAAGAGTGCGACCTTAGCCCCAGTCATTCAGGCCGGGGCTTTTTCGTTGCTCGCATTAGCGATTAAAGCAGCGCATGCTTGGCTCTTGGGCTAACCGACTTGAGGGAGGGGGACACCATGTTACGCAAACTTTGCTTCTTTACGGCGGCAATTGCCGCTTTGGCAATTTCGCCTACCGCATTCGCCGGGCACGGCCACGGCCATGGGCACGGACACAAGCATAAACATAGCCACGCGCATGGTCACGTTCACTGGAACAAAAACAATGATTGGGACCGGGGTCGTGTCAATTGGAACGCGCCCTTACGCGGTCGTTGGTGGGGTGGTCGGTGGTACGGCTATGGCGAAGGTGGCTGCTGGGGATGGACACCGGGTGGCTACGTTTGGATTTGCCGCTAGCAGTAAGTGCGATGCAGGGGCGTCGGCTTCGGCCGGCGCCCTAACGGTCGCGCGGGTGAAAGAAGTCACGACCCCTGAAAAGGAGATGGGCGAAGCGATAACCACTGCTCGTTCATACGTCGAAGCCTGTCTACCATGTTGTGCATGACGAAGAGCGCGAAGTAGGGCATTTCGTCGACCAGGAGCATGAATATCTTTTTGTCTATCGCTGCAACTTGCGACTCTGTTTTCGCGATGACCGTGGCGCTCCTGGGCGAGCCATCAATCAGCGCCATTTCGCCGAAGGTTCCTCCCTGGGGAACCGTTTCGATGACTGTGTCTCGGAGGTAAATCTCGACGACACCGGAAAGCACGACATACATTTTATCCGGTGCATCACCATCCCTGAAGACTACGTCACCTGGCGCCAGTGTGATCGAAGAGGCTCCTGCCTTCGCCAACAGCTCAGGACTTATCTTGATGTGATCCATGCGCGCTAACTGCCGGATTCGAAATCGCTCCGCGCGGAATTATGAAGCTTTATAAGTGGCGGTCCACCCCAA
>CAVULQ010000021.1:0-134351 GCA_963742355.1 uncultured Alphaproteobacteria bacterium | reverse complement strand
CGCTCCAGATGATGGAGCCGACCGCGGCATCGCGGCCTTCATCATCTGTGCAAGCCTAATCCGACAATTCGAGTTCGCGCAAAATGTCTGGGCTAACGACCGTAATTTTCACGAGCTTGCTAACGAACGCGACCCGATCATAGGCACTCACGATGGGACGCTCGAATACAAAATTCCAAAGCGGCCCATCCGCAAAACAATTACCGGCTTACCGGCCTTCACCACCGTGAGAGGCGGCGCGTATTTCTTTCTTCCTGGCATCAAGGCGCTTCGATACCTCGCGACATTGAATGCCCACTGAACCATGGCGTCGTTCATCGTAGAATAGTCATGACCACACTAACGCCAGCACGCACCTACAATCAGAACCACGTCCCGCGCAAATACACGGGCAAGCGACGCCTGAGCATTTACTGGACGTGGAGCTACCCGTGGGAATCGCAGCGCGACCCCGCGGAAATGGAAAACCGCTTCTCCACAATGACCGAGGTCCGCAACGTGCTGTGGCCGGACTACGAGACGCCGGAGTGGAGCGCCGCGCAATTCCTCCAGGGGATCGCCGGTACGTTGGAGCTTTTTCACCGCTCTGCGCTCAGCTTCCAGCAAATTGCTGGCGAAGTCACGGGCCACCCGGTCGCTGTGTTCCAGCGCATCGACCAGGCGGGCTACAAGTCTGCCCATTGACGAGCGGATTCTGGCTGACACCGACACGCTCTTAGTGTTCGGGCTAGACCACCTTCTTTCCGAACAGGAAGCCACGCCTGAGGAAATCGCCGCCATTCGTGAATGGCTGAAGCGCGAAGGGACCTGTCTGCTGCTCGCGCCGCATCACGATGTCGGCTTCACCAACGACTTGAAGCAGCGGCAGATGGAATACATGCATCACGGCGACAGGCTCGTGCCACGCCAGCAGCGCTTTGGGCAATATACCCGCTCGCTGATGAAGGCGCTCGATGTTCCGGTGCATAACACCTATGGACTCCGTCCAGCACTGGTCAAGGGCACAAAGGAGATTGCGCCACTCACCGCATTTCGGGACATTGACAAGCTGGGACTCCTCAACAACGTCCCTACGCTTAATTTCCATCCGCACTTGCCACACTACGAGCTGACCTCCGAGGATAACAAATCGGTGCATCTGCTCGCTCGCCAGCCCATTGATCTCGATCGTCCACACCCTTTCACCGCGGCCGGCAACACAGAGTTCAATTGTCTACTTTGGATGTCGCCAAATCAGCAGCGCGCTGGACACATCGTGCTACTGGACTCAACCAATTTCACCACTCTGTTCGGTGGCACGGACAGCCTGCGAAACCTCTGGCGTAATTTCGCGGCGATGCAATAAGCGCCGCACCTTGTGGACGCCAAAAGCGCTTTTATCCCGATATGGGAGACATCAATGCTGATGGGGCTATTGAGCAAGGCAGCGACGGTTGCCATGCTGAGTTTTGTCGTGTCGAGCATGCTCGCGATGGGCGCGGGCCTAACCGTTCCTCAGATCGCCGAGCCGCTACGCAACGTCCGACTGGTCGCCCTCACTTTGTTGGCCAATTTCGTCGTAATGCCACTTGGCGCCCTTGCCCTCGCGAAGATGCTCTGGCTAGACGAACCTTTTGGCATCGGACTGCTGCTGCTCGGTTGTGCAGCTGGAGCCCCGTTCTTGCCAAAGCTCGCTGAGCTTGCAAAGGGCAATCTCGCGTTTGCTGTTGGCGCCATGGTGCTGCTGATGGTCGGCACCATAGGTTACCTGCCCATCGTTCTGCCCCTGCTGCTTCCCGGAGTGACTGTTGATCCATGGCAAATTGCTCGCTCGCTCCTCCTGTTGATGCTGCTCCCGCTTGTGATAGGTCTTGCCCTGAAGGCGTATTATGGGGACTTGGCTATCCGGGTGAAACCCGGGCTCGACTGGCTTTCGAATATCAGCCTCATTCTATTGGTGTGCTTGATCACGGCGGCGAATATCGACAAGGTTTTGCAAGTGTTCGGCACCCGAGGAATCCTAGCGGGGATTTTGTTTATCGCATTAGGCCTTGGGACTGGTTGGTTGCTCGGCGGCCGCGACACTGACACAAAAAGCGTCATGGCGCTCGGTACCGGCCAGCGCAACATTGCCGCCGCGCTCGTGGTCGCGAGTCAAAGCTTCAGCGACCCGAAAGTTGTTGTTATGGTAATCGTCGTCGCCATTGTCGGATTGGTGGTTCTCATGCCCCTTTCTCGTGCCATGGCCAATCTGAAGATATGAACCTGATTTAAGCTCGACCGCGCATAAAGGTGGGGCCATGACCACGGGGGGTTCGCCGAACAGATGCAGGAAGCAGGCGCTAGTTGTTGCCGCGGCGCTCGGCGGTCTCTTTTGGACATCTGGAGCTGCGCTTGCGCAGGATGACAGCAAAGCTCTGGCCGAAGAACTCTCAAATCCCCTCGCCGCCCTCATCAGCGTACCGTTCTTCGGAAACTACAACGGGGAAGTAGGTTCGGAGAGAGAGGGTTCACAATGGTTCGTTAACATCCAACCAGTGGTACCGTTCGACCTCAATCCCGATTGGCATCTGATCTCGCGAACCATCTTTCCCGTAATGTTTAGCCAGAACGGCCTCTTCCCCGGCTCCGGTTCGCAGTCCGGTCTGCGCGACACGACGGAAGGCCTATACTTTTCCCCCAGCCGAACATTCCATGGCTTCACCGTGGGAGCGGGGCCAATTTTTCTGTTGCCGACCGGAACTGATGAGCTGCTCGGCGCGGGGAAATGGGGCGCGGGCCCGACCGGGGTTGTTGTCTGGCAGGGCAATGACTGGACGGTGGGCGTTCTCGCCTACCACAACTGGTCTTTCGCTGGCGACGCCAACCGCGCCGATTTCAACCAAACATTCCTGCAGCCCGTCATCGCCTATACGACATCGCGGGCGTGGACGTTTACGCTGCAGGGCGAAGATACCTATGACTGGGAAACTGGCGAATGGTCGGCACCGGTCAACTTCCTGGTTTCCAAGATTGTCAAGATTGAGGGACAGCCGGTCAGCATCGTCGGCGGCGTGCGCTATTGGATCGACTCTCCCGACACCGGTCCTCATGGGTTCGGTGGTCGGCTCGGGATGACCTTCCTGTTTCCGACGCGATGATCGACAGTCCAAGAATCGGAGCTCCGCGCTGCGGAACGGGAACATGCTGGCGATGTGCATCGTAGAGCAATGCGGATAAGCTCCATGACGAGATGTGAGGTCAGATAATGAGCCGGAACTCGTCCGAAGCCATTGGAATAACCGCGACGAGCCTCGAGCCGCCAACTGCAATTACGAACGGGCACCCTCCAGGCACCAATTCTCAAGCTTGGTGAGTCGAACTAATGAAATCCAGGGTCCTTAGGTCATTCAAAAAAACACATGTCATTGGCATGTTCGTCCTTGCGGTGGGTTTTCTTGCAACGCCGTTAATGATGGCAAGTGAAGGTAATGCTCAGGATGCAAGAGTCGCGAAATCGATGGCGGCTTTGAAAGACCAAACTGCGAAATTAGGGGCACCAAAGATTGATGGAAAAGATGCGGTTGGCGGCAGGGATGCTCCTGCTCTCTATTTCGGCTCGACCAAAATGAACAACAACTTTGCCATAGTAGATGCGGTTGCGGAGCAAGGCGGACGAGGGATGGCGGCGACGCTGTTCGTGAAAAGCGGCGATCAATTCATCCGCGTCACGACGAACGTGTCTACGCGGGTGGGAAGCGGACGTGGGATTGGAACTATTCTGACCGGCCCGGCCCTCGAGTCGATCAAAGCGGGCAATGCATACTACGGCAAGGCGCCGGTTCTTGGCACGCCCTATATCAGCGGCTATGAGCCGATCAAAGACGCAACGGGCGCAATCATCGGTGTTTATTTTGTCGGCTACAAGAAGTGAGCCGTTTAGGCTGTTGGGCGAAAAGCGCTCGACGTGAAGCGGACAACAGTCTTCCCCAGACGTCTGCTATTGGCACTTAGCAGACATTTAGTGCCGCCTCCGAGCACGTCTGTTCTTGAGAGCAAAACGGACATACCAAATCGGTGCGGCGAACGGCGGCTACGCCAGCCGAGCCCTCATCTCACTGACGGGGGCCGCGGCATCGCCTCCAGCGTGAGCTCAGCCCATGGCCGATCGGAGATGGGTTGAGGAGAACAAGGCGAGGCGATATTGTCTTTGGCAGAAGTGGGCGTGGGGGCGTTGGCCGAAGCTCCGGGACAATCCCTGTTAATGGCTTAGCGTGGCGTAAGTTGCGTACCTGGCGCCGGTGAGTTGCCGGGCGCTGCACCTCAGTTTTTGTGATGGAGGGTACCATTATGTTCACGACGAAGCCCGAGGCGGGCGAGAAAATCACCAAATTGGGTGGGGGCATTGGCGATGCGAAGACGCCCTTCACCGAGCGGCCGGCAACCTATGCTTCCAAGAGCCCCGGCCCAACTGCGAGCAAGATGGTTCCGTCGATTATCGGCGAGGACCTGACGATCAAAGGCAACGTCACCTCTAAAGGCGAAATCCAAATCGACGGGGAGATTGAGGGCGACATCCGTTGCGGCTCGCTTCTGCTCGGCGACAAGTCGAAGGTGACGGGCGGTGTTGCGGCCGAGGATGTAATTGTGCGCGGCCACATAGTCGGATCGGTCAGGGGCTTGCGCATTACGCTCCAGGCGCAATCTCATGTGGAAGGCGACATCTTCGCCCAGAGTCTTGCCATCGAGCAGGGTGCCTATTTCGAAGGAAAGTCGCGCCGCTCCGACAATCCACTCGCGGAGATCAAGGCTCCGGGCGCAAATGGCCCGGCAACCTCCGGGTCCCATTCCGCGAGTTCTCCGAGCGTGGCGTCTCCCGTCGCGGCCGAATAGCGAAGGGCTGTCGAAGGATTTCTGCGTCGAGGCATGTTCGGTCCACAAGCGGCCGGATACATTCGGCCTGCGCGTCTAGCTCGGAGGCGTGTCCCTAAGCCGACATTCGAGCGAGGCGTATGTCGTCCACCTGTCCAAGGTCGGGCCCCGCACTTAGCCTATCTCTGAGCCTCGATAATGTCGGCTTGCGACCACGTGAAAGGCGATAGAGGCGAGGGACGCACCCAAGAAGAGCTCGGTTCTACCCTAAGGACAATCGCGAAGCTTCCGGGCCTCCTTAAGCTAGTCTCTCGTTTCCTCGCGAAGCTGTCGTTTCCTTCGCCGTTTCCTTCGAAGTCAACCCTCCCGATGGGTTTTTCGCTAAGTCACTGATTTGATGGTGCGCCCGGCACGGCTCGAACGTGCAACCCCCAGATTCGAAGTCTGGTGCTCTATCCGTTGAGCTACGGGCGCGTCTTACGCATTTCTACCACGCCTTCGCCACGCGCTTCGCCTCAAGGCAGGAGCTCGGGGCGGTATTCGAAATGCATTGTGTCATAGTGATACCACTTACCGCCCCAAATGAAGCCGTGCTTCTCGAAGATCTCGACGATCTCCCAGGGGATGCGGTTCTTGTAGGGGTATTTGCCGGCGGCGGGCTGGTGGTTTCGCCAATAATCCGACCAAGCGACATTGATGTCGATGGCCGCGCCGTCGCCGTGCACGCTCGGCCGGTCGGTGCCGGCGATCATGCGGCAATTATAGGTGCCCCCCGGCGGGGTGAGATATTTGACGAAGGTGCCGGGCAACGCGTCGAGCTCGGTCGAGACTGCCTTGAGCTTGTCCGCAACCCCGTTCACCTTGGTGATCTTGAGCTTCTTGCCGCCATGCTTCGGCAGCCAGACGACATCGACCAGCTTCTTCGTCACCTCGCCCTTCTTGCAGTTGCCGTACATCTTGGCGAAGAACGGCTCATAACGCACGCGCCCCGGATCGATGTCGACGCCGGGTGGGATGCCGGTGCGGCCGACGGGGTAGGGGGCATAGAACTCATCCGCGAGATCGGGATGATCAAGCCGCGTCGCGAAATCCTTCTCGCCCTTGCCGTCGTCGAAGGGCATGGCCGTTCCGTCCCTCCAGATGAGCGTGTTCGCATCGTGAGAGACGAGGAAGTCAGGATAGGAGGCGACAAGTTTGTCGAGCAGCTGCGCATTGTGCGCGGGCTCCCCGGCGCTTTCCGCCGCAATCGCAGCAGTGCCGAGCCACGCGGCGAAACCTCCAACGAGTGCGGCAAATTGCACGGCGCTTCGATGCGCGCGGCGCTGATACATGACGCTGCCCCTCCCAAGGGATAGTCGGCGGTGGCCAAATCCAAGCAAGATCGATAGCTTGCTGCAAGCCGCTTGCTGCAAGCCGCTAAACTGCAGGCAAGTTGCTGCTAAGACGCCGCCGATGAGGGACCGCATGCTCAACAGGCAGGACGCTACCTCGCGGCATCGTGCCCATCCGGCAGCCCGGAGCGCATAGCATGGCCTTGCTGCCGACCAGCGCTAGGGACTGGCGCTTGAGTGCCGAGGCGCTGTTCAGGGTGGAGGCTGCTTTGCTCGGCGCGGTCTGCTTCTCGGCTGGCGCTATCCCGCGACTGTTGCCTATTTTGCTTAGCCTTCTCGGCGTCATCGCCGCGATTCATGTCTTCACCATCGACAAGGCGCGGCCGTTCAAGCTCCTGCGCCGGCCGGCCGGACTCGCGCTCCTCGCCTTCACCGTCTATCTCTTCATCAATGCGACGTGGTCGCCTGATCGGGCCGAAGGCTTGGCCAAGGCCGCGAGCGTGCTCGGCCTGATCGCCGTTGTTTGTGTCATCGCAGCGTCCTATTCCTTGCGCAGCGATGCCGAGATGCGGGTGTTGGCGAAATGGGCGCTGGCGGGGCTCATGTGCGGCATCGTCTTCCTCTTGATCGAGCTCAGTTTCGATGAGCCGATCGCGCGCTTCCTGAACAATCACGTCGTCCAGCTTTTCAGTTTCTCTCACAAGAAGACAAAGATCGTCGACGGCGAGGTCACCCAGATCTCCGCCTTTGTTCTCAATCGAAATGTCACGAGCCTGGTCCTCGTGCTGATCCCCGGCCTCCTCTTCACCGGGGCGCTCGCCACGACCACCGCGCGCCGCGTGAGCCTAGTGGCGCTGATCGGAGCAACGGCCGCAGCCGTGCTGTTTTCAGAGAGCGGAACATCGGTCGTTGCGTTTTTCGTCGGCGCTATCGTGCTCGCGCTTGCCGTGCTGTCGCTCAAGATTACGCGCACGCTGCTGATGGTGGGCTGGACGGTCGCCACGCTGCTGGCAGTACCGCTTGGCGCCTTGCCCTACGAGCTCGGCTGGCATCATTGGACGTGGCTTCCGCCCGAGAGCGTCGCGGCACGCTTCTACATCTGGAAATATGTTGCCGACCGCGTGCATGAGAGACCGATCACCGGCATCGGCATTCGCGGCACGCGCGCTCTGCATCTGATCATTCCGACCGATGAAGGCGATCCGAGCCATGCGGCTTACGCGTTACAGGGACGGCAGGCGCGCCACCCGCATAACATCTATCTCCAGACTTGGCTCGAGCTCGGCGCCATCGGCGCCGTGTTGCTGCTTGTCGTCGGCCTCACCGCGCTCTGGCAGATGCGCCTGTTGCCGCCGGTCCTCGAGGGAAGCAGCTACGCGCTGTTCGCCGTCGCCTCAGCGGTTGGAGTGTCGGGATTCGACCTCCTGCAGACCTGGCTCCTCGCAGCTCTTGCCTTGGCGTGGGCCGGCATGATGCTCGCGGCGAGGCTCCCGGCCCCGTTTCCCGCCGCGTTCCGGGATTCTTGCGGCCATGAGGGAAAAGCTACTTTACCTCCAACAAGAGCTTGATAGATTAAACAAATAGGACCAATGCCGAGGCCGCTGACCGAGCGCATGGGTGTCGGCAGTCTCCGGGGTTTCGAGGTTAAGCACTGTGAATGGGCCGAGCGGCGACGCCCGCGCGGCTGCCATGGCTTCGCGTGATCTCAAGGCCAAGCGGAGCGAGACAAGCGACGGCGGAGGATCGGCGCACGTCGTAGCCCGGGCGCGATCGAATGCGCCGGCCATTCGCCCGTCGGGCGCAGATGGCAGCTTGGGGGCAGCCGAGGGCAGACACGATGTGGGCGCGGAGGCGCGGCCCAAGGTCCATTCCGTTTACGGTGCTCTCGATCTCGGTACCAATAATTGCCGCCTCCTCATCGCCAAACCCTCGCGGCGCGGATTTCTCGTCATCGATGCCTTCTCGCGGATCATCCGCCTCGGCGAAGGCGTACTGAACTCGGGCCAGCTTTCACAAGCGGCGATGACGCGCACCATCGAAGCGCTCAAGGTCTGCGCCGACAAGATGCATCGCCGCCAGGTGACGCGCTCGCGACTGATCGCAACCGAAGCCTGCCGCATCGCCGCCAACAGCGGTGAGTTCATCGAGCGCGTGCGTCGCGAGACGGGGCTCGAAATCGAGATCGTGACGCAGGAAACCGAGGCGAAGCTCGCTGTCTCGGGTTGCGCCTCGCTGATCGACCGCAATTGCGACTGGACGCTCGTGTTCGATATCGGGGGCGGCAGCTCGGAGCTGATCTGGCTCGACCTCGCCGAGCTGGGGCATCCCCACCGCCGTAATCTGCATGACCGTGTGGACGTGCAGAACTGCATCGCCGCCTGGACCTCGCTCCCTATCGGCGTGGTCAATCTCGCCGAGCGTCATGGTGGGCGCGAGGTGACGCGTGGAGGCTACGAAGCGATGGTGGCCGACGTGATGGCAGCCATCAAAAGCTTCGAAGCGAAGCATCGCTTCGGCGCGAAAATCGCGCGGTCTCGCGCGCATTTCCTCGGCACATCGGGGACGGTCACCACGATCTCCGGCATTCACCTCAAGCTTCCTGTCTATGAGCGCTCGCGAGTCGACGGCTGCTGGCTCAATGCTCAAGACGTGCGCTCGGTGTCTAACGATCTGATCTCCATGACTTACGCCGAGCGCGTGGCTCAGCCCTGTATCGGACATGAGCGCGCCGACCTCGTGCTCGCCGGCTGCGCCATTCTCGAGGCTCTGCTGCGGATCTGGCCGTGCCAGCGCCTGCGTGTCGCCGACCGAGGCCTGCGTGAGGGCATCCTCGCTATGCTCATGGCCGAGGACGGTCATCACCGTAAGGGACGCCATCCTTGAGTCTATGAACGATAGCCGGTTCGCCTGAGCTAAGACTGCGGGGCCGAGGCCGGCTCCTCGCGAACGGCAACCTGATGCGATCGGGCCGACAGGCTGGCGCCAGCCTCTTTCGGCAGCATGGCAAAGATGAAGACCGAGCTTGCCGCGATCAGGGCCACGAGCATGAAGGCCAAGGGGAAGTCGCCGGCCACGACGGTTGGATCCGCACGCCCCATGCGCTCGAACTCGAGCACGAGCGCGCCGACGGCAACGCCGGACGAGAGCGCGAGCTGCTGCGCGACGCTGGCAAAGCTCGTCGCGCGGCTCATCGCCTTGGCGTCGATGTCGGCGTAGGCGATCGAGTTGATGCTAGTGAATTCGAGCGATTTGAAGAAGCCGCCGACGAGCAGCACGGCGAGAACCACGATGTGCGGCGTTCCGGCCGTGAACAAGGCAACGGCGGCGATGAAGCAGCTACTGATCACGGCGTTCGACACCAAAACGCGCTTGAAGCCGAACTGGCGGATGATGGGCGCTGCCGTCGCCTTCATGGCGACGGCGCCAACGGCGCTCGCGAACGTGAGCATGCCTGACTGGAGCGGGCTTAGTCCGAACCCCAATTGCAGGAAGAGCGGCAAGAGGAAGGGCATGGCGCCGACGCCGATGCGGTAGAGGAAGCCGCCGACGACGCTCGCGAAGAAGGTATCGACCTTGAGTAGGTTGAGATCGAGCAGCGGAGCCGGCGCGGTACGCGCGTGGCGCACATAGAGCCAGCAGCCGATCCCTCCGGCCGCAAACAACGCGAGCACCACGGCCGGAGGGAGGAGCCCTTGTCCGATGGTGGTGAAGCCGAAGGCGAGGCCTGCGAGCCCTATCCCTGAGAGGATGAAGCCCTTCACGTCGAGCGGGGGAAGGCCCTCCTCGCGGATATTGGCGATGTAGCGCGTGGCAAGGTAGACGCCGAGAGCGCCGACCGGGATATTGATCCAGAAGATCCACCGCCAGGAGAAGAACGTGGTGATGAAGCCGCCGAGCGGAGGTCCGATCACCGGGCCCATCAAGGCCGGGATGGTGAGCCAGGCCAGCGCCGAGATCAGCTCCGATTTCGGCACGGTGCGCAGAATCACCAACCGTCCGACCGGCACCATCATCGCCCCACCCATACCCTGAATGATGCGGAACAGGACGAAATCGGGCAGCCCTTGCGCGAAGCCGCAGGCGGCAGAGCCGAGCGTGAATATGACGATCGCCGCGCGGAAGACTTTGCGCGCGCCGAAGCGGTCGGCCATCCAACCGCTCAAGGGAATGAACACGGCGAGCGACAGGAGGTAAGACGTAAGCGCGAGCTTGAGGGCGATCGGGTCTTGGTGGAGATCGGCGGCGATGGCCGGCAAGGAGGTCGCGATCACCGTCGAATCCATCGTCTCCATGAAGAGGGCGACGGCGACGATGAGGGTGACGAAATAGCGTGGCATGTGGCAGGTGTTAGAGCATCATCCCGAAAAGTTGCAGACTTTTCGGACAAGATGATGCGTCAGAGATGACCGATATGGCGCACATGGGGTGAGTGGACCCCCAAGGTCAAGGTTGAGCAGCGATGGGCTTCATTAACACATGGTAAGGCCACCGAAGGGGCGTTCCGAAGAGGGTCCGAGCGGTAAGCGCCGGCTTGCCGTGAGGGTCAAGACTGCCAAGGGGCGGAAGATCGCCTCGACGAGGTGGCTCCAGCGTCAGCTCAACGATCCCTATGTCGAGGAAGCGAAAAGGCGCGGACTTCGCTCGCGCGCCGCCTTCAAGGTCGCTGAGATCGACGACAAACACCTTCTCCTCAGGCCCGGCATGAGTGTGGTCGATTTGGGCGCCGCGCCTGGCGGCTGGAGCCAGATCGCCGCGCAGCGCGTGCAGCTGATGGCGGGGAAGGGACGGGTGATCGCCGTCGACATCACCGAGATGGAGCCGATCTCGGGTGTCACCCAACTCCATCTCGATATGACTGACCCAGAGGCCGTCGACCGCATCAAAGAGGCCTTGGGCGGCAAGCCGGCGGATATCGTGCTGTCAGACATGCATGCGCCGGCGACCGGGCATAAGCAGACCGACCACATACGCATCATGGGCCTGGTCGAGGTGGCTCTCGATCTCGCGGAGACCATCCTCGCGCCGGGTGGGGCCTTCTTGTGCAAGGTGCTGCAAGGCGGTGCGAGCAGGGAGCTGGTGGCGCGGCTCAACCGCTCATTCGCCAAGGTCCGCCACGTGAAGCCGAAAGCCTCCCGCGCCGGATCCGCCGAAATGTATGTCCTCGCCACCGGTTTCCGGGGTGTCACACCGATGCCGTAAGAGCGCTCACGGAAGCTTGCTTCGCCGTGTGCTGCCGCGAACCTATGAGTGCTGCTAGTCTCTGGCCGTCATTTGCTGGGTGCTGAAAGGCAACGCTATGAATCTCGAAGTGGTGAAGGATTACTACGGCAAGGTCCTGAAAAGCTCGGAGGACTTGAAGACCTCGGCGTGCTGCGACGGGGGCTCGGTTCCGGCCGATCTCGAGCCTCTGCTCGCCAATGTGCACGAGGAGGTGAGGTCGAAATATTACGGCTGCGGCATCGTCGTGCCGGCGTCGCTCGTAGGCGCGCGTGTGCTCGACCTTGGGTCGGGCTCGGGCCGCGACGTCTATCTGATGTCGCAGCTCGTGGGGCCGAAGGGCGAGGTCGTCGGCGTCGATATGACCGACGAGCAGCTCTTAACCGCGGAGACGCATGTCGATTGGCACATGAAGCGGTTCGGCTATGAGCGCCCCAATGTCCGATTCCTGAAAGGCTATATCGAGAAACTCGGCGAGCTCGGGCTCGAGCCGCAAAGCTTCGACGTAGTGGTCTCGAACTGCGTAATCAATCTTTCGGTCGACAAGCCAGCCGTGCTGCGCGGCGCCTTCGACCTGCTCAAGCCTGGGGGCGAGCTCTATTTCGCCGACGTTTATTGCGACCGGCGGCTGTCGGACGAGGTGCGTGCCGATCCCGTGCTCTATGGCGAGTGTCTCGGCGGCGCGCTTTACTGGAACGACTTCCTCCCGATGGCAAACCGCGCGGGCTTTCTCGATCCGCGTCTTGTGACCAGCCGCCCGCTCGAGATCAAGAATGAGCAGATCAAGCGGAAGCTCGGCCAGGCCAAGTTCTTCTCGGCCACCTATCGGCTGTTCAAGCTCGATGGACTCGAGACGGCGTGCGAGGATTATGGGCAGGCGGTGATCTATAAGGGCACCATCGGCGAGCACGCTGACGCGTTCGAGCTCGACGGCCATCATCTCATCGAGACCGGCAAGGTCTTCCCGGTCTGCGGCAACACCTGGCGCATGCTTGCCGATACGCGCTTCGCCCCGCATTTCGACTTCATCGGCGATTTCAAAACCCATTATGGGATATTCCCGGGCTGCGGGACGTCGATCCCGTTCGCCACGACCGCGGTCGCGCCCAACCCCTCAAGCGGCGGCTGTTGCTAATTTTTGACCAATCCGCACTTCGGTTGTCATTCCCGCGAAAGCGGGAATCCAGTAAACGCTGGTCCCAATGAACGCAGGGGTTACTGGATTGCCCGGTCAAGCCGGGCAATGACAGGAGTGGGGGTAGGGAGACGATGCAATTCGACATGTCACGCCGGCTCGCCGCCGAGGCGCTCGGCACGCTGATCCTCGTGATGGCGGTGGTCGGCTCAGGGATCATGGCCGAGAAGCTCGCCGGCGGAAATCAGGCGGTCGCGCTGCTCTGCAACACGATCGCGACGGGCGCGGTCCTCTTCGTCATCATCACCATCTTCGCCCCCGTCTCAGGCGCGCATTTCAACCCCGCTGTCAGCATGGTGGCGGCGCTTCGCGGCGAGCTCGATTGGCGAACGGCACTTTTCTATGTCGTGGTGCAGATCGTCGGCGGGTGTGTCGGCGCGGTGCTCGCCCATCTGATGTTCGGCCTCGATCTTGTCCAGCTCGGCTCGAAAGCACGGAGCGGGATCGGACAATGGGCGGGGGAATTCATCGCCACATTCGGTTTGATCGGCACGATCCTCGGCTGCGTCAGATTCAAGCCTGAAGCGGTCGCGACCGCGGTCGCCCTCTACATCACATCTGCGTATTGGTTCACCGCCTCGACCTCGTTCGCCAATCCTGCGGTGACGATTGCCCGGTCGCTGAGCGATACGTTCGCGGGCATCGCTCCAGGCGATGCGCCGGGCTTCATCGTGGCCGAGTTGCTCGGAGCGCTCGCCGCGGCGTGGCTCTTCGGGTGGCTGTTCGCACCCGAAAAGCCACGCTAGCTAAGCGAAGGTTGGCTTAGCCCGCGCAGGCGTAATAGCGGTTCCACCAATAGGCGCTGTTGGTCGTCACGGCGCGCCGGTAGAGGTAGTTGCAGCTGCCGTAATCGCCGCCATAGGCGTAGTAATCGCCGTAGAAGTACGGGTAGGCATAGAAACGGTTGAAATGGTGATGGTGGTCGTGGTCGTGCCGATTGCCGTTCCAGTTCCAATTGCCGTTGTTGGCGAAGCGCTCGTGACGGCCGGCATTGAAGTTGCCGCTTCTGGCGACGTGATCGTTGAAATCACCGCCTCTGGCGATGCGGGCACCGTGGCCTCCGCTCATGTGAGCGAACGAGTTGCCCATATGGGGCGCGCTGTGCATGCCCATGCCGCCGTTACCGCCGATCGCGGCGAAACGGGCGCCGGAGCCCATGTTCCCAAAATGAGGCCCACCGCCGCCTCCGCCACCGCCATGTCCACCGCCCCCACCACCACCTCTCACCAGCTCAAGTAGACCGCTGGAGGGGGCGTTAGACGGAGCGAAAGAGGGCGTGGCATTGGCCGGCAAGGCTATGGCCGCGAACAGCGCTAGGCTGCTCGCAGCGGCAATTAGGGTTGTTTTCGGATACCGCATCGCAAATCTCCTTTCGTATTTCGGCTGTCAGGCCGTCACGCCGAAGGACGGCGCGTCATACAAAGAAAATGCGCGGCTCTTGCCGGCAGTTCCAGGGCTTATCGAAGGGATGTCTTGTCGCACGGGCCGCCGCGGCGGCGGTCCTCGGCCCCCTTGAAGCCGTCTCACGATAAGGTGATAGCCGCGCCGCGCTCGGATCCTCTCAATCCGCGTATTCGATGTCGTCGCGATAGAGCTCGTAGGCGGCGCCGTACTCCATGACACGGGCGACGTCGGCGATCATCGCCTCGTCATACCCTGCGCGCCGCAGCAGGTGGAACCCCATCTCCATGCCTGAGGCGATGCCGCCTGCGGTGATGATGCGCCCGGCATCGACCACGCGGGCGCGCGAGATGCGGCAGGCCGGTGCGATCTCGGCGAGCCGGTCGATCGGCACCTTGCCGAAATTGGACGCTTCGAGCCGGTCGGGCTCCTTGCGGTTGGTGGCGGGCTTGCCGTCGAGAAGCCCCATCGCACCGTAGATCCACGAGCCCGTGCACACGCTCGTAATCAGAGTTTTTTCCGGGAGTGCGTGGATAAACTCCTGCAGACGTCCGTTGTGCATCTCCTGACGCGTGCCGAAGCCGCCAGGGATAAGGAACGCGTTCATGTCGGGGCGGTCGGTGAAGCTGTAATTCGGCAGCACGGTGAAGCCCGCTTGCGTCTGCACGGGGCGCGATGAGTCGGCGATGAGAAAAGCGTCGAGCTCAGGGTCGAAACGGCGCGCTACCGAGAACACGCCGTAAGGCGCGGCATAGTCGACGATCTCGGCGTCCTTGAACACATAGACGCCGAGGCGGAAGCCGGGGATCTTGGGATAGCTGCGATGGGTGGCCATGGGTGACTCCTAGCTCTCGTGTTCGGCCGCAGCCTTGAGCCGCACATTCTCGGCTTCCAGCGCGCTGATACGCTGATCGCGCTCAGCGATCGCTTCGGTGACGTCCTCGGCGAAGAACATCTGCGGGATGTGTTGCGGGCAGTTCACATCCCACGCTTCGACGGTAAAGATGATGGCAGCTTCACCGCGTGCCCGATAGGCGCCGGGAAAGAGCTTGGCGACGAGCTCGGGGTCGTTCTCCACCACGCGTGCCGTTCCCCAGATCTTCACTCGTTTCCGGTTGGCGTAATCCATCAGGAAGATCATCGCCTTCGGGTTCTCGGCGAGGTTTCCGGTCGAGATGTATTGGCGGTTGCCGGCGAAATCGGCGAAGGCGAGGGTCCTGTCGTCGAGCACGCGCAAGACGCCCTTCGGACCGCCGCGATGCTGGATGTAGGGCTGGCCCTCGGCATTTGCAGTGGCGAGATAGAAGGACCGCTGGTCGGCAATGAAAGCGGCCAGATCATCATCAATCTCGACCGCGAAGCCGCCTTTCGTCTCCATCTTCGCGTAGCCCGCACGGGAGCCGCGGCGTTCCTGCACGGCCTTGACCGAGGGTGAGAAGGCGATGTCGGAGGAGGGGAGCATAGCGCGACTCACAATTCGGGCATGGTGATGGAGCCCGGCAGTGCCTTGATGCGGTCGATCCAGGCTCTGACGCGAGGGTAGGGTTGCAAGGATACGCCGCCCTCGTGAGACAGCGCCACATACGGCATACAGGCGATATCGGCGATAGTCGGACGGCCGAGAGCGAGCCAATCGCGCTTGGTAAGATGTGCCTCTAACAGGCCGATGATGCGCTTTGCTTTGTCGCGTGCCTGACCGACATCGAGTTTGTAGCCGAACTTGTCGTGCAGCCTTGCATCGTTGGGGCCGCGCGCGACCTCGTTCTCGGCGACCATGAGCCAGGACACGACCTCGGCCATGCCGGCGGCATCGGTCGGCAACCAGCTTTCGCCGCCATATTTCCGCGCGAGATAGACGAGGATCGCTTGCGAATCGCGCAGGACGACGCCGCCATCCTCGAAGATCGGGATCTCGCCGAAGGGATTCTGGTCGATCAGCGGGCTCTTCATGTGAGCGCCGCCGAGAAAATCGACCGGAGCGAGACCGAGCTTAAGTCCGAGCAGCGAGCAGAACAGGCGGACCTTGTAGCAATTGCCGGACAGTTCGAGGTCGTGGAGCTTCAGCGCAGGCATGGAACCCTCCTGTGTTGGGACCGGCTGACGACTGGCCGCCGAAGCCTCTATCTGGTGGGTTCCATGATTCAGGAGTATCGGCTATCTTTAGAAGTTATCCTTCCTGTTTTCGGAATAATCGAATGGACCAGCTTGCCGCAATCCGTGTCTTCGTCGCTGTCGCCGACGCTGGGGGTCTGTCGGCTGCGGGGCGGCGCCTCAACATGCCCCTCTCGACCGTGAGCCGCCATCTGAAGGCGCTCGAAGATGAGCTCGAGACGCGCCTCATCACCCGGACGACACGGCGTCTCACGCTCACGGAACCTGGCCGCGCCTATGCCGCAACGTGCCGTCAGGTGCTGGACGAACTCGATAATGCCGCGCGGAGCCTCGCCGGCGAGCATGCGGAGCCGCGGGGCGAGCTTGCGCTCACCGCGCCGGTCCTGTTCGGCAGGCTTTATGTGCTCCCGGTCGTGACTACGTTCCTGAGCGCCCATAAGCGAGTTTCCGCGCGCCTTCTCTTGGTTGATCGCATCGTCGATCTCGTGGAGGAGGGGCTCGATGCGGGCGTGCGCATCGGCAACCTTCCCGATTCCTCGCTAAGAGCCACGCGGCTCGGGTCGATCCGTTATGTGGCTTGCGCAAGCCCAGCCTATCTCAAGCAGCGCGGCGAGCCCGCGACACCCTCAGAGCTTTCCAGCCACGATTGCATTTCCTTCAACACGATCTCTCCTCCTGAGCGGTGGAGCTTCGGGGGCGAGAAGGAGCGCCGCGTCGCCATCAGCCCGCGTCTGATCGTTAACACCGCCGAGGCCGCGATCGACGCTGCCAAGTCGGGCCTCGGCGTCGCCCGGGTTCTGTCCTATCAGGCCGAAGCAAGTTTCGCCGACGGCTCGCTTCGCCGTATCCTCAGGGACTTCGAGCCCGAGCCGATGCCGGTCAACCTCATCCACCGCGAGGACCGGCTGCCCCAAGCCAAGGTCGAGAGCTTCATTGCCTTTGCCGCGCCAAGGCTTCGCCAAGCGCTGAAAGGGAGCGCTGAATGAGGGAAGCGGGGGATTTGCACCCCATCGCCTTCCCAAACCCCCCGCAAGCTGCTAAAGGAGGCCGCCAACCACCGGACGCTTCGCGCCGCCAGATAGCGAAGCCCCTTTGTAATGAATGAGGTTGGCCGATGCCCGACGGGCAAGCGACGCGACGGCATTTTCCCGACAGCGACGTCGCGCTCACCTTCGATGATGTGCTGATCAGGCCGGCGGCCTCCAACGTGCTGCCGAACGAGGTCGATGTCGCCTCGCGCATCACGCGCTCGATCGCATTGCATATCCCGGTGCTCTCCTCGGCCATGGATACGGTCACCGAGGCAAAGCTTGCCATCGCCATGGCCCAAGCCGGCGGCATCGGCGTGATCCACCGCAATCTCGAACCGGCAGCGCAGGCGGCCCAGGTGGCGCAAGTGAAGAAGTTCGAATCGGGCATGGTGGTGAACCCGGTGACCATCAATCCGCAAGCGACCTTGGCTGACGCGCTTAAGCTGATGGCCGACTACCAGATCTCAGGCATCCCGGTGGTCGAGCCCAGCAATAATGGCGGCCGGCCAGGGCGGCTCGTCGGCATCCTCACCAATCGCGACGTCCGCTTTGCCACCAATCCCAATCAGCGCGTCGCCGAGCTGATGACCAAGGAGAATCTGATCACCGTCAGGGAAAGCGTCGACATGGAGGAGGCGAAGCGGCTGCTGCACACGCACCGCATCGAGAAGCTCCTCGTCGTCGACGACGAGTATCGCTGCATCGGCCTCATCACCGTGAAAGATATCGAGAAGGCGAGGCTGCATCCCAACGCCTGCAAAGATGAGCAGGGGCGGCTGCGCGTGGCCGCGGCGACCAGCGTGGGCGACGACGGTTTCACGCGCGCCGAGCGGCTGATCGACGCCGGCGCCGATCTGATCGTGGTCGACACAGCGCACGGCCATTCGAAGCTCGTGCTCGATGCCGTCGGGCGCATCAAGCGCCAGTCGAACGCGGTGCAGGTGCTGGCGGGCAACGTGGCGACGGCAGACGGCACCAAGGCGCTGATCGATGCCGGCGCCGACGCGGTCAAGGTCGGGATCGGGCCCGGCTCGATCTGCACCACCCGCATCGTGGCGGGCGTCGGCGTGCCGCAATTCACCGCGCTGCTCGAGGCCGTCGAGGTTGCCAAGAAAAGCGATATCCCGGTGATCTCGGACGGCGGCATCCGTTTTTCGGGCGATCTCGCCAAGGCGCTTGCCGCCGGCGCCGATTGCGTGATGCTCGGCTCTCTGCTTGCCGGCACCGATGAGAGTCCCGGCGAGGTCTATTTGTATCAAGGCCGCTCCTACAAAGCCTATCGCGGCATGGGCTCGATCGGCGCCATGGCGCGCGGCTCGGCCGACCGCTACTTCCAGCAGGAGATCAAGGACGCGCTTAAGCTCGTGCCGGAAGGGATCGAGGGCCAGGTGCCCTATAAGGGGCCGGTCTCGAGCGTGCTGCACCAACTGATCGGGGGCTTGCGCGCCTCGATGGGTTATACCGGCGCCAAGAATATCGCCGCGTTCCAAGAGCGCGCCGAGTTCATCCGCATCTCGACGGCAAGCTTCCGTGAGAGCCACGTCCACGACGTGACCATCACGCGCGAATCTCCCAATTACCCACGCGAAGGTTAGTTTCCCACTTCCATTGTCATCGCCCGACTCGACCGGGCGATCCAGCAATCACCGTGGTGGCTTATTGTCAGGGCCGGCGACTGTGAGGACCGCTACTCGACGCCGAGGGCTCTGATCTCGTCGAAAATGCCAGGTTCGATCTGCTTGGCGAGCGCGAGGTCGGCTGCGCCGTCGGTCGGCTTGCCCGTGCGGCTCTTCACCACGCCGCGCCCGACCAGCGCCGAAGGATCGTTCTGGTGGAGCTTGAGCGCGGCGTCAAAATCGGGACCCGCCTTGTCGAGGTCGCCCTTGAGCACGAACACCCAACCGCGGTCGACATAGCCTTTGGGGCCTTCGGGATCGATCTTGATCACCTGGTCGAAGTCGGCAATCGCCTTGTCGTAGTCCTTGCGCAGGCGATAGAGGCTGCCGCGCTTCGAGAAGCCGTTGGTAAGGTCGGGATCGAGCCTCACCTTCTCGTTCATCTCGGTGAGCGCCCGGTCGAGGTCGCCCTTGTCGGCATAGACGATGCCGCGGAGCAGGAAGAAATCGCCACGCGTAGCGTCGAGGCCGACCGCCTTGTCGAGATCGGCGATCGCCTTGTCGTAGTCCTTCTTGGTTTCGTAGGCTGCCGCGCGCATGAAATAGGAGTTGGCTTGCGCCGGATCGACCTCGATGGCCGTGGTCATCTCGGTGATGGCGTCGTCGTATTTGCCGGTCGCAGAAAAACCCATGGCGCGAACGCTATGAGCGGTGACGACGCGGTCCTTGTCGCCGGGGTTTGAGGCGATATAGGCCGCGCAGGCATCGAGAACCTCCTTGATCGACCCCTCGCCGGTGAAACAGATATTGCTTTCCTTGGCAGGCGCACTCTCGTCTCCCGTGGCGGGCGGACTCACGTCCTCGATGATGGGAGGGCTTGCGTTGCCCGCGGCTGGCGGGGTCGCATCCTCGGCAAGCGCGAAGCCGGGCAGGGCGAGAAGCAGCGCCGCAGCCAAGGCCGCGCCGGGGTTGAGGGGGGCAGGGGCGCGAAAGCGCATGGGGAAACCTCCTTGGACACTCAAGATTCTTGCTATTGGCGGCTAGCTTTAGTGGGGGCTTGGGGCGCCCGTCAATTGAACTTCCGTCCATGTTTTCTCGGGCAAATCGGCGATGTGAGGGCGACCGAAGCCATTTACCACGCTCTACAGAGCGCCGGAGCCAGAGTATAAGGGCGCCCGAGGCGCGGACGCGGTCGCGGCCGGATCGAGCCGACAGAAGGGGGCACCATGACGCTCATAGCTATTTTGCTGCCGATGTTCGCTCAGGTCGTGCTGACATTCGTGCTTCTCTTCTGGATGGGTTACCTCAGAATTCAGGCGGTCCGGTCGGGCGAGGTCGATCGGCAGCAGATCGCCTTGCGCGAGCCAAACTGGCCGCCACGCGTGCTTCAGATCGGCAACGCCTTCCATAACCAGCTCGAGCTGCCGATCCTGTTTTATGTCGTGGTCCTGCTCGCGCTCGCGACCGACTCGCTCGATGTCATCCTTTGCCTGCTGTCGTGGATGTTCGTGCTCGCCCGCTTCGTCCATGCCTATATTCACGTGACCTCCAACCGGCTCGATCGCCGCACGGGCGTGTTCGGTGTCAGTGCCATTGCGCTCCTCCTGATGTGGGTGATCGTCTTCGCCCGCATCACGCTGTTCGCCTCCAGCTGATGACACCTGGGGCTCGAGCGAGCGCGGCCATCGAGGTTCTCGCCGATATCGAAGCGCGCAAGCGCCCAGCCTCCGAGGCGCTGAAGGATTGGGGGCTTGCCCACCGCTTTGCTGGCTCGGGCGATCGGGCGGCGATCGGCAATCTCGTCTTCGACGTGTTGCGCAAGCGCGCTTCGAGCGCCTATGCGATGGGCGAGGACACCGCGCGCGCGCTCGTGCTCAGGACGCTTGTCACCTCCTGGCACAACACGCCTGAGGAGGTCGCTGCTCTCGCCGACGGAAGCCGCCATGCGCCAGAGCCTCTGAGCGAAGCCGAGCTTGCCGGACTGAAGCGTGAAATTTCCGCCGATGCGCCGGCGTCCATACGCGGCGATTACCCCGAGTGGCTTGAGCCTCTGTTCGAGAGGGCTTTTGGGGTGCGCGCCGGCGAGGAGGGCGCGGCGCTTGCCGAGCGGGCTCCCGTCGATCTCAGGGTCAACACGCTGAAGACAACGCGCGAGAAGGTGCTGAAGGCGCTTGCCCGCTTTTCGCCGACACCGACGGCTCTCTCGCCGACGAGGGTCCGCATCGTGCAAGCCCCGGGTCCTGGTCGGAGCCCCCACGTCGAGGCCGAAGCCGGCCACGGCAAGGGCTGGTACGAGGTGCAGGACGAGGCTTCGCAGATCGCGGCCTTGCTTACCGGGGCCAAGCCCAAGACGCAGATCATCGACCTTTGCGCCGGCGCCGGCGGCAAGACGCTGGCGCTTGCCGCGCTGATGGAGAATACCGGGCAGCTCTACGCCTATGACAGCGACCGCATGCGGCTCCGCCCGATCTTCGAGCGGCTGAAGCGGGCAGGGGTGCGAAATGCGCAAGTCCTGGTTGCCGGCGATGCCGCCGCCTTGGCCGCGCTCGGAGGCAAGATGGATGTCGTGGCGATCGATGCGCCCTGCACCGGGTCGGGTGTGTGGCGGCGACGCCCTGACGCCAAATGGCGGCTCAGCCCGCAGATGCTCGAGGCGAGAATCAAGGAGCAGGCCGAGGTGCTCGAGGAGGGGGCGCCGCTCGTGAAGCCTGGAGGCCGGCTCGCTTACATCACCTGTTCGGTGTTGCCACCCGAGGACCGCGACCAGGTCGCGGCCTTCCTCGCCCGCCATCCGGAGTTCACGCTCATCCCCTGGCGGACGCTTTGGGCAGAGGCCTTGCCGGAGGTGCCCCCTCGTCCCTCCGCCGACGGCTCGGAAGAGACCTTGCTGATGACCCCGCTGAGCCACGGCACCGACGGTTTCTTCGTCGCGGTCATGGAGCGACAGGGCTGAGGGCTTGGCACGCGCCGTCGGGTCAAAGGACCCGGCAAAAAAGTTGGGACCGCGACGCCATTAGCACTTGAAATTAAGGAAGACCTCGATGAAATGACTCGCGCTTTAAAGGCGGGCGCAGAACAGCGGTCGGCGCTAATCAGCTCGCCAAGGCACGGAGGGGACGCAAACCCAATGAACCTGCTTAAGCTCGAGGCCGAAGAGCCTCCCAGTCGCCCGCAGGCGACCTCTCAACTTCTCACCAAACCACATCTCCCCATCAAAGCTCTGACCCAAGCGGGCTCGCCCGTTCAGGGGCCGCATATCGTCGCGCTTGCCTCGCGCGCCGAGCGTTTTCCCGTCGGGCCGGTGACGCGCGCGTTCCGCAAGCGCTATTTTCCCGAGGTCGAGCTCGCCCAGTGGAATGACTGGCGCTGGCAGGCGCGCTCGCGCATCCGGACGCTGGCCGAGCTCGAGCGCATTTTCGAGCTGTCGGACGATGAGCGCGATGCGGTGATCAGGCATCAGGGCTCCCTCCCGCTCGGCATCACGCCCTATTACGCGAGCCTGATGTCGCGCGCTGACTCGTTGGAGCCGCTCCGCCGCACGCATATCCCCGTCGGCACCGAATATCTGAAGACGCCGGGCGAGGCCGACGACCCTCTCGGCGAGGACGGCCACAGTGTGGTGCCGGGCCTCGTGCACCGCTACCCGGATCGCGTGCTGTTCCTCGCGACGGGCTTCTGCTCGACCTATTGCCGCTACTGCACCCGCTCGCGCATGGTAGGCGAGGCGGGCGGCGACTATACCTTCAGCCGGCCGCAATGGGAGGATGCGCTCGCTTATATCTCGGACCATCCCGAGATCCGCGACGTGCTCATCTCGGGCGGCGATCCACTGACGCTCTCCGACGACCGCCTCGACTATCTGCTTGGGCGCTTGCGCGCCATCAAGCATGTGGAGTTCGTGCGGCTCGGCACCAAAGTGCCGGTCGTGCTGCCCATGCGCGTGACGCGTTCGCTGATCAAGGTGCTCAGGAAGCATCATCCGCTGTGGATGAGCATTCACTTCACCCATCCGTCCGAGCTGACGCCCGAGGTGACCGAGGCCACGTCGCGGTTAGCCGACGCCGGCATTCCGCTCGGCAGTCAGACCGTGCTGCTCAAGGACATCAACGATTCGCTAGAGACGCTGAAGCCGCTGTTTCATGGGCTCCTGATGCGCCGGGTGCGTCCCTACTATCTCTATCAGTGCGACCCGATCTCAGGCTCCTCGCATTTCCGCACCAGCGTGGATAAGGGGCTCGAGATCATGCGGGGCTTGCGCGGCCATACCACCGGCTATGCCGTGCCGACCTATGTGATCGACGCGCCGGGCGGCGGCGGCAAGATCCCGCTGCTCCCGGACTACGTCGTCGGCCGCGAGGGCGACGACCTCATCCTGCGTAACTTCGAGGGCGACACCTATCGCTATACCGATCCCGATGGGACGGTGGGCGCCGACCGCACCCTCGACGCGGGGTCCCGCTGATGCGTATCGCTCTCGTCTACGATCTGCGCGACGACTATCGCGCGCTCGGTTACTCCGAAGAGGAGATCGCCGAGTTCGACTCGGTCGGCACGATTGATGCGCTTGCTGGAGCACTCGAAGCGCTTGGCTGCGAGCCTGTTCGCGTTGGTCGCGGACAGGCGCTCGCGGCGCGCTTCGTCGCGGGCGAGCGCTTCGACCTCGTGTTCTCCATCGCCGAAGGCGTGAAGGGCCGCTCGCGCGAGGCGCAGGTTCCTGCGCTGTGCGAGCTGTTCGACCAGCCTTACCTCTTCTCCGACCCGCTGACGGCCGCCGCCGCCCTCGACAAGGGCGTGGCCAAGCGTCTCGTCGGCGATGCTGGCGTGAAGACGCCCGCCTTCGCGGTGGCTGAGAAGAGCGCGAGCGAGCTTGTGGGCTGGACCGACTTCCCGGCCTTCGTCAAACCGCTTGCCGAGGGGACCGGCAAGGGCTGCGAAGCCGCGTCGTTGGTGCACGATCGTGCCGAACTCGAGGCGGCGGCAACGCGCGTGATCGAGCGCTACAAGCAGCCGGCTCTGGTCGAGCATTATCTGCCGGGCCGCGAGTTCACCGTCGGCCTCGTCGGCAACGGCGATGACACGCGGGTGCTCGGCGTGTGCGAGATCCTGCTTCGGGAGAATGCCGAGGCCAATGTCTACTCGCTGCACAACAAGGAGCTGTGCGAGGAGCTCGTGATCTATGCCCCGGCTTCCGACCCCGAGGCGTTGCTCGCGGGCTCGCGGGCGCTCGAGGCTTATCGCGCGCTCGAATGCCGTGATACCGCGCGCATCGACTTCCGCTCTGACGCGCACGGCGAGCCGTATTTCCTGGAGGCGAACCCGCTTGCCGGCTTGAACCCCTGGCACTCGGACCTGCCGATCCTCGCCGCGCAGAATGGGATCGAGTTCACGGCTCTGATCGGCATGATCCTCGATGCCGGGCTTGCCCGCTATGAGCTCAGTCGCGGTGGCGGGGAGCGAGAGCGGAAGCGCGCTTGATGGCGGGCGGCCGCGGCTTCATCCCGGTCGTGCATGCGGCGACGGAAAGCCGCCCCGACGAGATCGACACGATCGTTGCCGCGCAGGCCGTCTCCGGCGCACTCGAGACACTCGGCTTCGCTACCGAAATCATCGGCCTTACGCCCGATCTCTCTCAACTCGAGGCCTTGCCGCCGACCCGGCCGCTTGTCGTGTTCAATCTCGCCGATGCGGTCAACGGCGATGGCCGGCTCGCGCCCATGGTTCCGGCGCGGCTCGAGGCGCTCGGTCTCGTTTATACGGGGTGCAGCACGAGCGCCTGGCTGGACACGCTCTCGAAGATCGGCACTAAGCTCAAGCTTGCGCATGCCGGACTGGCGACCCCCTCATGGTCGGAGGACGGGAAGGGTTTCGACGCGGACGCGCCTATTATCGTCAAGCCTATCTGGGAGCACGGCTCGCTCGGTCTCGACGAGGGTTCGGTCATGCGCGGCGTCGATGCCGCCCGGGCCATCGCCGAGCGAAACCTGCGCTGGAAGACGGAGCATTTCGCGGAAGTCTTCCTCGCCGGCCGCGAGTTCAATCTCGCTTTGCTCGACGGACCGTCTGGACCGACGGTTCTGCCCATCCCCGAAATCCTGTTTGAGGGCTTCGCCACGCAAACGCCGAGAATTGTCGGCTATGACGCCAAATGGGCGTCCGATAGCGCTGCCTATATCGGCACGCCACGCCGCTTCGGCCTGGAGGCCGAGAGCCCGGAGCTAGCCGTTAAGCTTAGAGAGCTTGCGCTCGCCTGCTGGCAGCTCTTCGCGCTTTCGGGCTATGCGCGGGTCGATTTCCGCCTCGATGCGCAAGGCGAGCCCTCGATCCTCGAAGTGAACATGAATCCCTGCCTCAGCCCCGATGCCGGTTTCACCGCCGCGGCCAAAGAAGCCGGATATTCCTACGAGGCCATGATCGGGGCGATCGTCGAAGCCTCGCTTGGAGCCTTGCAAGCCACTGCCTGACGTGCTTCGCATCTCGTCATGCTCCGCATCCGGAAAGTGGCAGACGCGACGACGGCGGTGAACCGCTCGGCTATCGAGGCCGCGCAGAAGATCATGCGCGAGCAGTTCGCGGCGATGCCCGAATACGACATCGCCAAATTGCCCGAGCAACTCGCCAATCCGCTGAAGCACAAATTCGTCTCGCGCCTGTTCGTGGCCGAGAACGCGCGTGACCAGACGTTGGGGCTGGCGCTTCTCCTGCATGCGCCGGATATCGGCTTCTCCTATCTCGAGATCATCTCGACGGCCCGGGGAAGGACCGGGGAGGGCATCGGTGCCACACTCTACGAGCGCGTACGCGAAGAGGCGCGCGCGCTCGGCACCCAGCTTTATTTCGAGAGCCTGCCGGACGATCCAGCGCTCAGCCCCAATCCCGAGATCAGGGCCAACAATGCCAACCGGCTCAAATTCTACGAGCGCTACGGCGCGCGGCCGATCATCAACACGGCCTACGAGACTCCCGTCACGCCGGGGACCACGGACCCGCCTTACCTCATGCTCGATCCGCTCGGCTCTAATGACCTGCCGAGCCGGGACAAGGTGAAGAAGGTTGTGCGTGCCATCCTCGAGCGGAAATACGGATCGCCGGCTGCCTATGTGCAGATGGTCGTGGACTCCATTCATGACGACCCGATCCGATTGCGCGAGCCGCGCTACCTCAAGCGCCGCGCGCCGAAGGAGGAAGTGCGGGCTTCATCGGAGCCGCGCATCGCGCTGGTGCTGAACGACGACCACACCATCCACCATGTGCAAGACCGCGGCTATGTCGAGGCGCCGGTCCGCATCCGCTCGATCATGGCCGAGCTCGACCCTTCAGGCCTGTTCGAGAAGGTGCCCGCGAAGCGCTATTCGGACCGGCATATCCGCGCCGTCCATGACGGGCGGCTCGTCGACTATATCCGCAAGGCCTGTCTCATGGCCGGTCCTCGGAAGTCGATCTATCCTTACGTCTTCCCGACGCGGAACCCGGCGCGGGCGCCGAAGGACGAGACAGTGCTCGCCGGCTATTACTGCATCGATACGTTCACGCCGCTCAATGAGAACGCCTATCTCGCCGCGCGAAGCGCCGTCGATTGCGCTCTGACTGCGGCGGAGCGGGTGCTCGAGGGGGCTGAGCTTGCTTACGCTCTGGTGCGGCCTCCGGGTCACCATGCCGAGAGCCACACCTTTGGCGGCTTCTGCTATTTCAACAACGCCGCCATCGCCGCGAACATGCTGGCGCGCTACGGCAAGGTGGCGATCTTCGACATCGACTATCACCACGGCAATGGGCAGCAGGAGATCTTCTATGGAAGATCCGATGTGCTGACGGTGTCGATCCACGGCCATCCGAGCTTTGCCTATCCCTATTTCACTGGGTTCCGCGACGAAACGGGCATTGGCGCCGGGGCCGGTTACAATCTCAACATTCCGCTGTCCGAGCACCTCACCCCCGAGCAGCACAGGAGCGCGGTTGCCGAGGGCCTGCGCCGCATCAGGCGCTTCCGCCCGGCCTTTCTCGTCGTCTCGCTCGGCCTCGACACGGCGCGCGGCGATCCGACCGGCACATGGTCCAACCGGGCGCGCGATTTCGAGCAGCTCGGACATATGATCGGGGAGCAGGGCTATCCCACGCTTGTGGTGCAGGAAGGCGGCTACCGCGTGCGTACGCTGGGCTCGAACGCACGCCACTTCTTTGTAGGGCTTGCGACTGGTCATTCCGCCGCGCGGCAAGTGGCGCCAGCGCTCGCGCGCGGCAATGGCGGCGCGAAACCCGGTCATCGCAATGGGCTCGATTGGCGGAGCGCAGTCATGGCCGAGGACGTCGGGCGCGTCCGCTCGCTCGTGGCCAGCACCGGCGTGTTCAGCACCTCGGAGGTGGACATCGCCGGAGATCTCGTTACCGAGCGTCTCACCAAGGGCATCCGCTCCGGCTATCACTTTGTGCTTGCCGAGCGCGGCGCTTCCCTGGTCGCTTATGCCTGTTACGGGCCGATCGAGGGGACGCAAGGCTCGTTCGATCTTTATTGGATTGCGGTGTCTCCGGAGGATCAAAGGAAGGGCCTCGGCGCGCAGGCCTATGCTCGTGCCGAGGCGGCCATGCGCAAGGCGGGCGCCAAGCACATCTATGTCGATACGTCCTCCTCTGATCGTTACGCGCCGACGCGCGGCTTCTATCAGCGCATGGGCTTCGTCGAGGAGGCCCGGCTGTCTGACTTCTACGCGCCGGGTGACGGCAAGGTCATCTATATGAAGGAGCTCGGGTCCACGCCCGCACCATCGCGTCATCCAAATGACGGCCGGGATCCAGAGCCCAACGCTCCGAAATAAGATCCGGAAAGTGAGCCGGGCTTAGGCGGGGATGGCCTCGATGATGGCGAGGCCCGAGGTCGTCGGTGTTATCTGCGCCGGCGTCAACCCGGCTTTTCCCAATAGAGCCGCGAATTCGGTCGCGCTGCGAGTGCGGCCGCCGGTGATGGTCATCATATGCAGGTCGGCCATGATGGAGGCTGGATCGTCGGCGGCGCGCTCAGGCATCGGCCGCTCGATGATCGCAAGCCTCGCCTGTTCTGGCATGGCATTCCGGCAATTGCGCAGGATCGCAACGGCATCGCCGTCGTCCCATTGCTGGAGCACGCCTTTCAGCAAATAGAGATCGGCCTCGATAGGGATCTCGGCGAAGACGTCGCCTGCCACCAATTCGACGCGCTCGCTCAGGCGAAACTGATCGAAGACCTGCAAGAAGGGTTTCGCCATCTCGATCATATGCGGCTTGTCGAACAGGGCGCCGGTAAGATGCGGGAAGGCGATCAGGAGCGGGACGAGGAGCGCACCGCAGCCGCCGCCGATATCGGCCACTCGCCTCGCTCCCGCTGCGGCCTCAAGAGCTTCGATGATCGAGGCGGCCTGGTCGAAGGTCTGCGCCGCTAGATAGGATTCGAACATCTCGCCTTGCTCGGGATGCGACTTTCGCCAATCCACGACGCTCATGCCGAACACATGATCGAAAGCGGGCTTCCCCGTCTTGAGGCAGGAGACGAGATCGGCCCATGGCCGCCAATATTGCTCGACGACGATCTGCACTTTCTTGTCGAGGCGGGAAAGCGAGGGTGAGTCCGAGCGGAGTAACTCGCCTCCCGGCGTGAGCTTGAATTTCCCATCGGCGAGCTCCGCGCAGATGCCGATCGTGACCAGCCCGCGCAGGAAGCGAAAGAGGTGCGGCGTCGATGTGCCGAGCGTGCCGGCGAGCTGCTCGGCCGTCCAGGCTCGCTCTCCCATCTTATCGGGGAGGTCGAGCTTCACCGCGGTATAGACGAGCGCGGTCTCGTGATAGGCCTCGATCGTGAGACGAAGGCGCTCCGCGAAGGCGGCTAGCTCTTGGTCCTTGCTCGTCATTGCCGTTGAGCCATAGCACCTGTGGAGCGGCACGGAGAGTCATTGCCAACTCAAAGACGCTGCTATAACCACTTGCCATGCCGGACAAAACCCAAGATCGCGTGCTGATCGTCGATTTCGGCAGCCAGGTGACGCAGCTGATTGCGCGGCGCGTGCGCGAGGCCGGCGTCTATTCCGAGATCGTGCCTTACGACAAGGCGGAAGCCGCGCTCGCCGAGGAGCGGCCGAGCGCGATCATCCTCTCCGGCGGCCCTGCATCCGTGCATGAGACCGGCACGCCGCAAGCGCCCCAAGCCGTGTTCAACGCGGGCGTTCCCGTGCTCGGCATCTGCTATGGCGAGCAGGCCATGGTTGCCGCTCTCGGCGGGACGGTCGAGGGCGGACATGCCCGCGAGTTCGGCCGCGCCGAGTTGCAAGTGATCGACGAGACGCCGCTGTTCGACGGCGTGTTCCAGGAAGGCGAGCGGGCGCAAGTGTGGATGAGCCATGGCGACCGCGTGACGCGGCTGCCGCCGGGCTTTCGCGCCGTCGGCATCTCGACCGGCGCGCCGTTTGCCGCGATCGCCGACAATTCCCGCAGGCTCTATGGCGTGCAGTTCCATCCCGAGGTGGTGCACACGCCGAAGGGCGCGGCACTCCTTGCGAATTTCGTGCGCAAGATCGCCGGCTGCCCCGGCGATTGGACCATGGCGCATTTCCGCGAGAGCGAGGTCGCGCGCATCCGCGAGCAGGTGGGCGATGCCAATGTCGTGTGCGGGCTGTCAGGCGGGGTGGACTCGGCCGTCGCCGCGCTCCTCATTCACGAGGCGATCGGCGACCAGTTGACCTGCATCTTCGTCGATCATGGCCTGTTGCGCGAAGGCGAGGCGAGGGAGGTCGTCGATCTCTTCCGCGGCCACTACAACATCCCGCTCGTCGCGGTCGATGCGGCGGCGCGCTTCCTCGATGCGCTGAAGGGCGTCACCGATCCCGAGGAGAAGCGCAAGACGATCGGCAAACTGTTCGTCGATGTGTTCGACGACGAGGCCGAGACGCTCGGCGGGGTCGAGTATCTCGCGCAAGGCACGCTCTATCCCGACGTGATCGAGAGCGTGTCGGCGACGGGCGGCCCGTCGGCGACCATCAAGTCGCATCACAATGTCGGCGGGCTGCCTGAGCGCATGAAGCTCAAACTGATCGAGCCCTTACGCGAATTGTTCAAGGACGAGGTGCGGGCGCTCGGCCGCGAGCTCGGGCTGCCGTCTGCCTTCGTCAACCGCCATCCGTTCCCGGGGCCGGGGCTTGCCATCCGCATCCCCGGCGAGGTGACGCCCGAGAAGCTCGCCATCCTGCGCAAGGCCGACGCCATCTATCTCGAGGAGATCAGGAGCCGCGGGCTCTACGACAAGATCTGGCAGGCCTTCGCCGTGCTGCTGCCGGTGCGCACCGTCGGCGTGATGGGGGATGCGCGCACCTACGATTTCGTCTGCGCGCTCCGCGCCGTCACCTCGACCGACGGCATGACGGCTGACTATTACGACTTCAGCCACGACTTTCTCGGCTATGCCGCGCGGCGCATCATCAACGAGGTGCGCGGCATCAACCGCGTGGTCTACGACATCACCTCGAAGCCCCCCGGCACCATCGAGTGGGAGTAGGGAGCCCCGGTGCGCGCTTAACGATGACGATTCCTGGCTAGCTCGACCGACTGCGTTCGGGAGGGTGAGGCCTGAACCACGAAAGCGAATGCGAAATCTTTAGGATACGCAAACAGGCCAAGACTTATATCTCAAAGGTCATTTCCTTCGATGGGCGGAACACGGAGCGTGTTCGCCAAGTCAGAATGGTGATCGAAGGGAATGACCAAGTCCAGGATGCTGCAGATACACCCGAATCAGGAGACCTGATGTGCCCGATCTAGTTGGCGCAGTCACCGACACGGCCGTCTACGCGAGCACGACCCCGTCTGCCCAAGCTTGGTTCGCCGGTGGCGAGCGCGTCGGCTACGACCCCAGAGCCCGGGCCATCGTTGCGGCGCAAGATGCGCCCCTCAGGATTTTCTTGAGGCGGGAGGGGGAACTTGCGCAGGCCGTTTCCTTTCTGCCGGGATTTCCCGATGGCTCGTTTGGATGGGCGAGGGTTCTGCCGCATTTACCGAATGCGGCAGAGATGCCGAAGCTCTTCGTCGAGTATGTCGGCATGGGCGATAGCGACAAGCCCAAGGACTATGCCTATTCCACTGCCGAACGCACCGATCTCGTCGAGGCGATCTGGCGGGATCTGTCTGTCCGGTCCACGACGCTGGTCGCCTTTGACTTTTCCGCGATTGTTGTCTCGGAGCACCTGCGACGCCGGCTTGAACGCGCTGAGCGTGGCGAGCCTGCGGGCGGGCCGGAAATACGTGGCGTTTTCATCTTCAACGGCGGGCTCTTCCCTGACGGGCATTCCCACCCATGGTTCACTACGCCATTTTTGCGCCGCCTCCCTAAGCGTGCACGCGCGGCTCTGGGTCTCTCCTTCAAAATGTTCAAGATGTTGGTAGGGGTAATCTGGTCCAAAGGCTATCAGGTGACTAATGCCGAGATACGCGAGCTCTATAGCGTCCTGGACCGCCACGATGGCCTGTTCTTTCTCGCCGCCGCAGCAGGCTTCGTGGCCGATCACAAGGCGCAAGGCGATCGGCTCGACTTCGGCCGCCTATTCAAAGTCTATCGCGATCAGGTCCCGTTCCTGGTGGGGGGAAGCGACGAAGATCCCTTTGAACACCGGCAGATCGACCTCGCGCAAGAACGGCTGGGCAAGCTCGGCCTTCGGGTCGAGCGGTTGCCGGGCGGTCACCTCACCACGAGTGAGCAGCCGGAAGCCCTGGCGGCTTTGATCGCCAAGTTCGACGCTCGCAGGCAAGTTTAGACCTGCGGAGAAAGCGAGGGCCCGGCGCTTCGCTGCGTGAGCGCATGTGGCGCACCGGAAGACGATGTTATCGATCAAGCGCCGAGCCAGCGGAATGACTTTGCAAGAAAGGCATTCCCGTTCGCGCGCGGCCACTCGCCGTGAGCCACGATGACGTCTCGACAATTCCAGCTCAGCACCTTTTCGCGCGCGCGGCGCGCGGGTGCGCGGTCGATGAACGATAATCGCCATTCGAGCGGCGCGCAGGCTTGGTCTTGAGTGAGGCCATCGAGGCGCGCCAGGAAGCGCCACCACCCCCAATGTTCCCGGAGAAAATGATCGCTGAACGTCTGGATGAGATCGGCGACGATTGCGGTGGCGGAGGGGCGGTGGAGAAAGACGATCTCGTCCAGGGCGAACGAGCCGCGGAACCATGCCTGGTCTATATCGGGAAGCCATTCGGGCGGCGGCGTGTCTTTCAACGCTTCGCGGAACGAGAGGTCGGAGCGTTTCCTGATGGTCGATTGCGGCCCCCATAAGGATGCCTCGGGATAGGCTGCCTTCCACTCTCGCAGGTAGAGGTGGTGGAGTTTGTTGGGGCTCACGAGGTGGCGAACAAATCCCAAACGATCCACTTCAGTGCGCAGATCCGCAGTCAGCTTGACCGGCGACCATACCCACAGATCGCCGTTCTCCAATCGGGCGATGACCGAGCGCGTCGGATAGGGAAGGCCGAAGAAGCTGACATTCTCTCCTTCAGCGACCCAAAGAGTCTCATGCACTTGCTCGAGCATTTCTTCACCCTGAGCTTGTTCAAGAGCCATGGTGTCAAGAGGCGTCTCTTATCCCCTCATTCCAAGCCTCGCGTAAACTCCACACACCTCGTCCACTGAGGGGCGCGCTCATGAGGCGTCGTGACAGCGGGACGAGGTGCGGCGCCCGCGGGCTTCGTCGCAACGAAGCGCTCGGGCGGCATCGGAGCTCCGCCCGGGACCAATACGAGTCCCTGCCAGGAGCTGGCTTTCAGAGTTAGCTGTGCGCGATCTGTCCCTCTGACTTGCTCGGGCATGAACGCTAACTTCAAGCGCGGCCCGCTGCCGAAAAGACGTCGCAAATAAGCATGCGCTTGCTTAGCGCGGGTGGTGTGGCGCGTTTTTTGATGCGCTATCGCTTCGCTACTTGAGCGCATGTGGCGCGCCGAGAGGCGCCCGCCGCGGTCCCGAAAGGATCGCGGACACCACAGGTTTGCGCTTTTCGGCGCGCCATCCCCTCCTTCGAGACGGGCCGTCGGCCCTCCTCAGGATGAGGGTTCTCAGCAAAGCCCGGATGCAACGCGCATCGCGGCAACGATTGCGCTTGGCTCTTTGACATAACGTTCATAGCCACGCCGCCCGCCGCATCATCAACGAGGTGCGTGATATTCGGCTTCACGGTTGGGGCCGAGAGCTCAGGCTAAGTTCTGCTCCCTTGCAGACGAACGTGTTGCTTTCCGAGCTGTGCCAAAACAGGTCACCCCTGCGTTGTTTGGCCCGCGGGGAACTTTTCAATTTTCTTCTCGTTGAAGCCCAGCAACGTTCCCTCCGTACGTTAGGGGCAGCGGAGGAAAAAGGGGGCAAAGCTGTGAGGGACCTGTATCGCGTGCTGGGCGTCAGTTGGGATGCTGCGCCGGAAGAGATCCATAAAGCTTATAGGCAAAAAGCCAAAAGACTGCACCCGGACACGGGCGGGTCCGCCGAATTGTTCAGCGAGCTGGTGCACGCTTATGAGGTTCTTTCCGACGCAAAGCGCCGCGAGCGATACGACCGCACCGGCGAAGATGAACCACTTCCCAAGAGCCTCGACGCCAACGCCATGAAGGTCATCGCGCTAAAGCTCGGCGAGCTCATTCATGCCGAGCAAGACGTAACCTCCATGGACACAACCTCCTTAATCGAGGAGGCGATCGACGAAGACATCCAACAGCGGAAAGCTCACATCTCCAATCAAAGGCGGGCCATCGAGCGGGTCACCAAGCTGCGAGGCCGGCTCAAGGGGAGAGACGGCGACGCGGAATGCAGGCTCGGCCGAGTCCTCGATTGGCATGAACGGTCCGCCAATTACCTTATCAAGAAGGACGAGGCGGCGGCCCGAACGATGGAGCGAGCGCTGGAAATCCTACAGGATTACTGGGTCATCGATGATGACACCCCGGTACCGGTGGCCGACGACCTCTCGGTTGCTCTGCACGACGTTCTCGAATGTCTTAAACGAGCAGGCCGGTTTCACGCGACACAATAAGGAGCGGCGGCATGACGCTGACTTCGGGCACCCGCCGCGGCGCATCATCGACGAGGTGCGTGGGCCAACCCGCGTAGTCTACGACATCGCCTTCAAGCCGCCGGCGACCATCGAGTGGCAGTAGAGCGAGTCAGCCCGACGGCCCGCTGCCGCGCCAGTTGCCCCGAGCAGATTTTCGATTCCGCACGAGCCGGAGTCCGACTCGTGCGGTACCGTCGCTATTCGGCGAGAAAGCCGAGCGTCTGGTCGACGAAGGCGTCGGCGTACTGGAAGATGCCGCCATGGCTCGCATCCGGGAAGATGCTGAGCTTCGCATTGGGAAGAGCTTCGAAGAGCGCGATTGAATTTGGTGTCGGCACCATGATGTCCGTGTCACCATTGGCGATCAGGACTGGGTGGCGGACCTGCTTCAGCGCCTCGCTCGAGCTCGGCGCCTGGCCCCATTTGGCGATTGCCGCGATCTGGGCCTGGACGGTCTGATCGCTGACGGCCGTATCGCGATCGGCCTGACGCTCCCCGAGACGCTGCAGAAACGCATCCGCCGCCTTCTGGCTTTGCGGGGAAGCGGAGAAGAACAGGAAATGCTTCGGATGCTTGTGTTCGGCACCGGCCTTGTGGAAGGCGCCCTGCAGGATCGCGCCGATATCGGCGATGCCTACACCGCCGGCAGGTCCGGTTCCGGCGAGCACGATCTTGCGAACGAGGTCGGGGCGGGTCTGGGCGATCACCTGCGCGACGAAGCCGCCGAGCGAGAAGCCGAAAAGGTCGACCTGCGCGAAGCCAAGGGCCTCGATGAACGCGATCGCGTCATCCGCCATGTCGGCGACGTTGACGGGGGTCTGCCCGCCCGAGCCCCCCACGCCGCGATTGTCGAAGATGATCACGTGGTGGCTGCCGGCGATGCCGTCGAGGACCTTCGGATCCCAGTCGTCGAGCACGGCCGTGAGGTGGTGGAGGAACACCACGGGCACGCCGCCGCGCTCTCCGAGTTCGCGATAAACCATCTTGGTATCCTTCACCTGGATCGTCCGGGTGGCAGCGTTCTGGAATGACTGGGTCATGGCGATAACCTTTCTCTGGCGTCTGGGAACCGTTGCCGGGCGACCACCGCCCGGCTTGCATCTTGAGATAACGATCGTTATATAACGGTCGTTATGTCATCGTCAATGGTCGAATTGAAGTTTTTTTTCGGGAGGGTGGGATGAGATATCCGTCTGAACGGAAGGCCGAGACGCGCCACGCCGTGCTGAAGGCAGCGGCGTGCGAATTGAGGGAGCGCGGTTTCTATGGGGTTGGCGTAGACCGTTTGTCAGCCGCCGCCGGCGTGACGTCGGGGGCCTTCTACAGCCATTTTTCCAGCAAGGAGGACGTGCTCGGGTCGGTTATCGATGCCAATCTCGGTCGCCCGTTTATTGAACCCGAAGACGGAGACGTGACGACGCGGCGCGAGCGACTGCGCGGCTATCTTCGCAGCTATATCAGCCTCGAACATCGCGATTCCCCCGGGCAAGGATGCGTGATCCCAGCGCTCAGCGCTGATGTCGCACGATCGGGACTCGCCGTCAGAACCATCTATCAGGAGCGCATGGTCGAGTTCATGGACAAGATCGCACTCCTGATGAAAGGGCCGCCGGACGCCCGAGAGAAGAGGGCCTGGACCCTGCTGAGCCTGATGGCCGGCGCGATGCTCCTTGCCCGCGCGATGCCGGACAAAGATCAGGCCGCGAAGGTCATCGACGCGGCGCTTGAGAGCGCGCTCGAAGGCGTCGGCGCGTAGCAGTGCCGCAGCCAAGGCGGTCGTTGATCGCCGAGGTATTGAATTCCACCCGAACGCCCGTTGATTGTCACGGCTCGCGGTGAGACGATGTCGGCCCGAACCTGCGCGGCATGACGGTTGAACGAACACCACCGAATTTGATTTGCAGATGGGGGGATGAGCGTGGGCAAAGTTCCGTCATGGGCGATAGCAACCGCCGCTTCAGTCTTCGTCTTCGCCGCCGGCAGTGCCATCTCCGCGCCGGACAAGTACACTCTGCAAGTGCCTGATGGCCTCGCTTTCTCCGAGTTCAGGGGATATGAGGACTGGCCGACCGTCGCCGTCAGCCAAACGGAAAACACCATCGAGGTGATCCTCGCGAATCCCGAGATGATCGCCGCCTACCGGGCCGGCGCACCCGGCAACGGCAAGCCTTTCCCCGACGGCTCCAAGAAGGCCAAGATCCATTGGACGGTGAAAAAGAGTGCGGAGGCCCCCGCTCCGACGACGGTGCCGGACGCCTTGCATGACGTCGATTTAATGTTGAGGGATAGCAAGAGATTCGCGGATAGCGGCAACTGGGGATATGCCCAATTCAACTACGACACCGCGTCCGACACGTTCGCGCCGCTCGGGACCGGGGCCAAGTGCGGCTTCGCGTGCCATACGGTCGTGGCGAAAAAGGATTACGTTTTCACGGGATACCCGAAACGGTGAATGGTGGAGCAGGGACCGGGGATTGATCAATTGCAGCTGAGATCGCTTCTTCTAATTTTCTTCACTGTCGTCGGCCTCATCAGCATCGTCGTCGCCTTGTCGGCTGCGTCCCGGTCGTTTGCCGTGGAGCAGCCGCCGGACGTTCCGGCTTGGCTGCAAGCTCATGTCGGGGAAGGCGAAGGTCAAATCGCCCCGGTCATCTTGCAGAGGGCGCGCGCTCTTTACTTGCAAAAAGTGAGCGAAGGCGCGGTCAAAAATCCCTGCTACTTCGCCATGGACGCCACGCGCCCGGGCGGGTTGGTGCGACGGTTTTACATTATCTGCGAAGCCGACAAGTCGTTTCGCGCGATTCCAGCGGGCCACGGCAGCGGCCGTAATTTGGCAGGCATCGCGAATTTCGCCAACGGAATCGAATGCGCCAAGAACTTCAGCAATGCGATGGATTCCAAACTGACGACAGGCGGCCCCTATGTGACGGAGGAGACGATCACGTCTTTCAAAGGGTACTATCGCAACTCAGCGGGAAAATACGTGCCCTTCAGCCGCTCGTTCGTGCAGTTCGACGGCGAAGGCGACGCCGCAAACGCGAGACCGCGCGCCATCGGCGGGCATCCAGCCGAATTGTTGAGGAAAGTATGTCTGCGCAAAGATCCAGACAGCCCGTACGCGAACCACGACGGTTACGTTCCATTTGGGACGCTGGTGAATTACGCTGGCGGCCGCAGCAACGGTTGCACCAGTTGGACGGCCTCGGACGCCGGGCAAATCATCCCGATGCTGAAGGACAAGCCGACGACGCTCTACATTTATCCTGACTCAGACGACATCTCCGCCGTCGCGCAAGCGGTGAAGGCCGGTCGGTCGCTGTCACGCGCCGGATTATATTGGAACGCCTCCTGCTTGAAAGAAATCGGCGCCCCGAAGTTTTGGCCAAAAGAAAAGCTCGAGCCGATCCTTGCTCAGTACAAAAAGGATCATCCGGCACCGCCGCCGCAGCCAACGCCGATTTGCAAGGGGCAGTAACGCGCGCCCCCCGATGCGTGAATTTGGCGGAAATCATGCCCGATAACGGGCGTTCGTCCCCGAGGTTTATCCCCGCGCGCCAAATCACCCTTAACCCTCATCCCAGATGAGGGCGTTCGCGTTCGACGTTGCGCTACCGGTCTCTGGCCGAGTTGAGCAAAGCCCGGGTGCGTCGCGCATCGCGGCAACGATGAGGCACGGCTCTTTGCCGTGACAATCACTGCTGAATACGGCTCTATTTTTCGGGCGCGACCTTAAGCCGGTATATGGTTTGGGAAGCGGATTTGGAAATCTTGACGCCACGAAGCGCGCTGAGTTTGTTGCCCATGCAGCTATCGGGTGTCCCGGCCGGACAAAGACAGCTTGTCCAGCACCATGCCCCCTGGGGCCCCGATTCACAGTCCCGCTCATACTTGCAGCCACACCCAGTGCAACTGCTCTTGGTGAACGCGCTCGCATCCGAGGCCATCATGCCTATCAGCAGGAAAATGGACGAAGACGCGACTATTGAGCTCCTCACGGCCTTGAAGACGAGCATGTGTGGCACTCCCAATTTAAGGCTGGACGACGCCTCGCGCGGGCCAGCCAGCCCGGCACTATAGACTAAGACGGTCATGCCATCACAGGCCGATGCAGTCGTCGTAGGCGTTCCAATAGCGCGGGTCTGGCGTGTCGATCTCGATGGCCTTGCGCAGAAGCGGCCCACACGGCCCCCTGAAGTCGCCGAAGAATTTGAAGTCGAACCAGCCGTTTTGCGCATAGGGCCGAACGTAGTTACGTGGATAACAACGGCTGCCGTGCCGGCAATCGCTGCGGTGCGCGGCTGCGGCGAGCGACATGCCGGCTGTAAGCGTGAGAAGTGCCGCGATGGTGGCGAACGCGCCGCGCGTGAAGTTCATCGAGAATCTCCTCTATGTGCTGACCGCCGTTTCGCGAGCTAATCACGACATCCAGTCATATTCTAGCCGGCGCGAGCTAAGGATGCCGCATCAGGCTGAAGACATGGCGCGACGAACAGCGCGCCGTGCCAAGCGCCACGTATCGTGCGCACCGCGACCATGGCCCAGAGCGCGGCGAGGTTGAGCGCGAGCACGCCGCCAATGACGGCAAACATCTCAAGCTGGGTGAGGCGCGCCAAAGCAAGCGTGGCGAGCGTGTAGACGCCGAGCGGGAAGGTGAAGCCCCACCAGCCGAGGTTGAAGGGGAGCCCTTCACGGAGATAGCGGATGGTCTTGAGCATGGCGAGCCCGAGCCACCAGACGCCATAGCCCCAGAACATGAGGCCGCCGATCAGGCCGATCCCGTAGGCGACTTGGCCGAGGCCCCCGAGCCCGTGAGCGGTGAAGATCGCGGGCGCCGCGGTCCCCAGCAGAAGCAGGCCGAGCGAGGCCGTACCGATCGGGCCGAGCGAGAGCCAGGCTGAAACCCCCATCTCGCGCTCCGGCAATTTGTGCAGCACGAGTCGCAGGAAGAGCAGAACGAGGATGCTCATGGCAAGCGGCACCGAATAGGCCCACAGCGCGTAGCTCAGGATGACCACGACGAAAGCGTCGCTGTTCGGCAGATGCGTCGCAAGCAGCGCACCGCTCGCGGCGGCGACCTCTGCCGCGACGACCGGCAGCAACCAGACCGCGGTCATCGTCTCGAGCCTGTGCTCTTGGCGCGTGACCATGAGATAGGGGATGAGCAAGCCCGAGGCGAGCGACAGGGCGACGTCGGGCCACCACAGAGCGTGGGCAATCGAGATCGCCGTCGCGCCGAGCAGAGCCGGGCCGAAGGCGAGAAAGCCGTTGATGATGGTGGCAAGCCCCATGGGGATGGCGCCGAAGAACATCGAGACGACGGGATGGCCAAAGACACGGCGGGCGCCGTCGAAGAAGAACGCGAAGCGGGCGGCGTAGAGCAGGCTGAACAGCGTGAACAACGCAATGTTCACGAGCCAGAGTGCGACCGCGAGGTTATGCAGCGCAGGTAAAGCGATGGGGAACTGGTTGAGGTTGAGCGCGAGCACTCCGGTGCCCATAGTCACGGTGAACCAGTTCGGGGCGAAGGCACTGACGATCTCGACCAGACGGTTTGGAGCCGTTGCGTTGTGTTCTCGAGTCGCTAGGGCTGCATTCACGCGCGTCATGCCTGGATTTCCGATCGATTGGAGGATGTTGCCAGGCAAAATGCAGCGTTCAGAACGATATTTCCAATAGATGTTTTTTCTTAATCTGATAGAAATACAAGATTGGTCGCATCGCTATGACTCTTGAGCAATTGCGCATTTTCGTTGCCGTCGCCGAGCGCCAGCATGTCACGCGCGCGGCGCAGGCCCTCAATCTCGCCCAGTCGGCGGCAAGTCATGCCATCGCTGCGCTCGAGGCCCAACACGGCACGAAGCTCTTCAACCGCGTTGGGCGCGGCATCCAATTGACAGAAGCAGGCCAGGCCTTTCTTGAAGAAGCTCGCGCCGTGCTGGCGCAGGCACAACGCGCCGAGCTTGCGCTCAGCGAGTTCGGCAGCCTTAAGCGCGGCACGCTCGCCGTCGAAGCGAGCCAGACCATCTCCAGCTACTGGCTGCCGCGTCACCTTGCAGCCTTTCGCCGCGCCTATCCCGAGATCGAGATTAGACTTGGCATCGGCAACACCGCGCAGGTGGCCGCCGCCGTCGCCAATGGCGCGTCGGAGCTCGGCTTCGTCGAAGCGACGATCGACAATCCTCTTCTCTCGAGCCTGGCGGTCGCGCGCGATCAGCTTGTCGTGGTCGTTTCACCCGATCATCCTTGGGCTGGCCGGACGCTGAAGGTAAAGGACCTGGCCGCAGGGGAATGGGTGCTGCGCGAGAAGGGCTCGGGCACGCGCTCAGTGTTCGAGGGGGCACTGTTTAAAGCCGGGCTCCGCGCTGAACAACTCAATGCCGTCCTAGAGCTTCCTTCCAACGAGGCGGTCCGCGCCGCCGTTGAGACCGGGTTGGGCGCCACGGCTTTGTCGGCATCGGTCGCGGCGCCGAGCATTGAGGCCGGATTGTTGAAGCTTGTCCGATTTCCGCTTCCGGCGCGCGAGTTCCACGTGCTCTGGCACCGCGAGCGCTATCGCAGCCGCGCCGCCGAGGCGTTGCTTGCGTTGATCCGCGTCAAGGCCGCCAATCCCCCACGATCGCGTGGGAGTAGGGAGGCAGCTGGCTAAGACTTGGCCGCCAGGTTCTTGATCATGCCGACGATGACCGTAGTCACGGCACCGCCCACGCCACCGGCGACGAGCTGAGCCACGACGGTCTTGATGTCGACTCCGCTCGCAGCGGCCGCGAGCGTCGGCAGCAGCGCGGAAACGATTTGCCCTGCGCCGACGCCGCCAATGGCGCCAGCGATCGTGTTGGCGGCCCTCCCGAGATCGGCTTTATCGAGGCCAGCAGCGGCGGCATTCCCTCCAATGGCGCCAGCGATGGCTTGAAGGATCAGATTGATGATCATTGTTGACATGATGCCCTCCTCTCGTTTCCCCACACAAATCTACCGCACCCGGTTGCTTGTTTCGATGATGATTCGGCCGTCATTGCTGCGCCGCAAGGAGGTTGGCAGTTGACGGCGCCCCTGTCAGGGGCTTTGCTCCTTGGGCTTGGAACAGGGGGGCATCCATGGACTTCAAGCAATTCTATCTCTCGGCCGACGGCCGGGTGAACCGGAAGCAATGGTGGCTCTGGCTGATCCTTCCGTTGTTCATCATCAGCATCATTGTTTCGATCATCGACGCAGCGACCGGTCACGATCCGCAACAGGGGATCGGCCCGATCACCGCAATCTTCTCCTTGCTCGCGCTCTATCCCTCGATCGTCGTTTACATCAAGCGCTTCCACGACCGCGACAAATCCGGCTGGTGGGTGCTGATCGCGCTCATCCCCATCATCGGCGCAATTTGGCTGCTCATCGAATGCGGGTTCCTCAAGGGCACGCCGGGGCCGAACCGGTTCGGTCCGCCTGTGACGGATTGATCGAGTCGAGTCGAGGCGTTAGGGCAGGGAGATGACGCTTCTCATCGTGGCCATCGTCGTCTTCCTCGGCATCCATCTCGTGCCGACGATGACGGAGCTGCGCGACCGGCTGATCGGTCGGCTCGGCCGGACAGGCTACCGGGTGCTATTCGCGCTGCTCTCGACCGCGAGTCTCATCCTGCTCATCTTTCGCTTTCGCGAAGGCGCCGGTCGTCACGGTCTGGTCGCCGCCCGCCTGGACGCGCTGGGTCGCCATCGTGCTGATGCTCCCCGCGTTCATCTTCCTGGTCGCCGCTTTTGTGCCGGGCAAGATCAAGGCGAAGCTCAAACATCCCGTTCCTGGTCGCCATCAAGACCTGGGCGCTCGCCCATCTCATCGCCAATGGCGACCTTGCCGCGATGATCCTCTTCGCCTCGTTCCTTGCTTATGCCGTCTATGATCGCATCAGCCTGAAGCATCGCGACGGCGACGAGCCTGATCCCGATCCCGGCGACGGGTCCGCCCTCTCAACGATGTCGTCGCCGTCGTGCTCGGGACCGTGCTCTATGTCGTGGTCCTCTTCTGGTTGCATAAGCTTCTGATCGGCGTGTCGCCGCTCCCGTAGCAGTACGCCGCAAGGGGTCGCGGCCTATTTTTTGCACTGCAAAAGCGTCCTATATTCTGCCATAAGACCAAGGGACAAAGGCCCTTTCGGCCTTTAACGTTTGAGGAGCTCTCGAGACGTGTCGCAGGATTTCACCGTCAAGCGCATCACCGCGCCGGAGATCAGAAGTCGAAAGGGCGGCGCGCCGATCGTGGCGCTGACTGCCTATCATGCTCATACCGCGCGCATCATCGATCCTCATGTCGATTTCCTGCTCGTGGGCGACTCCCTCGGCATGGTGATGCATGGCTACGAGACGACGGTGCCCGTCCCGCTCGAGCTGATGATCATGCATGCGCAAGCGGTGGTGCGCGGCTCCTCCCGCGCTCTCGTCGTGGTGGATATGCCGTTCGGGTCCTATGAGGAGAGTCCGGCAGTTGCCTTTCGCAACGCTGCACGCGTCATGAAGGAGACGGGTGCCGGCGCCATCAAGCTCGAAGGCGGAGTGCATATGGCCGAGACGATCCGCTATCTCACCGACCGCGGCATCCCGGTGATGAGCCATATCGGCATGACGCCGCAGGCCATCAACACCATCGGCAGCTTCAAGCCGCGTGGCCGCTTCCGTTCGGAGTGGGCGGCGTACGAGGCTGATGGCAAAGCTGTGGCGGATGCGGGCGCCTTTGCCGTCGTGATCGAGGCCTTGGCTGAGCTTCTCGCCGCGCGCATCACCAAGCAGATCGCAATTCCCACGATCGGCATCGGCGCTTCGGCCGAATGCGACGGGCAGATCCTCGTGCTCGAGGACATGCTCGGCCTGTCACAGCGCGTGCCGAAATTCGTCAAGGAATACGCCCATATCGGTGCGGGCATCGAGGGCGCGGTGAAGGCCTTTGCAAACGAGGTGAGGACGCGCGCCTTTCCCTCTGCCGACTACACCTATCCGATGTGCGACGAGCACGACACAGTCACGAAAAAGACCAAAATGACAGGCAGTTAGCCGATTTGAGGGATCTTCTTTAAAGAGCCCGGAGGTGCCTCTCGGGCTCTTTACCTTGCGCGAGCAGAGGCGCTTCACTATACGGCGGGCAGGGAGGAGCGGTTGGTCGCTAGTCGCGCCGGTCGTTCGTCATAAGAGAAGCTGTCAGACCATAAGAGTCCGCGACCATGAGCGACCGCGACCGTGATTTCATTCGCGAGGTGGACGAGGCGGTCCGCCAGGATCAATACAAGAGGCTTTGGGACCAATACGGCATCTACGCTCTGGCGGCGGCTGTGGTTCTCGTCGCTGGTGTCGCCGGCTACAAGGGCTGGAACTCTTGGCAGGAGCGAAAGTCGGGAGCAGCCGGCGCCAAGTTCACGCAAGCGTTGACCCTGGAAGATGGGCCGGACGCGGCGAAGGCCAAGGAGATCTTCGACCAGCTGGTCAAGGACGGGCCTGAGGGCTACCGCACGCTCTCGCGCTTTCAGCTCGCTGCATCTGAGGCGAAGGGCGGCGATACCGACAAGGCGGTCGCCGACTACGATGCGCTGGCAAGCGACACGAGCGTCGACGACATTCTGCGCGGTCACGCCACGCTCCAGGCCGCAACGCTTAGGTTGGACAAGGCTGATTACGCCGAGATGGAGAAGCGGCTTAAGGGGCTGATCGACACCGACAGTGCCTGGAGCTTCTCGGCGCGAGAGCTACTTGGGCTTTCGGCCTATCGCACGAATGACATGCCCGCGGCCGAGAAGGAGTTCAGCGCTCTGCTTGCCGATCAGGCCACGCCGCCGAATTTGCGAGAACGCGCCGATATGATGCTTGCGCTCATTGTGGGAACTCCGCAGGCGCTGAGCACCACGGCGAAATAACGCGCGTCGGGCGCGAAGGATGGCTCGAACTTTGGGCCTTCGTCTTACAGGGGGAATTGGCCGTCGCTTGCTGAGCGCCGGCCTTGCCGCGGCTCTTGCCGCGGTTCTTTGCGGCTGCAGTGGGCCGCTCGCCAATATCCGCAATCCCTTCGCCAAGAAGGAAGAAATTTTGCCCGGCGAACGCGTCGCCGTCATCACCGATCCGAGTTCAAGCGACCTTAATCCGTCGGGACCGCCGAAGCCGGTGTCGCTTCCACCGCCGCGTGCCAACGAGACTTGGACTGAGCCCGGGGGTGCGCCGTCCAACAATCTCGGCCATCTCGCACTGAATGAGCAGGTGCAGAAGGTGTGGTCGGCGGACGCCGGCACCGGGTCGTCTTCGAGCGGACGCCTGAGCGCGCTTCCTCTCGTTGCCGACGGCAAGGTCTACACGCTCGATGCCGGCGGCACCGTCTCGGCCTTCTCGTCTGCGAGCGGAGCGCGGGTATGGAGCGCGAGTATCACGCCAGAGAACGAGAGGCGGAGAGAGGGTTTTGGCGGTGGGATCGCGCTTGACGGCGCAAGGCTCTATGCCACGACCGGCTATGGCACGGTGGTCGGCATCGATCCCGGCAACGGCGCCATCCTGTGGACGAAGACGGTGGGTGAGCCGGTGCGCAGCTCACCTACGGCCGCGGGGGGGAAGGTCTTCTTCGTTTCCGCCGACAACGTGCTCCATGCACTGAACGGCGCAGACGGCGCCGAGTTGTGGACGGCGCGGGGATTGCCGCAAACCGCGACGCTGCTCAGCAATGTCAGCCCCGCGGTCAGCGACAACGTCGTCGTCGCGCCGTTCCCCGCCGGCGACGTCGCCGCCTTTGACGTGTCGAGCGGCAAGACGACTTGGAGCGATTCACTGTCGCGCACATCCGAGACTTCCGCCTCCGGCATTCTCAACGACCCGGCGCGCCCGGTGATCGATAAGGGCGTGGTGTTCGCCGTGAGCCATGGCGGCAAGATGATCGCCACATCCGAGTCGAACGGGGAGCGGCTGTGGACGCGCAATATCGCGAGCATGCAGATGCCGTGGGTTGCCGGCGACACCGTCTATGTCGTGGATCTTGGCGGCAAGCTGTGGGCATTGTCGCGGACCGACGGCGCGGTCAAATGGGCGAGCGACCTGCCCCCCGGTGGTCGCTGGAGCGGACCGGTGCTTGCCGGCGGCAGGCTGTGGCTCGTGTCGGGCGACGGCCTCCTCGTCGCTGCCGACGCGCGTAGCGGGCAGGTCCTCTCCAATCTCGATCTCGGGACCCGCGTCTATGTCTCTCCCATTGTGGCAGGGGGCCGCATGTATATCCTGTCGGACAATGCCACGCTGATCGCCCTCAACTGACCCGCCTCCTGCCGGCAACCACGCGCGGCTCGAAAGGCTCTTTTCCGGACGAACCGATGTCCTTCACCATCGCCATCGTTGGACGGCCGAACGTCGGCAAGTCGACCCTGTTCAACCGGCTCGCGGGAAAGCGTCTTGCCCTTGTCGACGACCAGCCCGGGCTGACACGCGACCGGCGCGAGGCCGAAACAACGCTTGGGACTTGCGCCGTCACGCTTATCGACACGGCGGGGCTCGAGCGGGGCGATAAAGGCCTCACGCCGCGCATGCGCCAGCAGACGGAAGCCGCGATCGCTCAAGCTGACCTCGTGGTCTTTCTTATCGACGCGCGGGCAGGCGTCGTCAGCGCCGATGAGATGTTCGCCGAATTGGTGCGTGGCTCGGGCAAGCCCGTCATCCTTACCGCCAATAAATGTGAGGGGAAGGCAGCCGAGGGCGGACTCTACGAGGCCTATGAGCTCGGTTTCGGTGAGCCTCTGGCGATCTCGGCCGAGCATGGCACCGGTGTCGGCGATCTGAGCGAGGCGATCGAGCAAGTCTGCAAGGAGTCCTCGGGCGCGGTGGCCGAGATAGAAGCCGCCCAGCGCGAGGTAGAAGACGTGCGCCCGTTGCGCATCGCTATCGTCGGCCGGCCGAATGTCGGCAAGTCGACCCTCGTCAATGCGCTTCTCGGCGAGGAGCGCATGATCACCGGACCCGAGGCCGGGATCACGCGCGACTCGATCGCGTCTTCGCTCTCTTTCGAGGGACGCCAATTGCTTCTGTTCGACACCGCAGGGCTTCGCCGCAAGATGCGCGTCGAGGGCCGCGCCGAGGAGCTCTCGGTCGGAGATGCGCTGAAGGCGATCCGCTTCGCCGAGGTGGTCGTGCTCTTGCTCGATGTCGAGCATCCGTTCGAGAAGCAGGACCTCCAGATCGCCGAGCTCATCGCCCAAGAGGGGCGGGCGCTGGTCATCGCCGTCAACAAATGGGACCTCGTGCGCGAGCGCGAGAAGCGCTTGAAGGAGCTACGCGAGACATGCCAGAGGCTGTTACCGCAAGTGAAGGGCGTGTCGCTGGTTCCGGTCTCGGCTCTCGGTGGCGCGGGTCTCGACAGGCTGATGCAGTCGGTGATCGACGTCGATCGGCTATGGAACACTAGGCTCCCGACCCACGCGCTGAACCAATGGCTGCAAGGCGCCATCGATGCTCATGCGCCGCCGGCAGTCTCGGGGCGACGCGTCAAGCTCAGATACATCACGCAGGCCAATGCCCGTCCGCCGACTTTTGTGGTTTTCTGCTCGCGGCCTAAGGCGCTGCCGGACTCCTATGTACGCTACCTCGTGAACTCGCTGCGCGAGAGCTTCGACATGCCTGGCGTTCCGATCAGGCTGCACCTACGCAAGGGAGACAATCCCTATGCTTGAGGTGTTGCCATGAGCGAGGGGGCGACCGAGGTCTATTTCTATCACCTCGAAAGGCGCTCTCTCGAGGATGTGCTGCCGACGCTGCTCGAACGCTCGCTCGAGCGCGGCTGGCGCGCAGCCGTGCAAGCGGCGAGCGAGGAACGGCTCGAGGCGCTCAACACGCTGCTGTGGACCTATCGCGAGGAGAGCTTCCTTCCGCACGGGTCGGCGCGCGACGGGGCGCCGGAGGCCCATCCGATCTACCTCACCACCGGAGAGGACAACCCGAACGGCGCTCGCGTCCGCTTTCTCGTCGACGGCGCAACGCTCGCCGACGCATCGCCCTACACCCGCGTCGTGTTCATCTTCGATGGCCGCGACGAGGCAGCAGTGGCGCGTGCGCGTGCGGATTGGCAAGCGGCCAAGACCAAGGGCCACGCCGTCAGCTATTGGCAGCAGGACGAAGCTGGTCGTTGGCAAAAGAAAGCGTGATCACGCGCACTCAAGGTGAATCTGATCAGAATCAAGGCGATCCGGATTGCCTTGCCGCTGTCATCGGTCACCGCTATAAGCCCGCCTAAATCCAAAAACCTCCGGGGACTGAATTGCATGGCCAGTGAACGCACGCTTTCGATTATCAAACCCGACGCGACCGAGCGGAACTTAACTGGGCTGATCATCGCGCGGCTCGAGAGCGCAGGCTTGCGTGTCGTCGCCCAGAAGCGTGTGTGGTGGAAGAAGAAGGACGCGCGGAAGTTCTACGACGTCCACAAGGACCAGCCTTTCTTCAAGGACCTCATCAATTTCATGACCTCGGGACCGATCGTGCTGCAGGTGCTGGAGGGCGAGGACGCGATCGCCAAGAATCGCGCGGTGATGGGAGCGACCAATCCAGTCGATGCGGAGCCTGGCACCATTCGCAAAGATTTCGCCGTCAATGTGCAGCGCAACTCGGTGCACGGCTCAGACAGCCCAGAGACGGCCAAGCGCGAGATCGCGCTCTGCTTCAACAAGAACGAGATCGTGGGGTAAGAAAGCCCTGGCCTCTGGCTAGTGCTTGAGGATGCCCGAGCGCTTGAGCAGCCACAGCACGATGGCTGACGATCCGGCGAGGATCGCCATCGACCATAAGAAGCCATTGGCGTCCTGCACGAGCGGGAGACCTCCGACATTCATGCCGAGGATGCCGGCAATCAGGCTTGCCGGCATGAAGAGGGTGGTGACGAGGGCAAGCACATGCAGATTGCGGTTGGTTTGCTCTGCCGTCTTCATCGTGACCTCCTCCTGCAGGAGATGGGCGCGGTCGCGCAGCGAGATGATCTCGGCATCGAGCCATTCGAGGCGCTGACGCAGCCTTGCGGTGGCGAGATTGAGCGTCAATTCCTCGGCAAGATCGAGGTCGAGACGCTGTATGAGGGCGCGAAGGATCACGAGCTGACGATGGAGGCGCACGGTGGAGCGGCGGATGCGGCCGAGCACCGGCCGCCCTTCGCTTATCTCGTCGGCGAGGATTCGCTCCTCGATGCGGTCGAGCTTGGCAGCGGCGTCGTCGGCATAGCGATCGACGGAGTTGACCACCTGCTCCAAGAGCATTTGCAGAAGTACCGCCGGGGTAGGAATTTTGCCACCGCTTCGGACGAGCTTGCGCGTGACGTTGACCGCGCTCAGCGAGCGGCGGCGGCCGGTGACGAGCAGCCTCTCGGTCAAGGCGAAATGGAGAAAGCCGATCTCTTCGGTGAGCCCGTTGAGATCGCAGACGAGGTCGGCGAAGACGCCGTAGAGGCAACCGCCGATCACGTTGAGCTGCTGATGCTCATCGGGTGAGACGAGGAGCTCTCGCGCTGCGGCGGGTAGAGAGGGACCTGCCTTGAGGAAGCGGCATGCGCGCGCATCGGCGAGGTTGAAGTGAAGCCAAAGCCAGCTGTCTGGCTGCTCGGCAATCGGCTCGTCGACGGAGAGCTCTTCGCTGCCGCCTGCGGCGAAGCGAAAGGCCGAGACCAGGCCGGGCAAACTCTCAGCGGGCGTCTCCGCGCTTGCCCCGGCTATAACGGCCTCATGCATGAGCGGTCCAGAACCTTCTTGCATGACCGTAGCGGAACGCCGGGCCTTTGGCCGCCCGACCCGTGCTCAGGATTTGAGCCACCCGAGTTGCTGAGCCTTGGCGTGCGCCGCCTTCCAGGCCGAGACGAGGAATCTCACACGGGCCGCGTTGGGATCGGCCCTAAGTGAGTCCATCATCACCAACACCGGCGAATCGCCATCCTTGCGATAGACCACTTGCTCGCCGGTCCCAGGTTCGGTGACCACTAGGTCGCGGTCATGCGAAACTTGTACATTCAAGCCAGCCACGTCGCTCATCGCCCCGCCCCTTACACACTACTAAAACCAGTCTAGAACTCCTGCGACCACGTGAGAAGCCTCTCGGGTGTCATTCTCGAGGGCCTGCTGCCGCTGCAAATCTGGGGAAACGACAAATTTCCGGCCATTTGATCTGGGATAAGGCTTTGATTTTGCGGCGAACAACAATCGCCCGGGCTGAACGGGCTGGAGGATTTCTAATGTACACGTCGCGACGTCTTGCTCTCGCAATTGGCGCCCTCTTGATCGCGGTCGCGCTCTTTGCGCCGGTCAGTTCGCGTTCGCTCGCGCAAGGGCGGCTGCCAGCTGAGCCGGATATGCCGATGGGCTGGAACTTCAAGAATCTGAGCCCCGAGCAGCAGCAGCGTATGCTGCGCTTCTCAGCGTTCGTGAATAAGAAGGTGCCCGAGGAGTATCTCATGGCAGAGAACGATGTTGGCTATACGACCAACGCGATTGCCGCAGGCGGCCCCCTCTATCTCGCTAAATGCGCGAAGTGCCATGGCGATACTGGGCTCGGCAACGGCGAGCTTGCTTATTCGCTGAACCCATCGCCCGCTCTGCTCGCCTATCTGATGCAGCAGCCGATCGCCATCGACCAATACCTCCTATGGACCATCTCGGAGGGCGGCAAGGAATTCGGGACCGCGATGCCCTCGTTCAAGAGCGAGCTGACCAAGGACCAGATCTGGCAGATCGTCGCTTATCTACGAGCGGGCTTCCCGGCGGTCGGTGATGCGGTGACGCCAAGCGCTCCCCCACCAGCCAAGACCGACGACCCCGATCAGAAGCCGTGAGCGCGAAGGCCATTGGGCGCGCCAAGCGGAGCCCGCTGCGCGAGCTTGCGCCCGGCAAGGTCTACCAGACGATCGAGCCTGGTCCCGTCGTCCTGCTTGCCACGGCCGAGAGCGGCCGCGCCAACGTCATGACCATGTCGTGGCACATGATGGTCGACTTCGAGCCGCCGCTCATTGCCTGCATCGTCAGCGAAGGCGATTACAGCTATGCCGCTTTGTGCGCGACGCGAGAATGCGTGATCGCGATTCCGGCGGTCGAGCTCGCGGAGAAAGTGGTCGGGATCGGCAACAGCTCGGGCCGCGACATCGACAAATTTGCTGCCTTCGGTCTCACCAAGATCAAGGCGAAGCGGGTCGGCGCTCCGCTCATCGCCGAGTGCTTTGTCAATCTCGAATGCAAGGTCAAGGACACGACGCTCGTCGACAAATATGGGCTCTTCATCCTCGAAGTGGTCAAGGCCTGGCAGGACCCCAAGCACAAAAACCCAAGGACCATCCACCATCAGGGCTACGGTACGTTCGTCGTCGACGGCGAGAGGATCAGGCTGAAGTCGAGGATGCGTTAGCTTCCGCGCAGGCCAGTTCGGATTTTGCTCGGCTTAGCCTGTTCGCCTCGCGCCGGCCGCAAAGGCTTGGTCCACTGTCCTCCTTGGCAAAGGAAAAGTTTGATGGGGTCTCCACGTACATCAACCGCTGCCCTCGCCGTGGTCTTGGTGGCGTTCGCGTCTGCAAGCGCTGCGCGGGCCGGATGCACGGCCTCACCTGCGGTCGACGCTTGCCTCGTCGGCACATGGAAGCAGACCGGGGGAGGGGCAGCCGAGTGGATGCGCCAGAACCTCAAAATGGCTCAGGTCGGGGCTGTCGCGAGTAATGGCACGCTCACCTTCAATGCCGACGGCACATTTTCGACCTCGAAGGTTGACGCCAAGGCAGACGTCCGGGCCAAGGACGCGCCGATTCATGCGACCGGACAGATGAGCGGGCAAGCGAGCGGGCAGTGGTCTGCCGCGGGCGGAACGCTCACGCTATGCATGACCGACGTTTCCTCGAAGGGCACGATCGAGATGAAGGGACCCAACGGCGAAACGATGAAGATGGCGATGCCGCAGATGAAGCCTGCCTCAGCGTCAATGGGCTACACTTGCAGCGGCGACACGCTGTCGACCTTGCAGCCGATGCCCAAAAACACCACTATGACGACGACCTACACGAAGCTGCCCTAACGGTCGCTCGCAACGTACCAACACCCCCTAAGGCACGCTTGCCGGCCTTCCGCGTTAAGGTTGAAGGCTTTCGCGGCCGGTCTTGCCGGACGGCGCGCGAGACCTCAATCTGCGTCATCGGAGGCATCCCAATGAGCATCATTGAAACTCGCCATCAGCAGATGTTCCCTGTGCTCGATGCGGGCCAGATCGAGACCGCGAGGCGCTTTGCCAGCGGTCCTGCACGCACCTTCGCACCGCACGAGATCGTGTTCGACGTAGGCGAACGGCAGGCCCCCTCCTGGCTCGTGCTGCAAGGCTCGATCGACGTGATGCGCCGCGATGGGCTCAACCAAGAAGCGGCCATCACCACGCATCATCCGGGGCAGTTCTCCGGTGAGTTGAGTCAGCTCGGCGGACGGGCGTCGCTCGCTCAGGGCCGGGCCGGTGCCGGCGGCTGCACCGCACTGCCATTCGATGCGGCTCATGTGCGCGCGCTGATGATCGGCTCGGCAGAGATCGGCGAGATCATGATGCGCGCATTCATCCTCCGCCGCGTGGGTCTGCTCGAGATCAAGGGCGGTGGCGTGGGCTCGGTGCTGGTCGGCAATCCCGGCACAGCCAATCTTGCGCGGATCGAGGATTTTCTGCGGCGCAATGGTTATCCCTATACCGTGCTCGACGCCGCCAAAGACGCAGACGGCCGCGCCATGGTCGAGCGCCTCGGCATGCTGCCGGCGGATCTGCCGCTGATGGTTTGCCCGAATGGCACGGTGCTGAAATGCCCCACAGTGGCGGAAGCCGGGGTCTGTCTCGGGATCACGCCTGAGCTCGACCCCGACAAGATCTACGACGTGGCAGTCGTGGGAGCAGGTCCCGCCGGACTTGCCACCGCCGTCTATGCCGGATCAGAGGGCCTGTCGGTGCTTGTGCTCGATTCCAAAGCCTTCGGCGGTCAGGCGGGAGCCTCGGCCCGGATCGAGAATTATTTCGGGTTCCCGACTGGTATCTCCGGGCTTGCGCTAACGGCACGTGCCTTCAACCAGGCGCTCAAATTCGGCGTCGAGGTCGCGATTCCGCTTGAGGTGGAGCGGCTTGACTGTGGCGAGGCCGACCGCCGTTCGGGCGCGCCGCATCGCCTCGTGCTGAACAACGGCGTCACGGTCAGTGCCAAGACCGTGGTCATCGCCTCGGGTGCGCGCTACCGCCGGCCTCCGATCGACAACCTGGCACAATTCGAAGGCGCGGGCGTCTCCTATTGGGCGTCGCCGGTCGAGGCGAAGCTGTGCGAGGGCGAGGAGGTGGCGCTGATCGGCGGGGGCAATTCGGCAGGCCAGGCTGTGGCGTTTCTGGCGCCGAAAGTGAGGAAGCTGCACCTCGTGGTGCGTGGTGAGGGATTGGAAGCTTCGATGTCGCGCTATCTGATCGACAGGATCAACGCGCTGCCCAATGTCGAACTCCACACCAAGACCGAAATCGTCGGGCTCGAGGGCGGCGAGAATGGCGGGCTCACGGGCGCGGTGTTCCGCGACAAGACGACGGGCGAGACCCATACCTGCCACATGCGGCACCTGTTCCTGTTCATCGGCGCCGATCCGAACGCCAATTGGCTCACGCATTGCGTCGAGGTCGACGGCAAGGGCTTCGTCATCACCGGCACCGGCTTTGCCGACGGTGGCGTAGAGCGCGAGGTGCTGCCCTTCGAGACAAGCAGGCCCGGAGTCTTTGCCATCGGCGATGTGCGCGCGGGCTCGACCAAGCGGGTGGCGGCTGCCGTCGGCGAGGGTGCCGCGGTCGTGCCGCAGATCCACGAGGTCTTGTCAGAGGTTTAGGCGAATGCCGGGGACTCGTTCGGCGTGGCTGTGGCGGCCTCCGGCTCGAACAGGCCGATGCGGCTCTTGCCTTCGTACCGGGCCTGATAGAGCGCGTGGTCGGCGTCGCGGTACATGCGGCTGAACTCAGCATCGCGCCCGTCGAGAACGACGACACCGATCGATACGCTGGCGGTTGCACCGACCATCGGCATCGTTGGCTTGGAAAGCTTATCGATAACGCGCTTTGCAATCGCCATGGCTTCCTTGGTGTCGCAATCGGCAGCGAACACGAAGAACTCGTCGCCACCGAGGCGGGCACACTCATCGCCCTCGCGCATGCTCTTGCGGATCGCTTCGGCCGTGAGCGCGATGACCGCGTCACCTGTGGCGTGTCCCCTCGTGTCGTTGATGATCTTGAGTCCATCGATATCGATGAGCAGAGCGGCATAGCTCTTCGCGCGTCGCGCCAACAGCCTCTTGACACCGTCAATGGCGCCGATGCGATTGTGCAAGCCGGTCAGGCCGTCGCGTGTCGAGCTCTCATAGAGAGCCTCCATGCGACTCCGCATTGCCGAGTAATAAAGCGCGACGCCGTAGCCAATCGCCAGTGCCAGCAGCAACGCGGCGATCAAGCTGCCGATGGCGATATCGCGGAAACGTGCTTCTTGAGCGAAATAATACTCAAGGTCGAAATCGACGCCGACGAAGCCGCTATAGCGGCCTTGGCTGTCGTAAATGGGCGTGTGCGCCGTGAGGAAGTCGCCGTAATCGTCCTCCTCGAAATTTGGCGTCACGTAAGTCTTGCCTGACGCAATCTGCTCGAGCCAATCATCCTCGTATTCCTTCCGCAGCTCGAACTTTTCCATGTAGGGAGAAGCTTGCAGCTTATGACTGGTCTTTAGGTCGGGCGATGCGGCCGTATCGAGAATGAAGTGAACGCCGTCGCTCAGATTGGCCATCGTATAGACGTAGAAGATGCTCGGATCGGCCGAGTGGAAACGCACCAGCGGCTTAAGCGCCTCTGTGTAGAGCGCTTGGCTGTAGTTCTTTGGATCGAGCAGACGGCGATGCAGATCGCCGTCAATGACGCTGGCGGCAACTTCGCCGATCTCCGCCACATGCGAGCGGAGGGACTCCCAGCGCGCCTGTTTCGACAGCCATTGCGGGATAGCAACCAGTGATACGAGGACAACTGCGGCCACCAGGCTCGCGATAGCGGAGACCATCGGGTCCAATCGTCGTCCTGACGCTGTGGGTTGGTCCTTTGACGGTGCGAGCACGCGAAGCTGTCCTGAGAGGAGGCGCCAAGCCCTCCATGAGGAGCAGACTATCGGTCGCGAAGCTTAGCTAAGCGTTTCAATTTATGCGCTTATTTCTTGGCAAGCAGCCAAAAGCGCAACCGGAGAGTGTGGCGCAATTCGATGCTGGAGTCGCTCTTTGCGACGACCAACAGCTTGAGCGAGGTCTCTAGCTCAGCGCGCGGATACGGAAGGGGAGGCCGCCCTTCGGGCAGAGCGTCACGGTCGCGTGGATCTTCGCCGGCATCGGTCCGGTATATTCGGGCGTGAAGCGGCGCAAGAGCTGCACGAGTGCGAGCGTGTTCTCGATCTGCGACAGGGCCCCGCCGATGCAGGCGCGCTTGCCGGCGGCAAAGGGCAGATAAGTGTATTTCGTGCGCTTCTTGGCGCGCTCAGGCGCAAAGCGCTCGGGGTCGAACTTCTCGGGCTCATCCCAATATTTCGGGCTGTGGTGCATCACGTAAGAGAGGATCACCACCTTGTCGCCCGCCTTGACGTGGTGACCGCCGATCTCGTCGTCGCCAGCGGCGATGCGGATCAGCGCCCAGATCGGCGGAAAGAGGCGCATCGTCTCCTGAATGACCATACGCGTATAGGTGAGCTGCTGTACCTCATTCCACTCCGGATCGCGCTCGCCGCATACAGCTCTTGCCTCGGCCCTGATGCGCTCGAGCGCCTCGGGGTGCATCGACAAGAGATAGAGCGACCAGGCGAGCGTGAGCGCCGTAGTCTCGGTGCCGGCCCACAGATATTGCTTCATCTCGTCGATCACCTGCTGGCGATCGAATTCCGGGAAACCGGGATCGGCCTCCGCCGCCTGAAGCATGTTGAGCAGGGTCTTCTCGCGATATTCGAGCACGTTCGCGCCGATGACCGTGTCGGGGATCGAGCCCCAGACCTCCATGGCTTTGGCGGCGTCCTCGGCGGTGATCTCGTCGATCTGGCCGCGCACGTTCTTGAGCCGGATCGACTTGTGGTTCACCACGTCGGTATAGGTTTTGACCTGGCCGAAGACGAAATGCGGGTTGAACGGCATCTCGCGATCGAATAGCGCCTTGCACACCATCTCGGCGGCGAGCGTCCACGTCTCCTCGACCATCTCGATCGTCTCGCCGGTCGAGGCGAACTTCGCCCAGCGCGTCATCTTCGAGTCGATGGCCGACATGAGATAGGGGAAATAGACCTCGAACATGTTCGGGTGGAAGGCGGCCTGCTGCGGCGCCCTGATCTTCTGCCACAGGGCGCCGTCGATGGTGATCATGCTCCGGCCGAACACCGGGCGTAGGCCGTCGAAATATTTGGTGTAGTTGTCAGCATTCGACACGAGCACGCGCTCGGCATGAGCGGGCTCCGAAAGCAGCACGATGCGGTGGTTCTTGAGGTTGATGGGAACCACACCGCTATATTTCTCGCTGAGCGCCATGAGAACCTGCATGGGGTTCTCCTGGTTCAGCAGCGGCGTGAGCTTGTACCAGATGCTTTGCTCTTCGCCGAGCCCGTGCGATGCAGAATAGGCGACTGTCATATCCGCCATTTATACGTCTGTCCCCTTGCTCCCTGTTTTTGCTGTCGGAGGCCAGGCCTTGCTCCCCAGGTGGGTCAGCGGCCTCAGTGAGGGAGCGGCTCTCCGCCCAGCTTGCGAGGCTTTGCCACGGCACCGGCAATCCGCTGCGGAATTGCCTTGAATCAGGCCAGTCTCTAGCATCCTGCCGTCGGCATTGTCCATCATTGGCACATCACCATCTTGTGGTGCGATGTGCCGTTCAGTCCAGTGGGCGATCTTACGGCCGTTAACAATTTCAATCAAAGCGCTTCGTCAAAAGGCGGTGAAAAGATTGGGGCCTGATCCCTGATCTGTGTCATTCCCACCACAGATTCGCCCTCGACGCGCACGGAGCCCGAGGCAACCAGTCTCAGAGCGTGCGGATAGAGGCGATGCTCGGCCGTGAGCACGCGGGTAGCGAGGCTTTCGGCCGTATCGTGCGGAAGGACGGGGAGGGCGGCCTGCGCCACGATCGGGCCCGTATCCATCTCGTTGCGCACGAAATGCACGGTGCAGCCAGTGATCTTCACGCCTTCGTCCAGCACGCGAGCATGGGTGTGCAAGCCTTTGAACGCGGGGAGAAGAGAGGGGTGAATGTTGAGGTGGCGATTCCACCAGCCGCGCACGAATTCGTCCGTGTGCAGCCGCATGAAGCCCGCATTGCAGAGGAGCTCGATCCCGGCCTGCTTGAGGGTCTGGTCGAGCACGGCATCGAACTCTGCGCGCGAAGCGAAGTCTTTGTGGTTGACCACGAGCGCCGGGATTCCGGCCGCTTCAGCGCGGGTGAGCCCTTGCGCACCGGGAACGTTCGACAGCACCAGAACGATCTCGGCGGGGTAGTGGGGTGCCGCTTGCGCTTCGATCAGGGCCTGAAGGTTCGATCCTCGGCCGGAGATCAGGACGCCGACTCGCTTCCGCGTCACGATCTATCCCCGAGCGTTCCGGCATAGCGCACGGCCCTCCGCCGTGCCCGCTTGTCGATGACGCCGATCTCCATCGCCTCACCACCGAGAGAGCGGAGCACGCGCTTGGCATCCTGAGGCGCCACCACCAGGATCATGCCGATGCCGCAGTTGAAGGTTCGCAGCATCTCGGCTTGATCGAGGCGCGCCTCGCGTTGCAGCCACTCGAAGACAGCGGGAAGCGCGAAGGATCCGAGTCCGATCTCGGCGGCGAGGGTCTTTGGCAGGACGCGCGGGATATTCTCCGTCAGCCCGCCGCCGGTGATGTGTGCGAGGGCTTTCACGGCTCCGGTTCCGCGAATCGCTCCAAGGATCTGCCGGACGTAGATGCGGGTTGGGGTGAGGAGTGCAGCGCCGAGCGGCTTTCTCCTGGCGAACGGTGCCGGGTCCGACAGACGCAAGCCCGATTGCTCCACCACGCGGCGCACCAGAGAAAAGCCATTGGCGTGCACCCCCGAGGAAGGGAGCGCGAGAATAACGTCGCCGATCTCGATGTCCTTGCGCGGGAGCAATGCGCTCCGCTCGACCGCGCCGACGGCGAATCCTGCGAGGTCGTAGTCACCTTGCGCATAGAGTCCCGGCATTTCGGCCGTCTCGCCGCCAATCAGCGCACAGCCGGCTTCCTTACATCCCCTGGCGATGCTCCCGATTACCGTCTCTGCTACTTGGAGGTCGAGCTTGCCGGTCGCGAAATAGTCGAGAAAGAAGAGGGGCTCGGCGCCCTGCACGACGAGATCGTTGACGTTCATGGCGACCAGGTCGATGCCGATGCCTTCGTGCAGCCCAGTCTCGATGGCGAGCTTCAGCTTCGTGCCGACGCCATCGGTAGCGGCGACAAGAACGGGGTCCTTGAATCCGCACGACTTTAGGTCGAACAGACCACCGAATCCGCCGATCGCCCCGAGCACGCCCTTGCGCTTAGTCCCCTTGGCAAGGGGGCCGATCGCCTCCACCAGAGCATTGCCGGCGTCGATATCGACGCCCGCGTCCCGATAGGTCAGCCGGCTCGTTTTCCTGGAGGTCGCGGGCACGCTTCGCCACTCTTTATGGAGGTTCAGGCGATGTGGCATAACAATCGTGCGAATGGAGGCCCGTCAAGACGGAAAGGCCGCTTGTCGGCCACATTCCCACGGTTTAGCGATGGGTGATGATCGTTGCGGATCGGCAAATCCTCTCAGAGTTCGCCATGGCGTGCTTTCCGTTAGGGTGCGGCGCTTTGCGGGCGGCTCGCGCCGCTCTTTTTTCGGCGTTAGCGGTCGTCATCCTGTCGAGCGGCGCGCTCGCCGCCGACCCGCTCTACGTGGTTGCCAAAGTCTCGGTTGATGCGACCGATAAGGATGCCGTCGCCGCCAAGGGTAAAGGCATGGAACAGTCCGAACGCGACGCGCTCAACGTCGTGCTGAAGCGCCTCATGCCGATCAGCGCCTATGCGCAGCTTCCCGATCTCAGCCAGATAGACGTCGAGGAGTTGATCGAAGGCGTCTCGATCCGGAGCGAGCGAAACTCGACCACACGCTACCTCGCGAGCATCGATGTGAGCTTCAACAGCCAGGCGGTCAAGCAGCTCCTCGACAGCCAGAATATTCCCTATAGCGAGACCCGCGCCGAGGCGATCTCAATTCTGCCGCTCGTGCTCGATGGCGAAAGCGTGAAGGCAGCGGGGGCTGAAGGCTGGCGGCAGGCCTGGGAGGATCTCGACCTCTCCGATAGCGTCACTCCGGCGACGATCCTCGAGCCACGGCCAAATCTCACGGCCGAAACTGTGAAGTCCGTGCTCGGCGGTGATGCCCAGGCATTTGCCCTGATGCAGACCGAATACAGCTATGCGCCGCTTGTGGTTGCCGTCGGCGAGGTGGATGGGGGCAAATTCGTGACCCGTCTCGTCGGCGCCGACAGCGTGGGACCCATCAATTACGGGCACACCGACACCTTCAGCGGCAATGCCAAAGATGCCGCGCGGTTGGCCGCCGGGGTCGCCTTCGCCATCATCGAGAATCGCTGGAAGGTGACGCAGGACCAGCCAGCCGCCCCGACCGAGGCCAAGAGCGAGGGCGGCCCCGAGCAAACGCCTCAGGCGGGGACGGCAGAGGTGCCGCGCAACGTCGAGGCCATGGTCCAATTCACCGGCCTCAAGGATTGGCAGGAGATCAGGGCAAGACTGATGCAGGTGGCGGGAATCCAAGGGCTTGAGGTCAACGCGCTCTCGGCGCGCGCTGCCTCAATCACCTTCGATTATGCAGGCTCGCTCGGGAAATTGCAGACTGAACTTGGCCAGAGCGGCTTTGCGTTTGATGAGAAAGATGGAACCTTCGTCCTCCGCTCGAAATAGGCGCGCGGTATGTCGCCCCTGGTCACGCTGGGGGCCGAATCTGCTAAAATTCTAGGCAGCTCGGGCGTGCTACGTCCCGAGCTTCGGAGGAGCGTTACGTGAATATCCCCAACAGCCTCACACTTTCGCGGATCGTGCTCGTTCCGCTAGTCGTGTGGCTGATCATCACCCATGAAATGCTGGCGGCCTTCTTGCTATTCCTGTTGGCAGGCCTCTCCGATGCTGCCGACGGCTTCCTGGCCAAACGTTACAATTGGCACACCGAGCTTGGCGCCTATCTCGATCCCATTGCCGATAAGGCTCTACTCGTCAGCATCTACGTCACGCTCGGGCTCGCCGGCCAATTGCCTGCGTGGCTCGTGATCGCGGTGGTGAGCCGCGACATCCTCATCGTCGGCGCGGTGGTGCTCTCCTGGATGCTGTCGCGGCCGCTTTCAATGCACCCGCTCTTGATCAGCAAGGCAAACACGTTCTCGCAGATCGTGCTTGCCGGGCTCGTCCTGGCAGAGCTTGGCCTTGGGCTTGGGCTCGAGGAAATCGTTCAAGTCCTCGTCTGGGTGACGGGCGCGCTCACCATCGTCTCGGCGGCCGCCTATTTCATTGCGTGGCTCAAACATATGGCGAGCTACGAGCCTGAGCCGGAGCCCCGTCTGTCGCATAAGCGCCAGGGCACCGAGCATGGACGCGCCGCAGCAGAGCGTTCGCGGGTCAGGGCTTCGTGACTCTCGCCCAGCTCACCCTTGACCTCCCCCATCGCGCGGCGCTCGGCGCCGAAGACTTTCTCGTCAGCGACTGCAACCTCGCGGCGGTAAAGCTGATCAACTCCTGGCCACGCTGGCAGGGCCGCGTCCAACTCCTGACGGGCCCGGCGGCGAGCGGCAAGACCCATCTCGCTCGCGTGTTCCAGGCGCTCTCGGGGGCGCGAGCGCTCGAGCCTTGGACCCTCGACATCGGGGTGATCGACACGATGGGAGAGGGGACGGCGCTCGTGGTCGAGGATGCCGACCGTCTCGCCTATGACGAGAAGGCGCTGTTTCACCTCCTTAACCTTGCGCGCGAGAAGGGTCTCTACGTGCTGATCACGGCACGAAGCGCTCCCAGCCGGTGGGAGATCACGCTCCCCGACCTCTCGTCGCGGCTGAACGCAGTGCCGGCAGTTGAGATCGGCGCGCCGGATGAGACATTGCTCAAGACGGTGCTATTGAAACAGTTCGCCGACCGCCAGCTCACTGTCGATCCCAAAGTGCTCGAGGTCCTGGCGCTCAATATCGACCGCTCGCTTGCCGCGGCAGCGGCGGCGGTCGAGGCGGTTGACCGGGTAGCGCTGGCGACGGGCCGTAAGATCAGCCGCCAGCTCGTCATCGAGGCGCTGGCAGCACAGGGCGGGTCGGACGATGGAGGGGCCGGATTGGCCTAGGCCGTAACGGTAGTGATACAGTTTTTGGGGTAGATTTTGCGTCCAGTGCCCGCGCCGAACGATCCCGTGAGGGAAGCTGCTGATTTTCAAGAGGTTGCACGATGAGTTTGCCAGAGCAGATCGAGCGGATTCCGCTTAGCCCCGGCATTGCCGCCATGGGGCCGAGCCGCTTTTTCAACCGCGAACTGTCCTGGCTAAACTTCAACCGGCGGGTGCTCGAGGAGTCCGAAAACGAGCGCAATCCGCTGCTTGAGCGCCTGCGCTTCCTCTCCATCTCGGCCAACAATCTGGACGAATTTTACATGGTGCGCGTGGCGGGTCTGCGCGGCCAGGTGGTCAGCGGGATCGAGACGCCGAGCGAGGACGGCCTGACGCCGGCCGAGCAGCTCGACCGCATCAACCGCTCAGTCGTGGAGCTGACAGCCGAGCAGCAGGAATGCTGGGTGACGCTCATCTCGCTTCTTGCCGACGCGGGCATCCACGTGCTCCATGCCGACCAGCTCTCGGACGACGAGCGTGCCTGGCTCGAGGACCATTTCCTCAACCACATTTTCCCAGTGTTGACGCCGATCGCGGTCGACCCTGCTCATCCCTTTCCCTTCATCCCGAATTTCGGCTTCACCTTGGGGCTCGAGCTCGTGCGTGAAGGCTCGCTCCGCGCCATGCACGCACTTATGCCGATCCCGTCGCAGCTCTCCCGCTTCATCCGCTTGCCGGGCAAAGGTGATGGCAGCGATGGCAAAGAACCGATCCGTTTCATCAGGCTCGAGACGGTGGTCGGCATTTTCGTGTCGCGTCTATTTCCCGGCTACCGGGTGCGCAGCCAGGGCGCTTTCAGGGTGCTGCGCGACAGTGACATCGAGGTGCAGGAGGAGGCCGAGGATCTCGTGCGGCTGTTCGAGTCGGCCTTGAAGCGGAGGCGGCGCGGCTCGGTCATCAGGCTCGAGATCGAGGCGACCATGCCGTCGAGACTACAGCGCTTCGTCATGCAGGAGCTCAAGGTCACGGAGCGCGAGAGCTTCGTGCAGAAGGGATTGATCGGGCTTGCCGACACCAACCAGCTCATCGTGCCGGAGCGGCCCGAACTCAAATTCGAGCCCTTCGTCAGCCGCTTTCCCGAGCGCATCCGCGAGCATCACGGCGATTGCTTCGCCGCCATCCGCAAGAAGGACATCGTCGTCCACCACCCTTACGAGTCCTTCGATGTCGTTCTTCAGTTCCTGAAGCAGGCGGCGAACGATCCCGAGGTGGTGGCGATCAAATGGACGCTCTACCGCACGAGCAAGACCTCGCCGATCATCGAGGTGCTGAAAGAGGCGGCCGAGGCCGGCAAGTCCGTCACCGCCGTGGTCGAGCTCAAAGCGCGCTTCGACGAGGAGGCCAACATCAAATGGGCGCGCGATCTCGAAAGCGCCGGCGTCCAAGTCGTGTACGGCTTCCTCGAGCTCAAGACCCACGCCAAGCTCAGCCTGATCGTGCGACGCGAGCGCGGCGAGCTCATCACCTATTGCCATGTGGGGACCGGCAACTACCACCCGGTCACCGCCAAGATCTACACCGATCTCTCCTTCTTCACCGCCGACCGTGTCATCGGTCAGGACTTGTCGCGCATCTTCAACTACGTCACGGGCTATGCCGAGCCGGCCGAGCTCGAGGCCATGGCAGTATCGCCGTTTGGCATCAGGGCGCGCATTCTCGACCATATCCGCGAGGAGATGTATCACGCTAAGGCAGGGCGCCCGGCGGCCATCTGGATGAAGATGAACTCGCTGGTCGATGCCGAGATTATCGACGCGCTTTACGAGGCGAGCCAAGCCGGCGTCGAGATCGACCTTGTGGTGCGCGGCATTTGCTGCCTCCGACCTGGCGTGCCGGGCCTCTCGGAAAACATCCACGTGAAGAGCATCGTGGGCCGTTTCCTCGAGCATTCGCGCATCTACTGCTTCGGCGCCGGCCACGGCCTTCCGAATCGTAAGGCGGTGGTCTATATCAGCTCTGCCGACATGATGCCCCGCAACCTTGACCGCCGCGTAGAGGCCATGGCTCCGATCACCAACCCGACGGTGCACGAGCAGATCCTGGACCAGATCATGGTGGCCAATCTCAAGGACAATCTGCAGAGCTGGCGGGTCAAGCCCGATGGCAGCTCAGAGCGCATCTATCCCAGCAATGACCAGGAGCCCTTCAGCGCGCAGGACTACTTCATGACCAATCCGAGCCTGTCGGGGCGCGGCACCTCTCTGACTGAGAACATGCCGCGGCGCTTTACGCGCCTGGTCGAGCAGACCTAAAGCGCGGCGGGTCGGCCATGCTCGCAAGGAACGACTCAGGCCCGGTTGCGGTGGTTGACATCGGGTCGAACTCGGTCCGCCTCATCGTTTATGAGAACGCGGGCCGGGCGCCGGCGCCGCTGTTCAACGAGAAGGTCCTGTGCGGGCTCGGGCGCACGATCGCCACGACCGGGAAGCTCGCCCCCGACGCAATCAAACGCGCGCTGCGCGCGCTCAGGCGCTTCCGTGCGCTCATCGACCAGCTCGGAGCCGGACATGTCGAGGTGATCGCCACGGCCGCCGCGCGCGAAGCCTCCAACGGGCCGGATTTCATCGCTCAGGCCGAACGCATCCTTGACCGCAAGATCACGCTTCTCTCGGGCACCCAGGAGGCCGAGCTTGCCGCGCTCGGCATCGTGTCGGGGTTCCATGCCGCCGACGGCTTTGCCGGCGATCTCGGCGGCGGCAGCCTCGAATTGATCGACGTGAGGGGTGGGCGTCTGTCCGATGCGGCGACGCTCCCGCTTGGAGGCCTGCGCCTGATCGATGCCTCGGGAGGCAATCTCAAGAAGGCGCGGGAAATCGTCGACGCCGAGATTGCCAAGGTCGAATGGCTCGAGAAGGGAAGAGGGCGCGACTTCTACGCGATCGGCGGCACGTGGCGGGCGCTCGCCCGGCTGCACATGACGCAAACCAATTATCCCTTGAGCGTCATGCACAATTACAAGATCCCTGCCGAAGAGGCGCTCAAATTCGCCGCCCTCCTCGATCACCAATCGCAAAGCTCGCTCGCCGGCATCCGCGATATCTCGAGCGCACGCCGCGAGACCGTTCCTTACGGCGCGCTCGTTCTCGAGCGGTTGATCAAGCAGATGAAGCCGCGTGCCGTCGTGGTCTCGGTGTTCGGCATCCGCGAGGGTCTCCTCTACAACCTTCTCAGCGAGCAGGAGAAGCGCAGGGATCCCTTGATCGCGGCATGCGAGGACCTCGCCCGGCAACGCTCGCGATCGCTCGACAGCGCCTATGAGCTCTGCTTTTGGACCGACGCTATCTTCCGTGCGCCGGGTCCCACCGAAACGCCCGAGCAGAGGCGGCTTCGCCATGCCGCCTGCCTGCTCTCCGATATCGGCTGGCGGGCTCATCCCGATTATCGCGGTGCGCAGAGCTTAAACCTCGTCGCGCATGGCGATTTCGTGGGCGTCGATCATCCAGGCCGCGCCTTCCTCGCTCTCACCGTTTACTACCGCAACGAGGGACTGGTGAGGGACACACTCAGCCAGCGGCTGGTCGAGCTCGTCGATAAGGACATGCTGAAGCGCGCCCGCATCCTTGGCGCGGCTTTCCGTGCGGCCCACATGGTGTCGGCCGCGATGCCGGGCGTCCTCACCAACACGCCGCTGACCTATGAAGGCAATCGGCTCGCCTGGACTTTGCCTGAACCCTATTCGAACCTCGAGGGGGAGCGGGTCGAGAGGCGGTTCAAGCAACTTGCCGATCTGCTCGACCGCGAGCCGGAGATCAGGGTGGGCTCGGCCTATCAGCTCGCGGCAAGCTGAGCGACTTGCCCCGCGAGGGTTTCCTTCCCAAATTGCGGTCAAATTGTCATTCCCGCACAAGCGGGAATCCAGTAACCACTGGACGGCAATATTGTCAGGTCCGGAATTACGGAGTTGCCCGGCAAAGCCAGCAATGACATTGCAACGTTGAGACCAAAGCCCACTTCACTCCAGACCCTCGATTGTTAGATGGCTGATGATCCTTATTCCGTCCTTGGCGTGGCTAAGACCGCGAGCACTGCGGACATCGCCAAGGCCTATCGCAAGCTGGCCAAGAAGCTGCACCCCGATCTCAATCCGGGGGACAAGGCGGCCGAGGAGAAATTCAAGAAGGTCACCGCCGCCTACGACATCGTCGGTGATGAAACAAAGCGCGCGCGTTACGATCGCGGCGAGATCGATGAGTCAGGCCAGGAGCGGCCGCAGCAGCGCTATTACCGTGAATATGCTGGTGGCGAGGACGCCGCGCGCTACCGTTCGGCGGCGGGCTTCGAGGACATTGGCGGCTTCAGCGATCTGTTCGGCGACCTGTTTGGGCAGCGCGGGGCTGGGGCACGTGGCGGTGCACGCTTCTCCATGCGCGGCCAGGATGCGCAATATCGCCTCGAAGTCGATTTCCTCGATGCCGTGAAAGGCACGAAGACGCGCATCACGCTGCCCGACGGCGAGACGCTCGACGTGACGATTCCCGCTGGTGTCAACGACGGCCAGGTGCTCCGGCTGAAAGGCAAAGGCCATCCGGGCTTGGGCGAAGGCGAGCCCGGCGATGCGCTGGTCGAGGTCACGGTCAAACCCCACCCCGTGTTCAAGCGTGAGGGCGACGACATCATCGTCGAAGTTCCGATCACCTTCGATGAGGCGGTTCTCGGCGGGAAGGTCGAGGTTCCGACCATCGGCGGGCGTGTGTTCGCGACCGTGCCTGTCGGCTCCAACACCGGCCAGACGCTGAGACTGAAGGGCCGCGGCATCAAGTCGAAGGCAGGAAGCGGCGACCAACTGGTCAAGCTCAATGTCGTCATGCCCGAGCGGATCGACGACGAACTCAAGAGCTTCGCCGAAGCATGGCGCAAGAGTCACAGTTACGATCCGAGACGCAAGCTGAAGGAGCAGGCCTGATGCTGAGCGAACGGGACGTCATCGCCAGGGTTCAGCACCTCACCGTGACGAGGCTCAGGGTGTGGGTGCAGCAGGGCTGGATCAAGCCGGTCGACGAGGAGGCTCGGGCTTTTTCAGAGGCCGACGCCGCGCGTGCCGCGCTTATCTGCAATCTGGAGGATCAGCTCGGCTTTGCCGAGGAGGATGTGCCGGTCCTGCTCAGCCTGATCGATCAGATCCATGGGCTTAGATCTGAGCTGATGGGCGTGCTCACCGCGCTCGAGGATCTCCCGCCAGACGTTCGCGCCACGGTACGCATGCGCATCGAGAGCCGCAGAGGAGGAGGGCGGTGATGCTGAAGCCCATCGGCGGCCCGATCGGCTTTCTCATTGCCGTCGCGCTCATCACTTTCTTGAGCGTGCGCTTCCTGCTCGGACGGTTGCCGGGAGACCTCGTCATCGACCAGGGCGGGGTGGTGATCTATGCACCGATCACCACCGCGATCCTCGTGAGCCTGTTGCTAAGCCTTGTTCTTTGGCTCTTCCGCCGAAGCTGAGGGCTGCGAAGCCGGTCCTTCGGGCGCCAGAACCGTCACCTCGCCGTCCTTGATGGCGAGGGCAAGCTCGCCCCGCTTCAGCGCGAGCGCATCGTCGCCGAACAGCTTCTTGCGCCACCCGCGCAGCACGGGCACGTCGACGTTGTCGGAGCGGGCGATCTCCTCGAGCTCGTCGCTGGTTGCGATTAGCTTCGGCGCGACGCCATGGCTTCCCGCTCTCGCCTTGAGCAGAACGCGCAACAGATCGACCACGGCCTGAGCCTCAGGCGGCATGGGTTCGCCTCGTTCGATCGGTGGGACGGTCTTGGGGTCGCGCTCGAGCCCGCGACCTACAGCCTCGAGCACCGCACGGCCGCGCATTGATCGGGCAAAACCGTTGTGCAGCGTCCGTAGAGATCCGAGGTCTTCTTGCGTGCGCGGCGTCTGGCTGGCGATGTCATAAAGCGCCTCGTCCTTGAGAATGCGCGCGCGCGGCACGTCTTGCGTCTGCGCCTCGCGCTCGCGCCAAGCGGCAAGCTCCATGAGCACGGCGAGCGACTTGGGCGTCTTGATGCGCATCTTGAGACGCTTCCAGGCCTGCTCGGGATGGAGCTCGTAAGTGGCGGGGTCGGTCAGCACCGCCATCTCTTCGTTCAGCCAACTCGCGCGCTCGGACTGATCGAGCTGAGCTTTCAGCTTCGGATAGAGGTCGCGGAGGTAGGTCACGTCGCCAATCGCGTAAGTAAGTTGGCGCTCTGAAAGAGGCCTCCGGCTCCAGTCGGTGAAGCGCGAGGTCTTGTCCAGGTTGCGGTTCAGGAGCCGTTTCACCAGCATCGAATAGCTGACCGCCTCGCCGAAGCCGCACACCATGGCGGCAACCTGTGTGTCGAAGATTGGATGAGGGATGACCCCGGCCAAATGGTGGACTATTTCAATGTCTTGGCGCGCCGAGTGAAAGACCTTCACCACCTTTTCGTTGACCATCAGGTCGAACAGAGGGGTGAGGTCAAGTTCCAGCGCCTGGCTGTCGATCAGGACCTCAATGCCGCTCGCAGCGATCTGCACGAGGCAGAGCTTCGGCCAGAAGGTCTGTTCGCGCATGAACTCGGTATCGACAGCGATGTAAGGCGCGGTTGCGAGTTGAGCACAGACGTCGGCCAACTCTTCGTTACGCGTGATGAGGTTCATGGGGGGCGGATATAGCCCATGCCGCGCCGCGAGGCCAAGGGTTAGAGGCGCAAATGCGGGGGAAAGTGCGCGCTAAAATACCCTAGGTTTGGTTGCCTCGCGGCGCCCTGTTCATTACGGCCCACCGGTTCTGCACCGGCTGGCCTACGCCAGTCACCGGATAGTGGCGATCAAGCTCGTAGCAGCAGCCATCATCTGCTTGGACAGGATTCTCGCTTGATCTCCATGCATATTCATCTGTTCGACCCGCGCATTGGCCTGGTGGTCAACGGGCGAGAGATGTAGCAGGGATGAGACGACACAAAAGAACGAAACCAGAGCTGCCACCGCCCACGCGGAAAGAGGCAGGCGTGTTTTCACCGGGATAGAGTTTGGGACTTTCAGCATTTTAGTCTCCCTCTTCGTTTCCCTCGCCGTAAAAACGCGACTAACCGAGCTTAGTTCCCGTCAGGATGCCGCACGGTCTAGCGCGGGTCCACGTTAAGATTTCCTCCCGGCGTTCTCTGTGATGGGATTACTTCGTCAGCTGGGTGACCCGCGCCTGCCTTGACAAGCGTGGGCTCCCATGCGCTGTTCCGCGCGTTTAGCCAAACCTTTGCCGCTTGCGGGCGGCCAATCCCAGTCATGCACGACTATCGCACCCATACTTGCGGCGAGCTTCGCCTTTCGGACGTCGGCAAGACGATCCGCCTTTCTGGCTGGGTGCATCGCCTGCGCGATCACGGCGGACTTCTCTTTATCGATCTGCGCGACCATTACGGCATCACCCAAGTGGTGGCCGACCCGAAATCGCCGGCCTTCGCGCTCGCCGAGACGCTGAAGCCCGAGTGGGTGGTGCGCGTCGACGGTGAGGTGGTTGCGCGCTCGAAGGAGACGATCAACCCCAACCTGCCGACGGGTGGGGTCGAGATCAGGGCTAATGCCATCGAGGTGCTGTCAGAGGCGAAAGAGCTGCCGCTTCCCGTGTTCGGCGAGCCGGACTACCCGGAGGAGACGCGGCTCAAATATCGCTTCCTCGATCTTCGGCGTGACAGCCTGCACGCCAACATCATGAAGCGGCAGGACATCATTTGGTCGCTCAGGAAGCGCATGCGGGACGCGGGCTTCTTCGAATTCCAGACGCCGATCCTCACCGCCTCGAGCCCCGAGGGCGCGCGCGATTATCTCGTGCCCAGCCGCGTGCATCCGGGGAAGTTCTATGCGCTGCCGCAGGCGCCGCAGCAATTCAAGCAGCTCATCATGATCGCGGGGTTCGACCGCTATTTCCAGATCGCGCCCTGTTTCCGCGACGAGGACGCCCGCGCCGACCGCTCGCCCGGCGAGTTCTATCAGCTCGACCTCGAGATGAGCTTCGTCACGCAAGACGACGTGTTCAACACGGTCGAGCCGATCCTGCGCGGTCTGTTCGAGGAGTTCGGGGGCGGTAAGCCCGTCACGCAGAAATTCCCCCGCATCGCCTATGCCGAGGCGATGCGCAAATACGGCACCGACAAGCCCGATTTGCGCAATCCGATCGAGATGCAGGACGTGACCGAGCACTTCCGTGGCTCGGGCTTCAAAGTGTTCGCCGGGATGCTCGACATGGATCAGAACTGCCGCGTGTGGGCGATCCCGGCCAAGGGTGGCGGCAGCCGCGCCTTCTGCGACCGTATGAATGCCTGGGCGCAGGCCGAGGGCCAGCCTGGGCTCGGCTACATCTTCTTTCGTGATGGTGAAGGGGCAGGGCCAATTGCCAAAAATGTCGGGCCGGAGCGGACCGAGGCGATCCGCAAACAGCTGGCCCTGGGTGACGGCGACGCCGTGTTCTTCGTGGCGGGGCTTCCCGGAGAGATGGCGCCTTTCGCCGCACAGGCGCGGGTCAAGATCGGGAACGATCTGGGGCTGACCGCCAAAGACCGCTTTGAGTTCTGCTGGATCGTCGATTTCCCGATGTATGAGTGGAACGAGGAGGAGGGGAAGATCGACTTCTCGCACAATCCCTTCTCAATGCCGCAAGGGGGTCTCGAAGCCCTCGAGAGCAAGGACCCTCTCGATATTCTTGCCTATCAATATGATGTGGTCTGCAACGGGGTCGAGCTCTCCTCGGGAGCGATCAGGAACCATAAGCCCGAGATCATGGAGAAGGCCTTCGCCATCGCCGGGTATCCACGCGAGGAGCTTGAGAAGCGCTTCGGCGGCATGCTCCGCGCACTGCAATATGGCGCTCCCCCGCATGGCGGTATCGCGCCGGGCATCGACCGCATCGTGATGCTGCTTTGCGGAGAGGACAATCTCCGCCAGGTGGTCATGTTCCCGATGAACCAGCAGGCCGAGGATCTGCTTATGGGAGCGCCTTCAGAGGTCACGCCCAAGCAGCTGAAAGAGCTTCATATCAAGCTTGACCTGCCGAAGGTGAAAACCTGAAGGTCATTAGCTAAGCAACTGATAAACAGCCCTTTATTCCATTGGCCACAAGGGATCATAGCGCACGCCGCGGGCTGCTTTCACGTCGCATTGCCTTCAGAACGCACCTATGGCTCCCTAGCGTGGGGTGGTGTGAGAGGCACCCTAAGTGTTGCCCAAATCATAGAGTCATTTCTTAGGCTTGGCGTGGGCCGCTGACGCCAAGTCGTAAGTCCAAGTCGCAAGAGCGGCGGAGGGACGTTCATGCATAATCGGCTCACGCGCGTCGTCGCGCCTGGCGCCTTCGCTCTTCTGCTTGCGGGCGCGAGCGCAATCAACACAAACATTGCCGCCGCCGCAGGCAAGACCAACACCGGCGACTTTGTCGCCGCCTGTACTGCTGATGAGAACGTCACGCAGGAGCCGGGCTTTGAGGACGGCAAGGTTACGCCCAAGGCCTTCTGCGAATGCGTCGCCGGCAAGCTCGACGAGAACAAGGCGACGCAGAAGGACGTCGACATGCTGACCAAGATGCACAAGGACGACATCAGCGATGCCGACGCGGCGGCCTACCCCACGCTCGACGACCTCATGAACGTCAATGAGGGCTTTGAGGACACCTGCCGGACGGCGCTCGGTCTTCCCGCAGTCGACGATGAGGAACCTTCGGAAGAGGATACGGTTCCCGACGAAGGGGCCCCCGACGACAAGGGCCCGCCGCCTGAATAGCGGTCGGCGCTCGGCCCTGCCTCGCCAAGGTTTTACTTTTCGTTCCTCTAGGCGCCATGCGGCACCACCCGTGTGGCGCCTTTATCTTGCCGTCGCGCCAAACTCGCGTCAGGGTTCGGTGTTAATTCTGTAGCATCGCCGATAGATATGAGCGCCGCTCGCGCCGGCGCTGGACGGAGAGGGGATGGGGCCTCTTTCCTAAATTGAGAAGGAAAGGAGAGCGGCCATGACATTGGGCGAGCATGTCTTCCTCTATTGCGAGCGAGGCACCAGCGAGGCGCTGCTCGCGGAGCCCGTCAATGCCGCGAGCAATGGCGCCTTTCTGCTTGCTGCGCTCGCCGGGCTGTCGCTTCTCGTGCTTCGCCCCCGCGCCGAGCGGAGCCCAGACCATTATCTCTTGATCGGCCTCGTGCTGCTGATCGGCCTCGGCAGCCTCGCCTTCCATCTTTACGCGACCGGAGTGACCGAGCTCGCCGACGTTCTGCCGATCGGCGTCTTCATGCTTGTCTATCTCGGCTTCGCGCTGAACCGCTTCCTTGGCGTGCCGGTGGGCTGGACAATGCTGCTGGTGATCGGCTTCAGCGCGTTGATGGCTGCCGACATGCAAGTTAAATGCTGGGATGGGGGGATCGGCATTCCGAGTGCCGATGTGCAAGGGGTGAAGCCCTGCCTCAATGGCAGCCTGTTTTATCTGCCGGCGCTCGCGGCGTTGATCGTGGTTGGGCTGTTGCTCGAGGAGAAGCGCCATCGTGCGGCGCCTTACGTTTTATGGGCGGCCGCGATCCTTGCCGTCTCCGTCACCCTTAGGACCCTCGACATGGCGCTGTGCGACAAGGTCGTCGTCGCGGGCCGCAAAATCGGCACCCATTTCGCTTGGCACGTGTTGAATGGACTGGCGCTTTTCCTGCTGCTCAGGGCAAGCCTCGAAGGCCGACCCGATGCGATACGGGCTGTCGAGGCGGTGCGTCCAGAAGACGTCGAGCCAGAACCCGGCGCGCAGGGCACGATCGTGAAGGCGGCTCCTCCAGTTGAGCCCGAACGGCGCGAGTCGGCAGGGGCGGAAGCTGCCCCGATGGCGTCGCAGAGGCTCGCCGAAAGGGTTGCGGCGGTAGAGGAAGAGGCGCCAAAGGAGGGAGAGGCTGGCGAAGAGGACCAGGGCAAAGGCAAAGGAGGAGAGCCCGACAAGGCGCTCCTCCCGGCTTAAGGGGATGCTACACGTCCTCGGCTAGGCTGGGAGCCTAAGCGGACGTGGTGGAACTGGTAGACACACAGGACTTAAAATCCTGAGGCCGCAAGGCCGTGAGGGTTCGACTCCCTCCGTCCGCACCAGTTCTCGCAACTCAGGGGAGGAGCCCCAGGGGGATCGCTCTTGGCTGAAGCAGCATGTCGCCCTCGCCGCCCCGAGCATCGTCAGGGCATCTCTGCCTCGAAGGGTGGCAGGCAATAAAGTCTATCCACCCCGACAATCGCTCAATGTCGGATGCGAGGCGGTCTTCGCCCGCGACAGTCAGCAACAAGACGGCTTCCAATAGCCGCTGCGATGCCCCTTCGAGGAGTTCAGCACGTGTCATTCTATCCCCCTGATGAAGACTGCGAACCGACACCTAACTGCCCAACAGGGCTTTTGTCGCAGGAGTACCTCTAAAGAGACAGAATGATCGAGCGGCGGTACGACCCTGCGGTTGCTGCAACCGCTGGGCGGCGTCTCGATCGATCGCGCTGGCCGTGTGATGCCGGTCCTACCGGTCGTGCTCCCGATGCACGTCGTGCACGACGATGCCGACGCCGTCCTCCGGCATCTCATCCATTCGCGGTTCTTCAGAGTGCGCTTGGTGTCCTCGTAGCCGCTCTGCCAATGCTCGCGCATCGAGGTGCCCGAGAACTCGTAGTCCTTGGCGCCCTCATGACGTGGCGGTTAATCGCTGCGCAGGCATAACTCGCAGTGCGGCGGTAAATCGCTTTGTCATGGCCCCGTCAGGGGGTAGGGCTAGATATTCGTCTTTCCATCAACGGCAGGAGCCCTCCTATGCTCTCTGGCAAGACCGCGGTCATCACCGGATCGACCAGCGGCATCGGGCTTGGCATCGCCCAAAGCCTAGCCGCCTCAGGCGCTAATATCGTGCTCAACGGTTTCGGCGATGCCAAAGCCATCGAGGAAACGCGGACCAAGCTCGCCCACGATGCGAATATCGGCGTCGTCTATAGCGCCGCAGACATGAGCAAGCCGGCCGAAATCGAAGCCATGATGGCTCTTGCGGCCAAAGAGTTCGGCCGCGTCGATATCCTCGTCAACAATGCCGGCATCCAGCATGTCGATCCGATCGAGGACTTTCCCACCGACAAATGGGACGCGATCATCGCCATTACGCTCTCCGCCGCGTTCCACGCGACCCGCCTTGTCGTGCCGTCAATGAAACGACAGAATTGGGGGCGCATCATCAATATCGCCTCCGCTCATGCCCTCGTCGCTTCTCCCTTCAAATCGGCCTATGTCGCCGCCAAGCATGGCCTCGCAGGCTTGACCAAGACGGTCGCGCTCGAAGTCGCCACCCATGGCATTACCGTCAATGCCGTCTGCCCGGGTTACGTCCTGACACCGCTGGTCGAGCATCAGATCCCCGAGCAGGCCAAGGCGCGCGGCATCTCCGAGGAGGAGGTCGTCCGCACCGTGCTGCTCGCCGCGCAACCTACTAAGCGCTTCGTCACGGTGGCGGAGATATCGGGTCTCGTCTCGTTTCTCTGCGGTGAGGACGCCAAATCGATCACCGGCGCCATGCTGCCCATCGACGGCGGATGGACCGCGGAATAGGAGGCCGTATGCGCAAGGAAGACGTACTTAAGCTGCCGTCGATGCCGGCGGCAGGTCCGAGCTATCCCGCAGGGCCTTATCGCTTTGTCGATCGGGAATATATGATCATCACCTACGAGACCGACGCGCAGGCCATCCGCGCGCAGCTGCCTGAGCCGCTCGAGCTGCTCGAGGACTCTCTCGTCCATTACGAATGGATCAAGATGCCGGACAGCTCAGGCTTCGGCAGCTACACGGAGACGGGATTGGTGATCCCGTGCCGGTTCAAGGGCGAGGAGGTCAATTTCGTCTCGCAGATGTATCTCGACGACGACCCGCCGATCGTGGCCGGTCGCGAGATTTGGGGCTTCCCCAAGAAATACGCCCATCCCAAGCTCGAACTCGTCAAGGACACGCTGACCGGCACGCTCGAATATGGCGGCCAGCGCGTGGCGCTCGGCACGATGGGGTACAAGCACGAGGCAATGGCGGGAAACGGCGAACGGACGCGCGCCACGCTGTCGAAGACGCAGGTCAATCTCAAGCTCATTCCGGGCGTCGACGGGTCGCCGGAGATCTGCCAGCTCGTCGCCATCAACCTCACCGAGATCAATGTGAAGGGGTCATGGATCGGACCGGGGCGGCTGCATCTCGTGCCGCATGTCAATGCGCCGGTCGCCGATCTGCCGGTGAGGAACGTGATCATCGCCCACCATTTCGTAGCCGACCTCACGCTTCCCTACGGCCGCATCATCTACGACTATAACCGCGACGCGTGAACGCCCGACCCTATCGCCGCAGCAGGCCCTGGGGCGCGACAAATGTGGGCGGACTGCCGGTCGTCGATCCTCCTGGTGTCCCGCCCGTCGAGCCTTCCGATGCTCCGCCGGTCGAGGGTTTGACACAGGCAAAGGCGTTGTTCCCGGTCGTCGTGACGGTCCAGCCCTTCGGGCAGACGCACTTGCCGTCTTTTACCGTGCCGCCGTTGCACGTGATGTTGGATACGCAAGCAAAGACCTTGTCAGTGATCTGCTTGGGCGTCGAACCGGTGGGACAGACGCATTGGTTGTTCTGCACCGTTCCGCCTCTGCAGGTCAGGTTCGCGAGGCAGCGATAGGCGTTGGCTCCGCTCGTCTCTGCGTGCATGCCCGACGGGCAGACGCATTCGTTGTCCTGCACCGTGCCCCCCACGCACAACAGGGTCGCCATACAAGCATAGGCGTTGTCGCCCGTCTGCTTCGGCGCGGTGCCCTTCGGGCAGACGCACCGGTTGTTCTTCACCGTGCCGCCGACGCAGGTCAGGTTGGACACGCAGGTATAGATATCGGTCCCGGTCTGTTTCGGGCTGGAGCCTTCCGGGCAGACGCACTCATTGTCCTGCACCCTTCCACCCCGGCAGACCAGGGTCGACACGCATTGATAGGCGTTGGTGCCGGTCTGCTTCGGCGCGGTGCCCTTCGGGCAGACGCACTGGTTGTTCTTCACCGTACCGCCGACGCAGGTCAGGTTGGATACGCAGGTATAGATGTTGGTTCCGGTTTGTTTCGGGCTGGAGCCTGCGGGGCAGGCGCACTCATTGTCCTGCACCTTTCCGCCGGAGCAGATAAGGCTCGGCACGCATTGATAGGCGTTGGTCCCCGTCTGCTTGGGTACTGAGCCCGCGGGGCAGACGCACTCATTGTCCTGCACCTTGCCGCCTCGACACGTGATCTCTGGCGGCTTCTTCACGCAGATGAAGGCGTGGGTTCCGGACTGCTTGGGATAAGAGCTATCGGGGCACACGCACTCATTGTCCACGACCCTGCCATACTTGCAGGTGATCTCGGGCGGCTTCTTCACGCAGGCAAAGGCATTGTCGCCGGTCTGCTTGGGGTAGGAGACTGCAGGGCAGACGCACTCGTTGTCCACGACCCTGCCGTCTTTGCAGACGATCTGAGGCGGCTTCTTCACGCAGGTGAAGGCGTTGGTGCCGGTCTGGCTTGGCGTCATGCCTTTCGGACAGACGCACTCCCCGTTCTTGACCGTCCCGCCGGTGCAGGTCGGTGGCGTGGGCTGCTGCGGTCCAAGAATGGTGATGGTGCTCGTCTGCTTGTCATTTTTCGGGTTCTTGTCCTCGACCTTACGATCGGGCCAGACCATCTCCTTGGCGTGCGTGATGGCGTTAGGTTTGAAGTCGACGGGAATGTCGATGACGATGTCGATCGGCATGGAAGAGCCCGGCGCGAGGTCGAGATTCGTGCCCTTGCAGTCGTAGACGCCGTTGCCGGTGACGCTGCAGGCAAATCCGGGAGTGCTGGTCTTGATGCTCAAGATCTTCACCGGCGGGGTGAGCGTTCCGTGCAGCCCCGCGGCGCCGTGGAAGGGGAGCCTTCCCTTATTGTCGATGCGCGCATCGATGGTGCAGCTCTCGCCGCGCTTGCATTCAGTCGCGCCGCCCGGGGCGAGATCAGGGAAGGGCACCGATCCGATCGCGCAGTCGTGGTCGTTGACCGGAATCGTGTTGTCGGGCGGACCGACCGCAAGGTCAGCGCAGTTCTTCACCGTCGGCAGCGCATAGCCGGCTGGCACCGGGAAGGAGAGCTCGAAGATGGTCGCCCCGCCCGGTGCGATGCCCGCCGGATTGGCGCAGCTATACCCGCCAGCTGCAGGCGCGCACGCCCATCCGGGCCCCGCCACCGTCGGCGGACCGAGACCGATGTCGGGAACGTCGCTGATTTCGGTGGGACCAGCGCTGGCCACGCTGCCAAGATTGAAAACATAGATAGTGAAATCGCAGGTTCCACCGACGAAGCACGGATCGGCTGATACGTCCTTAAGCAGAGCCAGATCTTGAGGGCAATTGGCAGAGCCCGCATCGCAGACGAGGCTTATGGCGCAGCTTTGATGCTCCTCGGCGACGCCGTCGCCATCGGCATCGAAGAGGATCATGCCGCAGTTTTGCAGATAGTTGGGCACGGCCACGGCGCCTGGCACCGTGAACTGCATTTCGACCTGCACACTGGCACCGGGAGGCAATCCGCCCGGAACTGCAGGATACTCGCACGTGACGTTGCCTCCGCCGCCGTCAACGCATGTCCAGGGCGGCGTGTCCCAATACGCGGTAAGCGTCGCGGGAACGTTGGCCGCGAGATCGTTCAGCTCGATCGGGTCGAGATAGCTCGCGCCGCCCGAATTGGTGATGGTGACGAGGAACAGGCAAGCCCAGTCTGATCCCGGCGCAGGCCTCCAGCACGTCGGTTCCGCCTTCTTGCTGATCTCGAGATAGGGCACTGCGCCAGGGAAGCCGGGCGGGAAGCGCGAGACGGTGGCGCAGTCATATTCGTTGCCAGGGTTGTAATCAGGCGGGCCGCCATCCCAATCGAACGCGGCGCAGTTGCGCACATGGGTGTGCCAGGCCGCGATCGGCGGCGCCTGGATCTTGAGCCAAAGGTCGAGGTAATCGCCGGGCGTGAGCGTCACGATAGCATGGGTGCAGTCGAATTCGCTTCCGACCCCGACCGGTGCGCAGGTCCAGTCGGTTTGAGGCGACCAATCGACGAAAATCGAGCCGGGCTGATCGACCTTGTCGTGCACGTGCAGCGGGCCGGTGTAGGGCGCAGGGCCGACATTGATGATGCGCACGATGAAATAGCAGTCGCTCACCCAGTCGCATTGGGGATCGACGCCGAATTTCTGGACTTCCAGGTCAGGGCCGTAAGGAATTGTTCCCCCAGGAGCCGGCGGTTCGATCGTCGGCACGTAGTCGCAAGATTTGTTGTTGTAGGCCTTGTCGTCCTTGTCGACGCCGGGCGTGGTGAGCTCGGCACAATTGCTAAAGACGGGCTTTGTCCACCAGCCCGGTACCTCGATGGTCAGTGCGAGCGAGATATTCTCGCCAGGCGCCAGGCTGATCTCGGCATGGCTGCACTCGAACGTCCCAGCGAACAGCGTCTTGCAGGTCCAATCGGCAGGAGCTTGGTCGAGCAGCTTAGCGCCCCCGGCTGCTACGTCGCGGATGGCTAGCGCGCCTTGATAGGGGACCGTGCTGACATTTTCGATCAAGAGCTGGAAGGTGCATTGGCTGCCGGCGGCGCAGCGGTCGGAGAGCGCCTTCTTGGTGATCTTGAGGTCCGGTTTCTTGGCCGCGGCCTCGTAGATGGCGATATCGCCGATCCGCGTCGCGTCGTCAGGCGCGGGGGACGTCTCCGTCGCGTCGATGTCGATCAAGTAGGAGCGGTCGGGACCGTCAGCAGGATATGAGGGGCCGGGAGCGGGATAAGGGTGGAAGGCCGCGTTGGGGACGACCTCCTGGTAAGCACGCGCGTCACGACCCATCACGCCATGCACTTCCGTCTGGTCGGTATGGGTCTTGGCGGCCGGGTCGAGGCAGGGCCCCTTGGCCCAGCAGAGCGCATCGCCCGTCATCCACAGAAAGGCGTCAGGGGCGGTCGGATTGGCCTGCCAATTCGCGCTGTAGCCGAGTCCGAAAGCGGCGCCGCCGGAAGAATCGGCGCGGATATAAGGCGGACCTTCGTCCTTGCGATCGTAGAAGCCGACATCGTAACGGCCGATCGCCTCCCACACGCCCTTGTCGTTCATCTGATAGCGCAGCACGCGCGCTTCATGCGGGGTGGCGAAGGCATTCTCGGCGGTAAGACCGAGATTGCGCACGCCGCCGCGCTCGGCAAGCACCATGACCGGTTCTTGGCTGACCTCGGGGAAGGCGATATCGGTGACGGGATTGCTTCTCCCTGCGCGCGCGATCGCCTCTGGCGAGCGGAAGAAATCCGGCAGGAAAAATTCGCGGCGCACGCTCGTCGTGTCGAAATCGCCATCCTGGCCGAGGCGCACGGACCAGACCGAGTTGCGCTGGTCATCGCCGGCGGCGGCATAGTCAGGATTGCCGAAGCCCTGGCTGCTCCACACCGAATAGAACAGGCGCACCTCGCCGCTTGCCGGATCGCGCCTGACGCCGACGCCCCACACGCGGCGGCGGAAGTCGGAAAAGTTCCAACAGGACGGGGTACGCGCGAAGTCGCCGCTTGGGCAATCTTTGATATGGGCGCTCGTCGCCGGATCAAAAGCGATCGCGGGAAGCGCAGCGTTCGCCCCCGCCGCCGCGTCGAAGAAGTTTGTGCGGCCCGTAGTACCGTGATCGTAATGGCTGAGATCTTTGCCGTCAGAGGCGCGCAGCCGGTGGATCATGCCGGTTTCGAGATCCGACACGAAGAATTGCTTGTTCCATCGGTCGAAGGCGATGTTGCCGAGCGCAGCGCCGCTATTCGCGCGGCCGTCAAGCGTTATCTCGGCGATGATCGACGGCTTATTTCCGCTGGCACCGTCGAGCTTCCACACGGTGCCCGGCCCTCCGCCAGGCCCCCACATGCCTGCCATCCAGTCCGTGTTGCCGTCGCTTCGATGCAGACCGAAGGCCGAAGTCGCGGTGACGTAGATATTGGGTGGCGTGGCGTCGTCGAGAGCAACGCCGAACACTTGGCCGACCTTTCCCGCGGTTACCGGTGAGTGCTGGGGCGCATTCAGCCATTGGGCGCCTCGAGGCGGCGTGCCTGGGTGGCGCAAATCGAGGATGCTGCCGACGGTGCCGTTGAGGTCGATTGCCGGCTTGCCGCCTTCGTCGGTCGCGCCGGAGAAGCGCGTGACGAACGCCTCACCTGGTCTGAGCCCGTCTTCCGCGCGAAGCTGATGGGAGGGGATCGCCAATGCCGCGATGAGCAGCACAAACCCGGCACGCAAGCGTGACGACAAGCGGTCCATGACGAACCTGTGAGCTGCTCTGGCTGGATTCACTATAGCTTCGGCGAGGTGAAACAACCATGACTTGTTTCTCCCTGCCGCCGCTCTGAGGACGGACGCTAACAGCCGCCGCTCACCTTGTTGCGGCGGACAGCGCCTTGCCAATCTCTATTCTGTCGCCCGACGGCGTTGCAACATAGACCTCGCTCGCCAGCTTCGACTGCATATAGCTGAATGTGCTGTAGAGATCCTCGCAGTAGACGGAAGGATTGTCGTAGCCGTTCGCCTTGGAAAACCGGTGTGGAAGATAACTGCCGCCGCAGGCGAACTTGAACTGGCATCGGCGGCATTTCTCGCATAGCTGAAGCGAGGAAGCTCGCGCTGCCAACCAGCGCGGCTCGCCTTTGATGTCCTCGATCGCGTTATCGAACAAGTTGAACGTCGTTCGCGTCGACTCTTCTCCGGCAATGCGCAGCACATCGAGCGGTTCCATGCTGCCATCGGTCATGATGGTGCAGACCTCGATCGGTCCATAGCCGATCACTTCGCAGGACGAGGGACCGCCGAGCAGACCGGCAACCATGCTTTCCACTGTGCGGATCCTCACCGCGCGGCGGTGTCGGTTGGCATCGAGCCAAAGATCGAACAGGCCGGAATAAAACGCAGCGATGCTCGGCGGATCGTCGCCATGCACGGCGTCGGGGAAGATGATGTCGAAGCTTTCCAGGCCGAGGTCGCGGAAATAATCGAAGAAAATCTCAGCCGGATAAGCGGGGTTGCAGACGGCGAGCGTGCCGAAGGAGATGCCGCGCGCCTGCAACAACCGAATGGCGTGCTCCACTGCTGCATGAGTCGGGCCGCCTTGAAATGTCCTCCGATGGATGTCGTGGATCTCTGCTGGGCCGTCGATGCTGACGGTCAGGCCGATCTCGTTCCGCTCGAAGCAATCGATCCAGGCGTCGTCGATCAGAACGCCGTTGGTGGTGAGCGTGAGCGAGACGACGCAGCCGGTGCGCTCGGTAATAGCGCGGCATTCCATCCCCAGCAGATCGTAATTCTCCATGCCCCACAGCATCGGTTCGCCGCCATGCAGCAAGAGGGGAAACACCGGCAGCTCGTGCGCGACGACGTGCTCCTCGACGCGGGCCAGCATCTGGGCGAGCACGGTCCGGCTCATGAGCTTCGGCCGGGCGTAAACCGATGGGTCGCGAAACCAGTAGCAATAGGAGCAGTCGATATTGCAGCGGGCGGCGACCTTCACTAGCAAATTGGAGATTGGATCGCGAAACTCGACTGGGGCTGCTTTAGGACGGCTGGCCTGCCCGGCTTCCGAGTCGCTCATTCCTAGGCGGCCTTGGCGTACTTGCCCTTGACGTATTTGGCATAGTCACCCTTGCCGTAATAATAGTCGTCTTTGAGATAGGTCTTGTAGAAGGGCCTCGCGGCGAACTGCTCTCCGGTTATAGGCGGCGTGCCGGTTTGATCGCGAAGCTGCGCGCCAACATCTGAGAGCAAGAGGTCGATGCCTTTATGATCGCTCGTAAGAGTGGCATCGGGGCCGTGAAGCTGCAGCAGGCTCGCCAAAATCTTCAGCGTTAGGGGAGGCATCGGATAGCTCCTCGAAAGCGCGAAAATCGGTCCACGGCGAGGAAAAGTGTCCCCCCCGACTGGCCTTTATGTCAACTGCCTTCGTACCGAGCCAAAAACCGGACCGCCGAGGCTCCTGAGCTTCCGCTAAGCGCAACCTAAGGGCGCTCCTCGATCGCGCGATTTGAATTCCCAATCGACAACACCTTTCCCCCCTCTTAGGCTGATCTAAGTCAGTCCCTGCATAGGGCAGCGCCAAGGAGAGGGATCGCATCCTATGAACGAGCAGCCAAAGCGCACGACGTTTTTCGGCGGGTGTCCGCATGACTGTCCCGACACTTGCGCCATGATTTACGAGGTCGAGGACGGCAGGCTGGTCGAGGTCAGGGGCAACAAAGAGCACCCCATGACGCGGGGCGGGCTGTGCGTGAAGCTCAAAGACTATCACGACCACCACTACAACCCGGACCGCGTGCTCTATCCCTTGCGCCGCGTGGGGCCGAAGGGCTCGCGCCAGTTCGCGCGCATCTCGTGGGACGAGGCCATCGCCGAGATCGTTTCGCGCTGGAAGGACATCATCGCGAAATACGGCTCGCAGGCGATCATGCCCTACTCCTATCTCGGCAATGAAGGTCTGGTGCAGGGACTGACGGCGGGTGACGCCTTCTTCAATCGCCTCGGCTCGACGGTGAACGAGAAGACCTTCTGCGCGTCGGGTTCCTCCACCGCGTGGCTGCTCACGGTCGGCCCCACTGGCGGCGTCGATCCCGAGAGCTTCGTGCATTCGCGCTATATCGTGATCTGGGCGTGCAATTCGATCTCGACCAATCTGCATCATTGGCCTTTCGTGCTCGAAGCACAGAAGCGCGGCGCCAAGGTCGTGGTGATCGATAGCTACCGCTCGCGCACGGCGAAGGCCGCCGACTGGCACATCATGCCGAAGCCCGGCACTGACGGGGCGCTCGCCATGGGCTTCATCGCCGCACTGATCAAAGGCGGGCATGTTGACCAGGACTGGGTCGAGAAGCACACGGTAGGCTTCCCCGAGCTTGCCGAGCGAGCGGCCGACTTCGCGCCCGACTATGTGGAGCGCGTCACCGGCGTTCCGGCAGCAGATATCGAGCGCTTCGCCCGCGAGTTCGCCACCATCCAGCCTTCCGTGATCCGCCTCGGTGTCGCCCTCGAGCGCCATGCGGGCGGCGGGCAGACCATCCGTGCGGTGTGCGCCATCCCCGCGCTCACCGGCTCATGGCGCCATGTCGGCGGCGGATTGCTGCAGATGCCGCTCTGGGAGTTCCCGGTGGATTGGCCGCGTGTGTCACGGCCCGATTTCATTCGTCCCGGCACGCGCGTGGTCAACAATCTCCAGCTCGGACGGGCGCTCACCGGCGAGATGGAGCTCGATCCGCCGATCATGGGTCTCTTTGTCTACAATACCAATCCTGTCAGCCAAGCGCCTGAGACCAATAAGATCGTGCGGGGGCTCTCTCGCGAGGATCTGTTCTTCGCCACCGCAGAGCATTTCGTCACCGACACGGCGGCTTATGCCGACATCATTTTGCCGGCGACCATGGCGGGAGAGCACGACGACATGATGTTCTCCTGGGGTCATTTCTATTTGACCCTCAACGAGAAGGCGATCGAGCCGCGCGGTGAGGCGAAGTCGAACGCCGAGATCTTCCGCCTGCTCGCCGCCGCGTTCGGCTTCGAGGATGAGCAATTCAAGATGAGCGACAGCGAGCTCGCCGAGCATTATTTGAAATGGGATGCGCCGCAGATGGCCGGCATCGACATGGATTATTTCCGTCGGCACGGCTATTTCCATCTCGCGGTCGGCACGCCTGACGACCGCCTGCCGCATGCGAACGGCAATTTCCCCACACCGTCGGGCAAGGTCGAGTTCCTGGTGAAGGACGCCAAGAACTTCGTCGCTCCTCCCTTCCGCATGATGTACGAGCAAATGCAGTCCGGCGAGGATGTCGATCCGCTGCCGGGCTATATGCCGCCGCGCGAGAGCGTCGCCACCAATCCGCGCCTCGCCGACCGCTACCCGCTGAACGTGATCTCGCCCAAGAGCCACGGCTTCCTCAATTCCTGCTACGCCAACGAGAAGCACAAGATCAAAGGGCAGGGCGAGCAATTCGTGATGATCAGCCCGAGAGATGCCGCAGCGCGCGCGATCCGCGAAGGCGATCCGGTGCGCGTCTATAATGACCGCGGCGATTTCGAGGGGCTTGCACGCGTCACCGACGACGTGCGCGAAGGGGTGGTCGTGGCGACGCTCGGCTATTGGCGGAGTCTCAACCGCTCCGATGGGTCGGTGAACTCGATCTCGTCGGCCGAGTTTTGCAGCCTTGGCCACGCGCCGACCTTCTCCGACAATTTGGTCCAGGTCACGCGCGTGAACTAAGGCCGGTATTTTCGTCCCTCCCGCGTAGGGAGGGGCTTTTGGGTTCGTTGAACAGGCGCCCGCTTCCGAGCGCCAGAAGATCGCCCCCGAGGTCTTGGCCTGTTGAAAGGCTTTTGACGATCGGCGCTGCCTTGCAGGCTACATCGCGCGCTCTTTTGGGTCGGTATCGATCTCGCGCGTGAGATCGAACGTGCGCACGCCTTCCTGCGGCGGAGTACGATTTTTCCAGGCCGGATGGTTCAACGTGCGCATTACGTCGGCGCGCCCGGCTCGCCAATGCTCGTCGATCGAATAGCGCGAGAACTCGTGGTCGTTCGACTCGGTCCAATAGGCGGAGCGCCGATGGATGAGCTGCACGATGGTGACGGCCGCGTCGCAGCTTAAGCTATCGAGCAATTGCCAGTGAGGGTTGTCGTCGAACTCGGGCGGCAGCTTGCCGCGCAAGTGGCGGATGGCGCGGCGCATGGCTTGAAGCTCACAGAAGATGTCGGTGTTAAGCCGGGTCCGGCTCGAGTAACGGATCTCCTTCTCGCGCTGCGGGACCTCGAACAGATTGTCGGGCAAGCCCCCTCTCGCGCTAAAGAGATCGATCTGGAAGATGCACATGGTCTCGCGGGGGCCGCTGTGCTCGAGCACTTGCTGGAGCGGCGTGTTCGATACGAGCCCGCCGTCCCAATAGGGTTCGCCATCGATCTCGATGGGAGGAAAGCCCGGGGGAAGCGCGCCGCTCGCCATAATGTGGTCGGGGCCGATCTTCTGATTATTGGTGTCGAAATATTGCAGGTTGCCGGTGAGCACCTGGACGGCGCCGACGCTGAGACGAACCGCTCCGGAGTTCAGAAGGTCGAAATCGACAAGCTCGAGCAAAGTGTCTCTGAGCGGGGCGGTGTCATAGACGCTGATCGCCGCTGGAGTTCCTTGCGGGCTCAGAAGCGCTGGCGGGATGCGCGGCGTGAAGAAGCCGGGCACACCGGAAAACGCTGCGAGTGCCGCACTCGTCTCGTTGAAGACGCGCCTCGAGTTGTCATCGTGAGCAAGCGGCTTGCCGGGGAGCCAACTTGACACTCCGTCCCAGAAGGCGCGCAAGCGCTCGATCCGCCGCTTCGGTGGATTGCCGGCGATGATTGCCGAATTGACTGCGCCGATCGAGACGCCCGCGACCCAGCTTGGCATCTCGCCGGTTTCCGCCAGGGCCTCGTAAGCGCCGGCCTGATAGGCGCCGAGCGCGCCGCCGCCTTGCAGCACGAGGACCGTCTTCTCGTCGAAGGCTGTCATGGCGCCCGCACTACTCGGCGGCGATCTTTGCGCCTTTGGCCTTCACCTCCTGGATGGTGGTGAAGCCCTCGAACTCGGGGTGGCCCAGATAGAGAGGCTTATTCCCGCCTGCGCTGGCGTGGGCCTTGCGGAAGGCCTCAGATTGCGTCCAGGCGCGGAAGTTCGCCTCCGAGCGCCATGTCGAGTGTGAGGCATAGAGAACATAACCGTCCTGCTCGGGGCCTTTGAGCAGATGGAAATCGATGAAGCCCGGGACGTCCTCAAGGTGCGTCTCGCGGCTGAGCCAGACCTGCTCGAAGTCGTGCTCAGACCCTTTCTTCACTTTGAACCGGTTCATGGCAATGAACATGACGCACTCCTTGCTCGTAGGGGGTGAACCAAGGATAGCCGACACGCGTTAGGCTCCGTAGCATTTTCGGAAAGAGCTTAAACCCCTCCACATCGTGATCTTTATCAAGGCGTGACAAGTGGCCTCAGGGCAAGGAATCGTTCAGTAAGCTGGCCTTTTCCGCGAATGCACCCCATCTTGTTCACCAGAGGCGCAGGTTCCGCGCCTTCCCGCCGCTTTTGAGGAGAACCCATGAGCAAGGACACCGCTGTCAGGGAGCGCCGCAAGGCGCCGCTGACCACGCCGACCGACCTCGGCGATAATGCCCGCAAGGACATCACCGGCGCGCTGAACGCGCTGCTCGCCGATGTGTTCGCGCTGTATCTGAAGACCAAGAACTTCCATTGGCATGTGAGCGGGCCGCATTTCCGGGACTATCATTTGCTGCTCGACGAGCAGGCCGATCAGATCTTCGCCATCACCGACGACATCGCCGAGCGCGTGCGCAAAGTCGGTGGCATCACGCTACACTCGATCGGCAATATCGCCAGGCTCCAGCGCATCCCCGACAATGACGCCGATTATGTCGATCCGCTCGACATGCTGGCCGAGCTCAGATCTGACAACCAGGCGCTGATTGCGAGCATGCGCGAGGCGCATGATCTCTGCGACGAGGAAAACGACGTGGCGACCACGAGCCTGCTCGAAGTGTGGATCGATCAGGCGGAACGACGCGTGTGGTTCCTCTACGAGGCAGGCCGCAGGGGTGATGCGACCGGTCATTAGGCGCGACCGGGGACGCCCAATGAGACATTACCTCTTGGCTGTGCTGGCCATGCTCGTCCCGCTTGCCTTAGTCGGCTGCGGGGTGCCGAGTACGTCCGAGTTCGTGCAGGAGGCGGCCATGGGCGACCTGTACGAGGTCGAGGCCGGCAAGATCGCGAGCGCCAAAGGCGAGACCGACGTCGTCAAAGAGTTCGGCCAGCACATGGTCGAGGCCCACACACAGACCACCGCCGAGCTTAAAGGCGTCATCCAGGCGGAGAACATCAAGGTCGAGCTTCCGGCCGCGCTCGACGACAAGCGTCAGCTGATGATCGATGACCTCAATGCCGCGCATGAGGGGGAGTTCGACAAGACCTACGCCAGACAGCAGATCAAGGCACACGAAACGGCCGTGGATCTGTTCGCAAAATATGCCGACAAGGGCGACGATGCGGTGGTGAAGGCCTTCGCCGCCAAGACGCTGCCTGAGATCAAGCAGCATCTCGAGGAGGCCAAGAAATTGCCGCAGTGATTTTCACTGGCATTGCCGATTTGCAATCGATATTTCCCCAGGGCCTGACAACCATGTCCGCCGGGCATAAGCTCCCGCAACTCGCGCGAATAGGTGCAGCCTATGAACTTGCGTCCAGACACACTCGCAGTTGATGGTTCGCTCCTCGAGCGAACCCTTGCGAGCGCGGTCAAGGACCGGCAGATGGTCACGCCCGAGGGCAAGAGCGTCGCTAGCTCGGTCGAGGGGGTTAGCATCCGTGATCTCACGACCCACACTGATGATCGCGGCACGGTGATCGAGCTCTACGATCCCCGCTGGGAGTGGCACCCGGATCCGCTCGTCTTCGCCTATTGCTTCACGCTGAGGCCAGGCTACGCGAAAGGATGGAACCTGCATCAGCTGCACGAAGACCGCTATTGTCTGCTCCAGGGAGAAATGGAGTTGGTTCTCTACGATGTCCGACCTGGCTCCTCGACGTGCGGCCTCGTCAGCCGCGTCGTGCTGTCAGAGCACCACCGGCGACTGGTCAATGTTCCCAAATTCGTATGGCACGCCGACGTCAATATTGGCCAGCGCGACTGCGTCGTCGTGAACTTTCCAACGACACCTTACGATCACGTCAGTCCCGACAAGTACCGGCTGCCACTGGACACGCCTCTTATCCCCTACAGCTTGGCAGGCTATCGCGGTTTCTAGAATGGCACCGCGCTTCAGCGTGCTGTTGCCGACGCATAATCGGGCCGATCTCGTCGGTTATGCGATCAGGTCCGTCCTGTGGCAAAGCGAGCAGGATTTCGAGCTGCTCATTGTCGGCGACGGCTGTACCGATGGCACGGCGGAGGTCGTCGCGGGATTCGACGATGCGAGGATTCGCTGGTTCGACCTGCTTAAGGCGCCGCATTTCGGCTATGCCAACAGGAACATCGCGCTCAGGCAGGCGACGGGTGATCTCGTCGCCTTTATTGCCCATGACGACATTTGGTTTCCCGATCATCTTGAACTGCTGTCCGGGCAACTCGAGCGCGGCGCTGCGGAGTGGGCCTATAGCCGTCCCCTCTGGGTGAGCACCGACGGCTTCGTGGTGCCGATCGGCGTCAATCTCACCAACGAAGATGAGCTCGAGCATTTCCTGACCGAGGCAAACAGCATTCCAGCGCTCTGCGTGATGCACCGTCGCAGTTGTCTCGAAGCCTATGGCTACTGGCCCGAAGACGCGCCGGAGGCGGCCGACTGGCTGTTGTGGGGCAAGATCATCGAGGGCGGCGGGCGGCAGCGGCTCGCTTTTTTTCGGACGCCGACGTCGCTTCACTTCAAGGCCTCCTGGCGAAAGGGCCGGATGGGCTGCGACCCGGCCGAAGCGGGGCTCAAAGCTGCAACGCTGATGGGCTGGTGGCCTGAAGCTCTCAAGCTCGACGTCCCCCCAGGCGTCACTGAGCAACGCGTCTTCTTCGAGGCGATTTTAAGCGGGGGCGCGCAGTGGTTGGACAGCTTGAGGCTCGCATCGAGCGACGCGCTTGATCGGATCGCCTGGACCACGATGACCACTTTGATCCCGCAGATCGATCAGCGGCAGGCGGAGATCGGTGAGCGGTCGCAGCAGATTAAGCTTGCGGGGCGCTTGGCGCGGCGCTGGGAGCGTCGCGCGGCAAAAGAGAGGGCGAAGCTGCAAAGTTTGAGACAGACACTGGAGTCAGTCCAGACAAGCGCATCCTGGCGCCTTACGCGCCCTTTGCGGGCTCTTAAGCGATTGCTCGGGAGATAGGCGTCCTCGCGTTTCGCGCTTGAAGGGTTTGGCGCGGGCGGCTCAGATTTGATTCAGTCAAGCGCCTCTTTGTTGCCCTCACCGTAGAGCCAGTCGAATCTCCCAAGCAGGCGCTCGCCCGGCCGATAGCGCAGCATGAGGTTGCGGGCAACGCGTAGGGCTCCCGCCATATGATAGTGCTTACCGTTTCGCTCGGAGCGCTCGGCCACGCGCGTAGCGCGCTCTTTGCGCGCCGCCTCGTAGCGTGGAAAGGCGGTCAAGGCGTCCCCCTTAAACTCCTTGAGACACTTCGCGAGCGTCACGGCGTCCTCGATGGCGAGCGCCGCTCCTTGCGCGAGATAGGGAAGAACGGGATGGGCGGCATCGCCGAGAAGCGTGATCCTTCCACTCGTCCATGACGGCAAGCCGCTCAGCCGATAGAGCGACCAGCACCGCCAGCTCGGCGCCTTTTCGAGCAACGCTTTCGACTCCTTGCACCAATCTGCGAAGGCGGACTGCAACGCCTCGGCATCGCCGGCCTGGTTCCAGCCTCGCGTATCAGAGCCGCCTTCCGTGACAGCGACGACATTGAGCTCTTTGCCGCCGCGAACCGGGTAATGCACGAGATGGGTGTTGGGCCCGAGCCACACTGCGACGACCGGCGCGTCGAAGGGGTGTTTAAGCTCCCCGCGTGGGAGCAACGTGCGCCACGCGGTTGCGCCGGTGAAGAGAAGGCGCGCCTGTGGCGCGATCAGCCTGCGTATCTCGGACCAGATTCCGTCTGCGCCAATCAGCGCGGGGGCTTCGGCGACGCGGCCGTTGGCAGCGATTGCATTGACGCGTGTCTTCGTCTCCTCAACACCGGTCAGGTCGAAGCGCGGGCTTAGCGCTACTGTCTCACTCACCTCGCAGGCGGCATGAAGCACAGCGTGCAGATCGGCGCGGTGGAGTGTGAGATAGGGTGCGCCGTAGCGTGCCTCGGCATAGGTGCCGAGCGGGATCTCGGCGAGGCGTCTCCCCGAAAGCCCATCGAAGATGAAGATCGCCGAAGGCCTGAAAGCCACCTGCTCGATTGCTTCCAACAGGCCGAGCCTTTCGAGGAGGCGGGTCGCATTCGGGCCAAGCTGGATGCCGGCTCCGCTCTCGTCGCGAAAGTCCGAGCGTTCGAGCACCGTGACCTTAAGATCCTGCCGTGCGAGTGCGATCGCCGAGGTAAGGCCGCCGATGCCGCCGCCGGCAATCAGGTATCGGCTCTCCGGCGTTCCGTTAGTCATGAACTTTCGGGCTAGGCCGCGGGCGGACCAGGCGGCGAGGTCGCCACATAGACGCAAGCCGGCGGTTCGCTCTCCCCGTCCGAGAGCGATGCATCATGCAGGAAGAGCGTCGAGCAATAGGGGCAGACGATCTGCTCGTCATCGCCCATGTCGAGATAAACGTGGGGGTGATCGGAGGGAGGGCTTGCGCCCATGCACTGAAATTCCTTGACGCCGATCTTGATCTTGTCGACGCCCTTGTCGTTTACGAGATGTGGCACCTTGGTTTGCGTCGCCATGACCCTGCGGTTCCAGTTCTCTTAAGGGTGGCGCAGAGCATAGTGATCCTTTGGCGAAAGCGGTAGAGCGGATGCCGAGCTTCGATTCAGATGGCGTGGAGATCGCCTATATCGACGAGGGGGAGGGCGAGCCGCTCCTGCTCATCCACGGCTTTGCCTCCAACATCGCCGCCAATTGGGGCGGCCCCGGCTGGGTTCGCACGCTTACGCAAAGCGGGTGCAGGGTGATCGCCTATGACAACAGAGGTCATGGGAGAAGCGAGAAGCTCTACGATCCGGACGTCTATGGCGCGCCCTTGATGGCAGAGGATGCGCGGCGGTTGCTCGACCACCTCGATATCACGCGCGCCGATGTCCTCGGCTATTCGATGGGCGCGCGCATCGCCGCATTTCTCACGCTCGCGCACCCAGAGCGCGTGCGAAGCCTCATCCTGGGCGGCCTCGGCATCAACATGGTGCGGGGCGTAGTCGGGAGTGGACCTATCGCCAAGGCGCTCGAGGCCCCGCGTATCGAGGATGTCACCAACGATACGGCACGGAGCTTCAGGGCCTTTGCCGAGCAGACCAAGAGCGATCTCAAGGCGCTTGCCGCCTGTATCAGGGGGCCGCGGGAGAAGATCACCCCAGAGCGGCTCGCGACCATCGCCGTACCAACGCTTATCGCCGTGGGTAGCAAGGACGTGATCGCGGGCTCAGGTGCCGAGCTTGCAACCTTGATCCCTGGAGCCCAATTTCTTGACATTCCGGGCCGCGACCATATGCGGGCGGTCGGAGATGCCACCTTCAAGCAGGGGGTGCTCGACTTTTTAACCCAGCGGCCTTAAGGCCATGCTAGGGAAAGCGAAACGTCCCCTTAGGGAAGCTACTGAGTGAGGATGCGATGCAGAGGCCGTACACGGCGGCGGAGCCGCAAATCAAGGAATACGATCCGGTCTGGAGCCAGGTGAGGCGCGAGGCCGAGGACATCAGCGCGTCAGAGCCGGCGCTCGGCGGTTTCATCTATGCGACGGTGCTCGACCACAAGCGCCTCGAGGAGGCGGTCTGCCATCGGTTGGCGCGGCGTCTCCAGCATGCGGCGCTCGATTCAGGCCTGCTCCACAAGATGTTTCATGAGGTGATCGACTCCGAGCCTTCGCTCGGCGAGGCATTTCGCGCCGACCTTGTCGCGGTCGCCAAGCGCGACCCAGCGTGCAGCCGCTTGATCGAGCCGCTGCTCTATTACAAGGGCTTCCACTCGCTCGAGACCTACCGCATTTCGCATGCTCTGTGGAAATCCGGGCGGAAGGACTTCGCGCTTTATCTGCAAAGCCTGACCTCGCGCTTCCTGCAAGTCGACATCCACCCGGCGGCGGTGATCGGCAAAGGCATCATGTTCGACCACGCCACGGGCATCGTCATCGGTGAGACCGCGGTCATCGGCGACAATTGCTCGATGCTGCACGGCGTTACCCTCGGCGGCACCGGCAACGAGCGGGGCAACCGCCATCCCAAGATCGGCCGCGGCGTCATGATCGGGGCAGGGGCCAAGATCCTCGGCAATATCAAGGTCGGCGATTGCGCGCGAGTGGCTGCGGGAAGCGTCGTTCTCAACGACGTGCCGCCACGGCGAACGGTCGCGGGCGTGCCGGCGCGCGAGATCGGCCCTTCTGGCTGCGAGGAGCCGGCACTCCTCATGGACCAGATGATCTCTGATGAGGATTGCGGTTGCCAATAGCGCCGGAAGACTTTGACGCCCGCTCCAGCGGGCTTCGATTGGAGGGGCGGTGACACGGGACGAGATCATCAAGCTCGAGCGCTATCTCAAGAAGGTGTTTCGCCTTCCGGTGCTCGAGGTGAAGCAGCGGCCGCGGAAAGAAGACTCGGCTGAGGTGTTTGTCGGCGACGAGTTCATCGGCGTCATCTTCCGCGACGAGGACGAGGGCGAGACCGCCTACCAGTTCCAGATGGCCATCCTCGACTACGACCTCAAGGAGTGAGGCGCGGCCCTGGTCCTAGCGCCTTACCGGCCGCGTAACGCCGCTGCGATCGCGCAACAGTCAGGGTGTGATACGGCTGATCTTCGATCCCTCGAGACTCAAGCTGTACATCAGCCCCTGCTGATCAAAAATGAAGCCAAGGATCGGACTCGTGAGACTATCGGTGTCGATCGATCCCGCGGCCCCGAGGGTGACGACGACGACCGAACCATCGACGCCGACTTTCCACCCATAGGATTGCTCGAACTGCGAGAGCGCCTGCTCCGTCATGAACAGGATGATGAGGGACTGGGATTGGACGCCGAGCTGAAATCCGAATGAGGCCGACACGATGTTGTAATAGCCGGCCGGATTGCCGTGGACGATAAGAACGCCCTCGCCATAGGCGCCGCCAAATCCGAGCCCGGCCTTGACGACGGATGGGAACACCAGCGCACCCGCGGCCTTGCGGCCAAGTTCCTGGGCGCTTTTGTTTTGCTCGACGAAACGGTGGAGGGTGGCGTTGGCGGACGCGTTGATCTCATCCGCCCCGGCGGCTTGCGCCAAGCCGGGCCCGCCGACCACCATCAACAATGCTAAGCCTAGCGCTCGCAACGATCTCATGCTGTCCGCTCTTAGGGCTCAGGTCGACAATCTCGACCTATAGTCCCATCGCGGTAACAATGAGGCCTAATATTGCTGCACTTTGGGTAGCGGAACGGGCGGTGAGACCACGCCGCTCGATGGCTAAGCTTCCTTGTCGCTACTCTCAGTACTGACGGTCCAAGTCAGATGCACCGCTTCGCACCATTTGACAGCATTACTTGAAGGAACGTGCTTCCACGCAATGGGTGGATGCGGTTGCGCAGTGTAGGTTTTGAGCTGGAAGCTAGGCTGCAAAGCGAAAGGGCGCGGCTCTGCCGCGAAGGTGGTACGCATCACACAGTCCCCCACTCATCCAATTGCTAGACGACCAGTTGAGCATAAAACGAAACGGCTTTGGTGACCGGCCGGCAACAGCGGCGCTAATAACGACCCATCGCTTGACGGCTGGGCGATCTAAGGGTGCGACAATCCCCGCAAAGTCGCGTTGATGCCGCGTCAGGTCTCGAAAACGCATTACGGTTAACTAATCCTTAAGAATTCGATCCAAGGGGTGCGGCCCCCCCGCTAGAGTGCTCTTTGCGAACTTACGAGCACGGCAGCGAGGGGATGTCCGATGCGGTTCCTGGCAATTTATCTCTACGTGATGGCAGTCGGCTTCGTCGCCGCGGGCGTGTTGGCGAGCTTCGTACAGCTCGTTTCAGGCGAGCCCATGCGCTTTACCATCGAGCCCAAATCCGTCCTCGATTCGCTGGCCGGCGTACTGCTTCGCGTTCTGGCAGGACCCGCCATCCTCATGCGCAACGCTTGGCGAGGCCAGATCATCCAACAGCGGCCGAGAATCTGGTTCGGCGTCTCGGCGCTGATCGCCGCCGTGTGGAGCTTATTCTCCGGCGTGTTACTGCTCGACCTGTTCGTCAATCTCTAGGACCAGCGAAACCTCGCAACCGAGCGCCGACGCCGAGCCGCGGCTTCGCGCCGCCCTCCGCGATCTCCAAGCATGATGTAAAGTGATGGGCGGTTTTGCTTTCGGAGTCCTGCAAAGGAGGAGAGGCTCATGCGAAAAGTCATGATGGTGTTGGCGTCGTTGGCGCTCGTGCTAGGTGTCGTGTTCGGAGTATTGGCTTGGCAGGGGCAGGCGGGCGCGCAAGACGCTCCCAGCCTTCATGCGCTTAAGAACCAGAGCCCGATCGTCAAACTGGCGGCATGCAATGGATACACTGGCGGGTGTGGCTGTGCCCCTGGCTGGATCAGCTCGTGCCGTCGCCGTTGCTGCCACTGTGTGCGCTGCTACTGAACCGCGGCGTGTGGAATTCTTCCCGTAGATTGTCCTAGAAAAAAAGGAGCCGGTCTCTTGCGAGACCGGCTCTAGGAAAGGCCCGGTTGGGTCGGGGATGGGTGGGGGATGGTCACCGGGCCTAAATACGGGGGGTCGAAAAGCTCCTTCAGTGGCTGTTTGACGCCGAAACTGCGGTTTGCGGCGCGCTGTCGGGCGGCAGCAGCGAGATCCACACCAGCGGATTACGCTCGGACTGCTGTTTGATGTAGGTGTAGGGCGTGCTGGCGAAGAGCATGATGTCGCGGCGCTTGTTGTCGAGAACCAAATCGCCCTTGTCGGTGCGGACGGTCAGCACCGCGTGCCCCTCGTTGTTCTCGTCGCGGACCACCGTGATGAGCAGCGTGCTCTCGGGCCAGCCGCGCTCAATCAGGATGCGCTGCTTCTCGAGCACGTAATCCTCGCAATCGCCCTTGTTCTTGGTTGGATAGGTCCAATACTCGACCTTGCCGTAAAGCTCGAGGTCGGTGACGGGCTGGACCCTGGTATTGACCGCTGTGTTGACCTGGTCGAGCTCGCGAAACTTTGCGCTGGTGAGTTGGACGCGATCGGCGAACTTCCGCTCTGGTAGGCAGTCGGCGTGATGCTCGCGGCAGAAATTCACATAGCCGATCGGCGGCAAGGTATCGCCGAACGAGGTCAAGAACGCCACCTTCTGAGGCTCGAGCTTCGGCTCGGTGACGCTGATCGCATGATCATTGGTCGAGCCCGTCGGCAAAGACGAGATAAACATCAAGAAGGCCGAACCTAGGACAAACTGTTTCATTGCACCCCCCTTTTATTGGGATGCACTATGTCAGAGAGATTTTGAGAACCCGATAAAAGAAGGTCTCGGTTTAAAGCAGTATTGGTAGTGGTTTTTTAGTGAGAACTACTCAAACCTGAAAATGGTAGAGTTAGCTGGATGTTCCCACGATCGCTAAAATTTTAGAGAACTTGGGAACAAACCGCGATTTTTCGCGGAAATGCGCCCCTTATGAGCACGGCATTGCCCCGCCGGAAACCATTGATTCACGCTGATGCAGGTGGCCGCAGGCGGCTTAACCGAAGGATCTGGCGATACTGTCGGGATCTTGAAGGTCGACGAATTTTATTGCCACACCTTTGTCGTGATGGCGCACGATGCGGCCTCTGATCCGCGCGAGGACGATCACCGTCTGCTTGGGCGGCTTGACGGCGCAGGCGATCGAGGCACCACTCAAAGAGACGTCGAGCACGCGGCAGTCATGCACGTCTCCGCTCGGCAGAATGACCTTCGAGGCGCCGATGCGCGGAACGATGCGCTCGTGCTTCCTCCCGTCGTGAAGGTTGAGCCGTTTCTGGTTGATGAGCCAGGTGAGGAGATTGACGATGCGCTCACGCTTGATATCGGTCGCCAGGATGCGCGCGGCAAATCCGCCCTCGATCGGCCTGACCACGACGCCCTCGATGCGTCCGAGATTATCGAGATAGGCTACGATGCGCTCACCCTCTTCGCAGGTCACGGGAGCGAGGAGGGTCATCCCGCCTGCCGACATCTCCACGACCTGGCAGGGATATTCCTCTCTGTTCTCGCGCATGAAGCGGCCAATGAGCGCGACCGCAACACGCCGATAGCGGCGGCGTTCGGGGACGATAGTGGCGAGGCGATGCGTCCTGGGCTTGAGAGTTCGCTTTCCGCGCAGACTAAGCGGCTTAGCCGTCGTTGAATCGTCGATGGTTTCGGTACTCATCGTCCTGCCATGCGCGGGGGTTCGTGGCAGGGACGAGCCTAGGCGGGCTCCCGTTAAGGAACGCCAAAACTTTTGCTCCAAAATGGTATGATCAGTAGACGTTAGTTCTTTACCCTGACATCGGACTCCGCGAGGCCACCGTCAAGAACGCGAAAGCGTCTCGGCGAGAGACGCACGATCTCGGCGCTTTCCTGCGGCTCGTGAGCGGGGGGACCGTCCGGCCAATGCAGATGCAATTCGATGAGCTCGTGGCGCAGCAGCTGTTCACCGCCGAGCCAGAACGGCGGCTCGATGGCCGTGATCACACCGAGCAGCCGATTAATCGTCTCGCCGGAATGGATGAGAGGCATGAGGGCGATCTCGAAAGTCGCCTGCCTGTTGGTAGCGGTAAAGGAGCGGAATAGGCCATGTCCGACGGCGCCATCGGTAAACACGGAATGCAGCATGCCCGTAAGCTGCTCGCGGTCGTCGTCGTCGAAGAGGCTTAAAAGATCTATGCCTCTCAGCTCCTTGCCGAATTGCTCGCAGATTTTGGTGCCAGCGAGGCGGAAGCGGAATCCGAGCGCACCGGCACCTTCTGCAATGAAGGTCTCCGGTAACAAGGCCGGGATCCTCGCCGGTTCGATCTCGAAACGCCGTGGCGCAACACGGCCATTGCGTACGCGATCCCAATACGCGTAAAGCTGCCTGCTCGTTGGCTGCTGCATAACCCACCCGCTGTAAAACGCTACACCGTGGTCCTGCGCAGGCCCATTCTTCCGCCAAGCCAGGGTAAATTTCCCGCTTTGGCACAGAGATTGAGCTTGCGATGCTCGTGGGCTGACTAAGCAGGGAGTGTGCCAGGGCCGAGGAATTGGGCGTGAGGGTTGCCTTTGCGCACAATTATGGTTGCTGCACGCGGTTTTCGCGGCTGCTTGGTTGGAGCGCGCGTCCCATGGCGGCGGGTGAGCCTATCCTTAATGTCCCACGCGGGGTCAGCGGTGCAGCGGCGCTGATGGCTGCGATCCAGCTTATTCGCGGTCTTCTCCCCGACGAAGTTGATCTGACGCTCCTGCTCGCTCTCGCTTTCATCCCGGCCCGGTACAGTGGTGCCGCGGCGGAACTCCCGGGCGGGTATCTCACCTGCGTCACGTCCTTTTTCACCTACATGGTGGTGCATGCGGGATGGGTGCATCTTCTAGTGAATGTGCTCTGGATGCTCGCCTTTGGCAGCGCGGTGGCACGCCGCGTCGGCGACCGCAAATTCATTGTCTTCTCGGTATTGTGCGGCGTCGCCGGAGCCGTCACTCATCTCGTCTGCCATTTCGGCGAGATGGCGCCCGTGGTGGGAGCCTCGGCGGCGATCTCGGGCCAGATGGCCGGCGCGCTCAGGTTCATCTTCACGGCGCAATCATCGCCGGCGCGTCGCGCTCCCGATTTCCTGTCAGCACCGCTGATGCCGCTCAGAGAGACCGTGCGCGATCCCCGCATTCTCTTCTTTCTCGCTCTATGGGTGGCGATCAACGCCTATTTTGGGCTCAGCGGCGTCAGAATCGCCGGTCAGGAAGGTGGGATTGCCTGGGAAGCGCATATCGGCGGCTTCCTGTTCGGCCTGCTGACCTTCGGCTTCTTCGACACGGAGGGCCGTGCGCCCGAGGAGGAGCGGCGGATCATTTGAGCCGTTCGGGCGTTTTTTTGCAGCGCATTCGCTGTCCCTTGCGTCGGCGTCAAGGACGGGACAGAATGTCGCAGTCACGGGACGGAAGCTCCTGGACTGGAGGAAACGAGAATGAACGTCGCTGCAATTCTGAAGCAGAAGGGCAGGGAGGTCTTCACCACCACGCCCGACACGACACTGTTCGACATCACCAAGCTGCTCGGTCTGCACGGCATCGGCTGCGTCGTGATTACCGGAATCGAGGGGAAAGTCGTCGGCATCGTCAGCGAGCGGGACGTCGTCCGCGAGATCGCGAGAGCCGGATCGAGAGTCCTCAAGGAGCCGGTAGAGACCTGCATGACCAAGATCGTGGTGACCTGCCGTGAGGCCGACACCATCGATCGAATTATGGCGGAGATGACCGCGCACCGCTTCCGCCATATGCCCGTGGTGGAGCGGGGACGGCTCAGCGGGATCGTCTCGATCGGCGATGTGGTCAGGATGCGGATCGCTGAAGCGGAGATGGAAGCCGCGGCGATGCGGGAATATATCGCCACGGGCTGATCGGTGCCTTCGTCTCCGACGCAAGATCTGGTCCGAAAAGTCTGCAACTTTTCGGATCATGCCGTTAGGCAGCAAGCACCCTGAGCGCGTGCTTGATCTCCTCGATCTGCCGTTCGGCGGCCTTCGCGCCCTGCGCGATCGCTTCGCCGGCGCGATGGAAGTCGAACAGGCCGATATCTCCGAGCCTCGGGCCGATGGCGATGTCGGGTGGATCGCCTGCGAGGCGCGAGCGGGCGATGCGGTCCTGAGTGATGTTGATCGCGTCCATCATCACTGCCGACATGCCTGGCGCGCCGCTTCTGCCGAAGATCTGCCGGTGCAAGAGATGCACCGCGGCACGGCCGTTAGAACCGAGCAGCTCATGGCCCTCGTTCGCCGCGGGCGGCTCTGCCAAGGCCTCATGATCGTGGATCACGCCGCCCTTGCTGAAGATGTCGTTAGAGAGATTGACGGCGATGACGATGCGGGCGCCGAGCGCGCGGCAGACCGACACGGGAATGGGGTTGACCAGAGCGCCGTCGATCAGCCACCGGCCGTTGATTTGCACGGGACGGAAAATGCCCGGGAGCGCGAAGGAGGCTTTGAGAGCATCCACCAGGCTCCCTTTGTTGAGCCAGACCTCGTGACCGGTGCCGAGCTCGGTTGCTACGGCGACGAACTTGCGGTCGAGGCGCTCGATCTGGAACTCTTGCAAATGGCGCTCGAGCCGGGCGCTCAAGCGCTGCCCGGTGATCAGGCCTGAGCCGGCGAAATTGACGTCGAGAAAGCCGAAGACACGGCGGCGGGTAAGGGTGTTGGCGAACTCCTCGAGCGCGTCGAGCCTCTTGGTGATGAAACAAGCGCCCGCTACGGCGCCAATCGAGGTGCCGGCGACGATGTCGGGCTCGAGTCCGGCCGCAACGAGCGTCTTGAGCACGCCGATATGGGCCCAGCCGCGCGCGGCACCGCCGCCGAGCGCGATCCCAAGTTTCGGTTTTCCAAAGCTGTCCATGCCGTAAGCTCCAGCCGGATCAGGTCCGGCAGTCTGGCCCAGACGGCCACGCACGAGCTTTGATCGGCTTGACCGAAAGCGAGTGACCACCTTACTCCGATTTCTTTAAGGTTCCCTTTGCGGCACCAGCGTGACGGTAAACGGTCTCCGGGTCGAACTGCCGCTCCGCATCGATCAGGCGCAGGGCAACACCGTTCTTGCCGATCGCCTGGCCGATGGGAAGGGCGCGATAGAAGCAGGACCTCCGCCCGGTGTGGCAACACGCCTCGCTGCCGCTCAACTCGACTTTGAGCAGAAGCGCGTCCTGGTCGCAGTCGGCCCGCAGCTCGACCACGCGCTGAGAGTTGCCGCTCGTCTCGCCCTTGCGCCAGAGCTCCCCCCGCGAGCGCGACCAGTAATGGGCCTCTCCAGTCTCGATGGTGAGGGCGAGGGCGTCGGCATTCATGTAAGCGAGCATCAGTACTTCGCCGGTCGAGGCCGAAATCGCGACCACGGGGATGAGGCCGTCGGCGTCGAAGCGCGGCGTGAACGCGGTCCCTTCCTCGATTTCTGACTTGTCATCTCCGGGAGGGACAAAGAGGGCAGGCTTACTCACCGCGACATGTCCTTCGCGGCCATTCCTATCGGCCGCGTCCGCGTTCCGCCGCAAGCATCATGAAGCGCGCCTGCTGCGCCGGATCCTCTTTGAAGATGCCGGTGAACTGAGTGGTGATGGTGGCGACGTCCGGCTTTTTTACGCCGCGGATCGACATGCATTGATGCACGGCCTCGATCATCACCGCGACGCCCTTGGGCTTCAGCGCCTTGTCGATGGTCTCGGCGATCTGAGCGGTCATGGTCTCCTGGGTCTGGAGTCTCTTTGCGAACACATCGACCACGCGGGCGAGCTTGGAGATACCGACCACCCGGTCGGTGGGGAAATAGGCGACATGCGCCTTGCCGACGAAGGGGATCATGTGATGCTCGCAATGCGAGTTGAGCTCGATGTCGCGGAGCATCACGATATCGTCATAGCCTGCCACCTCGTCGAAGGTGCGCGAGAGCACTTCGAGCGGGTCCTCGCGATAACCGGAGAAGAACTCGTCATAGGCACTGGTAACGCGCCGCGGCGTCTCGCGCAGGCCCTCACGATCGGGATCGTCGCCGGCATAGGCGATCAGCGTGCGCACTGCCTCCTCGGCCTCCTCGCGCGACGGGCGCACAATAGCGGGTCCGCGGCCAATCTCGGTTTGCGGCCTTGTCCTGAGTTTCTTCACCGGGGCATCCATGGCAGTCAAAGCATTCCTCGTCGGTTACAACGCATGAGGGCGGGCGGCCGCCGTCTCAAGGACTAAGTATAAGGGCCTCGTCAACCCAATTCTGCCTAAGACGCTCTCGCGCCCTCTCATTCCCGAGCCCGGCTGCATATATAATGCGTGATTTCGGCCCGCAAGGCGAGCCTAGGGTGACCAGGACGGAATGACACTGCCCGAAGACATCTATACCCAGCGCATCCTCGAGCTTGCGGCTGCGATCCCGCGTACGAAGCGGCTCCCAGCGCCCGAGGCCTCTGCAACCGCCCATTCCAAGCTTTGCGGCAGCACGGTCACCATAGATCTCTCCATGGAGGGGGACGTGGTGACCGATTACGGCCAGAACGTGAAGGCTTGCCTGCTCGGCCAGTCGGCAGCCTCGGTGATGGGGCGCGAGATCGTGGGCTCGAACGCGAATGAGCTCAGGTCCGTGGGCGCCGCGATGCGCAAGATGCTGAAGCAGGGAGGTCCGCCTCCGGGCGGAAAGTGGGCCGACCTCGCTGTTCTCGAACCCGTGCGCGACTATCGCGCGCGTCACGCTTCGACGCTGCTCGTGTTCGACGCGGTCGAGGAGGCCATCGGCAAGATCGAGGCAATGCGGGCGGCGCCGGGCTCACTCTCGGAAGAGCATGTCTAGCTCGCCCAGCCAAAACAAGCAGGTGACTGAGCCGCTTCACCAGCGTGCCGCCCGGGCGCTCATGCTCCTCCCGATTTCGCTTTATCGATGGACCCTGTCGCCGCTGCTCGGCAAGAATTGCCGTCACCTTCCGACCTGCTCGGATTATGCGCGCGAGGCGATCGACACGAACGGCGCTTGGAAGGGTGGCTGGCTCATGCTGGCGAGACTTTGCCGCTGCCACCCCTGGGGCAGCCACGGCTTCGACCCGGTCCCCGATATTCGCGGCGAGCATCACCCTCTCGCGCCCTGGCGCTACGGGAGATGGACGATGCCTCGTGACAGCACGGTCAAATCCGGTTAGAACGCACGCCTTAACGACCCCTTACCTGCGCCGGTACGCAGGAGTGAGAGGAGATATTGATGTCGCAAATCTGCCTGACATTTCCCGATGGTTCCGCCCGCGTCTTCAAGCAAGGCATCACAGGGCGCGACATCGCCGAGCAGATCTCCAAATCCCTCGCCAAGAAGGCCGTCGCGGTAGAGCTCGATGGCAAGATGTGCGACCTTGCCGAGCCGATCAAGGATAACGCCAAGATCCGCATCCTCACGCGCGAGGATAGCGAGGCGCTTGACCTGATCCGCCACGACGCGGCGCATGTGATGGCTGAGGCGGTGCAGGAGCTTTATCCCGGCACGCAAGTTACCATCGGGCCCGTCATCGAGAACGGCTTCTATTACGACTTCGCGCGGAAGGAGCCGTTCACGCCGGATGATCTGCCGAAGATCGAGGCGAAGATGGCCGAGATCATCGCGCGCGACCGTCCCTTCACCTGCGAAGTGGTGGATCGCAACGACGCGAAGGCGCTCTTCAAGAAGAAGGGCGAGACGTTCAAGCTCGAGCTGATCGATGCGATCCCCGAGGGCGAGAACGTCAAGCTTTACTCACAAGGCGATTGGCTCGATCTCTGCCGCGGCCCGCATATGACTTCCACTGGCAAGGTCGGCAAGGGCTTCAAGCTGCTCAAGATCGCCGGCGCCTATTGGCGCGGGGATTCGACAAAGCCCATGCTGCAGCGCATCTACGGCACGGCCTGGGCGTCCGAGGATGACCTCAAGGCCTATCTCAATCAACTCGAGGAGGCCGAGAAGCGCGACCACCGGCGCTTGGGCCGGGAGATGGACCTGTTCCATTTCCAGGAAGAGGCGCCTGGCGCCGTATTCTGGCATCCGAAGGGCTGGGCGCTGTTCACCGCTCTGATCGGCTATATGCGCCGGCGCCAGAACGACTGGGGTTATGTCGAGGTCAACTCGCCCGACATGATGGAGCGCACGTTGTGGGAGCAGTCGGGCCATTGGGAAAAGTTCGGCGACCATATGTACGTCACCGAGACGCCCGATGAGCGCATTTATGCGTGCAAGCCCATGAATTGCCCGGGCCATGTGCAAATCTTCAAGCACGGGCTCAAGAGCTATCGCGATCTTCCCTTGCGCCTCGCCGAGTTCGGCAAGGTGCATCGCTACGAGCCGTCAGGCGCGCTCCATGGGCTGCTGCGTGTGCGCCATTTCACCCAGGACGATGCGCATATCTTCGCGACCGAGGACCAGATCACCGAGGAATGCATCAAGCTCAACGAGCAGATGCTGTCGATCTATCGCGACTTCGGCTTCACCGACGTGCGCATCAAATTCTCCGATCGCCCGGCGCAGCGGGTCGGCTCGGATGAGGTGTGGGACAAGGCGGAGGCCGCACTCAAGCGTGCGGTCGAGGCGGCGGGCTTGAGCTATGAGCTCAACCCGGGTGAGGGCGCCTTTTATGGGCCCAAGCTCGAATATGTCTTGCGCGACGCCATCGGGCGCGACTGGCAATGCGGTACGATCCAGGTCGATCTCAATATGCCGGGCCGGCTCGGCGCCTTCTATATCGGTCCGGACGGCGAGAAGAAGCTGCCGGTGATGATCCATCGCGCCATGTTCGGCTCGCTCGAGCGCTTCACCGGCATCCTCATCGAGCATTATGCCGGGCATCTGCCGCTCTGGCTCGCGCCGACGCAGGCGATCGTCGCGACCATCGTATCCGACGCCGACGACTATGCCGGCGAGGTGTTGGAGAGGCTGAAGCGGGCAGGGCTCAGGGCAGAGGCCGATCGTCGCAACGAGAAGATCAATTACAAGGTGCGCGAGCACTCGCTCGCCAAGGTGCCGGTGCTGCTCGTGGTCGGCAAGCGCGAGGCCGAAGAGAAGACCGTTTCGGTGCGGCGGCTCGGCAGCCAGAAGCAGGAGGTGATGAACCTCGACGCCGCCGTCCGCGCACTCACCGATGAGGCCGTTGCCCCCGATCTTCGCGAAGCCGCCGAGGTCAAGGCAGCTTAGTCTTGTCCGAGATGGCAAAATCTAGCCCGATCCTGACCATCGGGCATTCGAACCACTCGCTTCTGCGTTTCCTGGATTTGCTTGGACGTGCGGAGGTGACGGCGGTTGCCGATGTTCGCTCGGCTCCGGTGTCGCGCTTCGCGCCCCATTTCGACAAGGCCCGCTTGGCCGAGTCGCTTCATGAGAAAGGCATCGCTTATGTCTTTCTCGGAAAGGAGCTCGGCGGCCGCCCGGAGCAGAGCGCGCTCTTCACCGATGGCGTCGCTGACTACGAGAAAATGGCGACCCTTCCGGCATTTCAATCAGGCATCGAGCGCCTCATCGCAGGCGCGCAAAACCATCGCATTGCCGCTCTCTGCGCCGAGGCCGATCCGCTCGACTGCCATCGCTGCCTGTTGGTGGGACGCGCCTTGATTGAGGACGACGCGGACGTCGGGCACATTCTTTCCTCGGGTGAGATCATCACCCATGGACAGGTGGAGGATCGGCTACTCGAACGCGCCCGGTTCACCGGTGAAGGCTTGTCGCCTGCCTCGCGGGTAGAGCGCCTAGACGAGGCTTATCGCCTCCGCGCGCGAAAGGTCGCTTATGCAAGCGGAAGACGCCGGTCAGCGCGAGGGGCGTAAGAGCGCGCCGGGATTGATCAGCGGGGCGTTCGGATCGGCCGGGCTGCTGTCGAAGCCGAGGCCGGTATTGCCCGAGGGAGCGCCGTCGCCCGCGATCGCGCCGCCCGAGGGGACTGGTGGTGGGGACGGCGGTGGCGGTGGCGGCGGATCGAGCAGTTGCTTCAAGGCCTCAGCGGTCGTCGGCCCGTCTTCGACCACCACCTCGATTTGCTTTGGCTCACTCGCCTCGATCGAGAACTTCCGCGTGAAGTCCAGTCCGCCATGGTCGGCGACTACGGCGTAGCTGCCGTTCGCGAGAATATGGGTGGGCAGCGCCCCCGCATTCTCCTTCACCACGTCGCCCGCCGAGGTGAGGATCTTCCACTTGGTATCGGCGAGCGCCTCGCCGCCGAGTGTCTGCACCAGCTTGAAGGTAACCTTGGCGCCGGTCTGCTTGACGGTCGCCTCGGTGACCTTGCCGGGCTCGACCGTTACGTCGCATTTCACGCTCGCATTTGCATCGCCATAAAGGCTGGCAATGTGGTAGGCCCCGGCGTTAAGGCGGATGACCACGCCCGGCTTCGCGCTGGCGAGGATCCTGTGGCGATTGCCGAATTGATCCTCCTCGTCGGAGAAAATGTCGAAGCGGACGCTTCCCTCCGGCAGCGGATCGCCGTTCGGAAGCGTCGCGGCGAGCTTCAGCGCGCCGGTATTGAGAACGAAAGTCTCCTCGATCGACTTGCCGCTTTCCACCTTGACCTTCTTGGTGAGGTTGGAGAGGCCGTAGGCGGCATTGACGAGATATTCGCCAGGGAGGAGCGCCGCCGTCGGCATCGCCTCGCGATGGGTGGCGATCAGCTTGCGTGTGCCGTCGGGAGAAAGCGCCGCGGCGTAGACGCGCCAGACCAGCCCTGAATTGAGCTTCGGTCCCTGCTCGGTGACGAGCGCCTTGAAGGTGACGGGGACCGGGAGCTTGAGTTCCGGGGCAGGGGGCTTGGGCGGAGCCGCGGGCTTGGCAAGCACGAGCGATTGGCCCTGAGCCGGTACCGATTTGTTCACCGCGGTCTCGCCGCTTGGCGCGGGGACGGTCGCGGCTTGAGGCATTGTCTTCTGTGCGGCGGATTCGCTCTGCTCTGCGCTTTGCGGTTCGATGACAGGCGGAGGAATCGTGACGGTGCGGACACGGGACGGCACTGGCGCATCGTCCGCGTTTGGCGTCGCGGCTGGGGCCGCGTTCGGCGCAGCCTCGTCGCCGCCATCATTCTCGGCGGCTTGGTCGGAGGCCCCGCCAGCGACGGCAGGCTCGTCCGTGCCCGAACCCGAGGCGGCGTCGAGAACAGAGGCGAGCGCCTGCTTGAACTCATTCTGATTGGTCGCCGCGACGAAGGTGCCGCCCGTCGCGGCCGCCACGCAAGCGAGCGGCTTGAGGCTCGCGTCCTTGTCGTCCAAACCGATCACATGGATGCGCAGGCCCTGGCTTTTCTGTTTCAGAGAGGCAGCGGTCGCGCAGACATCGGCATCGCAGCTATCGCCGCCGTCGGCGATCAGGACGACGTCGAGCTTCGTATTCGCTCCTTGTGCGGTCTTGGCGGCATCGCTCAGGGCCGCCGCGACAGGAGCAGCCCCCTTTGGCTTGACGGCGCCGAGCATTTTCGCTTGCGTCTCGGCGGTGAGCGCTCCCGGCTTGGCCAAGATCTCGCTGTCAGCGCAGTTCGACGCCTTGCGATGACCGAAGGCGACAAGCCCGAAAGAGAGGCGGTCGCCGTAAGTGCCGATGGCCTTGCCGAGCTCGGAGCGGACGATCGTGATCTTGCTCGCGCCGCCGAGCTTCTCGTTCATGCTGCTCGATGCATCGAGCACGATGACCGTCGAAGGCAGCTCCTGATCAGTGGAGGGGGCTGCATCCTTGGCGAGAGCCGCGGTCCCCGCTCCGAGAACAGCGGCGGCCAGGAGCGCGAGCCTAAGCCCCGCGCAGCGTTTCCCCCGCATGGCGTTTGCTCCGACAGTCTGGCCGCGCGCTGTTATACCTTTTTCTGACGCGCATGATTAAAGCGAAATTCCTTTGGGAATAAGGCCGATTTGCGGAGGTTCGGCGCGTTATGACGCCTCGGGAAGGCGCCGGAATCCGCCATTGTCGGGGGTGCGAATTCGCGATAGGGAACGCGACCTTTCAGCCCCACACCAACGGCTCCATGACCAACCCTTTCCTCGACCTGCTCCTGACCCGCCGCTCGGTCTCAGCCAACAGCCTCGGCGAGCCGGGGCCAAGTGCGGCCGAGCTCGAGCTGATGCTGCGCGCGGCCTCGCGTGTTCCCGACCATAAGAAGCTCGTGCCCTGGCGCTTCGTGCTGTTCGAGCGCGAGGGCCGGGCCGAGTTCGGCAAAGTGCTGGCTGACGCCTGTCGCACAGAGGAGGGCGATGCGGGTGCGTTCCGGCTCGAGAACGAGGCGAAGCGCTTCCTGCGCGCACCGCTCGTCATCGCCGTCATCTCGCGCGTGGTTAAGAATGCGGCGGCGCCGGAATGGGAGCAGGTGCTTTCAGCCGGCGCGTCCTGCCAGAACCTCGTTCTCGCGGCGACCGCGCTCGGCTATGGCGTACAGTGGATCACCGAGTGGTGCGCCTACAGCGATGGCGTGCGCAAGGCCCTGTCGCTCGCCGACAATGAGCGTGTCGCTGGCTTCATCTATATCGGCACGGCCAAGGAAAAGCCGGACGAGCGCGAGCGCCCTAAGCTCGCCGACATCGTCACGTCTTGGCGGCCCTAAGCAAAGTGTGAGATCAGAAGCCGAACTGCTCGGCTAAGATGCGCTCGGCCAGGGTATGGCCCGGATCGAACATCATGAAGATGTCGATGCCGCTCTCCTCCATCACCTCGACCCTCACCACGTTGCGGAACTCGGTATGGTCGGCGGTCGCGCTCACCGGGCGCTTGTCGGGCTCAAGAACCTCGATGGTGACCTTGGCGTCGTTCGGTAGCAGCGCGCCGCGCCAGCGGCGCGGACGGAACGGGCTGATTGGGGTGAGGGCGAGCAGACCGGCGTTGATCGGCAGGATCGGCCCGTGCGCCGAGAGATTGTAGGCCGTTGAGCCGGCGGAGGTCGAGACGAGCACGCCGTCGCAGATCAACTCGGCGAGGCGCACGGTGCTGTCCACCGAGATCCTGAGCTTCGCGGCCTGATAGATCTGGCGGAACAGAGAGACCTCGTTGATGGCGAGGGCCTCGCGCTTGACGCTCTTCGCATCGTGCGTCGTCATGCGCAGTGGATGGATCACGGTGATCTCGGCCTGCTGCAATCGCTCCTTCAGCCCATCGTCGCTGTAGTCGTTGAGAAGGAATCCCACCGAGCCACGGTTCATGCCGTAGATCGGGATGCGGCTATTGAGGTGGGCGTGCATCGTCTGCAGCATCAGCCCGTCGCCGCCAAGCGCCACAATGGCATCGGCGTCCTCAGGCGCGCAGTCGCCGTAACGCTTGGTGAGAGCGACGCACGCTTCTTGTGCCTCTTGCGTGTCGCTGGCGACGAAGGCGATTTTTTCGAAGCGAGCCATGACCATGTCGATGTGCTTGGAGCTTGCTTAAGAAGCGGGCACTATAAATGCGACGGCGCGCCGTCAATGCAAGTCCCTCATTTGCGCCGGCAATGGTGAATCCATGGCGAACGAGGATCGGGTCGTTCTCATCTATACGACGTTTCCGACGCTCGACGACGCAAAACGCGTCGGGAGCGCGCTGGTCGCGGCCAAACTCGCGGCGTGCGTCAACATGTTCCCGGGCATGATCTCGATCTTCGAGTGGAAGGGCGCGCGCGAGGAGGCAAGCGAAGTCGCCATGCTGATCAAGACGCGTGCGGCGCTGACCGAGGTCGTTTTCGCGGAGACGAAGCGGCTCCATCCTTACGAGCTGCCGGCGCTCCTCATTCTGCCGACCGAAGGCGGCAGCGCCGAATATTGCCACTGGATCATGAGCGAGACCGGAGGCGGAGGCGCACGATGAGCGAGCGCTACGTGCTCGCCATCGACCAAGGCACGACCAGCACGCGCGCCATCCTGTTCGACGAGAGGGCGCGGCCGCACGCGACCGCGCAAACTCAGCTCACGCAGATCTACCCCGCGCCGGGGCTCGTCGAGCACGACCCCGAGGAGGTCGTCGGCTCCGTGATCGAGACGGGGCGCGCGGCCCTGGCCAAGCCCGGAGCGGGCGCGGTCGTGGCCATCGGCATTACCAATCAGCGCGAGACGACGGTCGTGTGGGAGAGGGCGACAGGCAGGCCGCTTGCCAATGCGATCGTGTGGCAGGACCGCCGCACCGCCGATCTCTGCGCCGAGCTTCGCGAGGAAGGGTGGGGGGCTCACGTCGCCGAGACGACGGGGCTTATCATCGATCCTTATTTCTCGGCGACCAAGCTCGCCTTTCTGTTGTGCCATGTTCCCGGATTGGCGGCGCGGGCGAGTAAGGGCGAAGTCTGCTTCGGGACCATCGACAGTTTTCTCGTGTTCAGGCTGACAGGCGGCAGGCTGCACGCGACCGACGCCTCTAACGCCGCGCGCACCATGCTCTACGACATCAGGTCCGGGCAGTGGGACGAGAGGCTGCTCGATCGGCTCGACGTGCCGAGGGCCGTGCTCCCAGAGGTTCGCGATACCCAGAGCGACTATGGCGAGACCTCGCCTGAGCATTTCGGCGTGCCGCTTCCGATCAGAGGTGTCGCCGGCGACCAGCAGGCGGCGGCCTACGGTCAGGCCTGCTTCAAGCCCGGCATGCTGAAGGCGACTTATGGCACTGGTTGCTTCGCGCTCGCCAATACGGGCCACGAGAAGATCGCCTCGGCGACGCGCATGCTCTCGACCGTGTTCGATCAGATCGAAGGAAGGCGGAGCTTCGCGCTTGAAGGCGCGATCTTCATGGCGGGGGCGACAGTGCAGTGGCTCCGAGACAGTCTTGGGCTAATCGCTACGGCGGCGGAGAGCGAGGCGCTCGCGAGGAAAGCAAATCCGGACTCAAACGTCTATCTCGTCCCGGCCTTCCAAGGCCTCGGTGCGCCGTTCTGGGATGCAGGTGCCAAGGGGGCAGTGCTCGGCATGACGCTCGCCGCATCAAAGGCCGATATCGTCGCGGCGGGGTTAGAAGCGGTCGCCTTCCAGACGCGCGATCTGCTCATCGCCATGCGCCGCGACATGGCGGTGAGCGGCATATCGCTTCCGCCAGTCCTGCGTGTGGATGGCGGCATGACCAGCAATGACTGGTTCCTGCAACGGCTCGCCGACATTCTCGGCGAGCGCGTCGAGGTCGCGCTCTACCCCGAGACCACGGCTCTCGGTGCCGCCTATCACGCCGGCCAGGCCATTGGCTTCTATGGGGGTGCGGCAGAGCTCGCGGGAATGTGGAGGCCGGGTGCGGTCTTCGAGCCGAGAATGAGCGAAGCCGAGCGCGAGGCCCGCTATGGCGGTTGGCTCGAGGCGGTCGCGAGGGTCAGAAGCGACTTTGGCGCGAGATGAACGCGGTTCATGCTGGAATCGGCTCTGGGCAAGGCCTGTGAAGCGTCACAGAACCGTCTTGGCACTGTCATAGCTTTCCCGCAGGGCTTGTTCGCGACAGGGGATAGTGGGGTTAAGCGCATGACGATCGCTGCTATCGACTTCCAGCTTCTTGCCAATGCCGGATTCCCTCAAGCGGCGTTCGCCCCAGGCGACATCATCTTCGCCGAGGGCGACAAGGGCGACAAAATGTACGTCATCCGCGCCGGCGAAGTCGAAATCGAGCGGGACGGCAAAGTCGTGGAGACGCTGTCCTCGGGCGGTATCTTCGGGGAGATGGCTCTGATCGACGGATCGCCTAGAGCGGCCACGGCGCGGGCCAAGACGGCTTGCGAGGTCGCTCCGATCACTGAGAAGAGCTTTTTGTTCCTCGTGCACGAGACGCCGTTCTTCGCCATCGCGGTGATGCGCACCCTCGCCGAGCGGCTCAGACGCGCGGCCTAACGGCGACCTTGGCGGAGGTGCCGCAACCTCCTTCTCCACCGCTGACTTGCTATTGCCGCTTGCCGAAGCCATGATCGGGCACGTTCACTTGCCAACGCTTCCGCGTAACGCCCTTGTTGTCATTCGAAAATTTGGCACTTCGCCGTCCCGGCAACGTCGATATGCCGACGCTCGGGCGCGATGCCATAGCGGGCGCGATCTCGGCCGTCGTTCAGATCGCTTACTGCATTTCCTTCGCCGCCCTCATCTTTACCGGTGATCTCGCCGGCGGCTTCTCGCTGGGCCTTGCTGGTCTCATCATGGGAGCCGTGGTCACTTGCATCGTGATCGCGGTCACCTCGACCTTTTCGCCGGTCGTCGGCGGTCCAAACTCGCCGGCCGTCGCGGTGATGAGCGTGCTCGCCTCCTCGATTGCGGCCGCTCTTCAAGCCAAGGGCGCGAGCACCGACGCCATAATTCTCAACGTGCTCGTGGCGTTGACCGTGAGCACGTTGCTCACCGGCATTCTGCTCTACGGCACGGGCGCGCTGAAGCTTGGTCAGTGGCTCCGCTTCATTCCTTATCCCGTTATCGGCGGCTTTCTGGCCGCTTCGGGCATCCTCCTCCTCACCGGCGGCATGGAGGTCATCACCCAGACCAATCTGACGCTACAGCCCTCGAGCTGGGAGGTTCTCTATTCGTCGACCTACGGGCCTCAGATCATCCTCGGAGCATTGTTCGCCCTCTCGATTCCGATTCTTGGGCGCTTCGTCCCCGCCTACCTCGCCCTTCCGCTCGCTTTCTTCGGCTTTCTCATTGTCTTGGATGGCAGCTTATTCGGGTTGGTGAAGGACGAGAGCGTGCGCAGGGCTTGGTTCTTGCCGAGCCTTGGAGAGCTTAGTCTCTGGCTGCCGATCAATGCCATGATCCGCGAGCATGTCGATTGGGGCGTTATCGCCCAGAGCGGCGCGGAGATCGGCTCGTTTTGCGGCGTGATGGCGATCGCGCTTCTGCTCGACGTCACCAGCCTCGAGGTGGCGCGGCAAAAGACCGCCGACCTCGACCAGGAATTTCGCTCGAACGGTCTCGCCAATCTGCTCGCCGCGGTGTTCGGCGGATTTGGCGGCTCGCTGTCGATGAATGCCTGCATTCTGCTCGACGAATCGGGCGCGACGACGCGCTGGGCCGGCGCGATCGTCGGCATCGTATGCGCCATCATCCTGTTCTCCGGCGTCGATGTCGGTAGCGTGGTGCCGAAAGCCATCCTCGGCGGAATGCTCGCTTATCTCGGCGTGATGATCATCGTCGAGTTGTGGGAGGCGCCGGCCAAGAGCTCATGGATGGAGTGGGCGCTGACCGGGGTGATGACCCTCGTCATCATAAATTTCAGCTATTTCATGGGCGTTGTGCTCGGCGTCATCGGCGCCTGCCTCATGTTCGCTCTGAGCTACAGCCGCATCGGCGTGATCAGGCGCCACCTTACGCGTTACGATTTCTCGAGCAATGTCGAGCGCTCGCCGGAGCAAACACGCCTCCTGCGCGAGGAGGGTAAGAGGGTCCATGTCTTCTGGCTCTCGGGCTTCATCTTCTTCGGCTCGTCGAACGGTCTGTTCGAGCGGATCAAGGGGGTGATCGAGGCGCAGCAGGACAAGCCGGTCGGCTATGTGGTGCTGGACTTCGGCCAGGTTCCGGGTCTCGATACCTCGGCGGTGTTAAGCCTCGTCAAGCTGCGCAACTATTGCGAGGAGCAGGGCGTCACGCTCGCTTTCTCCGGCTTGATCGATACGATGAAGCAGGGCTTCGAGAAGGCCGGCTTCTTCTCAAGCGAAAGACCGCACCAATTGTTCGGCAGCCGCAACGAGGCGGTCGAATGGTGCGAGGACATGCTGCTCCTTTACCACGAGGTGGGCGATGCCTCGGTGCACAGCTTCGAGTCGTGGCTGAGCAAGGAGTTCGGCGGCGAGCTCGATTTCGCCCGCATTGAGTCCTTCATGGAGCGCGAGGAGCTCGACAAGGGGGCTTTCCTGTTCCGTCAGGGCGAGGCCTCGGACTCGGTCGTGCTGCAAGCCTCGGGCTGCGTCGCCATCACCATCATCGATGAGCATGGCCGCCCGATTAGGCTCCGCCGTATGGTGGGGCACACGGTGGTCGGCGAAATGGGCTTCTACCGCCACGTACCGCGCACGGCGAGCGTGATCGCCGAGGTGCCGACCGTGGTCTATCGCCTTCGCCGCGAGGCCTTCGACAAGATGCAGAGAGAAGACCCAGAGGCTGCGGCAGGCCTCCACAAGCTCATCATCCGCCTGTTGTCGGACCGGCTCGAATTCGCCAATCGCGAGATCTCGGCCTTGCTGTAGCAGCCGTCAGGTGTGGGATGCTGCCGTCAGCAGCAGCGCGACCAGCGCAAGATAGGTCAGCCCGTGCACGAATTGATCGGTGCCGAGCGCGATCCAGAAGCCGTGATCGCGCGCCGTCCAGGAGTTACGGTGGGTGACCCGCTCCTTGAACCAGTCGATATGATAATGCACCGCGAACTCCCCGAGCGCGATGGCGCCGGCAAGCAGAAGAGAGGCTGGCGCAAGCACGAGATAGACGAGCGGGGTCAGCGCGACGTGGATGCCGGCATGGATGAAGCCGCCGGGATGCCCGTAGGTCCCCTTGTTCATGAATTGATACGGCGTCTGCAGATAGAAGTCGGCCACCATGTGCTTGAACATGAGCACGGCGACGGCTGCGAGGACGAGAATCTCGAGGTGGGGCATCGGCGCTACTTAGATAGAGCCTCGGCCGTGCCATCCCAATGGGGCGGTGGCGGGTTCACGCGGAAATGCGCGATACGCTCGCGATAGAGCACGTAGAGATGGTCGAGGCGGACGGTGTTCATCTTCTCGCACTCGGCGGCCAAGGAGTCGGCACCGTTCCAGTCTTGCGCCCGGTAGCAGTTCAGGAACTCGGTGTGCTTTTTTGCTAGCGCGATGAAGGATTGGGATTGCTTCAGCGCATTGTCGCCGAGAAGCGCGAAGATGCGGGTCGCCTCGGTCTTGCCCTTCACCTTGAGGAGATCGAGCTCGATGAAGGCAAAATCGGATGCGCGTTCGGTGGTGGTCTCGCCCACGACCGTGCCGACATCGTAGGTCTTCGATTGACCCTCGAGGCGCGAGGCGACGTTGACGTTGTCGCCGATCACCGAATAGTCGAAGCGTGTCTCTGAGCCGAGATTGCCGACGCAGCAAAGTCCCGTGTTGAGCCCGATGCCGAGCTTGACCGGTTTGTAAGGTCGTCCTTTGGCCTCTGCCTCATTGCGCCAACGCGCGTTCAGCACCTCCATCTCGCCCATCATGCGGAGCGCGGCGCTACAGGCATGGCTCGGATGGGCGGTGTCTTCGAGGGGCGCGTTCCAGAATGCCATCACCGCGTCGCCCATGAATTTGTCGATGGTGCCCTGCTCATCGAGGATGATGTTGCTGAGCGGCGTGAAAAGGCTGTTCAAGAAATGCGTCAGTTCCTCGGCATCGAGTCCTTCCGAGATGGTGGTGAAGCCGCGCACGTCGCTGAAGAGGAAAGTCATGTCGCGTGTCTCGCCGCCAAGCTTGAGACGTGAGGGATCGTCGGCCAGGCGCTCGACAAGCGCCGGCGCCATGTAGTGAGAGAAGGCATTGCGTACGCGATTCCGCTCCCGCTCGGTGCGCAGGAACACGAAGACGGTGCCGGCGAGGTAAATCGCGGTCAGCGCGATGGCGGGATAGACCGGATCGACGAGCCAGCCCAAGGCATCGAACGCGTACCATGAGATGCCGATCACTGCGATCACGGCGATGCCGCCCACCACGGCGCTGCCGAGCGCCCCCGACCGATAGATGAGAAAAGCGATGATGATGCCAAGCGCGAGAATGTAGAAAAGCTCGGCCGGCGTTGCGAAGTCGGGACGCTGGAGGAAGGCGCCTTGCAGGATCTGCTCGACCGCCTGGGCATGCAGTTCGACGCCGGGGACGGACGCCTCCAGGGGAGTCGCTCGCAAGTCGAGCAGGCCGGCCGCGCTCGTGCCGACGATGAGGATGCGCCCTTCGATCTGGTCCCTGCCGATCTCGCCGTTGAGCACCTTGTAAGCCGGCAGATAACGCTGCTTCGAGCTCGTGGTGAATTTGATCCACATCTGGCCGTTCGCCTCGGTCGGCACCTCGTAGTCGCCGACCTTGACGCCGACGATTCCGGTCTTCTCGCCGAAGGCTTTCTCGCCGCTCGCGCCGGACGACTTGACGATGTAGGTCGAGGCGCCTTGGGCCATGCGGAGGAGATCGGCTGCGAGAGACGGGTAGAGCTTATCGCCGATCCTGACGATCATGGGCATGCGGCGGATGATCTGGTCGTGCTCAGGGATCCAGTTGAGCGAGCCCGCGCCTTGTGCCTTATCCTGTAACTCTTTGAGGCTCGCTGCGGCACCCGGGTAGTATGGCGCGAACAGCGCAGGATCATCGCCGCCATGGGCGAAGCCAGCCTTGGTCTCGGGCTGCGACGTTCCCTCTGGCGTCGAAATGAATCCAAGCACGACGGGCCCCTTGCCGATCGCCTCGGCGAAGACCTGATCATTAGAGGGAAGCTTCTCCACCTCCTCGCGAAGACTCGCGAGCGCATCCGATTTGGGCCAGAAGCGCAGCGCGTTGGCGGGAGACATGCGGTCTGGCTCGGGGAACACCGTATCGAAGCCGATGGCCGCGGCTCCATTCGCGGCAAGCTTGTCGACGAGGTCGGCCAGCACGGTGCGGGGCCAAGGCCATTGCCCGACCTCTTTCAGCGATTCCTCGTCGATATCGACGATGCGCACCGGCAAGCTCGGATCGAAGGCGCGCGGGCTGACCCGCTGATAGGCGTCGAAGACGAGGGACCTGAGCCTCGCGACTGGGCTCGGGTCCCAAACGCGAAGGGCAAGCGAGGCGACGATGACCGCCCCCACGATCAGGACATAGAGGAGACGAGGACCCATCCCGTTGCTTGGCTTTGTTTTTTCACGCGCCCAAGGGCGCCCTAGACTGGCGCGAAACGTCAGAACCTAGCCAAAGGCGCTTGCCCACTCCAGTGTCATATTCACTGAGCCTTGCGTCGATCGCAAAACCCCTGGCATTGAACCGAAAGGCGGAATGAACTAGGAAGCCGGGACTCCAGGGCACCCTCACACTCAAGGGCACATTTCGTGAACATCTGCATGATTGGGGCGGGCTATGTCGGCCTCGTCTCCGCCGCTTGCTTCTCCGAGTTCGGCTGGAACGTCGCCTGCGTCGACAAGCATGCAGGCCGCATCGACGAGCTCCGCCATGGCCGCGTGCCGATCTACGAACCGCGCCTCGAGGAGCTACTCGAGCGGAACCTGCGCATGGGGCGGATCAGCTTCTCGACCGAACTCGACCCGTCGATCGGAGAGGCCGACCTCGTGTTCCTCGCCGTCGGCACGCCGATGCGCCGCGGCGACGGCCATGCCGATCTTTCCTTCGTGTTCCAGGCGGTGGAAGAGTTTGCCCCGCATCTTCGCGGCTACACCGTGATCGCGACGAAATCGACAGTGCCGGTCGGCACGAGCCGCGAGATCGAGCGGCGCCTTAGGTTGTTGCGTCCCGATGCCGATTTCGCAGTCTGCTCGAACCCGGAGTTCCTGCGCGAGGGCTCCGCCATTTACGATTTTACCCATCCCGACCGCGTCCTCGTGGGTTGTGACGAAGAGCGCGCGCGCTCGCTCATGGAGCGCCTGTACAAACCGCTCACCCTGCGCAATGCCCCGGTCATGTTCGTGAGCCGGGAGTCGGCCGAGCTCGCCAAATATACGGCCAACGCCTTTCTCGCCATGAAGATCAGCTTCATAAACGAGGTCGCCGATCTCTGCGAGGCGGTAGGCGCCGACGTGCAGGAAGTGGCGACCGCGATCGGCGCCGACGGGCGCATCGGCAACAAGTTTCTGCATCCGGGGCCTGGCTATGGCGGCTCGTGCTTTCCCAAGGACGTCGCGGCACTGATCCGCACCGCGCGCGAGGAGCGCTCGCCGCTCTCGCTGATCGAGCAGGTGCAGACGGTCAACTCCGAACGGAAGATCGCCATGGCGAAACGGGTCGAGCACGCCGTAGGAGGGTCGCTTGCGGGCAAGACCGTCGCCGTGCTCGGGGTCGCTTTCAAGCCCGACACCGACGATGTGCGCGAGGCGCCGAGCCTCATCCTCATTCCCATGCTGCAGGAGAAGGGGGCCACGGTGCGCGCTTACGATCCGCATGCGCGGGAGAATGCTGAGCCGCTGCTGCCTGACATCAAGTGGTGCGAGAGCGCGCTTGAAGCGGCCGATGCGGCCGACGTGATCGTTGTCGTGACGGAATGGAACGAGTTCCGCGCCCTTGACCTTGACGTGCTCAAGCGGCGCATGAGGGGCGATGTTATCGTCGATCTTCGCAACATCTATCTACCGGCACAGGCGCGCGCCGCCGGCTTCTCCTATTCCGGGATCGGCCGCTAGGGGCATCAGTCCCCGCCTTTGAGGCCCTCGGGCACGGGGGCAGTCGCTCGGGCGTGGAAATTGCCGCACCGATCGCAGCAAAGTTAATCCCCGCAGGCGCGGCTCCGGCATAATATTGCGATCATGGGCGCGATTGACAAAAGCCATTGGTGCGGCCTGCTTTGGAGGATAGGCTTTCGCAAGAAAGCAACTCGTAGCGGAGGGCCCATCGTGCGTCTTCCGATCCTCGCCCTAGCTGCTATCGCGGCTCTCGGGCTCTATTGCGGCGGTGCGCATGCGGGCCGGGGCCTGCCCACCACCGATAATCCTTATTGCGACGTCACCACTTATACGCTGCGCGACTTGCCCGAGCAGGCCATGTCCACACTCGATTCAAACGGTCGTCCCGTGATCGTGGTGAGTTCCACGCTGCTGGAGCAGACACCGGCCTATGGCCGCTTCCTCATGGCGCATGAATGTTGCCATCACACGCTCGGTCATGTGCAGCGCTTTCACGAGGAGCTCGGTCATGTCGGTCCGCAGCCTTTCTTCTATATCGCGCCTCAACTGAAGCAGATGGAGCTCGATGCCGATTGCTGCGCGGTGAAACTGCTCAAATCCTTGCACGAGACTGACAGCATCGATGCGGCACGGCAGAAGATGATGGGATTTGGCACGGAGCCGACGGGTGCTTATTACCCGACCGGGATCGAGCGCGCCGATAACATCGACAAGTGCGCCGCGCAGGATTAAGGCCTTCCCGCCGCGGATTGACCTCGGTCCCCAGCCTTACCACCCCTTAATTTGACCTTGAGGCTGTTTCCTCACAATGGAGGGTGCGTTGGTGCCGGTGCCGCTCCGCGCCGAAGCGATGTGTTATGATTGAGACTTCCGAGATGGCCCAAGGGATAGGCGTGCGCTTCATTGCGATCATAGGTCGCCTCGCGACGAGTCCGACCAGGGTTTGGTTGCGCCGCGTCGTTCTCGCCATGCTCTTTGCGGCCGCGAGCGGCCTCGGCGGTGAGGCGTCGGCCGGCGTCGTCCGCGTCTGCGCAGACCCCGACAACATGCCCTTCTCAAACGACAAGGGCGAGGGGTTCGAGAACAAGCTCGCCGAGTTGATCGCAGCCAAGCTCGATGACTCGGTGGATTACACTTGGTTCTCCGAGTCGAGCGGCTATGTGCCGAACGCCGTCGGCAGCGATGCCTGTGATCTCATCATGGGCTATGCGCAAGGCACCGGTCTGATTGAGGACTCAAATCCCTATTATCGCACCTCCTATGTCCTCATTTACCGAAAGGGCGATTCCGATCTTGCCGGTGTCGACCGGCTCTCAGACCCGCGGCTGAAGGGGAAGCGGATCGGCCTGTTCGCCCGCACGCCGCCGGCGAGCATTCTCGCTTTGTATGGACTTGGGGCAAACACCGAGCCATTTGAAGTCAACACGGGCGAGAGTGCGTCCAAGGCGGCGGAAGCGATGATCGAAGAGATCGCTTCCGGCAAGCTCGACGCCGGGCTGCTGTGGGGACCGGTCGGTGGCTATTACGCGCAGCGCTCGCCCGTGCCGCTCACGATGGTGCCGCTGGTCAAGGAGAACGCCGGACCGAGCACCATATACGGCATCACGCTCGGGCTCCGCCCCAACGACCCGCAATGGAAACACCAGATCAACAAAGTGATCGCCGAGAACGAGCGCGAGATCGACGGGATTTTGCAGAGTTATAACGTGCCGGTGCTGGATCCGGACGGTAATCCGATTGCGCCTTCAGCCGCGGAGCGCTAGGCCAAACGCCTCGCTTACATCTTGCACTTGCTATCCGGCTCGTCGATGCCGAGCGTGTCGACCTCGATGTCGGCATGAGAGGCGTGCGGGAAGCCCCGCTGCGGCGACATCGACACCGGAACTTTGTCGGTCGCGATCAGGATCGGCTGGCGGAACTGGCCGTCCCAGGGACGGTATTGCTGCTTGATGCCTTTGAAGGGCGCAAGTTGCAGATCCGGACCGTGGATGAAAGCGGCGACGGTAGCGAAATCGGCGCCGTGGTTGCGGGTCACGGCCTCGCCGACCGTGCGCGCGGCGACATAAGCCTGGTAGTCGATCGGCAGCATCAGGCGCTTGTAGTCCTTCTCGAAATGATTGTTGGCCTGGGTCGCGCCCCATTTCTCGTGACCTGGGCTCCAGGTGGTGGCAACCAGCCCGGTGGTGCCGGCGACCGGTCTCGCATCGGCGCCGCCGCGATAGGGCATATAGGGCCCGAACAGCTGATCCTCGTCGGCGACGATGATGATCTGATAATCCTGGTTGGGCACGAAATCCTGGTCGGCGCTGGCCTGCTTGCCGGGCGGAATGCTGCCGACGTCGTCACGCCTGCCACCAGAATTGTCCTTGTACTCGCGCTCGTCGACGACAGTCGCGCCGAAGCGTCCGGCGGCGCGCTTGATGGCATCGGCATAGGCGATGTCGCCCGGCGTCGAGCCACGCACCAAGAGCCAGTTCGTCCATTTCTGCAGCACGAGATATTGAGCAAGCGCGTCCGCCAACATGTAGCGGTCCGGCACGACATGCATGACGTTCTTGCGGCAGTCTTCCTGCCTCAACGACACGTCAGTGGCACGGACATTGAAAAGCAGCGCGCCCTTCTCCTTGGCGAAGTCGGACAGCTTCAGAAGCGTGTCGGCCGGCGCGTCGACGACGAAATAATGATGTCCGCTCTCGAGCATCTTGGCCATGGCCTCGACCGCCTTGTCGGGTGAGGCCACGGTCGCGACATCGAGCGAGTAAAGGTCGCCCATGATCTTGCCGCCGGCATTGTTCTCGTCGACCGCCATCTTGGCGCCGGCGACGCCGGCATCGATCGGCTCGACATCGACGCGGGAGGCGGGGCGTGGGTGATCGGTGATCACGCGGATATAGCCAATGGGCACCGGGACGAGGGGAGGCGATTGTGGGAACTCGACCGATACACCGCCGGGCTTGTCGGCGGGCGCGTCCTCTGCGCTCGCGGCAATGCCAAGCAGTCCGCCGGCGAGAAAGAACGAAATGAGAAGCGCAGGCGCCAGCTTGAAGCGACGGCCTTTGACGGTAAATGGCAGCTTCATGACGATGGCCTAGAGGGCGCGACACGCCGCGCCGGTTATCGGGGGTGCGGGAATTGGAGTCATGGTAGCGATAAAAAAATAGGCATTGCAAGGTAGAAATCCCCGCGGGAAGGTTTGGCACCAACGATGGCAAGAGCTTGGACGGACGAAGAAATCACCTCGCCGCGCCTGCTTGGCCGCCCCTGACTCATTCCTTGGGGAAAGCCGCTCTCCTCCGAGCGAATCCCGCCAGACAAACGACGCGGCCTCGCTTATGGTCGACGCATGGAACTATCGACCGGATCGTTCATCAGCTTCGGCTGGGAAACCTTCAAGAAGCGCCCGTGGTTCTTCGTTGGCGCGAGTGTCGTCGTCCTGATCGTCTATCTCGTAGCCGGATCGTTCGTAGAGGCCATCGACAGACTCCTTTCAGGCAATCCCCAGGATCCGTCTCTTGTCGGCTCGCTGCTCAATCTTGGTTTGAGCACCCTGATAAACATGGGTGTAACCGCATTTTACTTGAACGCGCACGACAATCCTGAAACCGTCACGCTGTCCTCTCTCTGGCACCCGCAACCGTTTTGGAACTTCCTTGGGGCAACGATTCTCACCGGCCTTGCGATCGTCGTTGGGCTGGTCCTACTCATCGTCCCAGGCATCATCTTCATGCTGATGTACATGTTCGTGATGTTCATCGTCATCGACCGTGGGCTTGGCCCGATCAAGGCGATGAAGGAGAGCGCGCGCATTACGCGCGGCTACAAATGGCAGTTGCTCGGTTTCGTGCTCGTGCTCACGGTCATCAACCTGGCCGGCGCGCTGGCCCTTCTGGTCGGCCTCCTCGTCACGGTGCCGGTCACCTCACTCGCCTTCGCGCACGCTTATCGCGCGCTGTCCGCCAACGCCGGCGCGCCTCCCGCGATCACGGCCGACGCTACCCTCCAAAGCAACTGAATACCGTTATTCGGCGGGGACCAGCGGGCGCTGCCCGGTCTTGGCGGCTTCAACCGCATTGCGTGGATTGCGGTAGATGAACGGCGTCGGGGGCTTGGCTGCCTCGGCGCGGGCGAGCGCCACCATCTCGCCGTGATAGGGTGAGAGCGCGCAGGCCGGGTCGGTGTTAGCCGCATCAGCCGTAATGGCCATGGCTTGGCAGCGGCAGCCGCCGAAGTCGATCTCCTTGAAGGCGCAGGAGCGGCACGGCTCCTTCATCCACTCGGTGCCGCGGAAGGCGTTGAACGCTTGGCTGTTCAGCCAGATGTCGAGCAGCGGACGATCCTGAACATTGTCGAAGGTGAGCGTCTTGATCGTTTCGGCGGCATGGCAGGGGAGCACCTTGCCGGCCGGGGTGATGTTCATGAAGCCCTTGCCCCAGCCGCCCATGCAGGGCTTGGGTCGCTTGGCGTAATAGTCGGGCACGACCATGTCGATGGTAAGCACACCCTTGAGCCGCTCGCGCTCGCGCTCGACGAGCTCGATCGAACTCGAGCGTCTGCTCGTAGGTCGGGATTAGGGCTGCGCGATTCAGATAGGCCCAGCCGTAATATTGCACGTGGGCGATCTCGAGACGCTGGGCGCCGAGCTTGACCGCAAGCTCGATATAACGGCCGACATTGTGGATGTTCTGGCGGTGTATGGGGGCGTTGACGGTCAGCGGCAGCCCGAGCTCCGTCACCCAGCGGGCAACGTCGAGCTTCTTCTGGGTCGCGCCAGGATAGGCGCCGATCCGCTCGGCGTTTTCCGCGTCGACGTCCTGGAACGAGATCTGGACGTGATCGAGGCCGCGCTTGGCGAGGTCCTCCAGCCGCCCGCGATTGAGGGTCACCGCGGCGGTGATCAGGTTGGAGTAAAGCCCAGCCTCTGAAGCCGCCGAGACGATGTCCTCAAGGTCCTTGCGCGCCGTCGGCTCGCCGCCCGACAGATGCACCTGCAGGATTCCCATCGCGCCGGCTTGCTTCATCACCGAGACCCACATCTCGGTCGAGAGCTCCTTGTTGACGCGCTCGAGCTCGATCGGATTGGAGCAATAAGAGCATTGGAGCGGGCAGCGATGGGTTAGCTCGGCGAGAAGACCGACCGGCGCGCGGGCGCACAGGGCGGCTGTCGCGCTACCGGCAACGCCCTCGGTAGGCTCGTCGTCGACGATGACGGACTGGCAATGTCCGTTGCCCTCTAGCTCTTCGCTCATCCCTTTATATATCCCTTGTCAGCGAGACCCTGGAGCAGGTCAATCACGTCGGCGCGAATGACATCGGCCGGTGCCGAATATTCCTTGGCGAGAGCCTCGACGATCTCCTCTACGGTTCTCTTGCCGTCGCACAGCTTGAGCACCGCGACGGCCGTCTCGTCCGGCGTCAGGACCCTCTCTGGCGCCAGCAATACCCACCGATCGCGCCCCGCATCGAAGCGGAGCTTGAGATAGGTCGGCAAATGGGGCCGCGTCTCCCGACCGACGACGAGACGTTCAGGGGACGCGGCGTCGTTCATCACGCTTTGGCCGGCACGAAGGCGCCGGGCGGGATCATGCCCGGGTCGACATAGGCCACGTACAGCGCATCGAGCTGCGCCCAAAGCACATTACATTTGAAGCGAAGCGCATCGAGTGCAGCCGACTGCGCCTCCGGCGTACGGGCGTTGCGCTTGACATATTCGAGCGCGAAGTCGGCATCGCGTGGAGCTTGAGTGAGGCGCCGCTTGAAATAGGCCATCACCTCATCGCTGATGAAATCGTAATTCTCCAGCATCCCCGAGATGCGCTCCTTGTAAATCTTCGGAGCGAACAGCTCGGTCAAAGAGGAGCCGACGGCTTCGACCAGGGTCTTCTCGCGGACGAAATTGACGTAGGCCTCGACGGCGAAAATGGTCTCGGGCAGCGCGCCCTTCCTGGAGATGACGTAGTCGCGGTCGAGCCCTAGCCCGTCGGTCAGCACGAGCCAGCGCTCGATGCCGCCTTCCTCCTCGCCAAAACCGTCATGGTCCATGATGCGATGGATCCAGTCGCGCCTCAGCTCGCGGTCGTGGCAGCGGCTCATCAGGGCTGCATCCTTGCGTGGCACAGCCGACTGATAGCAGTATCGATTCAGAGCCCAGGCCTGCACCTGGCCCTTGTTGAGCTTCCCGCCATGCAAAAGTTTATGAAAGGGATGCTTGTCGTGATAGCGCTCGGCGCCAATAGCGCGAAGCTCTTGCTCCAGTTCCTCGGGACTCATGATCTTGGTCACGGTGTTACCTCTACCCTAGTGACGATGAGGAACTCTTCCTAGCGGTTCTCGATACGACCGCCTTGATGCGCGTCAAGTGCTTGGTAGGCCTCTACAATAACTCAACGCGTCGGCTGCGGAAACTTCGCACGTAGCTCGACTTGTGCAATATGGGGCCTCTCGATGAGAGTTGCATGAGCGCCCCATGAACACTGCCTCTATGCCTCATTAAGAAATTCTGAAAGGCAAAGTCGCCAATCGGCTTGCAAAGCTAACCGAGCATCGCGCCAAGCGCCACCTCCGCTACCCGCGCTCGATTGGGAGGAGCCTCGCAAAAGCACGAACGGCGATCAGGCTTACGCCGGATCGCCGTTCGCTTTAGTTCCGAGATGAGAAGGGCGGATTAAGCGCGATCCAACTCAGCCGGCAGGTAGCTCGTCACTTCCATGCCAAACTCCGTCTCCTCGATCGTCGGCTTGTGCCACTCACGCATAGTAGGCTCTCCTTCCGCGAGTTTAGGCCAAGCGTGGCCGGTGCGGCCGGCGTTTTGCGAACCCGGATTTCGGCCGACCGGTTCTGCCCTTTCACGATGTGTCCCGGGCATGATAATTTCAAATCGTATTTCCTTATGGGAAGGATAAGGTCACCTTATCGTCATGGTTTCCCTCAGGCAGCTCCGCTACCTCGAATCCTTAGCCGAAACGCGCCATTTCGGCCACGCGGCGGAGGCCTGCGCCGTGAGCCAGCCCGCACTCAGCATGCAGATCAAGGAGCTCGAGGACGAGCTCAGGCTCAGCCTCGTAGAGCGGCGCAAGTCGGGGGTGGAGCTCACCGGCCAGGGCGAGGAAATCGTGCGGAGGGCGAGAACGATCCTTGCCTCAGTGCGCGATCTTGTCGACTACGCCAAGCATCAGGAAGGCGTGTTATCGGGCGTGCTGAAGCTCGGGGCGATCCCTTCGATCGCTCCTTATCTGTTGCCCGCAGCACTGCCCGAGCTGCAGCGGCGCTTTCCCGCGCTCAATCTGCAACTGCGTGAAACGCTCACCGTGAATCTCGTGCGCGAGCTCGTGACGGGCGATCTCGATGTCATCCTCATCGCTCTACCCATCGACGATCCCGAGGTAGAGACGCTCTATCTCTTCGACGACCGCTTCATTCTTGCGACCAAGGCTTCTGCGCGCAACAAGCGGCTTCGCAACGCGACTGCCGACATGCTGAGTGAGGAGCGCCTGCTTTTGCTCGAGGAGGGTCATTGCCTGCGCGATCAGGCTTTGTCCTATTGCCACATGCTGACGCCGGAGGCGCGCGATTCGTTCGGCGCCTCAAGCCTCGCCACTATCGTGCAGATGGTCGCCAACGGGTACGGCATCACGCTCTTGCCCGAGATGGCAATCGCAAGCGAAGTGCATCGCGGGGACATCCGCCTGTTGCGGTTTCGCGCGCCCGAGCCTAAACGCGAGATCGGGCTTGCCTGGCGCAAGACCTCTCCGCGCAAAGCCGATTTCGAGCAGCTCGCCGAGCTGTTACGCGATGTGGCCCCGCGACCGAGAAAACAAGCGCTCAAGGGGCGTGTTAAAGAAGCGCTCAAGGTGCGCGAAGCGCGGTAGCGCACAAAAAGAGGAGGCGGGAAAACGCTGACCATCCAAATCATGGTCCTGGCGGTGTTGCTGATCTACGCCGCGGCAGGAGCCGTCGCTCTCCCGCGGCCCATCTCCGATTTCTACGTGGCGGGGCACGCCGTTCCCGCTCTTTATAACGGTATGGCGATCGCCGCATGTTTCGTTGCCGCGCTCGCCTATCCCGCGCTTGCGGGAGGCGTGGGCCCTGGATGGCGCGGATCGCTCCTCATCCTCGGCGGCGGGGTAGGGGGGCTTCTCGTCATCGCCTTGCTGCTGGCGCCCTATCTTCGCAAGTTCGGCGGCTACACGATCGCCGATTTTCTTGGCGAGCGGTTCGACTTGACGGCGTTGCGCCAGCTTGCCGTCGCTGCGGTCGTCCTTTGCTCGTTTCCGGCTCTTGCCGCCGTGCTGGTCGCTCTTGCTTTCATGGTGATGGGCTTCTTCGCCATCGATTTTTCGACCAGCATTGCCGCCGCCGTCGCGATGCTCTTCCTCTGCACCTTCCTCGGTGGGATGCGCTCTGCGTCCCGCGCGGCCGTGGCGCAATATGCTGTCTTGCTTGCGTGCTCATTTGCAGCGCTCGCCGTCCTCTTTTGGCAGCACGGCGCCTCATGGGCCAGTCTCGATAGCAACGCCCTGTTCGATGCGCTTGCCTCGCTCAAGCTCGACATGTTCGCCGCGCCCGATCGCGTGAACCGCACGGCGCTTGTCTTCTGTCTTGTCGCCGGGACAGCCGGGCTGCCCCATCTTGTCATGCGCGCCTTCACCGCGCGCTCGATCGGGGAGGCACGGAGTTCGTTTCTGTTCGCCGTACCCTTCCTCCTGGTGTTGTTCCTCGCGGCGCCGGCTTATGCACCGCTCCTCGAGGGCGGGGCTGTGGCGGCCGACAATACCGCGTCGGTGGTGTTGGTGGGGCTTATCGCGACCGCTTCGATCGCCGCCTTGCTCGCGCTCGGCAACGGGCTCCTCCTCGCCATGGCGAACGCCCTTTCTTACGACCTCTATTACAAGTCATGGCATCTCACCGCGCCCGCCGAGAGGAGGCTTCTCGTCGCTCGCGGCTCGATCCTCATCGTTGCGGCTCTCGCCGCTTTCGCCGCGCTTTCGTTCCCGCGCACGATGCTTGCTTTTGCCGGCGCGTCGTTCTCGCTCTCGGCAAGCGCATTTCTGCCGGCGCTTCTCCTCGGGGTGTGGTGGAAACGCGCCAACGGGCAGGGCGCGCTCGCGGGTATGATCGCGGGCCTTCTCGTCTGCCTCTATTACATGCTGGTGCCACACTATTTCCCTTACGCCTTCTACGAGACCTCGCGCGCCCTCTCCAACGCGACCGAGGCGCAAGCCTTTGCCTATGACTCGCTGCAGCAGAGATATTATCTCGCAGATCCCGCAACGCGGCCGGCGGTCGCTCTGCTGTGGGAGCTCAACGTTCGAGCGATCGCCAATTGGTGGGGGGTCAAGGGCACCTTCGCCGGCGTGTTCGGCGCGCCGGTCAGCGCCATCGTGACGATCGCCGTCAGCCTGTTCACGCCGGCGCCATCAGAAGACGTGCAGAGTTTCGTCGAGGAGCTGCGCAAGGCGCAACCCGCTTAGCCGCTCGAGCCTCTATTGCGCCGGGGGATCGGCCGCGGATTGAGAGTCCTGCGACTGATCGCCGAGCAGGCGGAAGGAATCGCGGAAGCGCTCGGCATCGTCGTCAGTAGCGTGGCCCTTGGGGCCAGCCGACACCAGCATATAGATGCGGTCGCCTGACGGCACGACATCGACGAGGTGATTGATCCGGCCCTTGCCGCTGTCGCCGTCTGAGATTGCCTCGAAGCCCGCGTGCCCGGCGATGGTCGCCTCGCCCCTCTTACGAAGACGAGAGTCGCTCCCTTTGGCGTAGGCGTTCACGAGCCTCACGTAGAAGTCGTCGGTAATTGGGCTCGGTGCCTTGCCCGCAGGATATTCGAACACCACCACCGTGTAGACGGTATCGTCGCCGACGCTCACCTGGAAATCGTATTGCAGGAGCGGGTTCTGTCCCTCGACCGGCGTGCTCGTCATCTTGGGGGTGCCGGGAAACTCAACGGCGAAACCGCGCTCCGGCGACTGGAACTCGCTCCATTGCGGCTCTGTCGCCCCAGCAGGCGGCGTCGCAGCCTGGTCCTCCGCAGCGCACGGCGAGACGGCGGCCAAGAGCAGGAGCGAAGCCAAGGTCACGCTTCTCATCGACATCGCGATTCCCTTCGTCGATTGCCCCGATTCGCCCATCTTAGCTGATCGGGATGGAGGGTCCATCCCGTGAGGGCGCGACCCTTAACCCTGAGGCTGGGACTTCAGGACCTTCTCATACATCGCCTCGGCGTCCTGTTTGAGAGCGCGGCGCGAATCCGGGCGGAGATAGAGCATGTGTCCGCCCGCATAATCCTCGACGCTGATCGGGATCGCGCCTTCGAGCGGGGTGAGCTGGTTCACGAGATAAGACGGCGCCAGATAGGGCGTGATCAGATCGGTGTAGCCGGCGGCGATGAGAACGCCGAGCGAGCGGTTGGCGGCGCGGGCGTCCTGGATATCGTTGATGACCCCCGCGTAGCCCTGATGCGTCGGGCTCGTGCCGAAGTCCCATTTCGAGCGCACGTCGCGATTGAGCAGGTGATAGCTGGCGTCCGTCTTATAGCCAAGCTCGTCTTGCGCATATTGGATGAAAGCCGCCGTCCATAGTGGAACGGTCGAGTCGAGAACGGGGTCGGGCCCGCGCGGCCAAGAGCTAGCAGGATTCGGATCGGGGCCTCCGACGCTCCCGTCATAGCGGCTCAGCACCTGGCCGTGTGAGCGGTCGAATTCCTTGATGAAGAGGTTGGGCTCAATGCGCGCGAGATGCTGCTCGACCACGTCTGCCGGAAGTCCGGTCAGCTCGGCGACCTTGCCGCTCGCGAGTTTGCCGCCTTGCTCCGCGCCAGCCGCGAGATCGACGAGATAATCGGACAACGCATAGCGCTCGGCGCCCTTTAGAGCAGCGCCGAGTGCCTCTCGCCCGCCAACACCCTTACTCTCGAGATTGACGGCCGCATAAGAGGGAAGCAAGAGCGCCCAGGAGAGCGGGTCGTAGTCCTCACCGTTCAGAAGCGCGAATTCGAGCGCCGGCGAGATGAGAACGAGCCCGCTCGGCGACGCGCCGCCCTTCTTTTGCAGATCGCGCGTGATGGTCGCGGCGCGGAAGCCGCCATAGCTCTCGCCGGTCAGGAACACCGGCGAGACGATGCGCCCGTTATCGATGAGATAGGTACGGATGAAATCGGCGAGATATTCGGTATCGTGCTCGATGCCGAAAAAGTCGCGCTCATCCTTGCCGTCGGCGGCGCGGCTATAGCCGGTGCCGACGGGATCGACGAAGACGAGGTCGGTAAAATCGAGCCAGCTCGAATCGTTGTCGATGAGGCGGGGAGGGGGCCCGAGCACCTCCCCTTTGGCAGAGACCTCGATCGTCTTTGGTCCGAGGGCACCGAGATGGAGGTAGGCCGATGCCGCGCCGGGCCCGCCGTTGAATACGAAGGTGATCGGCCGTTTAGTGTCGCCGCCCTCTCGCACATAGGCCACATAGAAGATCGATGCGATCGTCTTGCCTTGCTGATCGCGCACTGGAAGTGTGCCGGCCGTCGCGGCGTAATGAATCGCCTCTCCCGAGAGGGTAATCGTGTGATGCGTGACCGAGGTGGGCGGCAGAAGATCGGGCGCCGCCGTATGGTCCGACTTGACCTCGGTCTGAGGCTGCTGGCCTCCAGTCGCGACCGCTGGCGTGGCATCCTCGGCAGGGGCGGGCGCGAGCCAAGCGAGCGTGAGGAAGCACGCCGAGAGACCCAAGACGCATGCGATACGGCGGCAAGCCTTTGTCACTGAGATTTGCTCCATGTTGGGGAGGCGGTGAAGCGGGGCTTTTCCAACGAAGACTTAAGTAGCAGACTGGGCGGACTCAAGGCAGGTTTGCCGCGCTGACCATTTCGCCGCCATGATTATGCGGGACTTACGCGTCATGCCGAAAGCCGTCCTCATCACTCTCCTCCTCCTGCCGTTGTTTGGCACTGCCGGCTGCGCCGATCGCGAGCAGATCCGGGCGAAGCAGGTCGCCGAGGAAACGGAAGCGGCGAGCGCCGACGATGCCGCTTGCCGCCCCAAGGGCGCGCCCGGAACGAAGCCGTATGACGACTGCCGCAAGGGGCTGGCGCAGGCGCGGGCCGAGAGAGACGCGGTGCAATATCAAAAGCGGCGAGACTTCGATCGCGTGCTGGGCGCCGGCACTTCCGACTCGGGCGGAAGCTACTAGCGAGGCGAATTCGAGAGGGCCGCGCGGCCTAGACGTTCGTGTCGCCAGGGAAGGTTCCGTCAGGATGCGGGCACTTCACCCTCTTCACGTACCAGCCCGGATGCTCCGACTCCCAGTGCGGCGTCTCCATCATGCTCGCGCGCGAGCAGACGTATGGGTCGGCGAAATTTGGTGTGGGAGCGCCAGTGCCGTCATCGTTCGGATCATACATCTGAATGACCTCGTTGCGGCAGGTCGCATCGTCAAGTTTGATGCCGTCGACGGGGTGGCCGTTCACGTCCAACGCTCCCTGATTGGAGAGGGCCTGACACACGACGAACATAAGGGCGGTTGGGGTCATTCAGATCACCAGAATTGTCGAGCTCTAAACGTTCACAATCAGCTCAGGGTTGCCGAAGCGCAACACGATTCAGAATTTGGCCGTATTGCGCCCGGTTCAGGCCCCAGCATACACCCTTAGCGCCTCTTCGCGGATTGGGGCGCGCCCCCGCGCGCTCATTGCGCACATAAAATGATAGGCCGGGGGCGGTTTGACCATTAATGTAGGGCTCTTGAGCGGGAGAGTAGACGGCCGCGCGGGTCCTTGCAGGTTTTTTCGGGGTTGTCCCGGGCCTGCGGCCTCTTAGGCGCGCGATACGCGTGCCTCACGGGCAGTTGAGGGATATTTGGCGGCCTCTCGCGATCGGGCCTTCGGCCTCGCCGAAGGAGTAGCGGCGCGTTCGTTCAGTATCCTTGGAGTTGGCATCTTCATGCGTCCAGTGAGACATGAGGCTCGCCTTCAATCCGGGCGGTAGCGGAGCATCGTCCCATGGCTAGTCCGCTGCGTGAGAAACGCACTTGGCCCCCGCGGGAAAAGGACGCCGAGTCGGCCGAGTCCGCCGCCTTCGAGGCGACCGTGGCCGTCGTCAACGAGACCGTCGTCAGGTCTGGCGAGGTTCTCGTCTCGGCGAAGGAGGACTTAAGCGACCATCGGCGCTGGCTCGAGGCACAGCGCGCCGCGGTGCAGGCCGACCGCGCGCGGCACGAACGTTGGTTGCAGCGCCAGCAAGAAAAACAGGAGGCCCTCGCAAAACGCGAGCGTGCGAGGCGCCGCCGCCAGCTTGCGCGCGAGCATGCGATACGCGCGGTCGAGAATGCCGCTTTTGCTGTCCTCGACTTCGTTCTTTCACTGTTCTGGCTTTGCGTTGGCAAGGTCGCTGCCTTCTTCGCCTATTTGCGCAGCATGATCTGGAGGTCTGTAACATGGGTCGGTGCCCGGCTTCGCGACCTCGCGGCATACGTCATAAGGCTCGCCAAAGCGGCCGCTTCAGCGATCGCCGCCAAGACGCGCGCGCTTGCAGGCTCCTCAGGGCGCGCGCTGTCGGCGGCGAGTTCCTCGCTCGCCACGAAATCCGGGACGCTTGCGCGATCGACAGGAAGCGCATTTGCCGCCGCAAGCTCTTCGCTCGCGACAAAGTCCGGCGCGCTCGCGCGTACTACCGGTAACGCGCTCTCGGCGGCGACTTCCTCGGTCGCGACCAAATCGGCTCAGATTGCGCAAGGCGATGGCGATCGTCTTGACGCTGCTCAGTCCATGGCTCCCCGAGACGGAGAGGGCGCCGGCGATGAGCTTGCCGAAGCCGCACTTGCGCAGCCGACAGGCGAAGCGATCGCAGCGCGGCTGCCCCCCGTTCTCGCACGTATTGCATCGGTCGTGCGCTCGGGATGGGAAGCGCTCACGCGCCTGATTGCCCCGACGTCGGCAAAGGTCGCTCCTTTCGTCCAGGCCATGACCGAGCGAATGGCGGCGGCGTTCTCGGCAATCTCCGCCAAGATTCACGCGCTTTCGCCGCGGCTTCATGGAACTATCGCTGGAGGTTCCGAGATGGCAGCCGCGCCAGGCGGCGACCTGCTCGCGATGCCCTCTCCGAGCCTGCACGAAAACGAAGTATCTTCTCCCGTCGACGCGATATCCTCGCCGACGCCGGCGCGCATAGGGGGCTTCGACCGCAGTCAAATGCTGATCATCTCTGGAGTTGTTTTGTTGGTGTGCGGTGGTCTCCTGGTGGGGAGCGGCCTCCTGCTGCGCGCTGGCACGGGGCCAGTGGTCGAGAAGGCCCCGTCGGCACATTCGGTCGCCTGGTTTTTCGAGGAGCCCGCACTGCCGATCGTCGAACGGTCGGTCTTTACGGCCGAGCTGACACCTCAAGGCGTGCGCTTGACCGGCTTTGCCATCAAGGCCGAGAACAATTCCGATGAGGCGTTGTCAGGGCTCGAAGGCGTGGTCAAGCCCGATGCGAAGAGAGTTGACCTTAAGCTCGAGGTGAAGGTCGACCTGGTCCCGGCCGACGGCGCGCATGGCGCCGAAGCGGCAGAGGTGCAGGAGAATGGCGTGATTCCCCCGCACGCGTTCTTCAGCCTCGTTTTTCCCTTCCCGCCCGAGGCGCAGGGCGAAGAACCGGGCATCGCGCTCAACGATTTCATCGCCGCTTATGGTGGCTTGATGCTCAAGCTTCGCTACGACGTGGCCGGCGCGCAAAAATCGCTGATCCACTATCTGTCGCCGGAGATGCTCAAGTCGCAGCTCACCGAGATCCAGCACGAGGCGGACGGGTCCTAGCCCGGCAACGCGCGGCTCTGCTCAGAAGCAGTTGGCCACGCCAGTCGCACAGCCCCTGAGATGGAGACACGCATTGAAACCGGTACAGCATCTCAGGCTGCAGCCGGCAAAGTCAGACGTGGGATCAGTGATCGCGGCGGCGTTGCACGCGCTGCTACAGGACTGTAAGTCGTTGTTGCAGACGCGCACGCTCTGGCTGCCGGCGCCGCAGACCGAAGCGGAGGGCGCAAGCGACTGCGCCGGTGGAATCGGGTTGCCCGACCCATCTTGCGGCGTGCTTTGCGGACGCAGGCCCTGGTTGAGAGTTTGCGCCAGCGCTGGCGACTGGAACAACAGTAAGAGAAAAAGAATTGGCAATACCCGTTTTATCATCTCCCTCGCGCTCGCATTTTCGAAGTTCGCGGACGTAAGCGGTAGACTATCACGGCTAAGCCCTTGTCCCCTAGCAGGCAGATCGGGCGGTTCGCTATTGGAAGCGGACCCCGGTTAGCTCGGGAGGTCAACCGAGCAGTAACAGGGCGACGGTTCATTGGGCGGGCAAAAGCGCACTTTTTTCGCGCGTAAGCATTCCAATCTTACAGCTGTTGGACCGTCTTATGGAGGGAGCCCATACAAGCGGCAAACGGGTCTTGTACCAATGCACGCGGCGCATCCATGGAAACTGCGGGTCAAGATCGATGGAGAGGCCTCTTTCTGCGACCATCGCTTTCAGCAAGTCGGCCTGGCGCTCGCGAGTTCCCTCGATGAAGCATATTGTATCGGGAAGCAGAAAAGCCCGCTTTCGGTTGGACTCATAGTCGCCGTCGATGACGATAAGGTCGAAGCGGCGGTCCAACTGCGCATCATTGACAGTCGTCAGCGTCAATCTGGGCTTGAGGTCATCGGGAATGTTCTTGGCCATTTGATCGAGGCAAAACGGATTTGCCTCGATCGCAACGACTTTGGTCTCGGGACTTGCGCTCAAGAGCAGGTACGTGATGGTCCCGATTCCCGCGCCGAACTCGAGGACTTCTTTTGGCCGATGCCGCCGGACGACGGCCGCAAGACATGCCAGCGCCCGCGACGTCGCGATATGCCCAGCCCCCGGCCGTGAAGCGAAGCGGCGATAGACGCGGCGCCCCAGAACCCAGTCGCTTACGGTTGGCAGGACTCTCATACGCGCAGGTCACCCGATTACGTCGGCCAAAATTCGGTATCGCAACCTCGATCGCCGGCCAGACGGTTCGAGTTGAGTACGCGATGCTTGTCAGAGCTTCATTCCATATGTCGTCTTGGGAGGCAATCGGATCAGGAGTCGAGCGAGGGCCGTCGCGCCGCGAAAAGGCCGGTGCGAGATTGATAATGGGAGTTTCGATGCACCTCGGGCTTATTGGCAAAATGATTGTGCGTTCGGCGCATCCACACGCGTCAGTTCTTCGAACATTGCCTTCTCCGAGGTCCAGCGATGCTTAAACGATGGGCGAGCACTCTCGAAGTAATGCGCGGAAGCAGGCGACTGGCCGACTTGGTCTACGAAAGAAAAGCCAAAACAGCTCTCGCGCGGCAGGCATCCGCGCATTGTCTTCACGAGAGCGCAGAATATGATACCGCCACTCGGTTCTCCGCGAAGGCTTCGATAGAGGTGCTGGTGAAAGCCGGCAGGCAACGCCGAAATTCTCACCCCTGCGGCACTGAGCCCGAGGACGTTCTTCCACTTTCTTTCCCGATAAATCAGATCGGGCCGATTGATGACCGTCCAGTCCGATGTGACCGAATCATCATTGATCTCTACGTCCTGAGGATGCCTCACGTGAATGGTGCATTTGCGTCCGTAATCGCGCGCGAATTCATCCTCTACTGAAAAGCGATTGAAACGGACCACCGCATCGTGCGCATCAATGAATTCTCCTCTGGCAGTGCCGAGCTCACAAGCCGAGTTCCCCACAATTGCGATCGATCGAGTCTTGTCTTCCAGCAATGCCGCTAGAGAACGAGTGCCTTCATCGAGTTCCGCATGCAGATTTGCGTAGTCGAAGATTTCCGCACGATTATCCGCCAGCGCTGAACCAACGCCGCGTGATGCAAGGTAGCGAGCCAGGGGAAGGACGGAGACATAGCTCTGTTCCAGCTCAGGGTAGGCTGAGAGTAGTCTTTTCACCACAAGCAAGTCGTCGAGCAGAAAGGCGAGGGCCAACGGCTCTCTAAGGAGCAGTGACTGATGCTCGTTGCCCCTGTGCCTCTCGCTATACGAGAGCATGTCCTGGAGCACCGCAGGGTTGGGGCCTTCGTAGAGCCAGCATCGGCTCATCCACTCGCGTATCAGGGGCAAAGGCGCCTTGTCGGACGCGACAAGCTTTTTGACGAGCTGGTGATTTAACTCGGCCGCTTCCTCATGAAACAGCGTGAGCAGCACGCGGTCGATCTCGGCGCGGCCAGGATCTTCGTCTTCTCCAAGCTCGAGCAGCAGTCGATCGCAAATTGCCAGATTGTCGTGAACGAGCAGTGCCCTCGCCGCCAAGATTGTTCGCCAAGTGTAGCGATGCAGCGCGTCTCCCAATTTATCCAGGATCGATTGCGCTAACTGTTTGGCGCTTTCGTCATCGCCGGACGCTGCCGCAGCGTCGAAGAGAGGAATGGAAGAAAGCGCTTGAAGGCTCGTTTCACCGCTCCAAAGGTCCTCTCGATAAATTATCTCACCGTAGATGTGACGGTGCCAAGCCGCTCGAGGAAGAAGGCGATATCTGCGGCAAGCCCGGAGGCTATCCTTTAATAACTTACGCTCGCTTTGGAGGCGGTCGCGGACGGAGACGGGTAGGAAGCGTCGAGTCGTTCTGTTCCCATAGAGCTTGCGAAACACTTCGTAAGCGGGATCGCGCATATATTTTGACCCCCAGGCGCTCAGAATGCCGCGCGGCAAACAGCCGCGCCTTGGGGTCGTTATACACAACATTGGTAGAAATCGCGAGGCCACTTCTACTGGCGCGTGTTGGCCCCATGCGATTGGAATTAGTGCGCTCTCTCACTCCCCCGACCGATGTCACGCTGAGAGAGGAGATCGCTATTCGGGAAATTCGCTCGGAGCGGGTAGAGCTGGCCTTTGCGGGTCGCGTCGACGGCTACTCGCTACTCCGGGCTTCCTTCGAGTTGATCGTTGCCATTGACTGCGGTCCAGCGTGGCGAGGTGCGCCAAATCATGTGATCGCCAGGCGTGTCCGCAGGTCCATAGGTTGAAGCCCCACCGGGCGAAGGTGAATTGGCTGTCGGCGGCGCGGAAGACTGGTAGCCCGGCGGAGGCGGCAAGGCAGCGTGATCGATATGTGCGGGGGGCTCATAGGCGAGCGAAGGGGACGAAGGCGAACCACTTTCCGGTGCACCGCAGGACGTGAGAATCGTGCCCGCGATCACGACCACCCATGGAACCTTGGACATCTGCGAAACCCCCGGGCAACTGGCTTGAACGCGATAAAACTAGGTCCGAGGGGTTACCAGAACGTCACGGGCCGGGCGGCCGGGCGTCTCAGCCGAAAGTTATGAAGCCGCTAGCGCTTCAGTGCGCGAAAACGTCTTGCATGACGCGGACTTGGGCAAAAATCCGAAGCGTGGGGCCCGGAATGGCTGCCGCGTGAGCCGATCATGCATCCGAAGATTGCAATGGCATAACCGGCCCTAGAGGATGACGGAAGAGAAAACCCATCACATCCGCTAAGCTCGGGGTATGATCTCGGCTACCTTCTGCTGCCGCCGGGCTTTCTTCTCGAGCTTACGCTTTATCTTGGCGGCGTAGAACGCATTCATCCGGGCCGCTCGATAACGAATAGGCAGCGTACGCCATAGCCAGTCGCTTCTTATGTCGCCGGTCTTTGAGCCCTTGAGCGCGGCGATTGCAGCCGAGAGTGGCTCGCGCGGAATCTTAGCAGCTGCCATCGCACTTTTACGGGCCGCGACCAAGTAGCTATTGGCCCACACATTCGCTGTCCCGCAAAGGAGACCGAAGCCAGCCATGGCGAGGATCGTTTCGACGGCTCGATCGGTAAGGGCCACGATGTGATTGGGATAGTTGATGCAGTAGTGCTTGCGTGTGTGTTTCGGGAGTTCGTGGAACGAGGGAACGGCAATAAGCAGAACTCCGTCATCGTGGAGACATCCTCTGAACTTTCGCAAGAGATCAAGCTGGCCATCAACATGCTCCAAGACGTGGAACGCCGAGATCAGCGAGAATCGCCGGGTTTCAGGAATGGTGTCGAGCATTCGATGCCGTGTGATGAAGGGAGCCGTAGCCGGGTCAATTCCCGCGCAATGCCAACCGCATTTTGCGAGTGCATCCATAAAGAAGCCTGGCCCGCAGCCAAAGTCCAAAGCTTCCCCGGAACCAAACGGTTCCCGACAATCAACCCCAAGCGCCGCAAGGCGAGCCAGCATCTCGGCGTAGCGCTCTACTTTTAGTGACCTGAGCTTTTCATTAAGGGTCTGTTCGGAGACGCCGCGATCCTGCGCCCATTCGCCATCGGGAGCATAACAAGATCGAAGCGTGTCCGACTCCGGGCGGGGATTGATGAAAACGGCTCCGCAGGATCGGCAGCCCGAGACAAAAGCTACGCGCTCATCAGTGCCGGGCATCTTCCTTTGGTGTGTAGCCTCAAGGTGTCGGATGTTAGTGCTGCCGCAGCATGCGCAGTGTGTTGCCTCCCTAACGGGGCGGTACAAAAGCTGTCGCATCAGAACCCCCATCGCGCGGGCCCTAGCTTGTTCTGCGTGGTCTCGGGGACACTTCCTCACGTGACCCAGCACGCGGCGGTATCTTGACAGAAGCCACGGTTGACGGCCAGCCCGTGGGGTAGCTCTGATTCGGCTGGCGTCGTTAGGCTAAGTCCGTGGAATGT
>CAVULQ010000020.1:0-16093 GCA_963742355.1 uncultured Alphaproteobacteria bacterium | reverse complement strand
CTCCCTTCGCTCTCGAGCATGATGTTAGCGGAACACAAGTTTCCGAATCATGCTCAGGGGCTAACGCGCGGCGCCCGGCCCGTTAATAAATGCCGATCGAAAAGCCGACGCCGGGACCGCCGACATAGCCCGGGCTATAGCCGTAATCATAATAGCTCGGACCATAATAGGCATAGGGGCGAGGCCCATAATATCCACGATAGGCATAGCCCCGATTATAGCCGCGCCAGGCCTGGCGATAGTGGTGTGACGGTCCGATGCGGCTCCACGTCCCGCCGAAATGGCCGTGATCGTGGATCGAGTTGGCAAGAGCAGGGCCCGAGACGAGCGCGGCACCGGCGAGGAGAGACAGCGCGAGAGCGCCCTGCTTGATGATCTTCTTCATGTTGAGCCTCCTTTCGTTGGCTTGACGCATGTTGGGTCAACGGCGAAGCGCGCGATGTGTTCCTCGGCGGGAGTGGGAGAGGGACGCGCGAGGAGAAGCCCGGTACACGGGGGGAGCAACCGGGCTTCTCAGACTTCGCGTTTGACGCGGGCATCGATGCGTTGGCGGGGGGCCATGGGGAGAGCCGCACCGACGCCGCTGATCAAACAACGTGTAGCGTGGTGCAAAGTTCCGCTGCAAATTGCGCACGCCGTATCGTCACGCGTTTCGCAAGGCGCATCGGCGTTGTTGCGAGCGCTAGCCCCCCACGACGCACGACGCCCAGTCGGCGGCGTGATCGACGCCGTGCCAATAGCAATCGTTTCGCTCGACCTGCACCAGGACGAGGGCGGTAACCAGCAGAACAAAGAGGATGAGAATTTTCATGCAGCCCTCGTCGCTGGTGACGGCCGATATGAAACTCCAAACCGCGCTGGCTAGTTCACACTGGTCTCGAAGGCAGAGACATCTTCCAACCAGCTCTTCACCGAGGCAAGCGGGTGCGGCTCTTTGCAGTGGGGACAACTGATTTCGACGTAGTCGGCGTCGATCCTGGCATAGCTCGCGCGATCGACTTCGAGTCCCGTCGAGACCTGATGCCCCGTGACGGGGCAGCGGAAAAAGAGAGTCGCCATGTTCGCCTCCCTTTGCTGTTGGGCCTCCTGACTGTTCCCTGCCCGACAGATAGAGAGCGCGCCTTGCCACAATCAAGAGGGGGTATGGCCATAGTTCCGCCAGGTGCGAGCCCGCGAGCATGAAGGAAATCATGGGTTTAGCGAAATCGAGGGCGAGCCACTACATAACGCCTAGAGGCATTAAGTGTGCGAGCGAGGATGAGGCAGTGAAAAATCGCGTAACGAGACAGATGTTTGTGCTGTGCGCGGCGCTCGCCGTGGCGGTGTTGAGCGCGATCCCGCTCGTCGAGGCCGGCAGCAGTTTGAGTAGCCGGTCGTTTTCGACCAGCCCGATTCTGACCAATCCCGGCGCCAGGTACTCGCTCGATTACGGGACCCAGTTCCACACCAATCCCGGCGGCAAATACGTCTTCCGCGGCCAGACCAGCAAGTTCCACACCAATCCCGGCGGCAAATACGTCTATCCCGGCTACACCACCGCGCCGTAAGACGCTCGGCTAATAGCCGACATAGACGCCGCCGCGCGGACCGACGACGGCGACGCCAGGACCAGGCCCATAGCCGTAACCGACAGGCGGAATGTAGTCGTAAGCTGGCGGCGGCGCATAAGCCACCGGCGGCGCATAGGCCACGGGCGGAGCGTAGGCCACCGGCGGCGGGTAATAAGCCGGCCCGTAATAATAGGGGTCGTAGCCGTAAGCCGGCGCCACGAAGATGCGGCGACGGACCTGCTCGAGCGTGGCCGGCGCGCCGTTACCCACATAGCTCTGGTGCTCGCCTGCCGATGCGGGTGCGGGGAGCAACACAGCGCCGCCAAGAGCTGCGAGAAGCGCGCTCGCGCCGAGCGCGGTCTTGAGAGAAGTCGTTTTCATCGAAGCCTCCTTCCGTTGGCTGCCGCTAACCGTGCCAACGATATGGGTAAGGTCTTCGTTCCGCACCCTCCCGCGGTCGAAGCGCCACACGACCTTGGCGGCAAATACGTTTATGGCGGATTACTAGTGCGCCCCGCGCCGAGTTAAATCGGTGAAAGAGCCTGTCGGTCTGGTCAGGGCCCGAGTTGTCGCAAGGTCGATATGATCTCTTCGTCGCGATAGGGCTTGGCGAAGAAGCGGCCGCGCTCAGGGAGGTCGCGCTCGCGCACGGCGAAATGCCCGGACGTGAGGATAAGCTCGATGGGCGGCCAGCGATCGCGGATGGCCCGCGCCAACTTCAGACCATCCATGGAGCCGGGCATGTCTATGTCGGTAAAGACGATGCGAATATCCTTGCGGGCTTCGAGGATGGCGATGGCGTCGTCGGCATTCGAGGCCTCAATTGCCGAATATCCCGCATCTTCAACCAGCCTCACGGCATGGAGCCGGCTCAGAAGCTCATCCTCCACCACGAGCACGTAAATCCCCGGTTTTTGTGCCGTTATCAAAATACTCCTCGCTAAAGATCACCTGCTTCGATGTCTATTTTTAATGCAACCCTAGAGAAGAGCGTTCGTTCCAGGAAACTTTTGCTGGGCTTCGGCGGTTGACTCGCTATGCGAAACGCGAGGATATGACTTGATACATCCCGAAATTTCGCCGGGGGACATAGGAAAAAAGGCAGCGGTGTTAGCAGCGGGCGTGACTGAGCTTGTTTCTGTAAGGCGAACGGCCGCACTCAGCCAGCTTCCATCGCGAGAAGCGGACTATGAAGCGGAAAATGCCGCTTTGGTCGAGCTCGCCAAAGTGCTGGCGGCGGCGCCCCAGAACATCCTGCAAACCCTGACAGAAGCGGCGTTGAGACTGTGCCAGGCCCATTCCGCGGGCATCAGCCTGCTCGAGGATGCCGACCACCGGCAGCGATTTCATTGGCGGGCGGTTGCCGGGAGATGGTCCCAATTCACCGGAGGCGGCACGCCGCGCGACTTCGGGCCGTGCGGGACAGTTCTCGACTTCAACGAGCCGCTCCTCTTCTCCCATCCGGAGCGCGATTTTCCTTACATCGGAGAGCTCACGCCGCCGATCGAGGACGCGCTGCTCGTGCCCTTCCACGCTGGCGGCCAGGCCGTAGGCACCATCTGGGTTGTTTCGCACGATGAAACCAAGCGCTTCGACGCCGAAGACCTGCGCGTCATGACCAACCTCTCCAAATTCGCCGCGGCGGCCTATCAGACGTTGCTCTCGAGCCAAGCCGCGGGAGCCACCAACGAGGAACTGCAACAAGCCATGACGACGGCGCAGCGACTCGCGTTCATCGTCGAATCTTCGGACGACGCCATCGTCAGCAAGACCCTCGACGGAGTGATCACGAGTTGGAACAAGGGCGCCGAGCAGATCTTCGGCTACAGCGCCGAAGAGGCCATCGGCCAGCACATCACGTTCTTGATGCGCCCCGATCGCTATGAAGAAGAGGAGCGCATCATCGCCAGCCTGCGGCGCGGAGAGCGGGTCGCGCCCTTCGATACCGTGCGGCAGCGCAAGGACGGCGACCTGATCCACGTTTCCGTCACCATGTCTCCGGTCAAGGACGTTGACGGCAAGATCATCGGGGCGTCGAAGATCGCCCGCGACATCACCGAGCGGAAGCTGGCGCAGGAGGGGCTGTCTCTTCTCATTCGCGAGATGCGGCATCGCGTGAACAATCTGTTCCTCATCACCAATGCGATCGTCAGCCTGAGCGCGCGATCCGCCAAGACGCCCGCCGACATGGCGCGCGCCGTGCAGGGCCGCTTGACGGCGCTGACCCGCGCCCACGAGCTTACGCGACCCGGTCTCATCGATCCGGCCGGGAAGCTTGGCTCGGAGGCGTCGTTGCACGCACTCATCAGCGCGATCTTCGAGCCCTATGTGGACGAGGAGGCCGAGGTGCCCGCGCGCGTCGTCATCAAGGGATGCGACTTTACGATCAGCGAAAGCGCGGTGACCAACGTCGCCTTGGTGCTGCACGAGCTGGCGACCAACGCCGCCAAATATGGCGCGCTCTCGGCGGAGGGAGGCGTCGTCCGCGTCGATTGCGCCCGGGACGACGCGACGCTGCGCATCGTCTGGAGGGAGGCGGGTGGGCCTCCGCTCGGCGAGCCGCCGAGCGAAGAGGGCTTCGGCAGCGTTCTGACGCGCCAGGTTGTGGTCAATCAGTTCCGCGGAAAGATCGAGCGCGCTTGGCAGAGCGACGGCTTGGTCATCGAGATGGAGATTCCGCTTCACCACGTGATGCCGCGCCCCCCGGCAGCGGAAGGCGCAGCTTCGTAGGATTGGAGCCTCGGGCTGTTCCGGCATGCTTTGCCGCGGAGAAAGTCATTGCGCATCGGCTCAAGAGGCCGGCGCGTGATCATCCCTGGCTTGCGCTTCTTCACCCGGCGCCGGAGGGCGGTCCTCCGTCCGAACCGGCGGCAGAGCGGCCCAGGAGTTGGGTGAGGCCGCCGACAGGTCGATGACTTGAGGCATGTCCACCACGACCGAATGAACCCCGACCGGCTTCGACTGGTCGGACGCCGGTTCGGTTGGTTGAGCAGGGACGCCACTCGTCGCGAAAACGATGGCGCCTGATAGCCAAAGGGCGAGGAGCGAAATTTGCATGCGGGGCTCCAATGGCAGAGCCCGCCCGTCGCACTGATAACCGTGCCGACAAACAATCGTTCCGGATATGACTCGGGGCGGCGGTCGGCTCTTTAGGTTGGAACGCCCGCGCCTGCTGACCGCCTTGCACCGCTCCCGCGGCGCCTAGGCCGAAGGACCAAAGGAATCTCGGGCCGGCGCCTTCTACCTGGGACTCGACAAGACGCGGTCGATGCGTTGCCTCGCCTCCTTCACCGCCTCTTCCTTGCGCGGTGTCAGGCTCCTGAGCGTAGACCGCGACAGAATGGGCAGATCGGCGCGCGTGGGGTAGACGCTGACGCACCACTGCGCCCATTGACGCCGAGGGACGATGTCGTAGCCGCGATAGCGGCGAGTTTCTGTGGTTGCCATCCGAGGGCCTCGTGGTTAGGCCCCCCGTGTCTTGATACAACTTAGGAACGGCCAGACCGTTTCATCCCTCTCTGGAAGCTTAAAGATAACAACGAGCGGCGCCGTTCGCAATGCGCGGCGGCTGGAGCAACTCCGGCACCAACCTCGGCGGTAAACATCTATCCGGTTGCGCTGGTACCCCGAGCTGAGCGACCGCCCAAGAGCCGCAAGTTCCGGCCGACGATTCTTGCAGCTGGCAAAGGCCGGGACGCAGCACCTGAAAAGGCCGGAGCTGACCCGATTCAATAGACCGCTTATCATAGGTTGCGGACTAAAAGGGGCAGCAATAAACCTGCAGACCTCGACCGTTTATTCGGCCTGGAGCCCCTGTATGAAGGCCTTAGTCTACCGAAACACCACAACCACGCTGCCAGCGGGTCAGTGGACTAATGTCCATGCAGAACAACCGCGGGGATATGCCTACAGCACCGCAACGCATTTCCTTCACATTTACGGGAGCGCCTCTGGTCTGCACGTTATTTCAACCGGCCTCACGGTATCGGAACAACGTCAGGGAAGCTTGCGCGATTGGGTCATCAGGCGCTTTGGAGCCAAAAACATCCAGCGGAGTTTCCACGAGGTAGGCCATTGCGTGCGTGCAGTCTGGCGACCATCTTTGTACAATGAAGATGAATTGCCTCAGGCTCTTGGCTTTTCCGAGGATGAAAGGAGAATGGCAGAGCAGGCTTTGCGGATCCTTGTCACTAGCCTAGACGACATACTTTTGTACATTGAGCCAGACGCCCGGGGGCTAAAAGCCTTTAGTCATAAGACGCGAGACCTTCTTATTTTGTCGTGTACAGAGGTGGAGAATTTTTGGCGCAGCTATACTAAATTGGCTGGATTTAGAAACCCACGCCAGACAACGACAACCTATGTCAGGCTTTGTGATGTCTTATTCTTGAAGGACTTTGAGCTTATTTTTAAGCCACATAATCAACTAAGCATACGGCCGTTTAAGACGTGGGACTCGGCTGCACCCACGCAATCTATTGCATGGTACGATGCCTGCAACAAAACAAAGCATGATCGTAGTGGATATTTTTCGGAAGCTTCGCTGTTGAACTGTATTTATTCTGTAGCAGCAAATTTGGTGTTGTTCTCCGTTCGTTTTGGGCCGTTTGGCTTATTTAGGGGGTCGGGGATGCTGCAATCGCTCACTTTCCCTCTCTTCGGCTTCGGGCTGCACAGGCCTAAGGTCCAAAGTTTCTACGTACCCAGCCTCGACATTTCTCATCGCGGACCGGATTTGACCTGGGGTCATGCGAAGGTGAATCCGTGGTCGAACGCTGCTTTTCGGATGTAGCGGCCTCGGTGGTGCGAAGTACTTGCACTTGCAAATTATTCGCATCTGAAATATGTTTGGCATGTGAAGTCCCGCCAAGAGGGAAGTTCCGTGCTGAGTCCCGTAAAAGCCGCCACTGCCGACACTGTGCTCGCTGAGCACGCCGATCCCGCCGCGAGCATGGCGGGCTGGCGGCGGGCGGCGCGCGAGCCCTCGCTTGCCGACGTATTCGGCTCGATCAAGACGCGGCCGACCGGGCCGATGTGGAAGAAGCTCATCGCCTTCCTCGGCCCCGGCTATCTCGTCGCCGTCGGCTATATGGACCCCGGCAACTGGGCGACCTCTCTCGCCGGCGGATCGAAGTTCGGCTATGCGCTGCTCTCGATCGCGCTCCTCTCCAACATCATGGCGATCGTCCTCCAGGCGCTGTGCACGCGGCTCGGCGTGGCGTCGGGGCGCGACCTAGCGCAGGCCTGCCGCGACGCCTACCCGCGTCTCGTCGCCTGGCCGCTGTGGGCTCTCGCCGAGTTCGCCATCTGCGCCACCGATCTCGCCGAGGTGATCGGCACGGCGATCGGGCTCAATCTCATCTTCGGCATCCCGCTCGAGCTCGGCGTGATCCTGACCGCGCTCGACGTGTTCCTCATCCTCGCCATGCAGCGGCTCGGCTTCCGCTATATCGAGGCGTTCGTCGTCGCCATGCTCGCGGTGATCGCGCTCTGCTTCGGCATTCAGATCGCCATGGCCAACCCCGATTGGGGCCAGGTCATCCGCGGCTTCGCGCCGACCGTCGAGATCGTGAAGAACCCCGACATGCTCTATCTCGCGCTCGGCATTCTCGGCGCCACGGTCATGCCGCATAACCTCTATCTCCACTCGGGCATCGTGCAGACCCGCGCCTATGGGCGCACCGTGCCGGAGAAGCGCGAGGCGATCATGCTCGCCAATTGGGATTCGACCATCGCGCTGATGTTCGCGCTCACCATCAACGCCTCGATCCTGATCCTCGCGGCGGCGACCTTCCACAAGGCGGGCAGGACCGACGTGGCAGAGCTCAGCGAGGTGCATTCGTTCCTCGCGCCGCTGCTCGGGTCGGCGCTCGCGCCCACGCTGTTCGGCATCGCGCTCATCTGCTGCGGGCTGAACTCGACGGTGACGGCGACGCTTGCCGGGCAGATCGTGATGGAGGGCTTCCTCGACATCCGCCTGCCGCCGTGGATGCGGCGGCTCGCCACCCGCGCGCTTGCCATCATCCCGGCGGCGGCCGTGACCATCTGGTGGGGATCGGAGGGCACCGCGAAGCTGCTCATTCTCTCCCAGGTGGTGCTGTCGCTGCAGCTTCCCTTCGCCATCGTGCCTTTGGTGATGTTCACCGCCGATAAGAGCAAGATGGGGGCACTGGTCGCGCCGCGCTGGATGACGGGGCTCGCTACGGTCACTGCCGTCACGGTGATCGTGCTCAACATCAAGCTGCTGTGGGATTTCTTCGCCGCGCTTTAACCCGCACCAAAGACCTTGTCATCGCCCGGCTTGACCGGGCGATCCAGTAACCGTTGCCGCATGTAGGCTGAAGGGCCGGCGATTACTGGATGCCCGCTTTCGCGGGCATGACACTGGGGCAGTTGGCACGCCTCGCTTGGCCCGCCATGATGTAGCCGGAATTCGGGACAACCAGCTTGGTGATGCGACTTCACCTCCTCCTGCCGGGCTTGGCCGCCGCGACGCTGCTCGGCTCCTGCGCCACCGCCGTGCAAGGGCCGGCCGACATGGTGCATCGCATCACTTCGAGCGACCCGACCAAGGCCTATCTCGGCATGACCAAGGCCGAAATCATCGCCTGTGCCGGCCAGCCACATTCCCGCTATCCGAACGCCGAGGGGAGCGAGACGCTCACCTATCACTATAGCGGCGCAGGGCCCGTGCCTGCGCCCGACAAGGGCGACAAGGACAACAAGGACGACAAGAAGCAGAAGGGCATCTTCAGCGGGACGGGCGGCAAGAAGGACAAGGGCAACTGGGATTGCACCGCGAGCTTCGTGTTCGATGGCGACCAAGTCGTGCGGATAAGCTACGCGCATAAGGGCGTGGAAAGCCCCTATGCGTGGCAAAAGATCAAAGACCCCGACAAGGCCGAGCAGAAGCGCGAGGAGGGCGTGCCGACCTGCACCTTCACTCTGCCCAACTGTCCGCGTTAGGCGAAATCCGCTCCTTCGGCATCTTTTGATGCGCTACCGCTACGCTGTTTGAGCGCTTTGGTGCGCTACCGCCCCGCCACTTGCGCGCTTTTGGTGCGCTATCGCCGCGCTATTTGAGCGCTTTGATGCGCCATTGCCGCGCTGCTTGAGCGCTTTTGATGCGCCATTGCTGCGCTATCTGAGCGCTTAGGCAGGGGCGTGGCAGACGGCCTCGATGTTGTTGCCGTCGGCGTCGAGCACGAAGGCCCCGTAATAATTGGCATGATAATGCGGCCTAAGGCCGGGCGGGCCGTTGTCTTTTCCGCCTGCCGAGATCGCCGCCGCATAGAAGGCATCGACTGCGGCGCGGCTCGAAGCAGCGAAGGCGACATGCACATGCCCGCCGCCTAAGGTCGGCGCTTCGGCGATCCAGAAGAACGGCTTGCCCTCAGAGCCGAAGCCGACCGCTGCGCCATTGCCGGTCTCCTCGGCCGAGACCTCCATCATGATGCCGATGCCGAGCGGGGCAAGCGCCTTCAAGTAGAACGCGGTCGCGCGGGCGATGTCGCGGACCGGCATGCCGAGATGATCGATCATGATTGCCTCCCGGCGCTACTCCGCGCGCTCGACCATCTTGCGCTTGAGCGAGGCGATCGCGGCGGCGGGGTTCAGCCCCTTGGGGCAGGCCTTGGTGCAGTTGAGGATGGTGTGGCAGCGATAGAGCCTGAACGGGTCCTCGAGATCGTCGAGGCGCTCGCCGGTCCTCTCGTCGCGGCTGTCCTCGATCCAGCGATCGGCCTGGAGCAGGATGGCGGGGCCGAGATAGCGGTCGCCGTTCCACCAATAAGACGGGCAGGCGGTCGAGCAGCAGGCGCACAGGATGCACTCGTAGAGGCCGTCGAGCTTCTGCCGGTCCTCGTGGCTCTGGCGCCATTCCTTCTGCGGAGTCGGCGAGTCGGTCTTGAGCCAAGGCTCGATCGAGCGGTGCTGGGCATAGAAATTCGTCATGTCCGGCACGAGATCCTTGATCACCGGCATATGCGGCAACGGATAGATGGCGATGACCGCACCTTTGGCATCGTCGGCATGCATGGTGCAGGCAAGCGTGTTGGTGCCGGCGATATTCATCGAGCAGGAGCCGCACACGCCTTCGCGGCATGATCTCCGGAAGGTGAGCGTCGAGTCGATGTTGTTCTTGATCCAGATGAGGGCGTCGAGAACCATCGGGCCGCACTCGTTCATGTCGACCCAATAGGTGTCGAGGCGGGGATTCTCGCCCGTCTCAGGGTCGAAGCGGTAGATGCGGTATTCGCGCCAACGCCCTTCCTTGGCGTCCGCGGGAGGAGGATTCCACGCCTTGCCCTTTTGGACCTTGGAGTTCCGGGGAAGGGTGAACTGGACCATGGCTGACCTTCGCGCTTGCCGATTGCAGACTTAGGTAGCCAGAGAGAGGGGGCGCGGGCAAGCAAAACGCTTAGTCCTGCGGGATGCCCCTGGCGCGGCGGAGGAGGGCGGTCGCTCCGCGCCTGAGGTAAGAGGCTACGATTGCGGGCAGGAAAATCAAGAGGCAGGCGCCCATAAGCCATCCGGCGAGATAGGAGAGATCGGCGTCGGCGAGCTTATCCCAGAGCCCAATCACGACGAGGGCTGCATAGAGGAGGGCGGGCACGGCGCCAGCGATTGCCGCCGTCTTGAGCCTCGTGCGCTCCCTGTTTGGCCGGGGCGGACGCCCCCCATCCAAATTACCACACACGCAGGCAGCCTTGTTCCATGCGCCCCTGAAATGCTCAGCGAGTTGCCGTTTAGGCACAGCCCCTTTGGGCCACCTCGTAGTCTTGCGACCTGGAGCCTGACGAGGTCACTCAGGCGTCGAGCATCTCGCGCACTTTACGGGCGAGGTCCTGCTGCGTGTAGGGCTTGTTCAATAACTGGACGTCGGGATCGAGTCGTCCCTGGTGGACGATGGCGTTGCGCGTATAGCCCGTGGTGTAGAGCACCGGCAGGTTGGGATATCGCTCGCGCGCCTTCGTGGCGAGCACCCGGCCATTGGCCGCCCCCGGCAGGACGACGTCGGTAAACAAGAGATCGATGCGTTGGTGGTTAGCAAGCTGCTCCAGGCCATCGCCCGCATTGCCGGCTTCGATCACGCGATAGCCGAGGTCCTCAAGCGCTTCCTTGGCGTAGCTCCGCACGCCCTCATTGTCCTCGACCACGAGAATCGTCTCACCCTTCACCGCACGCGGGGCAGCTGACACCTTCGCCGCCTTACCGGCGGGAACGGCGCTGATCTCCTCGGCTCCAATAAATCGCGGCAGGTAAATCTTCACCGTGGTTCCGTGACCCGGCTCGCTATAGACCCGCACATGGCCTCCCGATTGCTTGACGAAGCCATGCACCATGGCAAGCCCCAGTCCCGACCCTTCCCCTTGGGGTTTGGTTGTGAAGAATGGTTCGAAGACGCGATCGAGGACGTCGTTGGGAATGCCGGTGCCAGTGTCGCTCACGCAAAGAAGAACGTACTGGCCTGCCTCGATGTCGCCGAAACGGCGTACATACGCATCATCGAGATAGACGTTCGCCGTTTCGATGGTGAGGCAGCCACCTTCGGGCATGGCGTCCTTCGCGTTCAAGGCAAGATTGAGAACCGCATTCTCGACCTGAGGCGCGTCGACGAAGGTCGGCCACAGCCCGGCGCCGAGGACGGTCTCGATGCTGATATTCTCGCCGAGCGAGCGGCGGAGGATCTCCAGTACATCCGCGACGAGGCGGTTGAGATCCACCCGCGCCGGCTCAAGGGCTTGTCGACGGGAGAAGGCGAGGAGGCGCTGGGTGAGCTGCGCGGCGCTGTTGGCTCCCTTCAACGCTGACTCCACCGGCTTCGTCAGCTTGGCGCATAGTTCCTCCACGTTGTCTGGATTGCCGGCATGGGCGAGGGCCCGCCGCACGGTGTCGAGATTGCCGAGGATGATGGTGAGGAGGTTGTTGAAGTCGTGGGCGATGCCTCCCGTGAGCTGACCCACGGCTTCCATCTTCTGCGCCTGACGAAGCGTCGCTTCAGCCTCCTGGCGAAGGCGCGATTCCTGCTCGAGCTCGGCGGTGCGCTCGAGGAGGCCTTGCAAGGCGGTCCGGGTCGAGACCGCCAACACACCGGCGAGGATGATGGCCGTCAGCAGTGCCACGCCGATCAAGGCGGCCAGTACATAACGCGACTGCGCGGCACGAGCCTGGCGATCGTGCAGAAGCATTTGTTCGCTGTTGAGTACCTCTTCGACCTCTGCGCGTATCTTGTCCAGCTGATCGCGGTCGTCGCTTGAATTGATGACGGCAAGCGCGGCGTCTCGGTCCCCGCTCTTGGCGAGAGTGACGCACGTCCTAAGTCTCTCGCCCTTCGCTTGGATCAGACTGTCGAGCACCTGCACGCGATTCTGCTGGACGGCGTTGTCGGCGGTCGATGTCCCGAGCTTCTTGAGTTGCGACATGGCATCCGCCAAAGAAGGCTCGACCTGGTCGAGGTCCGTCCGATCCGAGCTCAAAAGGTAGCTGCGGACGGCGCTTTCGGCGTCTCGGGTCGAGATCATGAAGCCTTGTGCGGCTTGCCCGACTTCGAAGGTATGCGTGACCCACATATCGGCTTCGCGCGAGCGGAGCAGCCCGATCACGAGTGCGAGCGTGGCGACGGCCAAAAGCCCAAAGCCCACGAGGATGACGATCCGCGAGTTCCTGATGAGGCGATTTGCCTTTTCGATGCGGTGCACGGCGTGTCTCCGGGGGCGTCCAGGCGGCCTAGCGAGTTCTCTACCGCACTGCTAGAGTTACCGCCAGCTTACGTCATCTGAGGAGTTTCGCTTGCCGCGTATCTTGGTGGTCGATGACGAGCCCCTAATTTCCATGCTGGTGGAAGGGTGGCTCGTAGAGCTCGGCTGCGAGGTGGTGGGACCGGCCCGCTCGGTGGAGGAAGGGCTTGATCTCGCCGACGATGGGGAGTTGGACGGGGCGATTCTTGACGTCAATCTCGCAGGTGAAAACTCTTATTCGGTCGCAAGTGCCCTGCAAGAGAAAGGCGTGCCGTTCGCCTTCGCCACCGGAGATGGTAGCCTCGAGGCTAACTCGGGCTTCGACGATCCGATCCTTCTCGCCAAGCCCTTCAATTTCGATGGGGTGAAGGCTGTGCTAGATACGCTGCTCGCATCGCCCCGCACCAGACGCGGCGGCGCTTAGGCGCTCAATACACCCGCTCCTTCGGCTCGATGTAAGCCACCTCGTTGGAGAGTGTGAAATTGTGCACCGGGCGGAAGTCGAGCTCGACCGTGTGCTTGCCGTAATCGGCGTAAGAGAGGGTGTGCTTCATCCAGTTCGTGTCGTCGCGCTTGGGGAAGTCCTCGCGCGCATGTGCCCCCCGGCTCTCCTCGCGGGCGAGCGCGCCTTGCACGGTGACGGCGGCCTGCGCGATAAGATTGTCGAATTCGAGCGTCTCGATGAGGTCGGTGTTCCAGATCAGCGAGCGGTCGGTGACTTTCAGGTCCGCGGCGTCGTCCCACACGGCGCGGATCGCCTTGACGCCCTCTTCCAGCACCTCCTTGGTGCGGAACACGGCGCAGTCGCGCTGCATGGTCTTCTGCATGCGGAGCCGCAAATTCGCCGTCGGCGTGCCGCCCGAGGCGTAGCGGAAACGGTCGAGCCTCGCGATCGCTTCCTCGCCCGCGCCCTTGGGCAGCTCCGGGATGGCGACATCTTTGGGAATGAGCTCGGCGCAGCGGAGCGCCGCGGCGCGGCCGAACACCACGAGGTCGATCAGCGAATTGGAGCCCAAGCGGTTCGCGCCATGCACCGATACACAGGCCGCCTCGCCAAGCGCCATGAGGCCGGGCACGACGGCGTCGGGATTGCCCTCGCGTGGGCTAATCACCTCGCCATGCATGTTGGTGGGGATGCCGCCCATATTGTAGTGGCAGGTGGGAATGACCGGGATCGGCGCGTCCTTCACGTTCACGCCGGCAAAGATGCGCGCCAGATCGGAGATGCCTGGCAGCCGCTCGTCGAGGAGATCGGGGTCGAGGTGTTCGAGATGGAGGTGCATATAGTCCTTGTCGGGGCCATGGCCGCGGCCTTCCCTGATCTCGATGGTGATGGCGCGGGAGACCACGTCGCGCGAGGCGAGGTCCTTGGCCGAGGGCGCGTAGCGCTCCATGAATTTCTCGCCCTCGGCGTTACGCAGGAAGCCGCCCTCGCCGCGCGCGCCCTCGGTGATGAGAACGCCGGCGCCATAGACGCCGGTCGGATGGAACTGCACGAACTCCATGTCCTGGAGGGGGAGACCGGCACGGAGCACCATGGCGTTGCCGTCGCCGGTGCAGATATGAGCGCTCGTGCAGGAGAAATAGGCGCGGCCATAGCCGCCGGTCGCAAGGATGGTCTGATGGGAGCGGAATCTGTGCAAGCTGCCGTCGGCCATGTTGAGCGCGATCACACCGCGGCAGCGGCCCTCATCGTCCATGATGAGGTCGATGGCGAAATACTCGATGAAGAACTCTGCCGAATGGCGCAGCGCCTGGCCGTACATGGTGTGCAGCATGGCGTGGCCGGTGCGATCGGCGGCGGCGCAGGTGCGCTTCGCCGAGCCCTTGCCGAAATTGGTGGTCATGCCGCCGAAGGCACGCTGGAGGATCTTGCCGTCCTCGGTGCGCGAGAAGGGAACGCCCCAATGCTCGAGCTCGTAGACCGCTTGCGGGGCGTTGCGGCAGAGATATTCGATGGCGTCCTGATCGCCGAGCCAGTCGCTGCCCTTGACCGTGTCGTACATGTGCCAGCGCCAGTCATCGGGGCCCATATTGCCGAGCGCCGCGGCGATGCCACCTTGCGCCGCGACGGTGTGCGAGCGGGTGGGAAACACCTTGGTGATGCAGGCGGTGCGCAGGCCCGCTTCGCTCGCGCCAACCACGGCGCGCAATCCGGAGCCGCCAGCACCGACCACCACCACGTCATAGGCGTGGTCGATGATGGGATAGGCGCGGCCGTTCACTTTCGGCGCATTGTCGGGCGGCGTTGCGTCTTGCGGCATTGATACTCAGGCTCCGAGACTGATCTTGACGATGGCGAGCAGCGCGGCGAGGGCTGTGCCATAGGCGAAGAAGGTAACAAGCACGATGGCGATCACCTTGGCGCCTTCGCCATGCACGTAATCCTCGATGATCTCTTTCAGCCCGATGCGCATATGGATGGCCGCCGACAGAACGAGCGCCAGCATGACCACGGCGACGATGGGCGAGGCGAGATAGGCCTTCACCTCGCTGTAGCTCGAGCCGATATGGCTAACGATGGCGAGGATGAGGAAGATGACGAGAGGGATGTTGGCGACGGCCGTCACCCGCTGGCGCCAGAAGGTTTCGGTGCCGCGATGGGCGGCGCCCAAGCCCCGCACCCGTTTGAGAGGCGTGGCCATATCTAGCTTCCTCCTCGGAGCGCGTAGCCTGCGACCCAGATGAGGATGGTCAACGCGGTCGAGCTGATGATGGTGAGCCAGGCTAAGACCTCGATGCTCGTCTTGTCCAGCGCGCGGCCGGTGTCCCAGATCAGGTGGCGGATGCCGCCAATCATGTGGTGGATGAGCGACCAGCTGAACAGGAAAAGGAGCGTGCGGCCGATGAGGCTCGAAAAGAAGTGCTCGACCGTGGCATAGGCCTCAGGGCCGGAGGCAATGGCCACGAGCCACCAGGCAAGCAGCAGGAAGCCGATTGCGTTGGCAGTGCCCGAGATGCGATGCGCGATCGACATCATCATGGTCAGCATCGGCCGGTAAATCTGCAAATGCGGGGAGAGCGGCCGGTTCGCCGTCAACTTGGCGTTGTCCATGGTTTGTCTGCTTGTTGCCCAGGCTTTCAGGCCTTCATAACGCAAGAAGCGCCCCGGGGGCAATCGAAGCGGTCGCTCTCCCTCCAAAGCGGGAGAAAGGAGGAGGGGTCGGCTCCGATCGGACCCCGCGATGCGCGGCACCCTCCCCCTTTTTGGGGAGGAAGAGGTAAGGCTAGGGCGTGATGACGCCGCAGGCGATGCGGTTGCCGGCATTGCCGGCAGGGTCGGTCTTGTAGTCGTCGGCGCCGGCGTGAATGACGAGGGCAGAGCCGTCGGCATCATGCAGCGCGGCAACGGTCGCCTTGGGGTTCAGCACCTCGATCTCGAGCTTCCCGTCGGCCGGAACGTAGATATTGGGCATGTCGCCGACATGTGGCCCCGCTGGGCTCTCGAGACCGTGCTTGGCGTTGGTCGGATTGAAGTGGCCTCCCGCCGATTTGAAGTCGGGCGCATCGCATTTACCGACCGCATGGATGTGGAACGCATGCTCTCCTGCGGGGATGCCAGCGAGAGTGAGCTTGATGAGGAGGCCGTCGGCGTGTCGGTGAGCGCGGCGGCGCCAACCGCCTTGCCGCTCGCGTCCTTCAGCGTCGCCTTGGCGGTATCGGCGTGGGCCTGCGAAGCGAAAGCGAGACCTGCGCCAAGCAAGACCGCCAGAGTCGATTTACGTAGCATTGCAATTCCTCCTCAAGCGAAGCGTCCGTTGAGGCAGCCGATCCAATTACGATCGCCGCCACGGTTCGGTTCGT
>CAVULQ010000019.1:0-129812 GCA_963742355.1 uncultured Alphaproteobacteria bacterium | reverse complement strand
CCTCAACCGGAACGTTCCCAATGGTGCGGCCTGCCAGGCGCCAGCCTCACAATCCGAGCGCTTCAGCGTAAGAAGGGCCTTCGTCTCGCGCAACTGCGAAAACCGGCCACTCCAGCACGCTCCGCTTGTAGCCGATCTCTGCAGAAGCTTTTCACCACGACCGCGTCGTAACGAGCGAAAGAGGCGTCCCGCTTGGCTTCCCCTTCCTCTCGTCGCGCCGCGGCCCTATGATCCGCTGAGATGCGGGGGGCGGCATGAGACTTTTGCTTGGCATGATCTTGGGCTCGCTTCTCACGATCGGGGGCGTATACGTCGCCGATCAGCGTGAGGATCCAGCAGAGCCTCACCCCATGGTGAACTGGGACGTCGTCGGACAGAAGCTTGCCGTCCTCACCGAGGACGCGAGGCAAAAGTGGGGTGAGTTCACCCGCCAGATGACCGGTCCGCCCTAACCAGCCAGCCAATCAAACGGCCTAGTCTGACCCCGCGCGGGCTTCATTCTGAAGATCGGTGCGATCGCTTGGCGCGCCGGCCGGTGCGTTCTCTTGTTTGGTTGGGGGTCCCTTCTCTCTCGGACCCTTAGGGTGCGAGCTCGATTTTTCCGATGCCGCGTCGCTCACCATGTTCATTCCCGTGAGAAACGCCGCTCCGCTCCCGATCACGGCAAGGATGGCAAGCAGGCGCAACACGCTCTGCAACGTCCTTCGCTGCGGCGCTTCGATCCTGACCGCGCGGTTGATATAGGCGAGAAACGCGCTAAGGAGCGCGGCAATCGCGCCGCCGGCAAAGAACAGCATGGCCGCACCGAGCTTGGGCTCCACCGACGAATCGGGCGCTCTCCCCAAGATGGACAGGAGAACGAGCGCGGCGATCCCATTGAGGATGACCAGAACGAGCAGTGCGCGGCCGGCCAGTCGGTTCTGCTCCCGCTCGACGAAAACCCGCTCGAGCTTGGGATCGCCCTCGTAGCTCGAATTGGTCGGCATGGTGGTCATCATCACCCCCCGTTTGGTCGCATTGTGACGAGGACGGATCGCGAGCGACGGCAGCGAGATTTGGACTCCGCGATTCGCGCAAAAAGAACTGGCGGAGACGGAGGGATTCGAACCCTCGATACGGCTTTTGACCGTATAACGGTTTAGCAAACCGCCGCCTTCAGCCTCTCGGCCACGTCTCCACGACCAGGAAGGCTTACTGATCCCGTGCTGGCCGGTCAACTCGCACGCGAAGTCGCCGCCGGACGACGAAGCCCAAGCGCCATCCTGGACCGGGCGTCGAGATGCCCATGGAGACAAGATGGTGCGGGAGTGCGCTGGAATCCAAGTCGTGCCGAAGCAATTGAGACGTGCCAGCCCAGCATTCCAAAGGTGGCCACAATGACAGCGCAAACATATTTTTGCGCTTCCCGATGTGCTAGATTTTGGGCAATCGATAACATAAGGGGGGGTCGCGCCGCTCAATGGGCCGGCACGCCTACGCAAAATTTCCGAGGATCGTGGCTTTTGTCGCCATGCTCGTCTGTGTTGCGGGCTCAGCGCAAGCCGACGAGGCGGCCTATTGCGTCACGTGCACCGGCCCTGATCAGACCTATCGCTGCAGGGTCACCGGCGAGGGCTCCAAACCAAGCGATGCGCTGAAACTCTATTGCGTCATACGCACCGCCAAGGAAGGGCATCACGCCTCCTGCTCTGCCGAGAACGCGACTCCCGCCTGTGCCGGCGTGGAGAAGGTTTATAGCTATGACGGGCCGGCCATTTCGGACGATCTCGCGCAAGATCCCCGCGTTAAGAGCCTGATGAGCCGGATCGACCACGACAACCAGGCCTTCGCCAAGCCTAAGGGCCAGGGACCGCAAACCATGGTGGAGCTGACCGGTCGCGCATTCAGCGCTTCGCGCCAGGGCCTGCGCAATGCCCGCTCGGCACTCGGAGGCTCGCGTGGACAGACGGAGCCCCTGCCCGCCACCTCGCAGGCCGGTGGCGACAATGGGACTTCCGCGCCCTCGGCTACGCCCTCGACGAGTAGATTTCAGCGCGCAAGCGCCGCCATGGCGAGCGCCGCGCGCAAGAGCTATCGCTGCCTCCGCTCGCTATTCCGCAATTGCAGCGGGGAAGCGGCGACGGGGAGCACGGTGCAATAGGCTCAGGACGACGAGCCCCCTCCCCGTAGCAATTTCGCTCAATCGCCTCGGCTAGTGAGTCTGGAGCCACTCGCGGGCGAGCTTCTGCGCCTCTGCGATCTGGTCAGACGACATCTCCCGCGCAAGCTCAAGCCGATGGCTTAAGGCCGACTGGTTACCCCGCGCAGCGGCGAGGTTGAACCATTTGTGAGCCGACACGAGGTCGGCTGCCACGTCCCGGCCAGTCGCGTAAAGCATGCCGAGTTCGAAAAGTGCGTCCGGCATGCTCCCTTGCGCCGCCAGCTCGGCCTTTTCCGTCGAAATGTCCATCCGTGCCATCTCACGTGCCCCCTTCTTATCACTCGTATCTAAACCTGTCGAATATTTGGCAAGTACGACAGGTTCACTTGAGTTGTTGATCTCCCCGAACTGAGGGTGATCATGGGAGAGCACCTTCAATAACTTCTGAATGCGTGTGATTAACGCAAAATCACTAAATCTATAACATCGAGTAATATTAGTTTACATTGCACGCTAATCAGCGGCAAATTTGTTAAACTTGGCGCTTGGCAATCTTTCTTTGACCATTGCTGGTCACCTGGCGATAACCAAGAAAGAGGTTTCGCACGATGGCCCAAAGCCATCGGGGACCCCAGGGACGGCTAATGCGCGCTGACCGCGGGATGCGCCACGAGGAGCATCCAAACCCAGTCCCGTGTCGGGCCCGTGCCTGGATAAGGCTTCCACGGCACGAGGACCCGCTCGGGAGAGCCGTTGGCGCTTGCCTTGAGCCGCTCAAGCTCGCCCTCCGCCGCCTCGGGTAGCTTTTCGCCCTGCTCAGGGCGCCAGAGCACAACGGCCTCAGATGTAGAGTCGGTGCCTCGGGCCGGCGGCCCATAATTCGGGCGGTCGAGACAGACGATCCGCGCTTTTGGGAAGAACCGGCGGAGATTGCCGGCGTCGTGACGATTGAGGGCGATGATCGTGCCGTCCTCGAAACCACGCGCCTTGAGCGCCGCGGCAAGCCCGGCATACGGCGTTGCCACGCGGCACTTGTTGCAGTGGGGGCCCATGGCCTTGATGAGGTCCCGCGCCCTGATGGGGAAGACGATGAGGAGCGAAGCCGCGAGCACGATACCAAGAACCTTGGCCTTGCGCGATGCGTTCTCCGTGCGCTCGACCGCGCTCAGCATCCACAGCGGCGTGAGCAAGAAGAAGGGATGCATGTAGCGCTCGAGATAGTGCGTCGCTCCGGTGAGAAGCGCACCGAGGATGAGGAGCAGGAAGCCCCCCATCGTGATGTGCAGGATGAGAAGCGGCCAGTCTGGCTCGCTTCCCCTCCACGCTGCGGGGGTCACCGCGCGCTTTATGTCAGCCCATGCTTTGGGCACGCTGGCGGGAAACAGGACCGGCAGAATCACATCGAGCGGAAACAGGAAGCCGAGCGGCGCATAGAGAGAGAGCCCCAGCCCTATCAGCGTCGCGCGCAGCCGGTTCGCATGCGCCTTGGGTGCGACCGCGCTACCATAGAGCGCGACGAGATCGTGCTGACCGGCAATGAGCCAATAAACAACCGGCGCACTCACCACCGCGACTGCGCAAAGGCTGAACAGAAAACGCGGCGTGACGACACGCGCCCTGAGCGATGGCTGGAGCATCGCGGCGATGAAGAAGAGCAGCAGAAATCCGGCGAAGCCCCATTTGCTGATGAGCCCAAGCCCTACGATGAGCCCGAACAAAAGATAGTTCCACGCGCTTCCCTTTTCGGTGATGCGCATGACGGCCCAGAGGCTCGCCGCGACCAGGCACGTCAGCACCATCGAGTGGGTCACGCCCTCATGCAGATTCCACGCAAATTGAAAGAGCAGGAAGGGCGATAGGCCTGCCAGAACGGCATAGCCCCACATGCGGAAGATCCGCGTGGCGGCGAGATAGAGAAAGGCGACCGTGGCCGTGAGCAATCCATATTTGATGATGAGGAAGCTCGGGAGCGTAGGCCCGGTCAGCTGCTGCACCGACCAGAGTAGCCACTCGAAGAGAGGCGGCTGCCGCGGTACGTAGCCGAGAGCCAATGTCTGGGTGAGAACGTTCGAGGTGACGTCGTCCTGCGGCAGGTTGTCGGAGAGGGAAAGCCGCAAGGCCGAGTAAGCGAGCCCGTAGCAGAGTCCGACGCCGACCACGATCAAGAGGCCGAGGCCCCATGAGGGCGATGTCCCCGCCTTAGCGTTGCCGGGCTCTACTCCGCCCGCGGCCGATATTTGCGCCGGCATGGCAAGCCCTTCTATGGCAGAAGTACCGTCGAGCCGGTGGTGCGCCGCCCTTCAAGATCACGCTGCGCCTCGGCTGCCTCGGCGAGAGGATAGGTCTGGTTGACGGCGATCTTGACCTTTCCCTTGCTCACGACGTCAAACAAGTCGTTTGCCGTAGCGACCAAATCCTTGCGCGAGGCGATATAGGTCGGAAGCCCAGGGCGTGTAGCGAAGAGCGAGCCCTTTTGCGACAGAAGCGTGATGTTGAAGGGAGGCACTGGCCCCGACGACTGACCAAAGCTCACCCAAAGCCCGAGCGGCTTCAGGCAATCGAGCGAGGCAGGAAACGTATCCTTGCCGATCGAGTCGTAGACGACGTCGACGCCTTTGCCTTTGGTGTAGTCCTTCACCTTGGCGACGAGATCTTCCTCGCGGATGTTGATGACATAGCTGCAGCCATGCGCGCGCGCGATCAGCGCCTTGCCGGACGAGCCCACGGTGCCGATCACCGTCGCCCCAAGAGCCGCCGCCCATTGGCAGGCAATCAGCCCGACGCCGCCCGCCGCGGCGTGGAACAGGAGCGTCGTCTCAGGCCCGACCTTGTAGGTTCGGCGCAACAGATATTGTGCGGTCATGCCTTTCAGCATGATCGCTGCCGCGATCTGGTCATCGACCCCGTCGGCGATCTTCACCACGCGGTCGGCGGCGATGAGCCGCTCCTCGGCATACGCCCCGGTCACGCCGGCATAGGCGACGCGGCGGCCGACCTTCAAATCGCGCACCCCCTCGCCGATTGCGGTGACGACACCCGCTCCCTCGCTGCCGGGAATGAACGGGAACGAGGGCTGCGGATAGAGCCCGGTGCGCTGATAGATGTCGATGAAATTGAGGCCGACCGACGACTGTTTGATCTTCACCTGGCCGGGACCCGGCGCGCCGACCGTGACCTCCTCCCATTTGAGGACCTCGGGGCCGCCATACTCATGGATGCGGATCGCGTGGCTCATTCGATCCCGAGCTTGGTCTTGAGCAGCGCGTTCACGGCTTGCGGGCTCGCTTTGCCGCCCGTTGCCTTCATCACCTGTCCCACGAACCAGCCGGCGAGCGCAGGCTTTGCCTTCGCCTGCTCCGCCTTGTCGGGATTGGCGGCGATCACCTGGTCGACGGCAACCTCGATCGCACTCATGTCGGTAACCTGCACGAGCCCGCGCGCCTCGACGATATGCTTCGGGTCTCCGCCCTCGGTCCACACGATGTCGAAGACGTCCTTGGCGATCTTGCCCGAGATGGTCTCAGCCTTGATGAGATCGAGGATCGCGCCGAGCTGTTCTGTCGTGACGGGGCTGTCGATGATGTTCCCACCCTCTTTGTTGAGACGCCCGAACAGCTCGTTGACGACCCAGTTCGCTGCCTGCTTGGCATCACGGCCCTTGGCCACCGCCTCGAAATAGTCGGCAGATTCGCGCTCGGCGATCAGCACGTCGGCGTCGTAGGGCGTCAGCCCGTAATCCGCGATAAAACGCGCACGCTTCGCGTCGGGAAGCTCAGGCAGGTCGGCGGCGAGGCGGTCCACATAATCCCGCGCCAGCTCGAGCGGCAGGAGGTCGGGGTCCGGGAAGTAGCGATAGTCGTGCGCTTCCTCCTTTGAGCGCATCGAGCGTGTCTCTCCGGTCTTGGCATCGAACAGCCGCGTCTCCTGCTGAATGGCGCCGCCCCCCTCGATGATGTCGATCTGGCGGCGTGCCTCGTATTCGATGGCCTGGCCGATGAAGCGGATCGAGTTGACGTTCTTGATCTCGCAGCGCGTGCCGAGGGGCTCGCCGGGGCGTCGCACCGACACGTTGACATCGGCGCGCAGCGATCCCTGCTCCATGTTGCCGTCGCAGGTGCCGAGATAGCGCAGGATCGACCGGAGCTTGGTGACATAGGCACGCGCCTGCTCGGAGGAGCGCAGATCCGGCTTCGACACGATCTCCATCAGTGCGACGCCCGATCGATTCAAATCGACGTAGGAATATTGCGGGTGCTGATCGTGCAGGCTCTTGCCGGCGTCCTGCTCGAGATGAAGCCGCTCGATGCCGACGACGACCCGCTCGCCGCTCAAGAGATCGACGATCACCTCGCCCTCGCCGACGACGGGACGCTTGTACTGACTGATCTGATAGCCCTGCGGAAGGTCGGGATAGAAATAGTTCTTCCGGTCGAACACCGAAGTGAGATTGATCTTCGCCTTCAGCCCGAGCCCGGTGCGGATCGCCTGCGCGATGCACCCTTCGTTGATCACCGGCAGCATGCCGGGCATCGCCGCATCGACGAGGCTGACGTGAGAGTTGGGCTCGCCGCCGAACTCGGTCGAGGCGCCCGAGAACAGTTTGGCGTTGGAGGTGACCTGGGCATGGACCTCCATGCCGATCACCACCTCGAACGGGCCGGTCTCGCCTTCGATCAGGTTCGATTTTTCTGCTTTCTGGTCCATCGCCTCGGCAATACGGGAGCTAACCCTCTCCCCTTTGGGGAGAGGTCGGAGCGCTCTTGCGCGCCGGGTGAGGGGGTTCTAGCGCTTCCGGCCGAACCGTGAAAGCAATGAGCTCAAGCACACCCTCGATATTGGTGAGCACATCGTGGTTCCAAAACCGCAGGACGAGATAGCCGAGAGACTCCAGAACCTGGGTTCGTTTGCTGTCTGCACGGCTCCGTTCACTATGCTGCCCACCATCCACCTCTATGATCAGCTTCGCCTCAGAGCTTACAAAATCGACCACGAACCGGTCGATTGGAACCTGACGCTTGAACTTAAATCCTAGAAACCGGCGATCGCGCAGCTTCGACCACATCTTGCGCTCGGCGAGGGTTGGTTCTCTTCTAAGCGTGCGTGCACGATCCGTTCAATTTTTCATCCCCCTCACCCTGCCCTCTCCCCGCAGGGGAGAGGGTTCAATCCTTGTCGTCCATCGACTGGCGGAGCTTCTCCTCCTCATATTGGATGAACCACCCGATCATCTGCCGCCACAACGCCTCGGCGAGCTCGGGCGGCAGGCCTTTCTCCGCGGCCCGCGCGCGGACTTTGTCGATCACCTGCTGGATACGCCAGGGAACGCGCGCCTCCGCCGGCGATGCCTTCAGCTGCCAGGCCCGATCGACATAGGCGAAGCGCTCGCCGATGAGATCGACAAGCTCGCGGTCGATGCGGTCGATCTCGGCCCTCACCTCGTCCATGTTGCGGCAGTCTTTAGGCTCACGTGGCGCCATGACGAACTGTCCTCATGCGGCCTTGCTCCACCAGTCGTTAGGCTTGGCCAATGGCCCCGCCGCCTCCTCGATCACGCGCGCCGTCCGGAACAACGTCTCCTCGTCGAACGGCTTGCCGATGAGCTGCAGCCCGAGCGGAGTTCCTTCCGACGAGAGCCCCGCCGGCACGCTCATTCCCGGAAGCCCGGCCATGTTCACGGTGACGGTGAAGATGTCGTTCAGATACATCTCGACCGGATCCCCGGACTTCTCGCCGAGCGCGAAGGCAGGCCCCGGCGTGGTCGGCGTCAGGATGGCGTCGACATCGGCGAAGGCTTGGTCGAAGTCGCGCTTGATCAAAGTCCGCACCTTCTGCGCCTTGAGATAATAGGCATCGTAATAGCCGGCCGACAGCACATAAGTGCCGATCAGGATGCGCCGCTTCACCTCGGCGCCGAAGCCCGCTTCCCGTGTATTCTCATACAACGAGATCACATCAGACCCCGGTTCGCGTAGGCCGTAGCGCACCCCATCATAACGGGCGAGGTTCGAGGAGGCCTCTGCCGGCGCCACAATATAATAAGAGGGAAGCGCGTATTTGGTGTGCGGAAGGCTCACTTCCTTGATGGTGGCGCCGGCGTCTTTCAGCCACGCGACGCCCTTCTGCCACAGCGCCTCGATCTCGGCCGCCATGCCGGGCACGCGATATTCCTTGGGAATGCCGATGGTAAGGCCCTTCACGCCGCGACCGACGGCCGCCTCGAAATCGGGAACCGGAAGATCGACGCTGGTCGTGTCCTTCGGATCGTGACTTGCCATGACCTTGAGCAAGATCGCCGCGTCGCGCACGCTGCGCGCGATGGGGCCTGCCTGATCGAGCGAGGAGGCAAAGGCGACGATGCCCCAGCGCGAGCAGCGGCCATAGGTCGGCTTGATGCCGACGGTGCCGGTGACGGCCGCGGGCTGGCGGATCGAGCCGCCGGTATCGGTCGCGGTCGCACCCATGCAGAGCCATGCCGCGACCGCTGCCGAGGAGCCGCCGGAGGAGCCTCCCGGCACCAGCTTGGCATTTGAACCCCTGCGCTGCCAGGGGCTGACTACGGGTCCGTAATAGCTCGTCTCGTTCGAGGAGCCCATGGCGAACTCGTCGTTGTTCAGCTTGCCGAGCATCACCCCGCCCTCCGCCCAGAGATTGGCGGTGACGGTCGACTCATAGGTCGGGGTGAAGCCATCGAGAATGTGCGAGCAGGCCGTCGTGCGCACGTCCTTGGTGCAGAAGAGATCCTTGATGCCGAGCGGAATGCCTTCGAGCGCGCCGGCCTCGCCGCCCTTAAGCCGCGCATCGCTCGCCTCGGCCATGGCGAGCGCCCGTTCGGGCGTTATCAGCACGAACGCGTTGAGCGCATCGTTCGCCGCCTCGATCGCGGCAAGATGCGCCTCAACGAGCTCGCGCGACGAGATGGACTTCGCGCGAAGGAGGTCGCGTGCTTCCGCCAAAGTGAGGTCGGTTAAATCGGTCACGGATTTACTCGGCAACGCCCGGGCAAGGAGCAAACTCGCCAAGGTCGTCGACATCGCCCTCTGACTTCATGGTGACATGGAACAGCCCTCCGCCAGCGTCCTCGATGGTGAACACTGCCGGCACTGCTGGCGCTCCAGATTCGCAACTCGCCTTCACCTCCCAGGATTTGCCTTTGCCGTCCTTACTCGGCTCGGCGTCCGTGAAGTGGCAGGCGAGATCCATTCCGGTGAGCTCGCCATTACTGAGCACGAAGAAGTCGGTCGCGTCGATGTCGTCGGCGCCGCCGGCCTGCGAGAGCATGGTGCAGCCGTCGTCCGTGGCGAACACGCCCTGAGGCAGAACCGAGGTGGGCTCCCCTGCTGTACCGCTGGCAGAGGGAAAAAGACAAAGGAGGAGAACCGCGAGCGCGCACGCGCGGTTGCGGTTCGCACTTCCCGGCATCGTGGGCGCGGGCGCGCTATGGCTTAACATTTTCACAGCGGACATAGGTGCTGAAGGCATCATTGGCCGAAGGTGTATCGGTATCTCCCCGGCCGCCAGGCGACTTGCTGTCGCCGCTCGCTTGAGCTTCGTCCTTGTCGAGCTCATGCTTGCCCCTATTCGACGATCTTGGGGACGACGAAATAGTGGTCGTCAACCTTGGGCGCGTTCTTGAGGATGTCGTCGGCGCAGAAGCCGTCGGTCACCTCGTCTTTCCGCATCTTCATCTTCATGGCCGCAACGCGGGTCATGGGCTCGACCGCGCTCGTGTCGATCTCGTCGAGCTGGGCGACGAAGTCGAGGATACCGTTCAGCTCATGCTCGAGCCGCGCCTCCTCATCCTCGGAGATGGCGATGCGGGCAAGATGGGCGATGCGGCGGACAGTGGCGCGATCGACTGACATCGGCGGTGCTGGCAGAGTTGGCGAAAACTGGACGTTGCTCGTCTAGCACCGCCCCGCGCGAGCGGCAACTTGGCTCTAAGCCTCGAAGGGCACCCCAACCTTGGGCACGCGCACGGCTCCATCGCCCATCTCGGCGATAAACCCGTCAGCGGTCTGATCGAGGACCGGGAAAGTCCCATAATGGCAAGGAACGATCGTCTCGAACTTGAAGAAGCGCTGGCAGGCGAGCGCCGCCGTCTTCGCGCCCATGGTGTAGCGGTCGCCGATCGGCACAAACCCAATCTGAGGCGCGTAGATTTCCCCGATCAAAGCCATGTCGGAGAAGATCGCCGTGTCGCCCATGTGGTAGACCGTCTTGCCCTCTTTGGTGGCGATGACGAGCCCACAGCAGGCGCCGAGATAAAGCGGGCGGCCGTCGATCATGTGCGAGGCCGAATGCCAGGCCGGGACGAAGGTGAGATCGAAATCCTTGTGATAGAGCGTGCCGCCGGTATTGCCCGGATCGACCGTCTCCACGCCCTGCCCCGCGAAGTAGCTCGCGAGCTCGTGCACGGCAAGCAGAGGCGCGCCGGTGTCCTTGCAGACTGCGACCGCGTCGCCGCTATGGTCCTCATGGCCATGCGTCAGCGCCACATGGCTCACGCCCTTGATTGCTTGAGCGAGCGAGAGGCCCGAATTGGTAAAGGTCGGATTGAAGCTGAGGAAGGGATCGATCAGGATGCTCGATGGGCCCGTATCGATGCGGAAGCAGGAATGGCCGAACCACGTGATCTTCATCGTCCCAATCTCCGGTACCGGTAAGTGACCCCAACGCCCGTCCGCGTAGAAGATCTGGCCGCCATGCTCGCGCCCGAGGCGAGGCTACTCGGTCTCGACGTGGGCACCAAGACCATCGGACTGGCACTGTCTGACGTCACGCGCAGCATTGCCACGCCCTATGACACGATCAGGCGCACGAAGTTCACGATCGACGCCGAGGCGCTTGCCGGCATCGTCGACAAGATGGAGGTTGGAGCACTGGTCATTGGCCTTCCCATCAATCTCGACGGCTCGGAAGGCCCGCGCGCTCAGTCCACACGCGCCTTCGCCCGCAACCTCGGCAAGCATGTCGCTGTGCCCATGGCCTTCTGGGACGAGCGGCTCTCGACCGCAGCCGTCGAGCGCCACCTCATCGAGGCCGACGCCTCGCGCAAGCGGCGCGCCGAAGTCGTCGATCGCATGGCCGCCGCCTACATCCTGCAAGGCGCGCTCGACCGGCTAAAGCGCGCCGGCGAACATCGTTACACGTAGATTTTCGTTGAAGATGAGATAGCCGCCAGGATTCTCGGGGCAGAAGCCCACCCCACACAGCAAGATTGTCGAGACCATGTTGCCGACCGCGAGCAGCAGGAACGTGGCGACGGCCGTTACCGGCAGCGGTCGCAGCCGGCTCGACATCGGTTCGGCGCGCGAGAACTGCCGATCATCGAGCAGCATGATGCCGGAGCCCACGATCATCAGCACGAAGGCGATGAACGCCCAGGTGTACAGGTGGAAGCCGAAGATGGCGTTGCCGTAAGACCCCGTGCCCGGAACGACGTGGTCGAGGATCTGACGGATGGACACACCAGCGCCGACTGCGGCGCCCAAGATCGTCGTGCCATAATGGCTGGGCTTTGGTCCGAAGATAACGTTCAGCGCGAGGCCGAAACCCGCCGCAGTGAACCCGGCGCGCTGCAGGATGCAGAGCGGACAGGGAAGATCGCTGAACCAGAGCTGATCGATAAAGGCCAGCGCGAGCACGGTATCGACGGCGATCAGCGCCAAAGCGTTGAGCAGCTTCGCCACGTCACCCGGCACGCCAGGCCCCCAAGATCATAGCGCTATGTTCAGCACGTCGGTCATGTTCATGCGGAACAGTACGAGCAGCACAACCAGCCCCGCGACCCAAAATCCCATCGCTGCCGCGCGCTGCCTGAGCCAAGCCGCACCGAGCCCGCAGGCAAAGAGAAGAAACGGTAAGCTCATCATGGCGCCACCTCCGCGAGGCTGAGCCTCCGCCAGCGCTCGCCGTCACACCAGATCGCCAACTCACGGACGAATCACTCTCACCGCAAGGTATTGAAATTCCACGCGCTGACAAGCCTGAACAATGGGGCCACATCGCCGCTGCGGCCACCCAAATGAACGCGGCGGCAAATATGGCGGCCTTGGCGGATGTCTTGGAACACAAGAGCGCACGTCGTTCATGCATCTTGCGGTTCATGTCCGCGCGCTCGTGAATTGGTCGGTCGCCTTCGGATCGCACTTCCAGCCCTCTCCCACTTATCCACTGTCTGAGCTTGCCGCTCGCGAAAACGCGGTCTATACAGTGCGCTTTAATGAGCATTGCGGCCGAAACCTCCCATCTCTCTTTCCCGCACCGCCATCTTCTTGGAATCGAAGGCCTTTCGCGGAGCGAGATCGTCTCTCTGCTCGATCTCTCCGAGGAGGCCGCCAAGCTCAGCCGCCAGATCGCCAAGAAGCGCGACGATCTCCGCGGCCGCACGCTGATCAACCTTTTCTTCGAGGCCTCGACCAGGACCCAGAGTTCCTTCGAGCTCGCCGGCAAGAGGCTCGGCGCCGACGTGATGAACATGTCGGTCGGCACCTCGTCCGTGCAGAAGGGCGAGACCCTGATCGACACCGCGGTGACGCTGAATGCCATGCGCCCCGACATCCTCGTCGTGCGCCACTATGCGGCGGGTGCGGTCGAGTTGCTCTCCCAGAAGGTCGATTGCTCGGTGATCAATGCCGGCGACGGAAGCCACGAGCATCCCACGCAAGCCCTGCTCGATGCCCTCACCATCCGCCGCCATAAAGGCCGCATCGAGGGCCTGATCGTCGCCATCTGCGGCGATATCCTTCATTCGCGCGTTGCGCGCTCGAATATTCTTTGTCTGAACGCGCTCGGCGCGCGAGTCCGTGTGGTCGCCCCATCGACGCTTCTCGCCGCCGGCCTCGAGCGGCTCGGGGTCGAGGTCTATACGTCGATGTGGGAAGGCTTGGCCGACGCGGACATCGTCATGATGCTGCGGCTTCAGCGCGAGCGCATGACCTCGAGCCTCATTCCGAGCCAGCGGGAATATTTCCACTTCTTCGGCCTCGATTACGACAAGCTCGCGCGCGCCAAGCCCGATGCGCTCGTGATGCATCCAGGTCCGATGAACCGTGGCGTCGAGATCGACTCAAACGTCGCCGACGACGCGCGAAGCGTCATCCGCGAGCAGGTCGAGATGGGCGTCGCCGTTCGCATGGCGGTGCTCCAGGCCCTGGCGCGCCAGCTGCCCAACCGATGACCCCGACACATCCGCTCAGCCAAGACCGGCGCAGCCCCTCCGCTATTGCCCTCGTCAATGCGCGCCTGATCGATCCCGCCACAGGTCTCGACCGCAAGGGCGGCGCACTGATCATGGACGGCGCCATCGCCGATCTCGGGCCTGGCATCACGGCACGCACTGCGGGCGATGCCGAGATCATCGACTGCGCCGGCCGCGTGCTTGCTCCCGGTCTGATCGACACGATGGTGTTCGCCGGAGAGCCTGGCCACGAGCATCGCGAGACGCTTGCTACGGCAAGCCGCGCCGCTGCGGCGGGTGGCGTCACCACCATCGTCTGCATGCCCAATACCGAGCCGGTCATTGACGATGTGGCGCTGGTCGACTTCATCCTCAGGCGCGCGCGCGACACCGCCCTCGTCAATGTCCACCCGATGGCCGCCATGACCAAAGGCCTCAAGGGCGAGGAGATGACCGAGATCGGGCTCCTGCACGAGGCGGGCGCGATCGCCTTCGGCAATGGCAAGACGAGCCTCGCCAACGCCAAGGTGATGCGCAACGTCCTCGCCTATGCCAAGGATTTCGGCGCGCTCATCGTGCATCACCTCGAGGATGCGACGCTTGCTCAGGATGGGGTCATGAACGAGGGCGAGGTCGCAACCAGGCTAGGGCTTCGCGGCGCGCCCACTGCCGCCGAGTCCATCGTTCTCGAGCGCGACATCCGCCTCGTCGAGCTCACCGGTGGCCGCTACCACGCGGGACAGATCTCCTGCCGCGATTCGCTCGATGTCGTGCGTGCCGCCAAAGCAAGAGGCCTCCCCGTGACCTGCGGGGTGTCGATCAACCATCTCACGCTGAACGAGAACGACATCGGCCCCTACCGCACCTTCTTCAAGATGAAGCCACCGCTCCGCTCGGAGGAGGATCGCCGCGCCATGGTCGAGGGCGTGGCGAGTGGGGATATCGACGTGATCGTGTCAGCCCACGATCCGCGCGGCGCCGAGGGAAAGCGCCGGCCCTTCGCCGAAGCGGCCGACGGCGCGGTCGGGCTCGAGACGCTGCTCGCCGCCGCGCTCCGCCTCTACCACAACGGCGAGGTCGAGCTTCACCGTCTCCTCGAGGCCCTGACTTCGGCGCCCGCCGGCCTCCTTGGCCTCAGCAGCGGCCGCCTTGCAAAAGGGGCGCCTGCCGATCTCGTCCTGATCGATCTCACCACACCCTGGACCGTGGAGCCGGAGACCTTGCATTCGAAGTCCAAGAATACCCCCTTCGATGGCGCGCGGCTCGAGGGGCACCCGCTTCTGACCTTCGTTGCCGGACGCCTCGTCTACAACTACGCTGACCAGAGCTAGTTGTGCCGCAAGTGCTCTGGGGTGAGCGATGTCTTCTCCCGCCGAATGGAGTAGCGCCTTTCTCGGTCTCGCGGCGTTCGGCTTTGGCTATCTCTTGGGCTCGATCCCGTTCGGTCTCATCCTGACGCAATTCGCCGGCCTCGGCGACGTCCGCAAGATCGGCTCCGGCAATATCGGCGCGACCAATGTGTTGCGCGCAGGCTCAAAGAAGCTTGCTGCGGCGACACTCATTCTCGACGCGGCCAAAGGTACCGCCGCCGTGCTGCTTGCCGCCCATTGGGGCGAGGAGGCCGCCATCCTTGCCGGACTTGGCGCCTTTCTCGGCCATCTCTTTCCCGTCTGGCTCGGCTTTCATGGCGGCAAGGGCGTTGCGACCTACATCGGCGTGCTGCTCGGGCTGTATTGGCCCGCGGGCGTCGCCTTCTGCGCAATCTGGCTGCTCGTCGCGCTCGCTACGCGCTATTCCTCTCTCGCCGCGCTCAGTGCGAGCGCCGCGAGCCTTGCCCTGCTCGCTCTGACCATCCACTGGCAGCTCGCGGCGCTATTTCTTCTGCTCACCGTGCTTCTCTACATCCGCCACGCCTCGAATATCGGGCGGCTGGCGAGAGGCGAGGAGGCGCGGATTGGCGAGAGTAGGCCCTAAAGCCCCGCACAAGGGGGGAGCAACGGTCAGGCTCAACCGGGGCCAGCGGCTTGCCTGGCTCCGGTTGATCCGCAGCGAGAATGTCGGTCCCGCCACGTTCCGCGCGCTCGTCAACGAGTTCGGCGGCGCGGAGGCCGCCATCGATGCCTTGCCGATGCTCTCGCGCCGCGGCGGCCGCGTTCACGACATCCGTCTCTATAGCGAGGACGAGGCGGAGCAAGAGCTTGCCGCTGCCGAGGCTCTCGGTGCGCAGCTGGTCGCCATCGGCGAGCCGGGCTATCCGCCGGCGCTTGGCGAGGTCGACGCCCCTCCGCCGCTCCTTTACGTCAAGGGCAATCTGGATCTCGCCGCGATTCCCATCGTTGCCATCGTCGGTGCGCGCAACGGCTCGGCGGTGGGACAAAAATTCACGCGTGGTCTTGCCGCCGATCTCGGTCTAGAGGGCTTCGTCATCGCTTCTGGCCTTGCCCGCGGTATCGATACTGCGGCGCATCTTGCCTCGCTCGAGCGCGGCACTATCGCCGTGCTCGCCGGCGGCATCGACAATGTCTACCCGCCGGAGAACCAGGAGCTGCAGCAGGCGATCGGAACGAAAGGTCTCCTCCTCAGCGAGCGTGCTCCCGGCTTCTCACCGCGTGGCAAGGATTTCCCCCGCCGCAACCGCCTGATCTCGGGAATCTCGCTTGGCGTGGTCGTGGTCGAGGCGGCCGAGCGCTCCGGCTCGCTCATCACCGCACGCTTCGCCGGCGAACAGGGCCGCGAGGTCTTCGCCGTGCCGGGGAGCCCGCTCGATCCCCGCTCGGCGGGAACCAACAATCTGCTGAAGCAGGGCGCCGGCCTCGTCACCTCGGCGAGCGACATCGTCGAGGCGCTCGCGCCCATCCTTGGCCGTCTGCCAGCGCCGAAGATCGAACTTGCCTCCTCCGACGAGCCTGGCGCGCCGCGTCCCCTCCCCGACATCGGCGCGAGCGAGCGCGAGCGTGTCATCGGTGCGCTCGGACCGAGCCCGGTCGATATCGACGAACTGATCCGGACGACCGGGCTCGAGACCCGCAAGGTGCATATCGTCCTATTGGAGCTTGACCTTGCGGGAAGGCTGCAACGCCACGGGCAGCAGCTGGTTTCGCTGATCGAAAGCTAGGGGGAGGCGCTAGTCGCGAATGGCCTTTTCGTTGTTGGCCTCTTCGAGAGCGATATTGATCAAATAGGCGAGGAACTGCAACTGTGCGTTGTGGGCGACGACTCTCAAACCCTCAAGCAGGGAAGCGATATATTCGGCAGCCTCCTTAGGGCTAAGCTCTCGACCGTCATTGAATGAACTGGCGCCGCCTCCTGGAGGCTGGCTGCGGGGCCCTACCATCTCATTTTGCCCTATTTCCCGCCGATTGCGCACGAAGCCCTTGCCTCCCCGAACGCGATCATTCGGCGCGGCTGCCGCTCAAAATTCACCTTTGGCCCTTAACAGCCTGAGGTTGTCTTAGCTAGTCTATTCGCCTAAAAGTTGTCAATCCGTGGGCGGTGGATTTGACACCGGACCTTGAAGACACCATTTTCGGGCGGCTAACGAGGGGCCGATCCGGCCCGCAGCCCTCAGCCTGACGCAATTTGCGCGGCTAGGAACGTCTCAATGAACATCGTCATCGTCGAATTGCCCGCCAAGGCCAAGACCATCAATAAGTATCTGGGGCCCGGATACCGTGTCATCGCCTCTTACGGCCATGTGCGCGATCTGCCCTCTAAGAACGGCTCGGTCGTGCCCGACAACGATTTCGAGATGCATTGGGACGTCGAGCCCAAAGCCGCCAAGCGGCTCGATGAAATCGCCAAGGCCGTAAAGGGCGCGAGCAAGCTCATCCTCGCCACAGACCCCGACCGCGAGGGTGAGGCCATCTCCTGGCATGTGCTCCAAGTGCTCGACCGCAAGAAGGCCTTGGCCGGCATTCCGGTCGAGCGCGTCGTGTTCAACGCCGTCACCAAGGAAGCGGTGCTCGATGCGATGCATCACCCGCGCGCGATCGACGGCCCCCTGGTCAACGCGTATCTCGCCCGCCGCGCCCTCGATTATCTCGTAGGCTTCACCCTCTCTCCGGTCCTGTGGAGGAAGCTTCCGGGCGCCCGCTCGGCCGGGCGGGTGCAGTCGGTAGCGCTCAGGCTCGTTTGCGACCGCGAGCTTGAGATCGAGCGGTTCAAGGCACAGGAATATTGGACGATCCTGGCCGAGCTCGCCACGGCCAAGAACGAGACCTTCCAGGCGAGACTGTTCTCGATCGGCGGCAAGAAGCTCGACAAGTTCGATATCGCCGACCAGGTGACGGCGGAGCGTCTGAGGGGCGCACTCGAAGGCGGCCGCTTTACCGTATCGAATATCGAGAGCAAGTCGCAGCGCCGGAACCCTGCGGCCCCCTTCACCACCTCGACCCTTCAGCAAGAAGCCTCGCGCAAGCTCGGCTTCTCGCCCCGCCACACCATGCAGCTCGCTCAAAGGCTCTACGAAGGCGTCGATCTCGGCGGCGAGGCCGAGGGGTTGATCACCTATATGCGAACCGACGGCGTGCAGATCGTGCCCGAGGCCGTTGCTGCCGTGCGACGCCTCCTCACCAAGCTCTATGGCGAGCGCTACGTGCCCGCGACGGCCCGCGAATACGAAGCCAAGGCCAAGAACGCACAAGAGGCGCATGAGGCGATCCGGCCGACCGATTTCAGCAAGACCCCCAACTCTGTGTCCCGCTATCTCGATGACGACTCGGCAAAGCTCTATAAGCTCATCTGGCAGAGGACGCTCGCAAGCCAGGCCTCGAGCGCCGACATTGAGCGCACGACCGTCGACATCGATGTAACCGCCAGGGACGGCTCGACCTACGGGGCCAGGGCGACCGGCTCGGTGGTCCGCTTCGACGGCTTCCTCAGAATCTACGAGGAAGGGATCGACGACGCGATCGGCGAGGACGGCGCTCTTCCTGCGCTCAGCAAGGGCGAAGCGCTCGATCCGCGCAAGATCGAGGCGAAGCAGCACTTCACCGAGCCGCCGCCCCGTTATAGCGAAGCGACCCTGATCAAGAAGATGGAGGAGCTCGGCATCGGTCGCCCCTCCACCTATGCGACGACGCTGAATGTGCTCCGCGACCGCGAATATGTCCGCCTCGACAAGAAGCGCCTCTATCCCGAAGACAAGGGACGGCTGGTCACGGCCTTTCTCGAGAGCTTCTTCCGTCGCTATGTCGAGTACGACTTCACCGCCGATCTCGAGGAGAAGCTCGACAAGATCTCTGCGGGCGAACTCGCATGGAAAGATGTGTTGCGCGATTTCTGGCGCGACTTCATCGCCGCGGTGAACGATATCGGCGAGCTCAGGATCGCCCATGTGCTCGACGCTCTGAACGATCTGCTCGGACCGCATATCTTCCCCGAGCCCGCCAACGGCGGCGACCCGCGCGGCTGCCCCTCTTGCGGCGCCGGGCGCCTCAGCCTGAAGGTCGGCAAGTTTGGCGCCTTCATCGGCTGCTCCAACTATCCGGAATGCCGTTACACCCGGCAGCTCGCCGAGACCGGCGACAAGGCGCCTCCTGCCGAGGCGAAGGTCCTCGGCACCGATCCGGAAACAAGCCTCGAGGTGACGCTCCGCACCGGTCGCTTCGGCCCTTACGTCCAGCTCGGAGAGGGTAACGGCAAAGAGAAGCCGAAGCGTGCCTCGATTCCAAAAGGCACCGACCCCGACAGTCTCGAGCTTGATCGCGCGCTTGCTTTGCTTGCCCTTCCCCGCGAGGTCGGCGCCCATCCAGAGACCGGGAAGCCGATCCTGGCGGGCTTCGGCCGCTACGGACCTTATGTGCAGCACGACGGCAAATATGCGAGTCTCTCGAGCCCGGAAGAGGTCTTCGAGGTTGGGCTGAACCGCGCCGTGAGCCTTTTGGCCGAGAAGGCCGCGAACCGCAGGCCGCGCGGCGCGAGCGTCATCAAGGAGCTTGGCGAGCATCCGGAGCTTGGCGGCAAGGTTCAGGTGCTGTCCGGCCGCTACGGTCCTTACGTGAAGCATGGCAAGGTCAATGCCACGCTGCCGAAGGATATCGAGCCAGAGCAGACCACGCTCGAGCAGGCGGTCGAGCTGATTGCCGCGCGAAGCACGAAAGGCTCCGGCAAAAAGCCGGCTAAGGCGTCCTCGCCTAGCAAGACGTCCGGCAAGAAGTCAGCGCGCAAGAGTGGCAAGAGCAACAAGGAAGCCGTCGAGGAGACGGCAGGCTGAGGAGTCCGTGGCAAAGACTAAGGGGGCTCCGCGCCAGGCGACCGTGGGCAGACTACCTTCAAAACAAGAGATCCTCGATTTTCTCGAAAACGCGAGCACCAAGTCCGGCAAGCGCGAGATCGCACGCGCCTTCGGGGTGAAGGGTGGCGACCGTGTCGCTCTGAAAGAGCTTCTGCGCAGCATGGCCGATGACGGGCTGATCGCGGGATCGCGCCGGAAGCTCGCCAAGCCCGGCGCCTTGCCGCCGGTCACCGTGATCGAGATCGTCTCGCGCGATAGAGACGGCGAGTTCGTGGCGCGGCCTGCCACCTGGGACGAGGAGCATGGCGCTCCGCCCCGCATCCTCATGGTCGAAAGCAAGCGCGACGCTGGCCCCACCGCCGGCATCGGTGACCGCGTGCTCGCGCGCATTACCGCGCTCGGGGCCGATGCCGATTACCCTTATCAGGCGCGTACCATCAAAAAGCTCGCCCGCGCGACGCAGAGGATGCTCGGCATCTTCCGCTCGCTTCAAGGCGGGACCGGCGTCATCGATCCGATCGAGCGCAAGCAGCTGAAAGAGTGGCCGGTCGCCCGCGGCAATACGAGCGATGCGGAGAGCGGCGAGCTCGTGCGCTTCGAGCTCGCGCGTGGGGGCCGTGCCGGCGTGCAGACTGCGCGCGTCACCGAGCGGCTCGGCAATCCGCAAGCGCAACGGATGACGAGCCTCATCGCCGTCCATGCCCACGGCATCCCCGACACCTTTCCCGACGCGGTGCTCGCCGAGGCCGCCGCCGCCAAGGAGCCCGAGCTAGGACGCCGAGAGGATCTGCGCCGGCTCCCGCTCATCACCATCGACCCGTCAGATGCACGCGACCATGACGACGCCGTGTGGGCCGAGGCCGACTCTGACCCGAAGAACCGCGGCGGTTGGGTGGTGATCGTCGCCATCGCCGACGTCTCCGCCTATGTGAGGCCGGGCAAGGCGCTCGACAAGGAAGCGAGGAAGCGCGGCAACTCGGTCTATTTCGCCGACCGTGTCGTGCCGATGCTGCCGGAGCGCATCTCGAACGACCTCTGCTCTCTGAAGGAGGACGTGCCGCGGGCGTGCCTCGCGGTTCGCATGGCCTTCGACAAAGACGGACGTAAGCTCAAGCACCGCTTCTTCCGCGCATTGATGCGCTCGGCCGCGAGCCTGAGCTATGAGCAAGCGCAAGGCGCGATCGACGGCAGACTGGACGGGGTGACAGAGCCTCTGCTCGAGCCGGTGTTGCGACCGCTGTGGGGCGCCTATGCGAGCCTCACACTTGCGCGCACCGACCGCGCGCCGCTCGACCTCGACCTGCCCGAGCGCAAGATCCTGCTCGACGACAAGGGCGAGGTACGGGCCGTGGTCAGCCCTCCCCGCCTCGATGCTCACCGCCTGATCGAGGAGTTCATGATCGCCGCCAATGTCTCGGCGGCCGAGACGCTCGAAGCCAAACGCTCGCCGCTCATCTACCGGGTGCACGATTCCCCGTCGAAAGAGAAGCTCGCCTCGCTTGGAGAGTTCCTAGCGACGATCGGACTCAAGCTGCCGAAGTCGGGCACGTTGAAGCCGGCGCATTTCAACCGCGTCCTCGCCGATACGCGCTCGACGCCGGTGGCCGAGCTCGTCGGCGAGGTGGTCTTGCGAAGCCAGGCCCAGGCCGAATATGGCCCGACCAATTTCGGGCATTTCGGTCTGAACCTCCGCCGCTACGCGCATTTCACCTCTCCCATTCGCCGCTACGCCGACCTCATCGTGCACCGCGCTCTGGTGCGAGCACTCGGGCTGGGCGAAGGCGGTCTGACCGACACGGAGATGGGCGAACTCGATCAGATCGCGCAAGGCATCTCCGATACCGAGCGGAGAGCCATGGCCGCGGAGCGCGAGACGGCCGACCGGCTGATTGCGGCTTATCTCGCCGACCGCATCGGTGCACGTTTCCACGCGCGCGTTTCAGGCCTAGTGCGCTCTGGTCTGTTCGTGAGACTGATGGAGACCGGCGCCGACGGCTTCGTCCCTGCATCATCCATCGGCCATGAATATTTCTACCACGACGAGGTGCGCCAGGCGCTGGTGGGAGAAGACTCGGGCCTCGGCTATCGGCTCGGCGATTCCGTCGAGGTCCGCCTCGTCGAGGCGATCCCGACTGCGGGCGCGCTTCGCTTCGAGATGCTGAGCGAGGGACGTTCGCTCGGCGCGCGACCAAAGGGCGCTCGGCCGCGAAGTGACAAGGCTCGGCCCCGGAGCTACAAGGGCATGCCGAAAGGCCGCGGTCCCTTCAAGAAGCGCCGCTAGTACACTAAATAGGGTTCAGCAAGGATCGCATGATGCAAGAAAGTGCTGGAACGCCGGCCGTCTACCGTAATGCCGACCGGGAATCTGACCGCCCCGTGTTCCAGTCGATGCTGCGCGGCGCCAAACACAAATGTCCGGCTTGCGGGGTCGGCGCACTTTATTGGCGGTTCCTGAAGGTCTCTGACACCTGCCCGCATTGCGGGGAAGAGCTGCATCATCACCGCGCCGACGATGCGCCGCCTTATTTTACCGTCGTCATCGTCGGCCACATCGTGGTCGCTCTCGTGCTCTTCGTCGAGATGACTTACCGGCCGCCTCTCTGGGTGCATGCCGCGCTGTGGGGGCCGCTGACGATCATCCTTGCCCTCGTCTTCTTGCCCTCGGTCAAGGGCGCATTGATCGGGCTGCAGTGGGCGCTCCGCATGCATGGCTTCGATCCCACTGCGACCGAGGACGGTGTCGAGCGCTTCCTCAACCCCGAAGATGAGCAGGTCGTCCCGACGCGCCTCCCCCGCTCTTGACTTCAAGTCTTGATCGAGTAGGGTTCGCGCCAATTCGCTAGAAGAGTTTTCCGAGGACGTTATGGCCAAGTCCGTCACCCAGAAGATCAAGCTCGTTAGCTCAGCCGGAACGGGTTATTACTACGTGACCAAGAAGAACCCGCGCAATCAGACCGAGAAGCTCGTGTTCAAGAAATACGATCCCGTCGCGCGCAAGCACGTCGAGTTCAAGGAAGCCAAGATCAAATAGCGGTTGGCTTGGGCTTTTGGCTGATAGGCGAACGACACACGCCTTGGCCGCGTGGCGCCCACGCGCTTGCATCCAAAAATTAGGTGGCCGGCCGAAACGCGGCGCTAACGAGGAGGCCACTCAACCGCGGTCCGGCCGGCCGAACCCTACGGACCCAGGAGATGCGGCGGACCTGAGCATTCCGCAGGGTTATCTCTGTTTCGAAGGAACCGAGTTGCGAACGCGTGGCTCTAGCTCACGCAAGACCCCTCACCCCGATTGCCTCCACGTCTGTCTTAGCTGCAACAGTCAAACCATAAAACAGCCAAAGACGGAACGAAATCAACCTACTTTCTTGGCTTAATACGATAAAATGCTAGGCAGTGTAAAGCCTTAAGGTTAAGCGCTCAGGTCTAACGTCAAGTCCAGCCTAGCCCGGCCCAGGCTCTCAGCCAACAGATTTGCTCGGAGTGATTCGCTTTCCGGCCTACGGAGCACCCGCTGGCTCGCTGCTAAGCGGCGTCGGCCACGACCCGGTTGCGCCCGTCGCGCTTCGCGCAATAGAGCGCCTGATCGGCACGCTTCAAGATAAGCTCAGGCGTGTCGTCGGCGAATTCGAGCGCCGCAACGCCGACGCTTGCCGTCACCTCCAGAGTCCCGATCCTCTCCCCGGCATAGAACGGGGCCGCGGCAATGCATTGGCGCAAGCGCTCGCCGACGAGATAGGCCTTGGCGAGGTCGGTATCCGGCATCACCACCACGAATTCCTCTCCGCCCAGCCGGCACGCGAGGTCGATGCCGCGAATATTGCGCCGGACGCGGGAGGCAAACTCGCGCAGCACCGAGTCTCCCGCGTCATGACCGTAGCTGTCGTTGACCGCCTTGAAATAGTCGATGTCGAGCAAGAGCACCGAGAGCGGTTTGCCCCGTTGCGAGGACTCCTCGAACAGGGTTTTCAAATGGCTCGTCATGTAGCGCCGGTTGTGCAGCGCGGTGAGCGGATCGAGGATCGCCATCTCGACGGTCTCTTCGAGCCGGGTGCGCAAATGATCGGTGTAGCGCTTGCGCTTTACCTGCGTGCGTACGCGTGCGAGCAACTCGTTTGGGTCCACCGGGCGGACGATATAGTCGTTGACCCCCATGTCGAGACCGCGCAACAGACGCGCGTCGTCGCCTGGCTCGATAATCATCATGATCGGCAGATGTCGTGTGCGATCGAGCGAGCGGACCTGTGAGCACAACCTCAAGCCATCGGCATGCTCGAGGCTGAGACTGACGATCATGAGATCGAAATTGCCCTCAGGGAGACGCAGCAGAGCCCGCGCCGGGTCCGCCTCACGCTCGATGTGATGTTCGGAGCCGAGCGCCTCGATGATACGGTCGGCCGAACGGTCACGATCCTCGACGAGAATAATGCGTCCGCCGCGTCCGAGCTGATCGAGCCTGATGCCCATAGTCGCGGCGAAACCCATCTGCTCCTCGGTTGAGGCGCGCATCAGCATCTCGTCGGTCAGCATCTTGAGACGCGCGAGATTCTTCACCCGCGTGATGAGCGCGATATCGTCGACCGGCTTGGTGAGGAAGTCGTCGGCTCCCGCCTCGAGCCCCTTCACGCGGTCTGACGGCTGATCGAGGGCGGTGACCATGATGACTGGGATGTGCTGGGTGCGCGGCTCCGCTTTCAACCGGCGGCAGACCTCGAAGCCGTCCATGCCCGGCATCATCACATCGAGCAGGATGACGTCGGCGCGTTCGCGGGCGCAGATATGCAGCGCCTCCGGACCACTCCGCGCGGTTCGCACCTCGAAATACTCGGCCGTCAGCCGCGCCTCGAGCAGCTTCACGTTGGCGTCGACGTCGTCAACCACAAGCACGCGGGCGGTCATGAGTTGTTACCGTGTTATCGTGCGACGCCGATGAACTGGCGGACAGTGTCGAGGAACATGGCGATCGAGATGGGCTTGGAGATATAAGCCTCACAGCCACCCTCGCGGATGCGCTCCTCGTCTCCCTTCATGGCGAAGGCGGTGACGGCGACCACCGGGATCATCCGGAGCTGGTCGTCTTCCTTCAGCCATTTGGTCACTTCGAGACCGGACACCTCGGGAAGCTGGATGTCCATCAGGATGAGATCGGGGCGATGCTCGCGGGCGAGCGCCAAGGCTTCCATGCCATTCCGCGTCTGTAGCGTCCGGTAGCCATGCGCATCGAGGAGATCGTGGAAGAGCTTCATGTTCAGCTCGTTGTCCTCCACGATGAGAACGGTTTTGGTCATAGGCCTCGGCCCCGGCGATTCGGTCGGCCCATGATGGGCGATCTCGGCACGATGTGCCATCGCGCTCGGAGCCGGAGCCGGAGCCGGTCTGACCCTCCAGAACATCGTGATCGCTCCTATCGTCCTCTACACGGCGATTTCAGCGTAAACCTGTAACCAAACTCTTTAGAGACGTGTCAAAGTCCAGGGACCTGGGAAATTTGGGCATGGCTAACGCCCAAAGTGGTCCTCTTTCCCGGGCTTCGCGTTAACCTTGAAGGAAAGGCGCTTTTGTGCGGATCGAGCCCAAACCAATGGCCAGGACTAAGGCGCGGGGTGACACTCTGTCGCTTTCAGATATTCAAGCGAAGTGAGCGTCCCATGGATGGAAAAGTCGCCATAATCGATCAAAAGCTCGCGGCTCACCCCGTTGGCGTAGAGGCGAAAATCGATCTGATAGCTTGGGATCAAGTCGCCGCCCTTCGGCTCGAAATAACCGATCGACACCGGCCATGAGGCGAGCTCGCCAAGCCCCTTGTCCTTGGCGACGGCTTCAAGCTTGTCGGCATCGGCGCCAGGCTTGACCATCTTGCCGATGAAGGCGGTCGTGTCATAGACCTTCCGCCCTTTCTCGGAGCCATCATAGATCCGTGCTTGGAACAGAGATTGCCCCGCAAGCGCGGCATCGATCAGGGCAAGGCTGTGCTGGGTGGGAAACAGCACCTGCGCGGGAAGATCGAGCTCTCCGGCGGCGGGTTGGCTGATCTTCACCTTGACGTCGGCGTTTGGAGCCGCCCGAACCGCCCGCCCCATGGTGACGTCTCCGAGCTTGTCGTTGAGATATTGCGCCGACTGAAAGCGGAATTTCTGCCCGTCGCCCTGCTCCCAGGTCGAGGACCTGAGGTCGGTCAGGTTGGTCTGACCTTGCGAGTCGGTCATCTCCGTGACCATGCGCATATTGAGCGAATAGCCGTCGCATGGCGAGCCCGTGAACTCGAACACCATGCGGCCGTCAATCCCGGTGATGCCCGAGGCCGAGCGCGCATCGTCGAGGCTCATCTCGTAGACGGCGCGGTGGGCGACGAGCTTGGTCGGCTCCTTCGCCGCCAGCGCCTTGGCCGGGACCGCGAGGCCGAAATCGAGGAGCAACGCCGCTAACGCAATAGCGAGCACCCTCTGTCCGCCGAACCCGACCATGTCACCCTCGCCTTCTCGATCCACCACGCGACGCCAAGACGCCAGCGTCAAGCCGCTGGCGCAAAGCGACTTTTCGCACCATCGGCGCGGCCGGACAAGGCCCAGGGCGCCGCGCTTGCGGCAAAGACGAATTTGCTCAATGGTCAGAGGCTTCGAGGCAAACCTCGGTTGAGAGAATGAGCGGAGGCGATCATGCCAGGAGAGATCGAAGCACGGCTCAAGGCACTTGACCTTGCCCTCCCGGACGCGAAGGCCGCTCTCGGCAGCTATGTCCCCTTCCTGCATCTCGACCGCCTGCTCTTCATCTCGGGCCAGCTCCCGATGAAGGAGGGCAAGGTGGCCGTCACCGGCAAGCTCGGCGCCGATGTCGACATCGTGCGGGGTCAGGAGGCCGCGCGGCTGTGTGCGCTCAATATCCTGGCGCAGGCCAAGGCTGCGTTGGGCGATCTCGACCGCATTGTCCAGCTCCTGCGTCTGAACGGCTTCGTCAACGCGGCGCCCGACTTCGCCGACCATCCCAAAGTGCTGAACGGCGCCTCCGATTTTCTCGTCGAGGTGCTCGGCAACAAGGGGCGTCACACGCGCATTGCCGTCGGCTGCTCGAGCCTGCCGCTCGGCGCTGCCGTCGAGATCGATGCGATCTTCGCCGTGGATTGACCTCCATGGCCGAGCGGCCGACATGCCAGAACTTTATTGGTTGAAGCGGCCGATCGCGCATCGCGGCGTGCACGATGCCGCGAGGGGCATTGTCGAGAACAGCGCGTCCGCGGTTGCTGCCGCCATGGGCAAGGGGTACGCGATCGAGGTCGACCTGCAATGCGCGGCAAATCACCTGCCGGTCGTCTTTCATGACGAGACGCTCGACCGGCTCACCGTCGAGACCGGCCCGGTCGCGGCCCGCGACGCTGACGCGCTCTGCGCCATACCTTTGCGCGGCAGCACCGACCGCATTCTGTCTCTTCCCGGGCTTCTCGCCCTCGTCAACGGGCGCGTGCCCCTCGTGCTCGAGGTAAAGAGCACCTGGACCCGCGAGGGCAAATACGAGGCGAATATCGCGCTCCTCCTCGCCTCCTATCCGGGGCCCGTTGCGGTGATGTCGTTCGATCCCTATTGCGTTGCCGCCTTCAAGGAGATCGAGCCGTCCCTCCCCCGCGGTCTGGTCTCCGAGCGCTTCTCCGACCGGCGCTATTGGCCGGACCTCACGCCCTCGGGGCGCTTCGCCATGCGCAACCTTCTCACCTCCGCCATCGCGCGGCCGCACTTCATCGCTTACGATATCAAGGCGCTGCCGGCGCTCGCGCCGTTCATCGCGCAGACCCTGTTCGGCCTGCCGCTTCTCACCTGGACCGTGCGCACGAAGGAGGAGCGCGAGCGCGCGCTGCGCTATGCCGATGCCATGATCTTCGAAGGAATCACCCCATAGCCATGGGCGATATCGAGAAGAAGCCGCACAGAGCGGACGAGGACGAGAAAGCACAACTTATCGTGCGCGCCATCTCGCGCATTGCCGAGGTCCCCGCTGCCGAGTGGGACGACTGCGCGCGCGGGGCCGCCCCCTCGCCTCCTAACCCATTCATTTCGCATGCCTTTTTACAGGCGTTGGAAGAGAGTGCCTCGGCCGCGCGCAAGACCGGCTGGCTGCCGCATCATCTCCTCTTGGAGGATGGCGACGGCGCTCTGCTCGGCGTCATGCCGTGCTATCTGAAGTCGCACTCGCAAGGCGAATATGTCTTCGACCATGGCTGGGCCGACGCCTATGAGCGCGCCGGCGGCGCCTATTATCCGAAGCTTCAGGCCTCGGTCCCCTTCACGCCCGTCCCGGGCAAGCGCCTCCTCGTCCGCGCTGGCGAACGGCAGATCGAGCACGAGGCGATGCTGCTCCAGGCCGCGATGCAGGTGACTGACCGGCTCGGCGTCTCGGGTTTCCACATCACCTTCCTCACGCGCGAAGAGTGGGAGCTTGCCGGCGAGCTCGGCTTCATCAAGCGCACCGACCAGCAATTCCATTGGCGGAACGAGGGCTACACGTCGTTCGACGATTTTCTTGCCGCGCTCGCCTCACGCAAGCGCAAGGCCGTGAAGAAGGAGCGGCGCGCAGCGCTCGAGGACGGCGTCACCATCGAATGGGTGACCGGGAGCGATCTGTCCGAGACTCATCTCGATGCGTTCTTCGACTTCTACGTGGACACGGGCTCACGCAAATGGGGATCGCCCTATCTCACGCGCGAATGTTTCAGCCTGCTCCGCGACAGCATGGCCGACAAGATGCTGCTCGTGCTCGCCAAGCGCGCCGGCCGTTATATCGCCGGCGCGCTCAACTTCATCGGCGCCGATACGCTCTACGGCCGCTATTGGGGCGGCATCGAGGAGCACGACTTTCTGCATTTCGAGGTCTGCTACTACCAGGCGATCGATTTCGCGGTTCAGCACGGGCTCGCCCGCGTCGAGGCGGGCGCTCAAGGCGCGCATAAGCTCGCGCGCGGCTATCTGCCGTGCGAGACCTATAGCGCCCATTACATTGCCGACCCCGGTCTTCGCCGTGCGGTCGCCGATTATCTCAAGCGCGAGCGGCGCGCAGTCACGCGGGAGATCGCCCTTCTCACCGAGGAGGCACCCTTTCGCAACAGAGTAGGTCGGTAGAGGAGAAAGCAAACAACTCCGATGGAGGGGTATGGGTGGTATGTGAACAGTCCGGGTGAAATCGCCGGAAGACCTCACGTCGACAGTCACCCCGTCCGAGACCGGAAAACCCCTGCTATAGTTGCTAACCGAATGCGGCCCAAGTAGTCCAAGAACCAACGAGGTAGGTTATGCGAGCACTGGTCCTTTTTCTCTTCCTCACATGCGCATTTTCGGCCCACGCCGAGGACCATAAAATCGCAGATCAGCATACATATGTAGATCAGCATACATATAAAGATGCCAAGTTTAACTGCTCTGTTGCCGAGCTGAGCAAATCGGAAGATCGCAAGACTTTGATGATCGAAACCAAAGATCAAACTGGCTACTTCGATTTTCCTGGAGTTAATTTCATGGTCAAAGTCGATGTAGACAATCGCGTTGTGATTGCGGCCTTGGTATCAACCAAGCCTGACAAACCTTATGGGATGGCAGAGGGCCAGAATTGGGTAAGGCTAGACGTTATCAACGGCGTCAAGGGTAATCCGGATTATATTTGGGATACCGCCACATGCAGCCTGATCGGCGACGGACACTAACTCCTCGAATGGAGCGGGGTGTGGGGTGTGATAAATCGCCCAGGCACCTCGCCTATTGGGACTGAAGCAGTCGCGTGTGGCGGCTAGTCGAGAACGAACGAGATCTTGCCGTTGACGCGGTATTTCTTGATCTTGCCGTTCTCGACCGTGGCTTCGAGGTTCTCGATCCAAATCGAACGGACATTGCGGACGCTCTGATTGGCCTTGTTCACCGCGAACTGTGCGGCGTCCTCCCAGCTCTTATCGGACTCGGCCAGAACCTCGATCACTTTGAGCATCGACATTGGGCGTCTCCTCAGATTTTTGTCAGGGATGCAGGCTCGATCTGCTTAGACTAGTGAGCTAGGTCTCACCTTGATACCCATCAAGAGTTGCCGAGTAGGGTAATTCTCCGGTTGCCGTCGCCGTCGCAGAGAATCGAAATATTCAGGAAAAATGAGAGCGAGGAGCCGATGGCCTACGACCCGAACAACATCTTCGCCAAGATTCTGCGCGGCGAGATTCCCTGCCATAAGCTCTACGAGGACGAGGACACGCTTGTCTTTCTCGACGTCATGCCGCGCACCGAGGGCCACGCTCTCGTCATCACCAAAGAGAGGGCGCGCGACCTGTTCGACATCTCACCCAAAGCACTCGCCAAGGTGATGAACGTCGTGCAAGAGCTCGCGCCCAAGATCAAGGAGGCGGTCGGCGCCGACGGCGTGCTGATCCAGCAGTTCAACGGCCAGGCGGCCGGCCAGACCGTGTTCCACCTGCATGTTCACATCGTGCCGATCAAGGAAGGCGTGCCGGTGAAACCGCACGCGGGCCAGATGGAAGATCACGCGGTGCTCGCCAAGACCGCCGAGAAAATCAGAGCCAAGCTCAAGGGCTAATTGGTCTCATCCTTCGGCCTTTGGCCGCTCCTCAGGATGAGAAGACAGTTTCCTCATGGTGAGGAGCGCCGCAACGCGGCGCATCTCGAACCATGAGGCCTAAACAATGCCAAGAAGCTATTTCGAGCCGAGAGGGACTTTCGGCACGATGCTTGGGCCGGTGGCGCGCTGGCGCCCGCCACGCGGCTTGCGCGGACCCCGCTTCGCACGCGGCACAGGCCCGTCGGCCTTCACGCCGCCCTTCGGTCCGCCACCCCCGGGCCCCTCGCCGTCGGGATCGGTATCCTCGGGATCGCGCGGCCTGATTGGCGCGTCGGGCTTCAGATATTCGAAGCCGAGCATCTTCTCGCCAGCCTTCTCCTCGACCAGCACGCGCACGGTGCCGCCATCCTTCAGCGCGCCGAACAGAATCTCCTCTGCGAGCGGCTTCTTGATGTTCTCCTGGATCACACGGGAGAGCGGTCGGGCGCCGAACTTGTCGTCGTAGCCGCGCTCGGCGAGCCATGTATTGGCCTCGGGCGTCAGCTCGATGGTGATATTGCGGTCGCTGAGCTGTGCCTCGAGCTGGAACACGAATTTCTCCACGACCTGCGAGATCACTTCGGGCGAAAGATTGGCAAACGTGATGACCGCGTCGAGCCGATTGCGGAACTCAGGCGAGAACAGGCGATTGATCGCCTCCTCGTCGTCGCCCTCGCGCTTCGAGCGGTTGAAACCGATCGCCGCCTTGGCGAGGTCCTGAGCGCCGGCATTGGTGGTCATGATCAGAATCACGTTCTGGAAGTCGACGCGCTTGCCGTTATGGTCGGTCAGCTTGCCGTGATCCATCACCTGCAACAGGATGTTGAACAGGTCCGGATGCGCCTTCTCGATCTCGTCGAGCAGGAGCACCGAGTGCGGATGTTGGTCGATGCCGTCGGTCAAGAGCCCGCCCTGGTCGAAGCCGACATAGCCGGGCGGCGCGCCGATCAACCGCGACACCGTATGCCGCTCCATATATTCGCTCATGTCGAAGCGGAGCAGCTCGACGCCCAGCAGCAGCGCAAGCTGGCGCGCGACCTCGGTCTTGCCGACGCCGGTCGGGCCGGAAAACATGTAGCAGCCGATCGGCTTGCCGGGCTCGCGAAGCCCTGCGCGCGACAACTTGATCGCCGCGGCAAGCGCCTCGATCGCCTTGTCCTGGCCGAACACAACGCGCTTCAGATCCTGGTCGATAGCGCGCAGCACCTCGGCGTCTGACTTCGACACCGTCTTCGGCGGGATGCGCGCCATCGTGGCGATGGTCGACTCGACCTCCTTGACGCCGATCGTCTTGCGCCGCTGCCGCTCCGGCAGCAGCATCTGCGAGGCGCCGGTCTCGTCGATCACGTCGATCGCCTTGTCGGGCAGCTTGCGGTCGTGGATGTACTTGGCCGACAGCTCGACTGCGGACTTGATCGCCTGCTGGGTGTAGCGCACGCGGTGGAAATCCTCGAAATAGGGCTTGAGGCCCTTGAGGATCTCGATCGCATCGGGCACCGAGGGTTCGTTGACGTCGATCTTCTGGAAGCGCCGCACCAGGGCGCGGTCCTTCTCGAAATGCTGGCGGTACTCCTTATAGGTGGTCGAGCCGATGCACCGCAGCGTGCCTGACTGGAGGGCTGGCTTCAGCAGATTTGAGGCGTCCATCGCGCCGCCCGAGGTGGCGCCGGCGCCGATCACCGTGTGGATCTCGTCGATGAACATGATGGCGCCGGGATAGGCCTCGATCTCGCGCATCACGGCCTTGAGCCGCTCCTCGAAATCGCCGCGATAGCGGGTTCCGGCGAGGAGAGCGCCCATGTCGAGCTGGAAGATGGTGGAATCGGCCAGCACCTCCGGCACGTCGCCCATGACGATGCGGCGCGCGAGGCCCTCGGCGATGGCCGTCTTGCCGACACCGGGATCGCCGACGAAGAGCGGGTTGTTCTTCTGCCTGCGGCACAACACCTGGATGGTACGCTGAATCTCGGGCCCGCGGCCGATCAGAGGATCGATGCGGCCAGCGCGCGCCTTCTGGTTCAGGTTTATGCAATAGACCTCGAGCGCATCGGCGCCGCGCTTCTTGTCCTCGCCGCCCTCGACCGTCGCCGCGTCCTCATCGACGCCGCGCACGGCGCGCGGCTCTGACATGCCGGCCCGCTTGGCAATACCGTGGCTGATATAGTTGACCGCATCGAAGCGGGTCATGTGCTGCTCTTGCAGGAAGAAGGCGGCATGGCTCTCGCGCTCGGCGAAGATGGCAACGAGCACGTTGGCCCCCGTCACCTCCTCACGGCCAGACGACTGCACGTGCGCCACCGCGCGGTGGATCACGCGCTGGAACCCCGCTGTCGGCTGGGCGTCGCCATGGGTGTCGAGCACCAGGCCCGAGAGCTCGTTGTCGAGATAGGAGGTGAGCTTGTCGCGCATCACGTCGATGTCGACGTCGCAGGCGCGCATCACTGCCGCCGCGTCGCGATCGTCAAGCAAAGAAAGGAGCAAATGCTCCAGCGTCGCATATTCATGGCTGCGCTCATTGGCATATTGCAGAGCGCGCCTGAGAGCCTGCTCTAGACTTGTCGAAAACGAAGCCACCTAAGTCCTCACTCTTTCTCCATCGTGCACTGTAGCGGATGCTCGTGCTGACGGGCGAAGCTCGTCACCTGAGCCACCTTAGTCTCAGCCACCTCGTAAGTGTAGACCCCACAGATGCCGACGCCCTTCTGGTGCACGTGCAGCATGATGCGGGTCGCCTCCTCCGGAGGCTTGTTGAAGAAGCGCTCCAGCACGAGCACGACGAAATCCATCGGCGTGTAGTCGTCGTTGAGGAGCAGCACCTTGTAAAGGCTCGGCCGCTTAGTCTTCGGCCGCGTCTTGGTGATGATATGGGTGCCGGTGTCGTCGCCCCGGCGAGGATCGCCGTTCCGCGCCATCGTCAGCCTGTATGTGGCGTCTCGTACTTCATCTGCCAAGGAGTGCGGCCGCCAGCGACCGTCCTTCATCCATTCTAGCTTCATCGCGCGGACAATCGCAAATCGCGCGTGCCATTGCTGAATAACATAGAGTGAGTTGCCGACAGGAAAACGGAAAAAAAAAGACCCGAGGGGGACCCCCGGGTCTTTTCGATGGGAAAAGTGTGGAGTGTGGTGACGCCGCTACGCGACCTTCTTGTTGAAGGCAACCTCGACCGGCTTGTAGGCGTCCTTGGCAAGGCCGACATACATCTCACCGAGCTTGGACATCTCGGCGACATAGGTGTCGTAGGCCTTCTTGGCGTACTGGGACTGAATCTCGACCGCCTGCTCGATCGACTTGGCGCCGATCAGCTGCTCGAAAGCGCGGGTCGAATCCTCGAACGCCTTCTTGGAATAGTCGGTAATCTCCGCGGCAATGGCTTGGAAGCCCTTGTTCACCTCACCGAACGAACGGACGGTCGCATCGAAACCGTCCTTGCCTACCTTCTGGAACTCTTCAAAACCTTTGAGCATTGGGAGCCTCATCCTCGAAAAACCGGGTTGCGCGATTGCTGCGAACGCGAAGGCATATATATGCGTCGCACAAAAGACGTCAATGAAAATTTTTTGCACTGCACAATGAACTTGCGGGCATTTACTTAACACTTTGGCAATAGACGGATTTTAGCCTTGTTTGCCAATTCAATTATGGCAGCTGTGGCGTAAGGGCGGCTGCCCGCTGGTTCATGCGCGAGGGGAATCGCGCCGGGGAAGGGTCGTCAACGGGGGAAGGCCAAGAGCCTTTTGATTTTGGTGGGGATCTGCAAGCGTCATCCTCTGGCGTCGTTTGGTCGAGCGGTCACGCTCGCCCTCGCGCTCATGTTGATTCTCGGCGCAATTGGGGCGCAAAGCGGCGAGGCCTACGCCGCCAAGCGGCACTCATCGGGATCAAGCACCCCGCCGGTCGCGGCAGCCATCGTCGTCGACATGAACACGGGCATCATCCTCTATTCGCAAGCGCCAGACGCACCGCGCTACCCCGCCTCTCTGACCAAGATGATGACGCTCTACGTCCTCTTCGGCTGCCTCAAGGATGGCAAGATCACCCTGTCCACCGACCTCACGGTCACATCGCACGCGGAAAGTCAGGCCCCGACCAAACTGGGCCTCAAGCAGGGCATGACCATCAAGACCGACGACGCAATCAAGGCTCTGGTGACTCAGTCCGCCAACGACGCCGCCGTAACCATCGCCGAGAACCTAGCCGGCACCGAGGAGAATTTCGCCCGCGTTATGACGCAGACGGCCCGCAACATCGGCATGAGCAACACGACCTTCCGCAACGCCTCCGGCCTGCCAGACGAAGAGCAGGTCACGACCGCTCGCGACATGGCGACGCTCGCGACGCACTTGATCCACGACTATCCCCAATATTACGCCGTGTTTGAGACGCGCTATTTCACCTATAACGGCCGGAAATACCGCAACCACAACCATCTTTTGTTCGGCTACAAGGGCACTGACGGCATCAAGACCGGTTACACACGGGCGAGCGGCTTCAACCTGACAGCCTCGGTGCATCGCGGCAACAAGCATCTCGTCGCCGTGGTGCTCGGAGGCAAGACCGGCAGCCAACGCGATGCCGCCATGCGCGGGCTCCTCGACAAGCATTTCGCCGAGGCGACCTCGACCAAGCCCACCGCCGAGCAGCTCGTCGCGGCGCTGGTGCCACCATCGGCGGCGCCCCAGCCGTCCGCAGCAGCAGCCGTGGTACCGCGCGCCATACCGGTGGCTGCCACGCCGACGGTAGCCGCGCCAGATCCAGTGGAAACTCCCGACGACGAAGCACAGGGCGATACAGGGGAGCCATCAGATGCCGCGCTGCTCAGGCAGGCGCCCACGTCGAAGAAGGCTCTCAAGCAGAAATATGCCGGGGCATTCCACGTGCAGGTCGGCGCCTATACGTCCGAGTCGGAAGCCGAAAGCCGGCTCGGCGCGGTACAGCAGCAAGCTTCCGATCTGCTCGACGGCCACCTCCCCTTCACCACATCCTTCACCAAGGAAGGTGCCGAGTGGTACCGCGCCCGTTTCGCCGGCTTCTCCAAGGGTGACGCACAAAGCGCGTGCGACGCCTTGAAGAAGATATCGGTGGACTGCGTGGTGATGAAGGCCGAGTAGGCCTCAAACTCCCACTCGCCCCTGGGTCTAGTTGCGATGGAGCCACGCGCGCATGCGCGCTTCGCGCTCGTCCCACCACGCTCCCTCGTCCTTATCCGGCGCGGAGTAGACAAGCCGTCCATCGAGATAGGTGGCTAGCACCTTCGTGTCCTGGATCGTTTCCGGGTCGACCGACAAGATGTCACGGTCGACGATGACAAGATCGGCGCGTTTTCCTGCTTCGAGACTCCCTGTCGTCGCGTCCTGCTTCATGGCGTAGGCGGCGTTGATCGTGTACGCATCGATCGCCGTGGTCAGCGGGATGCGCTCGTCGATATTGAGGGGCCGCTGGCCTGCACCTCCGGCTCGCGTGACGGCGGTCTGGAAGGCGCGGAACGGATTGTAGGAAGAGATGTCCCAGTCGCTCCCGCCGATGATGGTGGCGCCCGCTCCATGCAGGCTGCCCGCCGGATAGAGATAGCGATAGCGGTCAGGACCGAGATAAGGCTCAAGCGGCCCTTCGGTTGCCGGCTCGCGCTTGGCCCATTCGAGCTGCATGTCGGCGATCACCCCGAGTTCCTTGAAGCGGCGGAAATCGGCCGGATCGACGAGTTGCAGATGGGCGATCTGATGGCGATTGTCCCTATCGCCGTTCGCCTTGCGCGCGACAGCGAACGCATCGAGGCTCGCACGCACGGCATAGTCGCCGATGGCATGGATATGCACCGTAAGGCCGGCCGCGTCGAGCTTCTGGACCAGCCGCGCGAAGTGTTGCGGATCGAAATAAAGCTCGCCTTTCCTGTCCGTCGGCTTGCCGTCGGCGTCGAGATAGGGCGCAAGCATCGCCGCCGTCTGCGCTGGGTATTCCATCACGCCGTCGGCGAACACCTTGACGAGGCCGGAACGGAGGAAGTCTGGATCGACGTCACCCTCCTTGCTCTCCGCCACGAGCCGCGACACGGCTTCGTCCCTGTCGTCATTCGGATCGGCGACGTAGATCGCCATGCGCACTCGCATGGGGAGCTTGCCGGTGTCGTAGAGAAGCCGCCAGACCTTCGCCTCGTTCGGCGTCACAAAGGCATCCATCAACGAGGTAATGCCGAAGGCCGACATCTTCTTCAGCTCGGCGGCGGTGAGTGCCGCCTGCTCCTCGACGCTCGGCAGAGGAATCTTGTCAGCGACGAAGATCGCGGCGCTGTCGGCGAAGGAGCCCGTCGGCGCGCCTGTCTCGTCGCGGGAAATCTTCCCGCCACGCGGGTCGGGCGTCTCCGCCGTGACCCCCAGCAACTCGAGCCCGCGGCTGTTGACCCACACCGTGTGCCCGTCATTGCCCTCGAGCGCGATCGGCCGTGTCGCCTCCATGGCGTCGAGGTCCTTAGCCGTCGCTTGGAACCCATAATTGTCGAGTTGTGCCGCCTCGAACCATTCGTCGGCGCCGCCCGCATCCCTGGCGAGACACGTTTGAATCACCGGCTTCAGGGCATCGAGCGTGGCCTTGACGCCGGCAAGGCTGCACTTGGCGCCGTTGACCGCACCGATGATCGGATGGATGTGCGTGTCCAACATGCCGGGCAGGACGAGCTTTCCATCAAGGTCGACAACCTTAGTCTTGGGCCCGACCATCTTCCCGATGTCGGCATCGTCGCCGACGGCGACGATGGTATTGCCGGAGAAGGCGATGGCCTGCTTGATGGATCGGACCTGATCGGCCGTATAGATTTTTCCGTTGCGGAGAACGACGTCGGCTTTGCCCTTGTCTTCCGCTTTGGTGTCGGCGGGCGCTAGGGACACGAGCAGCAGCAGGGCAAGGCCTGCCCAGATCGTAGCTCCTGCAACCACCCGCTTGATCGTCATACCTCGCGTCCCTTCCAAACCTTCACGCTCGATCACCGCCTGCCAAGCAGCACTTCCTTAGCCTCATTGATGCGTGCGGCGAGATAGGTCGAGCCGCCCTGGTCCGGGTGCATCTTCATCATCAGGCGGCGATGCGCCTGCCGGATGTCGTCCTCGCTGGCGCTATTCTCGAGCCCGAGCACGGCATAGGCCTCCTCGGCGCTCATGCGGCTTGCCCGGGCGTGGCCGCGTGGCGCCTCCTCCTTGGCCGTCTTCTCCTCGCCCTGGTCGCGCCAGCCGGGGAGGCGCCAATCGAGATAGGCCTCGATTAGGGCCGCTTCCTGAGCACCCTCGGTCTGCAACTCATCGAGCAACTCAAACGCCTCTCTGTCAGTGAGGGCCGACAGCGCACGGCCGGCGAACTGCCCGGTCAGTAGCTTACCATCCATGCGCCCTAAATCGTGGTCGAGCTCCATCTCGAGTCGGTCGGTGCGAACGCGTGACGCCTGCCCCGGCGACTTACGCGCCGAGCCGAACGGATTTCCGATTCCGAGCCCTTTGCCTCCCCCGACCAGCGCAAGACCGAACACGGCAAGGGGAATTGCGATCGGCAAAGCCCCGCGTAGCAAAAGGAAGCCGGCGGCAGCGAGCGCCGCCACCCCCCCCGTTTTTCGGATCGCGAAAGCGAGCATGCCGGGATTGGCGGCAAGGAAAACCCGTCCAATGACGATAAGAGCGACAAGGACGGCGCAACCGGCAAGGAAATAGACCATGGCTCAGGCCATCAGCCGAGCTGCTCGAGCAGGCGAAGCGCGCCATCGCTCTGCGTCGCCTCGCGGAAGTCTTGAAGCGCCTTCCGTCCGCCAGTGGCATAGACCGCGACGGCGGTGAGCAGATCGCGGAGCTGACGCGCCGAGCCCGCATCGAACCGGCAATGAGCACCACGTGAGAGCCGGGCGATCTCCTTAAACGCGCGTTCGGCCTTAGCATCGTAGCCTTCCTGGAAAAGGAATACCGGCACCCCGATGAGGCCAAGCTCGCCTGCGAGGCGGCTGAGCTGGTCGACGTCCTCCTCCATGCAGTCGCCGACATAGATCAGCGCATTGACTTTGCGGGTTTCGTTCTCCCGGCGCGCGTGGCTAAGCACTTTGCGGATCTGAGTGAGCCCGCCCTCGCATTTGACCCCGCGCATGAGCTTGGCGAGCGCGGCGGGATCGCTCACCCATTTCGAAGCCTGGCATTCGCTGAAGCCGCGGAAATAGACGAGCTGCACGTCGAGCCCGCCCACCTGCTTCACCGCCTCGAACATGTCGGCCTGGAGCTCGAGTGCGAGGTCCCAGGTGGGCTGCCGGCTCATGGTCGCGTCCATGGCGAAGATGAGACGCCCCGTCCCCGCGCCTGCTGGCTTAAGCGAGCGCACTTGTTTCAGAAAGGCGCTGACCTCTGCGCTGCTCGAGCGCTGCCCGGCGACCTCGCCTTTATCGGTTCTTGCTGGGGCTTTCGGCTGAGCCATAGCGTTCGCGAACTCCGCGCCAAGCCGGTTTCTCCGCGCTATAGATGGACCCTTATGGAGCTTGCGGCAATGGCGCTTAAGCCTCGTCGTTGGCGGCAAGAAGGCTTGCATTGCCGCCCGAAGCCGTGAGGTCGGTCGAGCGCACCCGCTCCACCGCGAAGCCTTGGAGATAATGCGGCCCTCCGGCCTTTGGCCCGGTCCCCGACAGACCCTCCCCGCCGAATGGCTGCACGCCGACCACGGCCCCGATCTGGTTTCGGTTCACATAGACATTGCCGACCTTCGCTCGCTCGGTGACGAAATCCGCCGTCGCCTTGATGCGGGAATGCAGAGAGAGCGTCAGTCCGTAACCGGTGGAGTTGATCGCCTCGCATACCTCGCCGAGATGACCGCCCGAATAGCGCACGACGTGCAGGATGGGGCCGAACACTTCGCGGGTGAGCATGCTGATCGTAGGAATCTCGTAGATGGCGGGCGCCACATAGGTGCCGTGCTCATGCTCCGGACCGAGCGGCAGGTCGAGCAACTCGCGCGCCTCTTGGCGCATGCGCGCTTTGTGCGCCTCAAGCGTGCGCTTTGCCTCCTCGTCGATCACCGGGCCGATATCGGTCGCGTAGTCCAATGGATCGCCAATCTTAAGCTCACGTGCGGCCCCGAGCAGCATCTCGATGATCGGCTCGGCGACGTCGTCCTGGAGGAACAGCACGCGGAGCGCCGAGCAGCGTTGGCCGGCGCTATCGAAGGCCGAGGCGAGAGCATCATCGACCACCTGCTCGGGCAGAGCAGAGGAATCGACGATCATCGCATTCTGCCCACCTGTCTCGGCGATCAGCTTGGCGATCTTGCCGTCGCGCGCGGCAAGCGCCCGGTTGATGGCGATGCCGGTATCGGTGCCGCCGGTGAACACGACGCCATCGACGCGCGCGTCGCCGACCAGCGAAGCGCCGACGATCTCGCCCCTGCCGGGAAGGAGATGGAGTACGTCACGCGGGACACCGGCCTTGTGTAGAAGCCTGACCGCATGCGCCGCCACGAGCGGCGTCTGCTCCGCCGGCTTCGCCACCACCGCATTGCCAGCGGCGAGCGCCCCCGCGATCTGTCCGGTGAAGATGGCGAGCGGGAAGTTCCAGGGCGAAATCGCCGCAAACACCCCGCGCCCATGCAGCGATAGCTCGTTGCGCTCTCCCGTCGGCCCCTTGAGCTCGCGGGGTGTAACGAATTGCCGTCGGACTTCAGCCGCGGAGTAGCGAAGATGATCGACCGCCTCGCGGAGATCGCCTTGAGCATTGGCGAGCGTCTTGCCGGCCTCGCGCACCATCAGCGCCATGAGGGACGCGCGGTCGGCCTCGAACAAATCGGCGGCGCGATCGAGCATGCTTGCGCGCGCCTCTCCGCCCAAGCGATCCCAGGCGTCGCACGCCCCCTTGGCGGCGTCGAGCGCGCGGCCGATCGTCTCGGGGCTCGCCGTGCGCACCATGCCGACAACGATGCGGCGGTCATGCGGCGAGGTGACCCACGAAACCTCGCCGCCGTCCTCCACCTCCTCTCCCGAGACGATGGGGTTGGCACTTGCCGGGCGCGCCATAGCCTCCCCCATCGTGCGCAGCAGAGACGCGCGCACGGCAGGCTCGAACAGGGGTAGGCCGAGACTGTTGCGGCGCTCGCGGAGGAACAGGTCAGGCGGCACGGGAATCAGTGGATTGGCCTTTTGTTGAAGTGCTGCTGCCTTCTCGACCGGATCGGCGACGATCGCCGAGATCGGCGCCGCATCGTCGGCGAGGCGATTGACGAAGGAGGTATTGGCGCCGTTCTCCAACAGCCGTCGCACGAGATAAGCAAGCAGGTCGCGATAGCCGCCGACCGGCGCATAGATGCGGCACGGCTTGTCGAGCGACTCGGGATGAACCACCTCGCGATGCAGCGCCTCTCCCATGCCGAAGAGCCGCTGGAATTCGTACGGGCGGTTGCCGGCGATCGTGGCGAGCCACGCCACGCTATGAGCGTTGTGCGTGGCGAACTGCGGATAGAAGCGGTCGGGGCGATCGAGCAGAGCGCGCGCCGCGGCGAGATAGGCAACATCCGTATTCACCTTGCGCGTGAACACGGGGTATCCCGCGAGCCCCGCCTCCTGCGCCCATTTGATCTCGCTGTCCCAATAGGCGCCTTTGACGAGCCGCACCGGAATACGCCGTCCCGTGGCCTTCGCCACCCCGGCGAGATAGTCGATCAGCGGTAACGCCCGCTTGCTGTAGGCCTGGACCGCAAACCCGAGCCCGTTCCAGTCTGACAACGCCGGATCGCTGAACAGCGGCTCCAGCAAGGCAAGCGACAGATCGAGCTTGTCGGCCTCCTCCGCATCGATCGTGAGCGGCAGCCAAGCCTCGTGCATGAGATGGGCGAGCGCAAAGAGCCGCGGGCGAAGCTCGGCGCGAAGCCGCGCCTCCTGCGTGGGCTGATAGCGGGGATGGAGCGCAGAGAGCTTGACGGAGAGACCGGGACGGCGGTGCAACTCCTCCTCCGTCCGTGCCTTGGGCTCACCCGCCCACGCCGCGATCGCCTCGGCCGCCTCGATATACCGCGCCCCATAGCGGCTCGCATCGTCATCGGTGCGTGCCGCCTCTCCCAACATGTCAAAGGAAAAGCGGTAGCCCTGGCTCCCTTCATCCTCGGCATTGGCGAGCGCGTCGCTGATTGTCTCGCCGAGCACGAACTGCCGCCCGAGAATACGCATGGACTGGCGCAGAGCCTGACGGATCACCGTCTCACCGCTCCGGGCGATCAGCCTCTGCACCCTGCTCGGGAAATCGCCCTTGTCACTCTCGCCCCAATCGACGATGTGCCCGGTCAGCATCAGCCCCCAGGTCGAGGCATTCACGAGAAGAGAGTTCGAATGGCCGAGATGGCGCGCCCAATCGCCGGAGCCGATCGTGCCGGCGATCAGCCGGTCTGCGGTTTCGGCATCGGGGATGCGGAGCAGAGCCTCGGCGAGGCAGAGCAGCAACACCCCCTCCTCACTCGACAGCCCATATTCGTGGAGCAGCGAGTTGACGCCACCCTGCTCGCGCCGTCCATCGCGCGCCGCCTTGACCAGGTCGCCCGCCAGCAGCTCAATCTCGCGGCGCTCGTTGTCGCTCGTGCGCGTCTTGGCAATCAGCGCCTCGACCAGAGGGCCCTCTTCGGCGAGCAGAGCGGCCCCGATCGCCTCTCGTGAGGGCAACCCGGCGACTGTCTCGGGATCGAGCCTCGGCTTTGCCATCGGGAAAGATTAGTCCTTCGGGCCTCATCCTTCGAGACGGGCCTTCGGCCCTCCTCAGGATGAGGGCTAATACCTCATGGTGAGGAGCGCCAATCAGGCGCGTTTCGAACCATGAGGCCTTTTCGGGCCGGTTGGCTTCCACACGCTGGGGAGCTATCGTCCCCGCCCCCGGAGAGGAAGCATGGCTCCCGTCCCTACCGTCAGAACTGTCAATGACTTGAGAGCCCACGTTGCCGCATGGCGCAAGGCGGGAGAAAGTGTCACGCTCGTTCCCACCATGGGGGCGCTGCACGAGGGGCATCTGTCCCTGGTCAAGCTCGCCAAGACTAAGAGCGACCGCGTGGTCGTGTCGATCTTCGTCAATCCGATCCAGTTCGGTCCCCGCGAGGACTTCAAGGCCTATCCGCGCGACGAGGCGGCGGACCTCGACAAACTCGCCAAGGCGGGGGCCGATCTCGTCTTCGCGCCTGACGCCGCTGAGATGTATCCGCCAAGCTTCACCACTCATGTGAAGGTTTTCGACCTGACCGACGATCTCTGCGGCGCAGCGCGGCCCAATCATTTCGAGGGCGTCGCCACGGTGGTCGCCAAGCTCTTGCTTCAATGCGCTCCCGACATCGCGGTGTTCGGCGAGAAGGACTACCAGCAGCTCCTCGTCATCAGGCGGCTCGTGCGCGACCTCAATATCCCGGTCGAGATCGTGGGCGGCCCGATCGTGCGCGAGGCGGACGGGCTCGCGCTTTCCTCGCGCAACGTCTATCTCACGGACGCACAGCGCAAGACGGCTCCCTTGCTCCACCAGACCATCAGCGAGGTTGCTGCCGATCTCGCCCGCGGCGAAGGCGCCGACGCCGCGGCGCTCGCCGGCCGCTTCAAGCTCGAGGCAGCAGGATTCCGCATCGACTATGTCGCGGTGCGCGACGCCGACACGCTGAAGCCGCTCTCAGGCCCAGTAAAGCCAGGCGCCCGCGTGCTGGTTGCGGCCTATCTCGGCAAGACGCGGCTCCTCGACAACGTCGCCGTACCGGCTCCTACCAATCGATGAGCCTGAGCTCGCGCAAATCCTCGCGCATGCCAGGCGGCACCTCGTCGGCCTCCTCGTCGTAGGCTCTGACATCCTTCGGCGCATCGGCCGCCTCGAGATAGCGCCAGCCCTGAAAAGCGCGGCGAGGGTGCGCGCGCGTCGTGATCAACTCGCGCTCGAGCACGATGCCGCAACACGCGGTGCCGTCATCCTTGGTGTCAGGCCTGAGATCGAGAATGCGCTGGCGCACGAGCACGAAGCCCTTGATCACCCAATAGAGCGAGCCGCCATCGAGGATCTCGTTGCGCCGCTTCGGCGTCTGCAAGGTGCGGTGGCAGAGCTCGACCCGTTTCCGTTCGCGCTTCAGGCGTTTCAGACGCTCGGCCTGCCAGTCGGCAAGCTCCTTGACGCTGTCGCAGCCGACGCAAAGCTTGAGAAGATGCACCGTCATCGCACGTCAATGAGCCATGAAGAGCGGGATGGTGGCTTCCTCGAGCATGGTCAGCGTCACGCCGCCAAGGATGAACTCGCGCCAGCGCGAATGATGAAACGCGCCCATTACGACCATATCGGCTTGGAGCTCCTTTGCCCTGGCAAGAATCGTCTTGCCGATATCGCCCTCGCCCGTTGAGAAGCGGACCACCTCGGCCGCCACGCCGCGGCGCTTGAGATGCGCCATCATATCGTCGACCTCGGGGGGCTCGCCCCCTTCCCCCGCGACGCCGACGAGGAGAACGACGCGGCTTGGCCTCTTGAGAAAGGTCAGCGCGTCATTGAATGCGCGCGCGGCTTCCGCGCTCCCGTCCCAGGCCGCCACGACGGTTCCCGTGACCGCAACCTTTTCGATCATCGCGGGCACTATGATGACCGGGCGTCCCGAGGCGAACAGGCAGCGCTCGACCAGCGCATATTGGCCGAGCAGCGGGTCGCCGTTGCGGGGCTGACCGATGATGGCGAGATCGACATGCCGCGTCGCGCAGGCGAAGTCACGAGGGAACTCCTCGCTCATGCCTTGCATCAAACGACCCTCGACACTCACCCCTTCGGCCTCCGCGCGCGCCTTGAAGGCCTGTAGCGCCGCTTCGCCTTGGGCCTTAACCCCCTCCAACACCTCGCTCATGTCGGCAAGGCCCACATCGGCGCCGTAGAGCGGCAAGAGCGCCGTTGGGGCAAAGGCAATGCCCCGCAGATGCGCGCCATGATCCTTGGCGAGCGCGACGGCGAAATCCACCCGCGCCACGGTCGCCTCGGCGCTATCCACGTAGACGACAATGTCGTTGAGGCTCATTGGCGGTACGCCCCCTAGCCCTCTCATCCTAGCGCCGAGCCTCAGCCGCGAAAATCTTAGTGCGTCGCTATTTTCCCAATCATCACAGGCCCGTGATGAGCGCGTGATGATGGTTAAGCCTAAGAGTCACGGAGCTTTGATAAGGAGTGACGCAAGACGTTGCGGAACAAGGGCTATAGCTCGGGTGTTGGCATTTCGCCACGAGTGCCTAAAACTCATGCACAGGAGAGGAATATGAAGCTCAACCGGAAGTCTGGTGCTAAGCTTGCGATGACTGCCGCCGTGCTTTTCGTCACCGGCGCCACCCTGATCGGCGCTGCGACCGCCGATACGGTCAAGGGACGCTGCTTCGGCGTCAACGGCTGTAAGGGCCAGGGCAATTGCAAGAGCACCAAGAATGACTGCAAGGGCAAGAATGCTTGCAAAGGTCAGGGCTGGCTCTCGATGCTCCAGGACGAGTGCTCTAGCAAGCAGGGCCAGTGGGAAGCGATCTAGTTCGCCTCTTAGGCCATTTACATGGGAGCCGGCCAGTGCCGGCTCCCAAACCCCGCGCGGAGCGCCGGCATGATTACCGAGAAGCCCCCTTATCTAGGTTTTGGCCTGGGTCTTAGGCCTCAGCATTACGAGGAGATCCTCGAGGGCAATCCGGCCATCGACTGGTTCGAGGTCATCTCCGAGAACTACATGATCGAAGGCGGCCAGCCGCTCTACATGCTGGATCAGATCCGCGAGCGCTATCCGATCGTCATGCATGGCGTTTCGCTGTCGATCGCCTCGACCGCTCCGTTCGACATGGACTATCTCAGGGCTTTGAAGGCCCTCGCCGGGCGCGTTCAGCCGAAATGGATCTCCGATCACCTGTGCTGGACCGGCGTCCATGGGGTGAACCTGCACGATCTCCTCCCCATTCCCTACACCCAAGAGGCGCTGGACCATGTCGTCGACCGCGTCAATTACGTGCAGGATTTCCTCGGCAGGCGTTTCACCATCGAGAATGTCTCGACCTACGTCACCTTCGCCCAGTCCGAGATGACCGAGTGGGAATTCGTCAACGAGCTTGCGCGACGCACCGGGTGCTGGCTTCTGTTCGACGTCAACAATGTCTATGTCAGCGCCTTCAATCACGGCTTCTCCGCCATCGACTTTCTGCGAGGAATGCCGCGCGACCAGGTCGTCCAGTTCCATGTGGCCGGACACAGCCACGAGGAGACGCACATCATCGACACGCACGACCACCCGGTGTGCGACGAGGTGTGGGACTTCTACCGCGAGGCGGTCGCCTATTTCGGTCCGGTCTCGACCATGATCGAGCGCGACGACAATATCCCGCCTCTCGCCGAGTTGGTCGAGGAGCTCGACCACGCCCGCGGCATCGCCCGCGAGGTGCTCGGCACCAAGGCGCTCGCCGGCGCCTCCCGCCTCGTCGCGGCGGAATGAAAAGCCTTAAAGAGATTCAGGACGAATTTCAGCGCGGCATTCTTGCCGCCGATGATTCCATTCTCGCCGAGGTCAACGACAGCTCCAAGGAAGAGCGCAAAGTCCTATTCGGCGTCTACCGCAACGCCTATGTCGCGCGGCTCGCCGAGATTCTCGGCGAGGACTACGAGCAGGTCCACGCCTATCTCGGCGATCGCGCCTTCGCCAATCTGGTGAAGGCCTATATCGCGGGCAATCCGTCCGACCAGAGAAGCGCCCGCTGGTTCGGGCGGCATATGCCGGCCTTCATCGCCAAGAGCAAGACATTCGCCGATCACCCCGAGGTGGCCGAGCTTGCTGCGCTCGAGAAGGCTCTTGCCGATGCCTTCGACGGGTCCGACGCCGAGCCGCTTCACCTCTCTGAGCTCGCCGAGGTTCCCCCTGAGGCTTGGCCAAGCCTGGTCTTCAAACCCCATCCAACCGCGATTCGCCTCACCTTCGCGACCAACGCCGCCGAGATCTGGAGCGCCCTCAAGAATGAGACAGCTCCGCCCAAGCCTGTAAGGCTGCCGGAACCGCAAGCGATCCTCGTGTGGCGAGAGGGCTTCATGGCCCGCTTCAAGCCGCTTTCGACCGAGGAAGCGATGATGTGGGACGAAGCGGCTAAGGGCGTGCGCTTCAGCGTGCTCTGCGAGATGGTAGCGACCTTCGCCGGAGAGGACGAGGCGGAGCTTCGCGCCGCCTCCTACCTCAAGGGCTGGGTCGACATGGGGATGTTGACTGGCCTTCCCCCCGCCCCGGCTGCGACAGATCGCAACCGCTGACAACAGCGGGACCGGGCCCCGGGAAGAGCGCATCGCTCCGCCCGCTCAGCCAATAAGCAAAAAGCCCAACCCATTCCCGCATGGCCGTATCCACGCGGCGCAAACCCTCTGAGACCTTGTCGAACGGCCGGGTCAGATCGGCGGTCCCACGCGTCCGATAATCGACTGGCCAGGGCTCGACGGTAAAGCCTGCGGCCCCGAAGGCCCCCATCGCGCGCGGCATGTGGTAGGCGGAGGTGATGAGCACCCAACGCACGCCGGGGCCAAGGAGCCCGGCCTTGGCAAGTTCCGCCTTGAGGAATACCGCATTCTCGTACGTGTCGCGCGCGTTTGCTTCGAGGATCAGCTGCGCGCGCGGCACCCCCAGCGCCGTCAGCAGCGCAGCGGCCCCTTCCGCCTCGCTGCTCGATTTATAGAGAATGCCGGCGTCACCGCCCGAAAACGCGATCTTCGCCTCGGGAAATCGCTTAGCCAGGATCGCGGCCTCCAGGATGCGCTCGCCTGCCTCGTTCAGCGCGGGCGCCTTCCGCGCGGTGCCGACCAGCCTATCCTCCGCGCCGCCGAGCAGCACGAAGCCCGTCGGGGGTGGTGGCGCATCGAGATCGGTGCGCGGGAAGCGGTCCTCGAGTGGCAGCGTGAGCGCATTGCCGAGCGGCGAGAGCCCGGCGAGCAGCAGGAGGATGGCGCCGACGGTGACGAAGCGCCGCCCCCAACGCGCCCAGCCAGTCCAGATCAGGATCGAGCCGTAGCCGATGAGAAGTGCGATCAGCGTCGACGGCTGCAGCAGAAACCACAGCGCCTTGGCGAGATAAAAGAACATCGTCCCCCTTGGCGCCTATACTAACCACATCGCCGCCAGCCCGAGAAAGGCGAAGAAGCCGACGACGTCGGTGCACATCGTCACGAAAACGCCCGATGCAATGGCCGGATCGAGCCTGACCGCATAGAGACCGAGCGGAATGAGGATTCCGGCGAGCGCCGCCACCAGGAGATTGATGATCATGGCCGCTCCGATGACCACACCCAGCGTGGAGCTGCCGAACCAGTAGAAAGCAATCGCTCCCATGATCACCGCGAAGAGAAGGCCGTTAAGCAGCCCGACCGCCGTTTCCCTGCCGATGACCCTGAGCGCATTGGCCGTGCCGAGCTCTTGCGTCGCCAGCGCGCGAACGGCCACCGTCATCGTCTGCGTGCCGGCATTGCCGCCCATCGAGGCCACGATCGGCATCAGCACGGCAAGCGCCACCATTTGTTGAATCGTCGCGTCGAACAGGCTGATGACCCAGGACGCCAGAATGGCGGTTCCCAAATTGACGAACAGCCACAGGAAACGGTGCTGCGTGGTCTGCAGCACGGGATCGAAGACGGATTCGCCGGCGACGCCGCCCATACGCAGGATGTCCTCTGAGGCCTCCTCTTTGACCACCTCGACCACGTCGTCGGCGGTAATCACGCCGACCAAGCGATTATCGGTGTCGACCACGGGCGCCGAGGTCAGATTGTAACGCTCGAACTCGCGCGCCACCGCCTCTTGGTCCGCCTCCACCTCGATCGGATGGATCTCGCTCTCGGTGATGGACTCGATCGTGGTGGGACGCTTCGAGCGGAGCAGCCGATTGAGCGCGACCGAGCCGATCAGGTGGTACCCCGGATCGACGACGAACACTTCATAGAAGCGATCCGGCAGGTCCTCGGCTTCGCGCATGTAGTCGATCGTCTGGCCGACCGACCAGAACGGCGGCACGGCGATAAGATCGGTCTGCATGATGCGGCCAGCAAAGTCCTCGGGATATTCGAGGCTCCGCTCGAGTGCTGCGCGTTCGAAGGACGGCAGCTTGGCGAGGATGTCCGACTGCTCTTCCTTGTCGAGGTCCTCGATGACGTAGACCGCATCGTCGGAGTCGAGCTGCTGGAGAGCCTCGGCCACCTGCGCGCTGGGCATCGTCTCGAGCACCTGGTCGCGCACTGCCTCATCGAGCTCGGGCAAGGCGGCCGCCTTGAAGTCCTCGCCGAGGGTCTCGATGAGCAGAGTGCGCTGCTCTGGGCGCAGCATCTGGATCAGGTCGGCGAGGTCGGCCTCATGCAGCGGCAGCGTGAGCTCGCGGGCCTTGTCGGCATCGCCCTCATCGAGCGCCGCCGCAACGGCATGCAGGAAGTCGGAGCGAATGCCCCCCTCCTCGTCACGCAGTTCGACCTCGCCTGCGGCGTCCTGCATGGCCTGTCCAATCGCCAAGTTGAATTGCGTTCACGCGGGAGGGCCTGCGATCCGAGAGCGGGAATCGACGCCGTGCAGACGTCTTAAGATTGCCGCTCTCGGCCTGCAACAGGCGCGGGCCTGGCCGTCACTAGACGCTTGTTGCAGTGGAATTTCCAGCCAAAAAAGGCGATGGCCGCGAGCCTCGGAGCAATCATGCCGGCAAAAAACCGGCATCCAAAAGCCCATCATCAAGAGGGGAGAAGTTGGTGCGGTCGAGAGGAATCGAACCTCCACGAGCAAGCTCACAGCGACCTCAACGCTGCGCGTCTACCATTTCCGCCACGACCGCGAATTCCTGAGGCTGTCCGCCCTCGATATGGCTATAGCCTGCCCAATCGGCAAGCGAGCGGGCCTGCTGCCTTAGCAAACCTGCCAAAGGGGTGCAAGGATGGGCTTGAGGCGGCGACCTGGGCTCGCTAAGTGACTGAGGCGATGGCGGAGCACCTTCTCAAGCTGCGACAAGAGCAAGCCCCCGCGCCAGCTCCGGTCGAATGGATGGAGAGCCATGCGCCCGTCCCCTACCTCGAGGCGCTGGCCGTCATGGATGCCCGCGTCGAGGCGATTGCCTCCGGCGAGGCACGCGAATGCGTGTGGCTCCTCGAGCACCCTCCCCTTTACACGGCCGGCACCAGCGCCAAAGCAAGCGAGCTGCTCGATGAGGAGCGCTTTCCAGTATATCGGACGGGCCGCGGCGGGCGCTTCACCTATCACGGCCCCGGCCAGCGCGTGGCCTATGTGATGCTCGACCTCGGGCAGCGCGGCCGCGACGTCAGGGCCTTTGTCACTGCTCTCGAGGACTGGCTGATAGGCACACTCGCGTGCCTCGGCGTCGAAGGCGAGCGGCATGAGGGTGCGGTCGGCATTTTCGTCGGCGGCGCCAAGATCGCGAGCATCGGCGTGCGCGTGCGCCGCTGGGTGAGCCTGCACGGGGTCAGTCTCAACGTCGATCCCGACCTCGACCACTTCTCGGGCATCGTTCCTTGCGGTCTCGACGATGTCGAGGTGACGAGCCTCGCCGCGCTCGGAGCGGAGACCGACATGGGCAAAGTCGATCAAGCACTCCGTTCTGCATTTGCCGAAACTTTTGGCTGAGCGGTGAGCCTCAGCGCCAACGATCCGTCGCGATCACCTTGAAGCCGGGCGCGACCGTGCCTCCCTCGTGGAGGACGGTGACTTTGGTGACGCGCGCGGCCTCTGGACCGTCCTCGCAGAGTCTGAGCATCTTCGCGACCGTTTGGGCAGGGCCTGAGAACACCGCCTCGACGGCGCCGTCGGCCGTGTTCTGCACCATGCCGTCGAGCCCCAGCGACAGCGCGGTCTCGTACGTCCAGGCGCGATAGTAGACGCCCTGCACCCGGCCCTCGATCCTGACCGTTACGGTGCGCCTCGATTCGCTTTTCTCTTTCATCCACACACCAAACTGTCATGCCCGCGAAAGCGGGCATCCAGTAAACACCGATCTTAGCTCTCTATGGTTTACTGGATTGCCCGGTCAAGCCGGGCAATGACAATGAAGTGGAGAGATTGAAAGCCCTAAGCGAATTCTAGGATCACGGCGTCGACATTGAGACTGTCGCCCGGCTTGGCCAGGATCTTCGACACCTTCGCGTCGCGCTCCGCCTTGAGCACATTCTCCATCTTCATCGCCTCGACCACGCAGAGCGCGTCACCCGCCGCGACCTCCTGGCCCTCGCTCACTGCAAGCGACACGACGAGCCCCGGCATAGGGCAGAGCAGGAACTTCGACATGTCGGGCCGGATCTTTTCCGGCATCTGTGCTTGAAGCTCGGTCTCGCGCTCGGTAAAAACCCGCGCCGCGACTTCCACGCCCTGATAGGTGAGATGATAGCCGTTCAGAATTGGGCGAACCTGCACGGCGATGGGCGTGCCGTCCATCGTCCCCTCGAACACCGGCATGCCGAACCACCACGAGGATTGCAGCGTCACGCGCCGGTCGGGTTGGTCGTCGCCATAGATGAACACCCGCGTCTGCCCGTCGATCCCACCGGCAACCGTCACCCGCACGCACTCTTCGCCAAGCTCGACGCTGCGCTTCTCGGCGAAGCGCACCGGCTCGCCATGCATCTGCTGGGTGATGGCGCGCCGGCGCTGATTGCTGAGATGATCGATGGCGGCAGCGACCGCCACCAGCACGTCGCGCACTTGGCCGACCAGCTTCGGCGACCTGAAGCCCTCGGGAAATTCCTCGGCGATGAACTTGGTGGAGAGCCTCCCCTCCCTCCAGCGCTCGTTGCGCATCAAGACGGCGAGAAACGGAATGTTGTGGCGGAAGCCGTCGATGGCGAAGGCATCGAGCGCAGTCCCCATCGCGTCGATCGCCTGACGACGCGTCGGCGCATAGGTAATGAGCTTGGCGATCATCGGGTCGTAATAGACACTGATCTCGCCGCCTTCCTCGACGCCCGAGTCGAGCCGGGTGATCACCTCGCCCTCGATGCCAAGCTTCGGCGGCCGGTAGCGGACGAGCCGGCCGGTTGAAGGCAGGAAGTTGCGCGTCGGGTCCTCGGCATAGACGCGCACCTCGACCGCCGAGCCCTTCAGCTTCACGTCCTTCTGCTTGATCCCGAGCTTCTTGCCTGCGGCCGAGTTCAGCATTTCCTCGACAAGATCTAGACCCGTCACAAGCTCGGTGACGGGATGCTCGACCTGAAGCCGCGTGTTCATCTCCAGGAAGTAGAAGTTGCGGTCCTTGTCGACGATGAACTCGACGGTGCCGGCAGTGTCGTAGCCGACCGCCTTGGCGAGCGCCACGGCTTGAGCTCCCATCGCCTCGCGCGTCTTCGCATCGAGGAACGGGCTCGGCGCCTCCTCGACGACCTTCTGGTTTCGCCGCTGGATCGAGCATTCGCGCTCACCGAGATGGATGACGTTGCCGTGCTTATCGCCAAGCACCTGGATCTCGATATGGCGCGGCTCCTCGATGTACTTCTCGATGAACACGCGGTCGTCGCCGAAGCTCGACTTCGCCTCCGACTTCGAGGAATTGAAGCCCTCCTCCACCTCTTTGCGGCTATAGGCGATGCGCATGCCTTTGCCGCCGCCGCCGGCAGAGGCCTTGATCATGACCGGATAGCCGATCTCGTCGGCGATCTTGACCGCCTCCTTGGCATCCTTGATCACGCCGAGGTGGCCGGGCACGGTCGAGACCTTGGCCTTGGCGGCAAGCTTCTTCGATTCGATCTTGTCGCCCATCGCCTCGATGGCCCTGATATTGGGACCGATAAAGACGATGCCGGCGTCCTCGAGCGCGCGCGCGAAGGCCGGATTCTCGGAGAGGAAGCCGTAGCCGGGATGGATCGCCTCAGCGCCTGTCGCCTTGGCGGCCGAGATGATTTTGCCCATGTCGAGGTAGGACTGCGCGGCCTGAGCCGGGCCGATCGGCACCGCCTCATCGGCCATGTCCACATGCAGCGCGTCGCGGTCGGCGTCGGAATAGACGGCCACCGTCTTGATCCCGAGCCGGCGTGCTGTCCTGATAATGCGGCAGGCGATCTCGCCGCGATTGGCGATCAGTAGCTTCGAAAACATATGGTCCCCGCCCCGTATTGGCTGGTGCTTTCTAGAGGCTCGCTCGGGGCGAGTAAACTAGAGCATGATAGGCAAAAGGGTGGAACACGCTATTCCAGGAAGCGCCTGCCCAATCAATAGGCTGAAGCGGGATTAATCGGCCTATTCAGCCGCTGGAGCAAGCCGCTTCCGCCGCCGGTCCCGCCATGTCTGGCGACGCTCATGGCGTAAATCCGAGACGGCCGTGGCCGCCGAGCCGATCGCGCGCGCCTCCGGCGAAAGGGCTCCATCGGTTGGCTTGGGCTCGCCCGCGAACAGCATGCCGGCTTCCGCCTCGGCATCCTCCTCGGCGAGCGTCTCAGGCCTGGCTTCGTGCGGGGCATCGGCCATCGCCGCAGCCGCGCGCTCCCGCTCCTTCACCTTCTGATGGTCGCGGGCGAGATAGGTATAGACGGCGGGCGTCACGAACAGGGTGAACAGCGTGCCGATGGTCATGCCGGCGGCGATGACCAGCCCGATGTCGAAGCGGCTCGCCGCGCCCGCGCCCCGCGCGATGAGAAGCGGCACCATGGCCACGACCATGGCTGCCGTGGTCATCAGGATCGGCCTTAGCCGGATGGCGGCGGCATGCTCGATCGCTTCGCGTCGACCGTAGCCCTGGTTCTCTTGCAGCTTGTTGGCGAAGTCCACCATCAGGATACCGTGCTTCGAGATCAGCCCGATCAGGGTGACGAGCCCGATCTGCGTGTAGATGTTGATGGTGGCGAGCCCGGCATTCATCGGAATCAAAGCGCCGAAGATCGAGCAGGGCAACGCAATCAGGATGATGAGCGGATCGCGGAAGCTCTCATATTGCGCGGCGAGCACCAGGAAGATGATGATCAGCGCGAAGATGAAAGTATAGACGAGCGTGTTGCCCTCCTGCACGAACTGCCGGCTCTCGCCCTGGAAGTCGTAGGAGAAGCCCTCGGGGAAGCTCTCCGCCTTCTTCTTCAGGAAATCGATGGCCTCGCCCACCGTGCGACCCGGGAAGGGTACCGCCGAGAGCGTCGCCGAGTTGAGCTGCTGGAAATTAGTGAGCGCATTCGGCTGCACCGACTTCGTCACCGTGGCGACATTGGAGAGCGGCACCAAGGTGCCCGCGCTCGTACGGATCTGATAGCGCGTCAGCCAGTCCTCGTTCAGCCGGTACTCGCGCGGCACCTGCGGGATGACCTGATAGCTCCGCCCATAGAGATCGAACAGGTTGATGTAGTTGCCGCCCAACAGCGTAGCGAGCGAGTTGCCGATATCGGCCATGGTGATGCCGAGACGGTTGGCCTTGTCGTGGTCGATATGAAACTCGATCTGTGGCGTCTCGAATTTGAGGTCGGAGTCCGAGAAGATGAAAAGGCCGCTTTCGCGCGCCGATTTCTCGACGTCTTGCAACACGTCGGCGAGCTGGCGGAAATCGCGCGTGGTAGTGATGACGAATTGCACCGGCGGGCCGCCCGTCGATCCGGGCAGTGCTGGGGGCGAGAAGGAAAGCGCGAGCGCCGTAGGCAGGCTCGAGATTCGCGGCGACAGCTCCTGCAATATCGCTTTCTGGTTCCGCGTCCGCTCGCTCCACGGCTTGAGCAGGATGCCGGCGAAAGCCTGATGCACGTCGCCCATGCCGTTGATGGTGAAGACGTGCTCCTTCTCGGGGATCGTGCTGTAGGCCTGATAGAGTCGTTGGGTCGCGTCCTCGAGATAATCGAGATTGGCGTATTGCGGCGTCTTGACCAGGGTGAAGAGGATACCCTGGTCTTCCTCGGGCGCGAGCTCCCTCTGCGTCGTCATGTACATGAGCACGCTGCCGGCGATCAGCCCTAGGAGTACCAAGACGGTGACGGGGCGGTAGTTGAGGGTCCGATGTAAACGGCGCTGGTAGCGGCCCTTCAAGCTCTCGAACCTGCGATCGAGCCAGCCGGTGAGCCCCCCGCCTTTGCCTGAATGATGCTTGAGCAGCTTCGAGCACATCATCGGCGAGAGCGTGATGGCGATGACGCCGGAAACGATCACGGCGCCTGCGAGCGTGAAGGCGAACTCGCGAAACAGCGTACCCGTGAGACCAGAGACGAAACCGATCGGCGCGAACACCGCCGCCAAGGTGATGGTCATGGCGATGACCGGGTAGACGATTTCTCGCGCGCCGAGCAGAGCGGCTTCGAGCGGACGCTTCCCCTCCTCGATATGCCGGTAGATGTTCTCGACCACCACGATGGCGTCGTCGACCACGAGCCCGATGGCGAGCACGAGCGCGAGCAGCGTCATCAGGTTGATCGAGTAGCCGAGGGCCGCGAGCACCGCGAGCACGCCGATCAGCGACAAGGGGATGGTAACGATCGGAATGATGGTCGAGCGGAGATTGCCGAGGAACAGGAAGATCACCACGATCACGATGATCGCCGCCTCTGCCAGCGTCTTCATCACCTCCCACAGAGAGGCGCGGATGAAATTGGTGGCGTCGTAAGCGATTGCTGCATCAAGGCCGGGCGGCAGCTCCCGCTGGACCTCGGGGAAGGCCTTGCGCACGTCGGTGATCACCGTCAGCGGGTTGGCGGTCGGGGTCGCGTAGACGCCGATGAACACCGCCTTCAGTCCGTCGAACACCGAGGAAGAATCCGCGCTTTGCGGCCCGAGCTCGATCTCGGCGATGTCGGAGAGGCGTACGAGCGAATCGCCGCGGCCCATCACCACGAGGCGCCCGAACGCCGACGGGTCGTCCAGCGAGGTCTTGGCATCGATATTGGTCTGCACGAAGTCACCCTTCACCTGGCCTGGCGCCGAGGTGAAGTTGTTCGCGGCGAGCGCCGCGCGCACGTCGAGCGGGGTGACGCCAAGCGAGGCCATGCGGTCTGGATCAAGCCAGATGCGCATGGCAAAGGTCTGCCCGCCGAGGATCTGTGCGTTGGCGACGCCGTTGATGGTCTGCAGCTTCGGCTGCACCACGCGATTGAGATAATCGCTGATCTGCGAGGAGTTCATCACCTTCGAGTTGAAGGAGAGATACATCAGCGCATAGCCCTCTCCCGTCTGCTTGGTGACGACCGAGTCGTTCGCCTCGCGCGGTAGGATGCCCTTCACCTGGGCGATCTTCGACAGAACGTCGGTCATCGCCCGGTCGGGATCGGCATCGAGCTTGAGGTTGAGCGTCACCGTGCTCACATTCTGCGTCGAGGAGGCGGTGAGCGTGTCGATCCCCTCGGCGCTCGCCACGGCCTGTTGGATCGGCACGGTGATGAAGCCCTGGATGAGGTCGGCGTTTGCCCCGGGATAGGTGGTGAGGACCGTGATCGTCGTGTTTGACAACTCGGGATATTGCCGGATCGGCAGCTTGAACCCGGCCCATGCCCCGATGAGGAGGATCATGAGGCTGACCACGCTGGCAAGCACCGGCCGTTTGATGAAGAGATCGGTGAAATGCATGGGCGGATTACTGCTTCGGTAGCTCCGCCGGCGGCTTCAGCATTTGGCTATTGTCGATCTTGATGGCAGCGCCCGGCTGCAATTTGAGCTGGCCGCTGGTCACGACCTCATCCCCCGCGCTGACGCCCTCGAGGATGGCGATCCGGTCGCCTTGCGTGGCTCCGACGCGCACGAACCTCCGCTCGACGGTGAGCTTCGGCTCAACCGGTACCGCACCCGTAGCGTCTGCGGCAGCCGCCGAAGCAACTCCATCGCTCGAGGCAGTGGGGGCCGGCGGCGCGGGCTGCGCGGGCCCCTCTTTCACCACCCAGATGCTGTCGCCGTAAAGCGTATAGGTGAGCGCCGTGCGCGGCACCGTCACCACCTCCTGGGGCTCGCCGGCCAGCACGGCGGCGTTGGCGAACATGCCGGGAAGCAGCTTGTGGTCGGGATTGGGAATCCGGCCGCGCACCATCAGCGTGCGCGAATCCGAAGAGAGCCGCGCATCGAAGGCTTCGACCTCGCCGTTGAAAACCTCGCCGCGGAAGGCATCGACCGTGATCTCGATCGGCGAGCCCTCCTTGAATCGTCCCATGTCGGCCTCGGGCACCGGGAAGTCGACCCAGATCGGATCGAGCGCCTGCAGCCAGACGAGAGCCTGGCCTGCCGTCACATATTGACCCCTCTCGACATGACGCAGCCCGAGCCTGCCGGCGAACGGCGCGGTGATGGTCTTCTCCGCGATGATCGCCTCCATCTTTGCCACGGCGGCCTGCGACGAGTCGCGTTTGGCGATGGTGGCATCGAGAGTGGCTTGCGAGACCGCCCCCTGTTTCACGAGCTTCGCTTGGCGGTCAAAGTCGAGATTGGCCTGCTGCAGCGTGGCCTTGTTGTTGGCGAGATCGGCCTCCTCGACCAAAGTGTCGAGCCGAACGAGCTTGGCGCCCTTCTGCACGTCATCGCCGGAGTCGAAGAAATAGTCGGTGACCTGTCCGGCAAGCTGCGGCGCCACGTCCACACCCTCGATCGCGAACAGCGTGCCGATCGAATGGACGCGATCCGTCCACCGCTCGGTGGTCGCCTTCTCCGCCGTCACCGTGGCCGCCGGCGGCGTCATCTTGCCGATGAACTCGGCGATCATCTTGGGCTTGAACACGAGGTTGAAATAGCCAACCCCGCCCAGGAAGACGGCGATGATAACGGCGGCAATGACGAAGCGCTTGACCATGCCTGTAGCGTTGCTGCCCGGAAGCCCCCACGATTGGCCCCCATCGACCGCGTCTTTAACCTTGGGAGAGGGCAAAATTGCGCCGCAACCGGCGCAAGAAAATAACGGGATAGCAGCCTCTTGGCTGTTTGCAAACGACTTCGGCGTCATGTTCGGGCCGCGCGCCCGCGTTAACCTAGCTGCTCGCGAAAATGTGTCCGCCAGGCAATGCTATAAGTCGGCCATGGCCATCACCCTCTACGACATCAAAGAATCGCCCCACGGGCGAAAGGTCAGGTTGCTCGCCGCCGAGCTTGGCATCCCCTTGCACCTCGTCGTGCGCGATCCGCGCACCGGCGAGACCCGCTCGGCCGATTACCTCGCCAAGAACCCCAACGGCAAAATACCGACGCTGGAGGAGGACGGCTTCATCCTGTGGGAGTCGTCGGCGATCCTTAAATATCTCGCCGCCACGCATCCGGAGAGAGGGCTCGACGGCAAAGATGCAAAGACCAAGGCTGTCGTCGACCAATGGCTGTTTTGGTGGATCTCGGGACCGGAAGGCGCAATCGATATGCTCGCCTACGAAATGATCATCAAGCCGATGGTCATGAACCAGCCCGGCAACGACCCAGCCATCATGACGGAAGCCTACGCGCGGCTTAACCGCTTCCTCCCCGTGCTCGATAAGCAGCTCGAGGGCCGCGATTACATTGTCGGGCCGCTCAGCATTGTCGATTTCGCCATCGGTCCGCGCTTCGACCGCGCGCCTGACCTGCTCAAATTCGACATCTCTCCCTATAAGAACATCGGCGCATGGCTGAAACGCCTGCGCGCCAAGCCTTATTGGCAGGACGCCTGAGGACGCGTGAGGTTAGCAGCCCTTCTTCGCCTCAACCTTCTTGATGGCGCTCACGTTGTGGTGCTCTGCGGCGTTGAGCGGCACGTCGCCCGCGTTGTCGAATTTGCAGCCGGCATTGCCGAAGGCGTCGATCGCTTTCTGCGTATGGAAGCAGTAGCCGTTCTCCTTGTAGATCGTATTGCGCACCTCCCACAGGATCTGGCAACTCAGCTGCTTGAGCTGCGAGGTCTTGAAGTAATCCGTGTTGGTGCAGCCAATCAGCTCGTAGCAATTCGCCTGCGCCGGCGATGGCGATGCGACAAGCGTCGCGCCGGCCGCCGCGAGGCACGAGGCGGCCACGGCTGCGAGCCCTATCTGACGCTCTCAGTGCTCCATTAGTTACCGTTGAATGCGGCATGTGATCCTCCCAAAAACATTAGTTTCATTATGTACAGCCCTTACGTCGCTCGATGCGGGAGCTTCGTGGCACTCCAGAGCGCCAAGCGTAATGCCGGCGTTCCAGCCGTCGACCCGCAACTTTTCTCTCCAAGGATGGCGCGGCTAGAGACACCCGAGAGCGCGTTCTTGCTTCTTGATCGCAAGCACGCGGCTCTTATCGGCATACGAGAAAGGAATGCCGCCTTCATTGTCGTATTGGCAGCCGGCATTGCCGAAATAGTTGATGGCCTTGGGGGTCTTGAAACAATAGCCGTAGGCCTTGTAGATCGAATTGCGCTGCACCCAGAGGTCATCGCAGATGCCGGCCTGAGCGGTCGTCGCGACACCAAGCACGCCAAGTAGAACACCGGCAAGGCCAATCGAGCCGAGAAGAATCGAACGCATCTTTGCCTCCATGCAAGACTGATCGGCGACGACAATACTGGATTTTGTCTGTCGCCGGAACGACGTGGACGAACTGCCTGCGGGCGATACTAATCGCCGATAAAGCCTAACGACCCGGCGATGTCGTTGCGCGAAGCCGCGGTCCGGCTCTGGCGCGATGACGAGGGCGTGGAGGCCTGCGCGTCGGCTTCCTCCTCCGACAATCTGCTTTCAGGCGGCGGAGCGGGGAAGCCAGCGGCGCTGCCGAACAAGGCGGCGGCCATCTTGTTGTCCAGTCCGTACAGGTCGCCGAAGGACGAGACCTTGCCGGAGTCATCGACAACCGCCGTGAAATAGACCATGTGCACCGGGATCTTGTGGTCGATGGCGATCGGCTTGTTGACGGCGCTGTCCCAGAGCTCCTTCACCTGGTCCGACGACCAGCTTTTGTCCGCAGCGAGAAGCGCGTCGGCGAAGCTTTGCGGCTTTTCCATGCGCACACATTCATGCCCGATCGCGCGCATCGGCTTCTCGAAGTATTTCTTCCGATAGGCCAGCGTGTCGTGCATGTAGACGGTGTGCTTGTTGGGGAACATGAATTTCACCTTGCCGAGGACGTTCTCCGGCCCTGCTCCCTGGCTGAAGGAGTAAGCGAGAATGTTGACGCGGCCCCAGTCGACCCGTGCCGGATCGACTGGCGTTCCGTTGAGGCTCACCGAGAGCTTGTGAACTTTCAGAATCGACAAGTTCCCATCCCGCAGGGGCGGAAGGAGGTTCTCGGTCACCACCGTCTCCGGCGCCGTCCACTCGGGATTGAACACGATGGTCTTCATGTCGGCGGTGAACACGGGCGTCGCGTAAGCGAGTGTGCCGACGAGCGTCCTATCGGCAAAGACCGGCTTCCCGTCCTTCACCACGTAGAGCATGAACTCCGGTGAGTTGTTCCACACATAGAGCGGGCCGAGATCCTCGGGCATCCAGCGCCAGCGCTCCATGTTGATGACGATCTTCTTGATGTCGCGATCGCTCACGGGCTTGCCGTCGATTGTGCCTTCTGCGCGCGCGCTGAGCAGTGCCTGGCGAAGACGCATGAATTGCTCGTGCTTCGGGTGGAGCGACTGGAGATAAAGATTGGGCGACGGCGCGGCCACAATTTCGGCGAGGACGACTTTTGGATCGCGCACGGGCGGAACCTGATCGAATAGCTTGCTGATCGAAGAAGGATCGAATCGGCCGCCGCGCGCGAAGCGGGCATATTTCAGGATGGCGAGATCGAGCTTGAGCTCGGCGAGGGCTGCAGCCTCCTTGCTGCCCGGCAACGCCTCCGCGTCCGGGAGCTCGAAGGACGAGGCGATGAGTCCCCAATCGTCGGCCTTCTCGATCTCGAAAATTGCCGCCTGCCCTCTCGCGGAGAAGCCCATCTCCGTCATCCATAGCGGGCCCCCTTCCCTCGCCCCGTAGAACGCCTCGAGCGCCGCGAGGTCGTCGTCGTTGGCGTCTTTGCGCAAGGCGGGATCGGCGAGCTTTGCGCGAATGATCGAAACCACTGGATCGGTGGCTTGCTGCATGGCGGCAAGAGGCTTATCGGGAGGCTCTAACGCAGGAGTAGCCGGCTCAGGCGGCGGCGAGACGGGCTCGGCGGCGGCAGGTTCCTGTCCCTGAGTGGGTACTGGAGCCGGCGTAGGCGGCTGCAGGCTTGGTGTGAGCGAGGGTGGCGAAAGGGTCGGCGCGCCCTGATCCTCGGCACGCGCAGGCAATACGGCCGCCAAAGCGCAAGCTTCGACGGCGCATAGAAGGACGGCGATCAGATACCCCCGACGCATCCCCCGTTCCCCTCGCGACAGTTGGCAAAATAGCCCGAGAACAGGCCCTTCGGCCACCATGATCTCACCGGCCCATGAAACAGGGAATGCTCAATCAGCACGGGGTTAAGCGAGGCGCATTGAACAATCAGGAGCCGCTTTTTTCCGGCGCGGTGTCGGCGACGATATCGTTGGACTTGCCGAGCAGATCGTGCAGTGACCCAAGACAAAATTCCCGTGGATCGATCTTATTTGTCCCACTCATCATCTTAAATGCCGCATTCTTGTTCTTGACCGCCTGTTTCAGCAAACTTGCTTTGTTGATCGAGGAATTGCGACGCAAATAATAGGTCTCTATCTTTGTGATTGCGGTCTTGGCGGTCACTACGTCTGCCGCCTGGAGGTGATCTCGGGCGACGCATTCTTTGATGACCTGATACTCCGTATAATAGTTCCGCAAATAGACCGCGAGTTGCGGCGAAGTATGAGCCGCCAGCGGCAGCAAGATGGCGCAGCAAGGAACGAGGAAACGGTCAGCCAATCGGAACATCTCAGTTTCCCTTGAATTGAGCCGGAACCGTTGTGAAGAGCACCTCTCGGAAACTAGAGAAAAATCGCGACGATGTCACGGGCCTGCGCGACAGAGTCGCGCGCGGAAGCGTCAGGAGCCGCTCTTTTTCACCGGAATTGCATCGGCGTCGATTTCGCGGACCTTGCTGATCAGGTCGTTCAGCGACGCTCGGCAGAACTGGCGCGCGTCGACCTTGGTCGTCTCTTGCATCATCTTAAAGGCCTGATTCTTATTGGCGACGGCCTGCTTCACCACCTTGTCTTTGTTAATGGATGCGTCGCGTTTGAGGTAATAGGCCTCGATCTTCGCCATGGCGTCCTTGGCCGTCGCCGCATCGGCCGCGCTCAGATGCTCCCGATCGGTGCAATCGAGCGTCACCTCATATTCTGTGTAGTAGCTACGCAAATACACGGCCATGCCAGGCCCGGAATGGGCGGCCATCGACAGCAAACCGGCGCAGCAGGCCATGAGCGTACGAGCAGACAAAAGGGGCATGTGGTTTTTCTTTCGGATGAGAGACGGAGCCGCCAAGCGAGGGGCGAACGATAGCCGCCGCAGATTACAAAAATTGTTGTGCGCCTCAAGGGGTGCGGCAAAGTTATCCGAAACCGGCAACTTCCGCACGGGACGAGCTGACGCGGCGAAATGTCGTCCGGGCGGCCGCAACTCTATGGAGAGAGCCGATGGCGCTACTTCGCGACGCAGCCGGAATACGTCTCCTCCCCCGCGGCGCCTTCGGTGATGAAGGCGGTGTCGCCCTTGTTCCAGAAGACGAAGCTCTCGTCCTTGTTGGCGTAGCGTGCCCCCGATCCCGACATCACCTGAGGGAGACTCAAGCTCCGCCCGTCGCTGAGCTTGAGGTCCACCTTGTCGGCATAGAACGAAGAGTCGATGCTTTTATGGTCTTTGCACTTGAAGGTCGCGACCGCGGTCGGTGTCGCGGCGTAAGCCGGCGCCGCCAACACCATAACGCCGAGAGCGCCAAGCCGCGCCAAGTTGCAAAGACTTGTCATGAAAGTCGCGCCTACTTGACGTGATAGATGAAATTGTAGGCCTTGCCTTCAGGGTCGCGCGCGCTCAGCGCCATGTCGCCGGTCGCGCCCGCAAACTCGCCGGTGCCGCCGGTGATGGCGAGCACCGAGTTGCCCGCATCGTAGAACGGCCCCTCGACCGTCAATTGGCCCTTGTCGAGCGAAAGCGTCCAGAAGCACTCCCACGACTTGCCGGCCACGGTGCGGAAGCAAATGCCCTGATCGCTGCCGACCTTGTCCTTGTCGTCGGCATCGTACACCTCATTGGCGAAGGTAAGAATGTCGCCGGCACTGTCGCCCGAGGCACCGGTGTCGGTGACGGCATCGGTGGTCGCATGCTCGACCATCTTCAGCTCCTGGGCGGCGAAGACCGGGCTCGGCGCTGAAATCGCCGCAATGAAGGCGCCAGCGGTCGCGATCGTGATGACACCCAGCAGACGGAAAGACTGGGCCAGCTTCCTCGTGTTCGACATTGCACCTCTCCTTTGGACCAATGTGCAGACGAGAGTAGAATAGCGCAGTCCAGAGGTGGAGTGATCATGAAACCTATCGGCAAATCGGGCGCCAGCATCGCGGTATCCGTGGCCGCCCTTATCGTGGCCCTCTCGGCTCAGGGAGTGCCCTCCTATGCCGATGAGGCCGTAGGGCGATGCATGGGAGCGAATGCCTGCAAAGGCCAGAGTGCGTGCTCCACGAACGGCTGCAGCGGCACCAACGCCTGCAAGGGAAAGGGCTTTCTCGAAATGACCAAGAAGGAGTGCGACAAGATCCCCGGCACGACCTTCGAGCCCGAGAAGCCAAGCTGACCGCGCGGCAGCCGATCGCCTGCCATGCCGAAGCCTACCCCCAGGCCCCTTCCGCGCCGCAATAGCACGCATGCGGCTCAACCGTGCGCAGCACCGGATAATCCGTGTAGCCCTGCTCCGAGCCTCCATAGAGAGTTTCCGGATTGAGCGGCGCTAGAGGCGCGTCGAGGAACAGCCGCACCACCAAATCCGGATTGCCGATGAACAGCTTGCCGAACGCGACGAGGTCGGCGCTACCGTCGACGATAGCCTGGGTTGCGCGCGCCTTGTCGAAGCCGTTGTTGACGATTACGGCTCCGCCGAACAGGTCCTTCAGCCGTTTGTAGTCGAACGGCGGAACGACCGCGCCGCCAGTGTCGCCATCGACGATATGGAGATAAGCGAGACCCCTCCCCGCAAGCCGTTCCGCAACGTAGTTGAACAGAGCCTGCGGATCGCTGTCGCCGATGTCGTTCATCGTGTTCTGCGGCGAGATGCGCACGCCGGTCCGTTCGGCGCCGACCGCGGCGCTGACGGCGTCGACAGCCTCCATTAGGAAACGCGTGCGGTTCTCGATGCTGCCGCCGTAGCGGTCGGTGCGTTGGTTGGTTCGGTCTTGCAGAAACTGATCGATCAGGTAGCCGTTGGCGGCATGCACCTCGACGCCGTCGAACCCGGCGGCGAGCGCATTGCGAGCACCTTGCGCATATTTCTCGACGATAGCGGGCACCTCTTCCGTTTCGAGGGCGCGCGGTGTCGGGATCGGTTCAAAGCCCTTCTCGGTGAACGCCTGGGCATTCGGCTTGACGGCCGAGGGGGCGACCGGTAGCGCACCGCCTGGCTGGAAGGAAGGATGCGAGATGCGCCCGACATGCCAAAGTTGCAGCACGATGGGGCCGCCGGCGATGTGCACCGCCTTGGTCACACATTTCCAGCCTTGGATTTGCTCGGCGCTGTGAATGCCAGGCGTGGCGATATAGCCCTGCCCCTCTGGCGCGATTTGCGTCGCTTCCGAGATGATCAGGCCCGCGCTGGCGCGCTGGGCGTAATAGAGGGCGTTGAGCGCATGAGGGACGTTTCCAGGCCCGGCGCGGCTCCGCGTCAGGGGTGCCATGACGATGCGGTTTCTGAGCTGCAAACTTCCGACGTCGATAGGTGTGAAGAGATCGAGAGCTTTACTGGCGGGACGGTCTTGCATGGCGGCACTCCAAAGCCGGGCTATCAAGAGATGATAGCCACTGACAAGCCCCCGGAGTCTTGTTGTGTGTTGCTATTGTTGTCGCAATGCGCGGGACGCAGGTCTCAGCGAAATGTGGCCATTGGCTATCGGGCACCGAACAGGCGCCTGAAAAAGCCCCCTTGCTTCCGTAGCGCAGGATCCGTCTCGGCAAAGTAACCATTGCCCGGCCAAGACCGCGACAAACTGCGCGGCGGTTTGCCGGAACTGGCGACTTTGCTCTCACCACCAGGCGTCTCGCCGCTCAACACAAATTGCGTGTTCGGCAGGCCCACCTTCTTCACCAAGTCAAAGAGGATTGTCGCGTTTTGCGGCGAGATGCGCACGCAGCCATGCGATGCCGGCTGACCGAGGTGCTTCACCTCATAGCTGCCATGGATCGCGTGTCCGTCCTTCATGAAGAAAATGGCATGCGGCATGGGAGCGTTGTCCCATTCCTTGCTGTACCAAATCTCATTCATCGACAGGGCCGTGTAGGTCCCTGAGGGGGTGGAATAGCCGCGCCTACCGGTAGAAACCGGCCACCGATATTTCTCCACGCCATCCACGGACACCGTCACTTGTTGCGTGGTCTTGTCGATGTCGATGAGGATCGAAGATCCGACTGGGTTTGTCGTCTTCGCAGACGCGGCAGCCGCCGGACTGGCCGATTTGTCGACGCAGGCAAGGGCGTTGTCGTTCCACGACATGCCGGCGGCATCACAATCGGCCTTGGTCAGAGGCTGCGGTTTGGCTGCCGTCGCCATCGCCTTGGCGTCGGTGTCGCAGACATTCGCAGTTTCGTTCCATGTCCACCCCGATGCCGCCTCGCAATCCGCTCGCGTCAAGGGTTGAGGCGCGGCGTCTTCGGCAAGGGCCTGGCCTGCAATCACACCGCCGATGATCATGAAAAGGACCGCTAACGATTTCACGTCTCATCTCCTTTGCTGACCGGCAACGCAGGACGCGTGCTCACAGGCGCCAAATTTGAACTCAATCCCTCGTGACTTGAACTCAATACCGCGTGAGAAGGTTGCCACGATTCGCCTATCATTCGCGCCCACTGCCACTGTCCGCGAGCGTCATCAAACCGACATTCGGAACGTCTCCAGCCTCTTCGCTCGAGCAGGTACGAATCTCCTTCAACGAATCCATCACGACTGCTGCGAGCTCCAGTGTGGGAACGCCGCCATTCGGTGCATAAAAAGTGTGCTGGCCGATCGGCCGACCCTCGCCCTGCGCCCATGAAGGGAGAGAGCCGCCGCGTCTCTGCCGAACGATCGTCGGGTTGAGGAAGTGCGTCGCACCCGCCGTCGGATCCGGCATCTGCCCGGAAAGAACGGCATCGGCAATCCGTGCGGCATCCTTGTAGCGGGGATCATTGGGGGAGAGTCTCCCGATTTCCTTCCGCCGCGTCATCCATGGCTCAAACTGCCACGGACGAGTGACCACGTCCTTAATGGTGTCGCCCCATCTGCCGGTCTTCGTCCTGTTGAGAACGACATGGGCGACGGCTGCCTTGCCCTCGTCGGGCTCCTCGCCTGCTTCGAAAGCGATCGTCCTGATCAGGTAGTCGCGATCCTCCGGGTCGTAACTCGCAATGACGCGAGCCAACTCAGGAAGCGGCGATTTGGCCTCGGCGGTCGGGGCCGGCACGTCCGGGGTCGACGGAACGCACTGGGGCGCAACACCGAGAGACGCATAAACCGGTGTCGAAGCCGCGAGGATGAAAAGCGTGAACAAGAGATAGCGAATCCGCACTCTCATCTCCTTCAGTTCGTTTAGGAATTTCGGGCTGAAGGGAGTGGATTCGACTGAGGAAGACGCTCATTTCATGACGAGAAAAGAGCGATCCTGGGATCAATTGAGGCACAGGACCGTCGAGGAAATTAAAATGGCCGGTTTAGTTACGGGGATGCGGGCGTTGAGGGGCTTCAGAGCGTTAGCTTGCGCTGTCTCGCGACGCTCTCATAGGCCGCATTGAGCGCGCCGATTTTCTTGCTCGCGCTCGACACAAATTCGGGTGGAACGCCGCGCGCGATCATGGTGTCAGGATCGTAATCGGCCATGAGCTTACGGTAGTGAATCTTAAGCGCTTCATCATCAATCTCCGGCGCAACGCCCAAGACCTCATATGGATTGTCCGCCCCTGAGCTCATCTCGCGCGCTTTCACAGCGAAGAACTCGGCGTCAGTGAACCCGAAGAGCCTGGCCACGCCCGCGAGAAACTTTTCCTCGTTGGCGTGGAACACGCCGTCGGCCAGGGCAATTTGGCATAGACCTTCAAGCACATCCTCGAGCAGCCTGCGGTTCTCGTGCAACAGAGATGCGAGTTGCTCGGCATAAGATTCGTAGCCGGCGGCGTCCTCTTTGGCGAGATTGAAGATACGCGAGACGTTCTTCATCTCTCCCGGAGCCACCTTGAACACCTGTTGGAAGGCTGTCACCTCATCGCGCGTCACAACGCCATCGGCTTTGGCCATCTTGGCGCTGAGCGCGATCACGCCGACGGTATAGGCAGCCTGATGGTCGGGAGCGAACAATGCGCGGTAGTCCTCGCAGTCGAGGATCCCATCATTGTTGTCATCGTGGCTCAATACGGCGAGGCGCGTGAGCAGCGTGGCGATCTGGCCGCCTCCCGCCATCTGCACATCCGGGCTGAGCCTGTCCGGGCCGAGCCCGACGACGGCGCCTGCCAATCTGTCCCAGAGCGACATCCCTCGTCCCCTGCCAGCACCTATGCGCGCGGCTAGGTTAAATCGGGGCTGGGGGATGTCCAAGCCTTCTCTCGAGGCAACTTTGCGCGGCGCGTGCAGCGCGCATCACGTGGCCGGTATGACCGCGCTCGCCGGCGACGAAGTCCTTGCCGCCTGAACCATGGCGCGCAGCTCGCGGAACGAGATCCCTCGCCGCTCCTCTTCGCTCCACAGGCCGATGCGGAGACATTTCAGGCTCTCCAGCAGCGTGAGACGCCCCATGGCGGCAAGTTGCGGGTGATCGCGCAACACTTGTGGCAGCCGGTAGTATGGAATTCGGCTGCAAAGATGATGGACGTGATGCACGCCGATATTGGCGGTGAACCAGCGGAGCACACGCGGCAAGTCATAATGCGAGCTTCCATGCAATGCCGCGTCGTGAAAATTCCAGCTCTCGCCTCGCTCCCAGAACGTCTCTTCGAACTGATGCTGGACGTAGAACAGCCAGACGCCGGCCGAAGCGCCGATGAAGGTGATGGGGAGATGCACCAGCAGGAATGGGCCGACGCCCACCAGCCAGATCAGCACCCCGGCAACAATGGCGATTGCGACATTCGTCGCCATCGTGCTCGCCCAGGGTTGCCAGCCGCTTCGCATCAATCCCAGCGGCAATCTCTGCCGTATGACAAAGTTGTGCACGGGACCGATGCCGAACATCACCAGCGGATGACGGTAGAGCCGATAGAGCAGCCGACGCCAGCGGGGAAGCGCGAGATACTCCCGCACCGTCAGTATGTCGATATCGCCGATGCCGCGCCGATCGAGATCGCCGGAGCCCGCATGGTGGATGGCATGCGTGCGCCGCCAATAATCATAAGGCGTCAAGGTCAGCACGCTCACAACGCGACCGACCCAGTCGTTCACGGCGCGCTGGCGGAAAAACGCTCCGTGGCCGCAATCGTGCTGGATCATGAAGAGGCGCACGAGAAAGCCAGCGGCCGGCACGGACAGCAGCAGGCAAAGCCAGTAGCCGATGTCGAGCGAGGCCCACATCAGGAACCATAGGAGCACGAGCGGGAGCGCCGTAATCAGAATCTCGATGACGCTGCGGAAATCGCTGGGCTCACGATAGGCGTTGAGGACCTGTGACCAGGCGCGCAAATCGGGCGTGACAGTCAGGCTGCCGTCTTGATCGTTCATCCGGTTCCCCCCGCGCGAGCCCCTGCTCTTAAGCATGTCTTGCGTTGATTTGCCCTCATGGCAAGGGATTATACCGCCCCTGAGGATCTAGCGCTGCCGCGTCAACCTCCTCGGCAGTGCCGATAATAATCCTGGCCCTTGCTATTCTCTCGATTCGCGCCGCGGGACTTTTAAGCCGCTGAGCGATATAGGCGCCTTGCTGCTGATCCCACACTTCAAAGCTGTAGACCGTCACTGGTTCTTCCATAGTTCGACCATGGTCGCTGCGAGGGTGTCCTTTCTAAGGCCAAGCCACGCCGCATCTGCGGGGCGCCGCGCTTACGAAGCTGTGATTTCGGGGTGAACGCGGCCCAACTAAAATGCGACACGTCCCAAGGAGAGAGCATGAAACCTGTTCGCAAATCCGGCGCCGCTATCGCCACAGCCGTGGCCGCGCTCATCGCCGCCGTTGCCCCTCCAGTGGGAGTGGCCTTAGCCGATCATGCCAAGGGCAAGTGCATCGGCGCTAATGCCTGCAAGGGCCAGAGCGACTGCGGCGGCAAGAACGGCTGTCCCGGCCAGAATGCTTGCAAGGGAAAGGGCTATCTCGAGCTGACCAAAGCGGCGTGCGTCAAGATCCCCGGCACCAGATTCAAGCCGGAGTAAATCGGCTGACCCCCTAGCGCCCATGCCGGCACGCGCCGCGGGCTCTCGCCTCGCCCGTCTCGGCGCACGCCTCGCGAAGCGCCCTCGCGCCGCTGTGGGCGGCATTAGCTTTGCCCAAGAAATGTCATCATAAAGCTTGACAGTGATCGAAATGACACGGCCTCCCTGAGTTGTTGAGAGTTCAGGCGCCCCTCAATAGGTCCGATCAGAAATGCAATCTCAGGCCCGGCGGCTCGCAGCAGACCCTTCGAATTATGATATCGGTGCGTTGGCGAAGCGCTTAGTCGAGCCTTTGCGCGGAGAAAATCCGCCCGCGCCAAAGCAACCGGCTTTCCCGAAGCCGACCCTGGTTGCGGCAGCCATCGGCCTTCACGGCCCGAACGCTCAGCCAAGCCCGCCCGAGGTTCCGGGCGCGGCCACGGCTCAAGCCACGCGCGGTCTGACCAGAAATACTTGGGTCTCGGCCCTGGTGGTCCTGGCGCTGATTCCGTTGGCGATGCTCTTCATTCGACTGTGGCAGGACACGGCGGCGGCGCCTCCTGGTGCAAGATTGAGCCCATCGAGCTCGCCTTCCACGGCCGGGTTGGCGCAGCCCGAGCGACGCCCGAGCAAGTTGGAAGTCGCTCTCTCCTCGCCTGACCGGATCGAGGCCAATGCCGGCGAGGTCATCGAGTTCCCCATCGCCATCGACGCGACCGAGGCGCTTCCCGCGCGCAGCATTGTCGCCGTCACCGCGCTGCCTGAGGGCGCCTCGTTCTCGCAAGGCCGTCCCTATGGCGTGACCGGGTGGACCCTTCGTCCCGACGAGATCGGCGACTTGCAATTGCACATGCCGGCGCGGAGCGGCGCCAGCGACATGCGCCTCGAGCTCGTTGCGGGAGACGGAACCGTGCTGGCGCAATCCGAGACGCGGCTGAGCATCGCCCCCTCTCCCGCTGACACCGCCCCAGTTGCCGCGATCGCAAGCAAGTCCGCCGAACAGGTCGCAACAGCCGAGACGACGGGATCCATCGCAAGCTCGCCCCCCGCGCCACGGCGGAAGCCGGCAGCGTCGGCCGGAGCTGCCCCTGCGGTGACAGTCAACACCGTCAAGGTTGTGACCATCCCCGCCCCGAACCCGAAGCGCCCGCACGACGGCGGCTATGGATTGGGTCCGGCGACGGAAGCGCCGCAAACGCCCGCCGAATGGATGGTGACCAAAGCCGCGGTCGACATACACGCGAAGGCCGAGCAGTCCTCCGAGACGGTCAAGGTCGTCGACAAGGGCCTCAAGGTGCGGGTCACGGCGCGGGATAAGAACTGGGTCCAGGTCACCGACCCCAAGACCTCGACAACGGGGTGGATCTACAACCGCTTCCTAACGCCGGCCGAGCAAGTCGCGCAATAGCCGCTTGGCCGCTGTCCGAAGCTTGCTCCCTCGCCGCCTGGCTAATAATCCAGGGAAAATCTGATTTGTGTGGCGTTGCCTCGCTTGTAATTGTGCTCAATGCGCGCTTCACATCCGTCGCCGACGTGAGCCGGACTGAAATCGCCACGCTTACTCGATCAGGCAGACATTGCGGGGAAGTTCGGGGGAGTCATCGATGAACGAGCAAAGCGATATTGCAAGCTTGGTTCGAGCGGTTCGTGGGCGCGTGCCCATGGATGCCGCGCAGATGCTTGTGAAGGAAACGCCCGAGCGCATCGGCGCCGTCTTTGCTGAGCTCCCGCCCATATTGGTCGATCGCATCAAGTCATATCTGCCCCCAGAATTGCGATCGCAGGCGGCCGAGTCTCAGACCGAGGTCATAGAGAACACCGTGGGCGAGATCATGGATCCGGCGCTCGCCGTCCTTCCGCAGACGATGACAGCGCAGCAGGCGATCGACTTTCTGCGCACTCATGAGACCCCTCAGCAGATCACCTATCTGTACGTCACCGATGCCGACGACAAGCTTATCGGTCTGATCGTGATCCGCGATTTGATCCTGGCGGAGCCGAGCGAAACCTTGAAAGATGTGATGTTGCCTGAGCCCTTTGCGCTGACGAGCGACATGGACCTCGCCGACGCGGTCAAGGCGGCGATCCACCGGCATTATCCCGTGTATCCGGTCGTGGACCCAGACGGCCACGTGATCGGCGTGGTGCGCGGCTGGCGCCTGTTCGAGCGCCAGGCGATCGAGATCAGCGCGCAGTCGGGCCAGATGGTCGGTGTGGACAAGGAGGAGCGTCTCTATACCGGGATCTGGAAGGCATTCAGGATGCGACACCCCTGGCTAGAGGTGAACCTGTTGACCGCCTTCGCCGCCGGCTTCGTCGTCAGCCTGTTCGAGGGCACCATCGCGCAGATCGTGGCGCTGGCGGCTTTCCTACCGATTCTTGCGGGCCAGAGCGGCAACACCGGATGCCAGGCACTGGCAATCACGCTGCGCGGAATCACGCTCGGGGATTTGGACGACTATCCCGTGCGCAAGCTGCTCGCCAAGGAGCTGACGCTCGGCGCAATGAACGGATTGCTGACGGGTATCGTCGCGGGCGCGGCGATGTGGTGGAGCGCCGGTGGAAGCGGCAACGATCAGGCGATCATGCTCGCCTTCGTCGTCCTGCTGGCCATGATTGGTGCCTGCATGGCCTCGGGCCTGTTCGGCGTGCTGGTGCCATTGACGCTCCGACGGTTCGGCGCCGATCCCTGCACCGCCTCGAGCATCTTCCTCACCACGGGAACCGATATTGCCGGCATGGGACTCATGCTGGCATTGGCGACCATGCTGGTGCTGCGTTAGGCGCGGGTTTCGCGTAAGCGTGCTTCATCGCCTCGCCGCGCGATCGCGCGAGTCATGTCAAAGAGCTTGCCCCCGCGATCCTTCGAGACGAGCCGTGGCTCTCCTCAGGATGAGGGGATGGCGCGCCGAAAAGCGCAATCTGGTAGCTCGTGCCTTGCGGCACGCGGGCGCCTCTCGGCGCGCCATATCGCGGCGTTCTCATTACGACATCGGGCCTCGCTTTCCGGTTAGGGTGTCTGCGTTTGAGCCAAGGGCCGGAGCGCGACTGGCGCTCAAGGTGGCCGAAGGCCGGTAGCGCAAACATCCAAGTCGTCAGCCAGCTCCTGGCAGGGACTCTTAGTGGTCCCGGGAGGAGCCCCGATGCCGCCCGAGTGCTCGACTTGCTTAGCCGAGCCCGCGGGCACCGCACCTCGTCCCGCTGTCACGAACGCCTCGCGATGGCGCCCCTCAAGTGGACGAGGTAATCGAGACTCTACGTGAAGTTCTGGCGCCGGGGATAAGACCGATCGGCGCCGCCGTCCTCATCCAAGATTGTTCTGCTAAGTGCCAACGGCTGACGCGGCGGGGCGAATAAGGAACGCTGGCGCCTCTAGATTCCCTCTCCGAAAGCGACGCATTTAGGCGCAGCTCAATTGAGCTGACTTCCTCCGCTGGATGTCCTCTTTGCGCTGGTCACGTTCGATAAGCAGCCGGATAGCGGCACAGATGTGAAGAATTATCCGCGAAACTCGAGTCGGGTCTCGAACTCGCTGCCTGCGGCACACTGTCGCGATAATTGCATTAGTGGAACGAAAGTCCTCACCGTGGTTTTCGACTTAGCTAGAGGACATCGCGCCTGAATTTTAATTACATCGGACGCAGGCGGAACATGGCTCAGCATGATGACTCGCTGGCAAACACCCGGTGGGTGCGCCTGTCCAGAACGAGATAGCTCTGAACGTCACCTCGGGTGCGCCTCTCTCTAAGGAGGATCGCACATGAACATTCGTTTCCTTACACCAACGTGGCACGGCTTAGTCGATTACCTCGCCGCTATTGAGCTCCTGACAATGCCGTTTGTGCTTCGTCTCGGCACCTCGGCGCCATTGGCAAAGTGGCTTGCCGTCGCCACTGGCCTGGCAGTCATCCTGGTCGGCCTGCTCACCGACTACAAATTAGGGCTGGTGAAGATCATTCCTTTCAGGATCCACCTAGCGATCGATACCGCAGTTGCCACGGCCTTCGTGTTGGCTCCGTTCCTGTTCGGCTTCACCGGACTCGATGCCTGGTTCTACTGGATCAATGCGGCCGCCGTATTCGTGGTCGTGGCGGTCAGCATGCCAGGTCAAGAAAGGCCGACGCCAGCACTCGCCTAAGCTCTTCTATGCCGTGGAGGGACGATCCTGCTCCTGCCTGACGCGTACGCAACGCGTTGCCATAAGAGGAGTAACACGCATGAAAACGACCAGCATTTTAATCGGCCTCGCAGGACTTATGGCTACGGCCCTGGTTGCGGCTGAGGTGCAGAATTACGCGACCGCCGCAACGACTGGCCAAAGCGCACAAGCTGTCGTCGATGCGCAGGGCAATTTACGAGTGCCAGAGGATTATCGAGCCGCCTATCAATTCCTAGGGGCCTGGGCAATCGCAGCGGACCAAGGCAAGGGTTCGCAACAACTCCATGTCGTCTATGCATCGCCCGGCACGATCGCCGCTTATCGCAGCGATGGGCATTTTCCTGACGGCTCCGTGTTGGTGAAGGAGGTGTTTGAGGCCACTACCGAGCCGATGAAGACAGGCACGGTGAGCCATGCCCAGACGTTGAAGGGCTGGTTTGTGATGGTCCGAGACAGCAAGGATACCCATCCTGGCAATAAGCTCTGGGGTGATGGCTGGGGTTGGTCATGGTTCGACGCTGGCAATCCGACCAAGACGACCTCGACCGACTTCAAAGTGAATTGCTTGGGCTGCCATGTGCCCGCACAAGCGACCGACTGGATCTACGTCAATGGGTATCCACCCCTTGGAGGCGGGTGATGCAGGTAGCTGGGATTCGCCAGGTGGGTGCCCGCGTTGAGATGATCGAGGCGGCCGAGCCTCGGCCTCTGGCCGAGGACGAGGTGCTGCTCGAGGTGAGGGCAGCCGGCGTGGCGGTGTGGGATGAATTCGTCCGCACTGGCGGCTGGGACGTGGGTGCCAAGCCGCCGATGGCGCTGGGCGTCGAGGCAGCCGGCACGGTGCTGGCGGCGGGCCAGGCGGTCGCCGACTGGGCGCCCGGGGACGCGGTGATGACGCATCCGGTGCCGTTGCGAGACCACGGGACCTGGGCGCCCCGGCTGATCGCACCGGCTGGGCTGCTCGCCCGCAAGCCGCCCAGTGCCAGCTGGGAGGTAGCGGCCGCCTTCCCGGTACCCGCGCTCACAGCCGAACAAGTTCTCGGCGACGCGCTCAACATCCAAGCCGGTGAGCAGCTGCTAGTCCACGGAGCCGGCGGAGTGACCGGCGGCCTGCTGGTCGCCCTCGGCTCGCTCCGCGGCGCTCAGGTGATCGCGACGGCAGGTCCCGCAAGCCAGCAGCGGGTAAAGGCGCTGGGGGCGCGCCAGGTCATCGACTACCACGACCAAGAATGGCCCGAACAGGTCCGCGCGATAACGGGACGCCACGGAGTGGCCGCCGCGGTCAACGCGGTTCCCGGCGGTGCCGTCAGCGCGATCCGGGCGGTCGCCGACGGCGGGCGGCTGGCGACCATCACCTTAGACCCGCCCAGCCAGCAGCGCGGCATCACGGTCTCCAGCATCTACGTCCGCGCGGACGGAAAGCAGCTGCGCAAGCTCGCGCAACGACTCGGAGACGGGCAGCTGGAGATTCCGGTCGCCGCCAGCTACCGCCTCGCCGATGCCGCCAAGGCACTCGCCCAGGCAATCGGCGGACACGTCGGCGGAGCCATCGTCCTCACGCCCTGACCAACTCCGGGAAGGCCCGGGTAGATGCCCGCGCCGCTGCTGCAAATGGAATCCTCCACCGGTTATGAAGGTGTAGGAAATCTGTTGCTCTTCCGGACCAGTAAGACGCAACTCCATCGACTGGTCCCATGTCCGAATTGGGTCAATAATCGGACACCGGGCTCCCCGACCCGACCGGAGAAGGAGTCAGAAATCCTACAGCGGGATGTTGTCGTGCTTCTTCCACGGGTTCTCGAGGGTCTTGTTGCGCAGCATCTGGAGCGCGCGGGCGACGCGCTTCCGCGTCCCGTGCGGCATGATCACCTCGTCGATATAACCGCGCTCGGCCGCCACGAACGGATTGGCGAAGCGTGCCTGATATTCGTCGATGCGCTTCTTGATCTTGGCGGGGTCTGACAGCTCGGCGCGATAGAGAATCTCGACCGCGCCCTTCGCCCCCATCACCGCGATCTCGGCCGACGGCCAGGCATAGTTGATGTCGCCCCTGATATGCTTCGAAGACATGACGTCGTAGGCGCCGCCATAGGCCTTGCGGGTGATGACGGTGACCTTCGGCACGGTCGCCTCGGTGAAGGCGAACAGGAGCTTGGCGCCGTGCTTGATCAGCCCGCCATATTCCTGCGCGGTGCCCGGCAGGAAGCCCGGCACGTCGACGAAGGTGACGATGGGCACGTTGTAGCAGTCGCAGAAGCGCACGAAGCGCGCGGCCTTGCGTGAGGCGTCGCTATCGAGAACGCCGGCGAGCACCATGGGCTGATTGGCGACGATGCCGATGGTGCGGCCTTCCATGCGGGCGAAGCCGACGACGATATTGCGGGCGAAGGTTTCCTGGATCTCGAAGAAGTCGCCTTCGTCCACGACCTTATGGATCAGCTCCTTGATGTCGTAGGGCTTGTTGGGGTTGTTGGGGATCAACGTATCGAGCGAAGGCTCGTCACGGTCCCACGGGTCGCGGGTGGGAAGCTCGGGCACGCCCGAGAGATTGCTCGACGGCAGAAAGTCCATCAGCCGGCGCATCTGCAGCAGCGCCTCGACGTCGTTGTCATAGGCGCAGTCGGCAATCGAAGATTTGGTGGTGTGCACGATGGCGCCGCCGAGCTGCTCGGCGGTCACCTCCTCCTTGGTCACCGTCTTCACCACGTCGGGCCCGGTGACGAACATGTAGCTCGTGTCCTTCACCATGAAGATGAAGTCGGTCATGGCCGGCGAATAGACGTCGCCGCCGGCGCACGGCCCCATGATCACGCTGATCTGCGGGATGACGCCCGAGGCGAGCACGTTACGCAGGAATACCTCGCCATAGCCGCCGAGCGCGGCGACGCCCTCCTGGATGCGCGCGCCGCCCGCGTCGAACAGGCCGATGATCGGCGCACGGCTCTTGAGCGCCATGTCCTGGACTTTGATCATCTTGTTGGCGTGGGCTTCCGACAGACGATCCGCCGAACACGGTGAAGTCCTTGGCGAAGACGTAGACGATGCGGCCGTTGATGGTGCCCCAGCCCGTCACCACGCCGTCGCCGGGCACGCGCGTCTTCTCCATGCCGAAATCGATGCAGCGATGCTCGACATACATGTCGAACTCCTCGAAGGAGTTCTCGTCGAGCAAGAGCTCGAGCCGCTCGCGCGCGGTGAGCTTGCCGCGCTTGTGCTGGGCCTCGGTGCGCGCGGTCCCGCCGCCTGCTCGGGCCTTGTCGCGGCGGAATTCAAGCTCTTCCAGAACTTCCTTCATGCGGGCTCCCCATGTGACGCGGCCATGACGGGGTGAATAGCATGCAGCGCATTGCGCGCAAATGGTCGCACTCGCGCCCGCCGTCGGGCTGGCTGTGGCAGCGAAAGAGCCGCATGCCCAATCACGCCATCGCCTTGCTGGATTCTCGCCAAATTCAAGGGCTAAGCGCTCGTGGTGGGAGCTTGGGGAGAGAGGACAGTGGGATGTCCGGACCTAACTTCACGCGCCGCACAGTGCTGGCCACTGTCTGTGCCGGCGCCGGCATGGCCCTGCTCGGAGGGATCAGACCTTTGATGGCTACGACCGCACCCGGCTTCAAAGAGACCACGACCACGATGTTTTGGGTGGGCGAGCCGGCCGATGCGGCCAATGCCTTCATCTCCAACACGGAGAGCTATTGGGACAAGGATTGGCTCGCCAGTTTCGGCGGCGTCGATGACCCGTTCGATCGCGATCGCCACTGGCCGGCGGGCTTCACGCCGAGAGAGAATCCATTCTACGTCGCGCTGCCTTATGGCGAACTCCAGAACGACGGCCTCCTGAAGACCGAGGCTTACGAAGTGCCCTGGTATCGCCCCGGCGTTGCCCCGCTGCTCAAGAACCGCTGGGTCGAGATCCGGCACAATCTCCGTGTCTGCTTTGCCCAATGGCAGGATGTCGGTCCCTGCGGCGAGGACGATTTCGCCTTCGTCTTCGGCGCGTCTCTCATTCCGCTGAACACATTCGATGCGAAGGCGGGGCTCGATGTCTCGCCCGCGGTGTGGCACGCGCTCGGCATGACGGAGAACGCGCTGACCGCGTGGCGCTTCGTCGATGAGTCCGAGGTGCCCCAAGGGCCGTGGACCGAGATCGTCACCGTCTCGGGCATCAATCGCTGAACACGCCTCTCGATTTCACCTGACCGCGTCCAGGAGCTTGGCCGCGGCGGCGAAGTCGCGCCAGCGGTTCTCGCGGCGCGTCTTCGCCTCAGCATCCTCGCCCCATTGGCTGATCTGGAAATCCTCATCGACATGGGCGGCTTCCCACGCCTGTTCGGGCGTGAGCTTGCCGCGCAACACGGCAAGAGTAAGCAGCGCAGACCCGGTCAGCGCCGTCATCACATGCAGCGCCGCGAGCGAGAATGGGTCGAGCCCTTCGAACTCACCCCTGATGCGCGCGAGCGAGGCTTCCGGCTGCGCCACGTGCACGATGCCCTCCGACAGCACGAGCGGCGCCTTGATCTCGTCCCGCGCGAAGGCGAGCACGGGATCCCAATGCGCGCTCTGCGCCTCGACCAGGGCATTGGGTCCTTCAGCCCGATAGCAGAGAAGGTCCGACGCCGCATGGCGGGCGATGTCGTCGATCACCGCCTGCTCGCGCCCCGCCACGCCATCGATCGCGCTATTCGCCAGTCTGGTGAGCGGCATGGTCGAAGGATCGATGTGCTCGCCTTGCGCGCGCCATTCCGAGGCGACGGCCTCGGCAAGCGCGCGAGCCGGCAGCGTGAACGCCGCCTTGCCCGGCGTGCGCATCGGCTTGCCGTCAAGCAGAAGCGAGCCCCCACCGCCCTCCTCGTCCTTGACGGTAACGTCCTTATAGAAGCGCTTCGGCCGCGCAGCCTTTAGCGCGGCGCCCTTGGCACCGCGAGGAGCTATCTCGTCCGAACCGCTCATGAAGAAGTCTCAGTCCTTGCCGGTCCGCGTTCGTTTTGCAGCGGCTCGGCGTTGGGCGCGCTTTTCGGAAGCGGCAACGGTCTTCTGCGCCAAGCGCCCATACTCCTTCTTCATTTTCTCCAGCTCGACATCGTCGAGATCGTCAAGATCGAGCAGTCGGTTGCTCGCCTTTTGCGTCACCAGGATCAGCTCGTCGAGCTTGATATGCAAGGATGACGTGTCACGGTTCTGCGTGTTCTGAATCACGAACACCATCAGGAAGGTGATGATGGTGGTCGCGGTGTTGATGACCAATTGCCAGGTGTCGCTATAGCCGAACACCGGCCCGAGGCAGCCCCAGACGACAATCGCCCCGACCGCGAGGATGAAGGCGATGGGCCGCCCGGTGACGTGCGAGACATATTGCGCGAAGCGCACAAACCAATTTCCTTTTTTAGCCATTTATCGCCACCTCCTCGGCTCCATATGCCGATGTCATAACGTCTCGCGGCCGCCGTCGGATCGCTCGGCTTCGGCAAATCCGAACAGTGCGAAGCTCTGTCGCATATGCTCGGGCAACGGCGCGGTGACGTCGACCACCCCCTCGCCCGACGGGTGCGGGAAGCTGATGCGCCGCGCATGAAGCTGGAGCTTACGCGGGACGCCTTCGGGGAGATCGCGGTCGCCCTGATATTTCTCATCGCCGAGGATGGGGTGGCCGATAATCGCCATATGAGCGCGGAGCTGATGCTGCCGCCCGGTCACCGGCTTGAGCGAGACGAAGGCGGCCTGCTGCCCTGCCCTGTCGACCACGGCATAATGGGTAACCGCCGATTGCGCGATGTCCTGCTCGCCGGGCCGTGCCTTCCGCACGCGGTCTCCTTCCGGCCCCGCCGCCTTCACCAGAGCCGCTTCGACCTTCCCTTGCGGCGGCTTGGGCACGCCCTTCACCAGAGCCCAATAGATCTTGCGCACCGAGCGCGTCTGGAAGGCCCGACCGAGCTTCGCCGCGACTGAGCGCCGCTTGGCGATAACGAGCACGCCGGACGTATCGCGGTCGAGCCTATGCACGAGGCGCGGCCGCGTCTCCGGTCCATCACCCAAGCCTTCGAGCAGCCGGTCGATATGCTGTGTGGTCTTGGTGCCGCCCTGTACGGCGATGCCGGCCGGCTTGTTGAGAATGAGAAGGTCGTCGTCCTCGTAAAGCGTCATCGAGGCGAGGAAGGCGCGGTCGGCCTTCGACAGCGCGTGACGCGGCGCGGGCGGCGGCGCCACGTCGGGCAGCGGCGGAACGCGGATGCTCTGTCCTGCGGCGAGCCGCGTGCTCGCCTTGGCCCTGCCGCCATCCACCCTCACCTGCCCGGTGCGGAGCAACTTCTCGAGCCGGCTGTGGGGAAGGGTCGCGTAATGGATCTTGAACCAGCGGTCGAGCCTCATGCCGTCTTCAGCGTGGCTGACCTGTTTCTGCTCGACGCCGGCCATGGGGCATCATCTGCCGCAGTTTGCGTTCGCGTACCAGTCATTTCTCGACGAAAAATCTTGCGGCAATGCAGGTCATTTCACCACCAAGACCGCACAGGGAGCGAGCTCGACGAGGCGGTCGGTGGTCGAGCCGATCACGCGATTATAGAGCGCCGAGTGGCCCATAAAGCCGGTGACGAGGAGGTCGAATCGATCGCGATCGATCGCCTCGACGATGGCCGGCACGGCATGCCCTACCACGACACGGCTGGTGAGCTTCACTCGGTGCCGTCTCGCCACCGTCTCCGCCTCGCTAACCACCGCGGCAAATTTGCGATCGGCAAGCTCTTTATCGCCGATGACTTCCTCCCGCGTCGCCGGCACCCACTGGATCTCCTCGACGCAAATCATGTGCAGTTGTGCCTTGTGCGAGCGAGCGAGACCGAGCGCCGCATCGAGCGCCTTGAAGGCTCCCTCGGAGCCGTCGTTAGCGATCAACACTTTCCTGAACATGAGTGGCCTCCATGGCAATCGGCTTGAACGTCGGCTGGAACCAACGCTGGGCAATCAGGGTCGGGATCACGGCACTGGCAATCACCGTGGTGACCAGGACCGTGTATTGCTCCTGATCGATGATCCCGTTGGTCAGCCCATACAGTGACGAAATCGTCCCGAAGGTCAGTCCGGTGGACATCATCAGCGTCGTGTACATGCCCTCGCGGCGGTCGAAATCGAACGCGCGCGTGAGCGGCAGAATACCGAGGAACTTGGTGGCCATTTTTATCGCGAGCAAGATGGCGATCAGACCAAGAGAGGTGGCGATGGCCTCGAACTTGACGAGCGAACCCGCCTTGAGAAAGTAGAACGGCGTCAAAAGGGCGAAGGTGATGGTTCGCAACCGCTGCGCCAAACCCCGTTCTTTCGCGAAGAACGTTGCCAGCACCATGCCGAGCAGATAGGCCGGCAACACCGGCTCGCTCTTGGAGATGCTGGCCAAGGCGCCGAGCGCGAACAAGATCAACAGCAAGAGCTTGATCTCCGGTGCGCTGACGTGGCCGCCCAGCTTCTCGCTGAAGCGCGGCATGAGACGTGGCACGAGCCACATGGCGAGCGCGGTCGCTGCTCCAAACAGCGCGAGCCAGATATTATAATTGGCAAACACGATCCCGAGCGCGAGCACGGTGCCAACATCGTTCACGAAGCAGCCGGCGAGGATGACTTTGCCGATCTCGGTCTCGTTGAAGCCGGTCTCGACCATGACGGCATAGACCACCGCGACCGAGGTGGTGGACAGGGCGATCCCGGCGATTTGCGCCTGGGGCCATGGCCAGCCGAGCCCGAAATGAGTGTAAGCCAGGACCCCAAGATAAGGCCCGAGAAAGCCCGCTACGCCGATCGAGAGCGTCGAGGCAAGGTGCTTGCGCACTACGGCGGGATCAAGCTCGGTGCCGGCGAGGAAGGTCAGCAGGATAGCGCCGAGGCTCGCCAAATAGGTGATCCAGTCGTTAGGAGCGATGCCGATCAGGTTTCCACCGAAGCTGCCGACGACGATCTCGACGAGCGCGACGGAGATCCCGATCCTGATCGAAATGAGAGAAGAGGCGAGCGCCAGCCCGATCCAAATCGTCGATATGACCCACACATTCTCCATGACCGATCCTTTCTCAGCCGGCACGGACGCACATCATCTGGCGCGAGCAAGAGGCTCGCGCGACTGGGATTGGCGGGTCATGGGAAAGGGCGACCCGCCTGTGGGCGGGCCTAAACGACTCTCCCGCCACTAGGAACAGCGGCAGGAGTCATCAGCCTGAAGGGCAATTTTGGGGGACTCCATCCCCTTGAATGCAAACTAAGTGAAGACTCGCGTTTGCGTCAAGCCAACTGGTGGCGCGACAATATGTGATTCGTTTCGCCTGAGGCCGCAATGCCTGAGGCATCTAGGCCCGAGGACCGCCAGGGCGAGAATGAGCGGTAGATTGTTGATCGCCGGCAATCGTGGCCCCCACACGCGCGGGCCGACCGGCGGCAGGAGAATGACGTCCGATGGCCATTTACTTTTGGATCGCTGTCGGCAGCGCGTTGGGCGGGATAGCGCGTTTTTGGTGCTCAGGCGTCGTCGCCCGTACGGTCGGCGAGACCTTTCCTTGGGGCACGCTGGTGGTGAACGTCTTGGGCTCGTTCGTCATCGGGCTCATCGCGGCGCTGACCGCCCCCGACGGCAGAATTTTTATTGGCTCTACGGCACGGCTTGCGCTCATGGCCGGGATTTGCGGGGGGTACACCACATTTTCCTCGTTCAGCCTGCAAACCATGAGTCTTCTGAATGACGGTGAGTGGGCTTATGGCGGAGCCAATATTGTGGGGTCGGTCGTGTTGTGCCTCGCGGCGGTCTGGGCCGGACAGATGTTAGGGACCTCCATCAACGCCATGAAGTGGATCTGACCATGCCGCTCACCCGCGACGCCGTTCTGTTGCGCATCTTTATCGGCGAGGACGACAAGGCTGGCCATCGGCCGCTCTACGAGGCGATCGTGCTGAAGGCCCGCGAGATGGGGCTCGCCGGCGCGACCGTGCTGCGCGGGCCCATGGGCTTCGGCCATTCGAGCCACCTGCACACGAGCAAGATTCTGCGCCTTTCCCAGGACCTTCCGCTTGTGATCGAGATCGTCGACAACGAGGATAAGATCACTCAATTCGTCGCCACCATCGAGCCCATCATGGGAAGTGCGCTGGTAACGACCGAGAAGGTCAAAGTCGTCCGCTACGGCGAGAGTGGGCCCTGCGAACCGAGCTGAGCCCCTCCCCCCGAGGAACTTGTTAAAAGCCGGCGGCGTTGAATCTTGTTTGGCGCCAAGAGAGGCTTGCGAGCGTCAAGCGCTACCATCGTATGATGCGCTGACCTTGTCGCCGCTCCAGCTTTGTCTTAACGTCATGCGATCAATCCGGAGATCGCGATGCCCATTAAAATTAAAGTCAATGGCGCCGATCATGAGGTCGATGTCGATGGCGACACTCCCCTGTTGTGGGTGCTGCGCGACGTGCTCGGTATGACCGGCACCAAATTCGGTTGCGGCATGGCATTATGCGGCGCGTGCACCGTGCATCTCGATGGCCGTCCGATCCGCTCGTGCATCACTCCAGTCGAAAGGGTCGGCGACTCAGAAATTACGACGATCGAGGCGATCGGAGAGACACCTGCCGGCGCAAAGGTGCAAAAAGCGTGGCTCGATCTCGAAGTCGTGCAATGCGGCTATTGCCAGCCAGGCCAGATCATGTCGGCCTCGGCCTTGCTCGCGAGCAACCCAAATCCGACCGACGCCGATATCGATGCGGCCATGTCGGGGAATATCTGCCGCTGCGGCACGTACCCGCGCATTCGCGCCGCCATCAAACAAGCATCGCAATCCGCTTGACTCCGAGGTCAGGGGCTCCAATGCCAGAACGGCTCGACCACGACATGGCAATTGAGCGGAAGGGTCTTTCGCGCCGGACATTTCTTGTCACTGGCGCTGCCGCGGGCGGCGGGTTGCTGCTCGGCGTCTATCTACCTCGATCGATTGGTGCCAAAGCGCAAACTGCCGCTGAGGCCTTCGCCCCCAATGCCTTCGTCCGCATCCGGCCCGATGACAGCATCACGCTCGTCATGTCGCAGGTCGAGATGGGCCAGGGCACCTACACGTCCATGTCCATGCTGATTGCCGAGGAGCTCGAGGTCGATCTCGCCAAGGTGAGCCTCGAGGCGGCGCCTCCGAGCGACAAGCTCTATGCCAACCCCTTGCTCGGGTTCCAGGCCACCGGCGGCTCGACATCGGTGATGGGATTCTGGGAGCCTCTGCGGCGCGCCGGTGCGACGGCTCGCGTCATGCTGATCCAAGCGGCGGCCGCTCAGTGGAATGTCGACCCCGCCTCATGCAAGGTCGAAAAGGGCGACGTGGTGTCCCCGACGGGCGAAAGGCTCAACTACGGCGCTCTTGTCGACGCCGCGGCCAAGCTGCCGGTGCCGGACAAGGTCGCGCTCAAAGATCCCAAGGACTTCACCCTGATCGGAACGCCTGCCAAGCGTCTCGATACGCCGGAAAAGGTGACCGGCAACGCCAAGTTCGGCATCGACGCAATGATCCCCGGCATGAAGTTCGCGACCGTCGCTGCATGTCCGGTGTTCGGCGGCAAGCTCAGAAGCGTCGACGACAGCAAGACGATGGCGATCAAGGGCGTCCGCCAGGTGGTCAAGATCGACAATGCCGTAGCAGTGGTTGGCGATCATATGTGGGCGGCGAAGCAAGGGCTCGCAGCGCTCGACATCGAATGGGACGACGGGCCTAACGCAAATGTCACCACGGCGAGCATCGTCGAGCAGATGGCGCGCGCCTCAGAGAACGAGGGGGTCGTTGCCCGGAGCGACGGCGACTTCGCCAAGGCGATACCGGGCGCCGCCAAGAAGATCGACGCCGTCTACGAGATGCCGTTCCTCGCACACGCGGCCATGGAGCCCATGAATTGCACGGTCCATGTCACCAAGGACAGCTGCGATATTTGGGTCGGCATCCAGGTGGTGAGCCGGGCGCAGGCGACCGCGGCGCAAGTCACCGGACTGTCGCCCGACAAGGTTCAAGTGCACAATCATCTCCTCGGCGGCGGTTTTGGACGCCGGCTTGACGTGGACGGTATCACCCAGGCCGTCGCGCTGGCGAAGCAGGTCGACGGGCCGGTGAAGATTGTCTGGAGCCGCGAGGAAGACATCCAGCACGACGTCTACCGGCCCTATTACTATGACCGGTTCACCGCCGGCTTCGATGCACAAGACCAGCTCGTCGCTTACCATCACCGGGTTACGGCCTCCTCGATCCTGGCGCGCTGGGCGCCCCCGGCGTTCAAAAACGGCCTCGACGAAGATGCCGTCAACGGCGCTGCGAAGGAGTTTCCCTACGGGATTGCGAACATCCTAGTGGACTATGTGCGCGATGAGCCTCCCGGCCTCACTACCGGCTGGTGGCGGGGCGTGGGTCCGACGCACAATATCTTCGTCGTCGAGAGCTTCATCGACGAACTCGCAGCGGCGACCAAGAAGGATCCTGTGGAATTCCGCCGCTCGTTGCTCGGCGAGCAGCCGCGCGTGCTCGGCGTGCTCAATCTCGCCGCTGAGAAGGCGGGATGGGGCACGAAGCTGCCCGAGGGCGTAGGCCGCGGCGTCTCGGTGCAATTCGCCATGGGCTCCTACCTTTCGCAAATCGCCGAGGTCGAGGTGTCCAAGGAGGGAGAGGTCAAAGTCCGCCGCGTGGTTTGCGCGGTCGACTGCGGCCAGATCGTCAACCCTGACACGATCGTTGCGCAGATCGAGGGTGGTATTATCTTCGGCATCAGTGCCGCGTTGTGGGGCGAGGTCACCCTGAAGGGCGGCCGTGTCGAGCAGCACAATTTCAACGACTATCGTGTCTTGCGCATCAACGAAGCGCCGCTCATCGAGGTGCATCTCGTGAAGAATAGCGAAGCACCGGGCGGCATCGGCGAGCCGGGCACAGTCGGCATCGCGCCGGCGATGACGAATGCGATCTTCGCGGTGACCGGCAAGCGCATCCGCAAGCTGCCCATCAGAGATCAATTGCGGTCTGCATAGAGGTCTTAGCCGACTTGACAACGCATCCGGAGCAAAGCCGCTAAATGAGCCGCACCAGGAAATTCGCTCTTCTCGCCATTCTCCTGGTGGCAATCGTTGCGGCCGGATGGTGGGCGCTTCGGGCGGGCGACCCTTCCGCCTTCGCCAAAGGCAAGCGGGTCGAGCTTGCAGATTTCAAGGGACCCAATCCGACCGGAGTCCCCGCCAGCCTCGCCGACGCCGATTTGGTCGCGCGCGGCGAATATCTCACGCGCGCCGCCAATTGTTCGGCGTGCCACACCGCGCCGGGAGGCAAGCCGTTTGCCGGCGGCATGGCGTTCAAGCTCCCCATGATCGGGACGATCTACTCCACGAACATCACCGCGGACCAGGAGACCGGCATCGGAGCATGGAGCGACGAGGAGTTCGTCAAGGTGATGCATCAGGGAATCGGCAAGGGCGGCAAGTACCTTTATCCCGTCTTCCCCTATACGTCCTACGCGCTGATGACCGATAACGACGTCCTTGCCATTAAGGCCTATCTGCTGACGCTCAAGCCAGTCACATATACGCCGCCGCCGAACGACATCTCCTTCCCGTTCAATCAGCGCTATCTGATGATATTCTGGAATGCGCTGTTCGAACCGTCGCATCGCTTCCGGCCGAATGAAGATCAATCGGCCGATTGGAATCGCGGCGCCTATCTCGTCGAGGCATTCGGCCATTGCGGCGATTGCCACACGCCTCGAAACATCCTGTTTGGATTGAACAACAAACGGAAGTTTGCCGGGGCAATGATTCAAGGCTGGAAGGCCTATAACATCACCCCGGATCGTGATTGGGGCATCGGCAGTTGGTCGGATGAGCAACTCCAGAGCTACTTGTCCGCCGGTCATGCCGAAGGCCGGGGCTCAGCCGGCGGCCCGATGTCCGAGGTCGTCGACGGCAGTCTGCACTACCTGACGGAGCCGGACATCAAGGCGTTGGCAGCCTATTTGAAGAGCGTCCCTGCCAATGGCGACGGTGCCGACGTCGCTGCGGCGCCATCCCCAGCAAAGCCGCAAGAGGTTGCCGAGCAGCCGGCCTCGTCTCAAGAGAGCGGGCCGGGCTTGCATGTGTTCGAAGGAACCTGCACCGGGTGTCATCGCTTCGACGGCAAGGGAGCCGTCGCCAATTACGCCTCGCTCGTTGGAAGCCGAACCGCTAACGACCCCGCCGGCACCAACGCGACGCAAGCTCTCATCGGCGGCACTCATCTTGCCTTCGCCCAGACCGTTGGCTTCATGCCCGATTTCGGCGAGGGCTATTCGGACCCGGAAATCGCTGCGGTCGTCAATTATCTTACCGGGCGCTTTGGAGCCCACCCCTCCGCGCTCACGCCGGACGAAATCGCGAAGCGGCGCCAAGCAGAGTAAATCGAAAAGCGTCTAGTCTCCGCCCCTCTCCCTGCGCAATTTGGCGAAGCGATCGAGCCGCTGCTTGACCTCGGCCTCGTAGCCATAGGTCGTGGGCGCATAGAAGGTCTGCCGCTCCATGCCGTCGGGAAAATAGTTCTGGCCGGAGAATGCCTCATCCTCGTTATGGTCGTAAGCGTAACCGCGCCCATAGCCCTCCTGCTTCATAAGCTTGGTCGGGGCGTTCAGGATGTGCTTCGGCGGAAGTAGAGACCCGCTCTCCGTCGCCACGCGCGAGGCGATGCCGAAAGCGACATAGCCCGCGTTCGATTTCGGCGCCGTGGCGAGATAGAGCGTGGCTTGCGCGAGCGCGAGCTCGCCCTCGGGGCTGCCGAGGAAATCGTAAGTGTCCTTGGCGGCGATGGTCTGGACCAAGGCATTGGGGTCGGCGAGGCCGATATCTTCGACCGCCATACGGACCAGTCGCCGCGCGATATAGAGCGGGTCCTCGCCGCCGGCGAGCATGCGCGCGAGCCAATAGAGCGAGGCGTCGGGGTCCGAGCCGCGCACCGATTTATGCAGCGCGCTGATGAGATTGTAGTGTCCGTCCTGGCTCTTGTCGTAGATCGGCGCGCGGCGCTGCACGAGCTTCACGAGCGCCTCGCGGTCGAGGGGCGCTTTGGCGCCTGAGACCGTGGCGAGGAACACATCCTCCGCGAGATTGATCAGCCCGCGCCCGTCGCCGTCGGCCATATTGATGAGAGCCGCCCGCGCATCGTCGGTCAGCGGTAGCTTGCGCTTCTCATGGGCTTCTGCGCGCTGAAGCAGGGCCTCGAGGGCCGCATCGTCGAGCCGCCTGAAGGTCAGCACGCTCGCCCGCGACAGAAGCGCCGAGTTGAGCTCGAAGGAGGGGTTCTCCGTCGTGGCGCCGACCAGGATGATCGTCCCATCCTCCATATGCGGCAAAAAGGCATCCTGCTGGGAGCGGTTGAAGCGGTGGATCTCGTCGACGAACAGCAGCGTGCCGCGCCCCTCTTCGCGCCGGGCGCGTGCGGCATCGAACACCTTGCGCAGATCGGCCACTCCGGAATGGATCGCCGAGAGCTGCTCGAAGTGGAGATCGGTCACCTCGGCGAGAAGCCGCGCGACCGTCGTCTTGCCCGTGCCGGGCGGCCCCCAAAACACCACCGAGGCGAGCCGACCGGCGTCGACCATGCGGCGGAGAATGCCGTGCTCGCCGAGGAGGTGGTCCTGGCCGATGACCTCGTCGAGCGTGGCAGGGCGCAGACGGTCGGCGAGAGGTCGCGGCGCGCCCTCCGCGAGGCCTGCGGCCTCAAACAGAGTCCTTGACGCCGTCTTCTTCATGATCAGCCTGAAATCGCGATATTGAACAGCTTCCCGTCTCGCTCGAGCGAGAGCCTCCAGGCGTCGCCGGAAAGATCGAGCGCCGCGGCGAGCTGCGCCACCGAGGCCACTTTCTGATTGTTGAGGCCGACGACGATATCGCCACGCTTCATGCCGAGCCGCGCGGCCGGCGTCTTGTCCTTGACGTCGAGCACCACGACGCCCTGCCGGCTATCGTCATCGAGACCGACCTCTTGCGCGACGGCGGGCGACAGATTGGCGACTTTGCAGCCCGAAAGCGGGTGGTGGCCGACAAGCTCGCGCGCATCGCGGGGGGGATCCTCGACTGGGGCAAGCAGAGCGATGGTCGTCTTGAGCTTCTGCCCCTTGCGCAACACGTTGAGCTCGGCCGAGCCGCCGATGCCCTTGGTCATGAAGCGATACTCGAAGCCCTGCGGGTCCTTGACCTCCTTGTCGTCGACGCCGACCACGACGTCCCCGGCAACAAGTCCGGCCTTTGCCGCAGGGCCCTCGGCCGCGACCTTGGCGACGAGCGCGCCTGACGGCGTCGGCAGCCCGAGCGAATCGGCGATGTCCGGCGTTACCGGCTGGAGCGTCGCGCCGAGCCAAGGCCTCTGCACGGTCCCGCCCTTAAGCGCTGACTGAACCACGAGCCGCACCATGTTCGAGGGAATGGCGAAGCCGATGCCGAGCGAGCCGCCCGTCCGCGAGAAGATCGCCGTGTTGATGCCCGCGAGCTTCCCATCCATATCGACCAGCGCCCCGCCCGAATTGCCGGGATTGATGGCGGCGTCGGTCTGGATGAAGAACTGATAGTCCGAGATGCCGACTTGCGTCCGGGCAAGCGCCGAGACGATGCCGCTCGTCACCGTCTGCCCGACGCCGAAAGGATCGCCGATGGCAAGGACGAGATCGCCGACTTCGAGACCGTCCGAGTCGGCGAATTGGATGACGGGGAACTGAGCGCCCTTGGCATCGAGGCGCAGCACGGCAAGGTCGATGTGCTCGTCCTTGAGCACGACCTTGGCCGGAAACTCCCGCCCGTCCGACAAGGCCACGGTGATTTGCTCTTCACCGCTTCCCTGGATCACGTGGTTGTTGGTAACGACGAGGCCGCTGGGATCGACCAGAACGCCCGAGCCGAGTGAATTTTCGATGCGCTGGCGCGGCACGCCGAAGCGCTCGCCGAATAACTGCCCGAAAATCGGGTCGTCGCCAAATGGCGACACCATCTGCTCCACCCTGTGCTGGACATAGACATTGACCACCGCGGGAGCGGCTCGCTTTACCACCGGGGCGAAGGACTGCTTGATCGTGACTTGGCTTTCGGGGACCGCGCGCTGTTGCGCGTACGCGGGGGCTAGAGCGCCCACCCCGATAACTTGCCAGGCGACCAAGACCGCGATGCCAAATTTGCCTAGTGATTTTGCCAAGATAACCATCGCTCACTCGAATTGGCGGGGTTAAGTCTAGAAGCGGTGAGCTTCTCCTATAAACCAAGGCGAATCAGGAAGGAAACTGGGACGGTTTGACACTGATTCAAGCCCCTGCGGGCTTGCCGATCCCCTTCATTCTACTAAGATGCCGCCGGCGTGTTTTACGAGAAAAGTCAACGATACACACTGTGGAGAGAAACGCATGCGAATGATGAAATTGGCCTTGGTCACCGGCCTGGCCGTCGTGATCTCGAGTGGCTCGGCCTACGCGATCACGGTCAAGAAGAGGATCGAGGCCCCTGGGCTGCCTCCCGAAGTTTGGGCAGAAGTCGGCGAGTTCTGCGCCATCGAGAAATGGCATCCCGCTGTCGCCAAATGCGAGGAGTCCAAAGAGGGTGACGTGACCTATCGCACGCTCACGCTGAAGGACGGTGGCAAGATCAAGGAGAAGCTGACCGGCACCGAGGACGTGGCCTACACTTACGAGATCGTGGAAAGCCCGCTGCCGGTGAAGAACTACAAATCGAAGCTCTGGCTCGAGCTCGACGATGAGCCCGACCGCACCGTAATCTTCTGGCAGTCTGACTTCGACCCGGCCGACGGCAAGACCGAGGAAGAGGCCAAGAAGGTCATTACCGGCATCCTCTCCGACGGCGTTAAGGGCATCAAGAAGGTGGCCATCGAGGCCTATGACAAGAAGCACCCGGATGCCAAACCCGAAGGCGACGACGACAACGATAAGGACAGCAAATAGCCTGTTGCTAAGGCGCGCCGCATCGTGCGGCGCGCCGCCTGGCTGTTACGCGGCAGCCGGCTCTTGCTCCTGAGTCGGACCTGAATCCGCCCCCCTCGCCTCGCGATCGCGGTCGACCAGCTCGATGATTGCCATCGGCGCGGAATCGCCATGGCGGAAACCGGCCTTCATCACCCGCGTATAGCCGCCGGGGCGATCGGCATAACGCGGCCCGAGCGTCCCGAACAGCTTGGCCACGATGGCCTCGTCCCTGATGCGGGAATAGGCAAGACGCCGCGCGTGTAAATCGCCGCGCTTGGCGAGCGTGATCAGCCGGTCGGCGACGCGGCGGAGCTCTTTCGCTTTGGGAAGCGTCGTGGCGATCTGCTCGTGCTTGAACAGCGCGACGGCAAGGCTCGCGAACAGAGCGCTGCGATGCGTCGCAGTGCGGTTGAGCTTACGGCCGGCGTTACGATGGCGCATGTGACTTAACCTTTAGATTCTGGCTTCCGGCTTCAGCTCAGTAATGATCCTCGAAGCGCTTGGCGAGCTCCTCGATGTTCTCCGGTGGCCAATCCGGCACTTCCATGCCGAGATGAAGCCCCATCGAGGCGAGAACCTCTTTGATCTCGTTCAGCGATTTCCGTCCGAAATTCGGCGTGCGCAGCATCTCCGCCTCGGTCTTCTGGATGAGGTCGCCGATATAGACGATGTTGTCGTTCTTGAGACAGTTGGCCGAACGCACCGAAAGCTCGAGCTCGTCGACCTTCTTGAGCAGCGCCGCGTTGAACACGAGCTCTGGCTGGCGCTCGAAGGTCTGCTCCTTCTTCGGCTCCTCGAAATTGACGAACACCGAAAGCTGGTCCTGCACGATGCGCGCTGCGAGCGCAACGGTGTCATCGGGACGCACCGAGCCGTCGGTCTCGATCTCCATGGTCAGCTTGTCGTAGTCGAGGATCTGGCCCTCGCGGGTGTTCTCGACGCGGTAGGACACTTTGCGCACCGGGCTATAGAGCGAATCGACCGGGATATAGCCGATCGGCGCATCGTCGGGCCGGTTGCGTTCGGCCGGCACGTAGCCCTTGCCCGTCGAGGTGGTGAACTCCATGCGGATCGCGGCACCCTGGTCGAGCGTGCAGATCACGTGATCGGGATTCAGGATCTCGATGTCGGCTCCGCCTTCGATGTCGCCAGCCTTGGCAACGCCCGGGCCCTCCTTCTTGAGGACCATGCGCTTGATGCCTTCGGCATGTTGCCTGAGCGCGATCTCCTTGATGTTGAGGACGATGTCGGTCACGTCCTCGCGCACGCCGGGGATCGAGGAGAACTCATGCAGCACACCGTCGATATGCACCGAGGTGATGGCGGCGCCCTGAAGCGAGGACAGCAGCACGCGCCTGAGCGCATTGCCCAGGGTGAGCCCGAAGCCACGCTCGAGCGGCTCGGCGACGACCGTGGCGAAGCGCTGCGGATCGCGGCCGGGAGTGACGTTGAGCTTGGTGGGCTTGATAAGATCTTGCCAGTTCTTCTGCAGCACCGGTGAAGCCCTTTCTTGGTCCATAAGCGGGGCCGCATGGCCCAGCTTGCGAGTATCCTCGTGCAACATGTGCGGTTAAGCCTTGCCTTTCTTGTTAGACGCGACGGCGCTTGCGCGGCCGGCAGCCGTTATGCGGGATCGGCGTCACGTCGCGGATCGAGATGATGTTGAAGCCGGCGGCCTGAAGTGCGCGCAGCGCCGACTCCCGCCCCGAACCCGGGCCCCTCACCTCGATCTCGAGATTCTTCATGCCGTGCTCCATCGCCTTCTTGCCGGCATCCTCGGCGGCAACCTGCGCGGCGTAAGGCGTCGACTTGCGCGAGCCCTTGAAGCCCATGGCGCCCGACGACGACCAGGAAATGGCGTTGCCTTGCGCGTCGGTGATGGTGATCATCGTGTTGTTGAAGCTCGCATGCACGTGAGCAACGCCCGACGTGATGTTCTTCTTTTCGCGGCGACGAACCCGCGCCTTCTCCTTGACCATGCTCTATTCCCGCATTGCGAATTGATGAATTGGCGCGGGCGCGAGCGAAGGCCCGCGACCTGCCCGACATTGCCTACTTCTTCTTGCCGGCGATCGGCTTGGCCGGACCTTTACGCGTGCGCGCATTGGTGTGCGTCCTCTGGCCGCGAACCGGCAAGCCGCGGCGATGGCGTAGGCCCCGGTAGCAGCCGAGATCCATCAACCGCTTGATATTCATGGCGACATCACGCCGAAGATCGCCTTCCACGACATAGTCGTGGTCGATAACCTCGCGAATCTGCATGATCTCAAACTCGGTCAGCTGGCTCACCCGCCGCTCGGGTGGGATCGCGACCTTGGCGCAGATCTGCTTGGCAAAGGTATCACCGATGCCATGGATATAAGTGAGCGCCACCTCGACCCGCTTGTTGGTCGGGATATTAACGCCTGCAATTCGGGCCACGAAACCGCCTCCTCGTGCACGAGCTAACGTGCTGAAATTAAAACCAGATTTCCCAACCTGAACACGACGAGACCGACCGCGGAAAGGCAATACCCCCGAGGACCGGTCAGTCCGTTTTTCAATGTAGCCGGGCTTATGTAGCGATTCCCCTTGACAAGGTCAACTGGCCGTATTTTGCCCGATTTCCTCCTCAAGCGGCGGCGCCGTCGAGCGCCCGGTTGATCTCTTTTTGCACGGTTGCAATATCGGCCATGCCGTCGACCGCCCTCACCTTTCCCTGCCGCGTGTAATAGTGGATCAGGGGCTCGGTCTGGGCGTGATAGGCCTTGAGCCTCGCGCGCACCACCTCCTCGTTGTCGTCCCGTCGGCGCACGAACTGGCTACCCCCGCAGCGGTCGCACACGCCGGGCACTTTGGTCGGCTTGTAGATATCGTGATAGCCCTCCCCGCAATCGGCGCAAGCAAAACGGCCGGTAATGCGCTCCACGAGGGCCTCGTCGTCGACCTCCATCACGATGACCCGATCGAGACGCTTGTGGCGCTCGGCGAGCAGATGGTCGAGCGCCTCGGCCTGAGCGATGGTGCGAGGAAAGCCGTCGAGGATATAGCCCTTGCCTGAGCCGCCCTCGTCTATGCGCTCGGCAATCAGCTTGATGACGAGCTCGTCGGGCACAAGCTCGCCTCGCTCCATGATGTCGCCAGCCTTGCGCCCGAGCTCGGTGCCTGCAGCGACCGCGGCCCTCAGCATATCGCCCGTGGACAGCTTGGTAAGAGCGTGACCGTCCTCGAGCAGCTTGGCCTGGGTGCCTTTGCCCGCGCCGGGAGGGCCGAGCAGGACCAGGTTCATCGCCGCCTGGCTCCTCTAAGCCGGGCCCGTTTGATCAGGCCTTCATATTGATGGGCGAGCAGATGGCTCTGGATCTGAGCCACCGTGTCCATGGTGACGCTCACCACGATAAGGAGAGAGGTGCCGCCGAAATAGAACGGCACGCCGGCATAGGAGATGAGGATCTCCGGCAGCACGCACACGGCGGCAAGATAGATGGCGCCCACCACCGTGATTCTGGTCAGCACGTAGTCGATATATTCGGCGGTGCGCTCGCCGGGCCTGATGCCGGGCAGGAAGCCGCCATACTTCTTCAGATTGTCGGCAGTGTCTTTCGGGTTGAACACCACGGCCGTGTAGAAGAAGGCGAAGAAGACGATCATCGCGATATAAATGATGATGTGAAGCGGCTGCCCGCGCCCGAGCATGGCGGTCACGGTGGTCAGCCAATCGGGCCCCTGCCCGGCCGAAAAATTCGCCACCGTGATCGGCAGAAGCAGCAGCGATGACGCGAAGATCGGCGGGATCACGCCCGCGCTGTTCAGTTTGAGCGGCAGATGCGAGGCATCGCCCTGGAACATGCGGTTGCCGACCTGGCGCTTTGGATATTGCACCAGCAGCCGCCGCTGCGCCCGCTCCATGAACACGATGACGCCGATGACCACGACGGCCATGACAATGAGAAGGATGATCAGCGTCGTCGACAGCGCGCCCTGCCGTCCGAGCTCGAGCGTGCCGACCACGGCATGGGGCAATTGCGCGACGATGCCGGCGAAGATGATGAGCGAGATGCCGTTGCCGACGCCGCGCGCGGTGATCTGCTCGCCGAGCCACATCAGGAATACGGTGCCGCCGACCAGGGTGATGGCCGTGGTGATGCGGAACATCAAGCCGGGATCGAGCACGATATTGCCTGCGCCCTCGAGGCCAACGGCGATGCCATAGCCTTGCAACGCGGCCAGCAGCACCGTGCCGTAGCGCGTGTATTGGTTGATCTGCCGCCTGCCCTGCTCGCCTTCCTTCTTCAGGTTCTCAAGATGCGGCGAGACGGTGGTGAGGAGCTGGATGATGATCGAGGCCGAGATATACGGCATGATGTTGAGCGCGAAGATCGCCATGCGCGCGACCGCACCGCCCGAGAACATGTTGAACATGCCGAGGATGCCGCTCTGGTTCTGCTTGAACACCTCGGCGAGCGCCGCCGGATTGACGCCCGGGATCGGGATATAGGTGCCGAGCCGGTAGATGAGCAGCGCGCCAAGCGTGAACCAGATACGCTTCTTGAGCTCATCCGCCTTGGCGAAGGCCGCAAAATTGAGATTGGAGACGAGCTGTTCTGCGGCGGAGACCATTCGAGCGCTCTCTTCCTATGCGAGGACCGCGGGCGGGCGCGAGCAGCGCCGCCCCAACGTCACTCGGACTTGTCCTTCTTGGCGGGCTTCGCCTTCTCGGGCCTAGCCTCGCCATGCTCGGCCTTCCCCTCCGGCTTCGCCTTCTTTGCCTTGGGCGCCTCTGCCGCGGCGGCTGCCCCTTTCTCATCAGCGGCCTTAGGCTTGCCACCCTTGGCAGCTGCCTTGGCCGCAACCGCCTCACGCTTCTTGGCGCGACGCTCGGCCTTGATCGCGTCGGCCGCAGGCTTCTCGCGCCCGGTGATCGATTTCAGCGTGACCGTGCCGCCTTTGGCCTCGACGGCCTTGATCGCGCTCGCCGAAGCGCCGGTCACCTCGAAGGCGAGCTTGCCCTTGATCTCGCCAGACCCGAGCAGCCTCACACCGTCCTTGGTGCGCCGGATGAGCCCCGCCTCCTTCAGCGCCTCGACGGTGATCGGCTTCTTGTCGTCGAGCGTTCCGGCATCGATCGCGCCTTGGATCTTGCCGAGATTGAGCTCATTGAACTTCTTGGCGAAGATGTTGTTGAAGCCGCGCTTCGGCAGGCGCCGGTGGAGCGGCATCTGGCCGCCCTCGAAGCCCTTGATGGCGACGCCGGATCTCGCCTTCTGGCCCTTGGTGCCCTTGCCGGCGGTCTTGCCGAGACCTGAGCCGACACCGCGCCCGAGCCGCTTCTTGGCGCTCGTCGCGCCCGGCCGGTCCCTGATCTCGTTCAAACGCATTTGCTTCGTTCCTTACGCCTTTTTCTCGTCTTCGACGATGCGGACGAGATGGGCGATCTTGGCGACCATGCCGCGCACTTGCGGGCTGTCGATCAGCGTGCGCCGCTTATGCATCTTGTTGAGGCCGAGCCCGATCAGCGTCGCGCGCTGGATATAAGGGCGCCGGATCGGGCTCCCGATCTGCTCGACGACGATCGTTTTCCTGTTTGATGTGTCGGCCATTGTCCTCAACCCTGCTCTGAGGCCTTACGCCTCGGTCGGTGCAACTGCATCGCCGGCGCCGTCTCTCCGGCGCGAAACGATCTCGCTCACCTTCTTGCCGCGCCGTGCCGCGACCCCTCTCGGGCTGTCCTCGTGGCGAAGCGCATCGAAGGTCGCGCGCACCATGTTGTAGGGATTTGAACTCCCGAGCGACTTGGCGACGACGTCCTGGATACCGAGGGTCTCGAATACGGCGCGCATTGGACCCCCGGCGATGATGCCGGTGCCCGGAGGAGCCGCGCGGAGCACGACCTTGCCGGCGCCGTGATGGCCGGTCACGTCATGATGCAGCGTCCGGCCCTCGCGCAAGGGCACCTTCACCAGGTTGCGCTTAGCGGCATCGGTCGCCTTGCGGATGGCCTCGGGCACCTCGCGCGCCTTGCCGTGACCGAAGCCGACGCGGCCCTTCTGGTCGCCGACGACGACGAGCGCGGCGAAGCCGAAGCGCCGGCCGCCCTTCACCACCTTGGCCACGCGATTGATATGCACGAGCTTGTCGACAAACTCGCTGTCGCGCTCCTCGCGGTCTCTGCCTTGCGGGCCTCGGCCCCCTTTGCGATCCATCATCTCGATCCTCTAGAAATTCAAGCCAGCTTCGCGCGCGGCCTCGGCAAGCGCCTTGACGCGCCCATGGTAGAGATAGCCGCCACGATCGAACACCACGTCCTTCACCCCCGCCTGGAGCGCGCGCTCGGCCACGAGCTTGCCCACGGCGGTCGCCGCCGCAAGGTCGCAGCCCTTGGGCAGATTGCCCTTGAGGTCCTTGTCCAGCGTCGACGCTGCGGCAACGGTCTTGCCGGCGCTATCATCGATCACCTGCGCATAGATATGTTTGGAGGAGCGGAACACCGACAGACGCGCGCGCCCGTTCGCCGCTCGCTTGAGCGAGCCACGGACCCGGCGCGAACGCCGCATGAAGCCTTCATTCAACGCGCCCATCGTCTCGTCCTACTTCTTCTTGCCTTCTTTGCGGAGGATGAACTCACCCGCGTATTTCACGCCCTTGCCCTTGTAGGGCTCGGGTGGCCTGAACCGCCTGATTTCCGCCGCGACTTGGCCGACCTTCTGCTTGTCGATGCCGGTTATCACAATCTCCGTCGGCTTCGGACACACGACCTGAATGCCTTTCGGAATGGGGAAGCTCACGTCGTGGCTATAGCCGAGCTGGAGTTGGAGGTTCGAGCCCTGCACCGCGGCGCGGTAGCCGACACCGGTGATCTCGAGTTTCTTGGTGAAGCCTTCCGTCACGCCGGCCAACAGATTGGCGACCATGGTCCGGCTCATGCCCCACATGGCGCGCGCCTCTTTGGTGTCCTCGCGCATGGTGACCTCGATGCGGCCCTTATCGAGCTTGGCCACCATCTCGTCGGCAAGGATGTGCTTGAGCTCGCCCTTGGGGCCCTTCACCGCCACCTCCTGGCCGTTCACCGTGGCGGTTACGCCACTGGGAACTGCCACCGCCTTTTTGCCAATCCGCGACATCGTTCAAACCTTCGCTACCAAAGCCCGCCTAGAACACGTTGCAGAGAATCTCGCCGCCGACATTCTCCGTGCGCGCGCGGGAATCTGACATGACGCCTTTCGGCGTCGACAGTATGGCGACCCCGAGACCATTAGCGACCGTCGGCAGATCCTTGACCGACGAGTAGACCCGACGCCCAGGGGTCGACACTCGCTTGATGTCCTTGATCACCGGCTCGCCGTCGAAATATTTCAGCTCGATCTCGAACTCCGAGCGGCCGCCCGTATACTCGACGCGCGCATAGCCGCGGATATAACCCTCCTCCGCCAGCACGTCGAGGACGTGCTCACGAAGCTTTGAAGCTGGCGTCGTGACCTTCGTCTTGTGCCGCATCTGCGCGTTGCGGATGCGGGACAGCATGTCACCTAGCGGATCGTTAATGCTCATCGATCGTCCTTACCAGCTCGACTTGATCATGCCGGGGATCAGGCCCTGGCTTCCGAGATCGCGCAGCGCGATACGCGACATGCGCAGCTTGCGGTAATAGCCGCGCGGGCGCCCCGTGAGGTCGCACCGATTGCGGATGCGCGTCGGCGAGGAGTTGCGCGGCAGCTCGGCAAGCTTGAGTCTTGCGGCGAAGCGCTCCTCGGCCGGCAGCTTGCGGTCGGCGGCGATCGCCTTGAGCCGCGTGCGCCGTACCTTGAATTTATTGGCCAAGCGCTTCCGCTTGTTGTTGCGCTCGATCATGCTTGTCTTTGCCATTCACGTCCTCCTGTCGCTGCCAGTTTCCTAGCTGCGAAACGGAAAGTTCAAACCCTGCAGCAGCGCGCGCGCTTCGTCGTCGGTGCGCGCCGTCGTGCAAACGATGATGTCCATGCCGAGCACATCCTCGACCTTGTCGTAGTCGATCTCGGGAAAGATGATGTGCTCCTTAAGCCCGATCGCGTAGTTGCCGCGCCCGTCGAAGCTCTTGGGATTGAGCCCACGAAAGTCGCGCACGCGCGGCAGCGCGATGTTCACCAGCCGGTCGATGAACTCGTACATGCGGTTCTGCCGCAGTGTGACCTTGGCGCCGATCGGCATGCCCTCGCGGAGCTTGAAGGTGGCGATCGACTTCCGCGCCCGGGTGATCACCGGCTTCTGGCCCGCGATAAGGCCGAGATCATTGGCGGCTGCCGTCACCTTCTTGGAGTCGTTGACGCCCTCGCCGACGCCCATGTTCAGCACCACCTTGTCGAGGCGTGGCACCTGCATGGTGTTCTCGTAGCCGAACGTCTTGGCGAGCTCGGGCTTCAGCACGGTCTGATAGTGCTGCTTGAGACGGGGGGTATAGCTGGCTTCAGACATCGATGATCTCACCCGAGCGCTTGGCAAAGCGGACCTTGCGCCCGTCCTTCAGGAATTTGTAGCCGATGCGCGTGGGGCTCCCGTCCTTGGGATCCTCGAGCGCGATATTGGAGACGTGGATCGGCCCCTCCTTGGAGATGATCCCGCCCTCTTGCGAGGCGGTCTGGCGCTGATGGCGCCTGACCACGGCGACGCCCTTGACGATGACGCGGTTCTCAGCCGGCATCACCTTGAGCACTTCGCCCTTCTTGCCCTTATCCTTGCCGGTGATGACCACTACGTGGTCGCCCTTCCGGATCTTGAGCTTGACCATCAAAGCACCTCCGGAGCGAGCGACACGATCTTCATGTGCTTTTTGGCTCTAAGCTCGCGGGTGACGGGGCCGAAGATGCGCGTTCCGATCGGCTCGCCCTGCGGATTGACCAGCACGGCAGCGTTGCGATCGAAGCGGATGATCGAGCCGTCGGGACGGCGCACGCCCTTAGCGGTACGCACCACCACGGCCTTCATCACCTGGCCCTTCTTCACGCGGCCACGCGGGATCGCCTCCTTGACGGAGACCACGATGGTGTCGCCGATTCCGGCATATTTCCGCTTCGACCCGCCGAGCACCTTGATGCACTGGACGCGGCGCGCACCGGAATTGTCGGCGACGTCGAGATTGGTCTGCATCTGAATCATGGCACTTGCCCTTGGCTCAAGCCCCGCGGGGCCTGAAAAATCCGTTTCTTATCCAGCTGCATGCTCGCGCGGCAGCACCATCCATCGTTTCTGCTTCGAGACCGGCGGACATTCCTCGATCCACACCATCTCGCCCACCTTGAATTCGTTCTTCTCGTCGTGGGCGTGATAGTTCTTGCTCCGCCTGACCGTCTTCTGCAGCAAGGGATGGGTGAAGCGCCGCTCGACGCGGACCACCACGGTCTTGTCGTTCTTGTCGCTCACCACGACCCCTTGCAGAACTCTTTTCGGCATCGTCTCTCGTCCTAGCTCTTTGCCTTGGCCTTGGATTTGGCCTTCGGCTTCGCAGTCTTGGTCTTCGCCTTGGCTTCGGTCTTCGGCTTGGCTTCGGCTTTCGGCTTCGGCGCGGCTTTCGGCTTGGCCGCAACCGGAGACACGCCCGAGGCTCCCTGCCGCGCAATCGTCTTGATGCGGGCGATGTCGCGCCTGATCTGTCTCACCCGCGCCGTGTTCTCGAGCTGGCCAGAGGCCGCCTGGAAGCGCAGATTGAACTGTTCCTTCTTGAGCTTGATCAGCTCGTCGGTGCGCTGATCTTCGGTCAGCCCGCGGACTTGAGCGGCCCTCATGACGATTGCACCTCGCTGATGCGCGCCACGACGCGCGTCTTGATCGGAAGCTTGGCGGCGGCAAGTCGGAGCGCCTCCCGCGCGACCGCCTCGCCCACGCCGTCGATCTCGAACATGATGCGGCCGGGCTTCACCCTGGCCACCCAGAACTCCGGCGTGCCCTTACCCTTGCCCATGCGCACCTCGGTCGGCTTCTTCGACACCGGTACGTCGGGGAAGAGCCTGATCCACACCCGGCCCGAACGCTTCATCTGCCGTGTCATCGCGCGCCGCGCCGCCTCGATCTGCCGCGCGGTGATGCGCGCAGGCTCCTGCGCCTTCAGCCCATAGGTGCCGAAATTGAGGTTCACCGCACTCGACGCGGCGCCCTTGATGCGGCCCTTATGCGCCTTGCGGAACTTGGTGCGTTTCGGTTGCAGCATGACTTAAACCTTGTCTTTCCCGCTTAAGCCGATGCCGGAGCAGGCTCGCGACGCCCTTGCGAGCGGCCGCCTTCCTGCGCCTCGAGCGCGCGGTTCTCCTGGGCCATGGGATCGTGCTCCATGATCTCGCCCTTGAAGATCCACACCTTGACACCGATGATGCCGTAGGCCGTGCGCCCGAGCGCCGTGCCGTAATCGATATTGGCGCGCAGCGTGTGCAACGGCACGCGGCCCTCGCGATACCACTCCATGCGCGCAATCTCCGCTCCACCGAGCCGGCCGCCGCAATTGATGCGGATGCCGAGCGCGCCCATGCGCATCGCCGACTGCACGGCGCGCTTCATGGCGCGGCGGAAAGCGACACGCCGCTCGAGCTGCTGGGCGATGCCCTCGGCGACGAGGGTGGCGTCGATCTCGGGTTTGCGCACCTCGACGATGTTGAGATGCACCTCAGAGTCGGTCATCGACGCAAGCTCGCGGCGGAGCTTCTCGATATCGGAGCCCTTCTTGCCGATCAGGATGCCGGGACGGGCCGTATGCACCGTGACACGGCACTTCTTGTGCGGGCGCTCGATCACCACCTTGGAGATACCGGCCTGCTTGCGCGACTCGAGGATGTGCTTGCGCATCTTCAGATCTTCATGCAGCAGCCGCGCATATTCGCCGCGCGAGGCGAACCACCGCGAATCCCACGTGCGGTTGACGCCGAGCCTGAGCCCGATCGGATTGACCTTCTGTCCCATTAAGCGGACTCCTCGACTTGGCGCACGACGACGGTAATCTGCGCGAATGGTTTCAGGATGCGTCCCGCACGGCCCCTGGCCCGCGCCCGCATGCGTTTCAACACCAAATTCTTGCCCACATAGGCCTCGGACACGACGAGTGCATCGACGTCGAGATCGTGATTGTTCTCGGCATTGGCAATGGCCGACTCGAGCGTCTTCTTCACGTCCTTCGCCACGCGCTTGCGCGAGAAGGTGAGATCGGCGAGCGCGCGATCGACCTTCTTGCCGCGAATGAGCTGGGCAAGCAGATTGAGCTTCTGCGGACTGACGCGCATCATCCGCGTCACCGCCCTCGCCTCGTTATCTTTAAGCGCGCGTTCGCGCTGCGGCTTGCCCATGATCCTAAGCCTTTGCCCTCTTCGCCTTGCGGTCCGCGGCATGGCCGTAGAAGGTCCGCGTCGGCGCAAACTCTCCGAACTTGTGGCCGATCATGTCCTCGGTGACGAGCACAGGGATATGCTTCTGACCGTTATGCACGCCGAAGGTGAGACCCACGAACTGCGGCAGAATGGTCGAACGGCGCGACCAGATTTTGATCACCGCGTTCGAGCCCGACCCGCGGGCCGTCTCCGCCTTCTTCAACAAATACCCGTCGACGAACGGACCTTTCCACACCGAGCGACCCACGTGAGCTATCCCTTCTTCTTCTGATGGCGGCTGCGCAGGATGTATTTGTCGGTCGACCGGTTGTGCCGCGTCTTCTTGCCTTTGGTCGACTTGCCCCACGGCGTGACCGGATGCCGGCCGCCCGAGGTGCGGCCCTCTCCACCGCCATGCGGATGATCGATCGGGTTCATGGCGACGCCGCGCACGACGGGCCTCCGCCCTTTCCAGCGCATCCGCCCGGCCTTGCCGATCGAGACGTTGGAATTGTCGGGATTGGACACGGCGCCGACCGTGGCCATGCACTCGGCCGGCACCATGCGGGTCTCGCCGGAATTGAGCCGGAGGATGGCGTAGCCGGCATCGCGGCCCACGAGCTGCACATAGGTGCCCGCAGCGCGCGCAATCTGCCCGCCTTTGCCGAGTTTCATCTCGACATTGTGGACGATGGTGCCGATCGGCATGTTGGCGAGCGGCATGGCGTTGCCGGGCTTCACGTCGACCTTCAAGTCGGCGATCACCGTGTCGCCTGGAGCAAGCCGCTGCGGCGCGAGGATGTAGGACAGCTCGCCGTCCTCGTATTTTATGAGCGCAATGAACGCGGTGCGGTTGGGATCGTATTCGAGCCGCTCGACCGTCGCCGGCAGGCCGTGCTTGGCGCGCTTGAAGTCCACGATACGGTAGGCGCGCTTGTGTCCGCCGCCGCGATGCCACATCGACACCCGGCCGTCATTGTTGCGCCCGCCGGTCTTGGTGAGACCCTCGGTCAGCGCCTTCACGGGCTTACCCTTGTGCAGATGGCTCTTGTCAACGAGGACGAGCTGCCGCTGCGAGGGCGTCGTGGGATTATAAGACTTGAGCGCCATCTCGTCAGATCCTCGTCGTCACGTCGATCTTGTCGCCTTCGGCGAGCCTCACGATCGCTTTCTTGACGTCCTGCTGCTTTCCCTTGACGCCGCGGAACTGCTTGGTCTTGCCCTTGCGGACGAGCGTGTTGACCGCGACCACCTTCACGCCAAAGAGCTGCTCGACCGCGGCCTTGATCTCGGGCTTGGTGGCGTCGCGGCGCACTTTGAACACGACCTGGTTTGCTTCCGAGACGGCGCTGGCCTTCTCGGTGATCACCGGCGCGACGATGACGTCGTAGGCGTCGAGCGTGCTCATTTGAACCGTGCCTCCAGCGCCTCGAGCGCCGCCTTGGTCAGCACGAGCTTCTCGTGCCGAAGAATGTCGTAGACATTGATGCCGGCGACGGGGAGCACGTCGACGTCGGGCAGATTGCGCGCGGCGCGGGCGAAGGCGTCCTGCACCTCGGCCCCGTCGATGATCAGCACCGAGCCGAAGCCGAGCTTGGCGAAGCGCGATTTGAGCTCCTTGGTCTTAGCGTCTTTCAGCTCACATTTGTCGATGACGACGAGCATCTCGGACTTGGCCTTGGAGGACAGCGCATGCCTCAACGCGAGCGCCCTCACCTTCTTCGGCAAGTCGATGGCGAAATCCCTAGGCTTAGGCCCGAACGCCTTGCCGCCGCCCCTGAAGATCGGCGCTTTCTTGCTGCCGTGACGTGCCCGGCCAGTACCCTTCTGGCGGTACAGCTTGGCCGTCGTGTAATTGACCTCGGAGCGATCCTTGACGTGGGCCGTGCCGCCTCTGCGCTTGGCGAGCTGGTAGCGCACCATGCGTTGCAGAATGTCGGCGCGCGGCTCGAGCCCGAACACATGGTCCGGAAGATCGACCGTTCCCGCCTTCTTGGCGTCGAGCGTGGTGACGTCGGCCTGCATTAGCTTTCGCTCCCACCCTCTTGCTGAGTACCCTCTGCCGCCGGCGGCGTCTCAGATGCCTCTTGCTTCGCCTGTGCCTCACCAGCGGCCTTGCGGAAGGCGCCTGGCTTCGGCGCGCCCTCGGGTAGAGCACGCTTCACCGCATCGTGAATCGTCACCCAACCGCCCTTGGCTCCGGGAACGGCGCCGCGGATCATGATCAACCCGCGCTCAGGGTCGGTCTTCACTACACGCAGATTCTGCGTGGTGACGTTCACGTCACCCATGTGGCCGGCCATCTTCTTGCCCTTGAACACCTTGCCCGGGTCCTGGCGCTGGCCGGTCGAGCCGTGGCTCCTGTGGCTGACCGACACGCCGTGAGAGGCGCGCAAGCCGTGGAAGCCGTGGCGCTTCATGGCGCCGGCGAAGCCCTTGCCGATGGTCGTGCCCGACACGTCGACGAACTGGCCCTCGACGAAATGGTCGGCGGTGATCTCCGCACCCACCTCGATCACATTATCGGGGCTCACGCGAAACTCGGCGAGCTTCCGCTTCGGCTCCACATTGGCCACGGCGAAATGTCCGCGCGCGGCGCGCGAAAGACGCTTCACCTTGGGCGTGCCGGCACCGAGCTGAAGCGCGGTATAGCCGTTCTTCTCCGGCGTGCGATGGCCCACGACTTGGCAATGCTCGAGCTTCAGCACCGTGACCGGGATGTGCTCCCCGGCATCGGTGAAGATCCTGGTCATGCCGACCTTCTGCGCGATGACACCTGATCGCATTGCTCTCTAATCCTTGGCTCGTCTCGCGCCGTTACAGCTTGATCTCGACGTCGACGCCCGCGGCGAGGTCGAGCTTCATCAGCGCGTCAACCGTCTGCGGCGTGGGATCGACGATGTCGAGCAGGCGCTTATGCGTGCGCATCTCGAACTGCTCGCGGCTCTTCTTGTCGATATGCGGGGAACGGTTCACCGTGAACTTCTCGATGCGCGTCGGCAGCGGAATGGGTCCGCGCACCTCGGCGCCCGTGCGCTTCGCGGTGTTGACGATCTCCTTGGTCGACGCATCGAGGATGCGATGGTCGAAGGCTTTGAGCCTAATTCTTATATTCTGGCTTTGCATCTCGATGGCCTCAAGTTGAGGAGCGCGCCGCTTGCGACGGCGCGCTCCACTGGTCTCTCCCTTACTCGATAATCGACGCCACTACGCCGGCGCCGACGGTGCGGCCGCCCTCGCGGATGGCGAAACGAAGTTTCTCCTCCATGGCGATCGGCACGATCAGCTCGACCGTCATGGCGATGTTGTCGCCCGGCATCACCATCTCGGTCCCTTCCGGGAGATGCACCACGCCGGTCACGTCGGTGGTCCGGAAGTAGAACTGCGGACGGTAATTGGCGAAGAACGGGGTGTGACGACCGCCCTCCTCCTTGGTGAGGATATAGGCCTCGGCCTTGAACTTGGTGTGGGGCGTGATCGAGCCGGGCTTCGCCAGCACCTGGCCGCGCTCGACGCCCTCGCGATCCACGCCGCGCAACAGGCAGCCGACATTGTCGCCGGCCTCGCCCTGGTCGAGCAGCTTGCGAAACATCTCGACGCCGGTGACGACGGTTTTGGTGGTGGGCTTGATGCCGACGATCTCGACCTCCTCGCCGACCTTGACGATGCCGCGCTCGATACGCCCGGTGACCACGGTGCCGCGGCCGGAGATCGAGAACACGTCCTCGATCGGCATCAGGAAGGGCTTGTCCTTGGGACGGTCGGGCTGCGGGATATAGGCATCGACCGCGTCCATCAGTGCCTCGATCGACTTCTTGCCGATCTCATCGTCGCGGCCCTCGAGGGCCGCCAGGCCCGAGCCCTTGACGATCGGAATCTCGTCGCCCGGGAACTCGTATTTGGACAGCAGCTCGCGTACCTCGAGCTCGACCAGGTCGAGAAGCTCGGGGTCGTCCACCATGTCGACCTTGTTGAGATAGACGACCAGCGCCGGCACGCCGACCTGGCGGGCGAGCAGGATGTGCTCGCGCGTCTGCGGCATGGGGCCGTCGGCGGCGGACACCACGAGGATGGCGCCGTCCATCTGCGCCGCGCCCGTGATCATGTTCTTCACGTAGTCGGCGTGGCCCGGACAGTCCACGTGCGCGTAATGGCGCTTGGCGGTCTCGTATTCCACATGCGCGGTCGAGATGGTGATGCCGCGCGCCTTCTCTTCCGGCGCCTTGTCGATCTCGTCATAGGCGGTGAACTTCGCCCCGCCCTTCTCGGCCAACACTTTGGTGATCGCAGCCGTCAGCGTCGTCTTGCCGTGATCGACATGACCGATGGTCCCGATGTTGCAATGCGGCTTCGTCCGCTTGAATTTTTCCTTAGCCATGTTGGCTCTCCATCCTTCAACAAAAAAACAAACTCACGACCGTCAGCCCGTGCGGGCAGCGGCAGCTTCTAGGCGAACTTCGCCTTGACCTCCTCGGCGACGCCCTGCGGCGCCTGCGCGTAGTGATCGAACTGCATGGTGAACTGCGCCCTGCCCTGGCTCATCGAGCGCAGGTTGTTCACATAGCCGAACATGTTGGCAAGCGGCACCATGGCGCTGATCACCGACGCGTTGCCCCGCGTCTCCTGACCGCGCACTTGACCCCGGCGGCTGGTCAGGTCGCCGATGATGCCGCCCACATAATCCTCGGGCGTCACCACCTCGACCTTCATGATCGGCTCGAGCAGCTTCGGTCCCGCCTTGAGCGCGCCTTCGCGGAAGGCGGCGCGGGCGGCGATCTCGAACGCCATTACCGAAGAATCGACGTCGTGATAGGCGCCGTCGGTGAGCGTCACCTTGATGTCGAGCATGGGGAAGCCGGCGAGCACGCCGTTTTCGACCACGCTCTGCACGCCCTTGGCGACGCCCGGGATGTACTCCTTCGGCACGTTGCCGCCGATCACCTTGTTGACGAACTCGTAGCCTTTGCCGGCCTCGTTCGGCTCGATGGTCATCTTCACGCGAGCGAACTGGCCAGAGCCGCCGGTCTGCTTCTTGTGGGTGTAGTCCACATCGGCGCGCTTGGAGACCGTCTCGCGGAACGCCACCTGCGGCGCACCGACATTGGCCTCGACCTTGAACTCGCGGCGCATGCGGTCGACGATGATGTCGAGATGCAGCTCGCCCATGCCCTTGATGATGGTCTGGCCGAACTCGTGATCGACCGACACGCGGAAGGACGGGTCCTCCTGGGCGAGACGATGCAGCGCGACGCCGAGCTTCTCCTGGTCGCTCTTGGTCTTGGGCTCGACGGCGACCTCGATGACGGGATCGGGAAACTCCATGCGCTCGAGAATCACGGGCTTGGTCGGATCGCACAGCGTGTCGCCGGTGGTCACGTCCTTGAGGCCGGCCAGCGCCACGATGTCGCCCGTATAGGCTTCCTTGATGTCCTCGCGGTGATTGGCGTGCATCAGCAGCATGCGGCCGATGCGCTCCTTCTTGTCCTTCACCGTGTTGATCAGCGTGGTGCCGGTCTCCACCTTGCCGGAATAGATGCGGCAGAAGGTGAGCGAGCCCACGAAGGGATCGTTCATGATCTTGAAGGCCAGCATCGAGAGCGGCTCGGTGTCGGACGGCGCGCGCGTCGCCTCCCCGCCGGTCTTGAAGTCGATGCCCTTCATCGGGGGCACGTCGAGCGGCGACGGAAGATAGTCCACCACTGCGTCCAGCATCGGCTGCACGCCTTTGTTCTTGAACGCCGAGCCGCACAGGACCGGAACGAAGAAATTAGTCACCGTCCCCTTGCGGATCAGCGCCTTGAGCTCGGCCTCGCTCGGCTGCTTGCCTTCGAGATAGGCCTCCGTCGCGGCCTCGTCGACCTCCGACGCCAGCTCGACGAGTAGGTCGTGATATTCCTTAGCCTGATCGAGGAGATCGGCCGGAATGTCCTCGTCGTGAAAACTCGCACCCAAGGCCTCGTCGTCCCACACCACGGCCTTCATGCGGACGAGGTCGATGATACCCTTGAAGCTCAACTCCACGCCGAGCGGGAGCTGTATCACGATCGGCTTGGCGCCGAGGCGATCCTTGACCATCTGCACGGAGAGGAAGAAGTCGGCGCCGATCTTGTCCATCTTGTTGACGAAGATCATGCGCGGCACGCCGTATTTGTCGGCCTGGCGCCATACCGTCTCGGTCTGCGGCTCGACCCCCTGGTTCGCGTCGAGCAGTGCTACCGCGCCGTCGAGCACGCGAAGCGAGCGCTCGACCTCAATGGTGAAGTCCACGTGGCCGGGCGTGTCGATGATGTTGATGCGCTTGCCGTTCCAGTAAGCGGTGGTCGCGGCTGAGGTGATGGTGATGCCGCGCTCCTGCTCCTGCTCCATCCAGTCCATGGTGGCAGCGCCGTCGTGCACTTCGCCGATCTTGTGGCTCTTGCCGGTGTAATAGAGGACGCGCTCGGTGGTCGTGGTCTTGCCGGCGTCGATATGCGCCATGATCCCGATATTGCGGTAGTCCTCGAGGGGTGTGGCCCGGGGCATCGTTAGGATCCTTGCACTCGTTACCAGCGGTAATGGGAGAAGGCGCGATTGGCCTCCGCCATCCGATGGGTGTCCTCGCGCTTTTTCACCGCGGTCCCGCGGTTATTGGCGGCATCGAGCAGCTCCCCCGACAGGCGCTCGACCATGGTATTCTCATTGCGTCCGCGCGCCGCCGCGATGATCCAGCGGATGGCGAGCGCCTGGCGGCGGTCGAGTCTCACCTCGACCGGAACCTGATAGGTGGCGCCGCCGACGCGCCGCGACCTCACCTCGAGCGCCGGCATGACGTTGCGCAGCGCCTCGTGGAATAGCTCGACCGGGTTCGACTTACCCTTCTTCTCCATCTGGTCGAGCGCGCCGTAGACGATCCGCTCGGCGGCCGACTTCTTGCCCTCTTTCATGATGGAGTTCATGAACTTGGTCAGCACGCTATCCCCGAATTTCGGGTCGGGAATGACCTCGCGCTTGTCTGCTCTGCGCCGCCTCGACATGTCGTCTTATCCGTTTCCTTAAACAAGAAACGACCCGTTACTTGGGTCGTTTGGCTCCGTATTTGGAGCGCCGCTGCCGGCGATCGCTAACGCCTTGGGTGTCGAGCACGCCACGAATGATGTGGTAGCGTACGCCGGGAAGGTCCTTGACGCGGCCGCCCCTGATCAACACCACCGAATGCTCTTGCAGATTATGCCCCTCGCCGGGGATGTAACTCGTCACTTCCATCTGGTTGGTCAGGCGGACGCGCGCCACCTTGCGCAGCGCCGAGTTGGGCTTTTTTGGCGTGGTGGTGTAGACGCGCGTGCATACCCCCCGCTTTTGCGGGCAGGCCTGCATCGCCGGTACCTTGTTCCGCTTTCCGGGCTTTTGCCGCGGCTTGCGGATGAGTTGTTGTATCGTCGGCATCGTCTGCCTTTACGTCCAATCGTCCTAAGGGCAAGAGCCCATACCATCTGGCGCCGAACCAGCGGGTTTTTCCCGCGCTTCGGCGCCTCAATACAGAGGACCTTGGAGGGCATCCTCCAAGATCATGACCCCGATGTGATCCCGGTTAGTCCGGCAGCGTTTAACCCTCGCCCGAAGGCAACCAGATGGGGCTACCGCCTGCCGCGAAAGTGCGCGCGTTGTATCAGGCTGATTCTCGTATCGTCAATAGTCTGAAGCCAGAAATCAGAGTTCAGACGCCGGAAATCAGAGGCCTGAAGACCGCAACGCGCGGGATCCCGAGTTCTGACTTCCGGCCTTCTGGTTTCTGGCTAGGCCGCATCCTCCCCTGCCGGCACCGGCTCCTCCTCGCGCTCGATCCTCTCGTCTGCCGAGCGCTGCCTCTCCTCAAGGATGAGGTCGTCCCGATGGGAGGCAATCTTGTTCAGGCGAGCGAGCATGCCGCCCGTGCCGGCGGGAATGAGCCGACCGACGATGACGTTTTCCTTCAGGCCCTCGAGCGCGTCAGACTTGCCGTTCACGGCGGCATCGGTGAGCACGCGGGTGGTCTCCTGGAAGGAGGCCGCCGAGATGAAGGAACGCGTCTGCAACGAGGCCTTGGTGATGCCGAGCAGGACCGGCTGACCGGTTGCCGGCTTGCCGCCCTTCTCTACAGCCGCTGTGTTGGCGTCCTCGAAGTCGATGCGGTCAACCTGCTCGCCCTTGAGGAACTCCGTATCGCCCGACTCGTCCACCTCGGTCTTCTGCAGCATCTGCCTGACGATCACCTCGATATGCTTATCGTTGATGGTGACGCCTTGCAGCCGGTACACCTCCTGGATCTCGTTGACGAGATAGTTGGCGAGCTCCTCGACACCCTTGATCGCCAGGATGTCATGGGGCGCGGGATGGCCGTCGAGCAGGAATTCACCCCGCTCGATATGGTCGCCCTCCTGCACCGCAAGATGGCGGCCCTTGGGGATCAGATACTCGACCGGCTCTTGGCCCTCATCCGGAACGATGGTGATGCGCCGCTTGTTCTTGTAGTCGCGGCCAAGCTGCACCGTACCCGATACCTCGGCGATGATGGCGTGGTCCTTGGGCCTGCGCGCCTCGAACAGCTCTGCCACCCGCGGCAAGCCGCCGGTGATATCGCGCGTCTTGGCGCTCTCGGTCGGGATACGGGCGAGCACGTCGCCAGCCTTCACCTGATGGCCGGGCTCGACCGAGAGGATCGCGTCCACGGGCAAGAGATAACGGGCCTCGCCGCCACGTGACAGCTTGCCGATCTTACCCTTTTTGTCCTTGATCACCATGGCAGGGCGAAGATCGACGCCGCGCGGAGATGCGCGCCAATCGATGATCACGCTGTTGGTGATCCCGGTCAACTCGTCGCGCCGCTCCGAAACCGATACGCCTTCGACCAGATCCTCGAAGTCGACGGTGCCCTCGATCTCGGTGAGCACGGGACGGGTATAGGGATCCCACTCGGCGAGACGATCGCCGCGCTTGACCTTGACCCCGTCATCGACCCGCAGATGCGTGCCGTAGGGAATGCGGTGTACCGTGCGCTCGGTGCCATCTTCATCGAGCAGAACGATCGCCGTGTTGCGACCCATGACCATGAGCCGGCCTTGGGAATCCTTCACCACGTTGCGCTGCTTGATCTTCACCGTGCCGTCGAAATTCGACTCGAGCGACGACTGATCGACGACCTTGGCGGAGGCCACGCCGCCGAGATGGAAGGTGCGCATGGTGAGCTGGGTGCCCGGCTCGCCGATCGACTGAGCCGCGATGACGCCGACCGCCTCGCCCATATTGACCGGCGTGCCGCGAGCGAGGTCCCGCCCGTAGCACTTTGCGCAGATGCCGTTCCTGGTCTCGCACGTCAGTGCCGAGCGGATGCGGATCTCTTGCACACGCGCCGCCTCGATCGCCTCGACCTCCTCCTCCTCGATCAGCTCGCCGGCCTTGACGATCACCTTGCCGGTCGACGGATTCTTGATGTTGTCGACGGTGGTGCGGCCCAGCACGCGGGCCCCCAGCGACACGGTGACCTCGCCCGCCTCGAGAATGGCGCGCGCGGTGATGCCTTCGGTGGTACCGCAATCGTCTTCGGTGACGATGCAATCCTGCGCCACGTCGACTAGGCGCCGCGTGAGATAGCCTGAGTTAGCGGTCTTGAGCGCGGTGTCGGCGAGACCCTTGCGGGCGCCGTGGGTCGAGTTGAAGTACTCGAGCACCGACAGCCCCTCCTTGAAGTTGGAGATGATCGGCGTCTCGATGATCTCGCCCGACGGCTTGGTCATCAGGCCGCGCATGCCGGCAAGCTGCTTCATCTGCGCCGGAGAGCCGCGCGCGCCAGAGTGCGACATCATATAGATGGAGTTGATCGGCTTCTCGCGGCCGGTCTTCGAATCGCGCTCGACCGCCGAGATGCGCTTCATCATCTCCTTGGCGACCAGCTCGGTGCACTCCGTCCAAGTATCGACGACCTTGTTGTACTTCTCGCCGCGCGTGATGAGGCCGTCATTATATTGCTGCTCGTACTCACGCACGAGGTCGGACGTCTTCTGAACGATGGCGTCCTTGGTCTCGGGGATCACCATGTCGTCCTTGCCGAACGAGATGCCGGCGCGGCAGGCATAGCGGAAGCCCAATCCCATGATCTTGTCGCAGAAGATGACCGTCTCCTTCTGACCGCAGTGGCGATAGACCACGTCGATCGTGTTGGAGATGTCCTTCTTGGTGAGCAGCCGGTTCACGAGGTCGAACGGCACCAACGGGCTCCTCGGCAGGAGCTCGCCGAGCAGCATGCGGCCGGGCGTCGTCTCGTAGATGTGCGACGTCGGCTTGCCCTTCTCGTCGACCGAGCGGAAGCGGCCTTTGATGTTGGCGTGCAGCGTGACGACCTTGGCGTCGAGCGCGTGATGAATCTCGGCCGTGTTGCCGAAGATCATCCCCTCGCCCGGCTCGTTGTCCATGGCGATAGACAGATAATAGAGGCCGAGCACGATATCCTGCGACGGCACGATGATCGGCGAACCGTTGGCCGGGTGCAGGATGTTGTTGGTCGACATCATCAACACGCGCGCCTCAAGCTGCGCCTCGAGCGACAGCGGCACGTGCACCGCCATCTGATCGCCGTCGAAATCGGCGTTGAAGGCGGCGCAGACGAGCGGATGCAGCTGGATCGCCTTGCCTTCGATCAGCACCGGCTCGAAAGCCTGGATGCCGAGGCGGTGCAAGGTCGGCGCGCGGTTGAGCAGCACCGGGTGCTCGCGGATCACCTCATCGAGGATATCCCACACCTCGGGCTTCTCTTTCTCGACGAGCTTCTTCGCCTGCTTCACCGTGGCTGCGTGGCCCTTGGCGTCGAGCCGCGCATAGATGAACGGCTTGAACAGCTCGAGCGCCATCTTCTTCGGCAGCCCGCACTGATGCAGCTTGAGCTCGGGGCCCACCACGATCACCGAGCGGCCCGAATAGTCGACGCGCTTGCCGAGCAGGTTCTGGCGGAACCGGCCCTGCTTGCCCTTGAGCATGTCGGCGAGCGACTTCAGCGGACGCTTGTTGGCGCCGGTGATGACGCGGCCGCGCCGCCCATTGTCGAACAGCGCATCGACCGCCTCCTGAAGCATGCGCTTCTCGTTGCGGATGATGATGTCGGGCGCGCGAAGCTCCATCAGCCGCTTCAAACGATTGTTGCGGTTGATGACGCGGCGATAGAGATCATTCAAGTCGGAGGTCGCGAAGCGGCCGCCGTCGAGCGGAACCAGCGGACGAAGCTCCGGCGGAATGACCGGGACCACGGTCAAGATCATCCACTCGGGCTTGTTGCCCGACTGGATGAACGCCTCGACCACTTTCAGCCGCTTGGCGAGCTTCTTGGGCTTGAGCTCCGAGGTCGACTCGGCGATCTCGACGCGCAAATCCGCCGCGAGCTTCTCGAGATCGAGACCCTTGAGCAGCTCGCGAATGGCCTCGGCACCGATCGAAGCGGTGAAGGAATCCTCGCCGAAATCCTCCTGCGCCTTGAGATAGTCCTCCTCGGCGAGGAGCTGCAGCGGCTTGAGCGAGGTCAAGCCCGGCTCCAGCACGATGTAGTTCTCGAAATAGAGCACGCGCTCGAGGTCCTTCAGCGTCATGTCGAGCAGAAGGCCGATGCGCGAGGGCAGCGACTTCAGGAACCAGATATGGGCGACGGGCGCCGCGAGCTCGATATGGCCCATGCGCTCGCGCCGGACCTTGGCCAGCGTCACCTCGACGCCGCACTTCTCGCAAATGACGCCCTTATACTTCATGCGCTTGTACTTGCCGCACAAGCACTCGTAGTCCTTCACCGGGCCGAAGATGCGCGCGCAGAACAGCCCATCACGCTCCGGCTTGAAGGTACGGTAGTTGATCGTCTCTGGCTTCTTGATCTCCCCATAGGACCACGACAGGATTTTTTCCGGGCTCGCGATGCCGATGCGAATCTGGTCAAAATTCTGCTGCTGGACCTGAGGACTGAAGATATTGGCGATCTCTTGATTCATGCTCTTCTCTCTCCCAAGGGGCGGACCGGCCGCCCTTCAGTTGGTCGCGTTCAATCTCACTTCGCCCAAGCGGGCCTTTACTCGGCGGCCGGGCGCGGCAATCTCGCCCGCGCCGGTTGTGGCTCTTCAGGCTTGGGCTGCACCAGCTCGACATTGAGCCCGAGCGCCCGCATCTCCTTGACAAGCACGTTGAAAAACTCGGGGATGCCGGCCTCGAACGTGTCGTCGCCGCGGACGATCGCCTCGTAGACCTTAGTGCGTCCCGCCACGTCGTCTGACTTGACGGTAAGCATCTCCTGGAGCGTGTAGGCCGCGCCATAGGCCTCGAGCGCCCACACCTCCATCTCACCGAAGCGCTGCCCGCCGAATTGGGCTTTGCCGCCGAGAGGCTGCTGGGTGACGAGGCTGTAAGGCCCGATCGATCGCGCGTGGATCTTGTCGTCGACGAGGTGGTGGAGCTTCAGCATATAGATGTAGCCAACCGTCACCCGGCGCTCGAACTCCTCGCCGGTGCGCCCATCATAGAGCGTCACCTGTCCGGATGAATCGAGTCCCGCGGCTTCGAGCAACGCCGTCACGTCGCCCTCATGCGCGCCGTCGAACACGGGCGTCGCCACCGGCACACCCACCTTCAGACTCTCGCTCACTTCGATCAGGTGATCGTCTTTGAGGCCCGACACGGTCTTGTCGTCGCCGTAGATCGTCTTGAGCAGATCCTTGAGCGGCTTCGCCTTATGCGAATGGTAGTAGGCTTCGAGCGCCTCGCCGATCTTGTTGCCAAGCCCTCGGCAAGCCCATCCGAGATGGGTCTCGAGGATCTGGCCCACATTCATGCGCGAGGGCACGCCGAGCGGATTGAGCACGATGTCGATGGGCGCGCCGTCGGCGAGATAGGGCATGTCCTCGATCGGCACGATCTGGCTGATCACGCCCTTGTTGCCGTGACGGCCGGCCATCTTGTCGCCGGGCTGGATCTTGCGCTTCACCGCGACGAAGACTTTGACCATCTTCATCACGCCGGGCGGCAGCTCGTCGCCGCGCTGCAGCTTGTCGACCTTGTCGACAAAGCGCTGCTCGAGACGCTTCTTCGCCTCCTCGTATTGGCGGCGGATCGCCTCGACCTCGGCCATCGCCTTCTCGTTCTTGAGCGCAATCTCCCACCAATAGGAGCGAGCGATCTCGTCGAGCATGGACTCGGTGATCTTGGCGTCCTTCTTGATGCCCTTCGGTCCCTTGGCGACGATCTTGTGCATCAAGGTGTCCTTGAGGCGGCCATAGACGTTGCGGTCGAGGATGGCGAGCTCGTCGTCGCGGTCCTTGGCGAGACGCTCGATCTCCTCGCGCTCGATAGCCATGGCGCGCTCGTCCTTCTCGACGCCGTGGCGGTTGAACACGCGCACCTCGACCACCGTGCCCGACACGCCGGGCGGAAGCTTGAGCGAGGTATCGCGCACGTCGGAGGCCTTCTCGCCGAAGATGGCACGCAGCAGCTTCTCCTCAGGCGTCATCGGGCTCTCGCCCTTGGGCGTGATCTTGCCCACCAGGATGTCGCCGGGGTTCACCTCGGCACCGATATAGACGATGCCGGCCTCGTCGAGATTCTTGAGCGCCTCCTCCGAGACATTCGGAATGTCGCGAGTGATCTCCTCGGGGCCGAGCTTGGTGTCGCGGGCCATCACCTCGAACTCCTCGATATGGATCGAGGTGAACACGTCGTCACGCACGACGCGTTCGGAGATGAGGATTGAGTCCTCGAAGTTGTAGCCCATCCACGGCATGAAGGCGACGAGCACGTTACGCCCGAGCGCAAGCTCGCCGAGATCGGTCGACGGACCGTCGGCGATGATATCGCCCGCCTTCACCGCATCGCCCACGCGCACCAGTGGCCGCTGGTTGATGCAGGTGTTCTGGTTCGAGCGCTGGAACTTGCGCAGATTGTAGATGTCGACGCCCGACTTCGAAGGATCGGTCTCCTCGGTCGCGCGGATGACGATGCGGGTGGCATCGACTTGGTCGACCACGCCGGTGCGGCGCGCGCCGATGGCAGCGCCCGAATCGCGCGCCACCACCTCTTCCATGCCGGTGCCGACGAGCGGTGCCTCGGCCGTGATCAGCGGCACGGCCTGACGCTGCATGTTCGAGCCCATCAGAGCGCGGTTGGCGTCGTCGTTCTCGAGGAACGGAATGAGCGCGGCCGCGACCGACACGAGCTGCTTCGGCGACACGTCGATCAGATCGACCTTCTCCGGCGGCTCGAGCTCGACGTCCCCGGCATGGCGGCACACCACCATGTCCTCAGCGAACGTGCCGTTGGGGTTCAGCTTGGCGTTGGCCTGCGCGATGATGTAGCGCGCCTCCTCCATGGCCGAGAGATAGACCACCTCGTCGGTGACTTTGCCCTTCACCACGCGCCGATACGGGCTCTCGATGAAGCCGTATTTGTTGACCCGCGCATAGGTCGCGAGCGAGTTGATGAGGCCGATATTCGGTCCCTCGGGCGTCTCGATCGGGCAGATGCGGCCGTAATGAGTCGGATGCACGTCGCGCACCTCGAAGCCGGCACGCTCGCGCGTGAGACCCCCAGGCCCAAGCGCCGACAGACGCCGCTTGTGCGTAATCTCGGACAGCGGATTGGTCTGGTCCATGAACTGGCTGAGCTGGGACGAGCCGAAGAACTCGCGCACCGCGGCAGCCGCGGGCTTCGCGTTGATCAGGTCTTGCGGCATCACCGTGTCGATATCGACCGAGCTCATGCGCTCCTTGATGGCGCGCTCCATGCGCAGCAATCCGACGCGGTACTGGTTCTCCATCAGCTCGCCCACCGAGCGCACCCGGCGATTGCCGAGATGGTCGATGTCGTCGATCTCGCCCTTGCCGTCGCGAAGACCGACGAGGGTCTTGATCACCGCGAGGATGTCCTCCTTGCGCAGCGTGCGCACCGTGTCGGGCGCATCGAGGTCGAGACGCATGTTCATCTTGACCCGGCCAACCGCCGAGAGGTCGTAGCGCTCGGCGTCGAAGAAGATGCCGTTGAACAGATTCTGAGCGGCCTCAGGCGTCGGCGGCTCGCCCGGGCGCATCACCCGGTAGATGTCGAGCAGAGCCTCCTCGGTGTTGGAGTTCTTGTCGACGGCGAGCGTGTTGCGGATGAAGGCGCCGACATTGACATGGTCGATGTCGAGAATCGGAACCTCCTTGAGGCCGAGATCCCTCAGCGTTCCAATCAGCTTGGCGTCGAGCTCCTCGCCTGCTTCGCCGTAGATCTCGCCCGTCTCCATGTTGACGATGTCCTGGGCGAGGTAGCGGCCGTGCAGATCGGCGTCGCTGACGAGGAGCTCTTTCAGGCCCTCATCGGCGAGCTTCTTGGCAAGACGTGCCGTGACCTTGCGACCCGCCTCGATCGCGACCTTGCCGGTCTTGGCATCGATCAGGTCGCTGGTTGGCTTGATGCCGCGCATGCGATCGGGCCGGAACGGCATGCGCCATCCCTCCTTGGTCGCCTTGAGCGGAATGCGGTCGTAAAAGGTCGCGAGAATCTCCTCGTCGTCCAAGCCAAGCGCATAGAGCAGCGTCGTCACCGGCAGCTTGCGGCGGCGGTCGATGCGCACATAGACGATGTCCTTGGCGTCGAACTCGAAGTCGAGCCAGGAGCCGCGATAGGGAATGATGCGGGCGGCGAATAGAAGCTTGCCCGAGGAATGCGTCTTGCCGCGGTCGTGGTCGAAGAACACCCCAGGTGAACGGTGCATCTGCGAGACGATGACGCGCTCGGTGCCGTTGATGACGAAGGTGCCGTTCGACGTCATGAGCGGCATGTCGCCCATATAGACGTCCTGCTCCTTGATGTCCTTGACCGAGCGTGCGCCGGTCTCCTCGTTCACATCGAACACGATGAGACGGAGCGTCACCTTGAGAGGGGCGGCAAAGGTCATGCCGCGCTGCTGGCACTCATCGACGTCGTATTTCGGCGGCTCGAAGGCATAGCGGACGAACTCGAGCTGAGCGCGCTCGCCGAAATCACGGATCGGGAACACCGAGCGAAACACGGCCTGGAGTCCCTCATCCAGGCGCCCGCCCTCGGGCTCCTCAACCATCAGGAATTGATCGTAGGACTGTTTCTGAACCTCGATGAGGTTCGGCATCTCGGCAACTTCGTGAATCTTGCCGAACATCTTCCGCAAGCGCTTATGACCGTTCGTCGTCTGCTGCGTCTGCTGCGTCATTTATGGTCCTCTTAGGCTCGTGGCCCCTTTTTGGGGCTCGTCGCGACGGCTCGCCTGAGATTCCGCGGGTCAAGCAAGCGGAAGCTCAGGCGAAGCGTCTCAACATCAAATTTTGGTGGGTTTGGGGGCCCGGGCGAACTCTCATACATGGGGGTCGCCCGGGCTCCTTTCAACCCATCTTATTTCAGTTCGACGGTGGCTCCAGCCGCCTCGAGCTGCTTCTTGATCTTCTCCGCCTCGTCCTTGCTCACGCCTTCCTTCACGGCCTTGGGCGCGCCTTCGACGAGATCCTTGGCTTCCTTGAGGCCAAGGCTGGTAACTGCCCGTACCTCTTTGATAACGTTGATTTTCTGGGCTCCGATCGCGGCAAGGACGACGGTGAACTCCGTCTTCTCCTCGACGGGCGCAGCCGCGGCGCCGGCCGCGGCCATCATGGCCACGGGAGCCGCAGCAGAAACGCCCCACTTCTCCTCGAGCAACTTCGCGAGCTCGGCTGCCTCGAGCACCGTGAGCGTCGAGAGCGTGTCTACTATCTTCTGCAAGTCTGCCATTTACTTATCCTCGTAGGTTTGACTCTGATGTTAGCTGCTTGTGGGCTCACGCCGCTTCCTTGTTGCCATAAGCTCCGAACACGCGGGCAAGCTGAGCGCCGGGCTCATTCAGCGTACGGGCGATCTTGCTCGCCGGCGCCTGAAGGAGACCGATCAACGTACCTCTGAGCTCGTCGAGCGAAGGCAGATCGGCAAGCGAGTTCACGCCTTTGGCATCGAGCACCGTCGTCCCCATCGCTCCGCCAAGGATGACGAACTTCTCGTTCGCCTTGGCGAATTTGACGGCGACCTTCGGTGCCGCCACCGGGTCTGCGGAGAAGGCGAGGCAGGTCGGCCCCGTCAGCAAGTCCGCGATACCCTTGGCGTCGGTGCCTTCGAGCGCAAGTTTCACGAGCCTGTTCTTCGCCACCTTGACCTGTCCGCCAGCGCTTCTCATCTCGCTGCGCAGTTTGGTCATGGCGCCGACGGTCAGGCCCGCATAGTGAGCGACGACGACCACGCCGGTTTTGGCGAGGACGTCATGAAGCGCCGTCACGACTTCGCGCTTCTCCGTTCTTTCCACTGCTCACTCCGTCTGTTTGGACCTGAAGCGAAACCTTCAGGCCGCAAGCCACGTCACTGTCGCAAGACGAGGCGGGGGGACCAGGCAATGGACCGCCCCGCTCCTTCGAGCGACGCTCTGCTGCCTGTCCGCCCATGCGCATCAATCGCGCGAGAGCCAACTACGAGGGTCAAACCGATCTCCAGGTTGCGGTAAGCCGCTACCATCGAACCGTTCGTCTCCCGTCTCATGCAGGCCCTAGTGGCTTAAGCGGGAAACCCGCACCTGCAATCTCGGACAGGTTTGAATCGCCTCTCATCGAAGCGATCCTTCGAGGCCGAGAACTCGGCCCCGAAACTCTTTCTAACTCGCGCCGCCGGTGAGGCTCGCAGGCTCGATCTTGACGCCGGGGCCCATGGTCGATGTGACCGCGACCCGTTTCAAGAACGTGCCCTTGGCGCCCGACGGCTTAGCTTTCATCACCGCATCGGCGAAGGCGCGGATATTCTCGATGAGCGCCGTCTCGCTGAAGGATGCCTTGCCGACGCCGGCATGAATAAGCCCCGCCTTCTCGACGCGGAACTCGACCGCTCCGCCTTTGGCTGCGCGCACCGCTGGCCCGATATCGGCGGTGACAGTGCCGACCTTGGGGTTCGGCATCAGGCCGCGCGGCCCGAGCACCTTACCGAGCCTGCCGACGAGCGGCATCATGTCTGGAGTGGCGATGCAGCGATCGAACTCGATCACGCCCTTCTGTACCTGCTCGACGAGATCCTCGGCGCCGACCACATCGGCGCCTGCCTTCTTGGCCTCCTCGGCCTTGGCGCCCTTGGCGAACACGCCGACGCGGAGCTTGCGTCCGGAGCCGTGCGGCAGCGCGCATACGCCGCGCACCATCTGGTCGGCGTGACGCGGATCGACGCCGAGATTCATGGCGATCTCGATCGTCTCGTCGAATTTCGCCTTAGCGCCTTCCTTGACGAGCTTCACCGCGTCCTCGAGCGAATAAAGCGTCTCGCGATCGCTCTTCTCAGCGGCGGCACGAAACCTCTTGCCGGGTTTGCTCATGGTCTACTCCTGCACCTCGAGACCCATCGAGCGGGCAGAGCCGGCGATGATCTTCATCGCTTGCTCGACGGAATTGGCGTTCAAATCCTTCATCTTGACCTCGGCGATCTCGCGGAGCTGGGCCTGGGTCACGCTCCCTGCCCCGGTCCTTCCCGGCGCCGTCGATCCCTTGGTAATCTTCGCCGCCTTCTTCAGGAGATAGGACGCCGGCGGCGTCCGCATCTCGAAGGTGAAAGAGCGGTCGGCATAGACGGTGATCACGGTCGGAATCGGCGATCCCGGCTCGAGCTTCTGCGTCGCCGCGTTAAACTGCTTGCAGAACTCGGGAATGTTCACGCCGCGCTGGCCGAGCGCAGGTCCGATCGGCGGCGATGGATTCGCCTGCCCTGCCGGCACCTGCAGCTTGATGTAGCCTTCGATCTTCTTCGCCATCCCTATGCTTCCCGCGGGTATTCCCGCTTACCAAACACTTCGCTTAAAGCTTCTCGACCTGCGCGTATTCGAGCTCGACCGGGGTTGCCCTGCCGAAGATCGACACCGCCACCTTGAGCCTTGCCCGCTCCTCATCGACTTCCTCGACGAGACCGTTAAACGAGGCGAACGGACCATCGGCGACGCGCACCTGCTCGCCGATCTCGAACGTGACGGACGGCTTCGGCCGTTCGACACCCTCCTGCACTTGCTGGAGGATGCGGCCTGCCTCCTCCTCGGTGATCGGGATGGGCTTGTTCTCGGTGCCGAGAAAGCCGGTGACTTTTGGCGTCGCCTTGATCAGGTGATAGGTCTGATCGTTCAGCTCCATCTTCACCAGGACGTAGCCCGGAAAGAACTTCCGCTCAGAGCTCACCTTCCGGCCGCGGCGCATCTCCACGACCTCTTCCATGGGGACGAGCACCTCGGCGAACTGGTCGGCGAGCCCGGCCCCGGCCGCACGCTCCTTGATCGACTCAGCGACCTTCCGCTCGAAGTTCGAATAGGCGTGCACGATGTACCAGCGCATGGTCATTGGACTTCGATGGACCTCCTAACGGCCCCAACCTAGAACGAGGGTGACGATATTGCTCAGCACCCAATCCGCGGCGAGGAAGAACAGCGCGGCAGCAATCGACATAGCGATGACCATGATCGTCGTGATCACGGTCTCCCGGCGCGTGGGCCAAGTGACCTTGGACACCTCGGTGCGCACTTGCTGTAGAAACTCGAAGGGGTTCGTCCTCGCCATCTCAAATCCTTGCCGCCGCAAACTTCACTCCGGCCGTCTTGCCTCCTGCGCCCTCAAACCGTGGCAGGAGTGGAGGGACTCGAACCCCCAACCCCCGGTTTTGGAGACCGGTGCTCTAGCCAGTTGAGCTACACTCCTATCGCCTGCTCCAACTCAACAGCCGCCATTTTCCTCGTCATATCAACCGCCTCAGCGGTCAGTCTTGCTGGAGCGGGTGAAGGGAATCGAACCCTCGTCCTCAGCTTGGAAGGCTGCTGCTCTACCATTGAGCTACACCCGCATCCCTTCTGCACTCAAGAGTGGTGGTGGAGGGGGTAGGATTCGAACCTACGTAGGCATAGCCAACGGGTTTACAGCCCGTCCCCTTTAGCCACTCGGGCACCCCTCCTTGAGCCAGATGGATTGACTGGTGATTGCGACCAAGCAAAAACGCCCCGCCGTCGGCCGGCAGGGTCCGCCAATAGTGGGTTTATGGGTAGCGCTTCAGCCTCTGTCAACTGTAAATCAGTGGCTTAGCCGCGAAATCCTGACACCTTCCCGTGAGTTGTCCCCTCACCCAGCATCCCAGCGAGATCTTCCCCTTAAAGATGCGCCGCAAGCCAAGGCCAGATAGACAAGGAAGCCGTCCCTGGCGCGGCGCCAAGAAGCCGACTGGACGCGGATCCCACCACGCCGATACGGACCACGTGCTGCTATTCGGCCTCCATGCCGTCGAGGCGGCTCTCGCTAATCCGAGGCGGGAGGTGGCGAGGCTGATCGCGACCGAGAATGCGGCGCATCGGCTCGCCCCTCTTATCGCCGGGCGCGGCCTTAGAGTCGAGCCCTCCTCCCCGCGCGACCTCGATCGGCTGCTCGGGCCCGACTCGGTGCATCAGGGCGTCGCCCTCGAGGCCAAGCAACTTTCCCCCATCGGTCTCGATGAGGTCGAGAGCAGTGGCATCGTTGTCGTGCTCGACCAGGTCACAGATCCGCATAATGTCGGCGCAGTGCTGCGCTCGGCAGCGGCCTTCGGCGCATCGGGCCTCGTGCTCACCGAGCGTCACAGTCCGCCGCTGTCAGGCGCTCTCGCCAAGGTCGCCAGCGGCGCTCTCGACCTCGTGCCGATCGTGCTCGTCAAGAATCTCGCCCAAGCGCTTGCCGAGCTCGGCGAGATGGGCTTCCTCCGCGTGGGTCTCGCCGAGGAGGGAGAAAATGCACTCGAGGCTCTACCTTTGACCAAGCCACTTGCTCTCGTGCTCGGCGCCGAAGGCAAAGGCCTCCGTCACCTGACGCGCGAGCATTGCGATCTCCTGGCGCGCATCCCGACGCGAAGCACGCTTGCGAGTCTCAATGTCTCGAATGCGGCCGCCATTGCGCTCCACTGGGCAAGCCTCAACGCGAAGGGTTGAGAGGCCTTGCCTCTGGCGACGAGTGAAGCGCTTCTTCCTCATGCTGAGAAGCGCCGAAGGGCGCGTCTCGATGCATGGGGCCATGACGTCGGTGCGGCTAGCTGCAGAAGCGGCGGCCGAACGAATTGTACCAGCAATCCCTGCGGAAATAGCAATTGCCGGGCCCGGGGTAGCAGTTCGTGAACCCGGGCTGCGCCCAATAGGCGTAGAACCTCGTCGGCATATAATAATAAGACGCACCGCAAGGTGCGAGGCAGGGTGGTGGCGGCGCGACCGCAACCCGACCGCAACCGGTCACACAAGGCATAGGTGCCGCGACGGGACCGCAGCCGACCGCGCAAGGAGCGGCGCGGACTTTGATCTTCCTGAGCGGGATCGGATTGGGGGCCGGGAAGAGGATGGCGGGACCGCAGGGGCGCCAAGAAACGCAGCCTCCGGCATTGGCGTGATTGGCTGATGTGAGGTTCAGGCCGAACGCGATCAGAAACAGCGCGGCAATACTCAACAGGGCTTTCATCTTGCGACTCCGAACTTGGGCACCCCCCCTCCTGGCCATCGAGTCGCCAGCGGAAGGCCACCCAAACGTACCTATGGCAGGTATCGGTAAGGTTAAGATTGGGTGTTCAGGGAGCCCAGTGCACGACGCGACGCCGGTTTAGCGGCAACCTATTTGATCGCCTGGTCTGGCCTTCCACTTCGGGGAGCCGCCTGATCGAGGTAATGGAAATAGGGCATGCAGCGCGCATTGCCTTCGAGAGCGGTGGTGTAGGGTCGGTAGAACCACCAATAGAGCCTGGGATAGCAATAGAAGCTCTGCACCTTGCGGAAATGCGCCGTAACGCGGAGGCTGTTCTCAGCCGAGACCGCCGCTGCGGGCGACCCCATGCCCGCGAATGCCTCGGCGCTTCCCGCCGCCGGCGCTGAACTCAAGGCGACGAGAAGGAGGAGACCCCATCTGCTAAGACCGCTACCGCTCATGCTTGCCCCCCTCTGAGCAATCACCCCGCCACAAGGAGAGACTAGAAGGCTGATGCGCCCGGCGCAAGGCTCCCTCAACCATCAAAGCAGCGAGGCGGGCCTTGCCCGCCAACCGTTCACTTGACAGTAAGGCGGCGCGGACCAAGAGAATGAGCCGACGGGCCGCTTCCTCGGAACGAAGCGCTCCCGGCCCGAGTTGCCCATGCCTCGCCCCCCGAGTCCCCAAGGAAGGAAGCCCCATGCCGACCCCCACCCCCGAAGCGCAAGAGCTTGCGAATCAGATCGACGCGATCCGCGCCGATCTGCAGAATCTCACCTCGACCGTGGGCCGCATCGCCAACAAGCAGATCAACCGCGCGCAGGATAAAGCGGTGGACGCCGCCAACGAGGCTGAAGCCGCCATCAAGCGCAATCCGCTGTCGGCAGTTGCCATCGCCGTCGGCCTCGGCTTCCTGTTCGGTGTGTTCACCCGTCGCTAGGCAAACCTCCATGCTCCGCTCGGCGCTCGCGCTGCTCTCCTCACTGCAGGTCGGACTGCGCATCAGGGAATCCATCGAGCGCTCGGTCCGGCAGGCGGCTGTGATCGCCGTCGCACTCGTCATTCTCATTATCGCGGCGCTATTCGGATTGTTTTCGATCTATCAGCTGCTGGTCACCCATTATGGGTACACCCCGGCGGCAGCGGCCGGCATCATTGCCGCCGCTCTCTTCCTGCTGTCGATGCTGGTGCTGGCCACCTTGCCCCTCTTCGCGCCAAGGCCGAAGCGCCAGACGCCGACCATGGCCATCGCCGCCGGCGAAGGCATGACCATGATCGACCAAGGTGTCGGCAAGGCAATGCAACAGGTCGGACCGATCACCATGCTCGCCATCGCCTTTGTCGCCGGCATTCTGGCGAGCCGTCGCCGCTAGCGCTGGCGCACCGCGCCTTGCGCCCCGACGTCGTGAAATGTGTCCCAACGCGGCACGTCTCTTAATCTCGCCTTAACCACACGCCTTGCATCCTCTCGGCTGACAACAAGCGGATTCACGAGGGGCAAGGCGGGCATGCGCAGGGGCTTCGTTCTCGCGGCACTTCTCGCCGTGTGCCTCGCGAGCGGTGCCCAGGCGCAGACCGTCGAGGTGCCGCGGACTTATACCATTCCTCGTCCGCCGACCGTGGAGGTGCCGGCGCCCTTTGCCATCCCCCTTCCGCCGACGACCGAGCCGAACTGGGAGCTCGGCGCGCGCTATTGGTGGAGCGAGGGCAAGACCGGCTTCAATATCACCTCGCAAAAGCTCGATCCTCTTCTCGGCAATCCCACCTCGAAGCTGACCTATGACAACATGCAGGGCAACACTGCCGAGCTCTTCTTCCGCGCGACGAACGGAGGCAACATCTTCGCCAAGGGCTTCGCCGGGGGCGGCTGGCTGAATGGTGGACGTCTCGACGACGAGGATTTCTTGGCAGGCCAGGTCAAGTTTTCCGACACGTTCAGCAAGCTCCAAGGAAATAGCCTCGGCTACGTCACCATCGACTTGGGATACGACTTCAAACTCATCGACGGCGCTTCGAAGCTGACCATAGGTCCCTACGCCGGGTTCAATTACTGGGCGGAGTCGCAAGTCGGCTATGGCGCGCGCTGCAATCGCGACGACGTCGACGGCGCGGTGTGCGGGCCGCCTGGCTCTATAGAGGTCCCGTTCTCCACGAAGGTCATCCGCAACGAGCCGAACTGGGCGTCGCTCCGCTTAGGCGCCGAGGCCAGATTGAGACTTTGGGATCGGCTGACCTTGATCGCCGATGCCGCCGCGCTACCCGTGGCTTACGTCTGGAACGAAGACAGTCACTATCTGCGCAAGGACCTTGGCACCATTCCCAATGCCGTCGACCGCGGCACGGGTTGGGGATACCAGCTTGAAGGTGAGGCCCGCTATGACCTTACCCCCAACTGGGAGCTCGGTGCCGGCGCCCGCTACTGGTTCGCCGACACCACCCATGGCAATAGCGAGTTCGTGCACCAGAACATCAAGGTGGAACTGAACGACTTTTCGAGCCAGCGTTTCGGCGTGTTCGGCGACGTGACCTGGCGCTTCTCAACCTTCTAGCCTCCCCGACGGGACGTGGCTTGGGTGGAAATGCGCGGGCAATAAGGCTAACCATGGTTGCGGCGCGATGAGGCGCGAGCCATCTTCTCGCTTATTAGGCCGGCTTAGCTCAGGCGGTAGAGCGGCTGATTTGTAATCAGTAGGTCGGGGGTTCGAATCCTCCAGCCGGCACCAATAACTTCAAAGACTTACTACCTTCGAAGTAAATTGATTGCGCTCCGAAGGTAACCATGAAGGTAACAACAGACGGGGGATGCATCACACGCCTCCACGTCAACTCTCGCCCCGTTCACTCAGGCCGGGGCTTTTTATTGGGCCGTCTCGCACCAGCCCCTCCTTTTTTCGATAATTGACTTGCTTATAGGGGCCAAAGGCCATGCGACGGCAAAAGTCAAAGGAGACTCATTTGGCTGTGCTGATCAGAGCTGCCGATGCCCATTCCAATTGGGAGTAGTCGCTGACGAGAATGGGATTCCGTTTGCGGTGCGGAAGAAGGACAAAACGGCGCCCGGTCCTCACTCACCGAGAGAACTCGCCGAATGGTTCGTCGAGACATTCCCCGAGGAAGCAGCCGACATACTGTCTGGCGAGAAGCTGAGGGTTCACTAATCCGCTTCGGCCGGGCCCTTTTTTAATGTTGCGTGGCCTCTCAGTCACAGCCTCACGTCCGCCCGCGGACTAGACTGAGCCAGCCTGCTGAATGCGCTTAGGGGGACGTCATGAGAGAAGAGAACGCCAAGCCCGTCATCGACCTCGATCCACGCGAGTTGCTGGGATTGAGCCAAGTCGCAAAGGTCTCAGATAAGTCAGCGCCTGATAGCCGACTGCTGAGTAAAGTCGGCGCCGAAGGACCGCCCCCTCCGCCGGTCGCCCCCCTGATATCCAGACTGCTCAGCAAGATCGGCGGCGAAGGTCCGCCGGTGGTGGAATCGGATATTCGTCTTAAAACAGATATCCGGCATGTCGGAACGACCGCACACAATCTGCCGCTCTACACCTTTAGATACATCGGCAAGGATGGCCAGTATGAAGGCGTCATGGCACAGGACGTCCTCAAGGTGATGCCCGTGGCGGTAAGCGTCGGCGAGGATGGCTATTACCGAGTGAACTACGACATGCTCGGCATAGAAATGCGCCGCCTCGATTGAAAATAGCGCGGATGCCGTCCCCGCTTCACGCGACGCTCGAAGAGTTTGCCGCCGACGGCTATACGCACGTCGAGCGATGTCGGGCTGGCTCAGTGCAAGGCCTATTGGCGGCCTGGCTCATTAGGTGCCGCATCGATTTTGTGATGTGAAAACGGCACAGCACATTGTGCGCCGCCACCGCCAAGGACAGGTAGATTCGCGCCGTCACAATATTCAAGGACGGCGTCGTTGATTTCAGCGAATGGAGTCCCACCCGCTAATGTTCCGCGGCAACTGCTAGAGACTGTGGGGAGATTGCCATTTTGGATTTGAAGGCGGCAGGTCGCAGATTCGAAATAGCTGCTGGGGCCTATGCAACCATCATACGTGTAATGGAAGACGATGGTGAAGTCGGCGACGTCGACGCAGATCGATCCGGTAGCAGCGCCCAAAAGGCCTCCGCTCTCGAACATTGCTAAGGGTTCACACGTGTTCACGGCGGGAAGTTTCGCAGCTTTGGCGACGAGAGTGCCGCCACCAGTGGCCTGGTAACGGAAGCAAAGATCAGCTTTTGCGCTTTGTTCGTGGACGACCATGAGCGCCAAAGCGATTGTCAATGTGGAGAGCTTACGAAACATTTTTAGATCCTCCCTTCGCAGCGACAAACGATCAGATCGTGGATCTCAATGACCCGATTGTCTTCGTCCAGGGTTACCAACGGACCGACAGATGAGAGGCGGTTTGATGCAAATGTGGACCAAAATGCACGAAGCGCTACGCCTCACGCTCGATGCGCTCGCTCGCCGGCTACGCTGCGCTGAGTGCGGTGGTCCGCTGCAATCGGTTAAGCCCTGGCGTCAAGCGGACGTGCTTGGGAAGCCGCAGGGGCGGCGCGGGTGACTTTGGAAAGGTGAAGTGCGAAATGAGGAGTACCCTAAGCTGGATTGCACTAGTTGTCGCCGGCGTTGCCCTATTCATCGCGGCTGTCGGCGTTATCCTGGCACTGCTCTCTGGCCACGCCCGCTTTATTGAGGTCGCTTGGGTCTCGATCGCTGCGTCTCTATTCGTTTTGGCATGGGCAAGTCTCGAGCGGCCGCTTAGCTAGTCGCGCCGAAACGGAATGACGCCCGGCCCTGCGTGGCCTTTCGTCATCGCGCGGTCATAACGCTCGACGATCACCTTCGCCCGCTCGATCAGACCAGCGTCCAGGTTCTCGCCGCGTTCGGTCTGGCGCACGATTTTCCGCAAGACCTCTAACGCTTCAGCTTCCATCTCACTGAGGCCAAACAGCCGCTTCGCCTGTTCCTCGTGGGAGAAGCCGCTCATCGCTTGTGACCCCGCGCCGGTTTCGACTCGTCCATGCTTTCCTTGAGTGCTGCCTTCAATCCGACCGGCTGCTTGTGCTTCTGGAGCAAATCCCCGAACGCTTCGTCGGCGAGCTCTTGGAAGGCCTTGCCCGTGTCATCAGCGACAGCCTCGATGGCCCGCCACGTCGCGTCATCGAACTGGACGCGCTTGCCGATCATCAGCGCGTGCCCCACTTCCGCATCATCTTCAAGCGATACTCCTCGACGGTCAACCCACCGCGCATGGCGGCAAGCTGCTCCCGGAAAGATCAGACTATTTTCGTGCAACGATGCATGAGCGGGTGCCATCGTCCGCCGAGGTGAATGCAGTCATAGCGATCCTTGACGCCATTATAGTCGATGGCCCCCTTGTGATCGCCTGAGTTGCTAGTGGCATGAGCCGCGCCGGCGACAGCAAAAAGCAACAAGCAGAAAATCCACATCATCCTCATAGCGGGTCCTTTTCGATGAAGCGTGGCTCGGTGCGCGCGGCAATCTCGCGAGCAAGCTTTACTCTTTTACTCATAGCGCCATAGGCCACGGCGCCAGGAACAGAAATGCAGCGTGGATCACGAAATGCACAACGCCCTGACGTACGGTCGTCCGGCCCCGGCCCAACGTAATTGACGAAGCCAGAAGCCAAATATGACTTTGCGTGCCATACGGTTCGTTAAGTCAAAAGATAATCCCAACGCCCGCATGCCGCCCTTCCCCAATGGACTTCGGGGCGGGCTAGGCTATGATCGCCCGCCAGCGATCTCCGAGCGCGGTTCACGCCTTTCATGTTCCCTATCGGCGACGACAACACCCAAGAAAGAACGGTTCCCGTCGTTACCTATACGCTGATCGCGATGAACGTGCTGTTCTTCTTGGTTGAGCTATCCGGCGGTGATCAGTTCGTCGAGCGTTGGGCTTTCATCCCGGCCCGATTTAGCGCCCATCCGGAGGCGAATGCCGTCACCATTTTCTCATCGATGTTCATGCATGGTAGTTGGTTGCATCTCGGCGGCAATATGCTTTTCTTGTGGATTTTTGGAGACAATGTCGAAGACCAGTTCGGCCACGCCAAATTTGTGATCTTTTACTTGCTCGCCGGGATAGCGGCAACTTTTGCGCAATATTTCGTTTCCCCGGAATTGACCATTCCCAATGTCGGGGCCTCAGGCGCCATCGCCGGAGTCCTCGGCGCCTATATTTTTATGTTCCCGCAATCGCGAGTGAACGTGCTTGTCGGCCGGCAGATCGTGGCTCTCCCTGCCTTTATCGTGCTCGGTTTATGGATCGCGCTTCAGTTCGTGCCCGCAATCGGCTCCGTCGCCGCCACTGACCAAAGCTCAGGTGGTGTCGCTTATATGGCCCATGTCGGAGGTTTCGTGGCAGGCATCACCATGACTTTTCTGTTTCGCCCTACGCGAGACCCCGGCACCGCTTTCTAGCTCGGAGTGGCGACAGTACCGATGAGTGGTTCCGCTTATGGCACTAAGCGGACTTCTGGGAGCGGGCTCGCCGCACGTCCGCTTTTGGGGGTAAGGCGGACTTTTTTTCGCGCGTTCACATCCGCTACTGCCCCGTACCGGACATGACTGCAGCGACTGGCATCGCTATAAGAGGGATCTCGTATGGAGTCCTCAGAGTTGGCGAGGGCCGCTACGCCGATGACGTCGATATGGAAAATTCCGTGGGTGCGGAAGCTGAGACGTCACGTGCGGCGCCCTTTGCAAATTGCCGCGGCTCCAGTTCTTGCCAATTACATCAAGCTCGTCATCAACACTTCGACCATCGTCTCCGATCCTCGTGATTGGTTAGCGCGAGCGCAAGAACTCCATCCATCGATTATCGCGCTCTGGCACGGCCAGTTCCTATTGCTTCCTGGCATCTACCCGCCGGTGATCCCCGGCCGCGCGATGATCGCACGGCATGACGACGCCGAGGCGCTTGCGCGCGTGTTGCGCCGCTTTGGCCTCGGTCTCATTCGCGGAGCAGGCGCCGGCGATCGGCGTCGCGATCGCGGGGGCGCCGAGGCGGCACATGGAGCGGTCGCCTCGCTCAGGGAGAATTTCAGTATCGCCATGACCGCCGACATCCCTCCGGGACCCGCGCGCAAATGCGGGCTTGGTATCGTCATGATCGGAAGCCGCTCTGGCCGTCCCGTCATTCCCTTCGCGGTGGCCACCTCGCGCTATCGCGCGGTCAATTCCTGGGACCGCATGACTATCAATCTCCCTTTCTCCAAGCTCGGCATCGTCATGGGCGATGCGATCGAGGTGCCGCGCGAGGCGGGCCCGCGGCAGTTGGAAGTCTACCGGCAGCGCGTCGAGACGGCGTTGAACGAGACCACGGCCAAGGCATACGACTTGGCGGGCGCTGACATGACCCGGGCAACTCCTCTCTCCAAGGCGGAATCCTTCTCGTAGCGTTTGGTCTGTGGGGTCAGCCCCAACGACCGGAGCATGTCTGTTGGTGGACCAAGCGGACATCGAAGCTGATCGAGCGAATGTCCGCTTCTGACCC
>CAVULQ010000018.1:0-23686 GCA_963742355.1 uncultured Alphaproteobacteria bacterium | reverse complement strand
ACAATCCGCGTTGCTCGAAATCGCGCCAGACGCTTCAGCTTCTCGAAGCACGGGGGGTTAAGCCCAAGATCGTCGAGTATCTCAAGGAGCCGCCCTCTTCGGCCGAGCTCAAGGCGATCCTCAAGAAGCTCGGGATGAAGCCCCGCGACCTCTTGCGCCAAGGCGAGGCGCGCTATGCCGAGCTCGGGCTCAAGGAGCGCGCTCTCTCTGACGACGCTCTGATCGAGCTGATGGTGGAGAACCCGATTCTCATCGAGCGCCCGATCGTGGTGAGCGGAAACAAGGCCGCGATCGGCAGGCCGCCGGAGACGGTCCGGGAGATTCTCTAAGCGTGAGCCTAAGCCTCGCGGTTGCGCGAGCCGGGATCAAGCACCTCGCTCGAGCCACGTCCCATCACCTTCAACACGCGCATGACGATCCACACCGGGAACACGATGACGGCGCCGAGGAGGAAATAGCGCGCGGCCTTCTCGATGGCCGTGAAGCCCATGTCGTAGATGCGCTGAACGAGCCGCTGCAGGCTGTCGATGAGCTCGAGCGGGCTGAAGCCGAGAGCCGCGAGGACGACGCCGACGATCAAGGACAAAATGGCGAGCCTGACCAGAACGAGCGCCGGATTGCCGCCAAAAAACCGTTCCATCAATCAGCTCCCTTATTCGCGTGGCAAAGTCTACGGCGCCGGGCTTGAAGAGATCGTAACTTTCGCTTCGAATTGCAGCAGAATTGGTGCTGACGGACAAGAAGGTCAAGCAGGACGCATGGCGAGAAGCGTGAAGAGGAAGCTGGCCGCGCCAGACGAGGGGGGCAAAGCGCTTGTGCCGCGCGCGGCAGCCTCGCGTAAGCGCGTGTTCGAGGCGCTGCCTGAGCCTTTCGCGTCTTGGTTCGCAAGCCGCGGCTGGCAGCCCCACCCCCATCAGCTTGCGCTGCTCGAAGCGGCAGCGCAGGGTCGCGACTCACTCCTCATTGCCCCGACCGGCGGCGGCAAGACGCTGGCGGGCTTCCTACCGAGCCTTGTCGACCTGACTAAGCCCGCGGCGAGACAAAAAGGCGAAGCTAGCCTCCACACGCTTTATGTCTCGCCCTTGAAGGCGCTCGCGACCGACATCGCGCGGAACCTCGCCGCCCCCATCGGGGAGATGGGTCTGCCCGTCAGGCTCGAGACACGCACCGGCGATACGCCACCCGCGCGCCGCGCGCGTCAACGCCTCAAGCCTCCCGATATCCTGCTCACCACCCCTGAGCAGATCGCGCTCATGCTGTCGCACAAAGGCGCTGCGGAGCTGTTCAGCTCCGTCAAATATGTCATCCTCGATGAGCTGCACGCGCTCGCGTCGAGCAAGCGCGGCGACCTGCTTGCACTCGACCTCGCCCGGCTTCGTACCCATTCCCCGGAGCTGACCGCCATTGGGCTCTCGGCGACCGTGGCGCGCCCTTACGAGCTTGCCGCTTTCCTCGTGCCGCATAAGGGTCAGTCGGCCACGCGGCTCGCCGAGATCGTCGTGGCACGCGAGGGCGCTAAAGCCGACATCTCTATCCTCCGATCGAAGGCCGAGCTTCCCTGGGCGGGACACTCGGCACGCTACGCGCTTCCCGAGATGTACGCGGCGATCAAGGCGCATCGCCTGTCGCTGATGTTCGTCAATACGCGCTCCCAGGCCGAGATGCTGTTCCACGAGCTCTGGCGCTGCAACGACGACAACCTGCCGATCGCGCTCCATCACGGCTCGCTCGACGTGGCGCAGCGCCGCAAGGTCGAGGCGGCGATGGTTCAGGGCAAGCTCCGCGCCGTGGTCTGCACCTCGACGCTCGATCTCGGCATCGACTGGGGCGATGTCGATCTCGTCATCAATGTCGGAGCGCCGAAGGGAGCGAGCCGCCTCGCCCAGCGCATCGGACGCGCCAATCACCGGATCGACGAGCCGAGCAAGGCCTTGCTTGTGCCGGCCAACCGCTTCGAGGTGATCGAGTGCCAGGCGGCGCTCGAGGCGGCCGAGGAGGGGGCGCAGGATACCGCGCCCTCGCGTCCCGGCGCGCTCGACGTGCTCGCCCAGCACGTACTCGGCACTGTCTGTGCCGCTCCGTTCGATCCCGACCAGCTCTATCGCGAGGTGACGAGTGCCGCGCCCTATCAGGGCCTGACGCACGAGGGGTTCGATAAGGTCGTCGCCTTCGTCGCCACTGGCGGCTACGCGCTCGCCAATTACGAGCGTTATGCCAAGCTGAGGCGGACGCCGGAAGGTCTATACCGCCTCGCCCATCCCCGTATCGCGCAACAGTACCGGCTCAATGTCGGCACCATCGTCGAGGCGCCGATGATCCGCGTGCGCCTCGCGCGGCAGAAGGGTAACGTGCTCGCAGCTGGCCGCGTGCTGGGCGAGGTCGAGGAATATTTCATCGAGCAGCTCACCCCAGGCGACACCTTCGTGTTCGCCGGCGAAGTGCTGTGCTTCGAGGGCCTGCGTGAGAACGATGCCATCGTCACGCGCGCGCACGCCACCGAGCCGATGGTGCCGTCCTATGACGGCGGCAAGTTCCCGCTTTCGACGTATCTCGCCGAGCGCGTGCGCAAGCTTTTGGCCGAGCCGAAATCATGGATGAGGCTTCCCGATCAGGTTTCGGAGTGGCTGCGGCTTCAGGCCGATATTTCCATGGTGCCGGGGCCCGATGAGGTGCTGGTCGAGACCTTTCCCCGCGGCCAGCGGCATTACCTCGTCTGCTATCCCTTCGAGGGGCGGCTCGCCCATCAGAGCCTCGGCATGCTGCTCACGCGGCGGTTGGAGCGCGCTGGCGCCGGTCCGCTCGGGTTCGTCGCCAATGAATACGCGCTCGCCGTGTGGGCGCTCAATGACATGGGCGAGATGGTGCATGACGGGCGGCTCGACCTCGCCAAGCTGTTCGATGCCGACATGCTTGGCGACGACCTCGATGCCTGGCTTGCCGAGTCCAATCTTATGAAGCGCTCGTTCCGCGTGTGCGCCATCATCTCGGGCCTTATCGAGCGTCGCCATCCAGGGCTAGAGAAGACCGGGCGCCAGATGACCGTCTCCTCGGACCTCATCTACGATGTGCTTCGCCAGCACGAGCCCGACCACATCCTGTTGCATGCGGCCTTCGCCGATGCGGCGACCGGTCTCATCGATGTCGGCCGTCTCAACCAATTCTTACAACGGATTAGCGGACGAATCAGGCATATTGCCTTAAGCCAAGTCTCGCCGCTTGCGGTGCCTGTCATGCTGGAGATCGGCCGCGAGAGCGTTCCAGGAGAGGCGAGCGAGACTTTGTTGCGTGAGACAGTCGAAGAGCTCATCGCGGAGGCCTTAAGCGGACATGCTGCGCGCCAAGCCTGATCTCACGCCTGACATCGCTCCCTCGCTTCGCTCGCGCATCCGCGTCTGCGGTCAAACGATGCGGCCGCTTGCCGCCGGGGCGCTCTATTGGGAGGCGGAGGACACGCTTCTCGTCGCCGACCTCCATTTGGAGAAGGGCGCTGCTTATGCCGCTCTCGGCATGCTGCTTCCTCCCTACGACACGCGCACCACGTTGCAACGGCTGCAGAAGGTCATCGATGCGGTCAGGCCGGGGAGAGTGGTCGCGCTCGGCGACAGCTTCCACCGGAGCGAGGGTGCGGCGCGGCTTGCCGGCGAGGATCTCGCGCTTCTGACCCGGCTGCAGAAGGACCGCGAGTGGTACTGGATCTGCGGCAATCACGATCCCCATCTCCCCCCTACGATCGGCGGCACGATCTGCACCACGCTGACCATCTGTGGCGTCACTCTCCGTCACGACCCGTCTGGGGATACGATGGAGCGCGAGATTGCCGGCCATTTGCACCCTGTGGCGCGCATCGCGCGGCGGGGTGCCGTCATCAGGCGCCGCTGCTTCGCAACCGACGGCAATCGGCTGGTGATGCCGGCCTTCGGTGCCTATGCCGGCGGCTTGAACGTGCTCGATCGCGCCTTCGCCGACCTCTTCCTGCGCCACAGTCTCGAGGCCTGGATGATGGGACGGGCCGACGTCTATCCGGTGCTCGGGAGCCTCTTGCTGCCGGATTAGAGCATGATCCGGAACGGTGGGTCCCGGGTGTCCGATCGGATCATGCGTCTGATGAGAGTCTACTCGCGGCGGAACACCACCCAGCCGAACAGCCCGACCACCACGGCGATTACCACCGCCACAAGTCCATAGACGAAGGGGTGATTGCGGGCGAGCAGGGAAACTGCGCGCTCGAAGCCTACTTGGCTTACCTCGAGCGTGCTCTCATTCTTGCTGATGAGCTTGCCATTGCGAAAGAGATAGACATCGGTCGTGTAGCGCCCGATCGGAACGTTCACCGGCAAATCGACGCTCGCCCTAAACAAACTCCGGCCGATGAAGCTCACGCCGTCGTCATGCTCCTGGAACAGATTCTGGTCTTGCTGGAGGCGAATTACCGCCGAGCGGAACGCTGCTTCTTTTGCATCGTCCTTGTCGCTCTTGCCGAAGTCGAGATTGGAGAAGCCGATGCCGAGTGTCTTCAGCGTCTCTTCCGGCGTGATGGCCTTGAACGGGCGCGTGCCGAGCACGGCATAAAAGCCCGGTATCTCTCGGAAGGTCCTGGCCGCGCGATTGATCCAGATCCCGCCAACCCGCTTCTTCTGCCGCACCACGAGCGGCGCGGCAGGGCTGCGAATGACGGTGATCACATCGTAGTCGCCCTCGTCAGGCAACGGCGCATGACTGAAATCGACGCTGCCGAAGATGACGATCTCGATGCCGGCGAAATTCGATTGGATGGAAATTTCGCGCGTGGAGATGTCGGACTGCACGGTCTCCTCAGAGGGGGTCTCGGCCGCCTGCGCCGGGATGCAGCAAAGCGCGAAGAGGACGGCGGCGAGGTGGAGCCTGCCTCCCATCAGGAACCCGCCAATAAGGGAACGATGCTGTAAACGTCATCCGGCTTCATCACAAGGTCGAGCAGCAATCTAAACGCCACCCCGAGGACCAGCAGCGCGAGCAAGAGGCGCAGTTGCTCGCCCTTGAGCTTCTGGCCCGCGCGCACGCCGAACTGTCCGCCGACGACTCCGCCTGCGGCGAGAACGAGCGCGAGAACCACGTCCAGCGTCTGGTTGAATGTCGCGTGTAGCAGCGTAACGATCGCGGTGACGAAGATGATTTGGAACATCGAGGTGCCGATCACGATGTTGGTCGGCATGCGCAACAGATAGATCATGGCCGGCACCATGATGAAGCCGCCGCCGGCCCCGAGAAACGCCGCGAGCAGCCCGACCAGGGCGCCGATCACGAGCGGCGGAATGGCGCTGATATAGAGACGCGAGGTCGGGAACCGCATCTTGAGCGGCAGACCGTGAATCCAATTATGAGCGCTCGCGCGCCGGGCCGGCACCGGCTTCCCCGCGCGCGCCTTCTGGATGACGCGCAGGCTCTCGACCAGCATCAAGAGGCCAATGGCGCCGAGAAACACGACATAGGTCAGCGAGATGAGAAGTCCTGCCTGGCCGATCTGGCGGAGCAGTCTGAGCAGCAGCACGCCCACCAGCGCGCCGACGATGCCGCCAGCGATCAGCACGTTGGCCATGCGGAGATCGATATTGCCCCGGCGCCATTGGGCGAGCGCGCCAGAGACCGAGGTGGCGACGATTTGATTGGCGCCAGTCGCCACCGCGATCGGTGCGGCGACGCCCGAGAACATCAGAAGCGGGGTCAGCAGGAAGCCTCCGCCCACTCCGAACATGCCCGAAAGGAAGCCAACCGCCGCTCCGAGCCCCAGCATGACCACAAGATTCACCGAGACTTCGGCAATGGGCAGATAGACCTGGAGCATCGGGTTTGCCAGTCAACTGGAGGCTGGGATTCAAAGTCCCAGAAACCAGAAATCGGCGGCTCTCGCCACCGAGTTCTGGATCACAGTGACTGATTTCTGACGGCTGTGTCTAGCTGGTCAGGCGCTCGAGCTTGGTGACGAGCGGGATGTTGACCTCCCCCGTCTCGTCGAGCCCATTGCGGCGCTCGAAGCTCTTGATCGCGTCGCGCGTCTGGTCGTCGAGCTGTCCGTTGGGCGGACCCGCATCGTAGCCGAGCTTGTTGAGGAGCTTCTGCGCGCGGGTGACGAGCAAAACGGTCGGAGTCTCGGTTGACGCGGCCCATTCCGTGGGCAGGGCGACCTCATTGGCCTCCGACATGGCCGGTTTCGCCTTCCAGCTCTTCACCACCTTCTCGGCTGCGGCCAGCGTCTGCGGATCAAGCTGGACCTTCACCAGGTCGCGACGCTTTGCCGCCTCCTTATCGCCATTGGTGGCGGCAAGCGCAAACCACTGATAGGCCGCGCCGAGGTTCTTTGTCATGCCGAGTCCATGCTCGGCGAGAATGCCGAGATTGTATTGGCTGTCGGCGAGGCCATAAGCGGCGGCTTCGCCATACCATTTTGCCGCGAGCCCATAATCGGCCTTGTCCCCCTGTGCCCCGCTCGCGCTGACCGCGAGATTGTGCATCGCCTTGATGTTGCCCTTCTCCGCCGCGGCCGCGTACCAGGAGCGCGCTTTGCCGAGATCCCTGCTGACGCCCTGGCCGCGCTCGTACATGGCCGCGAGGCGGTATTGGGCAGGGGCAAGTCCCGCGCTCGCCGCCCGCTCCAGCCAATGCGCGGCCTCTGTCAGGTCTTGGGATACGTCTTCGCCGCCTTGCGCATAACGAAGGGCGACCGCGTATTGCGCACGAGGATCGCCGGAAGCGGCGCCCTGGCGCAACGAGATCGGCCCGAGCGCCTCGGGTGGAAGGGGAAGCTTGGTCGGCATTGAGAGCATCGCTGGCGTCGCGCCCTGGGTCGAAGCGCCAAGCGTGGGCTCCTCGATGCTCACCGAGACGCCGGGGGGCAGCGCGACAGCGCCCTCGGGCGTGAACGATGCCGGCTGGGCCCGAGGCATGTCATCGGGCTGTGCCGGTGCGCGGCGGTAGGACGACTTGGCAACATCCGTGACACCGCCAGCTTGGCTCGTGTCGCTCGGCGCGCTGTCGTCCGGGCTCGGGTCGATGCCTTGATTGAAGCCGGTGGCCGCTCCATCGGCGGGCTCTTGCTCGACGTCACCAGGTTCGACCTCCAAAGCGCCAGACTTGGTGGAGGGCGCTGCGTTGGGACTAGGCTCGACGGGGGCTGGAGCGCTTTGCGAATTGCCGGGAACCGCCGTGCCGTGCCGTGAGCCCTCGGGAAGAGGCGTGATCTGGTCGTCGCCAGCCGGGCTGGGGACGCTCTCCTCGGCAGCCGGGGGCGTCGTCCCGACCTCTGGCTTGGAGCGGAGACGCCCGTAGAGGAGAGCGGCGCTGATTACGAGCAGGACCGCTGCGCTGATCATGAGCAGAGAGCGCTTGCGTTTCGACGACGCATCGGGATCGGGAATGCTGCCTGGGGCAATCGTGACAGAAGAGCGTCTCGCCCGTCCGCCGCCCGTCCTCTCCTCGGCCCTGAGGGCCGCGGCCTGGGCCGCGCGGCGCGCTGCCGCCACGAGGTCGTCCTGGGCGAAGTCGGCATCTGTCCCTGAACCAGCGCGTTGACGGCGTGGGGCCGCAGCGTCGAGATCGACCGCTTCCTCCTCCTGAGGCCCGCGCTTGCCACGCCCGAACGGAGGGGTAGGCTCGCTGCCCCTGAGGTCTGCGAGCGAACCGGCAAGCCGGCTCCTCAGCGATTTCTCTTTTTCGGCCGCGCCCATGGCCTCTTGAGCGCCATTCCCTGCTGCGCCTTTCTCGATGCGCCCCTCGGCAAATGAGGCTTGCGGACCCATTGGCTGCTGGAAGGGGGGGAGCGTTGATGGGGGGAAACCTTGCTCGGCTCCAGCACGGACCCGCTCGGCAAAGGGCGCCTGCGGTTTCGGCGGCTGGAGAGCAGCGGCGGCGCTCTTCTCGACCTGCTGCACGAGCTGCTTCAGCGACTCATGCACCGCCTGAAGCGTGCCCGCAAGGCGCTCGTCGCTCGCGCGGCTCTTATCGCTCATCGCCACGAGGTCTCGGTGCATGGCATCGATGCGTTCCTCGCTCGCGCCAGACTGGGTATTCTCGGCCACGAGACGGGCGGCCTCGCTCGCAGCCTTGCTCGCGATCTCCTCGAGCACATCCGGCGCGGCGTCGAAACGTTCGATCAGCGTGCGCAGCTGATCCTCGATTCCGTTCATGCGGGCAAGCTGCGCTTCGGCGCGGCTAAGTTGTTGACCCATCTCGGAAAGCTGCTTCTCGACGGAAGCGAGATTGTCGAGCTTCGGCGCCTGCCTGAGCGCTTCGCTCAGCTGGCTTGCGATCTCATCGAGGCGTGTGTTCAGCGCCTCGATCGTCGCGGCAGGCATGACCGTGCCGAGCGAGTGCTCGAGCTGATGGGCGACATCGGTCAGCCGCTTGTCGAAGGCTCCTTCGCTCGTAAAAAGAGGCAGATCGAAAGAGGACGACGAGAAGGGAAAATCGGGCGCCTTGAAGCCGAAGTCGGGGAGCCCGGGGGACGGCGTCTCCTGAGGCCTGAGCGGAGTCGGGGTGGAAGGAAAGGCGCTTGGCTCATCGGCAGCCCCGGATAGCCCGTCAGATCCACCGGCTGCGAAGTCGAGATTGGCTGAAAGCTCCTTGCCGAGCCGCTCGAAATCGTCGAGGGGATTCGTGCTTTGCGGCTCGAAGCGCCGCGCAAGGCCGCTCATCTGGTCGTGCAGCCGATCGAGCGTCGCCGAAGCTTCCGGTGTGGTGGTCGCCCGCACGGCTTCGGTGGTTTGCGAGAGCTGATCGAGCCTAGCGTGCAGCTCATCGAGCGCCTCACTATAGCGGCGCTCACTTTCCTCGACCCGCTCGACCAGCCTGCGGAGCAGGCTCTCGACCGTGCGTTGGTCCATGGGGCTGTCGGTCGACGCCTCGCCGGTCCTGTACGCGCCACCGGTCTGCCAAGTTGCTTCCGAAGCCATCCCGTTCCCCATGAATGTGACGCCGCTGAACCTGTTCGCGTCCGATCGGGCGTGGGACTCAAAGGAAAGAGAGACACGCGACGAAGCGCTCGAAACTAACGGTGGCAAGACCGAGTAAATTTTGCGTTAAGCGGCGACTTATTGTGGGACGGACGGGCCGGAGATCGGCGCGTCCCGCGGGCATCTGCTCCGGGCTTGTCAACGTGTCGCAGCAAGACGACGATACGAAGCGTGCCGATGTGAGGGAGAGCCATGGCTGAGGTGGTTCAGGCGAGCCATAGGCTCACCGTGGAGACGCGGGGCAAGGGCTTCACCGAGATCACGCGGGAGCTAGCGAGTTGGCTCGAGGCTCTTGTGGCCGACAACGGCCTTCTCACGGCGTTCATCTGCCACACCTCGGCGTCGCTCCTCATTCAGGAGAACGCCGATCCCAACGTGCAGCACGACCTGCTCGATGCGTTGGATGTCTTGGCGCCCGAGGGCCGTCCTTACGCCCACCAGGAGGAGGGCCCCGACGACATGCCGAGCCACATCAAAGCCATGCTCACGGCAGTGAGCCTCTCAATCCCGGTGATCGGAGGAAGCATGGTGCTCGGCACCTGGCAGGGCGTCTATGTGGTCGAGCACCGCTCGGCGCCGCATCGGCGCACCGTAGCGCTCAACTATATCGGCCACATCGCCGAAGCCTAGCGCTAGCTGGCAAAGGATTTGGTCGCCGCCACGAGCTCGTGCACGATGCCGGGCTCGGTCATGGCATGGCCCGCGTCGGGCACGACGTTGAGCTTCGCCCGCGGCCAATTGCGCGCCAAGTCAAACGCGATCTTGACCGGCGTCACCACGTCGTAGCGTCCATGCACGATCACGCCGGGAATGTCGGCGAGGCGATGAGCGTCCGCGATCAACTGATCGTCGCTCGCAAAGAAGCCGCGATTGACGAAATAGTGGCACTCGATGCGGGCGAACGCGAGCGCGTAGTGATCCTCCGAGAAGCGGCGCACGCGGTCGGCGTCGGGCAAGAGCGACAAGGTCTTGCCCTCCCACGCACTCCAGGCACGTGCCGCTTCGATCTGCACCTCGGGGTCGGGACTGGTGAGGCGGCGGTGATAGGCCGCGATCATGTCCGAGCGTTCCGCTTCGGGGACGATGCGGAGATAGTCCTCGAAGGCGTCTGGGAACATCCAGCTCGATCCGTCCTGATAGAACCATTCGAGCTCGGAGCGCCGCAAAGTGAAGATGCCGCGGAGCACGAGCTCGGTCACCCTCTCGGGATAAGTTTCGGCATAGGCGATGCCGAGCGTTGAGCCCCACGACCCACCGAACACTTGCCAGCCCTCGATGCCAAGATGGCCGCGTAAGCGCTCGATATCATCCACCAAGTCCCAGGTGGTGTTCTCCTCGAGCGAGGCGTGCGGCGTCGACCGGCCGCAACCGCGCTGGTCGAACAGCACGATGCGGTAGCGGCGCGGATCGTGATAGCGGCGCATGACCGGATTGATCCCGCCGCCGGGGCCACCGTGCAAGAGCACCGCCGGCTTGCCGGCCGGCGAGCCGCACTCCTCGAAATAGATTTCGTGCAACTCTGAAACTTTGAGCCGTCCCGTGCGATAGGGAACGATCTCCGGGTAGAGCGTGAGGCGGGGTTGATGTGGCGTCTGCTGCTGATCCATCGGCTTCAACTCTAGCGCCTCACTGGCTTGACGTAGCCGCAGAAGCAACGGCTGCCGCCGCTGCTCGTTGCTGCGCCCGATCGTAAAGGGCTTCGCCCTCGGGGTCGCGCATCTCCTCGCAATAGAGCATCTCGGCCTCGGAAGGCCGCGAGCGGAATAAGCTTGCTGCGATTCCGGCAGCGAGCCCAAGAGCCGAACCGATCAGGCTCGCTATCGCCGTGGTGACGGCAGTGTGTGCCCCCGCCAATGCGCTCAGCATGCTCGTAGCCAGGACGACGACGAAGCCAACGCCGAGCGCGGCGAAGGCTCCCTGCACCGTGCAGCGCGGCCACCAGATGGCGAGGAGGAGAGGCGCGAAGAATGTCGAGCCCGCGAAGGCGAATGCCGTCAGGGCCGCGCGCAGCGGATCGAAATCGGCGATCAGAAGAAAGACGCACGCCGCAAGTGCCGACGCCCCGATCGCCGCCCAGGCGCCGATCAATCTCGGCAACGCGGTCGGGCGGCGGTCGACCACGCGGTAAAGATCCTCGGCGAGACTCGCTGAAAGCGTGAAAAGGTGCGAGCCGGCGGCGGCGAGCGCAATTGCCATGCCGCTTGCCGCGATCAGAGCGGTCAACACGTAAGGAAGCTTCATTGCCAGCGGCAGCGCGATGGCAATGCCGTCACGCACGACGTGAAGCTCGGAAGCGCCAATCGCTCCGTCACCGTTGGTGTCGCCAGCCTGTAACAGGTGCCGTCCGGAAAGCTCGGTCAGCCACGCCGGTGGAGCGGACGCTGGGGCCTGAGCGATGTCTTTGAACATGATGAGTTTGGCGAAGGCGGCGATGGCCGGTGCCGTCATGGCGAATAGCGCCACGAAGAGGAGCGCCCAGGCGACCGAGCGGCGCTGATCGGCGACCGAACCGGTGACGCCGCTCCTCACGAGGAGGCTCGGCAAAGCGGCCGTGCCGAGCGCAAGGGAAAGAAAGAGCATGGCGAAGTCGGCCTCGCTCAACGTCCCGAACGGCTCGAGAAAGGGCTTCGTGACCGGCAGCGGCGCGGAGCCGGGGAGGGCAGGCGACAACATATCGGGCTCGACCGGCGAGAGGCCCGAGGTGATTTCGGCATTGTGCAGCGAGGACAGCGTTTCGCCGTAGGTGAATTGCGGAACGGGAAGATTGGTGAGCAGGACCGATACGATGACGAGTGGCGCGACCAGTCCCACGGCACCGGTAATGAACTCGGCGCTTCCGGTCCAAGTTAGCGAGCGCATTCCGCCAAGCAGCACTGATGCCGCGACGACCGCGGCGACCGCGATGACGGCAAGAGAGAAGGGAAGCGGCAGGAACAGGGCGGCGACCATCGCCGCGATCTTCAGCTCGGCGGCGAGCAACAGGGCCGTGGGTGGAAGTTGCAGCACGCTCGCGGTCATGCGGAGGTGGCGCGAGCGGAAGCGGTGACCGAGAAAGCTCGGCAAGGTGTACGAGCCCGCCTTGCGCAAATAGGGCACGAACAGCACGGCCGCGAGCAGAAGGCCCGCCGTCCAGCCGAGCCCGATCGCGAGCGCATCGAAGCCGAGAAAGAAAACCGTTCCGGTATAGGCGAAGAATCCGACTCCGCCGACCGCGGTCGCCGCGAGCACGAACCCGTTGAACACGGAAGGAACGCGCCGCCCAGAGGTAAAGAAGTCCTGGACATTGAGCGTATGCGCGCCGATTGCGATGACGAGATAGAGGACAAGCGGAACGGCGATCATGGCCTCGGCGACCAAGGCCTCGTCCCAGCCGAGCTGCTCCAGCATGGCGAGCACGATGACGAGCGAGACCAAGGCGCTCGTCACGATGCCGTAATAGGCGCCAAGATGGGGGTTTGGCGTGCGCAAACGCGGATGACCGCTCATTTTCAGCTGGGCTCCTCGCTCTCGCTTCTTGCTCGGTCGATGTGCTCCTGCATGCGGGTGAACCAGAAGCCTGCCGCGACGAGGAGGATAAGGACGCCCTGCGCGAGCAGATAAAAGCCCAAGGGGAAATGCAGGAACCAATACTGGTTGAGAAAGGTCGCTCCGGCGATGGCGAGAGAGACGGCGAGCAGGATCGCCGCTACGATTGCGATCGCGACGATCAGCGTGGTCAGCTGATGGCGATCACGCGCGGGATTGTCCGAAACGGGAACGTCCGTCGCCACTTTGTTCCCCTCTCGCTCATCGAGACCGCCAAGCGTTAGCAGCAAGCGGGCCCGTTGCAAACTGCACACACACCATTGGCGTTCAAACGTGGCATGCTGGTGGCTCAGTCAGCTCGAGGAGGAGCGGGGATGCTGAAGGAATTCAAGGAGTTTGCCCTGCGCGGCAACGTCGTCGACATGGCGGTCGGTATCATCATCGGCGCCGCCTTCTCGACCATCGTCAAGTCTCTGGTCGACGACATCATCATGCCGCCAATGGGGGTGGTCACGGGGGGCGTCGATTTCTCCAACATGTTCATCCCGCTCAACGGCGAGCACTACGATTCGATTGCGCTCGCGCGACACGCCGGCGCGCCGACGATCAACTACGGCATCTTCATCAACAACGTGATCAGCTTTGCCATCGTGGCCTTCGTCTTATTCATGGTGGTCAAGGGGATGAACCAGCTGCGCCGCAAGCAAGAGGAAGATCCGGCGGCCGAGCCGCCGCCGTCACGCGAGGTGCAATTGCTGGAGGAGATTAGGGACGCCCTGGTGAAGCGTTCCTAGACCAAAGGCTTTGCGATCGTGTGTTGATGGCCGCCGTGCGTCAACCGACGCGCAGGCCGGCTCGGCAACCCAACGCCCTCGACATCCAGACCGAACCTCGCCTCATGCCAAGCCATGCTTTGTCCTCACCGAGCCACGCTAAGAAATGGATTTGCGGCGTTGTGAGTGCCCGAGGATAGGAAAAACTCCCCATCACAGGTTTTAGAAAAAAACACTATCGATAGCGCCTTATAGAAATGATTTTCTTCCTTTTTGCGCCGTATGGCTTATCTAAGGAAGGATTTTCCACTATCTTCAACGGTGATGCGGGGCCCCAGACCCTCCCTGCGGCCACCAACACGGGCGAGTTGAGCGATGCGGGCCATCGAGGCTTCCACCGGAACGGACATCATTGGTGCGGATCGCGCCGGGCTTCCGTTTGGCTTGCATCCTGACAAGACGCTGCATTTCCAGTACACGAGCGGGCCGCAACCGGTCCGGAAAGTCGTCTGAGCATGTTTCTCACCGTGCATATGCCCGACGGCACCGCTCACCGGCTCGAGGCGCTGGACGGCTGGCGCGTCATGGAGGTGATCCGCGACTGGGGCCTGCCGATCAAGGCCGAGTGCGGCGGAGCGTGCGCCTGCGCCACCTGCCATGTCTGGGTCGCCGAGGAGTGGCTGTCGAAATTGGTACCGCCGAGCGACGAGGAGCTCGAAATGCTCGACGGCGCGTTCAATGTCGACGAGCGCTCGCGGCTCTGCTGCCAGATCATCATGTCCAAGGCGCTCGACGGTCTCGAGGTCGAGCTTGCGCCCGAGAGCCTCGCCGACATACCGCAAGAGCGGCTGGTGGTGGGAGGATAGCGCGATGCGGACCTTCCCCATCTTCGTGAGCTTCGAGGGCAAGCCTCCCCTCGTGGTGGGCGGCGGCGAGCTCGCTGCCGTCAAGACGCGCCTGCTGTTGAAGCGCGCGCCATCGGTCGATGTCGCTGCGAGCGAGGTCGTGGCCGAGCTTGCCGCTCTTGCGGAGGCGGGCCTCGTGTCGCTCCTTCCTGCTCTCCCTGGCATCGACCAGCTGCGCGGCCGCCCGCTCGTCATCTCTGCCACCGAGGGCGATAAGGAAGATGCTCGCGTCTCCGCCATCGCTCGCGCCCTCGGCGTTCCGGTCAACGTGCCCGACCGGCCCGAGCTTTGCACTTTCGCGCTTCCTGCGATCGTCGATCGCGGCGAGGTGACGGTCGCGATCGCCACCTCGGGTGCCGCGCCGGTTCTCGCCCAGCGGCTGCGCGCGTGGCTCGAGCAGGAGTTGCATCCCCGGCTCGATGCGCTCGCCAAGCTTGCGGCAGAGTTCCGCGGCGTTGTCGCCGAAAGAGTGCCGTCAGGCACGAGGCGCCGGAAGTTCTGGGAGGCTGTGTTCGAGGGCGCTGCTGCCGAAGCCATGCTCGAAGGCGACGAGGCCAAGGCCAAGACGCTGATCGGCGAAGCGATCGAGGCCGCAGCGTCGACGCCGCAAGTGCAGGGTCGCGTGCTCCTGGTTGGCGCCGGCCCCGGCGATCCGGAGCTTCTGACCGTGAAGGCGGTGCGCGCGCTCAAAGCAGCTGACGTCATCCTCTACGACCGGCTGGTCGGCTTGGGTGTGCTCGATCACGCCCGCCGCGAGGCCGAGCTGATCCCGGTCGGCAAGGCTAAGGGTCAGCACAGCGTGCCGCAGAGCGAGATCAACGCGCTTCTCATCGCGCGCGCCAAAGTCGGCCAGACTGTTGTCAGGCTGAAAGGCGGCGATCCCTTCATCTTCGGCCGTGGCGGCGAGGAGCTCGATGCGCTGCGCGCAGCCGGCATTCCGATCGAGATCGTCCCCGGTGTCACCGCCGGCATCGCGGCAGCGGCGAGCCTGCAAATTCCGCTCACCCATCGCGATGTCTCGCACACCGTGACCTTCCTCTCCGGCCATGAGGCGGGCGGCGAGGAACCAAGCTTCGAGCATCTCGATCTGACCGCACTCGCCTCAGGCAAGAATACGCTGCTCGTCTATATGGGCGTCACCACCGCAGGCGTGATCGCCAAGAAGCTGCTCGAGGCCGGCTTTGCCCCGTCCCTTCCCGTGATCGCGGTGGAGAACGCGAGCCGCGAGGATGAGCGCCGGATCGCTGCAACCATCGCCGACCTTGCCGTCCATCCTGAGCGGCTTGGGCTGAAGAGCCCCGCGATTCTCATCTTTGGCGAGGTTGCTGGTCTGCCCGCTCATGGACTGATCGAAGACATTCTCGCATCCGAGGAGCTCAAGCGTGCCTAACGTCGTCACCGCCAACCGCTTAACCGACGGCATCGTCGTCTATCTCGCTCCCGATGGGGGCTGGGTTGAGGACATCGCGCGCGCCCGCATCGCCTCGACCGAGAACGAGACCAAGACTCTCGAGGACGAGGCTGCCAAGGACGTGAAGGCGCGCAAGGTCGTTGCCGTCTATCCCATGGAGGTCGCGCTCGTTGACGGCGCAGTCGATCCACTCTCGGTGCGCGAGAAGATCCGCGCCGCGCACCGCACTACACTGACAAAGGACTGGTACGATGTACCGCTATGACGAGTTCGACCATGCCTTCGTGCGTGAGCGCGTGGATGAGTTCAGAGATCAGGTCGAGCGCAGGCTTGCCGGTCAGCTGACCGAGGATGAGTTCCGTCCCTTGCGCTTGCGCAACGGGCTCTATCTCCAGCTCCACGCCTATATGCTCCGCATCGCCATTCCCTATGGCGTGCTCTCACCGCGCCAGCTCCGCCAGCTCGCCAAGATCGGGCGGAAGTGGGATCGCGGCTATGGCCACTTCACCACGCGCCAGAACCTGCAATTCAACTGGGTTAAGCTTGTCGATATTCCCGACGTTCTCGCCGCACTCGCCGAGGTCGAGATGCACTGCATCCAGACGAGCGGCAATTGCGTGCGCAATGTCACCGCCGATCCGTTTGCCGGCGCCGCCAATGACGAGCTCGAGGACCCGCGGCCGTGGTGCGAGATCCTGCGCCAATGGTCGACGTTGCACCCGGAGTTCAGCTGGCTGCCGCGCAAGTTCAAGATCGCGATCTCGGGTGCCGCCGAGGATCGCGCGGCCATCGCCTTCCACGACATCGGCCTCAAGATCGTGCGTGGGCCCAACGGGCAGAACGGCTTTCGCGTGCTGGTCGGCGGCGGCATGGGCCGCACGCCCTATGTCGGACAGGAGATCCGCGCCTTTCTCCCCAAGGAGCATCTCCTCTCCTACATCGAGTCGATCCTGCGCGTTTACAATCTCCACGGCCGCCGCGACAACATTCACAAGGCGCGCATCAAGATCCTCGTCAATCAGCTCGGCATCGACAAGTTCCGCGAGGACGTCGAGGCCGACTGGGAAGCGACCCACAAAGACGCGATCGATCTGCCAGCGGACGAGATCAGGCGCATCACGTCCTATTTCGCGCCGCCCAATCTCGCGCGCGGCCCGATCCGGGACGAGGTCGTGGACCAGCGCCGCAACGGCGATCCCGCGTTTGCCAATTGGCTCAAGCACAATGTGAAGCCGCACCGCGTGCCGGGCTACGCGACCGTCGTGATCTCACTGAAGGAGCCGGGACGCACGCCGGGCGATGCAAGTTCGGACACCATGGAGCTTGTGGCCGATCTCGCCAAGCGCTTCGGCCACAGCGAGATCAGAGTCAACTACACGCAGAACCTCATGCTGCCGCATGTAGCGCTCTCGGACGTTCCCGCGCTTTACGACGAGCTCAAGGCAGCGGGCCTCGCCACCGGCAATTACGACCTGCTCGGCGACATGATCTGCTGCCCGGGCCTCGACTATTGCAATCTCGCCAATGCCCGTTCGATCCCGATTGCCAAGGAGATCGCCAAACGCTTCGAGGATCCGAAGCGCCAGGAAGAGATCGGCCCGCTCCGTCTCAACATGTCGGGCTGCATCAACGCCTGCGGCCATCACCACTCCGGCAATATCGGCATTCTCGGCGTCGACAAGAAAGGCACCGAGCTCTACCAGATCTCGCTCGGCGGCAACCCCAAGGACGACGCCGCCATTGGCACCATCATCGGCCCGGGCTTCCGCGCCGAGGCAGTGCCCGAGGCGATCGACACCATTGTCAGCACCTACCTTGCCGAGCGCATCGACGGAGAGACCTTCGTCGATACGTGGCGGCGCGTCGGAGCAAAGCCCTTCAAGGAGGCTCTCTATGGCGCTGCTTGATCTCGCCACCGGCGAATTGCTGTCAGACGCTGGCGAGGCGGCGACGCTGCTTGAGCCGACGGCCGACGCGGCTCAGCTCGCTGCTGCTGCGGCGGGAAATGCCGGCCCTGTCGCTGTCCGCTTCCCGGTCTTCGGCGATGGGCGCGGCATCAGCTTAGGCGTCTTGCTGCGCGAGCGGCACGGCTTCACCGGCGAGATCAGGGCGGTTGGTCATCTCATCCCCGACCTCGCTCAGTTCCTGCTGCGCTCCGGCTTCGACACCGTCGAGATCGCCGATCCCGAGCAAGCGGCGACGTGGAAGGCAGCGCTGTCCCGCTACAGCCGCAATTATCAGAAGGGCTACCGCAACCTCTTGCCGCTTCGCCGCGACGCGACACGGAAAGAAGCGGGCGAGCTCGACCAGAGGCTCACGCGCATCAAGAGCCTGACGGATCGCATCAGGGAGATTCACCGCCGTATCGAAGGACGCGTTGCCTTCTCGACCAGTCTTGGTTTGGAGGACCAGGCGATTTTGCATGCCATCGCCGAGTCGGGTGTCGACAGGATCGACGTGTTCACCCTCGATACGGGCCGCCTCTTCCCCGAGGTGCTCGAGACGGTCGAGCTGTCGGAGCTACGCTACGGCATCCGCATCCGTCTCGTCGCGCCGGACGCGAGCGAGGTCGAGCAGCTCGTCTCGCGCGACGGCGTGTTCGGCTTCCGCCACGCCGTCGAGAACCGCAAGGCGTGCTGCGAGATCAGGAAGGTGCGACCCCTCAATCGCGAACTACAAGGTGCGCAAGGCTGGATCGCCGGCATCCGCCGCGAGCATTCGGCGACCCGCGCCGACGTTCCGCTCGCTGCCTGGGACGAGGCCCATGGCCTGATCAAGGTCAACCCCGTCGCCGATTGGACCTCGCACGAGCTCACCGCCTACATCTCCGCCAACAATATCCCGGTCAATCCGCTGCATGCCCGCGGCTTCGTCTCGATCGGCTGCGCGCCCTGCACCCGCGCGGTGCAGCCGGGCGAGGACCCGCGCGCCGGGCGCTGGTGGTGGGAGCATGAGGAAAAGAAGGAGTGCGGCATCCACATGAACCCGAACCGCAAGGGGAAGGCCGCATGACCGCGCTCGTGTCGCATCTCAAGCTGCTCGAGGCCGAGAGCATTCACATCTTCCGTGAGGCCGCGGCGCAATTCCGCGCGCCCGTCCTGCTCTATTCGATCGGCAAGGACTCCACCGTGCTGTTGCACCTTGCGCGCAAAGCCTTCTGGCCGGCCAAGCCGCCATTTCCGCTTCTGCACGTCGATACGACTTGGAAGTTCCGCGACATGATCGCCTTCCGCGACAAGACCGTGCGCGATCTCGGTCTCGACCTCATCGTGCACACCAATCACGACGGGCTCGCGCGCAACATCAATCCGTTCGACCATCCGCCGTCGATCTATACCGACGTGATGAAGACGGTGGCCCTTCGCCAGGCGCTCGATGCCGGCGGCTTCGATGCGGCCTTCGGCGGTGCGCGCCGCGATGAGGAGGCATCGCGGGCCAAGGAGCGCGTGTTCTCCTTCAGGAGCACGGGCCATCGCTGGGAGCCGCGCCGCCAGCGCCCCGAGATGTGGCAATTGCTCAATGGCCGGCTCGGCAAGGGCGAGTCCGTGCGCGTCTTCCCGCTGTCGAATTGGACGGAAGGCGATGTGTGGCGCTACATCGCGTTCGAAAAACTCGACGTGGTGCCGCTTTATTTTGCCGCCGACCGCCCGGTGGTGAGCCGGAACGGCCAGCTCATCGTCGTCGACGACGAGAGGATGCGGCTCGAGCCCGGCGAGAGGCCGGAGATGCGCAAAGTCCGCTTCCGCACGCTCGGCTGCTGGCCGCTCACTGCTGCCATAGACTCAGAGGCTACCAAGCTCGATCAAGTGGTTGAGGAGACGCTTGCGGCGAAAGTCTCCGAACGAGCGGGGCGGTTGATCGATCACGATCAGGCCGGCGCCATGGAGATGAAGAAACGCGAGGGCTATTTCTGATGAATCTGGCTGCGTTGAGAGAGGAGATTGGCCCAGCGGTAGTTGCCGTGACGGCGCCGCATGCCGCCGGCATGGTCAGGCTGCTCACCTGCGGCTCGGTCGACGACGGTAAGTCGACGCTGATCGGGCGGCTGTTGTGGGATGCCGCCGGCGTCACCGAGGACCAGCGCGCCGCGATCGCGCTCGCCTCGCACAATCGCGCCGTCAACGGCGAGAAGATCGATTTCAGCCTCCTGCTCGACGGGCTCCAGGCCGAGCGTGAGCAGGGCATCACCATCGACATCGCCTGGCGCTATTTCGAGACCGGAGACCGGCGTTTCGTCATCATCGATTCGCCTGGGCACGAGCAATATACGCGCAACATGGCGACCGGCGCCTCGCATGCCGACATCGCCATCCTGCTCGTCGATGCCCGCCACGGGCCCAAGCGCCAAACGCGCCGCCATGCCGCCATCTGCGACCTCGTCGGCATCAAGAAGGTGATCCTCGCCGTCAACAAGATGGACCTGGTCGATTTCGCCGAAGCCCGCTACCGCGAGATCGAGACCGAGTTCCGCGCGATGGCCGGAAGCTTCGGCTTTACCGAAATCGCCACCATTCCCGTTGCCGCGCTCTCCGGCGACAATGTCGTCTATCGCTCGTCTCGCATGGCCTGGTATGCGGGCCCGACGCTGCTCGACTATTTGGAGGCCGTCGATCCCAAGACCGAGCCCACGGACGCGCCGTTTCGCATGCCGGTGCAGCTCGTGCTGCGTGCCTCTGGCGACTTCCGCGGTTATGCCGGCACCATCACCTCAGGCAGGGTTAGGGCCGGCGAGCGCATCGTCGATGCGCGGAGCGGGCTCGGGGCCACGCTGAAGCGCATCGCGACAATGGACGGCGATCTTCCCTTTGCCGGCAAAGGCGATGCGGTCACCCTCGTGCTCGACACCGATCTCGATATCTCGCGCGGCGCGGTGCTGTCAGAACTCGCGCGCCGCCCGGTCAACGCTGATGTGATCGAGGCGCGTCTGGTTTGGCTGTCGGAGACCCCGTTCGATCCTGAGAGCGGCTACCTGCTTCGCACCGCGACCGATCTTGCGCCGGTGACGAGCATGAGCATCTCGGCGCTCGTCGACTTCGAGACGCTCGGCTCTTCGCCCGCTCATGCCTGCGGCGTGAACGACATCGCCGATTGCCGCATCCTGCTTGGACGCGCAACCGCGCTCGACCTGTTCCGCGAGCTTCCGCTGACCGGGAATGTCATCTTGGTGAGCGCCATCGACGGTGCGACAGTTGCGGGCGGCGTCATCACCTGGGCGCAATCAGGCGCGCCTGAGTTGGGCGACAACGTGCTCGTGCTCAACCGCGAGCTTCTTGCAAAAGGGCTCTGCTCGGATCTCGGCGATTTGCCTGCCGACCTCGCCGAATTCAATCGGCGCGCGCAAGAGGTCGCAACTCTGCTACGTTCGATCGGCGTTCCGGTTCTGATCGAGATTTGACGCGCTATAATGCGGCTATAATGAAGACGCCCGGGCGAGGGCGCGAGTTATGTGTGCGTCCAAGGGGTAAGGGGAACTGTCTGTTATGGTGGATCTCGGCTGGGCAGCCCCTTCGCTGCCGCTTGTCGCGGCTGGCTTTGGCGTAGGCTGCCTCGTGGGTCTGACCGGGGTCGGCGGCGGCGCGCTGATGACGCCGCTCCTCATCTCGAGCTTCGGCGTGAGCCCGGAGGTCGCCGTCGGCACCGACCTCCTCTACGCTTCGATCACCAAGACCGTGGGAAGCTGGCGCCATCACGTCTCGCGGCATGTCGAATGGGCGATCGTGCTCAAGCTTGCTGCCGGCAGTCTACCGGCGGCCGCCGCGCTCCTTGCGGCAATATCCTTTCTGCCGATCGACACCGTGAAGCTCGCCCATTGGATCAGGATGGGCCTAGTGGTGGCGCTGCCCTTTAGCGGATTGGCGATCGTGCTCTATCCTTGGGTGACGCGCGCCTCGCCACGCGAGGACACCGGCGATGTGCCGGTGCGGCCGCTGCCGACAATGCTGTTCGGTGCGATCCTCGGGCTCCTAGTCACGCTGACGTCGGTCGGGGCGGGAGCGATCGGCGTCACCGTGCTTGCCGCGCTCTATCCCATGCTGCCGGCTAAGCGGCTGGTCGGCTCCGACATTGCCCATGCCGTGCCGCTCACGCTGCTCGGCGGTCTCGGCCATCTTGGCCTCGGCAATGTCGATCCGAGCATTCTCGTTTCGCTTCTGTGCGGCTCGATTCCGGGCATCCTGGTCGGTTCGCGGCTTTCTGGAGTTGTCCCAGAATGGCTGCTCAGACCGCTTCTCGGCGTGACGCTGTGCTACGCGGCATGGGCCCTTTACAACAAATAACCTGACGATGGGGGCGCTAGGTCCGCGGCGTCAGCGAGAGTGAGCCGCCATTCGTGGGTCGAGGAGCGCCATCATGCTTTATGCCGTCATCAAGGCCCTGATCTCGGGGGTTATCATCGCCGCCGCGTCGGAGGCCGCAAAGCGCAGTCCCGCCATCGGCGCCATTATTCTTTCGCTACCGCTCATGTCGATCCTGGCCTTCATCTGGCTGTGGCGCGACACATCTGACACGGAGCGGATCTCCGCTCTTGCCCAGTCTACGTTTTGGTTCGTGCTGCCGTCGCTGCCGCTCTTCCTCGTCCTACCGGTCTTGTTGCGGAGCGGGGCGGGCTTCTGGGCCTCGCTCGGTCTCTCTTGTCTCATGACCGTGCTGCTTTACGCGGGCATGGTGTGGGGGCTCGGCAAGCTCGGCGTCACGCTCTGAACGCCGCCGCGAGGGGGAACCAAGCCCAACGACGCCGCGTTTACCCCCTTGTCACATTCGGGGGGTGTCAAAATGCACGGCAAGACGAAGTTCTACACGGTCTGGTGTCACCGGAGCGCCAAGAGCATCTTTGGCCAGGGCTCCCATCCGGTCAATCGGAACGGCCGGATCCTGTGCTTCGAAACTGAAGAGCGGGCGCAGGCAGAATGCGACCGGCTCAACGCCGCTCGCAGCGGCTCGCATGTCCATTACAGCGTCGAATGCGCGCACGACCTGCCGCTCGAAACCGGTCTCGCCGCGCTCGCCGACGGCTTCCGGCGGTTGGCTGGTGAGATGGCGGCGAGACGCTGAGAGCCTGCGTCGGCCGCTTGCCTCGTTTGAATAGGGGCTGCCACCGGAGGCGGAGGCCAGCAACGCCGAAACCTACTCTTCGATTGCCGCGGCCACCGCCTCGGAGAAGCGCAATCGATCCATCAAGACGGCGTGAGCGCTTCGTTGCGCGAGCGCACGCCAAAGGGCGCGAATGCTTTCTACGGCAGTTCGGATACCGGAGGCCGGCACGTCGGTGATGAATGAGCGCCGAAGAAACGTAAAGTCGATACCCAATCGTGACATCTCGGCCGCCAACAATGGGAACGGTATAGGAGCGCCGAACCTCGGATCGGTAGCTCCTGCCACGCCAAGACTTACGTTCGGCAGCGCCTCTCTAACCCACTCCACCGTGCCGTCGATTAGCGGGGCAAACAGGTTCCGATCGTTTCGCGCAATCGCAAGATCGTGCAATCCAACATAGACGAGGTTTAATTCGCGATGCGCCAGGTGGGGATGCAACAGCAGCATCTCCGGTGTCTCAACCATCAAGCCAGCTTTTGTGCGTCCGCCGATTGCGGCGGTAAACGCGTCGACTTCCTCGAGAGTCTTCGCCATGGGAAGTATCAGGGCTGAAACGCCGGCCTCGATCGCCACATCGATTTGCCGGGGGCTTGTCTCGCCCCACGGATCGAGCCGACAAATCGGCGAGATGCGGCTGTCCGCGACGAACGCAGGCAGAGCGTCTATCGAAGCGACGGATATCGATGTATCGAAGGTCCGTTGGCGTTCGCGCTTTCCGCGCTGCTCGAAATCGAAAATGACGGCATCAACGCCCTGGGCCAAAGCGTCGACCGCTTTGGCAGGATCTGCTTGCAACAAGAACAGACTAATCGCCAATTTCACTGGGCAGCCTGGAGACGGTCAGAAAACAAATCGCCCGTCGACTGGCATCGACGGCTTGCCCAGTGGCCTTAACTTATATTCTGATGCCGGGAAGCGAAAGCAAATTCATCAGGAAGCGGTTGAAGGTTCACCCTCCATGCCACCTGAAAGCACAGTCTGAGCCGATGACCAGCA
>CAVULQ010000017.1:0-143448 GCA_963742355.1 uncultured Alphaproteobacteria bacterium | reverse complement strand
TCACACCTCTTGGAGAATTACTCGCACTTCGTGGACGGCGATTTTGCCGCCGTGCAGGTCTGCTCCGGGGGAGAAGCCTCGCCGGCCGTAGTCGAGCCTTCTGACTTGGAAAATACGTTGATGACGATCACCCCTGCCGTGATGAGGGCCATGCCGATAAGCGCCGGAACGTCCAGTGCCTGCTTGGCCCACACCCAGGCAAGAGCCGTGATCAGGACGATCCCCAATCCCGACCAGACGGCATACACGATCCCGGTCGGCATGGTGCGCAGCGGGAAGGAGAGAAGCCAGAACGCGGCGACGAAACAGACGACCGATATGATGCTGGGGACCAGCTTGGTAAGACTTTGCGAGGCCGCCAGGGCGATCGTGGCGATCGCTTCGGTGAGGATCGCCCCAGCCAAACACAAATAGGTGGTGACAGGGCTCATCTTAGTCCCCCGCGGGCCAAGCGAATGGCGGTGCACAGGGGATGAGGTTTACCTGAATACCCGGATCAAGCAAACGCGAGACGACGCGGTCGAGCAGAACTGTCGGTCAGGTCGCTCGAAGCACAACTCCCGGTCAGCCTGGGCTTTAGTGGCGGGCAGCCGCGGCATAATCCCGAAGGACGTTTGCTTCAACTTGCAGCTCTCTAAGCCGGTGCTTGAGAACGTCGCCGATGCTGACGATCCCGACGAGCCGGTCGCCGTCCTTGACAGGTACATGGCGAATGCGCCGCTGAGTCATCAGCTTCATCACATCGGTGATGCTGTCCTCGGGCGAGCAGACGACGACCGCTTTCGTCATCAGGTCTGAGATGCGAATCGTCGGTAACCTCGCGCCATGCGTCGCCAGGCCGTAGGCGAGGTCGCGCTCCGATACGATGCCGTCGATGGAATTACCGTCGGTGCTCACGACCAAGGCACCAATTTGCGCGGCCCGCAGGTGCCCCGAGAGGAGAAGCGCCGTTTCGTCCGGCGGCACCGTCTTCACCTGGGAACCCTTGATTCGCAGGATGTCAGCTACCTTCATGATTTGCTCCATCTGCGCGAGGAAGCGCTCAGGCTAGCATTGGCGGCGGCGGGAACCAAGAAGGGCTGCTCCTCATTATCACATTAGCTCCTCCAGACATGGAGGAGCCCTCGTTAGTTCTGCGTAAAGAGGGAACGTCATGACCTTCCACATGCTGTTTTGGGCACTGTGTGCCGTGGTTGCCGCCAACGTGGCCATAGCCATAATCGCGATTGCAAAGGCGTATCGAGATGAGCGGAGGCTGGCCTTTCCGAACAGGACGAGACGGGGGCTTTTGAGCTAGTCCTCGAGATCGCGTGTAGCGGCTGGTGATTTCGCGCGTGCCTTCGCACGTTGTGCGGGGTATGATGTCTCGGGGGCGACAAACCGGTGTCATGTGCATCAAGTTGACAGACGGAGGCCCCAATGGAACTCAACAACATCGGCGATGAGTATCAAAAGGCGAGCAAGGACGGCTTTGACGCCACCCTTCGCTCGTTCGGCGAGGCCAACAAGGGCTTGCAGGCCCTCGTTGCCGAAATGACCGACTACTCGAAGAAGGCTCTGGACGATAGCATCCACGCTTGGGAGCAACTCCTCGGCGTGAAGTCGATCGACCAGGCGGTTCAAATTCAGTCTCAGTACGCCAAGAGAGCCTACGACAATTACATGGCCGAGCTTTCTAAGCTTGGAGAGATGTATATGGCGTTGACGCGCAACGCTTACGCGCCCGTGGAGCGCGCGGTCGCCAGAAAGGTCGGCTAAGCCGACCGTCAAAGGCCAGCGTGTCTCGACGAGACCCAGGGCTCAATACCCTGGGTCTCTTTGTTGTGCTCCCGCCCATGAAACCGAGCGTTTGCGCCGCGCTCGTCCGGCCTTACGCAAGCGCGTTTGCCTAGGCAGCGGCAACAGCATCTTCCGGTCCAGTCTCCCGCGGATTCGGCCCCGGTAGCTACTGGCAGTTAGGTCTGGGCCTCAATACATTTTGCCCCAAGACATTCGGGTCGTTGGCATTGAAGTTCCCGGGCGGCGAATACCGGCAGACCCAGTAGGTGCCTTGTTGGCCGTTTATGGTGCAGGTTTTCCTCCCGCAGCCCAGTTGCCGGCTTGCCTTCCAGACAACCTGAGTAAAGTGGCCATTCACCGGCGGATCGCAGCCATTCTTGAAACCGCCGACCACCTGCGGATGGTCAAAATCATAGTGGTTTACCTCGCAATACCAGGAGTTCTCGAAGGCGACTCGGTCGCGCTGACCTGCCGGGTAAAAGAATGCGAGGTTCTCGCCCTCAGATGTTCCTTGCTCATGCGAATTCGTGCACTTGTCGGCCCATCGCTGTGCGTCCGCCGCTAGTTGAGAAGACCATGTGAGCGCGGGCGCGCAGTGCAAGTTCCTTCGTTCATTATGAGCAGCGAGCATGTCGCTCCACTCCGCCGGTACGGCCCCGGGAACGGTCGCAGGTGGCGCCGTTGCTACAGGTCCAGCGGCGGCTGCAGGCCGCGGCCCACAGATGAGGCCAAGCGCATCGATATAAACTCCGGAGCGACCGACCAGGCCGATAGCCGCCTGGCCAGACGGGCAATCGATCGAGAATGACAGGCCAGCCGCGTCCCAACATCCGTTTCCCGTCTGCAGGCAGACCGGGGCCGCGCCACCATAGCCTGACAGGGGCGGGCAGTTCATTTGGACGTATTTGAGATATTGGGGCCGGTTATCACTGCGGGTGAAGCCAATTTTGATGCCGCTCATATAGGTGCCTTCCGGGCAACCGTTCTGCTGCGGCTGCGGGTTGCCACCATTACCGCCGGTAAAGCCAGTGAACTGGGGGGGACGCACCCAATTTTGCGCCGCTGCATTGAACGCCATACAGTTCGCCCTGATCGCATCGACCCAGGCGCCGGTGTGCATCGCAACTCCGAGCATAAAAAAGTTGTTGGGACACTGAAGCCTGAAGGCACCGCCGCCTGGACCGCCCTGCACCGGTGTATCCCCCGCCGCAGCACTGCCGCTTAACGCGGCCGACAGCGCCAGACTTCCCGCAAGCATGAACGCAAATTTCCAACCCGCTCGTTTCATATGAGCCTCGTATGATCATGCGTCGGTGACGTTGCGCGCATAAGCTCCTGGATACTTCCACCGTATTCTTCCGCCACGGCGGCATCCGGAAACTGCACACACGTTAGCCGAAAAAGACCACGTGCGCTTGGCATTCCGCCAGCTGCGGGGCTCCCATCGGCGCTCGGGCTTGGTACGAGGTAACGTATTGAAGACACGACGCCTATTCCATGGTAACCGTTCCGCGCGATGCTTCCCTGCCCATTGGATTGAGCGCAAACTGTTGCGATAGGCGCTCTCGCGGGTCGTCCCGCGCGTTGTTTATCGGGGGCTCTTGATGCGCGATTTCCGAGCCATGAACAAATACCGCGGCGACGTGGCCGCGAGATATGACGAGAAGAGAGCCGAGAAAGATGTGACTCGGCGAGACCAGGCGATCGTCGAGAATTATCTCAGCAAGATTGCGCCGGGTAGCCCGGTATTGGACATTCCGGCAGGTACCGGACGCTTTATCCAGTTCTGCCTCGGCCGCGGGCTTCGCTATACGGGCGTCGATATCTCCGCGGACATGCTGGAGGTGGCGAGGACCAAGGTCCGGGCCGGAGCCGACGTAGAATTGACGGTCGCCGACGCTCGAGCGCTCCCCTTCGAGGACGATGCCTTCGACTATGCGATCATCATCAAGTTCATCAAGTGGCTGCCGACCGTGGAAACCCTCACCGAGGTGCTCAGGGAGATCAAAAGAGTCACGCGGAAGGAGGCCTTCGTCCAGATCAAGGTCACACGCGAACTGCCCCTCAAGAGCAGAGCGGCCAGTTTACTCCGCCGACTGCCGATCGCTCGTCACGTCCTCGGAGCAGTCTCGGATAAGAACGGCAGCTCAGGCGCCGGCAAAACCCCTACCCGCCCCTTCCGATCGTTTTCTCAGCAAGAGCTTGACCAAGCATTTTCCGCGGCGGGGCTGCATGTCCGCGCCATCGTGCCCGACGGCGACCTCCGACGCGGACGCAACTTTTACATCCTGTCCAAACAGGTCGATTGAGCTTCCGACGCGAAAAATTCTTAAGAGTGTCGCATCGGCAACAGCCGACTGATTTGCCCCCAAGGCTCCGATAGTTAGAAGCTCCGGTCCGGCATGTAAGCAAGCCGTAAGGCTTGTGACCGTCCGGTGACGGATCTATGACATTTTTGTATAGCCCGGTACATTTTCTCGACACTCAAGCTTCCGGTCGAGAAACCGATGACCGACATCGACTCCCCACAAATTGAAGGATTTGAGCCGCTCCCGAGAACTCTGGGGTCGTATCTCGACGCCGCCAAGCAATCGGCGCGCTATGGCCTGACCTGGCCTCTCCATATCAAATTGACGCTTAATGCTTGGCTTGGGTGCGACATCTGCCAATTGAGCTGGAGGGAGAGGCAACAGATCAAAACGATGCCGGCCTTCGATCGGGTCCTGAGGATCTCGCCGCGCAGCTTTAAGTTCAGAATGACTGGACGTCGTAGGCACAACGTCGTCAGCTTCAACCGCGACCATCTCGATCGCATCCCGTTGGTGGAATTCGACACCTTTGTTTTTGTCGACGAGATCGTGCGGCTGGGCCTTCCTTATGAAAGGACCGCTCTTTACAGCAAGCTCACTTCGGGCAAGCTCAGGAAACTCATGCGGCCTTTGAAGACAGCCGAAGATCCAAGGCAGTGGGGTTCAATTCAGTCCGAGGCGGGATTCAAACGCTATTACGACCGGTGCATGAGGCTCGCGGAAAGCATCGCCGACCATGGCATTTTCGACATGTCGAAAGACGGGAGGCGCGCGCAAGCCCTTCGCTTCGGACATGATGAGAATATCCTTGTGGCGATCGATGAGCAGGGCGAATTGATTCACTGGCGGAGGGGCAAGCACCGCCTCGCCATTTCGCTCGCTCTCGGGCTAAAGGATATTCCCGTCAAGGTGGCTCTGCTGTCGGGTCATTGGATGCAGGCCGTGGCTGGCCGCTCGCGACCTTGGGGCCCCGGCGGCCTGAGCACCGCCGTCACGCTGGCACTCAAAGAAGCTGAGACGCGTGCTTGCGCTTGAGCGGCGATAGTTGCCTGACACGTAGGCCCGCGCGCATCGCTTCTATCCACGTAACTCCCGATTGCGGACCGTTCGGCGGTCGCTATGTGGCGATCGCTGTGCGAGTATCGCTCGGGCTGCGCGGCCGCGCGGCTGAAGATCGGCAGAAGCGCCGCGAAGGAGCCCGAGCATGAAATACGTCATCAGCTGGCGCGAGCGTCCGGCAGCCTCCTTTCGCGACTACGAAGCCGCGCAGGAGCGGGTGCTCCAAATATTCAACAAAGATTGGAAGATGCCCGCGAGCCTTACGGTGCATCAGTTCGTGATCAGGGTCGGCGACTATGGCGGCTACATGATCGTCGAGACAGACCAGCCGGCCGACATCCATTATTTCACGAGCGTCTTTGCCGTGTTCCAATTCAAGGTGGAACCGGTGGTCGATGTCATGGAGGCGGTGGCCGTCGAGCTGCAAGCCATCGAATATCGCAAGAAGAACGCGCCCTGATCCCCGTTAGGCGCGCATAGCGAGCAGCCTCTATCTCGGCGTCTGCTTGGATGTGGAGAGCGAGGGCACTCGACGATTGCGCACGCCTCGGCTCCCGATCCGTATGCCTCGCATTTAGTCGCCATTAACGTAAAAATTGATCGAGATGGTTGACCGAGACCGATTTGGACCGTTCGCCTCCTTATAGCCACACGCGGCACGAAACTCGATCACTCTCATTCGCTTCGAGCCGTTACGCCTTTGCCAAAAAGGAGGATGGTGCATGATCGAGGGACTAAAGGGAGCGACAAGACCGAGCAGCCCTTCACCGACAGGTGACTCCGACCAGACAGTCGAAAGCATGGCTATGGCCGGAGCCACGGCAATCCAACACCTCATCACCGAGCGAGATAGCCTGCGCGGTCGAGCGCGCGCCCAGGAGGACGAATTGGCCGGTCTCCGTGCCGCGAACGAGGATCTGCGCCACCACCTGACCGTGATCCGCGATCACTATTTAGGGCTGGCGACTGGCGTGGTGACGGAACTCAATCAGATCGACCAATTCTTCCAGGCCGCGCTTCAGAGACCTCAGGATGTAACGAGCGGCCCTGAAGATAGCTCGCTTATTTCACTCGCTGAACGCCTCTCGCCCAACGGCAGGAGAGCAGATCGCGCAACGGACGCGCGCTGAGCTTGGGTCGTAACCTGGCTTGGGACCCCAGGATTCTTCTGGCGTGAACGGGTGGCCGAGCGGAAAGGCGCCGACTGTGCATAGCCGGACACGGAGGTTCAAATCCTCCCCCGTTCTCCAAGCCCTCAATCGGGGCTCAGGATGAGAGATGCTGCGACCGTCGAGATTTCTCAGCCCTGAACGTTGTCTCGGCGCTCGCGTGTCTCGGCGACGAGGCACGAACCGCAGGTTCGCGTCTTGGTCCCGTCGGTCTCCCATACCCACACGAAGACGGTCGCAGCGCCATCTAAATGCCGCAGCCAAACAATCCACCGACTCTGTGGATAACCCCTGAGAGCGTCGGCAAGGCGCTCCACGAAGACTATGATTTCACTTCAAGCGGGGAGGGTTGAGGGATGGCGCAAGAGCTCCGAGTTCGACGTGCATGGACCCGAGATCTCCATCCAGGTTCGCGGAACCTGCCTGAAGATGACCTATCGCAAGGGCGACGCGCCCTGGCTCGTCTGCACCGAATTGCGGGCCGACGACCCCGAGGCGATCATCACGCGCGATGAGTTCAAGGCGCTCGCATGGAGCGTCGCCAACGACAAGGCTCGCGAGCTCGGCTGGATCGTGTAGTCCAGCAATCTGTTAGGGCTCTTCGCCATGCCGTGAATCGGAAAGGGTTATGATCACGTCGTACGTGCACCGAATGAACAAGCTTGGGCTCTTCTATGCGGCGATCCCGATCCTCGCCGGAATCTCGGACGCAAGCGAAGCGTGGACGCCTCACCTGAACAAGACTGCGGTCGATTGGCTCGCCATCTTCGTGCCTCGCCTCGGCCTCGCGCTTATTCTGGCACTCATCGTCTACTGGCTATTTCTTGCGGCGCGGTCAGTTCTTGCGCGGCTTAATGGGGTCGCGCTCGCCGCTCTACCGAATTGGCATTTCGTGACGGCGCGGGCTTCAGCGCGGTAGGCGATCCTCCCGCTATTCGGCTTTCGGCTTGACGATGTCGCAGATCGCGCTGACGGCATCCACTCGGTCTCCGAGTAATTGGAAATGCCGCTCGTCGGTCGATCACTTTAGACAGAACGCGCGATCGCATTCTACAAAGCCGGCACGCCCGTGAGTTTGTGGGGCAAGGTCCGCTTCTGACCCAAAGCGGACATCAACAACAACGCCAAGCAGCCAGCGCCAGCGCGATGAGAGAATGGTGCCCGATGAGGTGTCGTGGCATAGACCGACAACGATCCCCCAAGAAGTTTTGTGCCTTAATTTGCAGCAAAATCCATGGTTTGGTTCCTTGGGCGGCCAGCCGATGGCCTGCCTGATGATGAGAGGGGCTCGTCGGGTGTCGAGGCGGGGACGTAGCGGCGAGATTGGTCATATCTCTCTCGCCTTGATCGTTGTGCTCGTACTCAATTCTTTTGTCGTTGGGTGCGCGAGCACAGATCGCTTGCCCCCTGTTCCGCTTGCGATGGCGTCCAAGGTCAACGTTGATATACCGGACGCCCGGTTCTACCCCGACACAGACGGGCAGCGCATGGCGGCTCTTGGCCTCCAGGCCTACAAGCGAGCGCTGGCCGCCCACCATGGCAAGCTGACGACCGCCTACTTTCTCGCAATATCCGGCGGCGGTGACGATGGGGCTTTCGGCGCGGGACTCCTGAATGGCTGGAGCGCTCGCGGCGATCGTCCGGCGTTCGGTCTCGTCACCGGCGTTAGTACGGGAGCGCTTTCCGCACCATTCGCTTTTCTGGGCTCGGAGTACGACGCAAAGCTGAAACAGGTCTACACCGATACGAGTGCTGGGGACATTTTCAGTAAGCGAAGTCTCATTGCTGCCGTAGCGAACGACGCGATGACCGATACCACCCCGTTGAGGAACGTTATCGCGAGCTTCGTCGACGATACTATGATTGAAAGTATCGCAGGGGAGTACGCAAAGGGACGTTTGCTACTCATCATGACGACCAACCTCGATCAGGGTCGTTCGGTCATCTGGAATATCGGCGCAATCGCCGCCAGCAATTACCCGGGAAAACGAGACCTAATCATCGACATCTTGCGTGCGTCAGCCGCAATTCCCGGACTGTTTCCACCTGTGATGCTGGACGTAAGCATCGATGGTCAACGCTATCAAGAGATGCATGTCGATGGCGGAGCGGTCGCTCAGGCCTTTCTTTATCCGCCGACCCTAAACCTAAAAGCAAATTCTGCGCGTTATGGGATTCAGCGGAAACGCGTTGCCTACATTGTCCGCAATGGTCGCCTCTTCAGGCCAGAAGAGAACGTGAAGCGCCAAACGCTGTCGATCGCCACGCAAGCTATCTCAACCATGACAGCGACGAGCGGGGTCAATGACACCTATCGCATGTTTGTCACTACCAAACGCGATGGGGTCGGCTTCAACCTTGCCTATATCGACAGTGACTTTACCGTTCCGTACAAGGGGCCCTTCGATCAAGGGTACATGCGTTCCTTATTCGAGTACGGTTACGCCAAGGGGAAGGCTGGTTATCGCTGGCACAAGACGCCCCCCGGCTATCAGGAGTGAGTTGTGGGTGTCTCTTAAGGCTTTCGAGCGTGAACGGAAAGTTGGCTTGGTTCCTACTGGGGGCGATATTTGCATCCGTCTTTTGGGCGATCGCTGCGGTTGGGCTGAACGAGCAGTTGATACAAACCTTTTTTGGATTTGCCGGTCACTGAGGGCTCCACTTCCGCTTATGGCACTAAGCGAACAAACATTATCCCCGGTCTTCAAGCCGCGCTTAAACTGGCAATTACCTCGTCCACTGAGGGGCGCGATCATGAGGCGTCGTGAGGCGGGACGAGGCGCGGTGCCCGCGGGTCTGGTTCGCTGCCAGGCGCTCGGGCGGCGCCGGGGCTCCGCCCGGGTCCACTACGAGGCCCCGCCAGGAGCTGGCTTACAGGCTTGATTTTTGCGCTACCGCTTCGCTGCTTAAGCGCATTTTTTTGATGCGCTATCGCTTCGCTGCTTGAGCGCGATTATCAAACCGAAGCGCGGCCCGCCGCCGTCCAACACCGTTATGGCGCGCCGAGAGGCGCCAGCGTGCCGCAAGGCACGAGCTATAAGACTTGCGCTTTTCGGCGCGCCATTCCCCCCTCGCCTCGCCGGGAAATTCTCGGCGAGAAATTCCCGCATGCCTTGAGAGAAAGGAACGCCGCGTTGAGACAGAGCGAACGTGAGAGCCGCGCCGACATGGAGAGAGCGTTGCGCTTCGCCGCCGACAGGATCGCGCTGTTTCATCTCTGCGAGGATCGTGGTTGCCAGCGCGCCAAAGCCTGCCGCGGCGACGTGCGGCGCTGCTCATCTCTCGCCGAGACTTGGCTCGCTGCGATCGAGGAGGAAATAAAGGCGCGGCCCGATTTCGCTGCGATCGAGCGCGGCATCGAGACGGCGGAGGAGCTTCGCGCCTATCGCGCCTGGCGCAAGGCACTTCCCGAGACGAAGTGTTATCCTCCCCCTAAAAGGGGGAGGTCGGCGCGCTTTCGCGCGCCGGGTGGGGGTCGCGGCCATGTCTGAAAGGCCTTCTCGGTTCAGTCGGACGGCCACGATGACGGCGCGCGCAAAAACCCTGCGAAGGCTCGCATCGCCGATCGAGCAGAAGCTTTGGCACGCGCTTCGTGGCGCCCAGCTTGGCGCTTCCTTTCGGCGCCAGCACCCTGTCGGACCTTATGTTCTCGACTTCTACTGCCCGAGCGCGCACTTGGCGGTCGAGGTTGACGGCGATGATCACGCCGGTCGCACGATGCAAGACGCGCGGCGCACGCGGTTTCTCAACGAGCGGGGCATTCGCGTCATCCGATTCTCCAACAGAGATGTTTGGAACAACCTCGATGGCGTGAAGGCGTTGATCGCGCTCGAACTGGAAAGGCTCAAGGTTTGACCCCCACCCGGCTTGGCGAAAAAGCCAAGCCGACCTCCCCCTTTCAGGGGGAGGAAAACGGCCAACCCTCAGCGCTTCTTCACGCGCAGCAAGAGCAGGAGGCCGGCGACGAGGAAGAACAGGCTAGAGGCAATGCCGATGCGCTGGCTGCCGGTCGCGTGCGGTGACGGCGCCGATGGTAAGCGGCGCGGCAAACGCGGTGATCTTTCCGGAGAAGGAGAAGAAGCCGAAGAACTCGGTGACCTTGTCGGGCGGGCACATGCGCGCGAGCAGCGTGCGGCTCGAGGACTGGATCGGGCCCGAGGCGATGCCGATGAGAATGGCGAAGGCGAGATAGACCTTCTCGCCGGCCGAGGCGAACGTGGCGCTCCCTTCCGCCTTTGGCGCGACGGGAACGACGAACAGCACGTGATCGCGATCGACCGACAGCACGCCGATCGCGGCGGCGATGAAGAGGCCGAGCGTCGCCACGATCACCCATTTCGAGCCTCTGGTGTCGTCGAGCAACCCACCGAGCACGCAGCCGAACGTGCCGGCGATGATGAGGACGATGCCGAACAGGCCAAGCTGCTGGCTGCCCCAGCCGAACACGGTCGCGGCATAAATGCCGCCGAAGGCGAAGATGGCGCCGAGCCCGTCGGCGTAGAGCATGCGCGCGGCAAGGAAGAGCGCGATCTGGCCATGGTGCTTGACCAGGTCCTTGACCGAGCGGACGAGCTGGCTGAGCCCTGCCGTCACCGCTCTCTTCTCGAGCGGCTTGCTCGGCCGGTCGGGCGTCAGCAGAAAGAGCGGCAGCACGAAGACGAGATACCAGGCGGCGGAGAACGGCCCGACCAGGCGGTCGCCTTCGCGGGTCGCCGGATCGAGCGGAACGAGGGGTGTGAGTCCGAGCAGCGTCTTGCCGCTATGCGGATCGGCAACGATGAGCCCGAGCACCAGAACGAGGCTGACGAGGCCGCCGACATAACCTGTCGCCCAGCCGAGGCCTGACAACGTGCCGAGCCTGCCGTCGCCGACGAGGGAAGGCATCATGGCGTTGGTGAAGACGGTGGCGAGCTCGGCGCCGATGGTGGCGACGGCGAAGGAGACGAGCACGAGCGGCAGGAGGTCGATCCTGCCGGGCGCGGCGAGAAAGAGCCCACAACAGCCGGCGACGAGCAGGACCGAGAAGGCGGCGATCCACGGCTTGCGCGGGAGCCCTGAATTGGCGATGGCGCCGAGCACCGGAGCGATGGCTGCGGCGATGAGCTCGCCGATGCCGGTGGCGTAGGCCCACAGCGATGAGCCGCGCGCGGGATCGTCCATGAAGACGTTCACGAAATAGGGCGCGAACAGGAAGGTGACGACGAGGGTGTAGAACGGCTGGGTCGCCCAATCGAACAGGACCCAGCCAAGCAGCGCGCGCTTTGCCGTGGGCTCGGGCGGCGCGCGGCGTGCGGCGCCGGCTTCTCAGACGCGGCCATACGGGTCGAGCACGATCAGGTGGTTCGGCAGCTCGTTCTTGTCGGCATGGCCAGGCGGGAAATGCTCGGCGAGAACCTTGCCGCACATGCCGATCGCGGTGATGAAGCCTTGATCGCGCGTGCCGCGGGCGAGATGGCTGGTCAGCTCGGCGATCACCTCCTCCCACACGAGTGGGGCGCACCTTCTTGTAGATGCCGTCGTCGGCGATCACCTCGGCGTAATGCTCGGCGAAGGAGACGTAGATGAGCACACCGGTGCGGCCACGCGTGGTGTGCATGTTCTGGGCGAGGAATTGCTCGACGGCCTTCTCGTGCGCACGGGCGCGCTGGATCGAGCGAGGCGTGACGGCGAGGCGGAGTGGCTCCCATTGGTCGAGGGCGACGCAGGCGGCGAAGACCCCGAGCTGGAGCAAATAGATATACTCGACCGGCCATTTGGTGAGCAAAATGAGCGGCAGCGGTACGGCGAGGGCAAGCAGCGCCGACCACATCAGGGCGAGCGACCAGTAGCCGTCGGAGGCGGGCGCCACCACGACGACGATCTCGCCGCTCGTCGTCTTCTCGGCGCGGGTGATGGCCGCCTCGATCGCGGCGCGCTCCTCGTCGGTGAAGGGCTGCATCGTCGCTACCAGCCCCCAGATGCGCCGCCGCCGCCGAAGCTGCCGCCGCCGCCGGAGAAGCCGCCGCCTCCGCCTCCGCTCCAGCCTCCGCCGCCAGAGCCGCTGCCCCAACCGGGCCCCGGCAGGAAGATCGGGCCGGTTCCACCCCTCCCCCGCCCCGTGGCTGAGGCGTAGCGCGCGTTGCGGTACACGCTATAGGCAATCCACGACAGCATCAGCACCCAGAAGATCACCATCAGCCAGTCGATTTCGGGCTTATCGGCGTCGGGCCTCGCCTTGGCGCGATCCTCGACCTCGGCGGCGTCGCCGGTCAGCACCTTGATGATGTCGCGCACGCCGTCCTTGATGCCGCCGGCATAATCGCCGGCACGGAACTTCGGCAGGACGGCGTTGTCGATGATGACCTTCGACAGCGCGTCGGTGAGGGTCCCTTCGAGCCCATAGCCCACCTCGATGCGGACCTTGTGCTCGTTCGGCGCGACGATGAGGAGCACGCCGTTGTTGAGCTTGGCGGTGCCGATGCCCCAATGGCGCCCGAGCTGATAGCCGTAGTCCTCGATGGTGTCGCCTTGCAGCGAAGGCAGCGTCACCACGACAAGCTGGTCGGAGCTCTTGTCTTCGAGCGCCTTGAGCGCGTCCGTCAGCTCCTCTTCGACATCGGGGCCAAGAAGCTGCGCGTCGTCGACGACGCGGCCGGTCAGCTCGGGGAAGGTTGGCTCGGCAGCCTGAGCCGGCGAGAGCCACAATGCCGCGATGACGGCAAGCCCAACCGCGCCGAGGCGCCACGGCTTCGAGGCCAACTCCGAGGCCATCAGGCCCTCGCTAAGAGCAAAGACTAGAACTTCACCTCCGGCACCTTGGTCGTTTCCTCGGCGACGGTGAAGTTCTGCATGGGCTGGGCGTCAGGATAGAGCACCGCGCGCCACCAGCGGCCAGGGATCGTCCTGATCTCCGTATTGTAGGCTTGCACCGACTGAATGTAGTCGCGACGGGCAACGGCGATGCGGTTCTCAGTGCCCTCCAGCTGCGATTGCAGCGCGAGGAAGTTCTGGTTCGATTTCAGATCGGGATAGTTCTCGGTGATGGCCAGCAGCTTGCTCAGCGCGCCGGTGAGCGTGCCTTGGGCCTCCTGGAATTTCTGGAAGGCGTCGGGATTGGTGAGGATGTCGGGCGGGATCTGGACTTGCGTCGCCTTGGCGCGCGCCTCGGTCACCTCGGTCAGCACCTTGCTCTCCTGCGCCGCATAGCCCTTCACCGTCTCGACGAGGTTAGGAATGAGGTCGGCGCGCCGCTGATATTGATTCAGCACCTCGCTCCACGAGGCCTTAGCCCGCTCTTGCAGCGTGGGGATAGTGTTGATGCCGCAGCCCGCAAGCGCCGCACCCACGAAAAGCAGGCAGACCGCACGGGCAATATTGGTGAAACGCCGATCCATCGTAGCCAACATGATGTTTGCCTCCCTGAAAACATCCGAAAGCAACTTGGGCAGGGATGTATTGAGGCGCCCTCGTCTAAGCAAGGACTTTCGCGGACGCCCACGCCGACAAAGAGCGGACTCGAACCGACCCTATTCTCGCCTTCCTCGTACCCGAGATTACCCAATCAGCAGGCGGCGAGCGGGCCCTCCGCGCGCTCGATTCAGAGTGTTGCGAGAATGAAACAAGTGCCAAGATTTTCGCGTGCAGCTATGCCCGCGCCGTCTGCGAGGTCCATCGACAAGACTCCCATTTGCTCAGCCAACCCCCCGGAGTTCCGTGATTTTTTGCGACGCTGCGGGCCGAATCCCCTGCATCCTTCGCCAGCCTCGCGCGTTAGGCAATCTGAAGGCTTTGCTGGTCAAATTGGGACGCCTCTTTTAGTTTGATTCGCTGAGTCGATGGGGGACTCGGGGGAGGCTCGCTTTATGGGTCCGATCATTCACGGGGAGCGAGTGTGTTGCGTAACGAGCGTATGACAAGCGGCAGGGCGACCAACGTCGCCAGATGGGCTACAAGCACATTTCTGACCACTCTCGGCATCGCCGCTCTGAGCGTCGCGATTGCTGTTGCGCCGGCAGAGGCGAAAAAACAGAAGTCGCCGGACGATCCCGGCATTTCTGACACCGCCACCGGCGAGCCGCTGTTTCTGGTGGTCTCGACCGGCTCGCAAAAGGTCGACGTGTACCGGGGCACCACCCTCGTCACCACCTCGCAGGTCTCGACGGGGATGCCTGCCCATCCGACCTTCCTCGGGGCCTTCTCGATCATCGAGAAGCAGCGCTGGCACCATTCCAACATCTATAGCGGCGCGCCGATGCCGTGGATGAACCGCATCACCTGGTCGGGCACTGCGCTGCACGCCGGCGTCGTCCCAGGCTATGCCGCCTCGCATGGCTGCATCCGGCTCCCCTATTCGTTCGCGCCCAAGCTCTTCAGCATCACCAGCGTCGGCGATAACGTGGTGATATCGCGCGATCGGCCCGTCCCGGCCGTCATCGAGCACCCCAACCTGTTCCAACCGCTGCCGCCTCCGCCCCCGCCGACCTTGGTGAAGAGCGACCAGCCTAAGGAGCACCAATCGAGCAACGATCTCCTGATCTTGCCGGCCAATTCCGCGCTCGCCCGCCCCGTTGTCTTGGCGAGGGCCGAGCTTGGCAGCGTCACCACCGACATCCCCCCGGACGATCTTGGTATTGACGACAACGCTCATGCCACGACGGCGCCGAAGGCCACTCCCAGCGTCGAGCATGCCAACGTCGCTCAACCCGCCGCTGCGAGCACGGCTGATGCGTCCGAGACGAAGACGGCGCAGGCCGCGAGCAGCGATGCTGGCGCGGTCGAAGATACCCACACTCACGCTATTGACCCGACCGCGGCCGACGGGAGCCATGCCATCATGGCTCGTAGCGAGCGCGCCTCGGCAAGCGCCAGCAATCACGCTCTTGGCAGCGACGATGACGATGCTCCGACTCCCGTGGCTACTGCATCGGCTGCGGAGACCCCGGGGGTGACCACCAGCGCCGCAACCGCCGCATCACCGGCTGCTGAAACGGCCGAAGCCGGACCTCCACTACCTGCCCCGGAACCGGTAGCGGCAACTCCCGTCGCAGCACCTCCGCCAGCGCCGGTCGCTGTAGCTGCTCCGGCTGCGCTAGTTACCCCGGTGCTGGTCGCGGAAGCGGCTGCGGCAACTCCAGCGCCTGTCGCAGAGGCCCCCGCCCCGCAGGCCCCTGAAGCTCCTGCCGCTACCGCCGTCGCTGCGACCGAGCCCGCCACTACCGAGGGCGAGGCCGAACCGGCCAAAGCCGAGCCTACACCAGTTCAGCTCGCAGCGGCCGCTGCCGACGACGCCGTTCCGTCGGCGGCAGAGACGAAGCTCGACGCCGGAACCAAGGCTGCGGCTGTCCAGGCGGCAGAGCCCCGTTCCACCGCTCCGCTCCGCATCCTCGTGACGCGTCGCACCCAGCGCGACCGCGTCATTGGCGTCCAGCGCATCCTGGCCGAGCTCGGTTACCTCGACCCGCAGGACTTCGACGGTACGCTCGGTGCGGCGACGGCAAAAGCCATCAAGGCCTTCCAGAAGGCGAACAATATGTCTGAGAGCGGCGCCTTCACCGATGATCTCGTGAAGAAGGTCTACGAGGTCGCCGGCAAGGGAGAGCCACCCGTCGGGCATATCTTCGTCAGACAGGAATACGGCCGCATCTTCGATGCACCGGTCGGCCTGACTAACCCTGACGAGCCGCTCGGAACGCATGTCTACACGGCGATGAAGTTTGCCCCCGGCGATACCAAGGCGCGCTGGATGGCTGTCACCGTGCAGGGCGGATCGCCCGAAGCGGCGCTCGACCGCATCCAGATCCCCGACGATATCCGCCAGCGCATCTCCGAGAGGCTCACGCCGGGATCGACCTTGATCATCGGCGACACCAGCATCAACGCGGCGACCCTTCCCAAGGGCGGCGACTTCGTCGTGCTTGCGAAATACAGCTCGCCCAAAACGGCCGCCAACTCCGGTGCCGACAGCGGCGACGATCAGCCGGTGAAAAGGAAGCGGACGCGTAGCATCCGGCGTTACGACTACAATTACAGTTACGGCTACAACGCGCCGCAGCGCAACTTCCGCTCGGGCTGGCCCTGGTAGCCATCTCCCGACCGGAGACATCGAGAGCGGCCCCCAAAAGGGGCCGTTCGCATTTTCGGTTATCGGAGAATTGGAGCGGGCGAAGGGATTCGAACCCTCGACCCTAACCTTGGCAAGGTTATGCTCTACCCCTGAGCTACACCCGCGTTCCAATGAAGCCGCCTAAGCTCCAACGATCTAGTGGATCGCCGTCGGAATGTCTACCTCTCCCAAGAGAAGCCTAGTCACGCCGCTACTACCGAGAAGTCTTCAAGACCGTCCATCATGCCCGCTGACCGGAAGACCCTGTTCGACCGTCTGAACGCGCTCGGCATCGAGACGGTCACGGTCGAGCACGCGCCGATGTTCACCGTGGCGCAGCCGGGCCCCCTGCGGGAGACGCTGCCCGGCGCACACACCAAGAGTCTGTTTCTAGTCGACCAGGAGGGGCAGATGGTGCTCGTCGTCGCCAAGGACGACACTCGGGTCGACTTGAAGGCTCTCGCCAAGCATCTCGGGCTCGGCCGCTTGAGCTTCGGCAAGGCGGAGCTGCTCGAAGCCGTGCTCGGCGTGCCGGGGGGCTCGGTCACGCCGTTAGCGCTCATCAACGAGAGCGCTGCGGATGTCACGGTCGTGGTCGACAAGGCGTTGACGGATTTCGCCGAGCTTAATTGCCATCCGCTCGAGAACACGGCGACCACTCGGCTGGCGACGCCCGAGCTGCTGCGATTTATTGCCGCTTCTGGCCACGAGCCACGCGTGCTTGTGCTGTGACGCCTGTCCCGAGCCATGCTTGCGGAACGAGTTGCCAAACGTGCCGCGGCAGCCCATCTTTGCGGGCAGATCCCCCGGACATCAGGCGCGTGGCGGTGCTACCCTCCCCCGCTCAACCAGCGCCTGACAGGCAAGGAGCATGAGCGTAGATACCCCCATTCTGGATAGCGGCGCGACCACCTCCGACGCCGACCTCATCAAGAACACGACCACCAAAGATTTTATGCACGACGTGATCGACTCCTCACGCGAGGTGCCGGTGCTGGTCGATTTCTGGGCGCCCTGGTGCGGTCCCTGCCGCCAGCTCACGCCGATCCTCGAGAAGGCGGTGCGCGCGGCGAAAGGCGCCGTCAAGCTGGTCAAGCTCAATATCGACGACCACCCGCAAATTCCTGGCCAAATGGGCGTCCAGTCGATCCCTGCCGTATTCGCTTTCCAGGACGGTCGTCCCGTCGACGGTTTCATGGGCGCGCTGCCAGAGTCCCGCGTCGCCGCATTCATTGCGCGGCTGATCGGCGACACGGTCGACGACGTCGCGGCCGACGTCGAAGCGGCGGAGGCGGCGCTGGCGGCGGGCGACCTCAACACCGCGGCGCAGCTGTTCGGAGAGGTGCTGCAGCAGGATCGCGAGAACGTGCAAAGTCTCGCCGGTCTCGCCAAGTGCTACATCAAGACCGGAGACCTCGCCCGCGCCGAGCAAACTCTCGCGCTCGTGCCGCCGGCCAAGGCGGAAGCGGCGCCGGTGGCGAGCGCGCGCGCCGCTCTCGAGCTCGCGCGGAAAGCAAGTGAAGCGGGCGACGCCGAAAGCCTCAGGGCTCAGCTCGCGGCGGAACCGAAAGACCCGCAAATCCGTTTCGATCTCGCGCTTGCGCTGAACGCCAAAGGTGACCGCAACGGCGCTCTTGAAGAGTTGCTTCATCTCGTCGCCAAGAACCGCGCTTGGAATGACGACGCCGCCCGGAAGCAGCTCTTGCAGCTGTTCGATGCCTGGGGGCCGACCGACCCGGCCACGGTTTCGGGGCGCCAACGGCTCTCCTCTTTGCTGTTCGCCTGAGACGTCAAGGAGCATCTCTTGGGGGTCATAGACCGCTATCGTAGCCAGTCGGATCTGCCGAAGTCGCTCCCCGTGTTTCCGCTGAGGGGCGCCATTCTCCTACCGCGCGCGTCTCTGGCACTGAGCGTGTTCGAGCCGCGCTATCTTGCCCTGGTCGATGCCGCCCTCTCCGGCAACAGGCTGATCGGCATCGTGCAGCCCTCGCCGGAGGCGGGAGGGACCGAATCGCCGCTTGGCAAGGATTTTCCCCTACGTCACATCGGCTGCGCGGGACGGATCGTGAGCTTCACCGAAAGCGAGGACGGTAAAGTTGCGATCTCGCTTGCCGGCATCGCGCGGTTTGAGCTCGGCAATGATCTGGACACAGAGGAGCCGTTCCGCATCTGCGCGGTCGATTTCGCCCCCTATGCGAGCGATTTCATGGCGGGCCAGGGTGAGGATGACGTCGACCGCCCGCGCCTCATCGCCACCCTCAGGAGCTATCTCCAGGCCAACGGTCTCAATGCCGACTGGGAGCGCATCAACAGCGCCAGTACGGAGCGGCTGGTGAATGCCTTGGCGATCCTGAGCCCCTATGGGCCCGAAGAGAAACAGTGCCTGCTCGAGGCCAAGGATTTGCGTGCGCGCGCCGACGCGCTGGTCGCGCTCGCCGAGATGGAACTTGCCGCGCGCGACGACGGCTCAGGGACATCGCTGCAATGACAAACCAAACAGAGGGGCGCGAGCGGCGCCTCGATCCAAAGCTGCTCCAGATCCTGGTCTGTCCTTTGACCAAGACCTCGCTCGACTACGACGCTGAGCGCCAGGAGCTGATCAGCCGCGCCGCCGGCCTCGCCTACCCGATCCGCGACGGCATTCCCATCATGCTGCCCGAGGAAGCGCGCAAGCTCGATCAGGGTTAGTGCGCGCTAGGTCACATGCGCCTGCGCGAGAGCGGTCGCAAGCAGCACGACCGCGACCTGAAGCACGAGCGCGGATCCTTGCAAGACCAGGAGCCGGCGTGCGCTCGAGGCGCGTTGCTCGATGGCGCGTTCGGGATTGCTCTCGGTGAGGACACCAAGCTCGATCAGCGCCGCATCGAGCCTGCCGAGAACAGCGGCCGGATCGTCCCCTTTGGCCAGGCGACGGAACAGCTTCGCGTCGAAGCCTATGCGGATCGCAAGATATGTCTCGGCAAGACCCGCGAGCGCCACCAGCAGCAGTCCGGCGACGAGAAGCGCGCCAAGCTCGACGCCGAGGCCGATAATGAGTCCAATCAAAGCGGCGATCGTGAGCGGACGCGACAGTCGATTGATGGTCGCGCCTTGGTCGAGCAGGTCGGCCGCGGCGGCCGCGATATCACGGAGTAAAGGCTTTTCCATCATCGATAGCTGCTCCATGATTACACGCGCTCGCCCTTCAAGAGGCGCGGCACGTTGCCGGTCCCCCCGGCGGCCTCCCGCACCAGGAAGCGTTTCAATTCCGGCACGCGGTCGACCAGGCCGAGACCGAGATCGCGCAGCACTCTGAGCGGCGCATTGTCGTTGGAGAAGAGGCGGTTGAGCCCATCCATGACGGCGGCCGAGAAGGCGCTGTCGAAGCGCCGCCAGCGCTGATAGCGCTCAAGTACGGGCGCCGATCCGACATCGAGGCCGAGCCGCGTCTCCTCGACGATGATCTCGGCGAGCGCCGCCACGTCGCGCATACCGATATTGAGCCCCTGCCCCGCCAACGGATGCACGACATGCGCGGCATCGCCGATCAGCGCTAATCTGTCAGCAATGAAAGATCGCGCGATCTGGAATTCGAGCGGAAAAGATTGGCGCGGACCGACGAGCTTGATCTCGCCGAGCCTTGCGCCAAAGCGTGTGGCGAGCTCGCGCGCAAAGCCTTGCTCATCGAGCGTCATGATCGCGGTTCCCCTCTCCTTCTCTTCCGTCCACACGATGGAAGAACGATTGCCGGTGAGCGGCAGCATGGCGAAAGGCCCTGCCGGGAGAAAATGCTGCACGGCGCGCCCGTGATGAGGCCGCGTATGCGCGACGGTGGTGACGATGCCGAGCTGCGGATAGGACCAGCTCACGCATTTGATGCCGGCGGCTTCTCTCAGCCGCGAGCGTTTGCCGTCAGAGGCGACGAGAAGGCGGGCCTTGACCTCGGCGCCGCTTGCGAGCTTGGCGACCACGCTGAAATCGTCGGTCGAATAATCGACGACGGTGTCAGGAGAAAAAATCTCGATCGACTTCTCGGTCTTCACCGCGGCCTCGAGCGCTTGATAGAGCGCGCCATACTCGACCAGGTAGGCGGCAGGCTCACCCGATTTGAGCTCGTCATCGAAGCCGAGGAAATGCGGACGGAGCTCCGCCTGGAGCGGGCTGTCGGTAATGTCGATCGAGCTGATAGGTTCAGCCGGCGGCTTGAGCGAGGTCCACACTTCGAGCACCGAGAGGAGATTCTTGGTGGCGGCGGACAGAGCAAGTGCGCGGGCATCCTCCAGAGCCGCGGCATCGCGATGGGGTGCCTCGCCGAATGCGGGCTCGGCATCGACCAGCGCAACACGGAAGCCTTTCGGCGCAAGCTTCGTAAGCGCGAGAGCGAGCGCTCGCCCGGTGAAGCCACCGCCGGCAATTACGACCTCGTAGGGCGAGACACGCTCCCTAGGCGGTTCTTGAGCCATCCCCTCAGCAATGCCACGTTCCGCCCGGAATGCGAAACTGCTAAGGCGAAGAGGCACGATCCGGATAAGGTGTTGGCCATGAGCCGCGCGCTCGAACAGCTGCTCTCAATCCTCGATATCGAGACGCTAGAGGTTAACCTGTTCAGAGGGCTCAGCCCGCAGGTCGGCTGGCAGCGCGTGTTTGGTGGCCAGGTCATTGGCCAGGCTCTGGTCGCGGCCAACCGGACCGTGGAGGGTCGCCTCGCCCATTCCCTGCATGCCTATTTCCTGCGCGCGGGCGACCCATCAGTGCCGATCATTTATGAGGTCGACCGCATCCGCGACGGCGGAAGTTTCTCGACGCGCCGGGTGGTTGCCATTCAGCATGGGCATGCGATCTTCTCGATGGCCGCCTCCTTCCAAGTGGAGGAAGGCGGCCTGCAACACCAGATCATGATGCCGGACGTGCCTCCGCCGGAGGCATTGCCGAGCGAAGCTGAGCTGAAAGCCTGCCTCATCGACCGGCTGCCGCCCCAGGTAAAGGCTTATTGGGAGCGTGAGCGGCCGATCGAGATCCGGCCGGTCGACCTCACCAGATACCTTTCTCCCGAGAACCGCGCTCCCTCCCAGCAAGTGTGGATCAGGGCCACCGGGAAGCTCGGCGATGACCTTGCCCTGCACCAATGCGTGCTGGCTTATGCGTCAGACTTCACGCTGCTCGATACGGCGCTCATCGCCCATGGTCGCTTCGCCTTCGATCCGGCACTGATGCTCGCGAGCCTCGACCATGCGCTGTGGTTTCATCGGAAATTCAGGGCCGACGATTGGTTGCTCTACGCCCAGGACAGTCCGACCTCGGGCGGTGGACGTGCCTTTTGCCGAGGCACGCTCTTTACCCGGGATGGGGCGCTCGTGGCCTCGACGGCCCAAGAAGGGCTGGTGCGGGAACGAAACGGCCGTCAGCGTGCCTAGACTTTAAGCAAACGCCGAGTTTTGCCTGTTTTTTAGGCTCATAAGGGCCCCTTCGCCAGCCTAGTCCCCCCTCCTAACCCGCAAAAAAATCCCCAAAGCCCAGGATTTGCGCCCCGGACCTGGAGTTGGCACGGGGCTTGACTCTGCCTTTCGGTTCGCACGGCTGGAACGCTCTGGGCCAAGAACTCAGCAGCCGTAAACCATGGAGGGGTGAAACAGATGAAGCTGGTGATGGCAATCATCAAGCCATTCAAGCTCGATGAGGTGCGCCAAGCCCTCACCGAGCTCGGCCTGCAAGGCATGACCGTGACCGAAGTCAAAGGCTACGGGCGGCAAAAGGGCCACACCGAGATCTATCGCGGCGCCGAGTATGCCGTGAACTTCTTGCCGAAGATCAAGATCGAGGTCGTGGTGCCTGCCAAGCTGGTCGACAAAGCGGTCGACGCGATCGTCGCCGCGGCGAAGACCGGACAGATCGGCGACGGCAAGATCTTCGTCGTTCCCGTCGAGCAGACGGTGCGCATTCGCACCGGCGAAACGAACGAATCAGCGCTCTAGAGGGGAGAGGACGAAGATGAAGACGTTGACCAAATATCTTCTAGCCGCGATCGCGGCGCTTGTCGTGTTCGTGATCGCCAAATATGACCCAGCGCTGGCCCAGGAGGCCGCGCCGGCCGCGCCCACACCGCCCCCCTCGCCGATCAATACCGGCGATACGGCATGGATGCTCACATCCACGGCGCTCGTGCTGATGATGACGATCCCCGGCCTTGCTCTCTTCTACGGCGGCATGGTGCGTAAGAAAAACGTGCTCGCCACGATCGGCCAGGCGTTCGGGGCAACCTGCATCATCACCGTGTTGTGGATGGTCATTGGTTACTCGATCGCTTTCACCACAAACGACAGCGAGTCGCTCAACAAATGGATCGGCGGTTTCAAATATTTCATGTTGAAGCCGATGACCATCGACGCGGTGAGCCCGCTCGCCGGTACCATTCCTGAATCGGTTTACATGTGCTTCCAGATGACCTTCGCCATCATCACCCCGGCGCTGATCGCCGGTTCGCTGGCGGATCGCATGAAATTCTCATCCTTCATGGTCTTCATGGGAGCCTGGCTCATCCTCGTCTACAGCCCGATCGCGCATTGGGTATGGGGCGGCGGCTGGCTCGGTCAACTCGGCGCGCTCGACTACGCAGGTGGAACCGTCGTGCATCTGAACGCCGGAACCGCAGGCCTCGTTTGCGCTCTCGTGCTTGGCCCACGCTACGGGCTCGGCAAGGAGAACATGGCGCCCTACAACCTCGTATACAGCGTGATCGGAGCCTCGTTGCTGTGGGTCGGTTGGTTCGGGTTCAACGCAGGCTCGGCCGTGACCGCCAACGTCAATGCCGGTATGGCCATGGCCGCGACGCAGATCGCCACGGCCGCAGCCGGGCTCTCCTGGATGGTCTGCGAATGGATGATCGCCAAGAAACCCAGCATTCTCGGCCTCGTCTCGGGTGCCGTAGCTGGCCTCGTGGCCATCACGCCGGCCTCGGGCTTCGTCAATCCGATGGGGGCGCTGATCATCGGCATCGCCGCGGGTGCCGTCTGCTATTTCGCAGCGGTGCACGTCAAGAAGGCGCTTGGCTATGACGACGCGCTCGATGCGTTCGGCGTGCACGCTGTCGGCGGCGCGCTTGGCGCCATCATGACCGGCATGTTTGCATCCAATGCCATCAACTCGGCCGGCAAAGGCTGGCTGATCGACGGCAACGGCCACCAGATGCTGATCCAGTTCTACGATGTGGCCGGCACCTTCCTGTACTGCGCGATCATGACCTACATCATCCTCAAGGTGATCGACATCATCATGGGCTTGAGGGTCCCGCAGGCCGTCGAAGTCGAAGGCCTCGACATCAACCTGCACGGCGAGGTGGTGCAGTAAGTCTATCCCGCGCGCAGAACTAAAATGAGGGACAAAAACGTAGCAGAAACAGAGCTTTAGTCGTCTCCTCCCTTGACTGTTGCTCTAGCCTCGAGCCCCGGCCCTTCGCCGGGGCTCATTTATTTGGAGGGCTCGGCGGCCTCGGATGATTGAAGCGCGAGGCGCCTTCCCGTAACACCGCCACCATGCCGAACGACGCAGCCCTCACGCCCCTCGACATTCTAGTAGCTTCGCCGTTCGCGCGGCTCGCCGAGCTCTTGAAGGGGATCGAGCCCGGCGCCAAGCCCATCGATGTGTCGTTGGGGGAGCCCAAGGGGCTGATGCCGCCGTTCCTCGGGCCCGTGCTCCAGGAACATCTCGCCGAGTTTGGGCGATACCCGCCGATCAGGGGCGTGCCCTCCCTCCGTCAGGCGATCGCCGGTTGGATGGGTAGGCGTTATCCTGCGCTTGCGGGACAGATCGATCCCGAGCGTCATGTGCTCCCGCTCAACGGCTCGCGGGAGGGATTGTTTTCGGCGATCTTCCCGGCGCTCGCACGCAAGACTTCGGTCGAAAGACCCGCAGTCCTCATCCCGAATCCCTTTTACCAGGCCTACGCGGCGGCGGCGGCGGCCTCAGGCGCGGCACCTCACTTCCTCGCCAGCACCGCCGCGACCAGCTTCCTGCCCGACCTCGATGCTATCGACGAAGACCTGCTCAAGCGCACGGTCGCTTTCTATCTCTGCTCGCCCTCGAACCCACAAGGGGCGGTCGCGGCGCGTGACTATCTCGCAGAGGCAATCGCGCTCGCACGGACCCACGATTTTCTTCTCTTCGCCGACGAATGCTATTCGGAGATCTATGGCGACGTGGCGCCTCCTGGAGCGCTCGAGACGGCCTTCGCCGATACCGGGAGCCTCGCCAACGTCGTCGGATTCCAGTCGCTCTCCAAGCGCTCGGGCCTTCCCGGTTTGAGGTCTGGCTTCGTCGCCGGTGATCCCGACTTCATCGCCGCCTTCGGCCGCTTCCGCAATGTCGCATCCCCGCAGGTTCCGCTTCCCATCCAGCATGTCTCGGTCGCGGCGTGGAGCGACGAGGGGCACGTGGAGCAGGGCAGGGCGCTCTACCGCGCCAATTTCGACCTCGCGGATGCCATTCTAGGATCGCGCTACGGCTATCAACCGCCAGGTGGAGCCTTCTTTCTCTGGCTCAATCTGGCCGATTTCGGGGGCGGCGAGAGGGCCGCGACAACCCTTTGGAAAGACTGTGGTGTCAAAGTGCTGCCGGGAGCTTATCTCGCGCGAGCGGAACCCGGCGGGGACAATCCCGGCAGGGATTATGTCAGGGCTGCGCTCGTGCATGACACCAACACCACGCGCGAGGCGTTAACGCGCATCGTCGCCACATTGGGCTAGAGGGATGGCGAGCAGAGGGAGAGCGAAGGGGCGGCGAAAGCTGCTGCCGGGAGCTGTCGAGTCCGGCTTGCGCCGGATCGTGTTCAGTACCTATGGGCTCGGCATCGTGACAATCGCTTGCGCCGCCTGGGCGAGCCTCGCCACGTGGTCGGTGCACGATCCGAGCTTCAACAACGCGACGCGCGCCGCCCCGCGCAATTTGCTCGGTGGCTGGGGCGCCGTGGTCGCCGACCTCGCCATCCAATCGCTCGGGCTCGCCTCGATCTTCCTCTTCTTGCCGCTCGCCGCCTGGGGCTGGCATCTCGTGTTCCGTACGGTGCCGAAGCACAGGCGGCTCAGACTCCTCGCCTGGTTCCCCGCGGTCATCCTCCTTGCTGCCACTCTCTCGGCGCTACCGCAGCCGAAGAGCTGGCCGCTTCCGAATGGTCTTGGCGGCATCTTCGGCGATTTCTTCATGGCCGGCGCCCACGTCATCGGCCCCTTCCTGCCCGAGGCTGCGGTGTCCTTCGTGGCCGGCCTCGTGTTCTTCGTGATCGGTACGATGCTGCTTCTGTTCGCCTGCGGCACCAGCACGTCGCGGTTGATCGCGCTGTGGGCGCCAAGGAGCAGCGCCGCGAGCGAATGGGCGAGCGCCTGGCTCGGGGCGGCTCTGCATTTCCTCATGCACACGGGCGCCAAGCTCAAGCGCGTCTTCACGCGGCGCGATCGGGACGAGGAGTTCGACGAGGACGAGGCGACCGCGGAGGACTCGGCCCAGGCAGAGCCGCAAGTCGACGCCGATGGCCGCATCGAACCCTCCTTTGGGGCCGTCCCATGGAGCGACGACGACGAAGAAGACGAGGACGAGGATGACGTGGAGGATGTCACGGCGCCCGACTACCGCATCACGCGGACGGCCGCCAAGGGCAAGAAAAAGCACACCGCACTTCGCTCGGCGCGTATGGACACGCCTTACGATCCGCCGTCGATCAAGCTTCTCCAGCAACCGGCCCGCTCCAATCGCGGCCGCGGCGTCTCAGACGAGGTGCTGCAAGAGAATGCGCGCGAGCTCGAAGGCGTACTCCAGGATTTCGGCGTCAAGGGCGAGATCACCAATGTGCGCCCCGGCCCCGTAGTCACGCTCTACGAGCTCGAGCCCGCTCCCGGCACCAAGTCATCGCGCGTGATCGGTCTCGCCGACGATATCGCCCGCTCGATGAGCGCGATCGCGACGCGCGTCGCCGTCGTCCCGGGGCGAAATGCCATCGGCATCGAGCTGCCCAATGACCGGCGCGAGGTCGTGCTTTTGCGCGAGTTGCTCGAGACCTCGGACTTCCAGGACACCGAGGCGAGGCTTGGGCTTGCGCTCGGCAAGAATATCGGCGGCGAGCCGATCATCGCCGACCTGTCGCGCATGCCGCACCTTCTCATCGCCGGCACCACCGGCTCGGGCAAGTCGGTCGGCATCAACACCATGATTTTGTCGCTGCTCTACCGGCTCTCGCCCGACCAGTGCAAGTTCATCATGATCGATCCGAAGATGCTCGAGCTATCGGTCTATGACGGCATCCCGCATCTGCTCGCGCCGGTCGTGACCGACCCAAAAAAGGCCGTCGTCGCGCTGAAATGGACGGTGCGCGAGATGGAGGAGCGCTACAAGCGCATGTCGAAGCTCGGCGTGCGCGACATCAAGGGCTACAATTCGCGCGTCCTGCAAGCCGAGGCCAAGGGCGAAATGCTGACGCGCACGGTGCAGACAGGCTTCGACCGCGCCACCGGCCGCGCGATTTACGAGCAGGAAGAGATGGATTACGACGCGATGCCCTATATCGTCGTGATCGTCGACGAGATGGCCGACCTGATGATGGTCGCCGGCAAGGACATCGAGGCGGCGGTGCAGCGTCTTGCGCAAATGGCGCGCGCGGCCGGCATCCATCTCATCACCGCCACGCAGCGTCCCTCCGTCGATGTCATCACCGGCACGATCAAGGCGAACTTCCCGACACGGGTGAGCTTCCAGGTCACTTCCAAGATCGACAGCCGCACGATTCTGGGCGAGCAGGGCGCCGAGCAGCTGCTCGGCCAGGGCGACATGCTCTACATGGCGGGCGGCGGGCGCATAATGCGCGTGCATGGGCCATTCGTGGCGGACGACGAGGTCGAGAAGGTGGTGCGTCACCTGAAGAAGCAGGGCGTGCCCTCGTATCTCGAGGCCGTCACCGAAGAGGAAGACGACGAGGACGAGGCTGGCGCAGAGGGCGGCGAGGAGATGAGCGAGAGCGGCAACGAGCTCTACGACCAGGCCGTCGCCATCGTGCTGCGCGACCGCAAGGCCTCAACCAGTTATGTGCAGCGGCGGCTCGGCATCGGCTATAACCGCGCCGCCTCGCTCGTCGAGCGCATGGAGAACGAAGGCCTTATCGGCCCGGCCAATCACGCCGGAAAGCGGGAGATTCTCGTGGGTGGCGACGAGGCTGCGACGCCCTATTAGTGAGCCGAAATGCCGCTGCCGCCAAGAAGTTGACCAGATTTGGCTGAATCATCTATCGAATTGCATCGCTATAACCGCGCCAGGTGACGGGGAGGGGGTTGATGACGAGACGCAAAGCCGCCGGGCTCCTCTTCGGTTTGCCTCTTGCGCTCGGCTTCTCGACTGGCTTCGCGCTCGCCCAAGACCCCTCGACTACGGTCAGCAAGAGCTCGGGGGCGCCTGCGGCAAATAGCCCGGCCGCAGCCGCCACTGCCACAACAGGCTCTGTCACCAAGCCGCAAGGGCTGACGCAACCTCAGGAGGAGCTGCGCCCCTCGATCAACGGCGGCGAGGAGCCGACCGGCGCTGCTCCGCCAGCCGATGAGATCGCGCCGGCCGCCATGGACGAGGGCGCCGGCTGGGAGGCAGCCGTCGAGGCCGCGCCTGGACCCACTCCGCTCATCGGCGACCAGGAGATCAAGGCCGTACAGCGCATCAACGCCTACTTCAACAGCATCACCAATCTGCAGGGCAGCTTCGATCAGGTCGATTCGACCAATAAGCACGCCACGGGTCGCTTTTACGTTCAAAGGCCCGGCAAGATTAGGTTCGACTACGCCCCTCCGAGCTCGCTTCGCATCGTCGCCGACGGCGCCTTCCTCGCGATCGAAGACTCCGACCTGAAGACGGTCGAGAAATATCCCATCAAGTCGACGCCGTTCCGCCTTCTACTCGCCGACGCTGTCGATCTTGGCCGCGATGCGCGTATCGTCGGTGTCGAAAGCCAGGAAGGGACCCTCGCCATCTCGCTCGAAGACAGTAGCGGCGATGCCTCCGGCAGCATCAAGCTCGTCTTCGACAACGGACCTCAGCTGCAGCTGAAGCAGTGGCAGATCACCGACGCGCAAGGCTTGACCACGCAGGTGACCGTCGACGACGTCGTTTCGGGTCGAAAGGTCGCTGCCGATTTCTTTACCTCGACGGAGAATTTCCAGCCCTTCCGCTAGGAAAAAGAGCCGATTCGGCTCCCTGCGACACCCCGCCTCGCGTCCGCCCAAGTCTTGGCGGCCGCATAAAAACATAAGAAAATCAGCGCTCTAGCTTGGGGCGGCGGCGTCGTTTACGTGGCATTAAATTTTTCGCAGGGCCGTGGTTGAAATCGTTTCTGAACCTACTTATGTCTTTAGGCTTAGAAGCGGATCACATCGCTTTCATCGGTAGTGCCCCCCGTCTAGCCGAAGATGTGATTCGCTCGTGCCGGCTTCCCTCCCGGCACGCGCGCGAAAAAAACGCGCTTCTGGCGCCCAACCACGCGCAGCGGTTGGGCGCCTTTCTTTTGTCTGGCATGTATTCGCGCGGGTGAAAGCCTTCCCCGCCCCGCCCGGCGTTAAGATTTACCGATGTGGCAATAAGTCATCACGCCTAGGGCCGATAAGTGATATGCCGCTTCCGTGGTGGGTCTTCCCTCCCCACCACAGGTTCCCCCCATAAGGAACCCGAAGAAGCCCCGACTCCCCCCGTGTCTGGGGCTTCTTCACTATCGGGGGCCTCTCTCTTGTTGATGATCTCCTTGGGAAGAGCCTTGGCGCTTTTCCCCGTGGCGCTCCGGCGCAAGACTTGTGGGCCCGCCGCGAGCACCCAAGCTTTCAATATCCATGCGCTTTCGTCTTGCAACCTGGAATATCAACTCGGTCAGGCTGAGGCTCGATCTCGTCAGCCGCTTCGTCAAAGAAGAGCGGCCAGATGTGCTCTGCCTGCAAGAGATCAAATGTATCGAAGGCAAGTTCCCGGGGCTCGAGCTCGCGGCGCTCGGCTTCCCGCATATCGCGGTCTCGGGGCAGAAGGGCTATCACGGGGTCGCCATTCTCTCGCGGCTCCCCTTCACGCTCCTTGAGCGCCGCGATATTTGCGGGCGCGGGCATGCGCGTCATCTCTCGGTGAAACTTGGCGAGGCCAACGGCGAGAGCCCGGTCGTTGTGCACAACATCTACGTGCCGGCAGGCGGCGATATTCCCGACCCCGTGCTCAACGAGAAGTTTCGCCACAAGCTCGATTTCCTCGAGGCGATGGGCGCGTGGTTCGGCGGAATGCGCAATAAGCGGAAGAACCGCATGATCGTTGTCGGCGATCTCAACGTGGCACCCCTTCCCACCGATGTCTGGTCGCACAAGCAATTGCTCAAGGTCGTGAGCCACACACCGGACGAAGTCGAGCGCTTCGAGCGCGTGCTTGCCGCGCACGACTTTATCGACGTGATGCGCCGCCACGTTCTGCCTTCGGAGAAGCTCTTCACCTGGTGGAGTTATCGCAACCGCGACTGGCGCGCGTCGAACCGCGGGCGCCGGCTCGATCACATCTGGACGACGCCTGCGCTCGACGGTGCTGCGATCGCAATGAAGGTGCTCGACAAAGCGCGCGACTGGAAGCGCACTTCGGACCATGTGCCCGTCATCGCCGATTTCGAGGTTGAGTGAGTTGATTAGGGCACCAGCTTGTAGCCGCCGGTCTCGGTGATCAGCAGCTCGGCTTGCGAGGGATCCTTCTCGATCTTCTGGCGCAAGCGATAGATGTGCGTCTCGAGCGTGTGCGTGGTGACGCCGGCGTTGTAGCCCCACACCTCGTGCAGCAGCACTTCGCGTGTCACCACCCGCTCCCCGGCGCGATAGAGATATTTGAGGATCGAGGTCTCTTTCTCGGTGAGCCTGATCTTGCCGCCGTTTCCGTCGATGAGAAGCTTGGAGGCAGGCCTGAACGTATAAGGCCCGATGGCAAACACCGCGTCCTCGCTCTGCTCGTGTTGGCGGAGCTGAGCGCGGATGCGCGCGAGCAGCACGCCGAGACGGAAGGGCTTGGTCACATAGTCGTTGGCGCCGGACTCGAGCCCGAGGATCGTATCGGAATCGGAGGTCTGCGCCGTCAGCATGACGATGGGGCCTTTGAAGCCGCCGCGGCGGAGCAGCTTGCAGGCCTCGCGACCGTCAAGGTCGGGAAGACCGACATCGAGAAGCACGAGGTCGATATGCCCGGCCCGCGCCTGCTTCAGGCCCTCGGACGCGGTCGAGGCGAGCGCCGTGTCGAACTCCTCATGCAAAGTGAGCTGTTCGCTCAAAAACTCGCGAAGGTCATCGTCATCGTCGATGATGAGGATCTTGCGCGCGTTGCTCATTGGGGGCCCCTGGCTTAACTCGGCAGCATGGAGTTGTAAGCGGGGGCAGGGGCGCCGACAAGCATGTCGCTAAGGGGTAGGGTGTGGGAAAAAGGCCATTTGGGCATGAGCGTTAAGGGATCCCGGCCGATTGTTGTCAGGCGTGCGCCGGGCAAACGAAGCGAGGGGCGGATTGGGCTCGCTCATGACATTCGGCGTGTGGCGCTCGGCCGCTCGGGTCTCAAGGCCTTGAAGCGGGAAGGGGACGGGGCGACGCCATTCGGGCGATTTCCCATTCGCCTCGTGCTCTACCGGCCCGACCGCGTCGCGCGACCACGCGTGCCGTTGCCGGTTCGCGCGATTCGTTCCGATGACGGCTGGTGCGAAGATCCATCCGACCGTAACTATAATCGCCTGGTCAAGCTCTCGCCGCGAAGCGTCGCCGATCGCCTCACGCGCGAGGACCATCTCTACGATCTGGTACTCGTCCTCGGCCATAACGACAGGCCGCGCGTGAAAGGAAAGGGCAGCGCGATATTCATTCATTTGGCGCGCGAAGGGCTCACCCCCACCGCGGGATGCCTCGCATTTTCGCAGCGTGACTTACGCTCGCTTTTCGCCGAGCTTAGGCACAGCTCCGAGATATTGGTCCAGCCCTGAATTCACCTGTCTGCGCGGGCCGCCCAGGAATTTTTCGCCGCCTAAAAGAAGGTCACGAATATATGCGATATTCAGTCGGACGATTGCCTATCGGGGCGACCGATGCAGCATCCGTGGAGATCGAGCGTCCGTGACGATGTGCTGGGCGGACTGGTGTCCGCGGCCGTCGCCATTCCATTGGCTATGGGATTCGGAATGTTCGCCCTTGTTCCCCTGGGCGACAAATATTTCGCCAATGGCGCGCTTGCCGGTCTCTACGCCGCGTTCTTCGTTGCCATCGTTAGTGTCTTGCTCGGCGATAAGACGACCACGGTTTACGCGCCGCGGATCAACAGCACATTTTTCCTAGGAGCGCTTCTTTACGGCCTCGTCCATTCGCAAATTGCCGGGTCGACAGACACCAGCACAGCATTGATCGTGGTGGTCTTCTTTTTGATCATTTTCTTGGGCGGTGTTCTCCAGGCCTCATTCGGCCTCGTCAAGATCGGAACCCTACTCAAATACACGCCGCACCCGGTCGTGGCGGGCTTTCAGAACACGGCAGCCGCACTCCTGTTTCTTGTGCAGCTCGCCAACGTGAGCGGTTTTGAACAGACGAAGCCATTCACCTTCGTGTTGACGCACCCGGCCGCGATCAAGCCGCTCAGCGTCTTACTCGCCGCGCTCACATTCGGGGCGATGTGGAACTGTCGAAAAATCGTTCCCCGAATTCCCCCACTCCTGACCGGTCTCGCCGTCGGAACCGGCCTCTATTATGCGCTCATCGCCCTCGGATTGCGGGACTATCTCGGCCCAATTATTGGGGATGCCACGAGGGACGCGCTCAGTGACGCGCCATGGGGAAACATCGGCGAATTGACACGCATGGGCGACCTCTTCGCTCTGTGGCCCACCATCCTCGGCGGCGGATTGGCTCTCGCCATCATTGCCTCAATCGACGCGCTGCTGTGCGCAAAGCTCGTGACTCAGCCGGGTGATGTCAGGGCGCATGCGGACTCCCTTTTGCTGCGTCTGGGTGTCGGCAATGTGGTCGCCGCGAGCTTCGGCGGCATCACGGCGGGGATCAATATTGGACCGAGCCTCGCAAACCGCGCTTTCGGTGCACGAACTCCGCTCTCCGTATTGGTGAACGCGGCTGTGATCTTGCTCGCATTCACGGTGCTTTTCCCGATCATAACTCGCTTGCCGCGCGTCGCCTTGTCCGCGGTGATCATGGTAATCGCCGTCCAGCATTTCGACCTCTGGTCTTTCCAGCTCATCAAACGCATTGGAGCCAGTACCGGCGGCCAGCGGCAATTCCTTCTGATCGACCTGCTGGTCGTCGTGCTGGTCGCGGTGCTGTCGATCACCGTCAACATCGTGCTCGCCGTATTTCTCGGCACCGTCACTGCTGTGATGCTGTTCGTCGTGCGCATGAGCCGCTCAATCATTCGCCGCAGCTACCGGTGTAATGCCGTTAGCTCGCGCAAGTCGCGCGATATCAGAGAGACGGAGGCGCTCGAGCGCCACGCCGGTTCGATCCTGGTCATGGAGTTGCAGGGCGCACTATTTTTCGGGACCGGCGAGCGTCTCATCGACGAGATAGAAGCTGCAACCCGGTCGGAGACTCGCTCGCTGATTCTCGATTTGCGCCGCGTTAGCGAGATCGATAGCACGGGCGCCCATATCATCATGGAGGTTCAAACCAATCTCGTACGCAAGGAGGTACAGCTAGGTCTTGTACTTTCCAAACGCGGCGATGTAATGCCGCGACTTGAGGATCTCGGCGTTTTAGAGAGCGTCGCCGCCGATCATATTTTCGAGGACGTGGATCAGGCGATCGAATGGGCGGAGGACAACCTTTTGCGTAAGGTGCTCGATGAGCCTTCACCTACACAAGAGCTGCCTCTGGAGAAGGTTGGCATTCTTTATAACTTTGCTCCTAGCGAGATAGCCGCGCTGGAAGTGCGGCTTACCCGGATTGCACACCCAAAGGGTGGGATGATCTTCCACCAGGGCGACAGCGGCACGGACCTGTTTATTGTGATCAAAGGAACGGCCAGCGCCTACATCCATCAGCCCACTGGCCGCGCTATTCGGCTCGTCACCTTCGCCCCTGGAACCGTTTTCGGCGAACTCGCCATTCTCGATGCGGGACCCCGCTCGGCATCTATCATAGCCGACGACGATTTCGTCTCCTTTGCGTTGAGCCGGGCTCAATTTGCCGCCCTCTCCGCAGAAGTTCCTGCGATCGCCATCAAGCTTTTGGCGAATCTCGGCCGCGAGCTGAGCAGTCGTCTGCGTCGCGCCGACCGGATGATTGACGAGCTCGAGACATAGCCTAGCCGTGCGGACCAGGTCTGCCGTCAGTCTATGCCTGCTCCACGGCAACGGCGGCACGCTGCACGGGATTAGCCTGATCAGCGAGGTTAAGCGGCGGGACGCGCGCCGAAGATGGCGGTGCCGATGCGCACATAGGTCGCGCCGAATTGAATCGCACGGACGAAGTCGCCGCTCATCCCCATGCTCAACTCCTCGAAACCGAGGCGCGCGGCAATCTTGGCGAGAAGCGCGAAATGCATCGCAGGTTCCTCATCGAACGGTGGGATGCACATCAGCCCCTCGACGGCGAGATTGAGATCCTGCCGGCAGAACGCGACGAATTCGTCCGTCCCGGCCGGCAGCACGCCGGCCTTCTGCGGCTCTTCGCCGGTGTTGACCTGCACGAAGAGGCGAGGGCGCTTGCCGGTTCGCGCCATCTCCTCGGCGAGAGCGCGGGCAAGCTTGGGGCGATCGACCGTCTCGATGACGTCGAATAGCGCGACGGCCTCACGCACTTTGTTGGACTGAAGCGGCCCGATAAGGTGAAGCTCGATGTCTGGATGGCGCTCTCTTAAGAACGGCCATTTCGCCTGCGCCTCCTGCACACGGTTCTCGCCGAACAGGCGCTGCCCGGCGCCGATCGCTTCCTCGATCACATCGAGCGGAACCGTCTTGGTCACGGCGACGAGCTTGACGGAAGCGGGATCGCGCCCGGCGGCGCTCGCGGCGAGAGCGATCTCCTCCTGAACGAGGAGAAGGCGCGTCCTGATCTCGGCAGCGGCGTGCGGGTCGGAGGTCATGGACGGTTCTAGCAAGGCAGAGCCGCGAACGTAACTTGACCGTTTCCGGCATTTGGGTTCGATTGCCCGCGCAACAGGGGTTCGACAATCGGGCGAGAGCAGATGGCGGCGGAACGTTACGACGCGCCGAAACGCGAGAAGCATTGGCAGGCCGAATGGGAGAGGCGCGGGATCTTCGTGGCCTCCGAGAACGACCCACGCCCGAAATACTATGTTCTTGAGATGTTCCCCTACCCTTCGGGCCGCATCCATATGGGCCATGTGCGCAATTACACGATGGGCGACGTCGTCGCCCGCTACATGCGCGCCAAGGGTCACAACGTGCTGCACCCGATGGGCTGGGACGCCTTTGGCCTGCCCGCGGAGAACGCGGCAATCGAGCGCGGCATCCATCCCGCCAAATGGACCTACGACAACATCGCCACGATGCGGGGCCAGCTCAAGTCGATGGGCCTGTCGCTCGACTGGTCGAGAGAGCTCGCGACTTGCGACCTCGACTATTACCACCAGCAGCAGCGCCTCTTCCTCGACATGCGCAAGGCGGGACTCGTCGACCGTAAGACGCGCAAAGTGAATTGGGACCCGGTCGACCGAACCGTGCTCGCCAACGAGCAGGTGATCGATGGCCGCGGCTGGCGCTCGGGGGCGGTGGTCGAGCAGCGCGAGCAGCCGGAGTGGGTGTTCAAGATCACCGACTATGCGCAGGACCTGCTCGATGCGCTCGCGAAACTCGAGCGCTGGCCCGAGAAGGTGCGGCTGATGCAGGCGAACTGGATCGGGCGCTCGGAGGGGCTCCTCATCCGCTTCGAGACCATCGATTCGCCGAAGGGTCACGAGCTCGTCGAGGTCTTCACCACGCGTCCCGACACTCTGTTCGGCGCGAGCTTCATCGCCATTGCGCCCGACCATCCATTGGCGAAAGCCGTGGCGAAGACGAGTCCCGGCGCTATGGCGTTCATCGAGGAGTGCCACCATCACGGCACGAGCGCGGCTGAGCTCGAGACGCAAGAGAAGAAGGGCTTCGATACGGGCGTCCGCGCGCGCCATCCCGTGATCGAGGGCGCCGAGCTTCCCGTGCTGATCGCGAATTTCATTCTGATGGACTACGGCACTGGGGCGATCTTCGGCTGTCCCGCGCATGACCAACGCGATCTCGAATTTGCGCGGAGCCAAGGTCTGCCGGTGATCCCGGTGGTGCTGCCGAAGGACCAAGATCCCGCACAGTTCGTCATCGGCGAAGAGGCCTATACCGGCGATGGCACGATGATCAATTCGGGATTTCTCGATGAGCTCGACGTCGCCGCAGCCAAGGAGAAGATGGCCGATGTGCTCTCGGCCAAGCGCGTGCAGGGCAAGCCGGTCGGCGAACCGCAGACGCAATATCGACTACGCGACTGGGGCATCTCGCGGCAGCGTTATTGGGGCTGCCCGATTCCGATGATCCATTGCGAGCGTTGCGGCATCGTGCCGGTGCCCGAGAGTGACTTGCCGGTGAAGCTTCCCGACGACGTGAGCTTCGACAAGCCGGGCAACCCGCTCGACCGTCACCCCACCTGGAAGCATGTCACCTGTCCGCAATGCGGAGGCCCGGCGACGCGCGAAACCGACACGATGGATACGTTCGTCGATTCGTCCTGGTATTTCGCGCGCTTCTGCTCGCCACATGCGAGCGAACCGGTCGACAGCAATGCCGTCGGCTATTGGCTACCCGTCGATCAATATATCGGCGGCGTCGAACACGCGATCCTTCACCTGCTCTATGCGCGCTTCTTCACCCGCGCCATGCACAGATGCGGTCACGCTCCGCTCGACGAGCCGTTCGCCGGTCTCTTCACCCAGGGCATGGTGACCCACGAGACGTATAAGGACGTACACGGAAAATGGGTCTTGCCCGACGAGGTGAGTCGGCGCGACGGCAAGGCGGTGCACGTCACGACGGGAGAGCCGATCACGATCGGCGCCGTCGAATTGATGTCGAAGTCGAAAAAGAACGTAGTCGATCCCGACAACATCATCTCGGCTTACGGCGCCGACACCGCGCGCTGGTTCATGCTGTCGGACACGCCGCCAGAGCGCGACATCGAATGGACGGCCGCAGGCGTCGAGGGTTCGCATCGCTTCGTGCAGCGGGTCTACCGGCTGGTGCGCGAGGCTGCCGCCAAAGGCGCTGCTCGCGAGACTTCGTCGCCACAGGAATTTAGTCCTGAAGCCGAAGCGCTGCGCCGTGCTGCGCATCGAAGCGCCGCCGCCGTGACGGTCGCGATCGAGCGGCTCCGCTTCAACACCGCCGTGGCGCATATCTACGAGCTGGCCAACGCCCTATCGACGGCCTTGCAGAATGCCGGCCCCGAGCCCGATCCTGGTCTGCGCTACGCGATTCGCGAGGCCGCCGAGTTGATGATCCGCATTTCTGCCCCCATGATGCCCCATCTTGCCGAGGATTGCTGGGCCCTTCTCGGCTATGATCGGCTCTTGGCGGAGGAGCCTTGGCCGAGGCCTGATTCGGCGCTTTTGGTCGAGGACACCATCACCATCGCCGTTCAGGTGAACGGCAAGCGGCGAGACGAATTGACGATTGCGCGGGATGCCGCGAAGGAAGATATTGAAGCTGCGGCGCTAAAGCTCGACAATGTCGTGCGCGCCATCGGGGGACGTCAAATCAAGAAGGTCGTGATCGTGCCGCAGAGGATTGTCAATGTCGTGGCGTAGCTTTGCCATAGCGCTTGCGCTTTGCGCCGGTGCCGCGGCGCTCGCCGGCTGCGGCTTCCAGCCCCTTTACGGCGGCACCACCGCGAGCGGCGCCAAGCTCGCCGAGGTGATGTCGGCGGTCGACATCAACCCGATCCCCGGCCGCGTCGGCCAGAGGGTGCGCAACGAGCTCATCTTCGAGAATACCGGCGGCGGCAACGCGGCGCCCCAGCGCTATCGGCTCGACATTGTCATCAAGGAGCACGTGACAGATCAGCTCGTGCAGATCACCGGCGACGCGACGGGACAGGTCTACGAGCTCAATGCCACATACAAGCTGACCAACGTCGCCAATGGTCAGATTTTGCTGATAGGCACCGCCATCTCGCGGGCGCCGTTCAATCGCTTCCAGGAAATCTTCTCCAACGTGCGCGCGCGCTACGACGCGGAGAACCGCGCGGCAGAAACCGTCGCCGAGAGCATCAGGACGAGAATTGCGGCCTATTTCGCCACGACGGCTTAGGTCCTCTCGCCGCTCGCCGAGCCTCGCTTGAGGAATAGCGTCGGGCTTTGCTCCCATGGTCGCTTATAAATCATCAGCCGTTGCGAGTTTTCTCCGGTCGCCCGAGCCGTCTTGCCGAGCTGTGTTGCTTTACGGTCCCGACGCCGGCCTCGTCGCCGAGCGCGCAAGCGCGCTTGCCGCGACGTTCGCGCGCCGCGTAAAGGGCAACGCTGAGATCATTCGACTCGACGATCGCGATCTCGCCGAGGATCCCGCGCGACTCGAGGTCAAGCTTCGTACGCGGCCGATGTTCGCCGCGAGCCAAGTGGTCAGGGTCACCGCCGGAGCGAGACTCGAAGTGCCGGGCCTGAAGGCTCTGCTCGCATCGCCTTTAGATAACGCGCTGATCGTCGAGGCCGGCAATCTTCGGCCCGACTCCGCCTTGCGCAAATTGTTCGAGGGCAACAAGTCCGCGGCGGCATTGCCCTGCTACGGCGACGAGCGCAGCCTCGCCTCGCTCATCGATGCCGAGCTGGCCGAGGCCGGCCTTCGCATCGATGGCGAGACACGGCGCTATCTCATGACGCGGCTCGGCGCCGACCAGGCTCTATCGCGCTCTGAGGTGGTCAAGCTCGCGCTCTACGCGAAAGGCGGGACCGACATCACCCATGACGATATCGAGGCGATTGTCGGCGACGCGGCTGAGACCGCACTCGAGACGTTCGTCTACGCTGCGAGCAGCGGCGATCCGGGAGAGGCGATCCGCGAGCTACAACGCCTAGCGGCATCCGGCACCGAGAGCCAGGCGGCTCTGATCGCGCTCGCCCGCCACTTCACCCAACTGCACAAGGTCGCCGCGGCGCAGCAGGGCGGCGGGAGCGCGGACGATGCGGTGAAGTCGCTCAGGCCCCGACCACATTTCAAGCGCGAGCCCGAGTTCCTCGCCCATTGCCGCCGGCTTGGCGCTCACCGGCTTGCGCATCTTCTGCCCCTGATCCAGGAGACGATCAGACGCTCGCGCCGCTCGCCCGAGCTTGAAGGGGCTTTCACCGAGCGGCTCCTGCTCGCGATCGCCTCGAAGATTTGACGCGCCGGCCGGCCGTTGTATGCAATGCTGAGACAAATCGAGGTCGCCGATGGACCAGCGCAACAGCAGGCCCGAGCTCCGCAACAAACTCTTCATGCTGCTCAAAGAGCGTGCCTTCAGGCGCGGCAAGGTCGTGCTCGCCTCAGGCCGCGAGAGCGATTTCTATTTCGATATGAAGCCGGCGATGCTCGATCCGGACGGAGCGGCGCTGCTCTCCGATCTAATCTTGCAAGAGTTGCAAGGGGTCGACGCGGATTGTGTCGGCGGCATCGAGATGGGCGCCGTGCCGTTGATCGCGCCCGTTGCGATGAAGAGCCCCGACTATGGGCGGCACCTTCAAGGTTTCTTCGTGCGCAAGGCGGTCAAGGACCACGGCACCAAGAAGCGCGTCGATGGCGCCGACATCACCGGCAAGTCGGTGGTGATCCTCGAGGACGTAACCACCACGGGCGGATCGGCGATGGATGCCGTGAAGGCCGTCACCGAGGCCGGCGCCAAGGTGGCGCTCGTGCTGTCGATCCTCGACCGGGGCGAGGGGGCTGCCGACCTCTATTCGGCCGCGGGCATCCCGTTCAAATCGCTGTTCCGCGCCGAGGAGTTTCTGCGCTCCTAGCGACCAGGCTTACGCAGCAAACGGAAGCGGAGGTCCTCGAGCTGGTCGAGGCTCGTGTAGCGGATCCTGAGCTCGCCCTTCTCGCCCTTGCCCTTGATCTCGACGCCAAGGCCGAGCGCTTCGGCGAGCTCAAGCTCAGCCGCCTTGGTGTCCGCGTCCTTGCGCGGCTTATCACGCTGCGGTTTCGCCGCGCCTTCGCCCTTAACCAATGCCTCAATTTGGCGCACCGTTAACCCTTCGTTAACTATACGGGCGGCAAGCGCCGAGGCGTCGGCGCGGCCAATCAAGGCCCGGGCATGGCCTGCGCTCAGAGCGCCGGTGCGGACCAACTCCTGGACGTCCTCTGGGAGCTTCAACAGGCGAAGCGTGTTGGCGAGGTGGCTGCGGCTCTTGCCGATGACCTTGGCGAGGTCCTCCTGCGTATAGCCGTGCCCGTCCATCAGCAGCTTGTAGCCCTCGCCCTCCTCGATCGCGTTCAGGTCCTCGCGCTGGACGTTCTCGATGATGGCGATCTCGACCGCCTCCTGGTCGGAGAGCGTGCGGACGATGACCGGCACCTCATGCAGCGCCGCGAGCTGGGCCGCCCGCCAGCGCCGCTCGCCGGCGACGATCTCGAAGGCCTCCGCGTCTAGGGACGACGGCCTGACCACGAGCGGCTGCACGAGCCCTCGTTCGCGGATCGAGGCGGCGAGCTCCTCGAGCTGCGCCGCGGCGAAGTTGCGCCGCGGATTGAAGCGCCCCGCCCTTAGCGACGCGAGCGGCACGTTGCGCTGTTCGAGGTGAGCCTCCCCCTCGAGCGGGCCGCCAATGAGCGATGCCAGGCCCCTGCCAAGTCTTGCTTTCTGCGCACCGACCGCCATGGCAGTCTCCTTCCCGTTTATCCGCCGATAAATGATCATGCCGCCCGCATCCGGCGCTCGCGTTCGATCACCTCGGATGCGAGCTTGATATAGGCCTGGCTGCCGGAGCAGCGATAATCGTAAAGCAGCACGGGTTTGCCGTGCGACGGCGACTCGGCCACCCGCACATTGCGCGGGATGATTGTCGCATAGACCTTCTCGCCGAGGACACGGCGCACATCCGCGACCACCTGGTCGGAGAGGCTCGTGCGCTGGTCGTACATGGTGAGCACCACGCCGTGGATCTGGAGCTTGGGGTTGAGGCGCACCCTGATCTCCTCGACGGTGCTGAGAAGCTGGGCGAGACCCTCGAGCGCGAAGAACTCGCATTGCAGCGGCACGAGCACGGCGTCGGCGGCGGCGAGCGCATTCACCGTAAGAAGATTGAGCGAGGGCGGGCAATCGATGAGAACATAGGATGTGGCCTCATCCGGAGTCTCGGCCGCGCCCATCGCGGCAAGGCAGTCGCGCAGGCGATAATGCTTGCCGCTCGATCCAGCGGCCTCGCGCTCGAAAGCCATGAGGTCGATCGTGGCGGGGACGATCGAGAGCCGCGGAACGTGAGTGGCGACGCGCGCCTCGACGATGGTCGCGGTGCCGCTCAGCACATCGAAGGTCGACTGCGGGCGCTGATCGACGCCGAGCCCGGTGCTCGCATTTCCTTGCGGATCGAGATCGATGATGAGAACGCGCTCGCCTACGGCAGCGAGCGCGGTGCCGAGATTGATGGCGGTCGTGGTCTTGCCGACGCCGCCTTTCTGATTGGCGAGGGCAAGCACGCGGGCGCGGCGAGGGGCGAGGGGGTTCATGGCGTGCCGGCCTTTGCCGTGTCGCGCGGGCGGAGTTCCGTCACCTCGACGATATGGGAGTCTTGCGCGGTGAGGCTAGGGCTAAGGCGGAAGGCGAACTCCCAGTCTTCCTGCGCGGCCGTAATTTCCGCCTCCGCCTCTCGACCTTTCGGGAACAGCCCCTTTGTCCTTTCCCCGAAGAACGGCGCCGCCAGTTCGAAGAGACGGGGCAGCGGCGCGAGCGCGCGGGCGCTGACCACGTCAGGCTTCAGGCTTTGGGCGCATTCAGCAAGCTCTTCAATACGCATGGCGTGGATGTCCACAGAGGCCTTGGTTTCGCGCGCGACCTCGGCGAGGAACGCGCATTTCTTGCGATTGCTCTCGACGAGATGCATCTCGAAATCCGGCGTCCCGGCCTGGATGATGGCAACCACGAGCCCAGGAAAGCCTGCCCCTGACCCGAGATCCAGCCAGAGTCGCGCCTTTGGCGCAAGGGCGCAGAGTTGCGCCGAATTGGCGAAATGGCGGGACCAGAGGGTTGGCAGGGTGGAGGAGGAGACGAGGTTGGTCCGCTTCTGCCACTGACCGAGGATTTCGGCGTAGCGGGTCAGCCTGTGGATTGTTTCACGTGGAACTTTAAAGGCTTCGGCGAAATCCTGGGGCCCCGTGATCGTGGTTAATGCGTTAACCATCGTTAAGCGCTTCGGGCAGCCTGGCCCTTCTTCAGATGCGCGAGGAGGAGCATGAGGGCAGCGGGGGTCATGCCATCGAGCCTCGCGGCCTTGCCCAGCGTCTCTGGCCGGCTGCGCTCGAGCTTCTGGCGAAGCTCGGTCGAGAGGCCGGGCAGAGCGGCAAAGGCAAAGTCGACCGGGATGGCTACGCCCTCGTCCTTGCGGAACGCGGCAATGTCCAGCTCCTGCCGCTTCACGTAGACGGAATAGCGGGCATTCGCGGTGATTTGCGCCGCAATGGCGGGATTAATGGAGCCAAGCTCCGGCCAGATCGATTCCAGCCGCGCGAGGTCGATCTCCGGGTAAGAGAGGAGTTCGTATGCACTCCGCTTGCGCCCGTCGCGATTGATCACGAGCCCATGCTTCGCCGCCTGGTCAGGCGTGAACGCGACGCTTCGTAGAAGCGCCTCGGCCTCGGCGAGTTGCTTCGCCTTGGCAGCGAAGGCGGCGCTCCGCTCGCTGCCGACGCAACCGATCGTTTCGCCGAGCGGGGTCAGGCGCTGATCGGCGTTGTCGGCGCGAAGGGTGAGACGATACTCCGCCCTCGACGTGAACATGCGATAGGGCTCGGTCACGCCGCGCGTAGTGAGGTCATCGATCATCACGCCGAGATAGCCATCGGCCCGCGTCAGGCCGAACCGGCGGTCCGTGCCCGAGGCTGCGAGCGCGGCATTGATGCCCGCGACGATGCCCTGACCCGCCGCCTCCTCATACCCGGTCGTGCCGTTGATCTGACCGGCGAGGAACAGCCGCGCAACCGCCTTCGTCTCGAGGCTCGCGGAGAGCTCGCGTGGATCGACATAGTCGTACTCGATGGCATAGCCCGGCCTGATCATCCGCGCATGCTCGAGCCCAGCGATGGTCTTGAGGAAGGCAAGCTGCACGTCCTCAGGGAGAGAGGTCGAAATGCCGTTCGGATAGACGGTGTCGTCGTCGAGGCCTTCGGGCTCGAGGAAGATCTGGTGACTGCCACGCTCCTTGAAGCGCACCACCTTGTCCTCGATCGAGGGACAATAGCGCGGGCCTGTGCTCTCGATCTGACCCGAGTACATCGGCGCGCGGCTGAGGTTCCGCGCGATAATGGCGTGCGTTGTGCGCGTCGTATGCGTGATGTGGCAGGCCACTTGCGGCGTGGTGATCTTATCGGTGAGAAACGAGAAGGGCTGAGGCGGGTCGTCGCCGCGCTGAACCTCGAGCCCAGCCCAATCGATGGTGCGTCCGTCGAGACGGGGAGGGGTGCCGGTCTTGAGCCGGCCCATGCGAAGGCCAAGTCCGTAGAGCCGCGTCGAGAGGCCGAGGGCAGGGGCCTCGCCGATGCGCCCCGCCGGGATCTTGCGCTCGCCGATATGGATGAGCCCGCACAGGAAGGTGCCGGTGGTGAGCACGACGGCGCGGGCGGCGAGGTGGCGCCCGTCGGCGGTTAACACTCCGCTAACCGTACCGCCAAGGACGATCAGATCCTCGACGGCGGCCTCGATCACTTCCAATCCAGGCGTGGCCGAGATGGCGGCCTGCATGGCCATTCGGTAGAGCTTGCGGTCGGCCTGGGCGCGCGGGCCCTGCACGGCTGGCCCCTTGCTGCGGTTGAGCACGCGGAACTGGATTCCGGCCTGATCGGCGACCCGGCCCATGAGCCCGTCGAGCGCGTCGATCTCGCGCACGAGATGGCCCTTCCCGAGCCCGCCAATGGCCGGATTGCACGACATCTCGCCGATGGTGGCGAAGCTGTGGGTGACGAGCGCAGTCTTGGCGCCCATCCGGGCGGACGACGGCGCACGCCTCGCAGCCGGCATGACCTCCGCCGATGACGATGACATCGAAATGCTTGTCCATGCGCCCTCACCTAATGGCTTCCGGCGCGGACGTCCATTGTTTCACGTGAATCAAACGGGGGCCATTACTTGCCGATGCAGAACTCGGCGAAGATCGCGCCGAGCACCTCCTCGACGTCGATGTGGCCGGTCAGGCGGCCGAGATGGCGGGAAGCGATTCTGAGCTCCTCGGCCTTGAGCTCGGGGCTGAGCGAGGCGTCGCCGAAGCGGCGCAAGGCATCGCGTGCGCCTTCGAGCTCGGCGCGGTGCCGGGCGCGGGTCATCAGCGGAGAACCCGCGCCCGATTCGGTCGCGAGAGCCGCCTGCTCCTCGAGAGCCGCAATCAGGGGCCCCAGCCCCTGCCCCGTCTTGGCCGAGACCGGAATGACACTCCACCCGTCGCCCGCCTCCGGCGCGAGGTCGATCTTGTTCAGCGCGACGACGCAGGCTTTGGCCTTGAGCGCGGACGGAGGCTCCCAGATGGGCGTAGTCGCATCGACCAGCCAGAGCACGACATCGGCCTCTTCGGCACGGGCAAGAGCACGGCGCACGCCCTCGGCCTCGACCTTGCCTGCCGCCTCGCGCAGCCCCGCGGTGTCGGTCAGGATCACCGGCAATCCGCCGAGGTCGAGATGGACCTCGATCACGTCGCGCGTCGTCCCCGCCTCCTCCGACACGATGGCCACGTCGCGCTTGGCGAGGGCGTTCATGAGGCTCGACTTGCCGGCGTTGGGCGCGCCGGCGATGACGATGCGCACGCCATCGCGCAGGCGCTCGCCCCTGCCCTTCAGCGGCTCTGCGATCTCCGTAAGCAGCTCATCGACGATGGTGCGCGCCTTGAGCGCGGTACCCACTCCGACGTCGCCCTCGTCGGCAAAGTCGAGCTCGGCCTCGACGAGCGCCTGGGCACGCAGCAGGCTCTGGCGCCACGCATCATAACGCGCGCTGGCGACGCCCTGCGCTTGTAGCAGAGCCTGCTCCCGCTGGCAGCGCGTCTCGGCATTGATGAGGTCGGCCAGGCCCTCGATCTGGCGAAGGTCGAGCTTGCCGTTCTCGAACGCTCTTCGGGCGAACTCGCCAGGCTCGGCGAGCCGCGTCCCTGGAAGTGACAGCACCGCCTCGATCAATTCGCCGATCACGGCGCGGCTGCCATGCACTTGCATCTCGGCCATGTCCTCTCCGGTGAAACTTGCCGGCGCCGGGTACCAGAGCACCAGGCCGCGATCGAGCAGCGACCAATGCGGCGGACCGATATCGCGTAAGGTCGCATGCCTCGGCTCGGGCACGCCGCCGGCGAGCGCCTCGAGCACCTCGCGCGTCGCAGAACCGGAGACGCGAACGACGGCGATCGCCGCAGCCCCGACCCCGCTCGCCAGGGCCACGATCGTGTCGGGCGCTTCGCGCCGCATGCCGCCAATTTCACTCATGTTGTCGCCGATCGTCCGCTTCGATGCGTTATCCTAGGGCTGAGCGAAAGGAAGGGCCATGCAGGAGCGAGCACCTGGTAACCGCCTCGGGGAGGAGACAAGCCCCTATCTCCTCCAGCACAAAGACAATCCGGTGCATTGGCGCCCGTGGGGCGAGGCGGCGCTCGCCGAGGCGCGGGCGACGGGCAAGCCCATCCTGCTCTCGGTCGGCTATGCCGCCTGCCATTGGTGCCACGTCATGGCGCATGAGAGCTTCGAGGACGAGGGGACGGCGCGGGTGATGAACGAGCTGTTCGTCAACATCAAGGTCGACCGCGAGGAGCGTCCCGACGTCGACGCGATCTATATGGGCGCGCTGCACGAACTCGGCGAGCAGGGCGGGTGGCCGCTCACCATGTTTCTCACCTCGGACGCCGAGCCGTTCTGGGGCGGCACCTATTTCCCCAAAGAGCAACGCTACGGGCGGCCCACATTCGTCAGTGTACTGAATGAAGTGGCGCGGGTCTATCGTGATGAGCCCGACAAGGTCAAGCAGAACGCGGATGTCCTGAAGGACCGCCTCAAGCCCGGGCACCGCGTCGCGGCGAGCGCGCCGCCATCGGAAGAAATGCTCGCCGATCTCGGCCGGCGCCTGGTGCAGGCGATCGATCCGGTGAATGGCGGGATCAGAGGCGCGCCGAAATTTCCCCAACCTCAGTTCTTCGGATTTCTGTGGCGCGCCGGACTTCGCTACGGACTCGCCAATCCGCTCGAAGCGGTGAACCTGACGCTTACCCATATCGCGCAAGGCGGCATCTACGATCATCTCGGCGGCGGTTTCTCGCGCTACAGCGTCGACGATCGCTGGCTCGTCCCGCATTTCGAAAAGATGCTTTACGACAACGCCCAGCTCATCGAGCTGATGACCGAATCGTGGCGCGAGTCGAAATCGCCACTCTACGCGCAGCGCATCGCCGAGACCGTCGATTGGCTGCTGCGCGAAATGGTGGTCGAGGGGACTAGTCCCCATGGTGGAGGCTTCGCCGCTTCGCTCGACGCCGACAGCGAAGGCGAGGAGGGGAAGTTCTATGTGTGGTCGCTCGCCGAGCTTCAGGACATCCTCGGCGAGAATTCACAACCCTTCGCCGAGATTTACGACGTCACCACCCAAGGCAATTTTGACGGCCACAACATTCTCAACCGGCTCGATTCGATCGAGCTGCGCGACGAGGCGACCGAGCGCCGCCTCGCCGAGATGCGCAAGACACTCCTTTCGCGCCGCGCCTCCCGCGTGCGCCCAGGCTTCGACGACAAGGTGCTCGCCGATTGGAACGGGCTGATGATCGCCGCTCTCGCCAAGGCTGCGGAGGCCTTCGACAGACCCGATTGGCTCGCCGCAGCCGAAGCCGCCTTCGCGTTCGTCAGTACAAAGATGATATCGCATGGCCGGCTGATGCATGCTTACCGCGCCGGCGAAGCCAAGGCGCCGGCGACATCGAACGATTACGCCAACATGATCCGCGCCGCGCTCGCGCTCGCCAATGTCACCGGCAAGAGGAGCTACATCGAGCGGGCGCAGGCGTGGACCGATAGTCTCGACAAGCATTATTGGGCATCGGACATCGGCGGCTATTATTTCGTCGCCGACGACACCTCGGATCTCATCGTGCGACCGATGAGCGCCCAGGACGAGGCGACGCCGAACGCGAACGGCACGATGGTGTCAAATTTGATGGCGCTCACTCTGTGGACCGGAGAGGAGCGCTACGCCAAGCGCGCCGAGGCGGTGCTCAAAGCCTTTGCCGGCGCGATGCAACAGAACGTGCTCGCGCATGCAGGGCTATTCGCGGCAGAGCTCGACGTGATTGCGCCGGCGCTGATCGTGTTCGTCGTACCCGAGGGCGGCGATGCGCGCGCGTTGCGCCGCGCGCTCAACGCGTGTCGCTGCCGGGCGCTGTGGTGCAGGAGATCGGGGCAGGTGAGGGCGCCAGCGCCCTACCCGCGTCGTCACCTGCTCACGGCAAGACCGCGATCGACGGCAAGCCAACCGCCTATGTTTGCATCGGCCAGCAATGCTCTCTGCCGGTCACCGAGCCTGCGAAGCTCGTCGAGACCATAAAGGCCGCACGCCAGGTAACGATCACTTAAGGCTCGTCATACCAGCGTAGGCTGGTATCCAGCGAGAGGGAAAGCTGTCGCAGTGAGGCGCCCCTGAGTCTTGCACTGGATTCCGGCTTTCGCCGGAATGACTGTCTCATGCATCACGCGGAGGCATCAGCCCGCAAGCGCGAGCGCGGGCTTTTCGCTCGACGTGATGAGGCGAGGTTCGGGTGAGCCGACGCGATTGAGCCACGGGCTCCATGGCTCGGGCGCGAGCAGGCGATCGCTCCTCCGCAGGCGATGGTCGAGAGCTCGCGCAACCTTAGGTATTCATCGAACTCGAAGAATTCGCCGTTGCTCTTGGTCTGCTTCAGCTTGTCGAGCAGGAACTCGATCGCGTCCTGGGTGCCCATCGGGTTCAGGATGCGGCGGAGCACGTACATCTTCTTGAGCTGATCGGGCGCCACCAGAAGCTCTTCCTTGCGCGTGCCGGAGCGGGCGATGTCGATGGCGGGGAACACGCGCTTGTCGGCCACCTTGCGGTCGAGCACGATTTCCGAGTTACCGGTGCCCTTGAACTCTTCGAAGATCACCTCGTCCATTCTGCTGCCGGTGTCGATCAGGGCGGTGGCGATGATGGTGAGCGAGCCGCCCTCCTCGATATTGCGCGCGGCGCCGAAGAAGCGCTTAGGCCGCTGCAGGGCGTTGGCGTCGACGCCGCCGGTCAGAACCTTTCCGCTCGAGGGCACCACTGTGTTGTAGGCGCGGCCAAGCCGCGTGATCGAGTCGAGCAGGATCACCACGTCGCGCTTGTGCTCGACGAGGCGCTTCGCTTTCTCGATGACCATCTCGGCGACCTGAACGTGGCGCGAGGCCGGCTCGTCGAAGGTGGACGAGATCACCTCGCCTTTCACCGAGCGCTGCATGTCGGTCACCTCCTCGGGCCGCTCATCGATCAACAGCACGATGAGGTAGCACTCGGGGTGATTGGCGGTGACGGCATGGGCGATGTTCTGCAGGATCACGGTCTTGCCGGTTCGCGGCTGCGCCACGATCAGCCCGCGCTGGCCCTTGCCGATCGGCGACACGATGTCGATCACCCGCCCAGTATTGTCCTTCTTCGTCGGGTCGGCCGTCTCCATCTCGAGCCACTCATCGGGATAGAGCGGCGTCAGATTGTCGAAATGGATCTTGTGGCGCTGCTTCTCGGGGTCTTCGAAGTTTATGGTGTTGACTTTGAGCAGGGCAAAATAGCGTTCGCCCTCTTTCGGACTTCTGATCTGGCCTTCGACGGTGTCACCGGTGCGAAGACCGAATCGGCGGATCTGGCTCGGGCTCACATAGATATCGTCGGGGCCGGCGAGATAGTTCGAATCGGGCGAGCGCAGGAAGCCGAAGCCGTCCTGCAACACCTCGACAACGCCGGTGCCGGTGATCTCGACGTCACGCGCCGCGAGCTGCTTCAGAATCGCGAACATCAGCTCCTGCTTGCGCATGGCGCTCGCGTTCTCGACCGCGACTTCTTCGGCGAAGCTCAAGAGCTCCGTCGGTGACTTCGTCTTCAAATCTTGCAGCTTCATTTCCTGCATGCGCTGCTACTCCAAAACGGAAATGGGATGGTTCAAGGATTTCGGTGGCCGCGACATTTCGAGCGCGGCCTTGGGGAAGGGGATAGGATTGCCTCGGCGGGAAGGCGAACGTGCACCGCCTGCTCCACTCCGGGCGACCCGATCTTTTTTGGGGAAAGGAAGGGCCGCGACAGCGTCCCGAAGTGGATGCGACTCATTTATAGCAGACCCGGACGGCGGGCGGAATAGTTTTACCGCGCCTCTAGAACGGGCGGACGACGACGAGGATCACGATCAAGATCATGAGCAGCGTCGGGACTTCGTTGGCAATCCGATAGAAACGTGGCGATCGCGTGTTCCGATCCAAGGCAAAGTCCTTCGTCCATTTCGCTAAGAGCCCATGGTAGGCCGAGAGCAGGAGGACGAGAAAAAGCTTGGCGTGGAACCATCCGTCCTTAGACCAATCGATGACGCCGGAAAAGGCGAGAGCAAGACCAAGCACCCAACTCGCCAGCATTGCCGGAGTGGTGATGTATCTGAGCAGCCTCCGCTCCATCACCTTGAAGGTCTCGGATTGCTCCGAGCCTACCTTGCTTTGCGCGTGATAGACGAAGAGGCGGGGAAGATAAAGGAGACCTGCCATCCAGGCGATGATGGCAATGATATGGAAGGCTTTGGTGTAGGCGAGGACCATCGAAATTACCAGCGTTACTCAAGCGGACTGCGTCTTTACAAGCCTGAGCAGCCGTTCGACATGAGCGATCGGCGTGTCAGGCTGGATGCCATGGCCGAGATTGAAGATGAACGGGCCGGTGCCAAGGGCCGCAAGCGTCGACTTGACGCGGGCGTCGAGTTCAGCGCCCCCGGCGACCAAGAGAAGCGGATCGAGATTGCCCTGAACGGGGAGAAGCGGCTGAAGCTCGTTTCTGATCCACCCGAGCGGCAAGCTCGTATCGCAACCGATGGCATCGACGCCGGTCTCATTCGCATAACGCAAGGCGAGAGGGCCTGAGCCCCGCGGGAAGCCAATGATGGGAATATCGGGCGCCGAGCCGTTCAGGCGCTCAACGATCCGCCGCGTCGGCTCAATGCACCAGCGGGTGAACTCATTCTCGGGGAGGCTCCCGGCCCAGCTATCGAAAATCTGCAGCGCGCTCGCGCCCGCATTCACCTGATTGAGCAGATAGTCGACAGAGGTCTCGACCAGCAGATCGATCAGGCGCTGAAAGTCTTCGCGCTCGCGATAGGCAAATAGCCTTGCCTCAGCCTGGTCCTTGCTCCCGTGGCCTTCGACCATATAGGTCGCAACCGTCCAGGGTGCTCCGCAAAAACCAATCACGGGGAGGCTCCGCGGAAGCCCAGCACAGACCCGCTCGAGCGTTTCATAAACCGGTGCAAGCCTGGGCTCGACGCTGCCAGCATCAAGCCTCGCCAATCCCTTTCCATTCTTGATCGGATCGAGCCTTGGTCCTTCGCCTTCGACGAATTCGATCTTCTGACCGAGTGCGTAAGGCACGATGAGGATGTCCGAAAAGACAATCGCCGCATCGAGATCGAACCGCCGCAAAGGCTGAAGCGTTACTTCAGCTGCGAGCTCAGGAGTGCGGCAGAGATCGAGGAACGAAGCGACCTTACTTCTCACCTCCCGATATTCGGGGAGATAGCGTCCGGCCTGACGCATGAGCCAGATCGGAGGTGGGGAGTTTGGTTGTCCGGAAAGTGCCCTGAGGAAGGGACTATCCACGGGAGCGGTACGCGGCATTAGGCTCTCTAAATATTAAGAGAGAGAATCTCTATTAGGTTTCTACTGTTACTATTAGGGCGTGAATAGCGGACATTCAGCGGCGTCACCAGGCTCTCTACAGGAGTCGCAAGCGGTGCTCTCGGATGATCGCAAACAGCGTAACTGGGCTGTGGCTAATTGCCTTGTGCACCGCAAGCAAGGCCTGAGTCCCAAGCGATTGGGCGAGAACTTTGGAGCCGCTGCGCGCTTGAGTCTCCTGTGGAGAGAGAGAGTACGCCCCTGGGGATCGTAAGAGGTATTGTGGCGGCAGGCGCGCGAGCCGTCATTTTCTCGACATCAGCGAATCTGTGAAGAAGTTGCCCCCCTTGTCATGGAGGCGAGGGTAGAGACGCGGGCGCTCGCGGAGTTGCTCCCTTAACGCAACGAGGTTATCCAGAGGGATTGCCATGGATATCCAGCGCACTTTTCATCTCCATATGATCTCCGACTCGACCGGCGAGACGCTGACCGTCATCGCCAAGGCGGTACGGGTGCAATACGCGCAAGTGAGGGCTATCGAGCACCTCCATCCTCTCGTGCGGAGCCGGCGCGAACTCGAGCGGGTGTTGAAGGATGTGGAGGCGGCGCCTGGCATCGTGCTCTACACGCTGTTCGCCCGCGAGCTGGCCGATGAGCTGGAAAAATCCTGCAAACGTCTGAACGTGCCCTGCGTGTTCGCGCTGAAGCCTATACTCCAGGTGTTCGAATCCTATCTCGGCACCCCATCGACGCCGACTGTCGGGGGCCAGCATGTGCTCGATGCCGATTATTTCCGGCGCATCGAGGCGCTCAACTTCACCATGCTGCATGACGATGGCCATCTACCGCAAAATCTCAACGACGCCGACATCATTCTGATCGGCATCAGCCGCACGTCAAAGACCCCGACCTCGATCTATCTCGCCAATCGAGGGTTCAAGACTGCCAATGTGCCGCTCGTGGCCGGCGTTCCGCTTCCCCCGCAGATCGAGCAGCCGACCGATGCCTTCGTCGTTGCTCTCGTGGCTTCCGCCGAACGCATCTCGCAGGTCCGGCAGAATCGCGTCATCGAGCAGTCGCACAGTCATCTCGAGGGTTATGTGGATCGGGAAGCGATCGCCGCCGAGATCGCCCAGACGCGCCAACTGTGCGCCCGCCACGGCTGGCCGATCATCGACGTAACGCGGAGATCGATCGAGGAGACCGCGGCAGCCATCATCCGCCTCTATCACAATCGCGAAGCGCCGGTGCTCGATACATGAGCGGCTTTCTGCAAGCAGGACGCGCGCCGTTGATTCTTGCCTCCTCGAGCAAGATCCGCGCGAAAATTCTCGAAGCCGCGGGGCTTGCCTTCATCGTCGAGCCGCCGGGACTGGACGAGAGCGTCATGCGCCAGGCGGTGAGCGGGGAAAAGGCGCTCGGAGCGCATGACGTCGCCGAGGTGCTGGCGCGGGCCAAGGCGGAGGCGGTGAGCGATCTCGCGCCCAAGGCCTATGTCATCGGCGCCGACCAGGTGCTCGCCTTCGGCGATGAAATTATGTCGAAGCCCGACAGCATGGAGACGGCGCGAAGGGAGTTGCTCGATTTGAGCGGGAAGACGCATACGCTGCATACTTCGGTTGCCGTCGCGACGAATGGCGAGACCATTTGGGCGACGACCGAGATCGCGACCCTCACCATGCGCAAGCTTTCCCCCGAGTTCATCGGCCATTATCTTGCCGCGGCCGGCGAGGAGGTGCTGAACTCGGTCGGCGCCTATCAAATCGAGTCGATCGGCATTCAACTCTTCGACAAGATCGACGGCGACTATTTTGTCATTCTTGGACTGCCACTTATCCCGCTCCTCGACACGCTTCGGCGCGAGGGCGTCATCGAGGCTTAAGGTGAAACGCGCCTGCGTCATCGGCTGGCCGGTTGAGCATTCGCGCTCACCGATGATCCACCGCTACTGGCTCAAGCTCCATGGGATCGACGGCGCCTATGAGAAGGAGGCCGTGCCGCCCGAGGAGGCGAGGGGGTTCATGCGCTCGCTCGGCGAGCACGGCTATGTCGGCGCCAATGTCACGCTGCCGCATAAGCTCGTCGCCCTCGAGGCCGCCGATGCGGCTGACGAGGCTGCGCGAGCGATCGGTGCGGTCAACACGCTTTGGCTCGACGCCGAGGGGAGGCTGAACGCAAGCAATACCGACGCTTACGGCTTCATGACCAATCTCGCCGAGCAGGCGCCCAAATGGAACGAGGGGAGGCGGCCGGTCGCGGTGCTTGGCGCCGGCGGCGCCGCCCGCGCCGTGCTCTATGGCCTGATCGAGGCCGGCGCATCCAAGGTGCTGCTTGCCAATCGGAGCCGCGCGCGGGCCGAGGATCTCGCTCTCGCCTTTCCTCAGCACGCCGAGGTGGTCGATTGGGACGCTCGCGACCGCGCGCTTGCCGGTTGCGGACTGCTCGTCAACACGACAAGCCTCGGCATGAGGGGTCAGCCGCCGCTTGCGATCGATCTTGGTGCGCTGCCTCCCGGCGCGACCGTTGCCGATATCGTCTATAGCCCGCTCGAGACGAAGCTTCTGGCCGCGGCGCGCAAACGCGGGAACGTCGCCGTGGACGGGCTCGGCATGTTGCTCCATCAGGCGGTGCCGGGCTTCGAACGCTGGTTCGGCGTGCGCCCCAAAGTGACACCGGAGCTGAAAGCCCATGTCGCCGCATCGCTTGGAGCGGCGTGATGCTCGTCATTGGCCTCACCGGCGGGATCGGCATGGGAAAATCGGTGGCGGCGGCGCATTTCGCGCGATCCGGCATCCCCGTGTTCAACGCCGATTCTTGTGTGCATCGTCTCTATGAGGGCGAGGCGGTCCCGCCGATCGAGGCGGCGTTTCCTGGTGTCATGCGCCACGGCAAGGTTGACCGGGTCCTCCTCGCCGCACAGCTGACGGGCAAGCCCGAGCGTCTCAAGGAACTCGAAAGCATCGTTCATCCCATGGTCGTCAGACGTGAGATCGAGTTCCTCCGAGAGCAGGAGAAGAAGGGCGCGGAGCTCGCCTTGCTCGAGATCCCGCTTCTGTTCGAGACCGGCGCGGATAAGCGCGTCGACGTCACGGTCGTGCTCAGCGCTCCGCGTCACGTGCAGCGCGAACGTGTGCTCGCGCGGCCGGGCATGACGGTAGAGAAGCTCGAACATCTGCTCGCCCGCCAGCTCTCCGATGAAGAAAAGCGCGCGCGGGCCGACTTCGTTGTGGACAGCGGGACCGGACTTGCGGACATGCATCGTGAGATCGATACACTTATCGAATCGCTCCGAGGCCGACCGGGCCGCGTCATGGAGCGGTTGCGTCACCAACATTCCTGACTAAGGCGAGGCGAGCGAACCTTTGCGCGAGATCGTGCTCGATACCGAAACGACCGGGCTCGATCCCTTCGACGGCCATCGCATCGTCGAGATCGGCTGCGTCGAGCTGGTCAACTGCATTCCCACGGGACGGATCTGGCACTACCACGTCAACCCCGAGCGCGACGTGCCCTATGCCGCCTTCGAGGTGCATGGGCTCTCGGCCGAGTTTCTGCGCGACAAGCCGCGCTTCGCCGAGCTCGCCGACGAGATGCTCGCCTTCGTCGACGGCGCCATGCTGGTCATGCACAACGCCGCTTTCGATTTCGGTTTTCTCAATGCCGAGCTCGACCGGAGCGCCCGCCCCTTGCTGCGTTGGGACTGCGTGGTCGATACGCTGGCGCTTGCCCGGCGGCGGCACCCCGGCGCGCCCTGCAGCCTCGATGCCCTTTGCAAGCGCTACGGCGTCGACCTCTCCGAACGCGAGAAGCATGGCGCCCTACTCGATTGCCGGCTGCTGGCGCGCGTCTATGCGGAGCTCGTTGGCGGTCACCAGGCGCGGCTCGAGTTTGCCGTCAATGGCGGGCAGGGCGGCTTGTCGCACGCGAGCGTCCTCCCCGTGCGGGTCAGGTCGCTGCAACCAAGGCTCACGGCGGCGGAGATCGAAGCGCATCGCGCTTTCGTTGCGACACTCGGCGCCGGCGCGCTCTGGCTCCGCTACTGACGCGCGGCTCGACTAGTTCTTCGCGGACTCAGAGATTCCTTCGCCGCGAGCGACATTCTCGGCGAAGAGCCTGGCGAAATCGATCGGGTCGAGCATCAAAGGCGGGAAGCCACCGTCGCGTGTCACGTCGGCCAGCACGCGGCGCATGAAGGGAAACAGAAGCGTCGGGCAGTCGATGAACAGAACCGGCTGGAGTAGGTTCTGCGGAATGTTGCGCAGGCGGAACAGCCCGCCATAAAGCAACTCGACATTGTAGATGACACCCCGGTCGCTGCTGGCATGAACCTCGAGATGCAGCGCGACCTCGAAGGTCTCCTCGGCGCGCGGCTCGGCGTTCACGTTGACGCTGACCTTGAGCTGAGGGTTCTGCCCAGGCCCTTGCAGCGACTGCGGGGCGCCGGGGTTCTCGAACGAGAGGTCCTTGATATATTGGGCAAGAACAGCGAGTTGAGCTTGGCTCGCGGCGCGCGCGGCCCCTGGCGTTGACGGTGTGGCTCCGGCGGGCTCGGCCTCGTGCGATGGCCCGTCACCATTCCCCTTCTTGGGCCGATCCTCGGTTGCCCTCTTCTTAGCCATGACCATTCCTCGATACGTGCCACGCGCTGGCTAGCATGGAGGCGGGCAGGCTGCAATTCTGCGAGGCTAGGCTAGGCTCGACCGAGGGCCATGTGCGGCAAGAACGAATTAAGCGCGAGGGCGTTTAGGGTTGGCTTAGGGCCGGGGAATGCCTTAAGTTGTGGGCTAAAGGCGCTGGCAGGCTTGTGACATCCTGCATAACCAAGGCTCCCGCTGGCAAATCTTCAGGCGCGCACCATATCCCGCCTGAAGAGTTCCGCATCGATCGCGGGCTAATCCATTGAACGCGGGTGGCGGCAAGGCATGGGCGAAGCTTTCGACATTTACACGCTTCTGTTTCTCGTCCTCGCGGTCGTGATCTTCATCAGGCTGCGCAACGTGCTCGGTCGCCGGACGGGCAACGAGCGGCCGCCCTACGATCCCTATTCGGCGCAAGAGACGAAGCGGCCTTCTCCCCCCGAAACCAACGAGCCGGTCGTGGCGTTGCCACGCGGTCGCGGCGGCCGCGCGCCGGTGAGCGAGACCTCCGTTCCTTCGCTGGAGGACATCGAAGCCAAGCTCGGCCGGCATGCGCCAAAGGACAGCCCGCTCGGCCAATCGCTCACGGCATTGATCCGCGCCGATCCGAGCTTCGATCCGGGACAATTCCTCGACGGCGCCAAGGTGGCCTATGAGGCGATCGTGATGGCCTTCGCCGAGGGCGACGACGCGACGCTGAAGGAGCTGCTCGGCAACGATGTCTATGAGGGCTTCGCCCGCGCGATCCGCGAGCGCGAGAGTCGCGGCGAGAAGGTGGAGTCGAGCCTGGTCGGCATCGACAAGGCCGACATTATCGAGGCCGAGGTCAAGAACCGCACGGCCTATATCACGGTGAAATTCGTGAGCGAGCTGATCTCGGTGACGCGCGACACCGAAGGCGAGGTGGTCGAGGGCGACCCGAAGAAGGTGCGCGAGGTCACCGACATCTGGACCTTCTGCCGCGACATCAGTTCAAAGAATCCGAACTGGAAGCTCGTCGCCACCGAAGCCGCCAACTAGCTTCCTTCCGATAGAATCAGGGCGTCCTTGTCATCACCCGCGAAAGCGGGTGATCCAGTAGCCACCATGTTGCGTTGATTTGCCGACTCAGGGGTTACTGGATTGCCCGGTCAAGCCGGGCAATGACAGGTTTCCGATTTGATGGGCTCGCGGTCGACTTGTCTCCCCCGATTGCCGATCGTCGGCTTTGCTGCCACCATCGCGCTCCTGCTTGGAGGGTGCGACGTGGACACGGAGCAGATCACGCTGCGCCCGGTGAGCTTCGCCGAGCTTCCCGGCTGGGCAGAAGACGATCAGGCCGCCGCGTTCGGCGCCCTCCTCAAGTCTTGCCGGAAGACTCAGAGTCCCGACGCGGCGTGCGCAGCAGCTCTCGCGCTCGGCGACGGCGTGAGCCGCGAGACAGCGCGCGACTTCTTCGAGGCGAATTACACGCCGAATGTCGTCGAAGGCAGCGATACTGCCGGTCTCGTCACCGCCTATTACGAGCCCGAGGTCAAGGGATCGCGCGCGAGAGGTGGCGCGTTCCAGGTGCCGGTCTATGGCAGGCCTGCCGATCTCATCACCATCATCCCGGAGACAGAGCGCGCGCGCTTCAATGATCGCATCACCGGCTTCCGCGACACGCCACAAGGCCAGGTTCCTTATTACACGCGCGCCGAGATCGATGGCGGAGCTCTCGAAGGGCGCGGGCTCGAGCTTCTCTATCTCGATGATCCGGTCGAGCTGTTCTACATGCAGGTGCAAGGCTCGGGCGTGGTTCGCTTGCCGGACGGCAGCGCGATCCGGCTCACTTATGCCGGCAAGAACGGCTACCCCTACACCTCGATCGGCAAGCTGCTGGTCGAGCGCGGCGAGATCGCCAAGGGCGCGGCGAACATGGAGGCGGTGAAGGCTTGGCTTCACGCCGATCCCGCGCGCGGTCGCTCACTCATGGAAGAGAACCGCTCCTATGTGTTCTTCGCCGAGCTCCGCGGAGAGACCGGAGGACCGGTCGGCGGCGAGGGCGTTCCGCTGACCCCTGGGCGGAGCCTCGCCGTCGATGCCGCCTATCACAGGCTCGGCCTGCCTGTTTTCGTGACGGCTCCCGATCTTGCTGATGAGACCGCCAGACCGTTTCGCAGGCTCATGATCGCCCAAGACGTGGGCTCGGCCATCAGAGGGCCAGAGCGTGGCGATATCTTCTTCGGAACCGGCGAGGCGGCCGGCGCAAAAGCCGGCGGCACGGCGCATCCGGCGCGGTTCTTCATATTGCTACCTAAGCGTTAAGGCGCTTCGCGCTATGCTTGGGCATGGGCAAGCGCGAACACGAAAGCAAAAACGACGCGGGGCTGTGGGAGCGGGTGGCCGATAGCGCGCGGCCGCTCAGGAAGCGCCATGCCGCCTCCAAGCCAGAGCCTCCGCCCAAAGCCGCCAAGGAGACCGAGCCGCCGCCTCAGCCCCGCCTGCCCAAAGCGCCGCCGCCGAAATCCGCTCCGGTCCCGCGAGGCGAGGCGCTCGACCGCGGAACGGCGCGCAAGCTCGAGCGCGGACATCTCGCCGTCGAGGCGCGACTCGATCTGCACGGCATGAAGCAGCGCGAGGCGCATGCGGCGCTGCGGCGCTTCCTCAAATCGGCGCAAGGTAAGGGCTACCGTCACGTGCTGGTCATCACCGGCAAGGGTGCAGTGACGGATACGCGGCGAAGCTTCTACGAAGAGGACCAGCGCGGGGTGCTGCGCCAGGCCGTGCCGCACTGGCTTGCGGCACCAGACCTCGCCCGCGTCGTGGTGAGCTTCTCGCCGGCCCCGCGCCGCCTCGGCGGCGAAGGTGCTCTTTATGTGCGGCTGAGAAGGCTGCAAGCGAGCCCATAGGTAAGTCTATGCGATGGGCTCGGGCTCGTGGTTGGCGAGCGTGACGCCGATCTCGCGGCCCTCGCCCTCGTCGGCCTTGTAGACGAGGTCGAAGATGCTGACGGCGGTTCTGAGCCATTTCGCTCGATCATCGAGAGGCCAGACGCCATTGGCCTTGGGAAGCCGTTCCACAAGTCCCTGAATCAAGAGATCTGTCGATGCGCCTGCTTCCTCGGCGCCATTCTTTTGGGCGACAAGCAGCTTCGCAGCCAAACTGTCTCTCTGTTGTCCACCCGGCATCGTGATTCGGCTCCTTGCATTCGAAACGGTCTCGTCCGCCAGGCGCGGCTGCTGCGATATAGCAATCGGCATTTCCGAAACGATTGTCGTCATGACGGCTACTCCCTCAGGCTTTGCTGCCCCGGCCAAAGCCAACGGCCCCGATCAAATTCCTGGTACCCCCCGCTATGAAATTCCCATGCTGGGGTTGTGGTTCCCAGGAATGGGCTTACAAAATGAACTTGGAGAGGTCGGCGTTCTTGGCGAGGTCGCCGATGTGTTCGCGCACATAGGCCGCGTCGATGACGATCTTCTCGCCGGCCTTGTCGGCGGCGTTGAAGGAGATGTCGTCGAGGATGCGCTCCATTACCGTGAACAGGCGCCGTGCGCCGATGTTCTCCACGGCCGTGTTCACCTCGACGCCCACGTCGGCGATGGCGTCAATCGCGTCGGCGGTGAAGTCGAGCTCGACGCCTTCGGTCTTCATCAGCGCAACATATTGCTTGATGAGGCAGGCCTTGGGCTCGGTCAGGATGCGGCGGAAATCCTCGCGGGTCAGCGGGCGAAGCTCGACGCGGATGGGAAGCCGCCCCTGCAGCTCGGGCAGAAGGTCCGAGGGCTTGGCGATGTGGAAGGCGCCGGACGCGATGAAGAGGATGTGGTCGGTCTTCACCGGTCCGTATTTGGTGCCGACGGTGGTGCCTTCGATCAGCGGCAAGAGATCGCGCTGAACGCCCTCGCGCGAGACATCGGCGCCGATGCGCTCGGAGCGCGCACAAATCTTGTCGATCTCGTCGAGAAACACGATGCCGTTATTCTCGACGTTCTTGATCGCCTCCTGCACGATCGCATCGTTGTCGATCAGCTTGTCGCTTTCCTCGCTCATCAGAATGTCGAAGGAGTCGCGCACGTTGACGCGGCGCGGCTTGGTGCGGTGGCCGAAGGCTTTGCCGAGCATGTCTGAGAGATTGATCATGCCGACCTGGCTGCCGGGCATGCCGGGAATCTCGAAGGAGGGCATGGAGGGTGTGTCGGCGACCTGGATCTCGATCTCCTTGGCGTCGAGCTCGCCGGTACGGAGCTTCTTGCGGAACGCGTCACGGGTGGAAAGAGCGGCATTGGCGCCGACCAGCGCATCGATGACGCGCTCCTCGGCGTTGAGCTGGGCCTTTGCCTCCACCCCCTTGCGTTTCGCGTCGCGCACGAGCGCGAGTCCTGCTTCGAGCAGGTCGCGGATGATCTGGTCGACGTCGCGGCCGACATAGCCAACCTCGGTGAATTTGGTGGCCTCGACCTTGAGGAAGGGCGCCCCGGCGAGCTTGGCGAGGCGGCGGGAGATCTCCGTCTTGCCGACGCCGGTCGGGCCGATCATGAGGATGTTCTTGGGCAGACACCTCCTCGCGCATCTCGCCCTCGAGCTGCTGGCGGCGCCAGCGATTGCGCAAGGCAATGGCCACGGCGCGCTTCGCATCGCGCTGGCCGATGATGTGGCGGTCGAGCTCGGAAACGATCTCGCGGGGGGAGAATGAGGTCATTCTTTGCTTCTGGTCCTACTCATCACTCTGATTAATGTCATTCCCGCGAAAGCGGGAATCCAGTAATCCCTATCTCGGTCATCAATGAGCGCCTCGGTTGCGGGATAGCCCGGTCAAGCCGGGCAATGACAAGCGCATCATTTCGACGCATCGAGGGTTTCGACGACCACCTCGTCATTGGTGTAGACGCAGATCTGGGCGGCGATCGCCATGGCCTTGCGCGCGATGTCCTCGGCGCTGAGGTCGGTGTCGAGCAGCGCGCGGGCCGCCGCGAGCGCATAAGAGCCGCCGGAGCCGATCCCCATTACCGCATCGTCAGGCTCGAGCACATCGCCGGTGCCGGTCAGCACGAGGCTTTCGCTGGCGTCGGCCACAATCATCATCGCCTCGAGCCGGCGGAGATAGCGGTCGGTGCGCCAATCCTTGGCGAGCTCGACGCAGGCGCGCTTCAGCTGATCGGGGAAGCGCTCAAGCTTGGTCTCCAGCCGCTCGAACAAGGCGAAGGCGTCGGCGGTCGAGCCGGCAAAGCCGGCGATGACATTGCCGTTGCCGACGCGGCGCACCTTGCGCGCCTTGCCCTTGATCACGGTCTGGCCGAGCGTGACCTGGCCGTCGCCCGCGATCACCACCTTGCCGCCCTTGCGGACGGTGAGAATGGTCGTGCCATGCCACGTGTCGGGGGAGGACTGCGAACTGCTCATGCTGCAATGCGATATCGGGGCGCGAGGTGCGCTAGTCAAGCACCACAAGGACTAACGGTCCGTCACTCTGGGGCGCGGAAGGTGGCTCGGGCAGGCGCCGTCGACACGGTTGGCGACGTGGAGGGCCGGGAATAGCACTCTTTGGCGACCGGGCGTATAAGGTCGGCGAACCCCCAAAGAAGCGAATTGCTAAGGCCCTTGGGCTAGACTGACCGGCATGCAAAAGCGGAGCAAAGAGACCGAGGCGCGGGCAGCGACCGTCGAGCGCCGGACCAAGGAGACCGCGATCACGGCGAGCGTCGATCTCGACGGGACCGGCGCCTACGACGTCGCGACCGGGGTCGGGTTCCTCGACCACATGATCGAGCAGCTTGCCCGCCACTCCCTGATCGACATCACGCTGAAGGCCAAGGGCGATCTCCATATCGACCAGCACCACACGACCGAGGATGCGGGCATCGTGCTCGGCCAGGCCGTAGCGAAGGCGCTCGGCGACAAGAAGGGCATCGCCCGCTACGGCTTCGCCTATCTTCCGATGGACGAGACGCTGACGCGCGTCGCGCTCGACGTCTCGGGGCGTCCTTACCTCGTGTGGAACGTCGCCTTCACCCGCTCGAAAATCGGCGAGATGGATACCGAACTGTTCCGCGAGTGGTTCCAGGCCTTTGCCCAGCATGCGGGTATCACGCTTCATGTCGAGACGTTCTACGGCGAGAATAGTCACCACATCGCCGAGACCTGCTATAAGGCGCTGGCCCGGGCGCTCAGGCAGGCGATCGCGATCGACGACCGCCAGAGCGGGCGGGTTCCCTCGACCAAGGGCCAGCTCTAGACGCTTGCCCCATTTGCCGGAGTTTTGAAGGGCAGCGTGAGGCGCCGTGACCGTCTATTCCGTCTATGAGCCGGCAAGCGAGGCGAGCGACATCGCACTCCGCGCCGAGAGCCTTCAATTCGTGAAGGAGGGCTTTTCCTGGCCCGCTTTCCTTGTGCCTGCGCTTTGGCTCATCTATTGCCGCATGTGGATCGAGCTGATCCTCTTCATCGTCATTTTCGGCGCGCTGCAATGGGCGCTTGGCCTCGACAAGCCGGGGCATGATGTCCTCGGCTGGATCCTAGTCGCGCTGTTTGCTCTCTTTGCCTTTGAGGCCAACGATTTGCGCGGTGCTGCGCTCGAGCGCCGCGGCTACCGGCTGATCGGTGTCGCCGAGGGGCGCGGCCGCACCGACGCCGAGTTCTCCTTCTTCAAGACCTGGCTGCCGCTTCAGAAGACGCAAGCGCGGAGCGAGCGAAGCCCCGAGCGGCAAGCTGACCGTCAGCGCGACAGCGAGGCGAAGAGGCCCAACACGCTCGGAGAGGGTGAAGGCGTCATCGGGCTCTTCCCTCAAGCGTGAGCATCATGCACGTCGCTATCATCGATTACGGGTCGGGCAATCTCCACTCGGCCGCCAAAGCATTCGAGCGTGCCGCACGCGAGAGTGGCTCGCCGCTTGCCGTCAAAGTGACGGCCGAGCCCGACACGGTGCTTACGGCCGAGCGCATCGTGCTGCCCGGCGTCGGGGCCTTCGCCGATTGTAAGGCGGGGCTCGCCCGCGTGCCCGGCATGATCGAAGCGCTGGAGGAGGCGGTGAAGGAGAAGGGCAAGCCCTTTCTCGGCATTTGCGTCGGACTCCAGCTCATGGCAAGCCGCGGGCTCGAGCATGGGGTGACGCCCGGGCTCGGCTGGATCGAAGGCGAAGTGAGTGCGATTGCCCCGTCAGACGCCACGCTCAAGATCCCGCATATGGGCTGGAACACGCTTCGCTTAGCACGCCCGCATGCTCTATTCGACGGCATCCCGACCGGCGAGGGCGGGCTCAACGCATATTTCGTGCACTCTTATCACCTCGTGCCGGCCAACCGGGACGTGCTGGTCGCAAGCACCGACTATGGCGGGGAGGTCACTGCCTTTGTCGCCAAGGACAACATGGCCGGCAGCCAGTTCCACCCCGAGAAGAGCCAGAAGCTCGGGCTTGCGCTGATCGCCAATTTCCTGAACTGGAATCCATGATCCTGTTTCCGGCCATCGACCTTAAGGACGGGCAATGCGTGCGGCTCCGCCAGGGCGAGATGGCCGAAGCCACCGTGTTCAATACCGATCCTGCGGCGCAGGCGCGCTCCTTTGAGAATGTCGGATTTGACTGGCTGCACGTGGTCGACTTGAACGGAGCGTTTGCAGGGAGGCCCGTGAACGCACCGGCCGTCGAGGCGATCCTCGCCGCGGTGCATGTCCCGGTCCAGCTCGGCGGCGGCATCCGCGATCTCGATACGGTCGTCGCCTGGCTCGACAAGGGCGTCGACCGCGTGATCCTCGGCACGGCCGCCGTGCGCGATCCGAAGCTCGTGCGCGAGGCGGCGCGCGATTTTCCCGGCTGCATCGTCGTCGGCATCGATGCCCGCGACGGCAAGGTGGCGATCGAGGGCTGGGCCGAAACGAGCGAGATGACCGTGCTCGACCTCGCACGACGCTTCGAGGATGCGGGGGTGGCGGCCATCATTCATACCGACATTTCGCGCGACGGAGAGTTGCAAGGTCTCAATCTCGACGGCAGCGTGGAGATTGCGCGCGCGGTGTCGATCCCCGTAATAGCGAGCGGAGGATTTGCCTCGATCGACGACGTGAAGAGACTGATCGAGCCGCGCTACCGCATGCTCGATGGCGCAATCGTCGGCCGTGCGCTCTATGACGGCCGGCTCGACGCGCGCGAGGCGCTCGCGCTGATCGCCGCGAGCGGCTTGGCCAAGCACCCCTGACCCATGCGCACGCGCACAGTCTTCATCATTCTCCTGGTCGCTGTCGTGCTGGTCGCGCTCGGACCGGCGCTGGTCGCCGTCGCCAGCCAGGAGATCGCCGAGAAGGTGTTCGGCTGCGAGGTCAATCTCAACTACACGATCCCTTGTGTCATCGGCGGCAAGGATTATGGGCAACCCTTCTACGATCTCGGCTTTTTGATCTGGTATTCCTATCTTTCGATCCCGGCCGGCGGGGTGCTGCTCGGCATCTGGGTGGTCGCGGCGCTGATCGCCTTTATCGTCAGCCGGCGCAAGCGGACACAGGCTTGAGATTCATGTCGATGCTGAAGATCCGTGTCATACCATGCCTCGACGTGAAAGAGGGCCGCGTCGTCAAGGGCGTGAGGTTCGTCGATCTGCGCGACGCGGGCGATCCGGTCGAGGCCGCCGCTGCTTATGACGAGGCGGGAGCGGACGAACTCTGCTTCCTCGACATCACCGCAAGCCACGAGAAGCGCGGCACCATCCTCGACGTGGTGCGGCGCACGGCCGAGCGCTGCTTCATGCCGCTCACCGTCGGCGGCGGGGTGCGGAGCACGGAAGACGTGCGCGCTCTGCTCGAGGCCGGCGCCGACAAAGTCTCGATCAACACCGCGGCGGTCAAGGACAGGAGCCTCGTGCAAAGAGCGGCAGAGAAGTTCGGCGCGCAATGCATCGTGGTTGCCATCGACGCGAAGCGCGTGGGAACGAACGGGGCCAAGCCCCGCTTCGAGCTGTTCACGCACGGAGGTCGCGAGCCGACGGGGCTCGAGGCTATTGCTTATGCCCAAGAGGTGGTCGCGCTCGGGGCGGGTGAGATTCTGTTAACCTCGATGGACCGCGACGGCACGCGGATGGGGTTCGACCTCGAGCTGACCCGTGCCATTGCCGACGCCGTTCCGGTCCCGGTGATCGCGAGCGGGGGCGTCGGCACGCTCGAGCACCTGGTCGAAGGCGTGCGGCAAGGTCACGCAAGCGCCGTGCTTGCCGCCTCGATCTTCCACTATGGCGAGCACTCGATCGGGGAGGCTAAACGCTATATGGCAAGAGCCGGGCTTCCGATCCGCCTCGATCCATAGGCCGGCTGCCTCGCAAACGGGCAGATGACGCACATTTGGTTGGGATTACCGAGACGTGGCTATTCCCAGTTTTGCCGGGGCAGTGTATGAGCCAAGACATGAGCAATGATGTGCTGCACCGACTTGCCGCCACCATCAAGGAGCGGAGGACCGCAAGGCCCGAGGACTCCCATACCAGGCGGCTGCTGGACGGCGCGCCGATCAAGCCGGCCAAGAAGCTCGGCGAGGAGGCGGTCGAGGTGGCTATCGCCGCGCTCGCCCAGGATAAGGACGCGCTGATCTTGGAGACCGCCGATCTCCTCTACCATCTCCTCGTGGTGCTTGAGTCCCGCCGGGTGTCGCTCGATGACGTGCTGGGGGAGCTTGAGCGGCGCATGAGCGCCACCGCCCTTCAGAAGAGCCGGAAGGCCGCTTCGCGTTAACCGCCGAGGGCGGGCTCCGTACCCCATGAATCCGCGTCCGACCGTCGCGTTCTCCCCTTACACCATCTATTCGCGCGAGGAATGGGCGGCGCTCAGGGCGGATACGCCGATGCCGCTCAATCAAGCCGAGCTCGACAATCTGAGCAGCTTGACCGAGCGCGTGTCGACCGATGAGGTGGTCGAGGTCTATTTGCCGCTCAGCCGGCTGCTCAATCTCTATGTGGAGTCCACCCAGGAGCTGCACGGGAGCACCACGACGTTCTTGCGCAAGGCCGACGGCAAGATGCCGTTCATCATCGGGCTTGCGGGAAGCGTATCGGCCGGGAAGAGCACCACGGCGCGCGTGCTCCAGGCGCTGCTTGCGCGCTGGCCGACCCATCCACGCGTCGCTCTGGTCCCGACCGACGGCTTCCTGTTCGCCAATGCCGTGCTCGAAGAGCGCCGGCTGATGAACCGCAAAGGCTTCCCCGAGAGCTACGACCTGACGCGGCTGCTCAATTTCCTGGCCGACGTGAAGTCGGGCAAGGACCGGGTCGAGGCGCCGGTCTATTCCCACCTCATCTACGACGTGCTGCACGACCAAGCGATCGTCATCGAGCGCCCGGACATCGTCATCGTCGAGGGCCTGAACGTGCTGCAGCCGGCCAAGCTGCCGAAGGACGGCGAGGCCATCCCGTTCGTCTCGGATTTCTTCGATTTCTCGATCTATATCGATGCCGCGGAAGGGCTGGTCGAGAGCTGGTACGTCGAACGGTTCCTGCGGCTCCGGCAGACCGCCTTCCGCGATCCGGCCTCGTATTTTCACCGCTATGCGACGCTTTCGGAGGAGGAGGCGGTGGCGACCGGGCTATCGATCTGGCGGACGATCAACCTCGTCAATCTCCGGGAGAACATCCTGCCGACGCGGCAACGCGCCGATTTGATCCTGCGCAAGGGCGAGGGTCATGCGGTCGAAACGGTCGCGCTCAGGAAGCTCTGAGGCAATCCCCTACGAGGGTTATTTCAGCGGCTCGTTATAGGCGGGCGTAGGCGCTGCACCCAAAGCGATGTTCAACCGGAGCGTGGTGCGCACCTCGAAGGCGTCGCTGTCAGAGATGTTCGTGTGACTGACGTTGCCCACGCAGGTGCCGCCGCAGGCGCCCGCATCGGCGTTCACATATTTCATCTGCGGCGCATAGGAGTAGTACTCATAGTCGGTCACGAGCGACAGGCTGGTGCGCGGTCCGAACTGCTTCCGCGTCTCGAAGCTCGCCGCGCCGATGAACGCGACTTGGTCCTTGGACAGGCCAAGGCGCGTGGTGTCCGCACCGTCGGGTGTGAAGCGGCCCGAGTAGTCGGTAGAGGCGTCGTAAAGGCCGGCGCGCAGATTTATGGCAGAGCGCAAGCCCCACGAATTGCCCATGCCGAGATACCCGAGAATGTTGTACTCGCCGCCGAAAGACAGATAGGCGCCGGCATAGGTGGTATCGAGCGACTCGTTATATCTGAGCGAGTTCACCGAGAAGCCGTCGCCGGTGAGCCTCAGCGTGTTGTCTTGATCGATGCCTCTCACGTCGCCGCCGATGCCGAAATAGGCGAAGCGGAACAGATAGCCGCCCGTATCGGGGACCGGCTCGGCGGCTCTGCCGAAACGTGCCTCACCGCCGCCGCCCCAATAATTGACGTTACGGTCGGTGTTGGTCTTGAACTGGTCGAAGCCGAAACTGTCGAGCTGATGCGGATTGTCGATGATGTTCTCCGCCTCGCATTCGATGTCCTGGCTTGAAATGCATTTCCTGCGCGTGTTGTTATCGACATTGGCGAAGAAACCAGACGCGACGCCGGTGACCGGCATTGCGCCCCAATAACCGAACGGCGTCTCAACCGAGCCGGCGAAGGCGCCGCCGACATTGTCGAGCGTGCCGTTCGTCTGCCTTTTGACGGCGGCGCCGTCAGTGTCGGTCTTGAAGGTGAAGTTCATGTCCGGCAGCGCGAGCTGCTGCAGACCGCCGCCAAGGGTGATGATGGTGCCACCGATGACTTGAGTGGCTGGCGCCGTTTGCGCATGGGCAAGGGATGGCGCAGCGGCGACCAGCACAGCTCCGATGGTCAAACGCAAAACTCTATGCATCGAGGGCCCCGCGCCTTGGTTTCGCTGCAAGTTACCAACGATTGGCGTTTACAAAGTGTTAGTCATCGAGAGTCATAAGGAGATTTCCGGTCACCGTTGCCGAAAAGTCACAGGGCGGTCGGATCAAGCGATCAACCCATGGTCCTTGGCGAGCTTGCGCAAAGGGGTCTCGGGCCTCGCCCCGATATGGCCGATCACCTCGGCGGCCGCGAGACTGCCGAGGCGCCCGCAAATCTCTAACGGAGCCCCGCGGGTCAGCCCGAAGAGAAAGCCCGCGGCATAGAGGTCTCCGGCACCGGTCACGTCGATCACCTCGGCAGCTGGCCAGGCTGGAATTTCCACCGTCTCGCCTTGCGCCACGATCACCGATCCGGCCTCCGAGCGGGTCAAGACCGCCATCTCGCAATCCTCAAGCGCCAAGTCCGCTGCCTCCTCGAAGCTGTTCACCTGGTAAAGGCTCGTGATTTCCTTCTCGTTGGCGAAGACGATATCGGCGCCTTCCCTCACCAATTTGCGGAAGTCGTCCCGGTGGCGGTCTACGCAGAAGGCGTCGGAGAGGCTGAGCGCGACCTTGACCCCCGAGCGGCGCGCGCGGCGCGCCGCGTCGCGGAACGCTTCTTTCGCCTCGTGACGGTCGAACAAATAGCCTTCGAGATAGATGATCTTCGAATTCTCGATCATCGCCTGGTCGATATCGGCGGCGCTGAGACCAACGCTCACGCCGAGAAAGGTGTTCATGGTGCGCTCGCCGTCAGGCGTCACCAGGATGAGGCAACGCGCGGTCGGCGCGCCTTCCGTGGCGGGCGCCGTTTCGTAGACCACACCCTGCGAGCGGATGTCGTGGCGGAAGATGCCGCCGAACTGGTCGGCAGCCACCCTGCCGATGAAACCGCATTTCGCTCCGAAGGACGCCAGCCCGGCGATGGTGTTGGCGACAGATCCGCCCGACCGTTCGACCGCCGGTCCCATCGCCTCGTAGAGGTGCGCAGCCTCATGGGCATCGATCAGCCTCATGAAGCCTTTAGCGAGGTCATGCTTGCTCAGAAAGCCCTCGTCACAGCGGGAGATGATATCGACGATGGCGTTGCCGATGCCGACCACGTCGTAGACCTTCTCAGCCATTTCCCTTCGGTCCCCTGCTTTTGCCTCGGCCCTTTTGTCTTCGCCGGACGCCACTATATTCGCGACGCCGGAGTTTTGAGGACCACGTCATGCTCGCCGCCGCAGGTCAAGCCTTCCAGGAGTTGTTCACCCCGCCTTTCCGCTCGGTGCTCTGGAAATGCGTTGGCTTTACCGTCGGGCTTCTCGCCCTGTTCATCATCGGCCTCGAATGGACGTTCGGCCATTTCGTGCAATTGCCGGGCTGGATCGAGACGACGGTCGAGTGGCTCGGCGGACTCGCGCTCGTGGTCGGGTCGATCTTCCTCATCCCGCCCGTCACCTCGCTGATCGCCAGCCTCTATCTCGACGACATCGCGGCAGAGGTCGAAAGCACCGTCTATCCGTCTGACCCTCCGGGGCGGCCGCTCGATGCGCTTCCCGCCGTCGGGCTTGCGCTCAAGTTCTTTTTCATCGTGCTCGCGGTCAACATCGTCGCGCTGTTCCTGCTGCTCATACCCGGCATCAACGTGATCGCTTTCTATCTCGGGAACGGATATCTCCTCGGGCGCGAATATTTCGAGCTCGCGGCCATGCGCCATCTGCCGCTCGAGGATGCGAAGCGGCTCAGGAAGGCAAATGTCGGTCACGTATGGATGTGCGGGCTGATCATCGCCGTGATCGCCTCGGTGCCGATCCTCAACCTGATCACTCCAATTTTCGCCACGGCGTTCATGGTGCACATTTACAAGCAGCTAGCCGTGCGCGCCGGGCCGAGGCTTGCGCCTCGTCCGGCGTCCTAGGACGGGCTCTAGCAAAGGCGAAGGCTAACGCGCGTCAGAAGCCGCCACAGGCGCCCGGGCCCCAGTTGCGCTGATAGGAGATGCAGGGGTCCCAATAAGGATCGTTGGGATCACCGCGGTTCCATCCGCCGAGGGCATCCTTGAGCTGCTTCGAATGCGGCACATAGGCTCCGCGGCCGAGGAGCTTCTCGTCAGAGGTCCCATACACGTAGGGATAGCCGGACTTGGTTTGCGTCTTTCCGTGCGCGGCGAGCGCCGAAGTGGAGCAAGCGGCCGCCAAGGCGAGAGCGAGGAGAATTTTGGTCATAGCGATTGCCCGCATCGATTGAAGTTGTTCGGCATCTAAGGCTGCCTGAGTTCCGTTCAATGCCGGTAAACCGGATGTGAATTATTTGAATGACGCAGGGGCCGGCGTCTTCGGCTTGAACAGGCAAATGTCGGCGATGAGGCAGCGCCAGCATTCCGGCTTGCGCGCCTTGCAAACATAGCGCCCATGCAGGATCAGCCAGTGATGGGCGTTGTGCTTGTAGCGGTCCGGCACGATCCGATTCAGAGTTTCCTCGACCTTCAGCGGCGTCTTTCCCGGCGCAAGTCCCGTGCGGTTCGCGACCCTGAAGGCGTGGGTATCGATGGCGATCGTCTTGGCGCCGAACGCGACGTTCAGCACGACGTTGGCGGTCTTGCGCCCGACGCCCGGAAGGGTCTCGAGCACCTCGCGGCTTTCCGGCACTTTGCTGCCGTGTTCCGCGACGAGCTTCTTCGACAGCGCGATGAGGTTCCTCGCCTTGGAGCGATAAAGTCCGATGGTCTTGATCTTCTCGGTGAGCGCGGCCTCGCCGAGCGTGATCAGCTTCTCCGGCGTGTCGGCGATGCGGAACAGTTCGGGTGTAGCGCGGTTGACCGATGCATCGGTCGCCTGCGCCGACAGCACAACGGCCACGAGCAAGGTGAAAGGGTCCTGGTAATGAAGCTCGGTCTTGGGGTCGGGATCTGCCGCCTGAAAGCGGCGGAAGATCTCATCGATCTCCCCTTGCGTCAGCCGCGATCCGGGCGCGCGCTTGCCCTTCCCCCGCGCCTTCTTGCCGTCAGTCGCGCGTATTTTCGGTTGAACCGCCACTTCGCCTTGTCTACCACTGAGCAGGTAGCTCCCGACCTGCTATGACAGACCCCAACCTCATTCCACAAGAGCCCGCGCGTTTCTGCGCCGTTCTCACGCCGCACCGATCCCTCGGGCCAAAGGGCTTCATGGTGCTGATGGCAGCGGTTTGCGCGGTAAGCTTCGGCACCGGGCTCCTGTTCTTCATGATCGGTGCGTGGCCCGTCGTGGGCTTCATGGGCCTCGACGTCGCTCTGATCTACATCGCTTTCAAGCTGAACTTCCGCGCGCTGCGTCTTTACGAGACGGTCGACCTCACCCAGAAGGCGCTCACCGTCACGCGCGTCGATCCCTCGGGCCGGGCGCAATCCTGGGACTTCAACCCTTATTGGGTGAGGCTCTACCTCGAGCCCCGCCGCGGCCGCTCGACCGAGCTGTCGCTCGCCTCGCACGGCAGACGGCTCGTGTTCGCGAGCTTCCTCACCGACTCAGAGCGCGAGGATTTCGCGCTCGCGCTGTCATCCGCGCTCTCTGCTGCGAAAAGCTCGGGCACTGCCTGAGACGAGCCCATGCATCGGCAAGGTGTCTGCTAAGCGGCGATGTCGCGCTTCTCGGCGATCGAGCCGTCGGCATTCAGCCGGTAGATCAGCGGATGGCCGGTGCGGAGTTCGACCCTCTCGACATCTTCCGGCAGCAACTGATCGAGCTGCATGATGAGCGCGCGGAGCGAGTTGCCGTGGGCGACGACAATGACGTTCTTGCCGGCCCTGAGCTCGGGTGCGATGCGCTTCTCGAAAAAGGGAACCACGCGTTGAGCGGTGTCCTTGAGGCTCTCGCCTCCGGGTGGAGCGATGTCATAAGAGCGCTGCCAGAGATGGACCTGCTCAGCTCCCCAGCGCCGGCGAGCCTCATCCTTGTTGATGCCCATCAGCTCGCCGTAGTCGCGCTCGTTAAGGGCGGCGTCTTTCACCGTGGGGATGTGCTCCTGATCGAGCTCATCGAGGATGATCTCCAAGGTGTTGGTGGCGCGTTTCAGCGTGCTGGTGAAGGCGGCATCGAAGCGGAGGCCCTCAGCCTCGAGCATGGCGCCGGCGCGATGCGCCTCGAACAAGCCTTCCTCGGTGAGGCCTACATCCTTTGACCCCGTGAACCGATTCAAACGATTCCATTCGCTCTCGCCGTGGCGGATGAGAACGAGCACGCCGATTGCGGGCCGCGGCTGGTCGTCTTGGTGGGGGCGCCCTGTCATCGCCTAGTCCGGTCGCTCAGCCTGCCGAAGCGGCTCCTCTACGTGTCGCGGAAAATAGCGGAAAAATCCTAAAGGCGGTCTCATATGATTGCCATTTCAGGCCTATTTCCGGCGAAAAAATCCGGAGATTTGGGGTTAGGCCGTCTGCCTTGCGAATTGATGACCAAAGGTCGAGCTCACCATCAAGCGTTACAAGCCGAGAACGTCAGCCATCGAATAGAGACCCGGGGCCTTGCCGCGAGCCCACAGCGCCGCGGTGACGGCGCCGCGGGCAAAAATCCCACGGTCGGTCGCGATATGGGCAAGCTCGATCCGCTCGCCTGGACCGGCGAAGATCACCCGATGCTCGCCGACGATGTCGCCGCCGCGCAGCGCCGCGAAGCCGATATCGCCCTCCCGTCTTGGACCAACGTCACCGTCACGCGCGCGTACGCTCTTCTCCCCAAGCGACACGTTGCGGCCTCGCGCGGCAGCGGCGCCGAGCATGAGGGATGTGCCCGACGGTGCGTCACGCTTATGGCGGTGGTGCATCTCGAGGATCTCGACGTCGAACTCCGGGCCGAGCGCCTGCGCCACGCGTTCGGTGAGGAGCGCGAGCAGGTTGACGCCAAGGCTCATATTACCGGCCTTGACGACGGTCGCATGACGGGCCGCCGCCTCGATCTTGGCCTGATCAGCCTCGGAAAGGCCCGTCGTGCCGATGACATGGACGAGGCGCGCCTGAGCGGAGAGAGCCGCGAAGGCGACGGTCGAGGCGGGCGAGGTGAAATCGAGGATGCCGTCGACATGGGCCAACACGGGGAGAGGGTCGTCGGTGATGGCGATTCCGAGCGGGTCGAGCCCGGCGACCTCGCCGATATCGCGACCGACGGCAGGAGAGCCCTTGACCTCGATGCCGCCGGCGACGGTGCAGCCAGGCGTCGCTACGAGGGCGCGAGTCAGCGCCTGGCCCATACGCCCAGCGGCCCCGAGAACGGCAAGTTTCATCTCACTCATGGTCTTGTCCGTCGGGCGGTCCTGATCGAAGGCCTATCGCGAAGGTAGGCGACCTTCTATGACGCTAGGGCGCCCGCTCACAAGCCCTGGACGCGCGAAAACGCGAACTTACCCCCTATAGGCGATGCGAACGTTCATAAGTCCACGGCTATTTTGGCTCGTCGCACTCATGCTTTCGGGGAATTTTCGTCCTGCGGGGGCGGAGGAGATCGCGAGCGTCTATACCTCTCTCGACCTCAAGAAATGCAAGGACATCACACCAAAGGACGCCAAGGATTACGGCACCGTCTGGCGCTGCCCAGGCTATGGCGGGATCGAGGTGCGCGTGGCTGAGGGGGATTTGCGTATCTTTGTCTCCTATGGGCCAAAGGCCGAGACGCAGACGGCAGCGCAGGAGACGCTGCCTCAGTTCAACACGATCGGGGAGACGCTCGAATGGCGGCTCGCCAAAGATGGGGGAGCCACGACCCCGTTTGCCACGATCTTGCGCTTCTCCTGGGGCTCCGACGACAGGAAGGGTTCGACGCTCGTCGTCACCAAGCTCGGTGAGACCGACGCTTGCCATGTCGCCTATGTGGAGGCTGCCGGGAATCCCAAGGCGAACGAGCAGGCGCGCGCCGTCGCGGACAAGGAAGCGCGCGGCTTCGACTGCAAGCGCGATACGGCCAAGCATTACGGCGCCAATGGCGGTCTCGTTAATTAGCGCGGGGACCGCGCAGCAGACCGACGCGCATGTCAAAAAGCCGTCAACACGAAGAATTGACGGTGCCACGCCCTTTGAGCCCCTCGCCCGCCACAAAGCCGAACGCTCATAGCCCCCGCTGAGGCAACGACGGCGAGAGGAGAGGCCATGCTCGAAACCGCCGCCAGGACGAAACAGGCCGGCCAAAGGGCGCAGGCGTTCGACGTGGCAATTACCGGGGTCGCGACGGCGGTCCCCCCGCATAAAGTTTCGCAAGACGATATCGCCGAGCGGGCGAGGGCTGTGTTCCCGCATCTCGCGCGCCTCGAAGGACTCTATGCCAATGCCGGGATCGAGAGCCGCTACGCCTGCCAGCCGAAGGATTGGTACTACGAGCGTCACGGCTGGGAGGCGCGCACCGAAGTGTTCCAGCGTCATGCGCTCCAATTGCTGGAGGAGGTGACGCTCGCGGCCATCGCCGATGCCGGGATCTCGCTCAAGGACATCGATGCTCTCGTGATCAACACGATCACCGGACTGGCCATCCCGAGCCTCGACGCCATGCTGATGAATCGCCTCGACTTTCCCCGCAAGATGGAGCGCCTGCCGATCTTCGGACTCGGCTGCGGCGGGGGCGTGGCGGGTCTCGCGCGCGCCGCACGCTACGCGCAAGCCATGCCGGGCAGCAACGTGCTGTTCCTGACGGTCGATCTTTGCAGCCTTTGCCTCCGCATCGCCGATCCGAGCCTCGCGATGTTCGTCTCGGCGGCGCTATTCGGCGACGGCGCCGCCGGCGTGGTGCTCAGCAATGTTCGAGGATTGGCGGAGGGCGACGGCAGCGGCCGCATCCTCGCCGTCGGCGATCATTTCTGGTCGAACACCGAGCACATCATGGGCTGGGATATCAAGGAAGACGGCTTCGGGGTGGTGCTGAGCCCTGAGCTTCCCGGTCTCATCCGCAACCATCTGGTCGATGCGGTCCAGGGCTTTCTCGATCGAAGCGGCATGAGCCTCGGCGAGTTCTCAGGGTTCCTGTTGCATCCGGGCGGCGCCAAGATCCTCAACACGGCGCAGGAGGTGCTCGGGCTCAGGGACGAGGATCTCGCTCTGTCGCGCGAGGTGCTGCGCGATTTCGGCAACATGTCGTCGCCGACCGCTCTTTTTGCGCTTCACCGCGCTCGGAAGGCGGGTGCCGAAGGCCCGCATCTGCTGATGGCTTTCGGTCCGGGCTTCTCGGCCTATTTCGTGGCCATCGATCTCTGACCTCTCATCGAGCATGATCTTGTCGGAAAACCGGTACCCACTTTTCCGGATCGTGCTTTAGCGTCTTGCGGCGAGCGCCTCGTCCTCGAGCCTGATCTTGGCCGCGATCACCACCCACCACAGCGCCGTCATGATGACGGCGAGCGCGAGCGCACCGAAGGCGAGCGGGAGAACGAACATCTCGATGATCGTCACCGCATAATTGGGGTGGGAGAGATAGCGATAGGGTCCGCGGCGGACGATCGGCGCGTCTGAAACTGTCATGATGCGATGCGTCCAGAAGCGGCCGAGGCTCGCGATCACCCAATAACGCGCGACTTGCAGGGCGAGATAATAGACGACGAGCGGCCAGATGATCGGCGCGTCTGGCGGTATCAGAAAGAACAGAGATGCAATCCAGGCGAGATGGGTGGCGGCGACGACGGGATAGAACGTGCGCCCCGCCTCGCTCGCGCCCTCGGCAAGGAGTGCGTTCGTGTTGCGTGCCGAATAGAGCTCTTCGAGGCCGCGCTGGGCGAGAACGAGGAGTGCCGCGATTTGCGGGGCACCGATGAAGCCAAGAAGCGCCATGGCGGGCGACGCTGCACCCAAACTAAGGCGCGGGTTCGTCGCGCCCGACACGAGGATCGCTAAACGGTGCGCTCGGCGGTCTTAGGCGACGAGCGGACGGTCCTTCAGGGAATCCGCCGATTCGGGCACGTCCGCGTCGGGCTTGCCGTAATAGAAGCCCTGCACCTGGTCGCAGCCCCATTTCTTCAGCATGGCCGCCTGGCCCTCGGTCTCGACGCCCTCCGCGGTGATGGTGACGTGCAGAGACTGGCCAAGGCCAACGATGCTCGACACGATGGCAGATGTCTGCGGGCTCGTTCCGAGCGTGTCGATGAAGGAGCGGTCGATCTTGATCTTCTTCACCGGGAAGCGGGTGAGGTAGGAGAGGCTCGAATAGCCGGTGCCGAAATCGTCCATGGCGATCGACACGCCGAGCTGATCGAGGCGCTTCAACGTCTCCATTACGGCGTCGGTGTTCTGGAGGATGATGCCTTCGGTGATCTCGAGCTCAAGGCGATGCGCCTCGAGCCCGGTCTCGCTCAGCACGCGGCGGACCAAGCCGTACACGTCCTGAGTCTTGAACTGGGCCGGCGAGAGATTCACCGCAAGATTGGTATCGAGCGGCCAAGTGGTGGCATAGCTGCACGCCGTGCGCAGGATCCACTCGCCGAGCGGAACGATTAAGCCGGTCTCTTCGGCGATCGGAATGAAGGTGGTCGGCGAAATCTCGCCCTCGGTCGGATGCCACCAGCGCACCAAGGCCTCATAGCCGCTGAGCCTGCCGCTCTCGAGGTCGAATTGCGGCTGGTAGTCGAGATAGAGCTGGTTCTTGCGCAGCGCCGCGCGCAGATCGGCCTCAAGCCGCCGGCGCTTCTGCAAAGCCGCGTCCATGGCCGGTTCGAAGAAACGGAACGTGTTGCGCCCGTCCTCCTTGGCGCGATAGAGCGCGAGGTCGGCGTTCTTGAGCAGCGTATCAGAGGGCTCGGCGTCGTCCACGGGGCCGATGGCGATGCCGATGCTTGCCGAGGTCGCGAGCTCGTGGCCGTTGACGTGGTAGGCCTCGCCGAGAGCGGTGCAGACCCGTCGCGCGAGCCGCATGGCATCCTCCGGTGCGGCAAGATCCTCGGCGACGATGGCAAATTCATCGCCGCCCAGGCGGCCGACCAAGTCCGACTCGCGGACGCTTTCCTTAAGGCGCGCCGCGACCTCTGCGAGCAACGCATCGCCGGTGGCATGGCCAAGCGTGTCGTTCACGTGTTTGAAGCGGTCGAGGTCAAGTCCGAATACCGCCATCAATTGGCCGTGACGCTTCGCGCGCGATACCGCGCGGTCGAGATGCTGATGGAACTGAAGTCGGTTGGGTAGCCCGGTGAGCGAGTCGTGCAAGGCGAGATGGCGAATCTGATCCTCGGCGAGCCAGCGCTCGCGGATGCGCCGCGAGGCGATCGCTGCCGGAACTGTGAAGCCAAGCACGATGAACAGGCTCGTCATGAGCGTCGCCACGGTGAGCGCGACATTGGTGAGAGCGGCAGCCGATGACTGGTCGAGGGAGAACGCGTAGATGCGCGCGAGCTTGCCGTCTTGCACCACCGGCACGAAGGCGACGCGGGTGTCGCCCGCCTCGTCTGTGCGCGCGACCGCGACAGCATCATCGTGCTTGGACGCGGCGAGCGCGTCGCGGACATCGCCGAGGGCGAGCAGGGAGGCGAGTTTGCCGGAAGAGAGATTGCCGGCGGTGGCGATCGGTTTCTCGTCGGGATCGAGCACGGCGAAGCCATCGAGCTTGCTCACGAACTCGTCCTTCGGCTGGTTGCCGTCGCCGAGTGCCCAGCCCCCGGTGAGTCGGTCGATCGCTTCGATCAGACCGAAGCCACGCTGAGAGAAGTTCTGATTGGCGGGAAGGCTCACGGGCTTGCCCGACATGCTATTGAGATTTTGCTGGAATGAGGCCGGGTCGACGACCTGTACGTTCTTGTCAAGGACACTGCTCGGAACCTCGGCCGTGCCGCCGAGTGCAGTGTCGATCTGGCGCGCCCAACTCAGCGCCGCCTCGTTCGCATCGCGACCCAGCACGTAGTCGATGGTGGAGTGGCCAGAAAGCACGCCGGCGACGACGGTAAGCAACCCAAGTACGACCAGACCGGCCATCACCAGCCGATCGCGCGAGCCGACTTCTGCCATTTGATGAGTCCCCTAGCCACCCGGAGGAAAGCTCGGTGATAGTCAAAGGGCGTTAAGGCAGGCCCAAGATTTGCGGTAAATGCTGCGTTAAGCGTCAGCCCCAGGCAAAGGCCAACTTGCGCAACGACACCTCGCCGAACGTCTCGGATCCTTCGGCGACGGGCTTGCCGCCGAGGCGAAGATAGAAGGCGCAAGCGGCCTCGTTGTCGGCCAAAGCCCAGACCAGGAGTCCGCGAAGCCGGAGCTCGGCTAGGCGCGTGCGCGCGCCGTCGAACAGCTTTTCGCCGAGACCGAAGCCTTGGTAGGTCGGGTGCAGGTAGAGCTCGAAGATCTCGCCCTGGAAGGGGGCGCGTCCCAAACGGCAGCGGCCATAGGTCACGTAGCCCGCCGCGGCGCCATCGAAGTCGAGCACGAGCAATGGCGTACGCCGTCTGAGCGAACTCTCCCACCAGCGCAGTCCTCGCCGCGCGATCATGCGCTCGAGCGAAAGGTGGGGAATGACGCCTTGATAGGCGTTGCGCCACGCCTCTTCATAGGCAGCAGCGAGCGCAGGAGCATCCTTCAGTCTTGCTGGCCTGACATGGACGACGTCGACGGGCATGGGGTGAGCCTAGCGCAGACTCCCGTCTGTCGGCAAAGGGGCCGTCGCAATTTTCCCAGAAGTGTTGCGCGACTGCGCGATGGCACGCGCATCGACAAAAGGGCGAGCCGGTTGCGCCGGCTCGCCCATGATCAAGATGTGACTGCCGCTTAGTAGCGCGAGATGAGGATCACGGTGAAATCCTTATCGAGCTTGATGTCCATGATGCCCATCTTGCACTTGGCATCGTCGATCTCGTAGATGCCCTCCTGTTCGTGCTTGACGCCCTCGGGGTCCTTACAGCCGAGATCGGCGAGCGCGGCCGTCACCTTCGCCATGTCGGCGTCGGAGATTTTGTCGTCATCGTCGTCCTTGGCGACAGCGAAGGTGGTGCATCCCAACGCCAAGACCAACGCAAGAGCCATAGTCTTCGTCATCAAGCGATCTCCTGTCTTTGAGTAACGATCCAGCGAGCGATGCGCCCGCTTCCAAAAAAATACTTCACTCAATCGACAGTAATGCTTGATATCCGTCAGGATTTTCCTGCTTCTATTGACAATTATCGGGGTATAGCCACGGCAGGGGCGTCAGGAAGACTAAGCAACATCCTCGGCAAGGCGCTGGCGCTCGGCCCTCTTCCGCTCGTTGGAATCGAGGTGCCGCTTGCGAAGCCTGATCGATTTGGGGGTGACCTCGACCAGCTCATCCTCCTCGATGTAAGCGAGCGCGCGCTCGAGCACCATGCGGATCGGCGGCGTCAAGCGGACCGCCTCGTCCTTGGATGTCGCGCGTACATTGGTGAGCTTCTTGCCCTTCAGCACATTGACCTCGAGGTCGTTGTCGCGCGTGTGCTCGCCGACGATCATACCGCGATAGACCTTCCAGCCGGGCTCGATCATCATCGGCCCACGGTCCTCGAGGTTCCACAGCGCGTAGGCGACTGCCTCGCCCTGATCGGTCGAGATCAGCACGCCGTTGCGCCGTCCTTGGATCGTGCCCTTGTGCGGCGCGTAGCCGTGGAACAGGCGATTCATGATGCCAGTACCGCGCGTGTCGGTGAGAAGCTCGCCTTGATAGCCAATGAGCCCACGCGTCGGGGCATAGAACACGAGGCGCTGCCGTCCGCCGCCTGAGGGCTTCATCTCCACGAGCTCGGCCTTGCGCTCGGTGAGCTTCTGCACCACGATGCCGGAATGCTCCTCGTCGAGGTCAATGACGACCTCCTCGATCGGCTCAAGCAGCGTGCCGTCCTCGCCGCGTTTGAACAGGACCTTGGGGCGCGACACGCTGAGCTCGAAGCCCTCGCGCCGCATCGTCTCGATCAGGATGCCAAGCTGCAACTCGCCCCGGCCGGCCACCTCCATCGAATCGCGCTCCTCGGACTCGGTAATGCGGAGTGCCACATTGCCCTCGGCCTCGCGCAGAAGCCGGTCGCGGATCATGCGACCCGTCACCTTGGTGCCTTCGGTGCCGGCGAGGGGCGAATCGTTGACCCGGAACGTCATCGACAGAGTGGGCGGGTCGATCGGCTGGGCGGGCAGCGGAGTCATCACCTCGGGCGCGCAGATGGTGTGGGCTACGGTTGCGTCGGGAAGGCCCGCGAGAGACACGATGTCGCCGGCCGTGGCATGTTCGAGGGCGACCCGCTCCAATCCGCGGAAGGCAAGCACCTTCGAGACGCGGCCCTGCTCGACCAGCTTGCCCGTATAATCGAGCACCTTGACCGGCTGGTTGGGGGCGATCGAGCCAGAGGTGATTCGGCCGGTCACGACGCGGCCGAGATAGGGATTTGCCTCGAGGATGGTGCCGAGCAAGCGGAACGGCCCCTCCTCGACGCGCGGCGGCGCCACGTGGCGCAGAACGAGCTCGAATAGAGGCTGCATGCCCTGATCCTTGGGGCCTTCGGGACTCGGACCCATCCAGCCTTCCTTGGCCGAGCCGTAGAGGATGGGGAAGTCGAGTTGCTCGTCGCTCGCCTCGAGCGCGGCGAAGAGGTCGAACACGTCGTTGACCACTTCCTGCGGGCGAGCGTCGGTGCGATCGACTTTGTTGATCACGACGATCGGCTTGAGACCCATCTTGAGCGCCTTGGACACGACGAATTTCGTTTGCGGCAGAGGACCTTCCGCCGCATCGACGAGGACAAGCGCCCCGTCCACCATGTTCAAGATACGCTCGACCTCGCCGCCGAAATCGGCATGGCCAGGCGTATCGACGATGTTGATGCGGGTGCCGTTCCACACGATCGAGGTGACCTTGGCGAGGATGGTAATGCCCCGCTCGCGCTCGAGATCGTTGGAATCCATAGCACGCTCGGCCACCCGCTGGTTCTCGCGGAAGGCGCCGGACTGCTGGAGCAGGCGATCGACCAGTGTCGTCTTCCCATGGTCGACATGGGCAATGATGGCGATATTGCGAAGGTTCATGGGATTAAAATGCGCGAACGCGGGCCAAAATGGCCCGCGCTTCCTATAACTGGGATATATAGATCGTGTGACGAAGACGCAATGGCGTCGCACGGGGGCCTCACTCAGAACCAAAAACCCAGCGACTGGGTGTCACACGCAAGAATCTGACGGTGCGCGCGATGGTGCGTGCGCGTAACGTTCCCGTAAGGGGGATATCGATCCATGGAGCTGCAATGTGCGGCATAGCGGGGGTTCTCGATCTCAAGGGTGCCGGTGAACCCGACCGGGCTCTGGTCGGCCGTATGGCGACCGCTCTCCGGCATCGCGGGCCTGACGGTGTCGGCTACCTCATGGCTCCAGGCATCGCCATGGGAAACCGCAGGCTCGCCATCGTCGGCGTCACCAACGGTCAACAGCCGATCTTCAACGAATCGGGCAGCGTCGGCGTCATCGCCAATGGCGAGCTGTTCGACTATCCCGAGCTGAAGGCTGAGCTCAGAGCCAAGGGTCACGTGTTCAGCAGCGACTCCGATACCGAGCTGATCGTTCACCTCTACGAAGAGTATGGCGAGGACCTGTTCGACCATCTCAAGGGCCAGTTCGCTTTCGTGCTCGTCGACTTCGCGCGAAGCCTCGTGCTGCTCGGGCGCGACCGCGTCGGCATCTGCCCGTTGCATTGGTCGCGGCAGGGCGATCGCCTCTATTTCGGATCTGAGATCAAGGCGCTGTTCGCGTCAGGCGCGGTGCAGCCCGCCATCGATCCACGCGGGCTCGACCATATCTTCACGTTCTTTGCCATGGGATCGCAGCGAACGATGTTCGCGGGCGTGCAGTCGCTCCGACCCGGGCATTATATGCGCATTGCCTTTCGCAATGACGGCACGGCCGCAGAGATCGAGCAGCGTTGCTACTGGGATCTCGACTTCCCCGATTGGGGCGATGAGGACGATCCTCATGATGAGAGCGCGCTGGTCGACGAATTCGAGGCGGTGTTCAGCCGCGCGGTCGAGATCAGGCTCCGAGCCGAGGTGCCGGTGGTCGGATATCTCAGCGGCGGTGTCGACTCGGCCTATGTGCTCGCCACCGCGTCGCGTCTGCGCGGCAAGCCGTTGCCGAGCTTCACGGTCAGAGTGCCGGAGGCGCAATTCGACGAGACGTCGGAGTCCATGGTCACGGCACTCAACATCGGCAGTGGCCAGACGGTGCTCGATGCCGGCGCCGATGTGATCGCCGCAAATTATGCGCGGCTTATCCAAGCCGCCGAGAGCCCGGTGCTCGATACGTCATGCGCTGCGCTGCTCGGGTTGTCGCGCAAGGTCCGCGATCTCGGCAATAAGGTGGTGCTGACGGGAGAGGGAGCCGACGAGGCGTTCGCCGGCTATCTCTGGTTCAAGTGGCGGGAGATCGCGCGCGTCCTCGATGTGGGCAGGTTCAAGCCGAGCACGGTGCTGAGCCGTCTCGTGCGCAAATACGGCACGCGCGATGTCAGCTTTGGCGAGCTCAAGCAGATCGATGCAATGATAGGCGGCCCGCATGCCCAGTCGATCCTCTACAATCTCGTCGGGAGCTCGCGGCACCGCTATTACAGTGATGGCTTCAGGGAAGAGCTCGGCGGTCATGTGGCCTACGAGGATCTCAATTTCGATGCCGAGCGGCTTCTCCGGTGGCACCCGCTCAATCGCTCGCTCTATTTCGGTTACAAGGTGCTGCTTGCCGGCATGCTGCTGACGCACAAGGGCGATCGCATAACCATGGCGAACAGTGTGGAGGCCCGCTATCCATTCCTCGATGAGAACGTGATCGCGCTCGCCGCCAGGCTGCATCCGCGCTGGAAGCTCCGGCGTGGGCTCAAGGACAAATATCTCTTGCGCAAGGCGGCCGAGCGCATTCTGCCGGTCGAGGTGGCGCAGCGGCGCAAGTCCATGTTCCGATTGCCGCTCGCCGAGAGCTTCTTCATCAGTCCGCCTCCTTTCGTGCGCGATCTGATGAGCGAAGAAGCGCTCGCCAAAACCGGCTATTTCGATGTGGCGAACGTGCAGCGCGACTATCGGAGCTTCAGTGACGCCTCGGGACACAAGCTTGGGACCTTCGCCAGCCTTGGGCTGACCGGTGTGATGGCTACCCAGCTTTGGCATCACCTCTTCCTGGGCGGCGGTCTCTGCGACCTGCCCACGCTCGATTTCAGTGCCGCGGCGTACGGGTCGGGGAAGCTCGCAGCCTAGGCGGCGGGGTCATCGTCCCGCGATAAACCTTCCTTAGCATTCGTTCTGCACAGTGACGCCCGCGCGTCCGGCACGCGCGTCACGCGGAGATGGCCGTGGTGGAGATATCCCGGCGCGGTATGCTTGGAGGAGTGGCGATGAGCGGTCTTCTGTGGAACACAGCCGCGCTCAGCACCGAATCGACTCAACCTCCCTACGGACCCGCACCGGCGCCCCTCGACGGGCCGGAGCTGCCTTCATTCCGCTATCAGCTTGGAGCGCAGAAGACCGAGCAGTTCAACGGCGGCACCGCCAAAGAGGCGAACGTCACCGGCTTCCCCGTGTCGGAGAAGCTTGCCGGCGTCTACATGACGCTCGAGCCCGGAGCGCTGCGCGAGTTGCACTGGCACGCCAACGCCGCCGAATGGGCCTATGTCATCGAGGGCAATTGCCGCGTCACCACCATCGATCCCGCGGGCCAATGCGAGATCGTCGATTTCGGTCCCGGCGATGTCTGGTACTTCCCGCGCGGCCATGGCCACTCCATCCAGGGGCTCGGGCCGGGAACCTGCACGTTCCTCCTCGTCTTCGACAACGGCTATTTCTCGGAGTTCGGCACGTTCTCGATCAGCGACTGGATCGGGCACACACCGCCCGACGTGCTGGCGAGGAATTTCGGCGTGCCGGCCTCGACCTTCGCCGACTTCCCCAAGAAGGAGGTCTATATCAACACCGGGCCGGTGCCGCCTCCACTGCCCGCCGACCCCGCGCCTGGCTCGCAGAACGAGCCTCCACTCACGCATCGCTACCGCCTGCTGGCGGCAAAGCCCGCGACCTTCGCCGGCGGCACGTTGCGCAAGGTCTCGGCCAACGAATTCCCGATCTCGACCACGATGACCGGCGCGCTGCTGATCATCGAGCCGGGCGGCATGCGCGAGCTGCACTGGCATCCGCATGCGGCCGAGTGGCAGTATTACGTCAAGGGCAGCGCGCAGATGACGGTGTTCGGAAGCCACGGGCGCGCGCGCACCGACGAGTTCGGCGTCGGCGATGTCGGCTACGTGCCGCAAGGCTATGGGCACTATATCGAGAACACTGGGAACGACGAGGTCGAGATCGTCATCGCGTTCAACAACGGCACCTACCAATCGATCGACATCTCCGCCTGGATGGCGGCCAATCCAGCGCTGCTGTTGGCCACTAATTTCAAGGTGCCCGAAAGCACTTTCGCCAAGTTCCCCAAGGGTCCGGTGATTATGCCCGAGCAGGACTAGCGCGGCTTTTCCGGGTCATGCTCTAGCCGAGGAGCGCAAGAGCCTCTTCGGCGAATTTCTCGGTCAGCTCCTTGGCGCCGATGCCTTCCTGCGGCGGCGCTCCCTGGCCCGACCAGAGCGGCGAGAAATCGCTCGAGCCTTTCGCTTCGGCCTTGGCGCGGAGCGGCGCGATCGCAGGCGTGGCGAGGGGATAGGCAGGGAGCGAGGATGTGTTGATCGGGCCCTGCTCGCGGATCACCCGGTTCACAATCGAGCGAGCCGGCCGGCCACTCAGCAGGTTGGTGATGATCGTCTCGCGGCCCTGCTTGCGCAGAGCTTCCCTGTGCAGCACCGAGATGGTGGCCTCGGGGCAGCCGAGATAGGCGGTGCCGATCTGCACGCCAGCCGCGCCAAGCACGCAGGCCGCCGTGATCGAGCGCCCGTCGCCGATGCCGCCTGAGGCGATCACCGGAACTTTCACCGCCTCGACGATCTGCTGGACTAGAGCGAGCGTGCCGATCTGCGTCGCGACATCGGTCTCGAGGAACATACCGCGATGACCGCCGGCTTCTGCACCTTGGGCGATGATCGCATCGACGCCGTGCGTGGCGAGCCAGAGCGCTTCGCGCAGCGTCGTGGCCGAGCTGATGATCTTGCAGCCTGCCCTCTTCACGCGCGCGACGAGGGCCGGGTCGGGCAAGCCGAAATGGAAGCTCACCACTTGAGGCTTGAGCTGCTCGACGATTGCACAGGTCGCGGCGGTGAAGGGGACGATGGTGGCCTTGAGCGGGACCTTGGGCGTCTCGGCGCCAAGCTCGGCATAATACGGGGCGAGCTTATTCAGCCACGCGGCGTCGCGCTCGGCATCCGGGGGCGGCACGGGATGGCAGAAGAAATTCAGGTTGATGGGCTTCTTGGTGCGCGCTCTCAGCGTGGCGATGCCTTCGGCGATCTTCTCGTCGGTGAGACCGGCGCATGGATAGGAGCCGAGCGCGCCTGCCTCGGACACGGCGACCGCCATGTCGATGGCGGTCGCATTCGCCATCGGCGCTTGAATGATCGGCAGCTCGATTCCGAACAACTCGAGCAGGCGGGTATCAGGCCAGGACATGGTCAGCCCTCGCTACAATCAGCCCTTCTCTTTTCCGCGTTTGCCGAGGAGGCGCAGGCGGAGCGCGTTCAGCTTGATGAAGCCGGCTGCGTCCTTCTGGTCGTAAGCGCCGGCATCGTCCTCGAAGGTGACGATCTTGTCTGAATAGAGCGATTTCGGGCTCTTGCGGCCGATGACGATGACATTGCCCTTGTAGAGCTTGAGCGTGACCTCGCCCTCGACATGCTCCTGGCTCTTGTCGACGAGCGCCTGCAACATCTCGCGCTCGGGCGAGAACCAGAAGCCGTAATAAACGAGCTCGGCGTAGCGCGGCATCAAGCTGTCTTTTAGATGCATGGCCTCGCGGTCGAGCGTGAGCGATTCGATCGCGCGGTGTGCGACATGGAGAATGGTGCCGCCAGGGGTCTCGTAGACGCCGCGCGACTTCATGCCGACATAGCGATTCTCGACGAGATCGACTCTGCCGATGCCGTTGTCGCGGCCGAGCTCGTTGAGCTTGGTGAGCAGAGCAGCCGGCGACATCGCCTTGCCGTCGATCGAGACAGGGTCGCCCTTCTTGAAGCCGATGGTGACGATGGTCGCCTTGTCGGGTGCCTCCTCAGGCGCGATGGTGCGCTGATAGACGTAAGGCGGCGGCTCGACCGCCGGATCCTCCAGAACCTTACCTTCCGAAGAGGAGTGCAGCAGGTTGGCGTCGACCGAGAAGGGCGCTTCGCCACGCTTGTCCTTGGCGACCGGGATCTGATGCTTCTCGGCGAACGCGATCAGGTCGCTGCGCGACTTGAATTGCCACTCGCGCCAAGGCGCAATCACTTTGATGTCAGGGTTGAGCGCATAATAGGTCAGCTCGAAGCGCACCTGGTCGTTGCCTTTCCCGGTCGCGCCATGGGCTACGGCATCGGCGCCGGTCAGCTTGGCGATCTCGATCTGCCGCTTGGCGATCAGCGGCCGGGCGATCGAGGTGCCGAGCAGATAGACGCCCTCATAGAGCGCGTTTGCCCGGAACATGGGGAAGACGAAGTCGCGCACGAACTCCTCGCGCAGATCCTCGACGAAGATCTCCTTGATGCCGAGCAGCTCGGCCTTCTTCCGGGCAGGGGCAAGCTCCTCGCCCTGGCCGAGATCGGCGGTGAAGGTCACCACCTCGCAACCATAGGTCTCCTGCAGCCATTTCAGGATGATCGAGGTGTCGAGCCCGCCGGAATAAGCGAGCACAACCTTCTTGACGTCGGTCGGCATGGAAAAAGCGCCTCGGGGCCAAAATTGCGGCGGTCTTCACGAACCGCGGGCGGGACTATAGGCGGGCGACGCGTTCGCGCAAGTGCCGGCCGGCCTCGCGCAAGGCCGCCCCTGCCTTGGAGAGAACCCAGCCGGCCCCGGCGAGCCCGGCGGCTAGGCCCCGATGGAGCGCCACGGAGACACGGGTCATTCCCTGCTTGAGCCTTTCGTCGTTGCGCCTCGCCGGTTCGAGGAGGAGGCGGTAGAGCGCCATGACGATGGCGATGGTGATCACCCCGGCAAAGACGATGTCGGTGAGGAAATGCCGGCCGAACACTACCCGCATGGCGCCGACCGCAGTGCCGAACAGCACGGCGCCACCGAGCGCGAAGGGCCTTATTTGCGGCGGGGCAAGCGAGGCCGGCGCGACCGTCCAGAAGGCCTGGCTCGCTTCTCCCGACACGAAGGAGCAATTCCGCTTGCAGGCGCTGCTTGGGCGCCACCACGGCTGGAAGGTCTCGGAGCCGGCGAATTGCTGCACGAAATTCGGTCGCGGCCGTCCCCAATTCTCCTTGAGAAGGAGGTTGCTGGTGAGCCCCGGTCCAAGCAGGAAAGAGCCGATGAGAAACACCACTACCGACGGCGCCATGAGCATCTTGGAGCTCGGGAAGGCGAGCTTGCGCAACAGCACGAATACGGCCGGGGCAAGCAGGAGAAAGGGAATCCAATTGGCGATGCGCCGGATAATGTTGGCCGAGTAGTCGATCGAAAGCGGGAACTTGGCTGAGTTGGGATCGAAGAACAGCCCGGCGATCTCCAGGTCCCAGAGGGGAAAGGCGGCGAACAAAACACCCACCAGGACGCCAACCGCGACGGTTGCCAGCAGCCAGTTACGCGTCACGGCAAAGCCCCCGAGTCCACCCTTACCCAATGGACCATCGTACACGACAGTTTGGTGTGCATTTTATGACGCTTCGATTGCGGACGGTCATCCGGCCGACAAGAGGCAAGAGCAAACTTGATCCTCGTCAGGGCGGAGCGCCGGCGCCTGCGGTTCAAGATCGGACGGTCGCTCGCGCTGGAACCGATCCCCTCCGATGAGCGTTTCGTTGCGAGGTCGGAGGAGTGAGGCATGCCCTATCGCAGCGATCAAGAGCTGCCGGACAGCGTGAAGAACGCTCTCCCGAGCCATGCCCAAGACATCTACCGCGAGGCCTTCGACAATGCTTGGGACGAATATTCCGATCCGAGCAAGCGGCGCGGAAACGAGTCGCTCGAGGAAGTCGCGCACAAGGTGGCGTGGGCGGCGGTGAAGAAACAATACGAGAAGGTGGGAAACGAATGGCGACCGAAGAGCTAGAGCGCCTGCGCAACAAACTGGCACGCCGCCTCAGCAAGGCCCAGCGAGGGATGGGCTTCGCGCTTCGCAGGCAAAAGCACGACATCGAGACGAGCGCGTGGCACGAGACGGTCACCAAGCATGTGCCGGAGCCTTGGCCCGCGGCGCGGCTTGCACTCCAGGCGAGGATCGCTGCTCTCGACGTGAATTGAGATCGCCTACGCGTTCCGGCCGGCGAGCAGCCAATAGACAAAGCCGCCGGCAAAGCCTGCGGTGAGGAAGATCGCCATATATTGGCTCGCCGCGACGGCCTCGACGTCGGCGTTCCGCGTGTCCACGAGGAGCGGAATGGCAGCGAGCGCCGCACCTCCCGCCAGCACGTAATAGAGCCACGAGCGCAGCCTTAGCACTTCCCCCGCCACCACAGCGACCAGTGCGGGGAGAGAGGTGAGCGCTGGCGCCACCGTGCCTGCGAACAGGACGACACCAAAGAAGGGCGCTGCGCCGTGGTGGAGCATGGGGTCGTGCGGAGCAGCCGCGCGGAGCTCATCGCCGACCCAGATGGCGCCGAGCGCGAACAGGACCGCGAGCGCGGCGAAGGCGGCAAGACCGAACGCCAGGATGACCCAAAGGCCGCGCAAGACAGTGTTGAGGATCACGCCGCAACCCCTTTCGCCGTAAGATCATCGACTATAGACGGCGTATGGCGCGAGCGGGAGCGGACTTCACATGGCGGCACTCGAGTTCTGGTACGAGTTCGGAAGCACCTATTCCTATCCGGCAGCGATGCGCATCGAGCGCTTGGCGCAAGAGGCCGGCGTTTCCGTGCGCTACCGCCCCTTTCTGCTTGGGCCGATCCTGAAGGATCAAGGGCTGAACGATTCGCCGTTCAACATCTTCGCGGCCAAGGGGCGCTATATGTGGCGCGACTTGGCCCGCGTCTGCGATGCCGAAGGGCTCGCACTCAAGCTTCCGCCGGCGTGTTTCCCGCAAAATGGGCTCAAGGCGGCGCGGCTTGCCTTGGTTGGCGAGGGAGAGGGCTGGACTAGGCCCTTCAGCCGCGCCGTGTTCGCCGCCAACTTCGCCGAGCAGAAAGATATCAGCGACGAGGGGACGCTCGGCGCGATCCTCGCGACGCTTGGCGTCGATGCGGACGCCGCTCTCGCCGAGGCAAATACGCTTCCCATCAAGGACAGGCTCAAGCAGCAAACCGGGGAGGCCGCGCGGCGGGGCATTTTCGGGGCGCCGTCCTTCACCATCGGGGATGAGCTGTTCTGGGGCAACGACCGGCTGGAAGCGGCGCTCGCCTGGGCCAAGCGCAATTAGACTGGGGTCGCGAGTCGGGCGGTGGCGCGCTGCTTCACGCTTTCGCTTCTGAGCTGGCCGCAGGCGGCCATGATGTCGCGGCCGCGCGGGCTCCGCACAGGGCTCGCATAGCCCGCACGGTTCACCACCTCGGCAAATTTCTCGATCTGCTCCCAGTCAGAGCACTCGAAAGGCGCGCCGGGCCACGGATTGAACGGGATGAGATTGATCTTGGCTGGGATCTTGGCCAGCAGCCGCACCAGCTCCTTGGCGTCGGCGACGGAATCGTTCACGCCCTTCAGCATCACATATTCGAAGGTGATGCGCTTGGCGTTGGAGAGGCCGGGAAAGTTGCGGCACGCTTGCAGCAATTCCTTGATCGGCCATTTCTTGTTGATGGGGACGAGTTTGTCTCTGAGCTCGTCGCGCACCGCGTGCAGCGAGATGGCGAGCATGGTGCCCGCCTCCTCGCCCCAACGCGGGATCTCTGGCACGACGCCAGAGGTCGACAGCGTGATGCGGCGCTTGCCGAGCCCTAAGCCCTCGCCGTCGGCGGTGACCGCGCAGGCGTCGCGCACATTGTCGAAATTGTAGAGCGGCTCGCCCATGCCCATCAGCACTACATTGGAGATCTTGCGTTCGGCATTGGGGAGCCCGCGCGGGTCTTCGGCGGTCGCGCCTGGCCAATCGCCGATGCGATCGCGCGCCAGCATGATCTGGCCGACGATCTCGCCCGCGGTGAGGTTGCGCACGAGCTTCTGCGTGCCGGTGTGACAGAAGCTGCATGTGAGCGTGCAGCCGACCTGACTCGAGGTGCAGAGCGTGCCGCGGTCCTCCTCGGGGATATAGACGGTCTCGATCTCCTTGCCGTCGGCAAGGCGGAGCAGCCATTTGCGGGTGCCGTCGAGGGAGACCTGCTCGGTCACGATCTTCGGCCGCGCGAGGATGAAACTCGCCGCAAGCTCCGCACGGAGATCCTTGGCGATGTCGGTCATGGCGAAGAAGTCGGTCTCGCCCCGCACATAGAGCCAGCTCCACAGCTGGCGCGCGCGCATGCGCGTCTGCCGCTCGGGAACGCCAAGCTCCGCCATCCGCGCGGCAAGCTCGGCGCGGCTGAGCCCGATCAGGGTAGCGTCAAGCTGCGGCTCGTTGTTGCCGGGCGCTGCGATATCGCCGGTAGGTGAAGACATGGTCATGCGAGGGCCTCGCCGGCACGGTCCGGCTTCCCCCTAATATCATGATGGGACTGAGAAATGCCAAGCGGTGAGCCTTGCCTCTGGCGCATGATCTTATCCGAAAAGTCTGCAACTTTTCGGGACCATGCCTCAATCGCCCATCGCATCGTCCGTCAGATCCAAGACCTTCTTGCTCGGATCGGCCTGGCAGGCGATCAGGAGCTTGGCGAGGTGGCTGGCCATCTTGCCGAAGTCGATCGTGGTGGGCTCGTCCTCCTCGGTATAGTAGCCCTCGAACCACATCATGATGAGGCCCTTGTTGGTGTCGTCGTAATTCATGAATTGCTCGCAGGTCAGCTCGCTCACGTCGAGCGTACTTTCACCAGCGGCGAGAGCGGGCTTGGCGCAGAGGACGAGCGCGGCGGCAAAAAAGGTCGCGTGGAGGGTTTTCATGTTGGGTAGCCTTGCTGGACGGGTGGCAAAACGCCGGCGACGCTAGCGGTCTTCCGGTAGCCGGGCAAGGCGCAACGTGGATGAAGATTGGCGGCGTCTTAACCGCTGCATTCCTTGGCGGCGCGGTCGAGAGCATCGCTCAGGCCGTCGAGCGAATAGGTGTCGCTGGTCGCGGTGCCGCGGGCCGACTTGCCTTCGATCTTCATCGAGCTGGCGCCCTTCATCGCGTCGATGAGCTTGGTCTCCATGTCCGGCTTTTCGACGAACGCGCCCTCGTCCTTGGTGAATAGCTCGAATTTAGCGGTCCCTACGATTGCCGTGACCTTGGCGCCCGCGGCGAAGGGGTAACCCATCTTCACGCTCACCTCGTTCACCACGCTATCGGCCGGCCAACGCGAGATGTAGAAATAGATGGGGTCGCGCTTGATGCCCTTTTTGGGATTTGAGTCCTTGGGCTTGGTCACGGCGAAGCAAACCTTGGGCGTGCCATTCGCCGCGTAGGCCGACCAATCCTTGTATTTGTCGAGAAGCGTCGCATCATCCGCCAAGGCAGGCGTGACGCATAGCGCCGAGATGAGCAGGCAAGTAGCTCGAACGGCTCGGCGCATCTCCCCGTCCCCGATTCGTGAGCAGATGTGAAGCATACAGAATCAATAATCCCTTGGCCAGGATGCCAGGTCAACCCTGCCGCCGCCGCTTGCGGGGCCCGCCCTGGACGTGAGGCGCGTCGGGGTCAGGCGCAGTTCCCTCCGCAACGGGGCGAGAGCCGAAGCGCCCGAGAGAGCGCAGACGATCATACATGACAATAGCGCCAGCGGTCGCAACATTGAGGGAGAAGGCGGTCGGAATGCGAACTAGATGTTGGCAGCGCGCGGCAAGCTCGGCGGTCAGAGTTCCACGCTCGGGACCAAGCACATAGGCTGCTCGCAATGGATGCGGGAAGCTCGGCAGATCGGCGGCCTCATCGAGGATCTCGATCCCGACGAGGCTGCAGCCCCTCGGCAGCTTCAGCTCGGCAAGGGTTCGCCAATGATAGAGCGGCACGTGGGTTGCGGCTTTTGAGGTGTCCGACCGGACTTCGAACGCCTTCTCGTCAGCGCCGATGGTGAACACGAAGCTCGCGCCGAAGGCATGCGCCGAACGGAGCAGATTGCCGAGATTGACGGCCTTGGAGATGCCCTCGACGCCGATGGCGAAATAGCCCCGCGTGGACGGAAGGAGCGCTTTCACGCCGTCTCTTTGCCACAGCGGCGGCCTTCGCAAAAGGAGGGGTGTCAAGGAGGCTGAGTTTCCTTGGGTGAAAAGTTGCGCGGTCCGTGGAACTCGGCCACAGTCACCGCTGGGGGCACGCGACGATAATGGTACAAGCGGCCGAGACCTGCGGGCAGGAGGCGCTCCAATTCATCGGCGAGTTGGATCGCGTCTCGACCATGGAGGCGGTCGCCGAGCGCATGAGCCGGATCACCTCCAGATTCGGCTTTGAGGGACTGTTCATCGGCGGGCACAAGGCGCACCCGAGCCTGACCTTCAACGAGCTTCTGCTCGCAACGCGATGCCCTCCCGAGTTTCAGCGGATCTACCATGACAACGGCTATATCCAGGCCGATCCGACGCTCAAGCGCGCGCTCAGTTCCCCACAAGCCTTCGAGTTCACCACGAGCACCTATGGTGAAAAGGACGGAGAGCGCGTTCCGGAGATCATGAGCCTTCTCGAGGACTTCCGATTTTCGCGCGGGATCGTGATTCCGATCTATGGGCGCGACGGTTATGAGGCGGCCGTCGGCCTGGTGGGCGATAAGCTCGATCTTTCCATTGAGGCAAAACCCAATATTCTTCTGATGGCGCACTACGCCTATGAGAGGCTTTGCCAACTCTCGGCAGGAGGAAACGTGGTTAGACCGCGCCTTACCCTTCGCGAACGGGAAGTGCTTGCGTGGTCGGCACAAGGAAAGACCGCTTGGGAAATCGGCGAGATCCTCAACCTCGCCAAGCGGACTATCGATGAGCATGCCAAGACGGCCATGCGCAAACTCGGGGCCAGGACGCGAACGCAGGCCGTGGCAATTGCCATCCGCGAGCGCCTGTTCGAGCCTTGAGTCTTCCGACGCGCGCCACTATCAGCTTCGCTGTCGCGGCAGGTTCGGCCCGCGCAAGAGGCTCGTGGCGGACGCAGCCCAATTTTGAGTCGGACGTTATGCGAGCGGAACGATCACGATGCGTGTTGCGCAGTTCAGCGAATTCGCAGGGCCACAGGCCTTGCGGCTCGACGAGGTGGCAGAGCCCGTGCCGGGGCCGGGCGATATCCTCATCAAGGTCACTGCGGTTGGTCTGAACTTCTTCGATACGCTGCTGCTGCGCAATCAGTATCAGGTGACGCCGCCGCTGCCGTTCTCACCGGGTGCCGAGGTCGCAGGAGTGATCGAGGTGGTTGGCGCGAACGTCGCCGATTTCAAGATCGGGCAGAGAGTGGTTGCCTTCATCGGCGGCAATGGCTGTCGCGAGAAGGTCGTCACGAAGGCGAAGAACGCCGTCCTCATACCTGACGGCGTGAGCGACGAGATCGCCGCCGGCATGCCCGTCACCTACGGCACCGCCATCCATGCCTTCAAGGATCGCGCCCAACTGAAGCCAGGCGAGACCGTCGCGGTGCTCGGCGCGGCCGGCGGCGCCGGCGTTGCGGCCATCGAGATCGCCAAGCTCATGGGCGCGCGCGTGATCGCCGTCGCCTCTTCCGGCGACAAGCTCGCCTTCGCCCGCGAACACGGCGCCGACGAGGGGGTCAACTACGAGACCGAGGACCTCAAGGCGCGATTGAAATCGCTCACCCGGCCCAAGGGCGTCGACGTGCTCTACGATACGGTTGGGGGCTCTCATGCCGAGCCCGCACTTAGGGCGATGGCGTGGGAGGGGCGCTATCTCGTGCTCGGCTTTGCCTCGGGCACGATCCCGAAAATTCCGCTCAACCTCCTGCTGCTCAAGGGCTGCGCCATGATCGGGGTGTTCTGGACCTCGTTCGTCGAGCGAAGCCCCGAGCAGCACCGCGCCAACATGATCGAGCTTCTCGACTGGTGCCGCCAGGGCCTCATCCACCCACATATCCACGCGATCTTTGCGCTCGCCGACACCGCCAAGGCGCTCTCGCTCATCGAGGCGCGCAGGGTCACCGGCAAGGTGATCATCAACCCGCAGCTCTGAGCCGGAGCGCGCCGGCGGGGCGTGTGCCGCGCTGCAGCGCCAGGCCGAGGGCAGCACCCCATCGCGCCTGATCAGAATCCAAGGCCAAGGCTAGTTCAAGCCCGCACGGCGGAACGCTTCCAAATAGTGTTGACGGTCCGCTTCCCGCTTGAACGGCAATTCGCTTGCGATCCAGGCGAGGGAAATATTGGGCTGCGCGCGGCGCAGCTCCTGGAGCGCGGCTCTGGCAACTTCCGTCTGTCCCGCCATACTGGCGGCGGCGGTGAGCAGGCGGTGGCCACCGACATAATCGCCGCGAAACCGGATTGCCACGCGCGCCAGCCGGATTGCCTCGTCGTAGTTGCGTCCAACGAACTGAGCGTATGAGGCAATGCCATAATAGAGCGCTGATGACGGATCGCGCGGGCTCAACCGCAGCGCACGGCGGGCAGCCTCGTCGGCCTCCTCCCAACGGCCGCAAAAGGCAAGCGCGAGGCCATATATGCCCTGGGCCAGCGAAAAATTCGGATTGAGCCGGAGTGCCAGCTCGAACTCGGCCAGAGAATTGTCGAAACGACGCGTGAGCAGATAGACGCTACCTAGCGCGTGATGTGCCCAGGGGTCCTCGTTATCGGCCTGGACGGCCGCCCGCGCCGCGCGTTCGGCAATCTGAAGCGCGGTTGCCATGTCCGCCCAACCCATATACGCACCAAGCGCATGGCTGGCGGCGAGCACGCCGTGCGCCTGGCCGTAGTTCGGGTCGATGGCGATCGCCTGCTCCAGCAGCGCCTGCGCGAGGACATTGTCCTGCCGCGTCACCCGCCAGTAATGCGAAAGCGCCCGCATCACCAGATCCCAAGCGTCCATGCTGTCCGGCGGCTTGCACTGGGCGTGAAAATTTTCCGCGGCATAGAGCTGAGGTTCGATGGCGGCGACGATGGCCTCGGTGATCTCGTCCTGCACGGCGAACACGTCAGCGAGGCCGCGATCGTAGCGCTCGGCCCAGATTTGGCCGCCTGTGGCGACGTCGTTGAGCTGCGCCGTGATGCGCACGCGGTCGCCGTCCTTGCGCACGCTGCCCTCGATCACATAGCCGACGCCGAGTTCTTCGCCGACCTGCTTCATGTGGACGGAACGGCCCTTGAAGTTGAACGACGAATTGCGCGCGATGACGAAGAACCAGCGCAGCTTGGACAGCGCCATGATGATGTCCTCGCTGATGCCGTCGGAGAAATACTCCTGCTCCGGGTCGCCGCTCATGTTGGCGAAGGGAAGCACGGCGATGCCGGGCCGGTCGGGCAGCGGCATGGGCGCGCGCGGCGCGCGGAGATCATCCGGCGGCGTGGCGACAGTATGAGCTGGTTTGTCGCCGTTTGCCTCAGTACGCACGCTACCGACGAAGCGGAGGCCCTTGCGCATGACGGTGCGGATCAGCTTCTGGTCTTTGCCGCTGTCGCCGACTGCCTTTCGCGCCGCGTTGATGCGGCTGGTCAGCGTTGAGTCCGACACGATCCGACCACCCCAGACCGAGGCGATGAGGTCGTCCTTGCTGACGACCCGGTCGCGGTTCTGCAACAAGTAAACCAGCAGGTCGAACACCTGCGGCTCAATCGCGATGAGCTCGGAACCGCGGCGGAGCTCGCGTCGGTCGGCATCAAGCGCATGATCGGCAAAGAGAAATTGCACGGTCAGTCTCACGAAATCGGATTTCGAAGCCGCTCTCACGGGATAATCAAGCCCGTCTCAACGATAAATCAAGCTCAGGGCAAAGTCTTTCGGTCGCTCTCTCGGCATCTTCCGCCCACCTAAGAACTACCGACGCAGTGCCAAGCATTACGGACGGTGATTTGCATTCGCGGCCACAAAACTTAGGCAGCCGCCTAAGGAAGCAGGTCACGTCGATCTCGCGGGTGCGAGGTCGTAACCCCGCTATTTCGTGGGCCTTGGGTCTGCGAAACAATCAAAAGGTGACTTATGACTAGCTTCGATGCTCCCGCCAAATTATCCCGCCAGATTTTGATGCTGACGGCGGGGATTTTTTTACTCGCCGCCACGCAAGGTGCCCTTGCCAAGAACAAAGATCACTCTGACGATCGGGGGGGAATGAGCAGCAATGACTCCAAACAAGATCATGGAGACAAGCACTCGGAGGACCGCAAGGACAAGGTCTCGGACAAACACAAAGGCAAGCATAAGGAGCAGTACGCCGAGGAGGGCATGAACTCCGAGAAACACAAAGGCAAGGACAAGAAGCACGCCGAGGAGGGCATGAATTCGGAGAAACACAAAGGCAAGCATAAGGAGGAGTACGCAGAGAAAAAGAAGGACAAGGATAAACACAAAACTCCTGGCTCAACCGCTAGCAACAACCCTCCTGCTCCCGGCACCGGCGGCACGAACACGATCCACCCGATCCCCAGCCCGGCGCCGGTCGCGTCAAGTTCTGGCGCTCCGGGTGACGTCACTCCACCGGTAAACACGATCCATCCGATCCTCAGCCCGGTGCCGGTCGCGTCCAGTTCCGGCGGCCCGGCTGGTGTCACTCCGCCCGTAAACATGATCGTCAGAGATCACCGTCACCCCCCAGCCGGCGACGTCGGGCCTCAGCCAGGCGTTAAACCCGACGGCTACACTCCTTTTGAGGACGAGACGGTTGGCGGTCATTTCTGGAAGGGCGTCGGCGACTTTGGCTATGGGATAACACATGGGTTGCTTGGTGGCGGCCCTGCGCCGGAGGACCCGACCTCGACCTCGACCCAGTACTAGGAATTCGTGTCGCGAACGCAGGAAAGACATGATGGCCGGGCTTGTGCCGGCCATCTCTCGCAACGACGCGACGCTAACTAAACAGGAGAAGAGTCATGGATTTCTATGTCATTCGCCGCCCGAGCGCCTGGGCGGACTTGGCTGAGCTCGAAGCCGCCGGCGCCAAGTCGGCCAAGATCGGTAACGAGGAGATGCCCAACCGCGTCCGCTGGATTCGTAGCTACGTGGTCAAGGAGCCCGACGGCCGGATCGGAACAGTCTGCATCTACCAGGCGCGGGATCCTGAATCGATCCGCGCGCACTCAAGGCGCGTCGGTATGCCTGGCGACGAGATTTTCCCGGTCGTCACCACCGTCGTCGTCCGCGACGACCCGGCCGAGGCAAGCGAAGCTGCCTGAGATCTTGCCAGCCGAACCAGCGAGGTTGGTGCGTCTGACGAGATGCGTTCTAGCGCTTGCCCGGCAGCTCCTTGTCCAGCGCGCGCGCAGCGGCGGCCCGGTGGGCGGGAGTAATATGGGAAGCGACGAGCCCGATCACGGCCGTGAGCAGCGCCGCGTCGTCGGCGAAGCCGAGTCCCGCGATCATGTCGGGTATGAGGTCGAAGGGCAGGATGAAATAAGCTAGTGCGGCGATCAGCATACCGCGGACGCGCATCGGCGTGGCGGGGTCGAGCGCGCAATAATAGGCGGCGACGAGATCCTCGGCGAAGGGGATTCTGCCGGCAAGACGCTTGAGCTTGGCCCAGAAGTCGCGGCGGACGCGCCGCTCCTGCTTGGCGAAAGCGGCGCGCGTGATCTCGCCGCCGAGAGCCGCGTTCTTGAGCTCTCTCGCATCGTTCCAGGCAATCATGGTGTCCACCTCGCGGTCGGCTAAGCCCCGAATCCCATGAGAAAAATAGGGTAGGGCAAGGGGCGCTGCAAGGCGCGTCGGGGCGTCTGTACGCAAAGTCTTAACCGGCCTCGCTCGCCGGCCCCACTTTTCATGGCGCCATTTGCCGGAGCTTCACCATTGACCGGCATGATGCGGGGGCGACGGCGAGCGCCTGCGGCGCCCCCGAAGCAGGTGAGGTTTCACGTTGCGTGGACGTGCGTTCAAACGAGTTGGCACGGTGCCCTTCGCCATCGCTGCGGTGGCGGCGCTGGTCTGCACAGCAGCGATCGCCGCTCCGGTTGAGGTCACGCGCTCCGCAAGCGGTGCCTCGCTCGATGCCGCGATCGCCAGCAAGGTGGAGCAGCTCGACGCTGTGAAACTCAATATCACCGAGGCCGAGTGCGACTACGCAGTCGATGCGGCGATCATCGAAGCCTGCGATCAACTGATCGCGCAAGCGCAGAAGCTCGCCGCCGAGATCGATGGCCTGAAGGCAGAAGCGGCTGAGGCGAGCCTTGCGAAGGCGCCGCCGCGGCCGAACCCCTACACCCTCAAGACGCGTACCAATCCCAATATGAGCTACCGCACCTTCTGTGTGCGGGAGTGCGACGGCTTCTATTATCCGCTGAGCGAGGCGTCGACGCCGGGCTCTTTCCTGGCCGATGAGGCGAAGTGCGAGTCGAGCTGCTCATCGCCGGCGAAGTTGTTCTATGGCGCCATCCCCGGCGCGGATACGGGCGCGATGGTGGCGCTGACCGGCGAGCGCTATGGTGAGCTCGCCAATGCCTTCCGCTATCGCAGCGAATATGTCGATGGCTGCGCCTGCAAGCCGAAGCCATGGACCGCGGAAGCCAAGGTTCTGTTCGATCGCCGCGCCATCCTCGCCACGCGAACACCGGACGAGCGGATCGTGGCGGCAGGCGCTGGCGAGGTTGCCAAGCTTCTGACAGTGCCGGAAACTAAGGTCGCGGTCCATGCCGTGAGCGGCAAGTCGAGATATCGTCAGATGATCGTCGAGCGGCCGCGCTTCCCGTTCTTCAGGCCCTTCCGCTACGCCTTTGCCGGCCCGCAAGCGACCGACGAGCAATTGCCGCAGCATCGCTTCTTCCCGTTCCGCAGCCGCTACTGAGCCCCTATATCCGGGTAAGCTTGCGTGCGGCGTGTGCCGCATGGGAATAAAGCGCGCATGGTGAAGCACCGTCTCCTGTTCGTCTGTCTCGGCAATATTTGCCGCTCGCCCATGGCTGAGGGCGCATTCCGGCGCGCCGCGACAGCGGAGGGCGTGCTCGACCTGTTCGAGATCGACTCGGCGGGGCTCGGCGATTGGCATGTGGGTCAGGCGCCCGACAATCGCGCGCAGAAAGCGGCCGGTCAGCGCGGCATCGACATTTCCGGCCAGAGCGCGCGACAGGTCAGCAAGAGCGACTTCGCGCGCTTCGATCTACTGCTTGCCATGGACGGCTCGAATTACGAGGATCTCAAGCAGATCGCGCCGAAGGACCAGCGCCACAAGATCCGGCGCTTCCTCGATTTCGCCCCGCATGCAGCGACCAAGGACGTGCCTGACCCCTTCTTCGGCGAGGCCGAAAGCTTCGATCATGCGCTCGATCTGATCGAGGCGGCGGCGCGAGGGCTGCTCGCCGAGCTGCTCAGCGCCAAAGCAAAGAAGGTCACCAGGGGCGTCTAGCGCGAGCCATCCTTGCTCGCGCAAAAGCGCCTACGGACAGCGCCAATAAATTCGACCATAAGCATCGACCGCCTGGTAGCAACCCGGCGCATATGCGGCCGCCGCACCCACCGCGGCACCTGTGGCGACCGCTCGGCGCGTCGTTCTGCGCGCGACCCCGGCATAGCTCATTGGGGTGAGCGGACGTCCGACGCGGGCATGGGCCTCGGAAAGTAGAGAACCGGATTGTGTGGGCACGCCGTTGTCACTGAGCGAAAGGCATCCCGCGGTTAGGATTGCCACTAACGTGATGCGCAAGCCCAAATTAAGAGCTCGATTCATTCGTTCTCTCCCTTCGCTACTCCTGGCGGTACTTCGTCGATGTCTCCGAGAGTCTTGAAATCGACCTTCTTTGCGTCGGCAGGCGGCTCAAAGGCGAAGGCGTCAGAGCCTGGTTCCATGTCCGTCTTCCAATCCTTGATAAGCAGCGTGTACTGCGGTGCGGCGGCTGTCGCCTTGCTGGTTATGACAAGTTTGCGCGGAATCGGATGGTCACCGGTCTCGATCCAGATCTGCCAATCGGTGTCCTGATCCCTGAAGGCAAGATGCTCGCACTCGACGCCGTCGATCACTCCCTGGCCTATATGCTTGGCCGTGACGACATCCGACATCAACGCCTCATAGGGATTGGACACCAGAAGATCAGCTCCAGGTAACTCAAGTCCATATTGGTTTCTCAAAAGATCGATCAACTGATCGATCGTAGCTGGAGCATCCGCCTGCGCATAGGCGTTGAGGTCCTTGCCGAGCACCGAGACGGTCTTGCCATTGAAGACAAGTTCGACGTCGGCGTAGCCGCCCGTCCGACTTGCCCGAAGCTTGTCCGGCCGGCTGAGCAGGAGCTTGCCAGAACTGGCGAATTGAATTTTTTGGATCTCGGGTGTGATCACTTCGATGTCGGTATCGAAAGAAAGTGAGATGGATTTTTGACTCGCCATGTAGTCGGACATCGCCTTGAGAATTTTGGCGGCATCGTCATCCTGTGCTCGAGCTGCGGGAGTAGCAACCAACACTGCAAGCGCCAAGAAGAAGAAGAAGGTGCTCGCGCATCGGCGCGTCGATCGACTTCGCCAAGAAACAGGCATCAAGCTCATCACATCCTCCTCGTGACAATGCAGGGCCACAGTGTTAGCCGGCCATGGCGAGAACCATCACATCTTTGCGGCAAATGCGGGTCGGCTACGGAACTTTCTGCGTGACGCCTCCGCCTCGCAAAATTAGGCTTCTGGAGAAGCCGATGTTAGTCGTCGAGCGGGTAGGCGGCTTCGACCACATAGGGGCCGCCCCCTACCGAATTTCGCGAGGAATAGAGCACGAAGCGGCTCACGGCGAAGGGCTCGGCAGCGATGCCGCCCTGGTGCTCGAGATAGGCCGCGACCGCATCGGCGCGTGCGTTGCGGAGGCGCGCCAAGGTGACATGCGGCTTGAAGTTGCGGCCTTCAGGCGGAAGCCCCGCCCCGCGCGCCGCGCGCTCGTTCGCCCGGCGCAAGGCGTCCAGCCCGTCCGAGGGAGCGATGCCGGCGAAGATGGCCCGAGGCTTATGCCCGCCGAAGCTGCCAAGGCCGTTCAATCTGAGCTCGAAGGGCGGCATCTCGATCCCGCCCAAGGCCTCGGCGAACTCGCGCGCCGTCGAGCCGTCGACGTCGCCGATGAAACGTAGCGTCAGGTGGTAGTTCTCGGGGTCGATCCAGCGCGCGCCGGTAAGGCCTGCGCGAAGCAGCGTGAGCCGCTCGGAGAGGGAACGCGGGATCTCGATGGCTGAGAACAATCGGGGCATTGGGAGGGCACTCGCTCGTGCCCAAGAGTCAAGGGCATGGGTTCGGATAGTCAAGATGGATCTGCTCGATGTCCGCAAGGACTTGCGCGTCGAGCTTAAGATCGAGGGCGGCGATATCCGTCTTGAGCTGGGCGAGAGTGGTCGCGCCGATGATGGCGCTTGTGACGAATGGCCGCGACACCGCGAAGGCGATCGCCATCTGCGCGGGATCAAGCCCGTGCCGCCGCGCAAGTGCGACATAGGTCGAGACTGCCTTAGGCCCATTCGCCTGCTCGTAGCGGCCGAGCCGGTCGAACAGGGTCTTGCGCGATTTAGGCGGTAGCGCGCCGCCTTCATATTTGCCGGACAGATAGCCCTGACCGAGCGGGGAGTAGCCGAGCAGGCTCACCTGCTCGCGATAGGTGATCTCCGAGAGACCGATCTCGTAGGAGCGGTTGACGAGGTTGTAAGCGTTCTGGATCGAGGCGACGCGCGGCAGGCCGTGCTGCTCCGAGGCCTTGAAGAAGCTCATTACCCCCCAAGGAGTCTCGTTGGAGAGACCGACGAACCTCACCTTGCCGTCGGCGACAAGCTTTCCCAGAACGGCGAGGATCTCATGGATCGGATGGCTGTCGCCTTCGATGTGGAGATAGTCGAGGCCCTCGAAGATGCGCATCGGCCGGTCGGGCCAGTGAAGCTGATAGAGGTCGATATAGTCTGTCCTGAGCCGGGCGAGGCTGGCCTCGATCGCCTCGGTGATCTGCTCGGGACTCTGCCTGCCTCGGACACCGCTCTTGCGCAGCCAATTCATCTTGGTGCGGCCGGCGACCTTGGTGGCGACGATGATCTTGTCGCGGTTCTTGCGCGCGGCGAGCCAGGTGCCGATGATCGCCTCGGTGCGCCCTTGCGTCTCGGGCTTCGGCGGAATGGGATAGATCTCCGAAGCGTCGAGGAAATTGATGCCCCGCTCCACGCCGTAATCGAGCTGAGCATGGCCTTCGGCTTCCGAATTCTGCTCGCCGAAAGTCATGGTTCCGAGGCAAAGCGCGCTAACCTTGACGCCCGTGCGGCCGAGCTCGCGATACTCCATGCATCCTCGCATTTCCGGGGCTCCGCGCGGGGCGTTTACCTTCAGTTAAGATAGACGCCGAAGCCGGCCACTAAGTTGTCCTTCCCCTTTGTTAAAGACTTGAGGGCTAACAGAGAAGACGCGGCGCGGACGCCCCCGCGCATGTGGCCTCGACAAGGACAGGCATGGCAAAGATGGGGACGGCAGTCCAGTCGAGCTCGATTGCCGGGACTCGGGTGGAGGCCGCCGGTACGGCGCAGACGGCGACCAATTTCGCGTTCTCGGATCCTCGCTTTCATGAGTCTGCGACGCAACGCTTGCGGCGCTGGGTCCTTGGGACGGCCTATGCGCTTCGTCCGAACCGCATCGCGCTCATGCCGAGGCTCGTGCTGATGAGTCTTGCCCGCCTCTTTACCTCAGCGGCGAAGCGCGACGAGCTACCCGACCATCCGGTTTATTACAGCACGCGCGGCCTCGTCGGCATCAGCGACGATTTGTCGGTCGATGCGCTGCTCGCCAACTACGCCCGCGGCTATTTCCCGGTCTGTCATATCGGCGCGATGAAATGGTGGTGCCCGGAGGAGCGCGCGGTCATCGATCCCGCGCTCACCCATGTGGGGAGAAATCTGCGCCGCCTGCTCCGTCAGGGCAAATTCACGATCACCATGGATCAAGACTTCGCCGGGGTGATCGCGGCCTGCGCGACGCCGCGTCCCGGCAAGACCCCGCTCACCTGGATCACGCCGCGCGTCATGCGCGCTTATTACGACGCGCATAAAGCCGGATATGCCCACTCGGTCGAGGTATGGGACGAAGAGGATCGCCTGGTCGGCGGCCTGTACGGACTGGCCATCGGCAAAGTGTTCTTCGGCGAGTCGCAGTTCTCCGTGGCCGAGCACGCCTCGAAGGTCGCGCTCATCGCGCTCCACCGGCAGCTCGCCGCCTGGGGCTATCGGTTGCGTGACGGCAAATGGATGACGCCGCATCTCGCGAGCTTCGGGTTCAAGGCCATGAAACGCGACGCGTTCAAGGCCCTGCTCGATCGCTATGTCGAGATGCCGCAGAAGATCGGTCCATGGAGCTTCGATGCCGGGCTCGATCTCACCGATTGGACGCATGAGCGGAGCGCCAGCGAGACAACGCCCACACGGACATCGTTGAAGGTCGCGTGATGGCGACACACGGCGCACGGGCGGTAGGCCGGCGAGACGGCGCGAAGGCCGCAAGGAAAGTGCGGGATCCTTCCGCGTCGGGCAGGAAAGCCGCGGGGAAAGTCAAAACGCCGTCGCCGATCTCCATGAAGCTCGGGCACCTGTTCTCGACCTCATCGCTCCTGTCGCTCGCGCGCGTGGCGGGAGCCCTCGCGGGATTTGTCACCCAGGTCGTGCTCGCGCGAGCGCTCCAGGCGAGCGCGCTCGGCGTGTTCTACTCGGTCACCAGCCTCGCCGCCGTGGTCGGGCTGATCGCCGCGCACGGCTACCCGTCGATCGCCGCGCGTTTCATGCTGCGCTATCGCGAGCAGGGCAAACAAGGGCTGGTGGCCGCATTCGTCCGGCAGGCGCGACACGACGCGACGCTCTACGCGGCGGCGGCGACCGTGGCGGTGCTTGCATTTGCTGTCCTGTGGCCTTCGCTCAGCACCGAGGCGCGGCTTGCTCTCGTCGCGGCCGCGCTCTCAATCCCGGCCAATGCTTCTCTTCGTCTCAACGGGACGTTCGCGACCACGATCAGACGCTTCGCTCTCGCTTATCTGCCGGACACCTGCATCAGGCCGTTTCTGTTGCTGGGCGGCGTTGGCCTCTTGATCGCGCTCGGCGTGACGTTGACCGCGAGCAATGTCACCTTCCTCCTGGCGCTCATCTTCACCGGGCTCGCCCTCACCCAATACGCGCTGCTCGCCAAGGACATGCCGAAAGGCGGACTGGGAGCGCCGCCCCGGCGCCTCCTCACCATCTGGCGGCGCGAAGCCACGCCTCTCATCCTCGTCGCGCTGTTCACCTATTTCTTCGCCGACGTCGCCATCCTCATGGTCACGCCGCTGCTGTCGAGCGCCGACACCGCGTCGATCGGGCTGTGCTTGAAGCTTGCGTTGCTGGTCGGCTTCGCCGTGCAAGTCGCCCATCAGGTGGTGGTTCCCGACCTCGCCGACGCGCGCGCCCGCAAGGATCACGATTCGATCAGGGACGTGGTGTTGCGCGCGCTTGCCTTCCCCTTCGCCATCACGCTCGCCGCCACGGTGGTGACAGCACTATGGGGAGAGCGCCTGCTCGCGATCTTCGGTCCTGAGTTCACGGGCGCGAAGCTCCCGCTCGTAATCCTCATGGGATGCCAGCTCGCTCGCGCCATGTTCGGTCCGAGCGTGCCGCTGCTTACCGTGATCGGCGCGCAGAAGGAGAACGCAACCCTCGCCGTTGCCGCGCTGATCGTGCTCGGCGTTGGCAATCTCGTGCTCGCCCCGCTCTATGGTGTGCTTGGTGCGGCAATCGCGGTTGCCATCGCGACGCTGTTCTGGCTCGTTGGATGTGCTGTTGTGCTCGACCGCTTGAGCGGGCTCAGAACCGACGCGCTCTATCTGATCGGCAGGCTGGCCGCGTTCCGCTCAGCCCCAGCCTAGGCGGCGAGGCCAGCGTCAAGGCTGAATTCGGCCGCGCCCTGCTTATCGATCTTCTGCTCGGCCTGCTCGGTCGCGAATAATGTGGTGAACAGCAGCCATGCTATGAAGGCGCCAACGGTGAGGAGCGCTATGGCTGCGCCAATTTTGCCGAAATGGAGAGGCATCGAGCGGTGATCTGTCCTTGGTCAGAGGCGGGACAGTAGCGAAGTCGAAGCTCTCGATCAATCTGGCTTTGCCGCCGTTGTTGTCATAAACCCATGCCCGCATCCCTTTGAGGCGAGCAGGCGCATGCGACGGGTCAATGGCGAAGCGCTAGGCGAAAGGGGGGCGGCCCAAGCGGCGCAGCGCACCGTGCTCGTGGTCAGCGTCACGCATCGCGATCATCGCGAGCTCAAGGTCCTCTTTCCATCCGGCATCGACTTTCTGTTTCATGATTATGCGAGCGCGAGCCTCGAGGAGCTGATCTCGGGAATCGCGCGGGAGGGCGCCTACGCGGAAGACCCTCATGCCGAGATCGAACGCATTCTCACCCAGTTCGACGGCATCAAGATCGACGCCGTCATCAGCACCGACGACTATCCCGGCGCAGCACTTGCCGCGATCGTCGCCAAGCGCCTCGGGCTACCGGGGCCCGACCCGCGCGTCGTGCTCATCTGCCAGCACAAATATCTCTCGCGGGTGGCGCAGGCCGGGCTGGTGCCTGATGGCGTGCCTTCCTTCACGCTGATCGACACGATGGAGGGCGCGCCTCTTCCCGACGAGACAAGCTTTCCCTTGTTCGTGAAGCCGGTGAAATCGTTCTTTTCGGTTGGCGCCGAAAGAGTTGCTTCGCACGCCGAGCTTGCCGCTCTGCTCCCCCGCTGGCGCGCACTCGACCAATTCTTCCTGCCCTTGGAGCGCATGCTCGAGCGCCATATCGGCCAGAGCATCGGCAGCAAGCGCCTGATCGCCGAGGGCGTGCTCAAGGGCGTTCAGGTCACCGTCGAGGGCTATGCGTTCGGCGGCAAGGCGAGCATCATGGGCGTCGTCAACTCGATCATGTTCCCCGGCACCATCGCCTTCTCGCGCTTCGACTACCCCTCGCGTCTACCGGAACGCGTTCAGGCTCATATGGCCGACATCGCGGTCACGCTGATGGAGGGGCTCGGCTTCGACAACGGGCTGTTCAATATCGAGATGATGTACGACAGCGAAACCGGCCGGACGGCAATCATCGAGATCAATCCGCGCATGGCCTCGCAATTCGCCGACCTCTACGAGAAGGTCGACGGCACATCGAGCTACCAGGTCTTGCTCGACATCGCCGAGGGGCGAGCGCCGCGCTTCACGCGCGGAGAAGGGCGCTATCCCTTCGCAGCGAGTTGCGTGCTGCGCGCTTTCGCCGACCATCTTGTCGCGCGACTCCCCGCGGCAGCCGAGCTCGAGCGCCTCGCGGGCCTTTATCCCGATATCAGAGTCGAGCTGCACGCGGCGGTGGGACGGAAGCTCTCGAACGAGCTCCAGGACGGCCACAGCTTCCGCTACGGCATCGTCAATCTCGGCGGCCGTGACCTCGCCGAGGTGCTCGAGACATTCGAGGCGGTGCGGGAGGCCATGGGCATCGAGCTCGTGCCTGTCGAGAGCGCACAGGAAACCGAGACGAGGCTTGCGGCGCGAGAAGCTGCTGAACCCCAGGCTCAGTTGCTCTTGATGGTGTCGGCGATCCAGCCCGCGAACGGTGCGACGCGGGCATAGACTCCAGGAGTCGTGCCGCCGCAACCGCTGCCCCAGCTCACGACGCCGATCTGGACGAAGGCGCCACCTTCGTCGCGCACGACCATGGGACCGCCAGAATCGCCCTGACAGGTGTCCTTATTGGTGCCCCTCTGGGAGGCACAAAGCTCGGTCGGGGCAACGCCCGTGCCATGGCTGCCGGCGAACGCCGCGTTGCAGCTGTCATTGTCGATCCAGTCCATGTCGACCTCGCGCAGCCTTATCGGCGCTTCCACTTTGCCTTCGATCTCCGGTCCGAGGTCGGACATGAGCGCAGTAAAATCCTCATCGAAGGACCATAGCGTGCCCCAACCGCTCACGGTTACCCTGGCGCCGGGCACGAGATATTTCTCATCGATTTCCGGGTCGGCGAGGGGGACAGGCTTCGCATCGGCGATCGGCGCGGCGAGCTTGATCAGTGCGACATCAGCCTTGCCGTTCAGCCCCTTTTCGAGAAATTCCGGACGCACGAAGATTTTCTCGGCCTCCACCTTGGTGGTCTTGGTGCGGTCATTGGAGCCATAGCCGACCACGACGTCCTCTGGGTCTGCCTGCGACGTGGGTCCACCATCGAGGTCTCCTCTGGTGACGCAGTGGGAGGCAGTCAGCACCCATTGCGGGGCGATGATCGAGCCGCCGCAGAAGCCCCTATCGTCGTCCATCGACGTATAGAGGCGCACTTGATAGGGGAATTTGCCGTCAGGCGCCTCGGTGCCGGCGACAATCATCTCGTTGTCATCGCTCCGGGCAAGTCCGCTTACCGAGAGAAACAGGGCAAGCGCTACGCCAAGGCTCGCGGCAAAGGAACGGACTCTCATCATGATCTGCTCGTCAGTTGTTCTTCATCGTGTCGTTGATCCAGTCATTGAACGACGATACTCGCGAGAAGACGCTCGGCGTGACCGTATTGCCGCAGATCGTGCCCCAGCTCACGACGCCGACCTGGGCGAAACCCGAAGGCGTGGCTACGACCAGTGGGCCGCCGCTGTCGCCCTGGCACGAGGCCTTGGTGGTGCCCTGATACATGGCGCAAATCTCGGTATCGGCGACGGAGAGCTTGTCACCGGCAAAGACGGTGTTGCAGGTTCCGTTATCCATCGCCTCGATCTCGACCTCGCGCAGCTTCACGGGGAAGTTGATCTTATCGCTCATGTCCTTCCCTTCGCCGAGATCGGGCATCAATGCGGCAACATCCTTGTCGTAGGGACTCCACAGAGCGCCCCAGCCGGTGACGGTCAATTTGGCGCCGGCGGACGCGATGCTTTTGTCGGTGGCGGGGTCGGCAAGGGTGATGACCGGCGCATCTTGGATCGGCTCGGCGAGCTTGATCAGCGCGACGTCGTGCTTGCCGCTAAGTCCCTTTTCCAGGAATTCGGGCGTCGCGAAAATCTTCACGGCCTGAATCCTCTTGGTCTGCGTGCGGTCGTTGGATCCGTAACCGACCACGATGTCTTCGGGGTCCTTCTGCGTCGTCGGCCCGGTATTGAGATCGCCCTCGGTGACGCAATGAGAGGCGGTCAGCACCCATTGCGGCGCGATGATCGAGCCGCCGCAGAAGCCGTACTCATCCTCCGTCGAGGAATAGAGACGGACCTGGTAAGGATATTTGCCGTCGGGCGCTTCCTTGCCGTTGACGATCATCTCGTTGTCGTCGGCCAGCGCGCCGGCAGACAGCTGCCAGGAGATGCCAACCGCCATCAGCAGACTTGCAGTCAGGACTTGAACTCTTCTCATCGAATATCCTCCGTGAGCGGCGCCGCCCGGGGTCGGCATGCCGTCAGTTGCTCTTCATGGTGTCGTTGATCCAGCCCGTGAAAGGCGAGACGCGGGCGAACACGCTCGGCTTCGTCGTGCTGCCGCATATCGTCGTCCAGCTCATGATGCCGACCTGGTAATAGCCTTGCGGCGAGTCGGACGCGGGAACGATCAGCGGGCCGCCGCTGTCGCCCTGGCAAATGTCCTTGGTGGTGCCTTTCGTCATGGCGCAGATCTCGGTCGGGGCCACGGTAAACGGCGTGCCTGCGAACACCGCCTTGCAGCTCGTGTTGTCCATGGCATCGATCTCCACCTCGCGGAGCTTCAGCGGAAACTGCCACTTGTCCATCATCTCTCCGGTCGTGCCGAGATCGGGCATCAGCGCACTGACATCCTTGTCGAACGGGCTCCACAACGCACCCCAGCCGGTCGCCGTCAGCTTGGTTCCGTCGATGACGAATTTCGTGTCGGCGGCAGGATCGGCAAGGGCGATAACCTTGGGATCGAGGATCGGCGTCTTGAGCTTGATGAGCGCCAGGTCGCCCTTGCCGGCAAGGCCGTTCTTCTGGAACTCCTGGCGCACGAAGATCTTCTCTGCGGCGATCTTCTTCGTTTTGGTTCGGTCATTGCTGCCATAGCCAACCACGACCTTCGCCGGGTCCTGGATGGTGTGCGGCCCGATTTCCTTCGGGCCGACGCTGACGCAATGGCCGGCAGTCAAGATCCATTGCGGGGCGATGATGGTGCCGCCGCAGAAGCCGCGCTTATCCTCCATCGAGGAATAGAGACGCACCTGCCAAGGATACTTGCCCTCGGGCGCCTCGGTGCCGGCCACGATCATCTCGTTATCGTCGGCGGCAGCCGAAAGTGTGGGAAGCGCCGAGGCGAAAGGGCCAAGCAGCGCCAGCACACCGGCGAACACCATAAGAACGCGGGTCATACCAACACTCCCTGACTGTTCTCGTCAGTCGGCGGCCATGGTCGAGGCGATCCAGTCCGAAAAGGACGCGATGCGCGTATAGATATTAGGCAAGTCCATGTTCCCGCAGCCGCGGCTGACGATGCCGACCTGAACGAAGGTGCGCGGCTTTGGCGAGGCCATCAGCGGGCCGCCAGAATCGCCGTAGCAGGCGTTCTTGCGCGAGCCGGGCTGCAGCGCACAGATGCTGCTCTCGGAGATCTCTACCTTGGAACCCTGGAGCAGCGTCTTGCAGCTGTCATTGTCCATGACCTGGATCTCGACCTGATGCAGCTTCGTCGGATAGTTCAGCTTGTCGCCAAGGTCGGCGCCGGCGGTGAGTTGCGAGAGCATGGCGAGCACGTTCTCGTCCTCGGGATCCCACACCGCACCCCAGCCGGTGACCGTGACGGTGGCGCCGGGCGTGAGCAGCTTCTTAGTGAGCGTGGCGTCGGCGAGCTCGATCGGCTGGGCATCGGCAATCGGGTCCTTGAGCTTGATCAGCGCGATGTCGGCGTTGGAGTTGGCGCCCTTGGCCAGATAATCGGGGTTGACGACGATCTTATCGCTCTCGACCTTCTTGGTCTGAGTACGGTCGACGCTGCCGTAACCGACCACGACGGCGTCGTCGGCTTTGACGTTTTCGGTCGCGGTCGGGTCGACGACGACGCAGTGGGCCGCGGTCAGCACCCATTGCGGGGCGACGAGCGTGCCGCCGCAGCGGCCTTTGTCGTCGTCCATCGAGGCAAAAATCCGCACCTGCCAGGGGAATTTGCCTTCAGGCGCGACCTTGCCGCCGACGATCATCTCGTTGTCGTCGGCACGTGCAAGGCCTTGCAGCCCCAAGAACAGTCCAAGCGTCAGCAAAGAATAGGCAACAAGCTCGCATACTCGCGTCATGGCGCGACTCCGGCACGTTTGAGGGTTGAAGGTCGAAGGCATGGGGGAAGCACTCACTGGGTCTTCATGGTCTTATCGATCCAGTCGGTGAAGGACGAGACCCGGGTATAGACGCCGGGATAGAGCGGGTTGCCGCATTGCGGGCCCCAGCTCACGATGCCGACCTGCACATAGCCGCGAGCGACGCTGCTCTCCGGGGCCACGAGCGGGCCACCGCTGTCGCCGAAGCATGAATCCTTTCCCCCGGTCGGTTCGGTGGCGCAGATCTCGGTATCGCCGACGGTGAAGGCGGGGACCTGCAGCGATTTATAGATCGATTTGCACTCGCCGGGGTCGATGACCTCGATCTCGACCTCATGCAGTTTACGCGGCGCATTGAGCTCATTCTGATCGAGCAGCTTGCGCGAGGAGACCGACCGGCGTCCGGCCATAACGTCGACCGAGTTCTGGAAGGCCTGGAAGTCCCAGATCGCACCCCAGCCCGTGACGGTTACCCTTGCTCCGGGAACGTCGATGCTCTTATCGATGCCCGGATCGGCGACGCCGATCGACGGCGCATCGGGGATCGGCCTTTTGAGCTTGATCAAACCGAGATCGGCCTTCTCGCCCTTGAGATAATCCGGATGCACGATGATCTTCTCGCTCTCGATCTTGGTCGTCTCGGTGCGATCGGTCGAGCCGAAGCCGACCACGACCTTCTGCGAATCGAGCAGACAATGCGCGGCGGTCAGCACCCATTGGGGCGCGATGATCGAGCCACCGCAAAAGCCGACCTTGTCGTCCATCGTGCTGTAAATGCGGACTTGCCAGGGATACTTGCCTTCGTCGACCGGGTGGCCTCCGACGATCATCTCGTTATCGTCGCCGGCAAGAGCCGCGGCGTTAACCCCACAAGCGAGCGCGGAAAGCAAAAGAAGTTCCGCTACAATTACATAAACTCGCGTCATTCGATTTCTCCAGAAACCGGCTTTGATGTTGTTGGAGGTTTGTCATAAACCGAGGCGCGTCGTGCAATGCCGTGCATTTTATCTTCCGACCCTGAGCCTGTACATTAAACTTTGGTGACCTTGATGACGGACGCGCCTGATCCGAAGACCGTTCTCGATGCGATCGAGACCGAGGTCGATGCCAACGCTGATCCGACGAAGCTTGCGCCGAGGCTGCGCGAGCTGATCGCGGCGTTGCCCAAGGAGTCTCCAGCGCGCGCCCGTGCGCTTCGTCTCAGCGGCGTGATCAAGAACCGCCTCACGTTGCCGCGCGACGCCCTTGCCGATCTCAGCGAGGCGCGCCGCGCCGCCGTTGCCGCCAAGGACTATGGCGAGTTGTCGAACATCGCGCGCGAGGCGAGTGTGGTCTATGCGTGGCGCGGCAACGACCGCTCGGCAGCGCTCGAGCTTCTGCAAGCGCTTGCCTTCGCTTCGATGCATGAAGACAAAGTTGCGCTCGCGCGCTCGCTCGCCGAGACAGGTCGCATCGAGCTCGAAGGCGGACGCTACGAACGCGCGGCGATGCTGTTCCGGGATATTGCCGAAGGCCCCGCCAAGGACTTGCCCCCGCGCCAGGCGCAGCGGCTCAAGGTGAATTTCTGCCAGGCGCTGAACCGAACGGGCAACGGCGACCAGGCTCTCGCCATCGCGCGCCAATTGAAATCCGAGCTGCCCGCCGAGGAAGCGCGCCTCGCCTTTCTCGTTCGCATCGAGGAGGCCCGTGCCTTTGCGACGCGCGGTCAACTCGACGAAGCCGAGAAGAGCCTGGCAGAGGCGGAAGTCTATCTGGCCGACAAGAGCGACGCCTTCAGACGCCTCGAATATCTCGAAACCAAGGGCGAGCTCGATCTGCTCAAGGGCGACGGTGCCGCTGTCGACATTCTCGAGCAGGTGGCGAGCGAGTTCACCGAGCAGGACCTGATCGCGCGCGCCGCCAATGTGCGGGTGAAGCTCGCCAGCGCGCTCTACAAGGTGGGCAGGGACGACGAAGCGCGCGAGGCTCTCGCGCTCGCGCTGAGAAGCGCGATTGCCGCCGACCTCACCGAGCTCGCCGACCGCATCCGTTCCGACATGATGAAGAGCGACGGCGGCAAGCATCTCAAGGAACTCGCCGAGGATATCGAATCGATCGGGGGAGGGGCGGGCGTGTCGCGGCGCTTCATCGTGCTCGGCAGGCTTGGCGCCGGCGGGGGCGGTAAGGTCGATCGCGCGCTCGATCTGACCGACGGCGAGCAGGTCGCGCTGAAGAAGGTCGATCTCACCGCCTATGGCGATGCCGAGCGCAGGCGGGCCATCGATTCGGTCAGGGCCGAATATGCCTGCGCGCTCACCCTCACTCATCCCGGGGTCGCGCACGTACGCGATCTTCTGATCGAGCCCAAGGGAGCGGTCTATATCGTGCAGGAGTTCATCGACGGACCGACGCTCCGCCAAGTTCTCACGCGCGGCGCGACGCACGAGCAACTGCTCGGCTTTCTCGCCGGCGTCGCCGATGCGCTTGCGGCGCTTCACGCCAAGGGGATCGTGCATCGCGACGTGAAGCCCGACAATGTCGTGTTGCGCGGGGGAACCTCTCCCGTGCTGATCGATCTCGGCATTGCTTTGGTTGCTGGTTCGCAAGATGGCCTCGCGCGGATCGGAACGCCGCCTTACATGGCGCCCGAGCAGAAGGGCGAAGGGGTGGTTGATGGACGGGCCGACATCTACGCGCTCGGCCAGATGATCGCCGAAATCTTCGGCGGCAAGCTTCCCCCCAAGCTCGCGTTCGGCACGTTCGGCCAGAGGCCGCAAGATATGCCGCCCGCGCTCGGCAAGCTCGTGCGCTTGATGCTCAAGGAGGACCCCAACCGGCGGCTCAGCGACCTCACAGTCATTGCTGAGACGCTGCGGACCGAGAGTCTGGCTGAGACGCCTCAGACGTCTTAGGCTCCTCCCAGCTATAAGCATGGAGGGCGAATTTCGCCGGCTGGGTGACGAGGCTCCAGACGATGACATCGAGCGTCGCCGGCTCGGTCACCGTGATCCAGGCGGTTGGCGCAAGCTCGAGCTCGCTCGACTGTCGGGGGTCCTTGGCGTCGCGCATGAACTCGTCGGTGCCGTCCCTCTTCACGTTGATGCCGATCGGCACGCCGCCTTCGGCATCGGCGATAAAGCCGTAAACGCGGCCGGGAACCGCTTGAATGGTGTAGGTCTTCTGCACGAGCTTGAAACTCTTGGTGTCGCCGGCATCGAGCACGCCGTTGCCCATGAGCGTGTCGTCGCCCGCGCCGACCTTGTAACGTTGCTTGGCGAGATCCTGGAATGCCTTCACCGCGACCTGGAAATAGTCGTCGAACTGCGCGGCGGTCTTTTGCCAGTAACCCTCGTCAGTGGCGAGCTCGTCGGCGGCCTTTCCTTCGGCAAGCGTCCTCAGGAGATCGACGCGCTGCGCGAAATTGATCAGAGCGGCGCTCGGCGTGCGCGTCTTGCCGGTGGCCGAATCCTCGCTCTTCATCACGGTGGTGTTGCCGCCATTGACGAGGCCGATGACCTTGCCGCTCGGATCGATGAGCGGCGAGCCGCTCGCTCCGCCGGTGACGGGAACGCTGTGCTGAATGAGCAGGCGGTGGGCCGGGTCGGTCCGGCACATGAACACGTCGGTCAATGAGCTGATGAAGCCGAAGTGGAGGGTCGCCGGCGCCTTGGTCGCCGTGGCCGAGCCCACGAGGTTCTCCACGGGGAAGCCGACCGAGGCGACCGGAGTGCCCGGCGCGAGATTTTCGAGTTGCTCGTCGGAGGCAAGCTCGAGCGTCACCGGCTGACCGGTCTTGGCGTCGACGGGAAGGGGTGTAGAAGGATCGATCGCGATGATGCCGACGTCATATTCGTTGATCAGGTCGAGAGGGGTGAAATTGCCGTAGCGCGTCGTCCCTTGCGTCGTCTTGTACTTGCCGAAGGCGAGATAGCCCGGATGCGAAGTGACTTTCTTGATCTTGATATGCGTGCCGTCGGGAGCGACGAGGAAGAACTCGTCCTCGTGGCCCATGATCGCCTGGGTGACATGGGCATTGGTGGCGAGCAGATTCGGCGCGAAGGCCCAAGCCGTGCCCTCAGCTTCTTCGCTCTGATCCTCCTCCTTGGCGACGAGATAGACCGCCCCCTCGAGGCGGGCGAGGGTCGCCTCCGAGAATTCCTTCTGGGCGCGCGCGCTCGCGGCAGCATTAGCGGCAGCGATCTGGCCCTCGAGGTTCGTCGTACGCAGCATGAAATAAGTGATCGAGCCGGCGAGCAGCAGCACCAGTAAGCTCGCCGCGATGGCACCGAGCCGCCTCGTCTCGGTCATCGAGTCGCGCCACGATTTGACCTTAGGCTGCGGGCGCGTGTCGGGCAGATCGGCGGCCTGCTTGGCGATCTCAACCTTGAAGGACGGTCCGTCCTTTGGGTCGCCCAGTCTGACAACGGCGCCGTCGGGGACCACGGTGTTGTTGTCGGCGGGAACGCCGTTGACCTCAACATAGCGCTGGCCGAGCAGGTTGACCCGGTAATCGCCGGTGACCTGGCGCACGAGCTGGCAATGTCTCTTGCCAACCACGGTGTATTCGGGGGCATAGACGACTTGGCAGTCGCGCTCGCGCCCGAAGGTGATGGTGTCGACCGAATCCCCGAAGGCCTGCTCTTTGGGCTGACCCTCGGCGAGAGTGCCTTCGATATGTCTGATGGTGATGGACATGGGACTTTGCCGGTTCGTTACTGACGCAAAGAATGCTCGATGAAATTACGGTCGCGGAGAGCGGTCAAGGGAGAGGGAGAGCCACCGCGCCTTAAATCTCGGCAAGATCGGCGGCTTTGCTTCGTAAGCGGCATGCATCGTGAGGCTCATCGGACGCTTGCCGCCCATTCGGCCGTGTAGATGGGAAGAGTTGGCCGGCTTCTGACCGCGTGCCGCTCGCCCTCCTCGGAGGCAGGCTGAGCTTCGGCGCGGCCGACCGGGACCAACAGGATCTTGTCGCCGAGGTCGAACTTGGCCTGCGCCGCGTACGCCTCGGTCGCCAGTACGCAGCCAGTGGGAAGGCCGGGGAAATCGTCAGCGGACTGCAGATGGGCGATCAGCTTCTTGTCTGTCTTAAGCTTGGCGCCCTGCACGAGACCGAAGTCGCAGATCACCCTAAGCGCGCGCTTAGCGTCGCGCGCGGCCTTCACCGCCTCACGGCCGATGTGGAGCGCTTCTTCGGTCGAATTTGCGATCAGGCAGAGCCCGCGCCGACCATCACGGTGGGTCCGCTCAATACTTTCGAGGCCCTTACCGATTAGCTTGAATAGTCTGTCGAGGGCGCCGTTGCCGTTCTTGATGCCGGGCGCTGCATCCCACAGGAACAAGACGGGGCGGAACACCGTGAGCGAGCCTTCGCGTTGCTCGCGGGCGAGACGCGGATGCGGATAGGGGAGGAGGTCGAAGGGTCGCCCATGTTCGCGCCAATCATCGAGCACGCGGTTCGCGCCGGCGATCGTGTCGGGGCCGTTCGCGTCGGCGACGACGAGAAGCCGGCAATTGGTTTGCAGCGTCGCCGCCCGCTGGAGCGCGCAGCCGGCGGCATAGCGGAAGGCATAGAAGAAATAGCCGTCGAGATCGCGCTCGCTCGGGTCGTTCGCGCCCATGATGGTCAACGAGCGCACGCTCTGAGATTCGAGGATGGCGCGGAAGCGCTTCTCCCATTTGCCGGGCTTGCCGGACGGATCGCCGATCTTGACCGAGGTCTCGATGAAGCGCTCGGTCGAGAAGGGCAGCACCACGTCGAGCTCGGCGCTTGCGGCGAGCGCAGTCTCGGCGAGAATGATGTCGGTGCCGGAGGCGAGCGCGCCATAGACGATGCCGACATTGTGCTCGGCCAACAGAGGCTCGGCTGACGCACGGATGTCTGCTTCGATCGCCTGTTGCGCGTTCTCGTCGATCTCGCTTCCCCTGAATAGATGACCCGAGAACACCGCGACGCTGCGGGGCTTGAGCGCGCTCACCAGCGCCTCGATGTCAACGTCGAGGACGGTGCCGAGCCGCTTAAACTGAAGAATCGTCGAAGCCTTTGCCCCGTCGTCGGCTCCCCTTGCCACGCTTGCTTTCGCCAGCACGTCTTTCGCCTCAGCCTCCCGCCCAACGATGAGCAGCGCTTCGGCCAGAGTGGCGAGCGGCCAATAATCCTCGGCATCGGGGTGAAGCGTGTCGATCAGCCCGGCAGCGATTTGCCGCGCCACCTCAGCGTTGCCTGAGATCAGAGCCATGGTGGCCGCGTTAACGCCGGGATAGTAGCCTTGGCTGTGTTCGTAGAGGCCGTGATAGGCATTGAACGAGGCCTTTGCCTGCTTCTTGCGGTCGGTGGCACGCGCGGTCGCAAAGGCCTGCTCCTTGAGGAGGCGGGCGTTGAGCGCGGCAATATCCTCGACGAGTTGGGCCTCTCGCTCTGCCTCGCCCGCGACAAAGGCGGCCTCCCCTTCGTCCTCGCCATAGCCGTCATCCACGAAGGGTTCGGACAGGATGCGGTTCATGGATAGAAAGGGGTTCTTGCGCGCTTTGCTCACGGCGTCGTCGAGCGCGCTCAAGGGGCCCTTCATGGGAAGGCCAGAGCGGGCGAGAAGCTCGAGCGCACCACGCGCATCGCCGCCGCGCGCCGCAGCCAGTGCCGTTCGATGGATCAACTCCGGGCTCGACGGGTAGTAGCGCATGATGTCGAGACCGATATTGCGGGCGCGGATCACCTCGCCGCAGGCGATTGCCGCGTCGATGTCGTCGATGGTCCGCCCAAGGGCCGCGCGGCTGCGCGACGAGCGGAGGCTCGCCAGCCGGCTGATGCGCTGATAGTCGAGGATCTCGATCTGCTGGCTGCGCGCTCCAGTGCGCAACAGACCCGAGCGTTCCCATTCGTTGAGGCGGCGGCTGATGGTCTCGCGCGAAACGCCGAGATCGGCGGCGATGTGCTTCTGCGCGATCTTGCGCGGGAAGCGCACGCGATTGCCCTCGGCGATGCCGATATCGGCGGAAAGCTCGACCAGCCAATCGGCGAGCAGGAGATCGGGGAAGGTGTGCACCTTCTCGTGCTGTTGCATGAGAGCGGCCACCAGGCGCTGCGAGCCGATGCGGATGACGCGCGAGCGGAGCACGCCGTCGGCCTCGATCAGCTCGGCGAAGAGGGGGAGGGGAAGTGGCACGACCGAGGCGGGAGTGAGCGCGAAGGCCGAGGTCGTCCGCCGGGCGCCTTTCGCCAGCATGCCCTGCTCGAGGAATTCGAGCTCGCCGAAGATCTCGCCATGCACGATGCGCTCGAAGCGAAGCAGACGCTTGCCTGTGGCCGGCTTCAATTCGACCTGCACCAGAGGATCGACGTCGAGGCCGTCGGCGTTGGTGCGCACGCCGAGCAGGAGATAAATGGCCTCCGCCGCATCGCCCGGGCGAAACACGGTCTCGCCCGCGGCGAGCGTGCGCAGACTGAGCCGCGCCCGCTTGAGAAGCGAGAGCGCAGCGTCGCTCGTTCCGCGCATAAGGGCTGACCTGGCGACCAGGTCTGGGAGTGTGTCGTGCATCCTGATCGGTGCCTTGGCCGGCAGGACGAGAGCGTAGTCCATTTGTGGGGAGCCGACCAAGCGCGCCGATGCGGGGAAAACGAAGTTCATGAGCTAGAAGCAGACATATTGATAGTGGATGCCGGAGAAGCTCCACACCGACGACCAGCTGCAAGCTGGGCTGTCATATCCGGTCAAGGCCGCGAGCGGCACCGAGGCGCCGACAAGGGCGAGCGCCGCGAGCCAGAGATTGCTGAGCTTGAGCATGAGGGTGACACTCCTGTTGCAAAGAGGCATGGCCGGCAGGGGCGAGGGCTCGCGCCGGTCGAGCCTCAAGCTGCCACAGCGTGAAGCGGTCGATTGTGAGGGGTCTCACAAAGTGAGGAGTAGGGTCATTGTGGCCCGGTCGTTGCGGGCGCTTGGCGGAGCGCGGTGATCTGGTCTTTCCAGGTTTGCTGATTCGGGGACAACTTGCCTTCGTCTCCGAGACGCGTGAGGAGCTGTAGCGCCTCGTCAATGGACGCGTCTTTCTGATCGCCGGTCGCGACCCGCGCGATCTTATAGAGAGCGAGGACGAGGTCGGTTTGGAACTGCGCATTGTTGGGATCTGTTGCGGCCAAGCGGCGCCGCACGGTGAGCGCTTCTTCGTATGAGGCTAACGCGGCGGCAGCATCTCCTTGCGCGAGCTGCACGTCTCCGACCTTGATCAGGCTTACGGTGAGATCGCGCTGCCATTCCATGTTGGTCTGGTCGGTTGCCGCCAAGCGACGCCTGATGGCGAGACTCTCTTCATATGACGCAAGTGCAGCCGCGGCATCGCCCGACTTCAACTGCGCATCGCCCACGTCATCGAGGGCCGCGGACAGATCGCGCGTCGCTTCGGTGTTGGCCTTGTCGGCAGCGGCCAAAGCACGCCTGATGCCAAGGCTTTCCTGATAGGCTGCCAAGGCGCCGGCATTGTCGGCCAGGATGAGCTTGACGGTGCCGACATTGGAAAGGCTGACCGACACGTCGCGTTGCCAAGTGGCGTTGTCCGTATCGATCTTCGCCAAGCGTTTGCGGATGGCGAGAGCTTCTTCGTAGCTCGATAGCGCTCCGGCACCGTCGCCGGCGGCGAGGGCAAGATCACCAATGCGGTTGAGCATGACTGACAGGTCTCGCTGCCAGGCCGTGTTGCCGGGGTCTGATGCGACGAGCGCTCGGTCGAGGCCAAGACACTCCGCATAGGCGGCAAGCGCGCCCGCGCGGTCTCCCAGCTGAAGCTTGAGGTCGCCGACGCTCTCCAACCCGACCGCCACGTCCCGCTGGCGCGCGGTGTCGCTCTTGTTAGCGTCGAGCAAGCGGCGATCGATGGCGATACCTTCCTCATAGGCCTTCAGCGCGCCCTCGCTGTCGCCAAGACCCGCTTGCGCATCGCCGATCCGCCCGTGCGCGATTGCGACGTCGTGGTCTGCCTGGGGATCGCCCTTGGCGCCCTCGGCGATTTCGCGCCGGATGGCGAGGGCTTCGTCGTAGGCTGCGAGCGCACCTTGATTGTCGCCCCGTGCGAGCTTGACGTCTCCCACTTTGATGAGGCTGACGGAAATATCCCTTTGTCGCTTCAGATCGCCTGCGTCGGCGGCAGCGAGCCGCCGAGCAATGACGAGACTCCCTTCGGCGCTCTGGAGCGCTTCAGCCAAGTTCCCGGCGGCGAGATAGGTGGTGGCGAACTCATCGAGCATCGCGGCCTGACTACGCAGGAGCGCGTCATTGTCGGGTGCGGTGGAAGCCAGCCGATCGACCGTCGTGCGCACTTGATCGAGAATCTTGTCGAGGCTTTCGACTCTGATGCCCTCGACGTGCCGTAATCCTTGGGTGATGTCGAAGATGAGCGAATCCACGGTGTCCTTGGCGGCGGCGAAATTCTTCTCGGCGCGAAGTTGCTGGGTGCGGGCGATGACGCCTGCGGTGACCGCGCCGATCGCAAGGAGCAGAAGAAGTGCTGCCGCAGAGACCGCGAGTGAGAGCGCGCGGCGCTGCTGGCGGACTTCCTGGGAGAGAAGATCCTCCTTGGGCGTACCGTGAATGGCAGCGGCAAAGTCGGCGCCGGCCTCGATGAAGCGCGCATTGCGTGGATCGGCGCCTTCGCGATAGGCGCTCAAATCGACCCATTTCGGCTCGGCCGGAAAGCGACCCTCGAGAACCTCGGGGAGTGGTGTGTCCTTGGTCCAGACGAAGTCCCCTGTCGTCGGATCCCAGTCGAGCGTGCCGTTGGTCACACCGATGAACAACGTGTCGGTGCTCTTATTGGCGAGCCAGTACTCGACCTCCTTCCCGACCCAGGGCGAGGCGGCAGCCTCGGGCGAGGACAGCAGCAAGAGATAGCGCGATTGGGCGAGCGCCTGCTCGATCGAAGGCCAGAGCTGCGGCGTCGCCGAGAGGGACGTGTCGTCGCGGAAGACGCGCAAAGCCCGGCGCTTGTACCAAGGCTTGCCCAGCCTCTGGATCACCGATTGCAGCGCGGCGGCGACCGGCTTGTCCTTGGCGTGGCTATAGGAAATGAACGCGTCGTAGACCGGCACTGATCTCTCCCGTCCGTGACCGCCCAATCTAGAGCGCTAATGCGGAGCGAGTCATGCCCCGCAACGCGCGGGTTCAGCTCCATCCTATAGGCCGGGCCGTTCCCGGCGCTTTGTGAGCACCCTCACAAAGCAGCCGAGGCGGGGCTCACATCTCAGAGGTGCCAACGGGCCCCTAGTCCCTCAGGCCAACGAAAACTGAAGTGTGCGTAACACCGATCGGTATGCCGCTCGTCCCACCGAGTCGGCACCGATGAGCTGAAAGGGTCAATGGGCCCGGGTCCGCTCCTGCCCGGCCTGTCAGTACCCCTCCCTTTCAGCGTAGCGGGCGCAGGGTTCCCCCGCCTTGCGCCCGCACCCTTTTCTTAGGGTGAGGGGACGTGATTGGGGCAGGCGCGTCGCTTTAGGTAACAGAGGAGACATCAATGTTCAGCGGTCCAGCCAATCGCCGCACCTTTCTCGGCAGCGCGGTCATCGCCGCAGCTTCCATGTCCTTGCCCAACCGCGCAGCTGCCCGAGCAACGAACAGCGCTCCTCAGCACATCGTGCTGTTCGGCGATTCCATCCTCGACAACTCGGCTTACGTGGCCGGAGGACCGGACGTGGTGACCCAGCTTCGCCGGCGCCTGCCCGCCGGAAGCAGAGCGACACTCGCAGCCATCGACGGCTCGGTCGCCTCGGCGGTCAGGCTTCAGCTCAAAGACGCACCCGACGACGCCACCCATCTCGTGGTGAGCGCGGGCGGTAACGATGCACTGCATTGCGCCAATCTGCTCGAAGAGAGCGCAGGCTCAGTGGCAGAGGCACTTGGAAGACTTGCGGTCGTGCGCGAGCAATTCAGGGAGGACTATGGCGCGCTGCTTGACGATGTGGTGGCGCGTGGGCTTCCCGCCGCAGTGTGCACCATCTATGACGCGCGGCTTCCCGACATGACCGAGCGGCGTCTCGCTTCGGTCGGGCTTACCATCTTCAACGAATGCATCACACGTGAGGCCTCGGCGCGCGGACTTGCTCTGATCGATCTCCGGCTCATCTGTCGCACCGATCAAGATCTCGCCACGCCAATCGAGCCCTCGGTGGCCGGCGGCGCGAAGATCGCCGACGCGATCGCCGCCTTCGCATCGGACTATGATCGTAGCCGGGGGCGCTCGGAGGTGTTTGCCGGGAAGGGGTTCAGTCTCTAGCGCCGAGATTTACCGGATTATGTGAGCCGTCTTGCCGATTTCTGGCGCGGGACTATCCTAGCGGGCCTAGGCGTCGCGGCGGATCTGATCAAGGGTTGGAGTGAGTTGCATGGATCGTCGCACTGTGCTCGGGATGCTCGGTGTATCGGGCGTGCTGCTGTCTTCGCTGGTGCGCAAGGCGATCGGGGCCGCGCCCGATGCGGCGGCAACCTCCGCCAATCCCGATCAGGTGCTGGCGCAATCGGCTCGGCACGGGCTCCCCACCGATTGGCAGTTCGTCGCACCTACGCGCTGGACCACCGTCGATGAAAGCCTCAAGACAAGGCTCAACTCGGTGCTGCGCGATGCGTCCCCCATCGACCTCGGCGGCATCAAAGTTACGCGCTCGGGCCAGATCGAGACGGGCAGGCTCGATCCTGTTGGTCTTGCCGTCGAGCTCCCGCCCGAAGTCGCAGCTCTCGTCAGCCCGGCCGATGAGGCGCTCAACCTCGAAGTCATCAACAGCGAATTCAATCCCTTCCTCGCCGAACCGCGTGACGCGAGCGGAAAGCCCTTGGTTGGACCGTTCCAGGCAGCAGGCGAGCTCTATCAGGGCAAGACCTTCCTGCCGGTCAAGTTGATCATGGCGGGGATGGTCAAGGCGATGTCGGCGCCTTCGTCCGTGTCACAGCCGCTGATCGATGCCTTGAGCGAATTGGTGGTGATCCGCACGCCCGCGCATCAGCACCGGATCGGCGCCGAGCTCGGCAACCGCATCGTGTTCTATGGCGAGGATACGGTGAACGGCCAGGACATCAATATCGGCCACACCCACATCGACAAGATCGTCGACGCGCTCGCCGCTAAGAACATGCGGCTCGCCAAGCAGATGGTGCATTTCGATCACCAGGCGCAAGGCGGCAAGCCGGACGACATCATCGCCGACGGGGTCGCTGGCGCGACGCATGTGGGAGGCTTCTCCCAGGGCTATAATGACGAGGGCAAGCCGATGTCGGTGAAGAGCGACTGGCCGAGTAATTACGGCCAGCTCGGCGTCGCCAATCGCACCTATAACGCCCATCTGCTCGCGATCGACTATAGCGCAGGCGTCGAGGACCCAATCCCCGAGCAGGACCTCAAGGCCTATTACCACAACGCCGACATGTGGGATTGCTGCGCCGCGATGCTCGTCCCCTTCGCTGACCGCGACCCCGATCCGCAATATCGCGACTACATGTACAATCCGCTGGAAGTGTACGACCAACAATCGGCACGCGACGTGGCGGCTGCGCTTGCCACGCTCGATGCAGACAAGTTCCTCTCCCAGCATGGCGCGTTCTATTGTGCCGAAGGTCAATATGTCGTCGCCAATCTCGGACCGCAGGAGGACGAGAAGGGCGGCACGCTGTTGAAGCAGAGCCGCTTTGGCGACACGCCCTTGGGCCGCCTGATTGCGAACTTCATCAAGGCTCCCGGCTATGCCGGCATGTCGGCAGAGGAACGGCGGCACCATCCAACGATAGGCTGGGACTATCTCCTGGAACTCGGCGAGAACAATGGCGGCATCAGCGCTGAGCAGGCGCTCATTCTGTCGGCGACCGATCGTCAAGGAGTCGCGCTCGATTTCATCGATGAGGACATCAAAGGCTGGCAGGCCTATCGGCCGAAGAACAAGGAGGCGTTGATCGCGCGCCCCATGACGGTGGCGACGCTCGCCTGGGGCTTGCTCCGTCTCTATATGCCGCGCGATGCGGTCGCCAAGGCGATCGCCGCCGACATCGCGCGCGCCTACGCCGAAGGCGATGACAGCGTGAAGGAGTTGGTCAGGACTTTGCTCGGTGAAAAGGACCCAATGAGCGCCAACGGCCAGGCCTTGCTCGCCGGCTTCTCTGCCAAGGCGGCAACCGGGTTGTTGCTCGGGCTGCTCGCGAGCGATCAAGTCAAAGCGTCGCTGCTCTACAAGTCGGGCTTCATGGATATCACCGACGATGCCGACAAGCAGCGCGTCCTCGATGCTTACGAGCAGTTTCTCGGCATCCTGCAAAACGCCGATTATTCGACGCAGAAATCGCTCGACAAGGCGCTCGAGGCGGCGGACGAAGCGCTTGCCGATCTCGCCGTCACCCGTACCTACTACAACCGGACGACGCGGGAGCGGCAGCCTGCCAAGAGCACGGTGATGAAATATGCCGCGCCTCCCTGCTTCGGCATGTGGACGCAGCAGCCGTTCCTCGCCGAGACCGGCTGCCTTCGTTACGTCGCGACGGCGATGCATGTCAGCGAGAAGAAGACGGCGGCCTCTTAACCCGCTGCGAAGCCATGAACAGACGCTCCTTCATTCTCGTTGCCGCCGGCGCGCTCTCGGCTTGCACTTCCGGCGCGCTTGCCGAGGATAATTTCGGCCGTTTCATCGGCAAGTTTGTCGCCCAGTTCGACAACACCGATGGCCGCAAAGTGACTCTGCAAGAGCCCTATTCCTTCGTCGATCCAACGGGGAATGAGTGGGACGTGCCGACCGGCTACCAGACCGACGGTGCTTCGGTGCCTGAGGCGCTCTGGGCGCTTTATCCGCCCTTCACTGGCAACTACCGGCAAGCGGCCGTGATCCACGATTATTACTGCGACAACAAACAGCGGACCTGGCAGGAAACCCACAAGGTCTTCTACTACGCCATGCGCGCCGCCAACGTCGACGAGAAGACCGCCAAGATCCTGTACGGCGCGGTCTATCTGTTCGGCCCGCGCTGGGGTCCGGGGACGCAGCCTGGCCAGCACGCCGCGCCGATCAAGGCCACGCCCGAGCGGCAAGAGGCGGTGGTGAAAGAGCTTCAGACCATGGTCGCCAAGGAAAATCCGGATCTCGACGATCTGGTGGCCAAGGCCAAGACCATCGCCACAGCGCCAGAAAGCGATACCCCATAGTGTTGCGAATTCTTCATATGACGCGCCGCCAAGTCGCCATCTTTGGGGCCGAGAGGACGTTCAGGAGCTAACCAGTTAACGTGCGAACGCCTATGGGGAGGCGCTCGCTTCGGACTATACTCAGCCCACGAGTTGGTCCTAAGGGTTCAGGCTCCGTTCGTGACCTTCCGCGCATGAAAACGGTTCGCGTCTTCGTCTCGTCGCCGGGCGACACGCATTTCGAGCGTATGCGCGTCGAGCGCGTGGTCGAGCGTCTCAACGGTGAATTTCAAGGCATTGCCAAACTCGAGGCGATCCGCTGGGAGAACGCTTATTACCAGGCGCGCGCGACTTTCCAGCAGCAGATCCCCGAGGCATCGGCGTGCGATATCGTCATCGCCATCCTCCGCCACCGCCTCGGCACCGAGCTTCCCGCCGACTTCCCGACCATGCCGAATGGGGAGCCTTACCCCTCGGGCACCGCTTACGAGATTCTGACGGCGATCGAGGCGAGCAAGGAGAAGTCGGTCCCCGACGTCTATGTATTCCGCTTCACCGAGCCGCCCACGGTCAAGCTCGACGACGAAGCGACCAACCGGATGGTCACCGAGCAATGGGAGCGGCTCAAGATCTTCTTCAAGACGTGGTTCCAGACCTCCGACGGCAAGTTCAAGCTCGCGTTCCACAACTTCCAGAGCACCGACCTCTTCGAAGTCGAGATCGAGAAGCTCTTGCGTGGCTGGCTCGAGGAGAAGGTCCTCAAGGGACGCTCGGTGCTCTGGCCGATCGATGTCAAGGGCTCGCCGTTCCGCGGTCTCGCCGCGTTCGGCGCCAAGCACGCTCCGGTGTTCTTTGGTCGCTCACGCGACATCACCAAGGCGGTCGATGCGCTGAAGGACGCTGGCGAACGGGGCGCGCCGTTCCTGCTCATCGTCGGCGCGAGCGGATCGGGCAAGTCCTCCCTTGCTCTTGCTGGCCTCGTGCCGCGCCTCACTGCGCCCGGCGTCGTGACATCGGTCGATTTCTGGCGCGTTGCAGTGATGCGGCCCGGCGAAAATCCCGGCGGCCCGGTTGTCGCGCTCGCGGCGCGGCTGTTCGAGTCCGAGACCGACCTGCAAGAGGACGACCAGGGACGTCCGCCGGCTCTGCCCGAGATCGCCGACAGCGATTACGCGACGCAAGCCGAGCTCGCTACGCTGCTCGCTCATGCCGACGAGTCGAGCGTCAAACCGGTGATCCGCGCGCTCGACAAGATCGGCGAGACCGAGGCCAAGAAAAGCGGCTTCGACCGGCCCGTTCGCGCCGACCTCCTCATCGTCGTCGACCAGCTCGACGAGCTGTTCTCTAGCCAAGTCAGCGACGCCGAGCGCGCGCGCTTCGCCGAGCTGCTGGCTGAGTTGGTGGCAACCGGGCGCGTCTGGGTTATCACCACGCTCCGCGCCGATCTCTATGAGCGGTTCCTAAAGGAGCCTGAACTTCTTGCGCTCAAGAGCAAGGGCGTGACCTACGACCTCGCTCCGCCCGGCGCGACCGAGATCGACGAGATCATCCGCGGTCCGGCCTCGGCGGCCGGCCTCGTCTACGAGACGGACGTCAAGACCGGGGAGAGCTTGGACGACCGGCTTATCCATGATGTCGACCGGCCCGACATGTTGCCGCTGTTGCAGTTCACCTTGAACTTCCTGTTCGAGCAGCGGGTGACCGAGGCCGGCGAAACCAAGCTCACGCTGAAGGCTTATGACGCGCTTGGCGGCCTTGCCGGGGCCATCGATCGCGAGGGCGAACGGGCGATGGAAGGTCTCGGCAAGGAGGAAGAGGAGCGGCTGCCGCGCCTGTTGCGCCAGCTCGCGGCGTCGGCGCGACAGGCAGAAAGCGGAGGGCAGGCCGGCAGCCTCGCTACCATCTCAGTGCCATTCAAAGAGGCTGCCCACGACGCGCCGGCGGAGCGTCTCGTCTGCGCTTTGGTCGATGCGCGTATCCTGCTGTCCTCGGGCGGCGAGCAGAACGCCAGCATAAGGCTCGCGCATCAGCGCGTGCTCGAGAACTGGAAGCGGGCCAAGGACATCGTCGCCGCCAATGCCGAGTTCTATCGCATCCGCGACGATGTCGAGGGGCTCGAGCGCCGCTGGGAAAAGAGTGGCAAGAAGCGCGACCTCCTGATCCCCAAAGGCGTGCCGCTGGCCGAGGCGGAAAGCATCGGCAAACGCTATCCCGGCGAGCTGTCGCCGCCGACGCTCGGCTTCATCGCCGCCTCGGGCAAACGGGCGCGACTTCGGCAGCGGCTGGTCGGGGCGGCTGCCGTAGTGTTCGCCGTGCTCGCCGTGGGTGCCACCGTGGCCGGCATTCGCGCCATGCAGGCCGAGCGGCGCGCCAAGCGCAACTTCGACGTGGCCGGCGCTCTCGTCACCGACATCGCGCGTGGACTGCGCAACGTCGAGGGCATGCGCGCCGAGGCACGCAAGAAGATTTTCGATCAGGTGAGCCAGACACTCGACGGCGCGGTCGCCGAGTCGCCGAACGACGAGCAGTTGCTAGGCATGCAGGCGACAATGTTCGAGGAATTCGCCTCGACTCACGCAGCAGAAGGCGAGCAGGCCGAGGCCGCCCAAAGCACGGTGAAGAGCCTCGAGATCCGCCTGCATATCTCCGAAATGAGCAAGAGCAACGAGCGCTCGCAGGACGCCTCGCTGACGCTCGAGCGGATCGGCGATCTCAAGCTCGGCGCGGGAGACGCGAGCGGGGCGCTCGCCGTCTATGAGAAAATCCTCGCCAATAAGCGCGACCTCGTACAGACCGAGCCGACGCCAGCCCATCAGCGCGAGCTTGCCGCCGTGCTGTTCACCGTCGCCGATCTCGAGCTGCGCTCCAACGATCCCACGGCAGCACTGGCGGCGCTTAAGGAATGCTACGACATCAGGACGGCACTTGCCGAGGAGAGCAAGACCGATCCTGAGCTCAAGCGCGATCTCATGCTCACGCTGAATGCCACGGGCACGGCGAAGCTCAGGTCCGGCGACCAGAAGGGAGCGATCGAGGAGTACGGAAAAGGTCTCGATATCGCGCGAGCCCTGGTCGAGGCAGACAAGAGCAATATCGAGTATCAGAAGGATCTCGCGACGACGCTGACGTTGCGTGGGGATGCCAAGCTCGAATCGGGCGACAATGCCGGTGCCCTTGCCGATTACGGAGAAAGCCTTGTCGTTCGTCGCGCGCTTGAGGTCGCCGACAGGACCGACAGCGCGCTCGAGCGCGACATCGCGGCGAATCTGAGCAGCATCGGCGATGCCCGCCTTGCCGCCGGGGAGAACCAGAAAGCGCTCGCGGCTTACGAGGATAGCGCCAACATCCAGCGCCGGTTGGCGCAGGCCGATGCAACCAATATCTCGCTGCAGCGCGACCTGTCGTTCAGCCTAAGCCGTATCGGCGACGTGAAACGCGATTCGGGCGACACGCAAGGAGCGATTGCGAGCTACCAGGATAGTCTCGCCATCCGCAAACGCATCGCCGACATGGAGCCCGAGAATACGCAGTGGCTGGCCGACCAGGCCTACGTGTTGCAGCGCATCGGCGATGTGAAGCGCAATGCCAACGACAATCAAGGCGCGCTTGCGGCCTTCGGCGAGAATGTGGAGATCGCCCGGAAGCTCGCGGCGACAGACCCGAACAATGCAGGCCTGAAGCACGATCTATCGGCGGCGCTCACCAAGCTCGGCGTGGTCAAGCGCGACGCCGGCGACAACACCGGCGCGCTCGCGGCGCAAGAGGAAAGCCTCGCCATCCGCAGGGCGCTGCCCAACACCGATGAGGGTAAATGGAAGCTCGAAATCGCCGAGAATCTCGAGCCGATCGGTGATCTCAAGCTCGCCGCCAACGATAAGGACGGAGCGCTCGCTACCTATCAGGAGATGCTCGGCATTGATCGTAGCCTCGTTGCCGGAGAACCGGGCAACACCACGTGGCAGCGCAACATGTCGATCAGCCTGAGCCGGGTCGGCGATGCTATGCTTGCCGCCGGCGACAACAAGGCTGCGCTCGCAAGCTACGAGGAAAGCCTCAAGGTCCGCCGCCACCTCGCCGAGATCGACGACAATACGCAGCGGCAAGAGGACATCTCGCTCATCCTGGAGAAGGTCGGCGACCTCAGGCGGACGATGGGCGACAATCATGGTGCGCTCGCCGCCTATGAGGAGATGCTGATCATCGATCGCAAGCTCGCGGCTGGCGACGCCAACAGCACCCGATTGAAGAGCAATGTGGCTATCAGCCTGGTGAAGCTGGGCGATGCCAGGCTTGCCTTCAAGGACGCGAACGGAGCGCTCGCCGCTTATCAGGAGAGCTACGAGATCCGCAAGAGCCTGGCCGCGGCGGACAAGACCAATACGCGGCTTGGATGGGACACGGCGACAACGCTCGAAAAGATCGCCGACACCAAGAAGGGCACCGGCGACAAGGCGGCGCTCGCGGCTTACGCCGAGGCGATCGACATTTGCCGTGACATCGGCACCCTTCTCGTCGGCTGGAGCGACAACGCGAGCGCTCTGACGGTCTACGAGAAGAGCCTCGCCATCGCGCGGAGGTTGGCTGAGGCCGATGCGAGTAACGTCGATTATCAGTACGACGTATCGGTTAGTCTCGAGGACCTCGCCGCGACCAAGCTTAGCTCGGGCGACAAGGCGGGCGCGCTCGCCGACTACGAAGAGAGCCTCGCCATTCGCCGGCGTCTCGGCGATGCCGACAAAGCCAACAAGAAATGGCAGCAGGCCATCTCATCGACGCTCGAGAAGATCGGCGACCTCAAGCAGGGCGAGAACGACAACAATGCAGCGCTCAGCATGTATGAGGAGATGCTGGCCAACGACCGCAAGCTCGCCGATGCCAATCCCAACAACATGGACCAGCAGCGTGAGGTCGCCGTTGGGCTCGAGCGGATCGCCAAGCTGAAGCTGAATGGTGGCGACAAGCCCGGCGCGCTTTCGTTGTTCGATGAGAGCCTTGGCATCCGCCGTCGTCTGGTCGCCCCCGACCCGGGCAACGCCGACGAGAAGCAGAACCTCTCGACCACGCTCGAATGGGTCGGCGACATCAAACGCGATACCGACGATGCGGCGGGAGCGCTTGCCGCTTATGCCGAAATGCTCGCCATCGACCGCGAATTCGCCTCCGCCAATATCGGCGATACCAAGCGCCAGCGCGTGGTGTCGTTCGACCTCAAGAAGATCGCAGACGTGAAGCTGAACGGTGGCGATGCCGATGCGGCGCTGACCGCGGCGGAGGAAGCGCTCGCCATCGCCCGTCATATCGCTGTAACCGATGCGACCAATGCCGACTGGCAGCACGATCTCGCCAACGCCCTTGAGAAGATGGGGAAGATCAAGCTCAGCCTACAAGACAAGCAAGGCACGCTCGCCGCCTATCAAGAGGCGGTCGACATCCGCAAGCGGCTGGTCTCTGCCGACCCGAGCAATGCTTCCGAGAAGCAAAACCTCTCGACGACCATCGAGTGGACCGGCGACGTCAAGCGCGACATGGGTGATGCTTCCGGTGCTCTTGCCGTCTACGACGAGATGCTGGTGCTCGATCGCGAGGTTGCCGCCGCCGATACCACCGATCTCAAGCGCAAACGCGTGCTAATGCTCGACCTCAACAAGATCACCGACGTCAAGAACAACAATGGGGACAGTGACGGATCTCTCACGGCGATCGCGGAGAGCATTACGATCGCCCGAGATCTGGCCAAGGCCGACGACGATATTTCGACCCGCCGCGACGTCTCTATCGCGCTCGAGAAGTTCGGCAACGTCAAGCTCAGCGCTGGCGACAAGCCAGCGGCGCTTGCCGCCTATGAGGAGATGTTGTCGATCGACCGGCATGCGGCGGAGGAGGATGCCGACAATCTTCAGCGGCTGCGCGAGGAGATGTACAGCCTCAACAAAGTCGGGGATACGCGGCTAGGCATCGAGGATGCGAGCGGCGCGCTCGCCGACTATCAGGAAGGGCTCTCGGTCGCGCGCAAACTACTCGCGGCCGATGCGGATAATGATCAGGCCAAGCGCGATGTGTCCTACAGTCTCGAGAAAATCGGCGATGCCAGGTCGAAAGCCGGCGATGCTGATGGCGCGCTGGCGGCGTTCGAGGAGGAACTCACCATCCGCACGGGGCTTGCCAAGGTCGTCAAGGACGACGGCAGCGTCGATGCCAAGACGGATCTTGTGGTCGCTCTCTACAAGATCGCCGAGGTGGCGAGCGGGGACAAGAAGGACAAGGCAATCGATCAGGGGTTGGCGATTCTCGCCGCTCTCGACTCCGACGGAAAGCTCACCGACGTGCAGAAGGGATGGAAGGATTACTTCCTCTCCTTGCGCAAAAGCAATTCGCAATAGGCGATGCGAGCGCGCTAGCCGCGGGGCTGTCTCGATTTTCGCGCCACGGCCTCAAGCATCGCGGCGAAGCGCGGCGCGAGCGTCTGCCAAGATATCTCCGTGTTTGCATGGCGAAGCGCGCCTTCTCCTAGGCGACGGGCGAGGGGACGCTCCTCGGCAAGACGCCTGATCGAGGCGGCTAGACTTTCGGGCGAGACTGCGGCGGCGATCAGTCCGGTCTCACCGTCGCGGATTTGCTCCGGCAGCCCTCCGACCGGCGTCGCGATCACGGCGCGCGCGCGGCTGAAGCTCATGGGGGCCACGCCAGACTGGCTTGCCTCGACATAGGGAAGGATCGCAGCATCGGCCCAATCGAGATGGGCGATGAGCGCGCGGTCGGTCTTCCAGCCAAGGTCGAGCTCGACGCCGGGAAAGGCCGCGAGCGCCGCAATCTCGGCGGGGTCTTGCGGCGAGCCCGCGACGCGCAGGCTGAGCGGCAGATCGCCGAGAAGCTGCAGCGCATTGGCAAGAAGCTCGAGCCCCTTGTAGCGCTTCAAGCGCCCGGCGAGGAGGAGGCGCAAGGGACGGTTCCGCTCGGCTTGGGGAAGGGTCGGCTCAGGCAGATCGAGCTCGGCGAAGTCGAAGGCAACATGCGGGATCGTCGCGCGCACCTTGCCGGCGAGATCGACGCGCGTCTCGATCTGCCGCGCGACGAAGTCGGTCAGCGTGACCACGCCGTCGGCCTGACGCAAGAGATGGCGTTGCAGGTGGAGTACGAGGTGGAACCGATCGCCCGGATGCACCTCGGCATCGTGAGAGACGACCGCGACCGGCACGCCCATACGGTGCAGCTTGCGCATGAGGAAGACGTCCCAATAGCCCATCATGGTGACGATCGCGGCATCCGGCCGTTCGACCTCCAGCCGTTGCACGATCGGGCGCAAGATCCGGCGAATGTCGAGGGTGCGCGACACGAACTCGCGCGCATTGGCGTAGGTGTAGAGCGGAAGATCGACCGCGCCGCGCAGCGTCTTGTCCTGGAGCAGCTCGGAGCCTTCGGCGAGAGACAGAAGAGTGTCCTGCCCGCAGACCTGCTCGAGAGCGCGCGCAAGCTCTAAGGCGTAGCGGGGCCCAGACCCGAAGCGGCCCCATTGCCAGACAAGGACTCTCATCGCGATGAGCTCTGAATTTCGGTCGTATGCGTGCCCCGAGCGGGATTAGCTAACCGGCGGCGATTCGGTTGCTGATGCTTTCTTTGGCCAGTTATGTTGTACCGTCCCCGACCTGAAATACCCATACTTCAAGAAGAACGGCACAGTTAGGACGACGGTAAGCCGGCGAAAGAATCCCGGCATCTGAGCTTTCCAGGCAACGTCCTCATTGAGCGTGGCAAGCAACAGCGGCTCGCGGCGGACACTGTTGCCGTGAAGTTGATGCCGATTATCGCTTGCCACTGCGTGGTCAAAGCGCGAGGGCTCAAGATCCGCCGCCTCGAAGATCGAGGGCAGCGTCACTTGCGGTGAGCGCACGATATCCTCGTAACGAATGCGCAGGTACCGATCGGAGTGTAGAAAACCGAAAGCCTCGCAAGCGAGGTTTGCACCCATCCAGCCGAAGACGGTGCGAAGATAGCGACCCAGCTCGGTTCCTGGCTCTTTATGTTTGTGCTTGTGCAGGGTCCTGAGCGTCGACCAGCAGACGGCCCTCGGATCGCGTACCAAATGGATCAAGAGAAAATCGCGGCCGAGCTTTTTGCGCAGACGGAAGGGCACAAGACCGGAGCCCCATGAGGTCTTCGACGAATCCACCATGACGGAATAGTCGCTTGAAACGTGATCAAGCAATGCAAGCGTCAATCGAGGATGATCCCAATCGGCAAAGCGCTTTCGCTTGTGTCGGAACGGTTGCCAAACCGGGCATTTCTTGATCCACCGTCCGCAGGTGCATGTTTTTCGCGTCTTGGTTCGCCAAAGATGACGGCTGACTTCGCCGCAAGCCACGAGGCCCTATGTTCCAGAATTGAGCCGGAAATCAAGCGGATTTGCTTAGCTTCGCCAGCGGCGCCGCCATTGAAACAACAATATTTCTGGGCTAGATGTGACGATTGCGAGGGGCACTCGGAGGGAGATCGATGACCCGCGAAATGACAGTTGATGGCGTTCGCATCGCGGACGATACCGATACCTATGTCATCGCCGAGATTGGCAACAATCACCAAGGCGATCTCGAAAAATGCAAGGAGATGTTCAAAGTCGCCAAGCAGCATTGCGGTGTTACCGCTGTCAAGCTGCAAAAGCGCGACAACAAAACCTTGTTCACGCGCGCGATGTACAATTCGGAGTACAACAGCGAGAACGCGTTCGCCGACACCTACGGCGCCCATCGCGAGAAGCTCGAGTTCGGCCGCGACGAGTATATCGAGCTGAAGAACTACGCCAAGGAGCTCGGCATCACCTTCTTCGCCACGGCCTTCGACATGCCGAGCGCCGATTTCCTCGCCGACCTCGACATGCCGGCCTACAAGATCGCCTCCGGCGACCTCACCAACACGCCGCTGCTCAAGCATGTCGCCTCGTTCGGCAAGCCGATGTTCGTCTCGACCGGCGGCGGCACGATGGAAGACGTCCATCGCGCCTATGACACCATCCTGCCGATCAACAAGCAGCTCTGCATCCTGCAGTGCACCGCCGGCTATCCGCCGGAGTGGGAGCAGCTCGATCTCGGCGTGATCACCACCTTCCGCCACGCCTTCCCGGATGCCGTGATCGGCTTCTCCTCGCATGACAGCGGCATCGCCATGGGCCCGCCTTCGCATGTGCTGGGCTCGCGCGTCATCGAGAAGCATTTCACGCTCAACCGCGCGCAGAAGGGCACCGATCACGCCTTCTCGCTAGAGCCCACGGGCCTGCGCAAGCTCGTGCGCGACCTCCAGCGCACCAAGCTTTCGCTCGGCAGGGGCGAGAAGCGGCGCTACGAGAGCGAGGTCGGCCCGATCAAGAAGATGTCGAAGAAGCTGGTCGCGGCGCGCGATCTGCCGGCCGGCCACATCCTCACCAAGGACGACATCGCCATCAAGTCGCCGGGCGACGGGCTCAAGCCCTTCATGTTCGACACGATGGTGGGACGTCGGCTCATCAAGGATCTGAAGGCCGACGACACGCTGCGCGTCGAGGATTCGATCGCGGTGAGCGAGGAGGCGATCACGCGGGCGTCGGCCTAGGATTGCGCTTCGCTCGGACGCGTCACGCGTCCTATCAGCCTATCAAGTGAAGGCTCTCGCCACATTTCGCGTGCGGGAGCCTTTGCCTGTCATGACTAGGGGTACAAGGTGAGTGAAGGGTCGCCGTTCGACGTTCGTGACCGCGTGGTTGTCGTCACGGGCGGAGCAGGCCAGCTTGGCCGCGCCTTCGCGAGTTCGCTCGAGGCGGCAGGCGCCAAGGTCGTGGTGGTCGACCGGGTGCCGGTCAAGGAGACGCCGAGCACGGCTCTCGATCGCTTGCGACATCACCGACCGCCGGGCGCTCGAGGCCGCGCTCTCGCGCATCGAGAAGGCGTGGGAGACGCCCTTCGGCCTCGTCAACGCTGCCGCGATCGACTCCCCGCCAGATGCGCCGCCCGAGGAGAACGGGCCGTTCGAGACCTATCCGGAAAGCTCCTTCGACCGCATCATGAGCGTCAACGTGAAGGGGACGCTGCTCTGCTGCCAGGTGTTCGGCGGGGCGATGGCGGCGCGCGGCAAGGGCTCGATCGTCAATATCGCGTCGATCTACGGCATGGTCTCGCCCGACCAGAGCCTCTACCAATATCGCCGCGATCGGGGCGAGATCTTCTACAAGCCCGTCGCCTATTCCGCCTCGAAATCGGCGCTCTACAACCTCACGCGCTATCTCGCCGCCTATTGGGGCGGCAAGGGCGTCAGGGTGAACACGCTCACCCTCGGGGGGGTCTACAACAACCAGGATCCCAAGTTTCTCGAGCGCTATAACGCCGAAAGTGCCGCTCGGGCGGATGGCCGACGTCAACGAATATAACGGCGTGGTGCAGTTCCTGCTGTCCGATGCCGCGTCCTATGTGACCGGATCGAATATCGTTGCTGACGGCGGCTTCACGGCCCTCTAGAAATCCGGCAAGGCAAGGGAGGGCCAAGCCAATCGCGACCGACGCGACCATAGGCAACTGGATCGGGGGCGAGCAGCGTCGTGCCCTTTCGGGCGCGACCTTCGAGAAGCGCTCGCCGCATGACGGCGCTTTGCTGTTCGCCGTCGCGCGGTCCGGCAAGGACGATGTCGATGCGGCGGTCGCTGCTGCCGGTTCCGCGCAAGGCGCGTGGGCGGCGACGCCGGCAGTGCAGCGCGGGCTCGTGCTCCACCGCGTCTGCAATGCGCTCGAGGCGCATCAGCAGGAACTCGCCGAGATGGTCGCGCGGGAGACCGGCAAGTCGCCCAAAGAGGCTTTCGGCGAGGCCGGAGGCGCGATCGCGCTCGGCCGCTTCTTCGCCGGCGAAGGCCAGAGGCTCTACGGCCGCACGACGACGAGCGGAGCGCCCGACAAATACGCCATGACCGTGCGCCAGCCGTGCGGCGTGGCGGGGCTCATCATCGCGGCGAACACGCCGATCGCCAACGTCGCGTGGAAGGTGTTCCCGGCGCTGATCTGCGGCAATGCCGCGGTGCTCAAGGGGGCCGAGGACACGCCCGGCACGTCCTGGCTGTTCGCCAAGATCGCGCATGAGGCGGGGTTGCCGCCCGGCGTGCTCAACGTGATCCAGGGCTATGGGCTCGAATGCGGCGCTCCCCTCGTCGAGCACCCCGAATGTCGACGTGGTGAGCTTCACCGGCTCGACCAAGGTCGGCAAATGGATCGGCGAGGTGTGCGGCAAGACGCTTGAAGAAGGTGTCGCTCGAGCTCGGCGGCAAGAACCCGCTCGATCGTGTGCGACGACGCCGATCTCGACGAGGCGGTGAAGTGGGTGTGCCTGTCGGCCTTCTGCAATGCCGGGCAGCGCTGCGCCGCCGGCAGCCGCATCATCGTGTTCGATCCGTCTACGATGCGTTCCGCGACAAGCTCGTCGCGGCAGCGAAGGCGCTCAAGGTCGGGCCCAATGACGGCGACGATTTCGGACCCGTGATCAACGAGCGCCAGATCACGACCATGCTGGCGGCGATCGACAAGGCCAAGAAGGAAGGCGCGCGCGTGCTCACCGGCGGCGAGCGGCTGACCGATCGCGGCGCATGCCAAGGGCTTCTATCTCGCCCCGACCGTCATCGAGAACGCTTCGCCCGACGCCGACATCTCGCGCCACGAGCTGTTCGGACCGATCGCCTGCCTCTATCGCGTGCAGCGGTTACGAGGAGGCGGTGGCGCTCGCCAACGATTCGCCCTACGGGCTCACCGCCTGCATCCACACCACGAGCGTCGATCGCGGCATCGACTTCGCGCATAAGGTCAGGAGCGGGGTCGCGGTGATCAATGCCGGCACGTTCGGCTGCGAGCCGCACATGCCGTTCGGGGGCCTGCGCCAGTCGGGCAACGGCTCACGCGAGCCCGGCACCGAGGCCCTCGACGTCTATAGCGAGCTGAAGGATATCTATATCCAGGTTCGCCCGAAGAAGCTTTGAGAGCGCACGGAGTTCCGCGTCGATGCCAAGCGTAGTCGCCCTGATCCCGGCGCGCTCCGGCTCGAAACGCGTGCTCGACAAGAACGCGAGGCCGCTGGGCGGTCATCCGCTGATGGCCTATACGATCGCGGCGGCGCGGGCGAGCGGAGTGTTCGACGCGGTCGATCTGCTCGACCGACACCGGGCGGATCGCGCGGATCGCCCATCACTACGGCGCCGAGAGTCCCTTCCTGCGCCCGGCCGAGTTCGCCACCTCGACCTCGCCCGACATCGAATGGGTCGAGGACACGCTGACGCGTCTCAAGGCCGAAGGGCGGAGCTATGATTGCTTCAGCATTCTCCGCCCGACGAGCCCGTTCCGCACCGCCGCGACCATCAAGCGCGCCTGGAGCGAATTTCTCGCCGAGCAGGGCGTCGACTCGCTCCGCGCGGTGGAGAAGGTCACGCAGCATCCCGGCAAGATGTGGGTGGTGCGGGGAAAGCGCATGATGCCGCTGTTGCCGCTCGCTCCCGAGGCGCAGCCCTGGCATTCGAGCCAGATGGCGGCGCTGCCCGAGGTCTACGTGCAGAATGCGAGCCTCGAGATCGCCTGGTCGCGCGTCGTGTTCGACGGGCGCACCATCGCCGGCGTCGAGTGTCATGCCGTTCTTCACCGACGAGGCCGAAGGCTTCGACATCAACAACCAGTACGATTGGGACTACGCGGAAGCCATTGTGGCACAAGGCAAATTTGCCCTGCCCGAGGTTGACGCCACGCCCTTCGTCGAAACCAAGTAAGGGGTTAGTGTCTTGGGTGAGCTGATCGGAAAAGTCGTCGAGTTCGACGCTCTATTACGTGCCGAAGAGCGAGTTCGATCGCGTGCGCACGCTGAACGAGGCGAGCGCGGTCGATAAGACGCGCATCTTCGCCGATATGTGCCGGCTGAACACGCTCTACATGATCGCGCGCGCCGGCTCGGGCCATGTCGGCTCGAGCTTCTCGAGCCTCGACGTCGTGTCGTGGCTCTATCTCAACGAGCTCAAGAACGACGACCTCTATTTCTCGTCCAAGGGCCACGACGCGCCCGGGCCTCTACTCGGTGCTGATCGCGCTCGGCAAGCTTCCCTTCGACAAGCTGCACGGGCTGCGCCGCTTGGGCGGCCTTCCCGGGCACCCCGACGTCGGCGTGCCCGGCATGGTCACCAACACCGGCTCGCTCGGCATGGGCATCTCCAAGGCCAAGGGCATGGTGCGCGCCGACCGGCTGAAGGGCCACAAGCGGCGCTATTACGTGCTGACCGGCGACGGCGAGCTGCAGGAGGGCCAGATCTGGGAGTCGCTGATCTCGGCCGCCAATGCCGGCATGGGCGAGATCACCGTGATCGTCGACCACAACAAGCTGCAGTCGGACTACCGCGTGAGCCAGACGAGCGACCTCGGCGACCTCGAGGCCAAGTTCAGGAGCTTCGGCTGGCATGTCGAGCGCTGCGACGGTCACGACCTCGATGCGTTCTCGCGCGCGCTCGAAGCCTGCGCCGCTCATCCCGGGCGTCCGCAAGTGATCATCGCCGACACCGTCAAGGGACGCGGCGTCTCCTTCATGGAGCACACCGCGATGGATTCAGACACCGACATGTATCGCTTCCACTCCGGCGCGCCCGATAGCGACAGCTACGCTAAGGGTGCGCAGGAGCTGCTCGACCATGCGAACCGCGCGCTGTCGCGGATCGGCGCGGCGCGGCTCAGCCTCGAGAGCGTCGAGCCGCCCGCCAAGGCTGCCGCTGGAACCACCAAGCGGCTGATCCCGGCCTACACCGAGGCGCTGCTTGCCGCGCCGCCAAGGACGAGCGCATCGTCGCGCTCGACTGCGACCTCGTGCTCGATACCGGCCTCATTCCCTTCAAGGAGAAATTCCCCGACCGCTTCGTCGAATGCGGCATCGCCGAGATGGACATGGTCTCGCAGGCCGGCGGCATGGCGCTCGAGGGACTCGTGCCCATCTGTCATTCCTTCGCCTGCTTCCTGTCGACGCGGCCGAACGAGCAGATCTACAACAACGCGACCGAGCGCACGAAGGTGATCTACGTCGGCTCGCTCGCCGGGCTGATCCCGGCGGCGCCAGGCCACAGCCACCAGTCCGTGCGCGACATCTCGGCGCTCACCTCGGTGCCGGGTCTCGACATCGTCGAGCCGTGCTGCCCCGAGGAAGTGCCGCTGCTGCTCGACTACATGCTCGGCACCAAGGGCCGCAGCGGCTATCTCAGGCTGATCTCGGTGCCGTGGGCGGTGCCCTTCGACTATCCCGCCAAGCGGCTCGAAGAGGGCCAGGGCGTGGTGCTGTGGGAGGCAAGGGCAAGCCTTCGGTCGCGATCGTGACCTATGGACTGATCATGACCACCGAGGCCTATCTCGCGGCCGAGGATCTCGCCGACGAGGGCATCGACGTGCTGGTCATCGACTGCCCCTTCCTGAACCGCATCGACGGCGCCTGGTTCGCCGACCAGCTCAAGGGCGTCAAGCTGCTGCTGACCGTCGACAACCATTATGTCGAATGGCGGCTTCGGCGATCAGCTCCTGTCGGCGCTGGCGCGGAGCCGGCGCGTCGCTTCCGCCGCGTGTCGTGCGCCTTGGCCTCGACGAGGTGCCGGCCTCGGGCCAGCCGGCCGAGGTGCTCCGCCATCACGGGCTCGATTCTGCCAGTCTCAAGGACCGCATTCGCCAAGAGCTCAAGGCATGAAGGCCTTGCCCTGAAGCAGCGGCTGCGCGCGCAGCCGTGGATGCAGCCGATACGCCTCGCCAACCTGAAACGGCGCCAGCGGAACGGGCTGTTTCCCGACTGGCGCGCGATCCTGCTCCAGGATTGGCCGCGCTTCGAGGCGATGCGCAATGCGGCGCGCGCCAACGCAAGCGCGCCGCGCGTGCTGATCGCGACCAGCGTCGGCGTGCATGCCGCCTCGTCGATCTTCGACAGCTATCTCGCCGTGGCGCTAACCGCGCGCGGCGCGCATTGCGACGTGGCGCTGTGCGACGCGGTGCTGCCCGGCCTGTCTCGGCGCCGACTTCACCTGGTATCCCGAATCTCGAGCAATTCGCCGAGCGCGGCTCGCGCGACGACCTCTGCACGGCGTGCCTCGCGCCGGCGGAGAAGCTGTTCGGCTACGGAGGGCTTGGGCTTACCGTGCACCGCTATGGCGAGCTGCTGACCGAGGCCGACCGCGCGCATGCCGCGCGCTCGCGAGCAACACGCGCGCGCGAGCGCGGTCGGCGGGCTTCATTCTCGACGGCATCGCCGTCGGCGAGGCGGCGCTATCGGGGAGCGCTCCGCTTCTTCGCGCGGGGAGAGCTCGAGGAGGGCGCGGCGCAGGACGCGGTGCTCAAGCGCTATTTCGAGGCCGCCTGCCTCGCTCTCTTCGCCATGCGGAGGCTGCTCAAGCAGGAGCGCTACGACGTGGTGATCGGCCATCACGGCATCTACGTGCCGCAGGCGCTGGTGGCCGCAGCGGCGCATGAGGCGGGCGTGCGGTTCGTCGCCTGGAACCCGGCCTATCGCACCGGCTGCTTCATCTTCAGCCATGACGAGACCTATCACCGCGCCATGCTGAGCGAGCCCGCCTCGGTGTGGGAGAATCTTCGCCTCGACGAGGCCGAGCGGAGGCGGCTGATCGGCTATCTCTACGACCGCGAGAAGGGCACGCAGGACTGGATCGCCTTCCATCCGGCCGACGCGCACGCCTCCGGCGACATCGTCAAGCAGATCGGCCTCGATCCGGAGAAGCCGGTCGTCACGCTGCTGACCTCGGTGGTGTGGGACGCGCAGCTGCATTACCGGCAGCGCGCCTTCGCCAACCAGGTCGAATGGGTGCTGAAGACGATCGAGCATTTCGCCAGCCGCAAGGACATTCAGCTCGCGATCCGCGTGCATCCGGCGGAGGTGACGGGCTCGCTGCCCTCGCGCCAGCCGATCGCGGCGGAGATCGACGCCGCGTTCCCGAAGCTTCCCAAGAAATGTCGCGCTGATCAAGCCGAGCGCAGAGGTCAGCACCTATGCTTTGGCGGAGGTCTCCGATGCCGTGATCATCTACGCCACCAAGACCGGCATCGAGCTCGCCGCGCGCGGCATCCCGGTCATCGTCGCCGGCGAGAGCTGGCTCAGGGGCAAGGAGATCGGCTTCGATTGCGACGACGGCAAGCCTATGAGACGCTGCTTGCCGCGCTGCCGTTGGGTCAAGGTCTCGACGCCGAGCGGACGGCGCGGGCGCAGCGCTACGCCTATCACTTCTTCTTCCGCCGCATGATCGAGCTGCCGGGCTTGAGGCGCGCGCAAATGCAGGGCGCGCCTTACGAGATCGCGGCGCCGCAGGGGCTCGCGGCGTTCGGGCCGGGCGCGTCGGCCGCGCTCGATTGCGTGTGCCGAGGTGTGCTGAATAGAAGCCCCTTTGTGTTGGACGATGCCTAGCAGAGCGACCTCATGGAGGAGCTCACGATCCTGACAGTAGGAATGGCCCACCACGCGCCCTATCTCCGCTTGTCGCGCTCAGCTACTCGCAAGAGACCTGCAAGGCACGCGCTGGATTCTCGTCGATAATAGTCCGGACCGGGTGCTCAAGGACCTTGCCGAGGAGTGTGGTTTCGAGTGGATTAAGGGCCCGGCGGCGCCTGACCCAGGCGCCCACATTCCTCCTCACGCCATTGGCTCGCTTCATCATGCGCTCGGGTTGAGCCGCGCGGTCGATGCGGTGACATCCCGCGATCCTTCTTATTCTCGACCCGGATTTCCTGCTGTTCGGCAGCGACGCGGTGGGTGCGCTCCTAGACAAGATGAGGCGCGAGCATCTAGCCGCGCTCGGCGTGCCGTGGACACCCGAGCTACACTACAAATGGCGGGGAGCCCCATGTTTGCACTGTCTGCTCCTTGATCTCGAACAGGTCCCGAGAGAGGCGTTACGATTTGAACCTGGCAACTTCCTCGGCGTAAACGATGCAGCCAGCCGCTACACGCGGCTTGCACAGCTTTTGCGTCCGGTGCGGACCCTATTATCGCCCCTGCATCAGCTGACCACCGGTACGCATCTCGGGTCGGTCATTCGCGTGATACCGGCTTTGCGCTGGCGCAATGGCTCAAGCAGCATAAGCCACAGTGGATCGGCCTGTTGCCCGCCGCTGTGATCGATCGCCAACGCTTCCGCCATCCCTGGCATCTCCGCCATCGTTGGGGTTGGACTTCTTGGAGCAGCACTTGCCGCAGCGTTGGTCCTACCTCCCGCCTGCCGATCACTATCGACTGAGCGACGGCGAGAGGGGTTCGGATTTCGCTGAGCTTGGCCTTGACGCCTTCTATCTGGGGAGCGGATTTTTGCGGTACACGTCCGCCGTAGCCGCGCTGTCTTTGCAGATGCAAGGGATGAGGCCGCCTACATCGCGCGTCTATCTGATGCTTTGGGCAGGCGCCGAACGCGGCGGCGAGGAGAGGAGGCCTCTCAATCAGCCTGAGCATCAATGACCCTGAAGCGGGGACGCTGCGACACGAAAACCTGCGGGCCAATGGCTGGCTAAGTTAATTAGCACGAGCGGTGCAATTTGTTAACGATGTTCTGTCAGGCTGGGAGAACTAGGCGCTCGCCTTTTGCATCCTCCCTCGCGGAATTTCTAGGAGGCTACCATGACGGGACGACTTCGGAGTTGGGCCGTTCCGAACGACAAGATGCAGCTAACGCGTATGTGGATTGCCTCTAGGGTGATTGACGCGGCTCAATTGGCGTCGCTTCTCGCAGCTGACAGCATCGCTGTGAGATTAGGCAAGGCCGCGCGCTCGATGGTGCCGGAAGCAGAGGCATTCCTGAAGCAATAACCCGCGGTCAAACTACACAAAACCAAGTGTCGCCAAGCGTTCATTCATCAGTTTACGGACAGCTTTCGGGCCGTAGTAGGCTTTGATATGAAGTTCCTCCCGGCTCTAGCGCGGCTTGCCTGACCGGGATCGCTGACAATTGAATGAAGGTGCTGGCCGCAACGGATATGGGGCCCAGCCCAAACTTGTCGCTCATATTCTTGAATTCACACGATGACGAGGCGAGAGATGAATGGCTTGTTGGCGGGTTGTGAAGCCTTCTTCTCGCCGCATCGCTCCGAGGGATTGAGCTTGCGAATGGCAGAGGCAACGGGGTGTCAGAGCGATCCCATTCGATAAATACTACGCTCTGAGCTGACGATTGATGGCCCGGACACAACCGCATTCGTATAGCAGCAATTCCGGTATCGGGAAGATTAAGCGGGCCGCATAGGCGTCGGCGCGTCAATAGGGAGCAGTAAAGCAATTCGATGAGTGGTGTGACGAGGCCTTCATTCGCTAGGCTACTGCGCGGAAAGTCTCTCTTCTGGTGTCTGCGAAGGCCTGCCGTGAAACGAGCCGCAAGCCGCGGCCCCGGGGATGTGTCAACTCGGCCGATGCTGCCGGAGTCGGCAGCCCTTCTATTTACGATACGCCCCGTGTACAAGACCCGCGCAAGGGCCAGCCGGGTGAAACGCACGCTAGCCGTCCCGCAGGAGGGAGCCTCAATCTAACGAGTGCGGGTGAACTAATGAAAGGCATTATTCTCGCCGGGGGATCGGGTACCCGGCTCTATCCGGTCACGACCGTTGTGTCGAAACAGCTTCTTCCGGTGTTCGATAAGCCAATGATTTATTATCCCTTGGCAACACTAATGTTTGCTGGGATCCGAGATATACTGATCATAACGACACCGCAGGACCAGCCCCTCTTTGAACGTTTGTTGGGGGATGGGTCAGATTTTGGCCTGTACCTTTCCTATGCCGTCCAGGACCGGCCCCGGGGACTTGCCGATGCCTTCATTGTCGGGGCTAATTTCATCGGCACGGATCGGGTCGCACTGGTGCTTGGCGACAACATCTTCTATGGCCACTCATTGCCCGAGGTGCTTGCGCGCGCAAACCGGCGGGGCAAGGGCGCCACTGTGTTCGGTTACGCGGTGAGCACGCCAGAGGATTATGGCGTGGTCGAACTCGACGACACGGGGCGCGCGATCTCGATCGAGGAGAAACCCGCCGATCCGAAGTCTAACATTGCCGTCACCGGCCTTTATTTTCTACGACAATGACGTCGTCAGGATCGCATCAGAGCTGAAGCCCTCGGCCCGAGGGGAGCTCGAGATTACAGATGTCAATCGCGTTCACATGGAAAGTGGGAATTCTACGTCGAAGTGCTCGGCCGCGGCTTTGCCTGGCTCGATACGGGAACCCATTCCTCTCTCGTCGAGGCGAGCCACTTCATCCAGATCCTAGAGCAACGCCAGGGGATGCGGGTCGCGTGTCCTGAGGAGATCGCGTTGCGGCTCGGCTATATCACGCTCGATCAGTTCCATAAGCTGGCCGAACGTTGCGGCAAGAGCAGCTATGGACAATATCTTCTCGGCATTCATCGCAACTTCAGCCGCTCGCGGCTCAGGGAGCTTTAGGCCATGCGCTTTCGTGGGGCCACGATCTTTGTGACGGGCGGAGCCGGCTTCATCGGCTCAGCCGTGATCCGGCATCTTCTCGATGATACCGAGGCGCAAGTCGTCAATATCGACAAGCTCACCTACGCGTCAAACCTTAGCTCAATACCGCAGGCCCCTCAGCACCAGCGCTATCGCTTTGCGCAGGTGGACATTTGCAACGGACCAGCGCTTAGGCGCCTGTTCGAGACCCATCAACCGCAATGTGTGATGAATTCCGCTGCCGAGAATGATGTGGACCGCTCCATCGATGGTCCGTCAGAATTCATCGAGACCAATATTGTGGGAACGTTCACCCTGCTACAGGAGGCCTTGCGCTATTGGCGCAAACTTGATCTTGCCTCGCAGCAGCGGTTCCGCTTCCACCACATCTCGACGGATGAAGGTGTTCGGCTCCCTGGGTCCTGAAGGCCTGTTTACCGAGACCACGCCCTACGCGCCCCAATTCTCCCTATTCGGCATCGAAGGCATCGTCCGATCACCTCGTGCGCGCATGGCGCGAGACCTATGGGCTGCCTACGCTCGTGACGAATTGCTCGAACAATTACGGACCGTATCACTTCCCGGAGAAGCTCATTCCTCACATTATTATCAGGGGTCTTGCGGGTCAGCCTTTGCCTGTCTATGGGCGGGGACAACGTTAGAGACTGGCTCTATGTCGAGGATCACGCTCGGGCCCTTTCTCTCGTCGTTGAGCACG
>CAVULQ010000016.1:0-22053 GCA_963742355.1 uncultured Alphaproteobacteria bacterium | reverse complement strand
ATAGATCGTCACCATTTTGGGGCTTTCACGGAAAGCCGACCGGCGCCCATCTAGGAGCTGTCCTTCGGATGGGGTCCTCTTAGGGGTACCTGGCTTCGCTGTCAGCTTCAGCCACCGCCATAACTTCGGCGGCGGCCTTGTTTCTGAAAAAGACAAGCATCCGCTCGTAGCTTGGAATCCCTGCGTCCACCTCTGCAATCAGGTCGTCTACGCTCTTTCCGCCGATTTCCGTCTCGCCTTCATTTCGATGTGCGACGAGCGTGAGATGCAGAGCCATCTTGGCGCGGATAATTTCCTCGATCAGCTGTATTGGCGATTTCATGCTTCGAGGATCACCTCGATGCTTGTGGGAAACAGCATGTTCTTGTCCGCAGCGATAACATTTCCCTAATTCGCGTCATGGCGCGGCCCTGGCAAGGTTCGCTTGGACCATTCGGCCGCGCGCGACCGCGGGCGCCGGTGGCTGAGAGCGTTAGGCACGCTTACCGGCCTCAGTCGTCATCGGAATCAAGCTTCGGCGCCAGCGTTGGCTCTTTGCATAATTGCTTGGCGTCCGCTTCGGCATCCTGTTCCGTTTTGTAAGAGTCTTTGCCGATCTTGGTGACACCCTTGTCGGTCGGCTCAATGTCAACGACGAGACATTCTTGGTCGGACGACCGAACGATCCACCAATCCGCGAGAGCGGGTTTGGTGAGGCTAACCGTAATAAGAATACCGGCGACCAAGATTTTATGCATCGAGTAGCTATCCTCTTTTGCATTCATCTACGCAATTCGAGCGGAAATCCGTCGTTTCGGTGTCTACTTGATGCGGTCCGTGATTGCTTGTGACATTTCGTCTTTCACGCGTGGGAGTAATTTCGTCCTCTAAGGCACTTCGCCAGCCCAGTCGTCGGCCCGAGAACCGATGAGCGGCTTCAAGTCGTGGGCGCCGGCGCGCTCGATGGCGGCAATGAGCGCCTGCTTGATGTGCCCGATCAGTCTAGGGCCCTCGAAGACAAGCCCAGTGTAGAGCTGGAGTAGAGACGCACCGGCCTCGATTTTGGCAACGGCCGTCTCGCCCGAATCGATGCCGCCCACGCCGACCAACGGCAGCTTCCCCCCGGTCAGCTTGTAGACTTGCGCCAGCATGCGCGTCGCGCGCGTGAAGAGAGGCCGGCCCGAGAGGCCGCCAGTCTCCCGGGCGAAGGTTGCATCTTTGAGGCCGTCGCGCATGAGCGTCGTGTTGGAGACCACGATGCCGTCGACGCCGTTCGCTACAATGACGCCGATCACATCCGGCAGATCGGCGTCGGCAAGGTCCGGCGCGAGCTTGACGAGAAGCGGCGGCTTTTTGGCAAGAGCGCCGCGCGCGGCCTGCACACGCTTGAGCAAAGCATCGAGAGCCTCGGGCGCCTGGAGGTCGCGCAGGCCCGGCGTGTTGGGAGATGAGATATTGACGGTGAGATAGCTTGCGATCGGGCCCATGCGCTCGATGCCCAAGACATAATCGGCGATGCGGTCGGAGCTGTCGCGCCCCGCCCCAATATTGACGCCCATGATCCCCGGAGGGCGTTGCTTGAGCCTCGCAAGCGCCGCCTCCTGCCCCTCATTGTTGAAGCCGAGACGGTTGATGATGGCGCGGTCCGCTTGGGAGCGGAAGACGCGCGGGAGCGGATTGCCGCTTTGCGCGCGCGGGGTGAGCGTGCCGACCTCGACGAAGCCTAGCCCCGTGGCAAGAAGCTCGCGCGGCACGCGCGCATCTTTGTCGAAGCCCGCTGCCATGCCGAGCGGGTTGGGAAAATCGAGGCCGAAGATTCGTTGCGCCAGTCGCTTATCGTCGGGCTCGGTGATGCGGGGATAAAGCCCAAGCTCAAGCGACTTGACGGCGATGTCATGCGCGCGCTCAGGGTCGAGCGCAAGGAGAACAGCCTGACCCAAGCCGAACAACCCATTCACGGCAGGACACGCAGCGGCAGCCGATGCCGCCCGTCAGTTCCAAGCTGAAGCGGCTCCTCCCAGAGAAGGGCGTCAAGATCGAGAGGTCCGTAGAGATGGGGGAACAGCGCCCCTCCCCGCGACGGCTCCCATTGCAAGCGCTCGCCCAAGCCTTCGCTGTCAAGCGCGAGCAGCACCAGATCCTTCCGTCCGGGAAAATGCTTGGCGAGCGTGCTTTCAAGCTGATCGCAAGAGGACAAGTGAATGAAGCCATCGCGGGCGTCGTCAGCTGAGCCGTCGAAGCGCCCCTTGGCCTTCGCCTCGGCGAGGTCGGTGCTGCGCAGGACCTTGTAGATGGTGCCATCCATGGGTCTTCGTACTATCCCCCACGGCGGGGCCGAACAAGATGAGCCGGAACCGTGCGCGGATTGGCATTGGACAAGTGCGGCGAAAATAAGTCATAATTCCTATCTTGGGGATAAATTCCGCCGTGTGGGATGTGAGAGGAAGAGGCCTCTGCCGTGAACAGGCTCACCCATGCCAAGGTCTGGTCAGCGATCGACGCGCTCGCGCGGCGCTATAACCTTTCGGCCTCGGGGCTTGCCAAGCGTGCCGGGCTCGACCCCACATCGTTCAACAAGTCGAAGCGCGTGACCGGAGAAGGCCGTCCGCGCTGGCCGACCACCGAGAGCATCGCCAAAGTGCTCGAGGCGACCGGAGCCTCGTTCGAGGATTTCACCGCGCTGGTCATGGCGGAGCCGCGCGGCGGACGCGGCCGGGCCCAGCCGATCCCGCTGATCGGCCTGACGCAAGCCGGTGCCGGCGGATTCTTCGACGATGGCGGCTTCCCCGTGGGTCAAGGCTGGGACCAGATCCGCTTTCCGCGCGTCGACGACGAGAACGCCTATGCGCTCGAAGTGACGGGTGACAGTATGCAGCCGCTCTACCGCGACGGGGATATCCTCGTTGTCTCGCCGAATTCGGCGCCGCGCAAAGGCGACCGCGTGGTCCTGCGCACGACCGACGGCGAAGTGATGGCCAAGATCCTGGTGCGGCGGACGGCGAAGACGGTCGAGCTCGCTTCCTTCAACCCAACGCACCCGAATCTCTCATTTCCCGTGGACCGCATCGACTGGATGGCCCGCATCGTCTGGGCGAGCCAATAGCCGGAAGCCGGAAAGCGCAAAGTCGAGCGCCAGAATGGCCCTAGAATGGCCCGATCTCCCGGCTTCAATGGGCCGGTTCCGAATTCCGATCTCCGCCTCCGATCTCTGGATTCCGAGCATGGCTCATGCGTCGCGCATCTTCTCGATCCTGCTCGGGCTAGCGGTCATTGTCCTTTTCTTATGGCCGTTCAACAGCCCACTTGGTTTCGGGCAGGCCTGGTGGGCCAAGGAGATCGCCGCCGATCGCAAAGCCGAGGGGCAGCCCGCGACCGAAACCGTACCCGCTCCTCCAACGATCGCCGCTCTGCCGGCGCCCGCTGATCCGCCTGCTCCCCCTCCCCCGCCAGTCCAGCAGGCCGCGCCCCAACCGGTCGCGCCGGCACCACAGGTGCACGCCGTTCCCGATCCGATCGCTCCGCCAAAGCCAAATATGCTCGCTTCCGAGAAGGCGGAAGCCGAGCGGCTTGCGGCGTTACAGAAAGACAAGGCGGCTGACGCAGCTCCGCCCGTGACCAAGCTCTACTACAAGGTGCGCGTCATCGATGCCGGCACCATCCAATCGGGCGGCATCGTCATCACGCTTGCCGATATCGCCGCGCGCGACGCCAAGGCGACCTGCAAAGACGCCAAGGGCAAATCCTGGGGGTGTGGGGCTGCGGGACATAGCGCGCTCACCAAATTGATCCGCACCCGCGCCGTCGGTTGCGTTCTGCCCAAGGGCGGCGAGCAGAAGGCCTTTGCCGCGCGCTGCAGCGTGGCCGGGATAGATCTCTCGACGTGGCTCGTGCGCCAGGGCTGGGCGAATCCAAAAGAACCCTCGGAGAAGGCACTCGCTGAGGCTGAGTCCGCCGCCAAGAAAGAGAAGATCGGCATTTGGCGCGGCTCACAGTAAGTCTCCCCTTTGTCATTCGCAGCGAAAGCGGCTAATCCACCAGCTGATCTATCGTGAGCCTCAGCGATGATACGGGTGTCGACATGAACCGGATTGCGACAGCTTTCGGCATTCTCCTTCCCGCTTCATCGCGATGATGCGTTCCAGCGCCATCACGCTCCTATTTCTCGTGCTGATGGCAGCGCCCGCACGCGCCCAAAGCGACGGGCCGACGGCGGCAGAGCGCAAGACGATCGCCGACTGCCTCGACAAGAGCGCGGGCGAGGATGAGCTCAAGGAGATGAGCGCCTGCATCGGGCTGATCGCCGATCCCTGTCCGAACGCGCCTGGCGCGAACACCATGACCATCGTGTTCTGCCAGATGCGCGAGCAGAAGATCTGGGACGGCTATCTCAACGACTGGTATGGGCAGGCTCTGAAGCGGCTCGCGGACGAACCTGATGCGGCAGCGGCCTTAAAGGAGGCGCAGCGCGCCTGGATCCAGTTCCGCGATGCGAAATGCGACTATTGGGAGAAGCGCTATGAGGGGGGCACCTTCGCCTCGGTCGCCGCCGGGAACTGCATGCGCGCGACGACGGGACAGCGCGCGATCGAGATGCGCACTATCCTCGACGATCTAAGCCATTAGTGCGCGAGCTCGAGGAGCTTCGACCTATTTGCCGGCGTCGCCCTGGTCGCCAGAAGGATCGGTCGTGGTTTCGTTGCGGCGTGGCGGCTGATCGATCTTCTGCGTATCGCTTTCGGGCGTCGTCCCCTGATCATCGCCGGTATGCGTGCCCGGTTCCTCGCCCATCTTGGCCGAGCTCTGACCGCTTGCGTCGGTATCGGCATCGGCGGGGGGCGCATCGTCGGCCGCAAGCAGGGTGTGCTTGTCGAACAGGGTCGCGGCCTCCGCGCGTGCCGGGACCAATCCCATTATGCCGAGCACCAGAGCTCCTAGCGCGGCAGCCAACATCAGTCTTGATATGGTCATGTCAGGTTCTCCTTCGCCAGACGGCGCAGTCTATCTTGACGCCTCGGCAGGAGTAACGCGCGAAGCTCGGAATCAGCCCTCATCGGCGGCTCGTTCCGGCCCGCGAGACAAAAAGACGCGGAGCGGGCGAAGGTCCGTTCCGCGTCTTCGCAAATGCAAACGCCGCCCAAGGGAGAAGGCGGCGCGGCTTTAAGGCTATGGATTCTCGCACACGACCTTGAGGTCGATATTGGCTTCCTCGAAGCTCGGATAGGCCTGCTTGCCGACCTGCTCGCCGAGCTTGTCCTCGCTCACCACGTTCTTCTCGACCACGCGGCAGTTCTGGTTCTTGTCCTTGATGATGACGAACTGGCTCGCGTCGGCGGCGACGGCGGCGCCGGCAAAGCCGAAGACGACGGCAGCGGCGACAACATACTTGAAGGTCATGTGGGGCTCCTCCTCGGTTGGGGTGCCCACGCTATAGTCACAAACCTCTAAAACGTGCTGAATTGGGTTCGCGCAAAATGCGATTAAGTTGCGGGATTTGCGCAACCAATCGTTTCACGCTCACGACAAAGCCGGCTCGGTCTCTTTCACCTCGTCGGTGACAACCTCGAACTCGGCGAGCGTGTGCGGGCCGAACGACGTGGTGATGGCGACATCCGTGGCATCGCGACCGCGAGCGATGAGGATGCGGCCGATGCGCGGCGTGTTGTGGCGAGCATCGAACGTGTACCAGCGGTCGCCGATATAGGCCTCGAACCAAGCGCTGAAATCCATCGGACACGGGTCGGGCGGTATGCCGATATCGCCGAGATAGCCGGTACAGTAGCGCGCCGGCACGTTCATGCAGCGGCAGAGCGTTACCGCAAGATGGGCGAAGTCGCGGCACACGCCCTTGCGTTCGACGAACGTATCGTGGGCCGTGCGGCTGACGTTGGCATGCGGATAGCCGAAGGTGACGTGGTCGTGCACGAAATCGACGATGGCCTGAACCAAGGTCCACCCCTGCGGAATCTTCCCGAAGGTCGACCAGGCGAAGTTGGACAACCGGTCCGTCTCGCAATAGCGGCTGCCCAATAGATAGACGAGCGTATCGACCGGCAGCGTCTCGAGCGGGGCTTGCGTCGCTTCGGGCGCGATAGCGTCGGTCTCCCCGCTATCGCGAACCCGAAAATCGGTGGAGAGGGTGATACGCCCGGCAGGCGCGCGGATTACGTGGCAGATATTGCCGTAGCGGTCGGTGTATTCCGTCGCCGGCACATGCGGGTCGATGCGCACGTGATCGGGGGTGATGAGGTCGCCACGTCGGCTCGGGTGAACGCTCAACGTGAGGATCATCGGCGTCGGCTGAGGGCAGTCGTAGGAGATGCGATAACCTGCCCGAATTTTAATCATTCATGTCCTCGTCCCGGCAAGTCCCGACTGGCTAGGCGCCAACAAAGCCCCTACTTCCGGCCGGGATTCGGCAGCGCTTACCGCAACGCAGTGTTGCACAGAATGTTTCCAGCAACACTCATGCCAAAAACGAGGATCCTCGATGGCATCAGAGCCGTCAACTCGCCGTGACGAGCTCGCCCGCGACCGCCTTGGTGATGAGCGCGCGGGTTTCCGCAATGCCATAGAGCTCGACAAAAGAGCCGAAACGGGGGCCTTGCCTCTGACCGAGAAGGACCTCGTAGAGCGCAGCGAACCAATCGCGCAGCGGCTCGAAGCCGTGCTCCTTGCCGACCGCATAGACATCAGCTTGGATTTCCTCGGCGAGCACCCCGTTCGGCAACTTGGCGAGCCGCGCGTCGAGATCGAGCAGCGCCGCGCGCTCGTTCGCTGACGGCGGGCGGTAATGCTTGTTCGGCTTCACAAAGGCATGGAAGTAACTGATCGCATAGCCGACGAGCTGATCGAGCAGAGGGTGTGCTTCCGGCGTTGCGTCTGCCGCATAGCGGCGGATGAAGCCCCACAGGACCTCGCGGTCCTCGGAGTTCGATGCGCTGGCGAGGTTCAAGAGCAGCGCGAAACTGATCGGGAGCTCAGCCGCCGGAGGCTCACCGCTGTGGATGTGCCAGACGGGATTCATCAGCTTCGCCGCCTGCTCTTCCTTGGGGTAAGCGGCGAGATGGCCGACATATTCGTCGACCGCGCGCGGGATAACGTCGAAATAGAGACGCTTCGCCTTGCGCGGGCTTTGAAACATGTAAAGCGCGAGGCTCTCAGGCGAGGCGTAAGTCAGCCACTCCTCGATGGTGAGACCGTTGCCGCGCGACTTGGAGATTTTCTCCCCGTTCTCATCGAGGAAGAGCTCGTAGTTGAAACCTTCCGGCTGCTGAGCGCCGAGGATGCGGCAGATCTGTCCCGAGAGGCGCACCGAGTCGATCAGGTCCTTACCCGCCATCTCGTAATCGACGCCGAGCGCCGCCCAGCGCATCGCCCAGTCGGCCTTCCATTGCAGCTTGCAATGGCCGCGCGTGACGGGAACCTGGGTGAGCCTTCCAGTGTCGGGATCCTTGTAGGCGATCGACCCGGAGGCGAGGTCGCGGTCGACGATCGGCACTTGCAACACTTTTCCAGTCGTCGGGGAGATGGGCAGGAACGGACTGTACGTCGCGCGCCGCTCCGGCCCGAGCGTGGGCAGGATTACATCGCGGATCGCGTCGTAATGATCGAGCACCTTGAGGAGCGTCTTGTCGAAGCGGCCGCTCGTGTAGCATTCGGTGGCCGACAGGAACTCGTATTCGAAGTTGAACGTATCGAGGAAGGACCTGAGCCGGGCATTGTTGTGGTGGCCGAAGCTCTTGTGATCACCGAACGGATCGGGCACCTGGGTCAGCGGCTTGCCGAGATGCTCGGCAACCATCTCCTTATTGGGGATGTTGTCGGGGACCTTGCGCAGTCCGTCCATGTCATCGGAAAACGCGATGAGCCGCGTCGGTACCTTGTCCTCGGTGAGAACGCGGAAGGCGTGCCGCACCATAGTCGTGCGCGCGACCTCGCCGAAGGTGCCGATATGCGGAAGGCCGGAGGGGCCGTAACCCGTCTCGAAGATGATGGCTCCGGTCGGCTTCGGAATGCGCTTCAGCCGGCTCAGGACCTTGCGCGCTTCCTCGAAGGGCCACGCCTTGCTGACATGGGCATGCGCCAGAAGCTCTGAGTTCACCTCGATCTGGACGGGACGGGCCGTGGTTTTCGTATCTGGCACTGTCGTATTCTGACAAATCTGCGGGGCCCGACCAATTTCACAGATTTCCGCAGAGCGCCAGTGTTTCCAGACGCCGCAGGCGTTGGCGGGGGGAGGATCCGGAGGGGATTTCCGCGCTTGCCCGGCCACCCGCAATTGCCTACGGTCGCGCCGCCGCACGCTTCGGCAAAACAAGAGGGAGCTTTCGCGCCATGACCGAGCCGCTCGACCATCACGCCGCACTGATCTTTGCGATGGTCACCATGTCGGCAGTGGACCGGACCATGACCGATGCCGAGCTCGCCCGCATCGGCGAGATCGTGTCCAACCTTCCGGTCTTCGCCGATTTCGATCAGGAGAGGCTGGTCAAGACGGCCGAAGCCTGCGGCGGGGTGTTGAGCGATGACGGCGGGCTCGATCGCGCGCTCGCCCTCATCAAGGGTGGCTTGCCGAAGAAGCTCCGCGAAACGGCCTATGCGATTGCGCTCGAAGTGGCCGCCGCCGACATGGACGTAAAGCCGGAGGAGACGCGCTTCCTTGAGATGCTGCGCGACACTCTCGATCTCGACAGACTAACCGCGGCGGCGATCGAGCGCGGCATCAGGGCGCGCAACCTCGTCCTCTAAGCAGAACTCCGGGCATCCAACCATAAGTGCTGTCCGGTGGAACGCGACGTGGCGCTTTGCGGTTTCTGCTATGCTCGCGCTTCGGTCAGGGGCGGCGCTTCGGTTCAGAGGAGGAAGAGAAACATGCTGAGTTGGCCCAGGGCTGAGCGCAAGGCGTCAAGGCTGTTCAAGGATCTCGACATCGAGGATGTGCACGATCAGCTCGACAGCCTGCGCGCCTATGTTCACGATCTCTCGCAGGGCGCGGGTACTCAGGCGAGCCGCGGGCTCGGACGCGCACGGCATTTCGCATCGGATGCCGCGCATGATGCCGAGGAAGCCATGAAGGACAATCTCGCCGCTTCGCTCGTGCTGGCGCTCGGGCTTGGTCTCGTCGTCGGCTATTTCATTCGGCGCGGCACCGAATAGCTACTCCGACTTCTTAGTGGGCGAGCTTGACGGCGCCGGTATAGAGCGCACCCCCGATCACGCAAGGGATGGCGATCTCGGGCTGGCCGAGAGCTGTCGCCGCAACGCAGCCGGTGGCGATCGCGATCGAACCCGCGGTTGCGCCTTTGGTCATGCCGGCCTCGTTGCTCATCTGCGCCTTCTGTGCGTCCTCGATGGCGCCGAACTGATCCTTGCGCACCGTCTCCGATTCGAACGCCTCGGCGGCAGCGATCACATCTTTGAGCGGGGTCGCAATCGCCTCGGGCTGACGTGGGACCTCGGCGCGATAAAGCTCGAGAAGCTCCCGATCGCGCTCGGCATAGGAAGCGAGGGTCCACTTGGCGGTGCCCCCGGTGGTGATCTTCTCGACGGCCGAGGGGTCGTGGCCCCAGCCAGTGAAAATCTTCTTGAAGGAAAAACTGCTGTCGTCCTTCCGCCGCGACCATTGCAGCGCCTGCATGATGCGAACCACCGGCTCGTGCTGGCCGGTCGCGACGTAATAGCCCCACAGCGCGTAGATCCCCGATGAGCCGCCATCGACGAGCGGAAGCTCCATCAAAGTTGGCCGCTTGCCTTGCAGGAAGTCGTCGATCAGCGGGCGCCTGAGCGGCATGCGCGCGGAATTCTTCTCGAGCAAGTCACGCCAGTCGGGACGCTCGGAATAGGCAATCGCCCTGATGATCACCGCCTGCTCCTTGTCGGGCATCGGGAACATCCTCGGGATGAGACCAGGGCCGTCCTTTGGATTGGTGCCGAGCACGCCGGCGATGAAGCCGATGCAGAACCACTCCTTGTCCTCGTCGCCGAACAGACCGAAGTCGAGCATGGCGTGAACGGCGACGGGGACGCGCGACGGGTTCGGATGTTTGCGATAGTTGGTAACCCAATCGAGCAGCTTCTGGGCCGAGGAGAAGGCGGGTTGCGGCTCCGGTGCAGCCTCGAGCTCGATCGGCGTCGTGGTCATGGGATGCGTCAGGGGCTGCGGAATGGTGGCGTAGACTTGCACGGGCACTGTAACGGGGGCTGCGGCAGGATGCGGTGCGGGCGGCGCTGCCGGCGTCGGTGCGGCGACCGCCGCCTCTGCTTGCGGCGGAGCGAGACGCTCCGGCGTCGCTTGCTTCGCAATAGAGACGGAATGGGGCTGACTGCCGGCCGTTGCACTCTGCGCGGCGCAAGGGCTACTCACGCCGGCTATCACGCCAAAAGCGAGCGCAAGAATGGCAAGACTACGCATGTCATCAGCTTCCTTCCCCCGGCCCCAGAAGTGCTGACGATACTCAACGTATGGTTAACGCCCACTCGGCTGCCGCTGAGCGGGAAACACATTGATTTTCAGGCGTTTCGTGGCTTTTTGAGGGCTTTTAGGCCGTTAACCATAATGAAAGTTTAACGTCCTTCCGCCCGGAAAGGCGCCGCGCCCCTTTAAGCGGCGTTCTTGAGGCTCGCAAGCTGCAACCAATAATGCGGCATCAAGCGCGCAGGGCGCCACTCTCGCGAACGGGCACCTGTAAAGCGGCAAGGCTCAGCGCAGCCGCGTCGGCTTGGCGCACGATCTCCGGCACGGCGGTGATCTCCCACAACGTCCCCTGGCAAAGCGGACCGATGGCGAACAGACCTCTCGTGACGTCAGAGCTCCGGCCAAGCATCCGCCCGTTGGGTTCGACGGCAAGCCCGAGGCGGTGGACGTCGGGGCGCGCAAGCCCCGCCGCGATCATTCCCTTGATCAGAGGCTGATCGAGATCGGGCTTGAAGCCGGAACAAGCGAAGGTGAGGTCGGTCTCCATCCTCTCGGGTGCCATGGCGCCACGCCGCAAAATTTCCAGCGTGAAGCCCCCTCCGTTCCGCTCGACCTTCATCACCGATCCCCGCAGCAACACCGCGCGGCCTTTGTCGAACTCGCCCATGAGCCGCGTATGCACCTCGAGCGGTAGTCGATGGCGGTGCGCATCGAAAAAGGGCCGAAGATGCCGGAGGAAGCGCGCCTGCTCGCCGACTGGGAGCTCTTGCCAAATGTCCTGCAGCGACAAGCGCAAGCCATTGAAGACGGCTTGCCAAGGTGCGTCTCCATCCTCGGCAATCTCGCAGGCGATCCTGAGCGAAGCCTCGAGCATCGACACGTGCTTCGAGCGTGGCAGAGCGAGTTGGTGGGGCACGACGCCCTTGGCGGCATGCGGGCGCGGCAATTGTCCGCGCCGCGAGATAATGGTCGCGATACCCCGGAAGCCGTCGCGTCGCGCGCCGATCAGCACGTCGACCATGGTGAGTCCCGATCCGATCACGGCGATCGATTGTGCACGCGCAACCCGCTCGGGCGGAAGCGGCTCGAAGGGTGCGAGCGCGCCTCTGGTCGAAGCTCGTTGCACGCCATACGCGGTAGCGAGGATCACGGCGTCACAAAGCACCTTTTCCCCGCGATCGAGCTCGATCAGATAGCCGCCACGTTCGGCGTGAAGAGAGCGCGCAGTCGTCGGCATGACAGAGAACTCGACATCCGGACGCTGCTCAACCGTCTCGAACAGGCGCTGTCGCACATATTCGCCGAAGAGCTGGCGCGGCAGAAATGTGTGCGCGAGCGCGTCATGCAGGCCGGCGTGGTTCTCGCCCTGATCGAGCTGGCGAAAGGCCCAGTTGAGGAAGTCGCCAGGCTGCCCCGCGCGAATCGAAAGATCGCGGGTGCGCACGTTGAGGAGATGCAACGGATGATGGCTGCCATAGGCAACGCCACGCCCGAGCACGGCAGAGGGCTCGATCAGCACCAAGCGGAATGGCTCGGGGAGACGAGCGAGGCACGCCATTGCGCCCGCTGCTCCAGTGAAGCCTCCTCCGATCACGCCCACGGTGAGTGGCGCCGCCCGCATCTCATCAAGCTCCTTGAGATTCAGTCTCGCATCAGGCCCTTACACAGGAATGGGGCGGCAATGAAGCTGTTTCGCTACGTCACGCCGCTCAGGAGCTGGGAGAATTTGTCGCGCGGTTGGTCCGAGGAGCGATCTCGTTCGCTCGCAACGTGCGCCGAGAGAATCAATGTGCCGAAGAAGAGACGTGCGCGCGGTGCGCATTGCTTGTTACGTCGCCGCCGCCCATCTCGCGGCGCCGCGAACTGAGCGCCGCGAGATGGAGATCCCCGCATCTCCCACGCTAATCGGCTATTCGGCTTCCTGGGCGGCCAGGGCGCGCCCGCTGGTCGTGCGATCCTTTTCGGGCTGACGTCGCGCCATGACGAAGGCGACGTCGCCTTTGCTGAGTGCAATCTGCCTTGTGAGCATCGCGAGCGGTTCAAGCAAACGCGCCGCCTTGAGCTCGCCGGCATCGATCGGCTCAAAGCCGACATCGGTGACGAGGCGCATGACGATCTTCTTGTCTGGACCATGCGGGCCCGCGACCAACATGGCGGCCTTACCTTCCGCGAAGTCCGGCCGCGCGAGAACGCCGATGCCAGCCGAATTGAAGGTTTTGAAGAACTTCGCCTGACGCGCCTGGCTCTGTAGCAACTCGACTCCGGAGGTAAGAAACCCGAGAGCGAGTCCGGTCATGGTGGGGTTGAGCGGATTGGTCGCATCAATGACGATCTTGTTGGCAAGGTCGGTCGCGTGCTCACAGACAAGGGCCTCGGTGAGCGTCCAGGGCGTCGCCAGAATCACCGCCTCTGAGCTCCTCACCGCCGCGCCCACAGATTTTGTGTTGCGCTCGTCGGATCTTTCCGGCTCAGGGATGCCATAGACGATCGTGTGTCCCTTCGACTTGAGGGCTGCGCCGAGCGACCGGCCCACGTCGTCTGCTCCAACGATGGCGATTTTCATGGCCCTTCTCCCCGCGCGCCCTCGCCTCGAGTTGCGAGGTGGCTGACCAGCGGCCGCTTTGCTGTTGCGTCAAACATGCGTGATTCAGTATCATCATTCCAATCGATGCTATCGATGACAGCTATTGATCACGCCAATTTGAGCCGGCTCGACCTGAACCTGCTCGTTGCCTTCGATGCTTTGCTCACAGAGCGGAGCGTCACCCGTGCGGCTGCGCGTGTCGGGCTCGGTCAGTCGGCCATGAGTTACAATCTCGCGCGACTCCGGACGCTGTTCGGCGACGAGCTCCTGACCCGAGGCGCCGAGGGCATGCGGCCGACACCTCGCGCGCTTGCTCTTGCCGATCCCGTACGCGTGACGCTCGCCCAGATCCAGGCGGCAGTGCTGCAGCGCGAGGATTTCGATCCATCGACGGCGGAACGGGTCTTCCGCATCGGTCTTGCCGATTCGATCGAGGTGGCGGTCGTGCCTACCCTTCTCGCGCGGCTCCGCGCCTCGGCGCCCGGCGTCTCGTTGCGGCTCCGCCCAATCAACCGCGTGTCCGTACTCGAAGAGCTCGATGCCGGCAGCCTCGATCTCGGCATCGGCGTGTTCACCCAGGGGCAAACCCATCACAAGCGCCGCTCGCTCTACGCCGAAAACTTCCTCTGCCTGTTCAGCCCGGACCAGCTTAAGCTAACGCCGCCGATCTCGCTCGAGGACTATCTGCGCGTGCCGCATGTGCTGACGAGCCTCAGCGACGATGCGCATGGCGCCGTCGACGAGGCGCTCGCCAAGCACAAGCTCAAGCGCACGATCGCGATGACGACGCCCGGCTTTCTCGCCGTGCCCTTCGTGCTCCGCCGTGCCCCGGTGATCACCACCATGCCGTCGCGGCTGGCGCGCTATTTTGCCGAGGCTTTCGGGCTCGCCACGAGTCCTGCCCCCATCGAGCTGCCTGGTTTCACCATCTCGTTGCTTTGGCATGCGAGTTTCGACCAGGATCCGGGGCATCTCTGGCTTCGCCAGACTGTGTCCGGGCTTGCCTCGGAGGTGGGTTTGGAGCTCTGAGAGGGCGCGACGCGGGGTGTGGACAACTGCGCTATGAGCCCTTCCGCCGTTTAGATAGGCTTCATCATGGCGCCTAATCGATTCGCGTCTTCTCGTGGGCATCGGTTACCTGATCAAACTGGCTGATCAAAGAAGGAGAGTTCCATGGCAGCGAGCACATCTTCGAAAGGTCGCACCGTCGTGTCCGATCCGCGCTGCGACGCCCTAAGCGATGTCTTGGCCGACAATTGGTGGGTTGTGGGTCTGCGCGGCATCTTGGGCATCATCTTCGGCCTGATTTGCCTGCTCACGCCGGGCATCGCCGTCCAGGTATTCGTCATCCTGTTCGCCGCCTATATGTTCGTCGACGGCGTGTTCGCCATCATCTCGGGCATCAAGGCGGCGCGCAACGGCGAGCGGTGGGGACTCTTGATCCTCGAGGGCGTAGTCGATCTCGCGGCTGGCGTCATCGCCGTGCTGTGGCCTGGCATCACGCTCGTCGCGTTGATCTGGCTCATCGCCGTATGGGCAACCGTCTCCGGCATCCTGATGCTGTCGGCCGCCTTCAGGCTCAATCTCGATCATGGGCGCTGGTGGCTCGCGCTTGGCGGCATCGCCTCGATCATCTTCGGCATCCTCCTCGTCATCGAGCCGTTGATCGGCGCCGTGGTATTGACGATATGGATCGGCGCCTATGCGCTCGTGTTCGGCGTGTTCCTGCTGATCCTCGCCTTCCAGCTGCATTCGCGCAAAGAGGAGCGCGATCGGACGGTGGCACCGGCGGCTGCGGCGAAGAAGGCCTGAACCGTTAGTATCCTGGGACGTTATCCAGCGAGGCGCGGCATCGCTCAGATGGCCGCGCCTCACGCATGATGTGTCGCTCGGTTATGCCTCAGTCCGCTCTTCCCACAGTCACGCTTCCGTCGGGCGAAAGAATTCCGCAGTTCGGCCAAGGCACCTGGCGCATGGGCGAGAGCCGGCGCGCCTTCGACGAGGAGGTCGCTGCGCTTAAATCGGGGCTCGATCTCGGCATGACGCTGATCGACACCGCCGAACTCTACGGCGAAGGCGGTGCCGAGGAGGTCGTCGCCGAGGCGGTCAAAGGGCGGCGCGACGACTGCTTCATCGTCAGTAAGGTCAAGCCTGAGAACTCGACGCGGGCCGGCACGATCGCCGCGTGCGAGCGCAGCCTCAAGCGACTGAAGACCGACCGCATCGATCTCTACCTCCTGCATTGGCGGGGACGTCCGAGGCTCGAGGAGACGCTTGCCGGCTTCGAGGCTCTGCTCGACAAGGGCGCGATCCGCTATTTCGGCGTCAGCAATTTCGATGTCGAGGACATGGAGGAGCTGTTCGCGCTGCAAGGCGGCGACGCCTGCGCCAGCAACCAGGTCGTCTACAACCTCAGACGGCGCGGCATCGAATTCGGGCTGCTGCCGTGGTCGCGGGCACATGACGTGCCGATCATGGCCTATTCGCCCATCGAGCAGGGGCGGCTCGGGCGCGATCGCACGCTCGCCGCCATCGCCACCCGTCACGCTGCGACGCCCGCGCAGATCGCGCTCTCCTGGGTGCTCCGACAGATCGACATGATGGTCATCCCGAAAGCGTCTAACGCGACGCATGTGCGGGAGAACCGCGCGGCGCTCGACATTTCCCTTAGCGAGACCGACCTCGCCGAGCTCGATCGCGCTTTTCCGCCGCCGACAGCGGCGCGCCCGCTCGAGCTCTTGTGAGCACTGTCATCACCGCGTCATGCAATTTCGCTGTTGGATGCGGAGCTTGCCCTTCTCTTGAGTTGGAAGATGTCCGAGAAGCTCTTGCGCTGGCTCCTGCTCTTCGCCGCCATCCTGCTCGAAGTCGCCGGCATTACCTCGATGAAGCTCTCGCGCGGCTTCTCCGAGCCGCTGCCCTCGCTCGCCGTTCCCATTTTTTACGTGTGCTCGGCGGCCGCCGTGATCCCGGCGCTGAAGCGGCTCGATCTCTCGGTCACCTATGCCATCTGGTCGGGCGTCGGCACCGCGCTTGCGGCAATGATCGGCATCGCCTATTTTCGCGAGCCGTTGACGCTGTTCAAAATGGCCTCTCTCGCCCTGGTCGTCATCGGCATTATCGGGCTCTCACTCGCGGCACGGCAGAGCAACTGACTTCCCGACGGCCCCACGCTAACATGCGGCCATGGACGGTCTTCTCGGCCAAAGCGACGGGGTGATCCGTCTCGCGGTGTTCGCCTTCGTGTTCGTGGTCATGGCGCTGATCGAGCTTGCCGCTCCGAAGCGGACTCCGGTCGCGCCGAAGGGACGGCGCTGGTTCACCAATCTCGGCATCAGCGTCACCGCGACCGTGCTCCTTCGGCTCATGGCCATGCTCGCCGTGCCGCTCGCTGCCATTGCCGCGGCGGCTTATGCCCAAGCGCACGGTATCGGAGTTCTGAACCAGCTCGATTGGCCGGAGTGGATCAAGATCGCGGTCGCGTTGCTCGCGCTCGACCTCGCCATCTGGGCGCAGCACCTCGCCTCTCACAAGATCCCGCTGTTCTGGCGCCTGCATCAAGTTCACCACGCCGATCGCGATATCGACGTGACCACCGCGGTGCGCTTTCACCCGATCGAGATCGGACTGTCGATGCTGTGGAAGATTGCGGTGGTGCTGGCTCTCGGCGCATCGCCGCTCGCCGTGTTCCTATTCGAGGTGATCCTGAACGCCTGCGCGATGTTCAACCACGCCAATATCGCGCTTCCCTTATGGCTCGACCGGCCTTTGCGCCTTCTTCTCGTCACGCCGGATATGCACCGCGTGCATCACTCCGTGCTCAGGCGCGAGCACGATGCAAATTACGGCTTCAATCTGTCGGTCTGGGATCGTCTGTTCCGAACCTATGTGGCTCAGCCGGAAGGCGGGCACCAGGGCATGACCATCGGGCTCACTCCCTATCAGAGCGAGGCGCCGACGCGCTTCGCCTGGTCGCTGCTCCTGCCCTTCGCGCAAAAGCGAAGCGAAGCCGCTCAGAAGAAGCTCATGGGGAAGTAGCGCAGGAACAGCTCCTCGTAGCGCCCGGTGGCATGGACCTGCTCGAGCGCGTAGTTGAGGATCGAGACCATCTGGCGGTTCCCTCTCTTCACCGCAATGCCGACGCCCTCACCGAAATAGGTGGTGTCGAGATAGGGACCGCCGCGGAACTCGCAGCATCCTTCGCTGGTCACCCCATTGATCCAGAAGGTCAGACCAATGCCATCGCCAAAGACGAGATCGATGGCTCCATCCTTCAGCGCCTTCTCTGCATCTTCGGCGGTGGCGAAGCTCGCAATGGCGACGCCAGGGAAGAATTTCTTGAGATAGGCCTCGTGGCCGGTGTCCTTGGCGACCCCGATCTTCTTGCCGGTCAGCGTCTCGGGGCTGATGTCCTTGAGGTCGCTTGCCTTGCGCGCGACGAAGCGCGCGGGCGTCGCGTAATAACGCGAAGTGAAGTCCGCCTTCTCGAGGGCCTCGGCGGTGATGCGCATGGAGGCGATGGCCGCATCGGCGTCGCCCTTGTCGAGGCTGGGGATGAGATCGTCCCAAGAGACCGCCTTAACCTCGCACTGCACTTCGAGCGTATCGCAGATCGCCTTAGCGAGATCGACGTTGAAGCCAGTGAGCGCGCCGACCTCGTCATAATAATGGAAGGGCGGATAATCGCTGTCGGTTACGAAGGTGAGCTTGCTCAGCCCGCGCATATCGGGCTTCGGCCGGAGCGCGTCGCCATGCCAGGTGTCGGGGACGATTTCATTCTTGGCCTGAGCGGCCGCCTGCTTCGGCTGAAGGACGAGCAGCGCGCAGACGAGCGCGGCGAGCCAAAGAGGCGCCGGGCTAAGGCCGGTCAGAGCGGAGAGGAAGCGTCGCAGCACGCACTCTCATAACGCGGCTAGGGCCGCAGTGCCAAGGGGCGAGGTCAACCAATGATTGTATATATTTACATATTAAACTCTACATTGTAGCACGCGTGTGCAACTCAAGATTGGCACAATCAATATTGCGCCTCTTCCGGATTCCACAAATAATGGGTGCGGGAAAGTTTCGGGGGCATTCCCGTGTTGCTTGTGGCGGAGACGTCCGGACTCAAGCGTCGGCTTGCGCGTCTTAGCGCGAGTCCAAGTGCGCTGCCTGAGCAGGAATATCGCTTTCTCGTCGGCCGCTTCATCGATTCCGCAACGCTCACGCGGGCAACCGCAATTGCCGCGCGGTGGGGTGTTCATCCTCACGAGGTGATGATCGCCAACGGCTGGCTCAGCGCAGAGGAGTATTACCGTGCGCTTGCGGAAGCTTGCGGCACCCCCTTCAAGACCGAGCTTGCGGCCCGCGACGTAACGTCGGCTGCGGGAGCTGGCCCGCGCCGGAGCCTTGCCAGCGGCCTGTTGAAAGAGCGGAGTCACTCGCGGCGTTTCGTGTTGGCGCCGGATCGTCTTAGCCCCAACGCGCTCCGCGAGATGCTCGCGCAGCTTAAGCCCCACGACTTCTCGCTCGCTTCGCCACAATCGGTTCGCGGCGCCATCTGTCGCCAATTCGCCGAGACCTTCGCCCGGGGCGCGGTCGAGGGTCTTGCTACGCGGCATCCCGACCGGAGCGCACGGGAGCCGTCCGCTCTGTGGCAGCGCCTCGGCCTCGCGCTCGGTATATTTGCAGTACTCTCGGCTGCGGCGCTCGCGCCGGCCGATGCGATCTGGCCGGTGACGCTTGCTCTCGTTGTGCTGTTCGTCCCCGTCATTGGCCTTCGCCTCGTCGCGATCATTTGGCTGATGCGCGGCGCGGTGCGCGCGAAGGAGGTCGTCGCGTCACGGGTACCCGACGCCGAGCTTCCCATCTACACCATCCTTGTGCCCCTCTATCGCGAGGCGCATATGCTGCCGCAGCTCGTCTATGGCCTCACGCATCTCGACTGGCCGGCAGCTAAGCTCGACATCAAGCTGATCCTCGAGGCAGTTGACCGCGACACGATCTTAGCGGCACGCGCGCTCAATCTTCCCGGCAATGTGGAGATCGTCGTGGTGCCCGAGCTACATCCGCGCACCAAGCCAAAGGCGCTGAACTATGCGCTGCCCTTCGCCCGCGGGGAGTATCTCGTCATCTATGATGCCGAGGACCGGCCCGAACCCGATCAGCTCCGGCGCGCGTTCAATGCCTTTCGCGCCGGACGGCCGAATCTCGCCACGGTGCAGGCCAAGCTCAATCTCTACAACGCCTCAGACAATTGGCTGACCCGGCAGTTCACCATCGAATATTGCGCCCTGTTCGACGGGCTGTTGCCTGCGCTAGACCGGCTTTGCCTTCCCATTCCGCTCGGCGGGACTTCCAATCATTTCCGCGTATCGGCACTCAATTGGCTCATGGCGTGGGACCCCTTCAATGTCACGGAGGACGCCGATCTCGGCATGCGGCTTGCGCGTAACGGTTATCGCTGCGCGATACTGCCCTCGACCACCTATGAAGAGGCGCCGCGCCGCCTGATGCCATGGCTCCGGCAACGCACGCGCTGGCTCAAGGGCTATGTGCAGACCTGGCTCGTGCATATGCGTTCGCCGCACAAGCTCTGGCGCGAGCTCGGGCCGCTCGGCTTCCTCGGTTTCCAGACCGTCGTGGGCGGCACAATCCTATCGGCGCTGGTGCATCCCTGGTTCTACGTGCTTGCCGGGATCGATCTCGCGCAGGGAAGCCTCCTCGCGCGGCCGGAGGCTCTTCTCGGTTGGCCGTTCTGGCTCCTTGCTTGGTTCGACCTGGTGACCGGCTATCTTGCATCCATGGCGCTCGGCTTCTTGAGCGCGCGGGGCCGCGGCTATCGTCATCTCCTCAAGGACGTTCCCCTGATGCCGCTCTATTGGCTGTTGATCTCGGCGGCTGCCTACCGCGCGCTCTGGCAGTTCATGACCGCGCGCTTCGAATGGGAAAAGACGGAGCATGGCACTCCCGCGCCCGGCGTGGGACTTCTTCGGGGACCGTCCTCGGCAAAGCCAGCCTAGTGGATGCCCGCCCCATTTCATCGAGACCGCGGCCCCGAAGGGGGATGGCACAATTGATGGTGGGGCCTGGACTTAAGCCATACTCTGCACCGGGGGAGCGGGACATGATTTACAAGAAATTCTTCCGCGAATACGGCGCCTGCTACCGCATTTTGCCGGGGAGCAAACGCGAGATCCCTCTGCCTCCTCCTCCGCAATTCCTCCAAACCGATGACCTGGGCAGTCCTCTCGTCGGGTTTGTCAGTCTTTATCCATGGGAGGGTGAATACTTATTCCACGTGGCGCGGCGAGCGCGCTTGGGTATCCTTGAGATCGGTCGCTTCAAAGGTGGCAGCACGTTTCTCCTGGCATGCGCTGCGCCCAAGGTACCTATTTACTCAATAGACTGCGCGCCGCAGGACGACGAACGCCTACAACAAATATTCAAGGAGACCGGTCAAGGCCGCAGGGTCAACCTCATTGTTGGCGACAGCCAGCACGGGCGGTTTCCCTCCGTCGGCCCTTACGATGTGCTGTTTATCGACGGTGACCACAGCTATGACGGTGTCGCAGCGGATATTTCAAATTGGTATGGCGGCCTCGCTAAGAACGGACACATGCTATTCCACGATAGTCACAAGCGCGGGGTACAGGATGCGATCGCCGACTTCATCACCGCGCATCCGGAGGCACAAGTTTTACTCACACCGTTCATGGGCCCGTCGTATTGGGAAAATCCGCACGGCTCCTTGGCCCACCTGATCAAGCGTTAGCCAAGGCGGTGGACTTCCTCAGTCATCGTCGCTGTCGATCAATTGCTTTAATCGGCCCGGAGCGCCCAATGTCCGGGCCGCGTCTATTTGGGAGCGTGGGATCGCTCGGTTGGGCGCGTCCTCGCTAGGGAAGAGGAATTCGAGCGGGTGAAGGGAATCGGGTCGACGCGTAGCTTGGGAACGAACGGGCCATCGTCCTAAAGCCTCGGTTTCTGCGCATCGTTGAGCGAGAATCGGCGTGAACGCATCGGAAACACCGCATAATTATCGACCCATTCTCGACACACCCGGACGCCTGCCAATGGTATCGGCCGCCTCCTTGTGAAAGTCGGGGTGCGGCTGGCCATACACGTCTTCAAGCATCTTCTTCGACATAGCGAGGAACCGTGCCGCCTTTTCGGTATTCATGCCGCTCTGCGTGAGCCACGACGCGGCGGTGTGCCGGAACACGTGCGGCGTCACGCCCTCGACCCTTGCTCGCCGAGATGACGCCGCCAGTCGCTTCTTGATCTCGCCGATGCGCTCACCATTGATGTTGGCCTCACCGCCCCGACCGGCGGCCATTTCGCGGAGATGATGGCAGTCGCCGCCGACCGAGGCTTCTAGGGCATAGCCGCGCCTGCCGCGCACCACGATGCCGCGCTTAGCGAGGTCGTTGAGCGTGACGCGGTTCACGCCGAGCAGGCGTTGCAGGTGCCGATGCAACTTCATCCTTCATGGACGCAAGTTTAGCATCGCGCCGCTCGGAAAAGGAAAAGGGCCGCAGCACATGCTGCGGCCCTTGCCCCATCGCGGATAGCTAGTTCGCTGACGGCTACTACCCGATAAGCTCTTACCAATAACGATAGTGGTGATGATACAAGCGGCGGTGATTGTAGTAGTGGTGGTGATGGTGATACCGGTAGTAGTGGCCGTGGTAGCGATAACGATAATGCGCTGAGGCAGGCGTCGGCACGAATGTCGTCGCGAGCACACTGGACAATAAGCCCACTCCGACGAAACAGCAGATCAGAAACCGCTTCATTGGACTCCTCCCTTGTTTGGACGAACGTGAGCCGGGAAGGGACCGACCTAACTCGATTTCCATCTCCCCGATAAGAAGGCCGGACACTGCTGGTAATTGGTGTCCGATCAATCCGTCCGGCTGGTTGAACGCCTTGGCGCTTGGGTTAGTTCACCCCTCCAAAGTTTTTTGCAGCGAGGGAAACGTCGGGGGCGGCGCCGCCCCGCAAATTGGGCGCAGCGTGAAAGGACCCCGAGAAGAGGGTGACGTAAAGCGATTGGAGCGGGTGAAGGGAATCGGACCCTCGACACGTAGCTTGG
>CAVULQ010000015.1:0-159828 GCA_963742355.1 uncultured Alphaproteobacteria bacterium | reverse complement strand
GGCAGTTCTGGTTCTTGTCCTTGATGATGACGAACTGGCTCGCGTCGGCGGCGACGGCGGCGCCGGCAAAGCCGAAGACGACGGCAGCGGCGACAACATACTTGAAGGTCATGTGGGGCTCCTCCTCGGTTGGGGTGCCCACGCTATAGTCACAAACCTCTAAAACGTGCTGAATTGGGTTCGCGCAAAATGCGATTAAGTTGCGGGATTTGCGCAACCAATCGTTTCACGCTCACGACAAAGCCGGCTCGGTCTCTTTCACCTCGTCGGTGACAACCTCGAACTCGGCGAGCGTGTGCGGGCCGAACGACGTGGTGATGGCGACATCCGTGGCATCGCGACCGCGAGCGATGAGGATGCGGCCGATGCGCGGCGTGTTGTGGCGAGCATCGAACGTGTACCAGCGGTCGCCGATATAGGCCTCGAACCAAGCGCTGAAATCCATCGGACACGGGTCGGGCGGTATGCCGATATCGCCGAGATAGCCGGTACAGTAGCGCGCCGGCACGTTCATGCAGCGGCAGAGCGTCAAGATGGGCGAAGTCGCGGCACACGCCCTTGCGTTCGACGAACGTATCGTGGGCCGTGCGGCTGACGTTGGCATGCGGATAGCCGAAGGTGACGTGGTCGTGCACGAAATCGACGATGGCCTGAACCAAGGTCCACCCCCTGCGGAATCTTCCCGAAGGTCGACCAGGCGAAGTTGGACAACCGGTCCGTCTCGCAATAGCGGCTGCCCAATAGATAGACGAGCGTATCGACCGGCAGCGTCTAGAGCGGGGCTTGCGTCGCTTCGGGCGCGATAGCGTCGGTCTCCCCGCTATCGCGAACCCGAAAATCGGTGGAGAGGGTGATACGCCCGGCAGGCGCGCGGATTACGTGGCAGATATTGCCGTAGCGGTCGGTGTATTCCGTCGCCGGCACGTGCGGGTCGATGCGCACGTGATCGGGGGTGATGAGGTCGCCACGTCGGCTCGGGTGAACGCTCAACGTGAGGATCATCGGCGTCGGCTCAGGGCAGTCGTAGGAGATGCGATAACCTGCCCGAATTTTAATCATTCATGTCCTCGTCCCGGCAAGTCCCGACTGGCTAGGCGCCAACAAAGCCCCTACTTCCGGCCCGGGAACCGGCAGCGCTTACCGCAACGCAGTGTTGCACAGAATGTTTCCAGCAACACTCATGCCAAAAACGAGGATCCTCGATGGCGCTCGAGCCGTCAACTCGCCGTGACGAGCTCGCCCGCGACCGCCTTGGTGATGAGCGCGCGGGTTTCCGCAATGCCATAGAGCTCGACAAAAGAGCCGAAACGGGGGCCTTGCCTCTGACCGAGAAGGACCTCGTAGAGCGCAGCGAACCAATCGCGCAGCGGCTCGAAGCCGTGCTCCTTGCCGACCGCATAGACATCAGCTTGGATTTCCTCGGCGAGCACCCCGTTCGGCAACTTGGCGAGCCGCGCGTCGAGATCGAGCAGCGCCGCGCCGTCGTTCGCTGACGGCGGGCGGTAATGCTTGTTCGGCTTCACAAAGGCATGGAAGTAACTGATCGCATAGCCGACGAGCTGATCGAGCAGAGGGTGTGCTTCCGGCGTTGCGTCTGCCGCATAGCGGCGGATGAAGCCCCACAGGACCTCGCGGTCCTCGGAGTTCGATGCGCTGGCGAGGTTCAAGAGCAGCGCGAAACGAATCGGGAGCTCAGCCGCCGGAGGCTCACCGCTGTGGATGTGCCAGACGGAATTCATCAGCTTCGCCGCCTGCTCTTCCTTGGGGTAAGCGGCGAGATGGCCGACATATTCGTCGACCGCGCGCGGGATAACGTCGAAATAGAGACGCTTCGCCTTGCGCGGGCTTTGAAACATGTAAAGCGCGAGGCTCTCAGGCGAGGCGTAAGTCAGCCACTCCTCGATGGTGAGACCGTTGCCGCGCGACTTGGAGATTTTCTCCCCGTTCTCATCGAGGAAGAGCTCGTAGTTGAAACCTTCCGGCTGCTGAGCGCCGAGGATGCGGCAGTTTTGCCCGAGAGGCGCACCGATTCGATCAGGTCCTTACCCGCCATCTCGTAATCGACGCCGAGCGCCGCCCAGCGCATCGCCCAGTCGGCCTTCCATTGCAGCTTGCAATGGCCGCGCGTGACGGGAACCTGGGTGAGCCTTCCAGTGTCGGGATCCTTGTAGGCGATCGACCCGGAGGCGAGGTCGCGGTCGACGATCGGCACTTGCAACACTTTTCCAGTCGTCGGGGAGATGGGCAGGAACGGACTGTACGTCGCGCGCCGCTCCGGCCCGAGCGTGGCAGGAATACATCCGCGGATCGCGTCGTAATGATCGAGCACCTTGAGGAGCGTCTTGTCGAAGCGGCCGCTCGTGTAGCATTCGGTGGCCGACAGGAACTCGTATTCGAAGTTGAACGTATCGAGGAAGGACCTGAGCCGGGCATTGTTGTGGTGGCCGAAGCTCTTGTGATCACCGAACGGATCGGGCACCTGGGTCAGCGGCTTGCCGAGATGCTCGGCAACCATCTCCTTATTGGGGATGTTGTCGAGGAGACCTGCGCAGTCCGTCCATGTCATCGGAAAACGCGATGAGCCGCGTCGGTACCTTGTCCTCGGTGAGAACGCGGAAGGCGTGCCGCACCATAGTCGTGCGCGCGACCTCGCCGAAGGTGCCGATATGCGGAAGGCCGGAGGGGCCGTAACCCGTCTCGAAGATGATGGCTCCGGTCGGCTTCGGAATGCGCTTCAGCCGGCTCAGGACCTTGCGCGCTTCCTCGAAGGGCCACGCCTTGCTGACATGGGCATGCGCCAGAAGCTCTCAGTTCACCTCGATCTGGACGGGACGGGCGTGGTTTTCGTATCTGGCACTGTCGTATTCTGACAAATCTGCGGGGCCCGACCAATTTCACAGATTTCCGCAGAGCGCCAGTGTTTCCAGACGCCGCAGGCGTTGGCGGGGGGAGGATCCGGAGGGGATTTCCGCGCTTGCCCGGCCACCCGCAATTGCCTACGGTCGCGCCGCCGCACGCTTCGGCAAAACAAGAGGGAGCTTTCGCGCCATGACCGAGCCGCTCGACCATCACGCCGCACTGATCTTTGCGATGGTCACCATGTCGGCAGTGGACCGGACCATGACCGATGCCGAGCTCGCCCGCATCGGCGAGATCGTGTCCAACCTTCCGGTCTTCGCCGATTTCGATCAGGAGAGGCTGGTCAAGACGGCCGAAGCCTGCGGCGGGGTGTTGAGCGATGACGGCGGGCTCGATCGCGCGCTCGCCCTCATCAAGGGTGGCTTGCCGAAGAAGCTCCGCGAAACGGCCTATGCGATTGCGCTCGAAGTGGCCGCCGCCGACATGGACGTAAAGCCGGAGGAGACGCGCTTCCTTGAGATGCTGCGCGACACTCTCGATCTCGACAGACTAACCGCGGCGGCGATCGAGCGTGGCGTCAGGGCGCGCAACCTCGTCCTACTAAGCAGCACCCGAGCATCCAACCATAAGTGCCGCACGGTGGAACGCGACGTGACGCTTTGCGGTTTCTGCTATGCTCGCGCTTCGGTCAGGGGCGGCGCTTCGGTTCAGAGGAGGAAGAGAAACATGCTGAGTTGGCCCAGGGCTGAGCGCAAGGCGTCAAGGCTGTTCAAGGATCTCGATATCGAGGATCTGCACGATCAGCTCGACAGCCTGCGCGCCTATGTTCACGATCTCTCGCCGGGCGCGGGTACTCAGGCGAGCCGCGGGCTCGGACGCGCACGGCATTTCGCGTCGGATGCCGCGCATGATGCCGAGGAAGCGATGAAGGACAATCTCGCCGCTTCGCTCGTGCTGGCGCTCGGGCTTGGCTCGTCGTCGGCTATTTCATTCGGCGCGGCACCGAATAGCTACTCCGACTTCTCAGTGCGCGAGCTTGACGGCGCCGGTATAGAGCGCGCCGCCGATCACGCAAGGGATGGCGATCTCGGGCTGGCCGAGTGCTGTCGCCGCAACGCAGCCGGTGGCGATGGCGATCGAGCCCGCGGTCGCGCCTTTGGTCATGCCGGCCTCGTTGCTCATCTGCGCCTTCTGCGCGTCCTCGATGGCGCCGAACTGATCCTTGCGCACCGTCTCCGATTCGAACGCCTCGGCGGCCGCGATCACGTCTTTGAGCGGGGTCGGCAATCGCCTCGGGCTGACGTGGGACCTCGGCGCGATAAAGCTCGAGAAGCTCCCGATCGCGCTCGGCATAGGAAGCGAGCGTCCATTTGGCGGTGCCGCCGGTGGTGATCTTCTCGACGGCCGTGGGGTCGTGGCCCCAGCCAGTGAACATCTTCTTGAAGGAGAAACTGCTGTCGTCCTTCCGCCGCGACCATTGCAGCGCCTGCATGATGCGAACCACCGGCTCGTGCTGGCCGGTCGCGACGTAATAGCCCCACAGCGCGTAGATCCCCGATGAGCCGCCATCGACGAGCGGAAGCTCCATCAGCGTTGGCCGCTTGCCTTGCAGGAAGTCGTCGATCAGCGGGCGCCTGAGCGGCATGCGCGCGGAATTCTTCTCGAGCAGGTCACGCCAGTCGGGGCGCTCGGAATAGGCAATCGCCCTGATGATCACCGCCTGCTCCTTGTCGGGCATCGGGAACATCCTCGGGATGAGACCAGGGCCGTCCTTTGGATTGGTGCCGAGCACGCCGGCGATGAAGCCGATGCAGAACCACTCCTTGTCCTCGTCGCCGAACAGACCGAAGTCGAGCATGGCGTGAACGGCGACGGGGACGCGCGACGGGTTCGGATGTTTGCGATAGTTGGTAACCCAATCGAGCAGCTTCTGGGCCGAGGAGAAGGCGGGTTGCGGCTCCGGTGCAGCCTCGAGCTCGATCGGCGTCGTGGTCATGGGATGCGTCAGGGGCTGCGGAATGGTGGCGTAGACTTGCACGGGCACTGTAACGGGGGCTGCGGCAGGATGCGGTGCGGGCGGCGCTGCCGGCGTCGGTGCGGCGACCGCCGCCTCTGCTTGCGGCGGAGCGAGACGCTCCGGCGTCGCTTGCTTCGCAATAGAGACGGAATGGGGCTGACTGCCGGCCGTTGCACTCTGCGCGGCGCAAGGGCTGCTCACGCCGGCTATCACGCCAAAAGCGAGCGCAAGAATGGCAAGACTACGCATGTCATCAGCTTCCTTCCCCCGGCCCCAGAAGTGCTGACGATACTCAACGTATGGTTAACGCCCACTCGGCTGCCGCTGAGCGGGAAACACATTGATTTTCAGGCGTTTCGTGGCTTTTTGAGGGCTTTTAGGCCGTTAACCATAATGAAAGTTTAACGTCCTTCCGCCCGGAAAGGCGCCGCGCCCCTTTAAGCGGCGTTCTTGAGGCTCGCAAGCTGCAACCAATAATGCGGCATCAAGCGCGCAGGGCGCCACTCTCGCGAACGGGCACCTGTAAAGCGGCAAGGCTCAGCGCAGCCGCGTCGGCTTGGCGCACGATCTCCGGCACGGCGGTGATCTCCCACAACGTCCCCTGGCAAAGCGGACCGATGGCGAACAGACCTCTCGTGACGTCAGAGCTCCGGCCAAGCATCCGCCCGTTGGGTTCGACGGCAAGCCCGAGGCGGTGGACGTCGGGGCGCGCAAGCCCCGCCGCGATCATTCCCTTGATCAGAGGCTGATCGAGATCGGGCTTGAAGCCGGAACAAGCGAAGGTGAGGTCGGTCTCCATCCTCTCGGGTGCCATGGCGCCACGCCGCAAAATTTCCAGCGTGAAGCCCCCTCCGTTCCGCTCGACCTTCATCACCGATCCCCGCAGCAACACCGCGCGGCCTTTGTCGAACTCGCCCATGAGCCGCGTATGCACCTCGAGCGGTAGTCGATGGCGGTGCGCATCGAAAAAGGGCCGAAGATGCCGGAGGAAGCGCGCCTGCTCGCCGACTGGGAGCTCTTGCCAAATGTCCTGCAGCGACAAGCGCAAGCCATTGAAGACGGCTTGCCAAGGTGCGTCTCCATCCTCGGCAATCTCGCAGGCGATCCTGAGCGAAGCCTCGAGCATCGACACGTGCTTCGAGCGTGGCAGAGCGAGTTGGTGGGGCACGACGCCCTTGGCGGCATGCGGGCGCGGCAATTGTCCGCGCCGCGAGATAATGGTCGCGATACCCCGGAAGCCGTCGCGTCGCGCGCCGATCAGCACGTCGACCATGGTAAGTCCCGATCCGATCACGGCGATCGATTGTGCACGCGCAACCCGCTCGGGCGGAAGCGGCTCGAAGGGTGCGAGCGCGCCTCTGGTCGAAGCTCGTTGCACGCCATACGCGGTAGCGAGGATCACGGCGTCACAAAGCACCTTTTCCCCGCGATCGAGCTCGATCAGATAGCCGCCACGTTCGGCGTGAAGAGAGCGCGCAGTCGTCGGCATGACAGAGAACTCGACATCCGGACGCTGCTCAACCGTCTCGAACAGGCGCTGTCGCACATATTCGCCGAAGAGCTGGCGCGGCAGAAATGTGTGCGCGAGCGCGTCATGCAGGCCGGCGTGGTTCTCGCCCTGATCGAGCTGGCGAAAGGCCCAGTTGAGGAAGTCGCCAGGCTGCCCCGCGCGAATCGAAAGATCGCGGGTGCGCACGTTGAGGAGATGCAACGGATGATGGCTGCCATAGGCAACGCCACGCCCGAGCACGGCAGAGGGCTCGATCAGCACCAAGCGGAATGGCTCGGGGAGACGAGCGAGGCACGCCATTGCGCCCGCTGCTCCAGTGAAGCCTCCTCCGATCACGCCCACGGTGAGTGGCGCCGCCCGCATCTCATCAAGCTCCTTGAGATTCAGTCTCGCATCAGGCCCTTACACAGGAATGGGGCGGCAATGAAGCTGTTTCGCTACGTCACGCCGCTCAGGAGCTGGGAGAATTTGTCGCGCGGTTGGTCCGAGGAGCGATCTCGTTCGCTCGCAACGTGCGCCGAGAGAATCGAATGTGCCGAAGAAGAGACGTGCGCGCGGTGCGCATTGCTTGTTACGTCGCCGCCGCCCATCTCGCGGCGCCGCGAACTGAGCGCCGCGAGATGGAGATCCCCGCATCTCCCACGCTAATCGGCTATTCGGCTTCCTGGGCGGCCAGGGCGCGCCCGCTGGTCGTGCGATCCTTTTCGGGCTGACGTCGCGCCATGACGAAGGCGACGTCGCCTTTGCTGAGTGCAATCTGCCTTGTGAGCATCGCGAGCGGTTCAAGCAAACGCGCCGCCTTGAGCTCGCCGGCATCGATCGGCTCAAAGCCGACATCGGTGACGAGGCGCATGACGATCTTCTTGTCTGGACCATGCGGGCCCGCGACCAACATGGCGGCCTTACCTTCCGCGAAGTCCGGCCGCGCGAGAACGCCGATGCCAGCCGAATTGAAGGTTTTGAAGAACTTCGCCTGACGCGCCTGGCTCTGTAGCAACTCGAACTCCGGAGGTAAGAAACCCGAGAGCGAGTCCGGTCATGGTGGGGTTGAGCGGATTGGTCGCATCAATGACGATCTTGTTGGCAAGGTCGGTCGCGTGCTCACAGACAAGGGCCTCGGTGAGCGTCCAGGGCGTCGCCAGAATCACCGCCTCTGAGCTCCTCACCGCCGCGCCCACAGATTTTGTGTTGCGCTCGTCGGATCTTTCCGGCTCAGGGATGCCATAGACGATCGTGTGTCCCTTCGACTTGAGGGCTGCGCCGAGCGACCGGCCCACGTCGTCTGCTCCAACGATGGCGATTTTCATGGCCCTTCTCCCCGCGCGCCCTCGCCTCGAGTTGCGAGGTGGCTGACCAGCGGCCGCTTTGCTGTTGCGTCAAACATGCGTGATTCAGTATCATCATTCCAATCGATGCTATCGATGACAGCTATTGATCACGCCAATTTGAGCCGGCTCGACCTGAACCTGCTCGTTGCCTTCGATGCTTTGCTCACAGAGCGGAGCGTCACCCGTGCGGCTGCGCGTGTCGGGCTCGGTCAGTCGGCCATGAGTCACAATCTCGCGCGACTCCGGACGCTGTTCGGCGACGAGCTCCTGACCCGAGGCGCCGAGGGCATGCGGCCGACACCTCGCGCGCTTGCTCTTGCCGATCCCGTACGCGTGACGCTCGCCCAGATCCAGGCGGCAGTGCTGCAGCGCGAGGATTTCGATCCATCGACGGCGGAACGGGTCTTCCGCATCGGTCTTGCCAATTCGATCGAGGTGGCGGTCGTGCCTACCCTTCTCGCGCGGCTCCGCGCCTCGGCGCCCGGCGTCTCGTTGCGGCTCCGCCCAATCAACCGCGTGTCCGTACTCGAAGAGCTCGATGCCGGCAGCCTCGATCTCGGCATCGGCGTGTTCACCCAGGGGCAAACCCATCACAAGCGCCGCTCGCTCTACGCCGAAAACTTCCTCTGCCTGTTCAGCCCGGACCAGCTTAAGCTAACGCCGCCGATCTCGCTCGAGGACTATCTGCGCGTGCCGCATGTGCTGACGAGCCTCAGCGACGATGCGCATGGCGCCGTCGACGAGGCGCTCGCCAAGCACAAGCTCAAGCGCACGATCGCGATGACGACGCCCGGCTTTCTCGCCGTGCCCTTCGTGCTCCGCCGTGCCCCGGTGATCACCACCATGCCGTCGCGGCTGGCGCGCTATTTTGCCGAGGCTTTCGGGCTCGCCACGAGTCCTGCCCCCATCGAGCTGCCTGGTTTCACCATCTCGTTGCTTTGGCATGCGAGTTTCGACCAGGATCCGGGGCATCTCTGGCTTCGCCAGACTGTGTCCGGGCTTGCCTCGGAGGTGGGTTTGGAGCTCTGAGAGGGCGCGACGCGGGGTGTGGACAACTGCGCTATGAGCCCTTCCGCCGTTTAGATAGGCTTCATCATGGCGCCTAATCGATTCGCGTCTTCTCGTGGGCATCGGTTACCTGATCAAACTGGCTGATCAAAGAAGGAGAGTTCCATGGCAGCGAGCACATCTTCGAAAGGTCGCACCGTCGTGTCCGATCCGCGCTGCGACGCCCTAAGCGATGTCTTGGCCGACAATTGGTGGGTTGTGGGTCTGCGCGGCATCTTGGGCATCATCTTCGGCCTGATTTGCCTGCTCACGCCGGGCATCGCCGTCCAGGTATTCGTCATCCTGTTCGCCGCCTATATGTTCGTCGACGGCGTGTTCGCCATCATCTCGGGCATCAAGGCGGCGCGCAACGGCGAGCGGTGGGGACTCTTGATCCTCGAGGGCGTAGTCGATCTCGCGGCTGGCGTCATCGCCGTGCTGTGGCCTGGCATCACGCTCGTCGCGTTGATCTGGCTCATCGCCGTATGGGCAACCGTCTCCGGCATCCTGATGCTGTCGGCCGCCTTCAGGCTCAATCTCGATCATGGGCGCTGGTGGCTCGCGCTTGGCGGCATCGCCTCGATCATCTTCGGCATCCTCCTCGTCATCGAGCCGTTGATCGGCGCCGTGGTATTGACGATATGGATCGGCGCCTATGCGCTCGTGTTCGGCGTGTTCCTGCTGATCCTCGCCTTCCAGCTGCATTCGCGCAAAGAGGAGCGCGATCGGACGGTGGCACCGGCGGCTGCGGCGAAGAAGGCCTGAACCGTTAGTATCCTGGGACGTTATCCAGCGAGGCGCGGCATCGCTCAGATGGCCGCGCCTCACGCATGATGTGTCGCTCGGTTATGCCTCAGTCCGCTCTTCCCACAGTCACGCTTCCGTCGGGCGAAAGAATTCCGCAGTTCGGCCAAGGCACCTGGCGCATGGGCGAGAGCCGGCGCGCCTTCGACGAGGAGGTCGCTGCGCTTAAATCGGGGCTCGATCTCGGCATGACGCTGATCGACACCGCCGAACTCTACGGCGAAGGCGGTGCCGAGGAGGTCGTCGCCGAGGCGGTCAAAGGGCGGCGCGACGACTGCTTCATCGTCAGTAAGGTCAAGCCTGAGAACTCGACGCGGGCCGGCACGATCGCCGCGTGCGAGCGCAGCCTCAAGCGACTGAAGACCGACCGCATCGATCTCTACCTCCTGCATTGGCGGGGACGTCCGAGGCTCGAGGAGACGCTTGCCGGCTTCGAGGCTCTGCTCGACAAGGGCGCGATCCGCTATTTCGGCGTCAGCAATTTCGATGTCGAGGACATGGAGGAGCTGTTCGCGCTGCAAGGCGGCGACGCCTGCGCCAGCAACCAGGTCGTCTACAACCTCAGACGGCGCGGCATCGAATTCGGGCTGCTGCCGTGGTCGCGGGCACATGACGTGCCGATCATGGCCTATTCGCCCATCGAGCAGGGGCGGCTCGGGCGCGATCGCACGCTCGCCGCCATCGCCACCCGTCACGCTGCGACGCCCGCGCAGATCGCGCTCTCCTGGGTGCTCCGACAGATCGACATGATGGTCATCCCGAAAGCGTCTAACGCGACGCATGTGCGGGAGAACCGCGCGGCGCTCGACATTTCCCTTAGCGAGACCGACCTCGCCGAGCTCGATCGCGCTTTTCCGCCGCCGACAGCGGCGCGCCCGCTCGAGCTCTTGTGAGCACTGTCATCACCGCGTCATGCAATTTCGCTGTTGGATGCGGAGCTTGCCCTTCTCTTGAGTCGGAAGATGTCCGAGAAGCTCTTGCGCTGGCTCCTGCTCTTCGCCGCCATCCTGCTCGAAGTCGCCGGCATTACCTCGATGAAGCTCTCGCGCGGCTTCTCCGAGCCGCTGCCCTCGCTCGCCGTTCCCATTTTTTACGTGTGCTCGGCGGCCGCCGTGATCCCGGCGCTGAAGCGGCTCGATCTCTCGGTCACCTATGCCATCTGGTCGGGCGTCGGCACCGCGCTTGCGGCAATGATCGGCATCGCCTATTTTCGCGAGCCGTTGACGCTGTTCAAAATGGCCTCTCTCGCCCTGGTCGTCATCGGCATTATCGGGCTCTCACTCGCGGCACGGCAGAGCAACTGACTTCCCGACGGCCCCACGCTAACATGCGGCCATGGACGGTCTTCTCGGCCAAAGCGACGGGGTGATCCGTCTCGCGGTGTTCGCCTTCGTGTTCGTGGTCATGGCGCTGATCGAGCTTGCCGCTCCGAAGCGGACTCCGGTCGCGCCGAAGGGACGGCGCTGGTTCACCAATCTCGGCATCAGCGTCACCGCGACCGTGCTCCTTCGGCTCATGGCCATGCTCGCCGTGCCGCTCGCTGCCATTGCCGCGGCGGCTTATGCCCAAGCGCACGGTATCGGAGTTCTGAACCAGCTCGATTGGCCGGAGTGGATCAAGATCGCGGTCGCGTTGCTCGCGCTCGACCTCGCCATCTGGGCGCAGCACCTCGCCTCTCACAAGATCCCGCTGTTCTGGCGCCTGCATCAAGTTCACCACGCCGATCGCGATATCGACGTGACCACCGCGGTGCGCTTTCACCCGATCGAGATCGGACTGTCGATGCTGTGGAAGATTGCGGTGGTGCTGGCTCTCGGCGCATCGCCGCTCGCCGTGTTCCTATTCGAGGTGATCCTGAACGCCTGCGCGATGTTCAACCACGCCAATATCGCGCTTCCCTTATGGCTCGACCGGCCTTTGCGCCTTCTTCTCGTCACGCCGGATATGCACCGCGTGCATCACTCCGTGCTCAGGCGCGAGCACGATGCAAATTACGGCTTCAATCTGTCGGTCTGGGATCGTCTGTTCCGAACCTATGTGGCTCAGCCGGAAGGCGGGCACCAGGGCATGACCATCGGGCTCACTCCCTATCAGAGCGAGGCGCCGACGCGCTTCGCCTGGTCGCTGCTCCTGCCCTTCGCGCAAAAGCGAAGCGAAGCCGCTCAGAAGAAGCTCATGGGGAAGTAGCGCAGGAACAGCTCCTCGTAGCGCCCGGTGGCATGGACCTGCTCGAGCGCGTAGTTGAGGATCGAGACGATCTGGCGGTTCCCTCTCTTCACCGCAATGCCGACGCCCTCACCGAAATAGGTGGTGTCGAGATAGGGACCGCCGCGGAACTCGCAGCATCCTTCGCTGGTCACCCCATTGATCCAGAAGGTCAGACCAATGCCATCGCCAAAGACGAGATCGATGGCTCCATCCTTCAGCGCCTTCTCTGCATCTTCGGCGGTGGCGAAGCTCGCAATGGCGACGCCAGGGAAGAATTTCTTGAGATAGGCCTCGTGGCCGGTGTCCTTGGCGACCCCGATCTTCTTGCCGGTCAGCGTCTCGGGGCTGATGTCCTTGAGGTCGCTTGCCTTGCGCGCGACGAAGCGCGCGGGCGTCGCGTAATAACGCGAAGTGAAGTCCGCCTTCTCGAGGGCCTCGGCGGTGATGCGCATGGAGGCGATGGCCGCATCGGCGTCGCCCTTGTCGAGGCTGGGGATGAGATCGTCCCAAGAGACCGCCTTAACCTCGCACTGCACTTCGAGCGTATCGCAGATCGCCTTAGCGAGATCGACGTTGAAGCCAGTGAGCGCGCCGACCTCGTCATAATAATGGAAGGGCGGATAATCGCTGTCGGTTACGAAGGTGAGCTTGCTCAGCCCGCGCATATCGGGCTTCGGCCGGAGCGCGTCGCCATGCCAGGTGTCGGGGACGATTTCATTCTTGGCCTGAGCGGCCGCCTGCTTCGGCTGAAGGACGAGCAGCGCGCAGACGAGCGCGGCGAGCCAAAGAGGCGCCGGGCTAAGGCCGGTCAGAGCGGAGAGGAAGCGTCGCAGCACGCACTCTCATAACGCGGCTAGGGCCGCAGTGCCAAGGGGCGAGGTCAACCAATGATTGTATATATTTACATATTAAACTCTACATTGTAGCACGCGTGTGCAACTCAAGATTGGCACAATCAATATTGCGCCTCTTCCGGATTCCACAAATAATGGGTGCGGGAAAGTTTCGGGGGCATTCCCGTGTTGCTTGTGGCGGAGACGTCCGGACTCAAGCGTCGGCTTGCGCGTCTTAGCGCGAGTCCAAGTGCGCTGCCTGAGCAGGAATATCGCTTTCTCGTCGGCCGCTTCATCGATTCCGCAACGCTCACGCGGGCAACCGCAATTGCCGCGCGGTGGGGTGTTCATCCTCACGAGGTGATGATCGCCAACGGCTGGCTCAGCGCAGAGGAGTATTACCGTGCGCTTGCGGAAGCTTGCGGCACCCCCTTCAAGACCGAGCTTGCGGCCCGCGACGTAACGTCGGCTGCGGGAGCTGGCCCGCGCCGGAGCCTTGCCAGCGGCCTGTTGAAAGAGCGGAGTCACTCGCGGCGTTTCGTGTTGGCGCCGGATCGTCTTAGCCCCAACGCGCTCCGCGAGATGCTCGCGCAGCTTAAGCCCCACGACTTCTCGCTCGCTTCGCCACAATCGGTTCGCGGCGCCATCTGTCGCCAATTCGCCGAGACCTTCGCCCGGGGCGCGGTCGAGGGTCTTGCTACGCGGCATCCCGACCGGAGCGCACGGGAGCCGTCCGCTCTGTGGCAGCGCCTCGGCCTCGCGCTCGGTATATTTGCAGTACTCTCGGCTGCGGCGCTCGCGCCGGCCGATGCGATCTGGCCGGTGACGCTTGCTCTCGTTGTGCTGTTCGTCCCCGTCATTGGCCTTCGCCTCGTCGCGATCATTTGGCTGATGCGCGGCGCGGTGCGCGCGAAGGAGGTCGTCGCGTCACGGGTACCCGACGCCGAGCTTCCCATCTACACCATCCTTGTGCCCCTCTATCGCGAGGCGCATATGCTGCCGCAGCTCGTCTATGGCCTCACGCATCTCGACTGGCCGGCAGCTAAGCTCGACATCAAGCTGATCCTCGAGGCAGTTGACCGCGACACGATCTTAGCGGCACGCGCGCTCAATCTTCCCGGCAATGTGGAGATCGTCGTGGTGCCCGAGCTACATCCGCGCACCAAGCCAAAGGCGCTGAACTATGCGCTGCCCTTCGCCCGCGGGGAGTATCTCGTCATCTATGATGCCGAGGACCGGCCCGAACCCGATCAGCTCCGTCGCGCGTTCAATGCCTTTCGCGCCGGACGGCCGAATCTCGCCACGGTGCAGGCGAAGCTCAATCTCTACAACGCCTCAGACAATTGGCTGACCCGGCAGTTCACCATCGAATATTGCGCCCTGTTCGACGGGCTGTTGCCTGCGCTAGACCGGCTTTGCCTTCCCATTCCGCTCGGCGGGACTTCCAATCATTTCCGCGTATCGGCACTCAATTGGCTCATGGCGTGGGACCCCTTCAATGTCACGGAGGACGCCGATCTCGGCATGCGGCTTGCGCGTAACGGTTATCGCTGCGCGATACTGCCCTCGACCACCTATGAAGAGGCGCCGCGCCGCCTGATGCCATGGCTCCGGCAACGCACGCGCTGGCTCAAGGGCTATGTGCAGACCTGGCTCGTGCATATGCGTTCGCCGCACAAGCTCTGGCGCGAGCTCGGGCCGCTCGGCTTCCTCGGTTTCCAGACCGTCGTGGGCGGCACAATCCTATCGGCGCTGGTGCATCCCTGGTTCTACGTGCTTGCCGGGATCGGTCTCGCGCAGGGAAGCCTCCTCGCGCGGCCGGAGGCTCTTCTCGGTTGGCCGTTCTGGCTCCTTGCTTGGTTCGACCTGGTGACCGGCTATCTTGCATCCATGGCGCTCGGCTTCTTGAGCGCGCGGGGCCGCGGCTATCGTCATCTCCTCAAGGACGTTCCCCTGATGCCGCTCTATTGGCTGTTGATCTCGGCGGCTGCCTACCGCGCGCTCTGGCAGTTCATGACCGCGCGCTTCGAATGGGAAAAGACGGAGCATGGCACTCCCGCGCCCGGCGTGGGACTTCTTCGGGGACCGTCCTCGGCAAAGCCAGCCTAGTGGATGCCCGCCCCATTTCATCGAGACCGCGGCCCCGAAGGGGGATGGCACAATTGATGGTGGGGCCTGGACTTAAGCCATACTCTGCACCGGGGGGAGCGGGACATGATTTACAAGAAATTCTTCCGCGAATACGGCGCCTGCTACCGCATTTTGCCGGGGAGCAAACGCGAGATCCCTCTGCCTCCTCCTCCGCAATTCCTCCAAACCGATGACCTGGGCAGTCCTCTCGTCGGGTTTGTCAGTCTTTATCCATGGGAGGGTGAATACTTATTCCACGTGGCGCGGCGAGCGCGCTTGGGTATCCTTGAGATCGGTCGCTTCAAAGGTGGCAGCACGTTTCTCCTGGCATGCGCTGCGCCCAAGGTACCTATTTACTCAATAGACTGCGCGCCGCAGGACGACGAACGCCTACAACAAATATTCAAGGAGACCGGTCAAGGCCGCAGGGTCAACCTCATTGTTGGCGACAGCCAGCACGGGCGGTTTCCCTCCGTCGGCCCTTACGATGTGCTGTTTATCGACGGTGACCACAGCTATGACGGTGTCGCAGCGGATATTTCAAATTGGTATGGCGGCCTCGCTAAGAACGGACACATGCTATTCCACGATAGTCACAAGCGCGGGGTACAGGATGCGATCGCCGACTTCATCACCGCGCATCCGGAGGCACAAGTTTTACTCACACCGTTCATGGGCCCGTCGTATTGGGAAAATCCGCACGGCTCCTTGGCCCACCTGATCAAGCGTTAGCCAAGGCGGTGGACTTCCTCAGTCATCGTCGCTGTCGATCAATTGCTTTAATCGGCCCGGAGCGCCCAATGTCCGGGCCGCGTCTATTTGGGAGCGTGGGATCGCTCGGTTGGGCGCGTCCTCGCTAGGGAAGAGGAATTCGAGCGGGTGAAGGGAATCGGGTCGACGCGTAGCTTGGGAACGAACGGGCCATCGTCCTAAAGCCTCGGTTTCTGCGCATCGTTGAGCGAGAATCGGCGTGAACGCATCGGAAACACCGCATAATTATCGACCCATTCTCGACACACCCGGACGCCTGCCAATGGTATCGGCCGCCTCTTTGTGAAAGTCGAGGTGCAGATGGCCATACACGTCTTCAAGCATCTTCTTCGACATAGCGAGGAACCGTGCCGCCTTTTCGGTATTCATGCCGCTCTGCATGAGCCACGACGCGGCGGTGTGCCGCAACACGTGCGGCGTCACGCCCTCGACCCTTGCTCGCCGAGATGACGCCGCCAGTCGCTTCTTGATCTCGCCGATGCGCTCACCATTGATGTTGGCCTCACCGCCCCGACCGGCGGCCATTTCGCGGAGATGATGGCAGTCGCCGCCGACCGAGGCTTCTAGGGCATAGCCGCGCCTGCCGCGCACCACGATGCCGCGCTTAGCGAGGTCGTTGAGCGTGACGCGGTTCACGCCGAGCAGGCGTTGCAGTGGTGCCGATGCAACTTCATCGTTCGTGGACGCAAGTTTAGCATCGCGCCGCTCGGAAAAGGAAAAGGGCCGCAGCACATGCTGCGGCCCTTGCCCCATCGCGGATAGCTAGTTCGCTGACGGCTACTACCCGATAAGCTCTTACCAATAACGATAGTGGTGATGATACAAGCGGCGGTGATTGTAGTAGTGGTGGTGATGGTGATACCGGTAGTAGTGGCCGTGGTAGCGATAACGATAATGCGCTGAGGCAGGCGTCGGCACGAATGTCGTCGCGAGCACACCGGACAATAAGCCCACCCCGACGAAACAGCAGATAAGAAACCGCTTCATTGGACTCCTCCCTTGTTTGGACCAACGTGAGCCGGGGAGGGACCGACCTAACTCGATTTCCATCTCCCCGATAAGAAGGCCGGACACTACGCTGGTAATTGGTGTCCGATCAATCCGTCCGGCTGGTTGAACGCCTTGGCGCTTGGGTTAGTTCACCCCTCCAAAGTTTTTTGCAGCGAGGGAAACGTCGGGGCGGCGCTCCCCCCGCAAATTGGGCGCCGCGTGAAAGGACCCCGAGAAGAGGGTGACGAAAAGCGATTGGAGCGGGTGAAGGGAATCGGACCCTCGACACGTAGCTTGGGAAGCTACTGCTCTACCACTGAGCTACACCCGCGACGCACCAGTCATAACATGGGCGCTCGGCGGCAAAAAGCGCCAGCTCTGCCGCCTACCCGGCCTCGCCACTTCGTGAAATGGAACCTTCGCTTCGTTACCGGGCTTGATGGCCGAGTTTGCGTATAGTGGCGCTCATGACCGAGCTCGCCATTGCCCCTGCCTCCGCCAAATTCGCCGATCCCGACTGGACCGCAAAGGGTGAGCGGCGGGCGGGCGTCAAGCTCGGGACCTTGCGCACCCTCTGGATCAATACCGGCACGCTCTGCAACATCACCTGCCGCAATTGCTATATCGACTCGAGCCCCGAGAACGACCGGCTTGCCTATATCAGCAGGTCCGAGGTTGCTTCCTATCTCGATGAGATCGCTCGCGACGGCTGGCCGGTCAGCGAGATCGGCTTCACCGGCGGCGAGCCGTTCCTGAACCCCGACATCCTGGAGATGCTGGGCGACGTGCTCGCCCGCGGTCACCGGGCGCTCGTGCTGACCAATGCGATGCAGCCGATGCTCCGTCCGCGCATCCGCGAAGGTCTCTTGGGTTTGCGCGAGACCTATGGCGACCACTTGGTGATACGGGTCAGCCTCGACCACTATACGCGCGAGCTGCACAACACCGAGCGCGGCGAAGGTTCGTTCGACAGGACGCTCGAGGGAACCGACTGGCTCGCGCGCGAGGGCTTCGCGCTTGCGCTGGCCGGGCGCACCTGCTGGGGCGAGAGCGAGGAGGACGCGCGGGCCGGCTATGCGGTGCTGATCGCCGAGCGGCGTTGGCCGGTCGATGCGCACGATCGCGCCGCGCTCGTGCTGTTCCCCGAGATGGATATGCGCGCAGAGGTGCCTGAAATCACTGAATCCTGCTGGGGGATCCTGCACAAAGACCCGAAAGACGTGATGTGTGCCTCGAGCCGAATGGTGGTGAAGCGGAAGGGCGCCGCGCATTCGGTCGTGCTTCCGTGCACGCTGCTTCCCTACGATCCCGCTTTCGAGATGGGCGCCACGCTTGCCGACGCCGCGCGCGCCGATGGCGGCATGTTCGAGCATGGCGCCGTGAAGCTCTGTCACCCGCATTGCGCCAAGTTCTGCGTGCTCGGCGGCGGCAGCTGCTCGGCCTAGCCCTGCTTGAAGTGCTTCGACAGCTTCAAGCCTTGCGCCTGGTAATGCGAGCCGATGCCCTGGCCGTACACCGTGTCGGGGATGTCGGTGAGCTTGTCGTAGACCAGCCGGCCGACGATCTGCCCGTCCTCCAGGATGAAGGGAATGTCGAGACTGCGTACCTCGAGCACGGCCTTGGCACCGGGCGCCTTGCCCTCCGTGTAGCCGAAGCCAGGATCGAAGAAGCCCGCGTAATGCACGCGGTACTCGCCGATCAGCGGATCGAACGGCGCCATCTCGGCGACATAAGCGGGAGGCACCGAGACGCTCTCCTTCGAGGCGAGGATGTAAAACTCGTGCGGGTCGAGCACAAGGCGGCGATCCTCGTCAAGATGCACCGCCTCCCAATACTGGCCGGTGTCGTAGGCGGCAATCGCATCGACATCGACCACACCCGCGTAACGGCGGGCACGATAGCCGACGAGCCCCGTTGGCGGAATCGGCGAGAGGCTGATGCTGAGATTGAGGCCTTCGCGGATCGAGGCCTCGCCCTCGACCAGACCGACATCGGAATGGATCTCCCGCAAGGTCCGGTCGCGCACGCGGCCCGGCCGCTCGTCCGCGTCGAGCTGCTGGCCGACCCGACGGCGGAACCTGATCTGGTTCAGCCGTGAGCCGTAGCGGACCTTGATCGAGAAAGTGCGCGGGCAGATCTCGGCGAAGAGCGGGCCGGTATAGCCTTCCTCGACCGTGTCGAAGCTATCCTGACGGTCGGCGATCAGCCGGGTGAAAACGTCGAGCCGGCCTGTCGAGCTCTTAGGATTGGCAAAGCCAGCGATGGTCGAGCGCAGCTTGAGCTGCTCGATCAGCGGCACGAGATAGACGCAGCCGGCCTCGAGCACGGCGCCTTTGGTCAGATCGATCTCGTGGAATTTGAGCTCGGCGAGCTTGTCGCGCACGGTTGCGTTGGGACCAGGAAGGAAGCTCGCGCGGATGCGGTAAGCGACCTTGCCGAGCCTGAGATCGAGGCTCGCCGGCTGAACCTGGTTAGCCTCGATCTCTGGCGCGCCGAAAATCTCGCCGCCTGCGATCAAAGCGCGAATGCCTTGGCAGGGCAGGATGCCGGTGCGGGCAAAAGCGCTGCGCGGCGGTGGCGGATCGGTGCGCGGGTCCTCGGGGAGAGCCTCGAAAAGGACGTTGCTTGGGCTGGCGGGCTGCATGGATGATTGTCTTGGCATTTTCGTGGGGGTCGGTCACCTAAAGCTCGGTCTTCTCCCCTCAATTCACAAGAGCCGATCGCCGAGACGGATCGAGACGGCTTGACGGGAGGGGCCCGAAAGCGCGATGAATGCGCCTCGTGGTGATTTGGCCGGCCGGCTTGCAGCCACGTTAAACAAGTCGCTAAAAGGCCGTGCGAGGCGGTTTTGCCGATCCCGGTCTTTTGGCTTAAAGCCAAAGTCCGGGCTTTTTTGTGCCCGGGCCGCGGCTCCAGTCGAAAGGAGTGACGCCCATGGGGGCAGATAAAGACGATAAGAGCGGCCCGAGCGCTTGGCGCCCGGCAACGCGGCTGGTGCATGAGGGGACGCTGCGCAGTCAGTTCGGCGAGACCTCGGAGGCCATCTTCCTTAACTCGGGCTATGTCTATCAGACCGCCGAGCAGGCCGAGGCGAGGTTCAAGGGCGACGAGGCGGGCTATGTCTATAGCCGCTACGCCAACCCGACCGTCGCGATGTTCGAGGCGCGCATGTGCGCGCTCGAGGGTGCTCCCGCCGCGCGCGGCACGTCGAGCGGCATGGCCGCCGTCGCCTCCTCGCTGCTGTGTCACCTGAAGACCGGGGACCATGTGGTCTCGGCGCGGGCGCTATTCGGCAGCTGCCGCTATATCGTCGAGGACCTCTTGCCGCGCTACGGCATCCAAACGACGCTGGTCGATGGGCGCGATCTCGATGCCTGGGCTAAGGCGGTCAAGCCGAACACGCGGGCCTTCTTCTTCGAGACGCCGACCAATCCGGTGCTCGAGCTCGTCGACATCGCCGGCGTCTCGGCAATCGCCAAGAAGGCCGGCGCGCTCCTGGTGGTGGACAATGTGTTCGCCACACCGCTGTTGCAGCGGCCGATGCAGCTCGGTGCAGACATCGTGGTCTATTCGGCGACCAAGCATATCGATGGCCAGGGGCGCTGCCTTGGCGGCGTCGTGCTGGGCCCTAAGGAGTTCATCGAGGAGAAGCTGCACAATTACCTGAAGCACACCGGCCCCTCGCTCAGCCCGTTCAATGCCTGGGTGATGCTTAAAGGCCTCGAGACGCTGCCGGTCAGGGTCGAACGTCATTGCGCGTCCGCCGCGGTGCTTGCCGATTTCCTCGCCCGCCGCAAGGAAGTCGCCCGCGTGTTCTATCCCGGCCGCGCCGATCACCCGCAGGCCGCTCTCGCCAAGAAGCAGATGGAAGGCGGCGGGCCGATGGTGGCTTTCGAGGTGGCGGGCGACAAGAAGACGGCGTTCCGCTTCACTAACGCGCTTCGCATCTTCAAGATCAGCAACAATCTCGGCGATGCGAAGAGCCTGATTACCCACCCCGCCACCACGACGCATCAGCGGCTGACGCCTGAGGCCCGCGCCGAGCTCGGCATTTTCGACAACAGCTTGCGGATTTCCATAGGGCTCGAAGACGTCGAGGACCTCAAAGCCGATCTCGATCAGGCGCTTGCTGCCGCCAAGCAGCCCTCATGCTGAGGAGCGCCCGAAGGGACGCGTCTCGAAGCATGACGTCACAAGCTGGGCCGGCGCCGTGGCCTCGCCCTTCGAGACGGCGCGTTCCGCGCCTCCTCAGGGTGAGGGGCGAGCGTTCTTGCTTGGGACAGCTTCTGTATGCCACCCTTTTCGCAAGCACCCTTATCGCACGAGGACGATCATGTGCCGAAATATCAAGATGCTGCATAATTTCGATCCGCCCGCCACCGACGAGGAAATCTATCTGTCGTCGCTGCAATTCGTGCGGAAGCTCTCGGGCTGCACGCGGCCGTCGAAGGCGAATGCAGAGGCTTTCGACCGTGCCGTCGACAAGGTCACCCGCGCGGCGCGTGAGCTGATCGACTCGCTTGTCACCGACGCCCTGCCGCGCAATCGCGAGAGCGAGGCGCTCAAAGCCCGCGCTCGCTCCGCGGAACGTTTCCGCAACCAAGCTACGATCGTGTCGCGTTAATTGACCCTCGCGAAGCAAACCAAGGCCGCCTCGCGGTCCACAGGCACTCCCGCTTCGCTGACGAAGGCGACGGAGCTGTTGAAGACGCTTGTCGGCTTCGACACCACGAGCGCGAAGTCCAATCTCGAGCTGATCGCCTTCGTCGAGGAGTATCTCAAGCACCATCGCATCGGATCGCTGCGCGTCCCCTCCCCGGACGGGACTAAGGCCGATCTCTTCGCCACCATCGGCGGTAGTGGCGACGGGGGGGTCGGGCTCTCCGGCCATAGCGACTGCGTGCCGGTAGAGGGCCAAAACTGGACGTCCGACCCGTTCACGCTCACGGAGCGTGACGGAAAGCTCTACGCCAGAGGCGCCTGCGACATGAAGGGCTTCATCGCCTGCGTGCTTGCCTCGGTGCCTCTGTTCAAAGAGAGGAAGCTGAAAGAGCCGGTTCACCTCATCGTGTCGTATGACGAGGAGGTCGGCTGTACCGGGGTGAGACCGCTGATCGCGCGTCTCGGCAGAGACCTGCCCCAGCCCCGCGCGATCATCGTCGGCGAGCCGACCAGCATGGCGGTGATCGACGCGCATAAGCGGATAGACGCCTATCGCACCTCCGTGCATGGCCGTGAGGCCCATTCGAGTCTGCCTGCGCTCGGCGTCAACGCCATCTCAGCGGCGGCCTCGCTGATCGGCGAGCTTGACCGCATCGGCGCGAACCTCGCCAAGAGCGAGAACGACCACCACTTCGATTTTCCCTGCTCCACCATCAATGTCGGCGTCATCGAGGGCGGCACCGTGCCCAATGTCGTGCCCAAGACTTGCGACTTCCACTGGCAGGTGCGGAGCCTTCCGTCGGCCTCGCCTGAGGAGATCCCGCATGACCTCGTGCGGTTCGCCGAGGCCGAGCTTTTGCCCGAAATGAAGAAGGTCACCGCCGAGGCCCGGATCGAGACCAAAGCGTTGAATTCTGTTCCGGCTTTCGTCGCGGGAAATGCGTCAGAGGCCGTGGCGCTCGCGCTCAAACTCACCGGCACGAAAGGCACGCGGGCCGTGTCCTACACGACCGAGGCCGGGCTGTTCGAGCAGGCCGGATGCCCCGCCGTGATCTGCGGGCCCGGCGACATCGCGCAAGCGCATGCCGCGGATGAGTATGTGAGCCGCGAGCAGATCGAGGCGTGCCTCGCCTTCCTCGACGGCCTCGCCCAAGAGCTCAGCGCGTAACGCTCCTCACGCGTCGGCGAAGGAGGCAGGGTCGAAGTGGTAGCGGCTGTTGCAGAACTCGCACGTCACCCATACCTCGCCGTCGACCACCATGTCGGCGAGATCTTCCGCCGAGAAGCGCTTGAGAAGATCCTCGACCCGCCCGCGCGAGCAACTGCAATAGGTCTCGATTGGAATGGCGCGATAGGCGCGCACCCGCTCCTCATGGAACAGGCGATAGAGCAACCGGTCGGCGGGAAGCGTCGGGTCGAGCAGCTCGTGATCCTCGACCGTCTCGGCGAGAGCCTTGGCGCGCGTCCAATCTTCCTCCTCGAAGGCCGCTGCTCGCGCGCCGGAGTGTCCGCCTTGGCGCGTCAGCTTCTGCACGAGCAGACCGCCGGCCCGCCACGTCCAGGGACGCGCGGCTCCCTTGCCCGGGCGGTAATGCCGCGCCACGGCAAGGCGGATGAAGGTCGGAAGCTGCTCCGACTGGCGGAAATATGTATCGGCCGCCTCGGTCAGGCTCTCGCCTTCGAGCGGCACGACGCCCTGATAGCGCTCGGTCTCCAAGCCGCGGTCGATGGTCATGGCGAGATGACCCTGGCCGAGAAGGCGGCCATCGTCGGGAAGGGCGGCAAGCCTGTCGGCGGAGAAGCGGGCATAGCCCCGCAAACCGCCAGGCACCTGATAATCGGCGACGAGAAGATCGACAGGGCCGTCGGTGGAGGCCTGCAGGATGAACTTGCCTTCAGTCTTGAGCGAGGCGCCAAGCAGGGCGGTGAGCGCGACCGCCTCGCCCAATAGCCGTGACACGGCTTCCGGATAATCGTGGCGCGAGAGGATGGTATCGACCGTCGGCCCGAGCTTGACCAGGCGGCCGAACACCTCGGCCTGATCGGCCTGGAACGGCAAAATGAGGTCGTCCTCGGGGATACTCAGCTCGACAAGCTGCTCCGGGGAGTGCTCGGTCATCGCCTGGCTCCGCGCGCCTTGGCCTTCCGGCTCTTAGCGCTGCGAGGCTTAGCGCCAAGACACCAGGCGAGGATCGCCTTCTGCACGTGCAGGCGGTTCTCGGCCTCGTCCCACACCGCCGATTGCGGGCCGTCGATCACCTCTTCCGTCACCTCGTCGCCCCGATGGGCGGGCAGGCAATGCATGAAGATCGCGTCCTCGTGCGCCGCTGCCATCACCGCGCCGTCGACCTGGAACGGCCGCAACGCCGCGTTGCGCCGGTTCGCGTCATTGTCGCCCATCGACACCCAGACATCCGTCACCACGCAATCGGCTCCGTGCGCCGCCTGAAGCTTATCGTCGCACAGCTCGATCTTGGCGCCTTGCGCGTTGGCCCAGGCGAGAAGCTCGGACGAAGGCGCGAAATCCTCGGGCGCGGCGATCCTAAGCTTGAAGCCGAACCGTGCCGCAGCATGAACCCAGGAGGTGGCGACATTATTGGCGTCTCCGATCCAGGCAATTGTGCGGCCTTTGATCGGACCTTTCAGCTCCTCAAAGGTCATGACGTCGGCCATGACCTGGCAAGGATGGGAGCGGCAGGTGAGCCCGTTGATGACCGGCACGGTCGCATGAGCGGCGAGCTCGACAAGCGTCGCGTGAGGCCCGGTGCGGAGCATGATCACATCGACATAGCGCGACAGCACGCGGGCAGTATCGGCGATGGTCTCGCCGCGCCCGAGCTGCATGTCCTGCGGATCGAGCAAGACCGACGTTCCGCCAAGCTCGTGCATGGCGACCTCGAAGGAGACGCGCGTCCTGGTCGAGGGCTTCTCGAAGATCATGGCGAGGACGGCGCCCTCGCCCACGCCGATACCCTTCGCAGCCTTCCTATTCTTGCGTTTGCGCTTGATAGCGGCAGCGTCATCGATGATCGCGCGCAAGGTCTTTGTGTCCAATGCGTCGATGTCTAGGAAATGCTTGGGTGGCATGGAGGCGGTCTTGTCGCGTTAGGCGGGGGCCGAAACCTTGGCCAAGGCAGCGCAAGCGGCCTCGAGCTTCTCGGCAGCAAGCTCGATCTCTGCCTCGCCGATGATGAGCGGCGGCAAGAGACGCACGACATTGTCGCCGGCCTGGACGGTCAGCATCTTCTCCGCGCGGAGAGCCTCGACCAGCTTCTGGTTGGGGACCTTGCATTTCAACCCAAGCATGAGCCCCTGCCCGCGCACCTCCTCGATGATATCGCCATGCTCGTCCGTCAGCGCGGCAAGGCGCTGCTTCAACCTAAGGCTCATCTGCGACACATGGTCGAGGAAGCCGTCCTCGAGCACGACGTCGAGCACAGCATTGCCGACCGCCATGGCGAGCGGATTGCCGCCGAAGGTCGAGCCGTGACTGCCCGCCGTCATGGCCGAGCCGACCGCCTCGGTGGTAAGGCAAGCGCCGACGGGAAAGCCGCCGCCGAGCCCCTTGGCGGTCGCCATGATGTCCGGCGTGATCCCCGCCCATTCATGGGCGAACAGCCGCCCGGTGCGGCCCATGCCGGTTTGCACTTCATCGAGCAGGAGCAAGATGCCGCGCTCGTCGGCGAGGCTGCGCAAGTCCTGGAGGAAGCGCCAGGAGACTTCGCGCATGCCGCCTTCGCCCATGATCGGCTCGATGAGGATACCGGCCGTCTCATCGCCGATCGCCGCCTCGACCGCACCGATATCGAGCGCCGCGACCTGATCGAAGCCGTCAACCGGCGGGCCGAAGCCTTCGAGATGCTTTGTTTGGCCGCCGGCGGCGATGGTCGCGAGAGTCCTGCCGTGGAAGGCGCCCTCGAAAGTGACGAGCCGGTAGCGCTCCGGTGCACCGTTCTTGAAGTGATAGCGCCGCGCGGCCTTGATCGAGCATTCGACGGCCTCGGCGCCCGAATTGGCGAAGAACACCCGGTCGGCGAAGCTCGCCGCGCAAAGCCGCTTCGCGAGACGCTCCTGCTCGGGGATGCGGTGCAGATTCGACACGTGCCAGAGCTTCTTCGCTTGCTCGGTGAGGGCAGCAACGAGATGCGGATGGGCGTGGCCGAGCGCAGTGACCGCGATGCCGCTCGAGAAGTCGAGATAGCATTCGCCTGACGCCGCATAGAGAAAGGCGCCTTCTCCCCGCACGAAGGAAAGCTCGCTGCGGGCGTAAGTCGGAAGGAGGGCCGACATGAAACTGCGCTGTCCCTGAAATAAAATTGCCGCCGGTGGGCGGCAGCAAGGAAACTCAGAGCATTAGGTCTCGCGCTTTCCTCTGTCAATCGGCGCTCTCAGCCTCTTATCCAATGCTTCTCCACGCTTCTATCAACCGTCGTGTTTGTGTTCTCTCTGAAGAAGTGGCAGAATCCCCTCGTTCCGGTGGAAAACGGAGAGGACAAGCGTGGCGGACGCTTGCCGGATTCTCCCGGATATTGTAGCGTAATAACCGCTCGGCTACCAGATGTCGTGGGTGCTGCGTTGCGCCCGGGCGGTCATTCTCACCAGTAATTCCGAGTGTTCAAAGCGCCGTCTCCTGGCGGGACGGGGGGATTCTGAGTCCAAACGAGGAGGCCAAACCATGGGTTGGACTGATGAGAGGGTTGAACTGCTTAAGAAACTCTGGGCTGAAGGGCTGAGCGCGAGTCAGATTGCTGGGCGGCTTGGCGGCGTGACCCGCAATGCGGTGATCGGCAAGGTGCATCGGCTTGGGCTTTCGGGGCGCGCGACGAGCTCGCGCTCGTCGAGCCCGAGACCACGCCGAGCGCACGTGCCGCGGCAGCATCGCGCGTCATCGCTGATGTTCGGGACGCGCGGCAACGTTGCGCTGAAGCCGCAATTTGAGGCGGAGGAAGAGACGATGCCGGCGCCGCTCGAGGAGCTCGTCATCCCGCTCGCCGAGCGGGCGAGCATCCTCACGCTCAAGGAGCCAATGTGCCGCTGGCCGATCGGCGACCCCGCCGAGCCCGATTTTCATTTTTGCGGGCGCAAGAAATGCGGCTCGCTGCCCTATTGCGAGCATCATGCGCGCATGGCGTATCAGCCGGTGCAGCTCAGGCGGCGTGAGCGGCGTCTCGCCAACGGCTAAGCTTCAAGCGGCAGGAGCGAACGAGAAGAGGCGCCCGTCCGGCGCCTCTTTTCATATGTCGATATGAAACTTAGGCCGGCTCTTCGAGCTTGTCGGAAAAGGCATAGCCCGCGCCACGCACGGTGCGTACGGGATCCGTCTCGTTGCCGCGCATCATGGCCTTGCGTAAGCGGCCGATATGCACATCGACGGTGCGCTCGTCGACATAAACATTGCGGCCCCACACGCCATCCAAGAGTTGCGCGCGGCTGAACACGCGGCCGGGGCTCTGCATGAGGAACTCAAGCAAACGGAACTCGGTCGGCCCAAGATGAATCTGGCGGCCGCTCCGGCTGACGCGGTGCGACTCGCGGTCGAGCTCGATATCGCCGACGCTGAGCACCGAGGCAATGCGCTCTGGGTTGGTGCGGCGCAGGATGGCACGCACTCGCGCCATCAGCTCGGGCAGCGAGAAAGGCTTGACTACATAATCGTCGGCACCGGTGGTCAGGCCTCTGATGCGGTCGCTTTCCTCGCTCCGCGCCGTCAACAGAATGATCGGGATGTGGCGAGAGTCCTTGCCGGTGCGCAAGCGGCGGCAGAGCTCAAGCCCAGACAAGCCGGGCAGCATCCAGTCGAGCACGATCAAATCGGGAGAGCCCTCGGCAATCGCCACCTCCGCCTCGTCGCCGCGATGAACGACATCGACGGCGTAACCCTCGGCCTCGAGGTTGTAGCGAAGCAAGAGGGCGAGCGGCTCCTCGTCCTCTACGACCAAGACTTTGGCTCCAGCGCTCATGGCGTTCGTCTCAAGCATTTCGCTAGCCCGCCGACCGCTTCAGCGCGACCGGCGTCGTGCTCGTGGTGTCGCCTTTCGGACGCTGATCGGTGATGGCGGTGCCGTGCACCAGGTAATAGACGTTCTCGGCGATGTTGGTGGCGTGATCGCCGATGCGCTCGATGTTCTTGGCGCCGAACAGAAGATGGGTGCAAAGCCCGATATTGCGCGGGTCCTCCATCATATAGGTGAGCAGCTCGCGGAACAGCGAGTTGTACATCGCGTCGATCTCTTCGTCCTTGTACCAGACCTTGAGCGCGCGGTCGGCGTCGCGCTCGATGAAGGAGTCGAGCACCTCCTTGAGCTGGCCAAGGGCGAGCTCACCCATATGCTTCAAGCCCAGCATCAGTTGCTTCGGCTGCTGCTCGCTCACCACGGCGACGGCGCGCTTAGCGATGTTCTTGCCGAGGTCGCCGATGCGCTCCAGGTCGTTGGCGATCCTGAGCGCCGCCATGATCTGGCGGAGGTCGTAGGCCATAGGCTGGCGGCGGGCGATCATCGTCACCGCCTGCTCCTCGATCTCGCGCTCGAGCGCGTCGATCGCTTCGTCCTCGCTGATGGTGGCGGCGGCAAGCTCAGGGTCGCGGCGCTCAAGCGCCTCGATCGATTGTCCGAGAACCTGCTCGGCCAAGCCACCCATCTTCGCGATCTTATTGTTGAGGAGGGAAAGCTCCTCCTCATAAGACCTGACGATGTGTTCGTGCTGCTTATCCATTCGGTCCGTCTCCTTCGAGCGCCACGGGCTTAGCCGAAGCGGCCGGTGATGTAGTCCTGCGTGCGCTGTTCCTTGGGATTGGTGAAAATCTTGGTGGTTTCATCGAACTCGACAAGTTCGCCAAGATACATAAAGGCGGTGAAGTCGGACGTGCGCGCCGCCTGCTGCATGTTGTGGGTAACAATGGCGATGGTGTAGTCCTGCTTCAAGACGTCGATCAGCTCCTCGATCTTGGCGGTAGAGATGGGGTCGAGCGCCGAGCAGGGCTCATCGAGCAAGATCACCTCCGGGCGGATGGCGACGGTGCGGGCGATGCACAGGCGCTGCTGCTGGCCGCCGGACAGGCTAAGGCCGCTCGCATCGAGCTTATCCTTGACCTCGTCCCACAAGGCGCCGCGCCTGAGCGAATCTTCGACACGGGCGTCGAGCTCCGACTTGGACAGCTGCTCGTAAAGACGCACGCCAAAGGCGATGTTGTCGTAGATGGTCATGGGGAACGGCGTCGGCTTCTGAAACACCATGCCGACCTTGGCGCGAAGCAGATTGACGTCCTGCTTGGGGTTCAGGATGTTCTCGCCATCGAGCAGCACCTCGCCCTCAGCCCGCTGATTGGGATAGAGGTCGTAGATGCGGTTCAGGATGCGCAGCAGCGTGGACTTGCCGCAGCCCGACGGGCCAATGAAGGCGGTGACCTTGTTCTTGTACAATTCGACGTTGTTGTCGGCGAGCGCGCGATACGCGCCGTAATAGAAATTCAGGCGGCGCACGGACACTTTCGGCTCAAGCGCAGCGATCGTGGCCGGTGTCTCGCGTGACTCTTTGACTTCGGTCTGAATTGCAAGACTCATAGCTGAACCTTCTTGGCTGAAAGGGCGCGAGCCAAGATGCTCAAGCCCAGCACTGCGGCGGTGATGAGGAGAGCCCCGGTCCAGGCGAGCTGCTGCCAGTCTGCGTAGGGGCTCAAGGCGAACTGGAAGATGATCACCGGCAGGCTTGCCATCGGTGCGTTCAGGTTCCAGCTGAAGAACTGGTTGTTGAGCGCGGTGAACAGAAGAGGCGCCGTCTCACCAGTGATGCGGGCAATGGCGAGCAAGACGCCGGTGGTGATGCCGGCGCGCGCGGCGCGATATGCAATGTGCCGAATCACAAGCCATTGGGGGACGCCGAGCGCCGCCGCAGCCTCGCGCTGGGTGTTGGGCACGAGGAGCAGCATGTCCTCGGTGGTGCGAACCACCACTGGGATGACGATGATGGCGAGGGCCACGGCGCCGGCCCAGGCGGAGAAATGCCCCATCGGCGCGACCATGATCTCGTAGACAAACAGGCCGACCACGATCGAGGGGGCGCTCAACAGAATGTCGTTGATGAAGCGGACCACCATGGTGAGCTTCGCGTAGCGTCCATACTCGGCCATGTAGGTGCCGGCCAGCATACCGAGCGGGGTGCCGAACAACACCGCGAGCACGGTGAGGATCAGGCTGCCGACGATTGGGTTCAACAGCCCGCCGGCACCGCCAGGAGGCGGCGTCATCTCGGTGAAGACCGCGAGCGACAAACCCCCCACGCCCTTCACGACGAGAACCAGCAGGATGAGGACGAGCCAAGTCAGGCCGAATCCTGCCGCGCCGATGGAGAGCATCGTCGCCAGACGATTACGCCATCGTCTTCGGTGATAGCGCGGAGTCGCTGCTACGTCCGCCATCTCACTTCCCCTCCTTTAGCGCCATCCGCATCAGCATGAGCCTCGCTGCGGCGAGCACCACGAAGGTGATGAAGAACAGGATGAGGCCGAGGGCGATGAGGGAGGCGGTATAAAGGTCGCCAGTCGCCTCGGTGAACTCATTGGCGATGGCTGCGGAGATGGTGGTTCCCGGCGCCAGGATGGAGGGAAAGATCTTGTGCGCGTTGCCGATGACAAACGTCACAGCCATCGTCTCGCCCAGCGCCCGGCCCAAGCCCAGCATGACGCCGCCGATGATGCCCACGCGGGTAAAGGGGATCACAACCCGGCGCAGGACCTCCCAGCGGGTGCAGCCGATGCCGTAGGCCGCTTCCTTGAGGACGGGCGGAACGGTGTCGAACACCTCGCGGGTGATCGAGGTGATGAAGGGAAGCACCATGACGGCGAGGATGAGACCGGCGGTCAGCATGCCGATGCCGTAGGGCGGACCGGCGAAAAGCTGGTTGAGGACCGGCACGTCGGCGAAAGTGTCGATCAAAAAGGGCTGCACGTGCGCCTGGAACCACGGCGCGAAAACAAACAAGCCCCAGATGCCATAGATGATGCTCGGGATGCCCGCCAAAAGCTCGATGGCCGTGCCGATGGTGCGCTTTAGGCGATCCGGGCAAATCTCGGTGAGAAAGATTGCGATGCCGAGGCTGATAGGAACCCCGATGATCATGGCGATGGTTGAGGTGACGATCGTGCCGTAGATGGGCGCGAGGGCACCAAACTTCTCGGTGACCGGGTTCCATTTCTCGGTGATCAGAAAGTCGAGACCGAAAGCGCGCCAGGCGGGCAGCGAGCCATGCACCAGAGCGGCGATGACGCCGGCGAGCAACGCGAGCACGGTGATCGCCGAGATTTGTGTGATTATCTTGAAAGTGCTGTCGCCGATGCGGAACCGGCGCAAGGTCTTGGCGCGTTGTGCGTCGGCGCGGACCAGCGAAAACTCTTTCCCCGCGATGGCCGCGTCCATCATCATCTAAACCTTGTAACCCTATGGTGGCTCGGCGTTCGGCCAAAAGGAGGAGAATAGGAGCGGTCACGTCCCGCCCCTATTCTCAACCAAACGCACTTAGTTCATGGCGAAGACAGGCTTGCCAGCCGAGTCCTTGATGTCTGCCGCCCACATTTTCTCCACGTCGGCGACCACGCCGTCAGGCATCGGGATGTAATCGAGCTCCTCAGCCATCTTGTCGCCGTTCTTGTAGGCCCAGTCGAAGAATTTGAGCGCCTCGGCGGAGGCCGCCGGATCCTTTGGCTGCTTGTACATCAGGATCCAAGTTCCCGCCGTCATCGGCCAGGATGCGGCACCAGGCTGGTTGGCGAGAATAACGCCGAAGCCGGGCTTGGACTTCCAGTCGGCGCCGGCGGCCGCGGCCTGGAAGGCCTCGGAGGTCGGAGCGACGGTCTTGCCGTCCTTGTTGATCATCTGGGTGTAGGTCAGCTTGTTCTGCAGGGCATAGGCGTATTCGACATAGCCGATCGAGCCCTTGGTCTGCGCCACGTTGTTGGCGACGCCTTCGTTGCCCTTGGCGCCGATGCCGGTCGGCCACTCGACGGACGCATCAGAGCCGACCTTTTCCTTCCAATCCGGGCTGACGTCGGACAGATAGTAGGTAAAGTTGAAGGTTGTGCCAGATCCATCGGAGCGGTGCACCACGGCAATCGCCGACGAAGGAAGTTTGGCGTCGGCGTTCAACTTTTTGATCGCCGGATCGTCCCATTTGGTGATCTCGCCCATGAAGATCTTGGCGAGGGTCGGGCCGTCGATCACGATCTCGCCGGGCTTTACGCCCTCGATATTGATGACCGGAACGATACCGCCCATGACCATTGGGAACTGGGCGAGGCCGAATTTATCGAGTTCCTCGCCGGGCAGCGGCTTATCGCTGGCCCCGAAGGTCACAGTGCCGTTCTCGATTTGCTTGATGCCGCCGCCTGAGCCGATCGACTGATAGTTGAGTCCGTTACCCGTCTCTTTCTTGTAGGCATCGGCCCATTTGGCATAGATCGGATAAGGGAAGGTCGCGCCGGCGCCCGAAATGTCGGCCGCCTGGGCGGTGGTGATGGTGAACGCTGCGGCGATCGCCGCAGCGGCCGCATAAGACATGAACCTCATTTCGCTCTCCCTTGAGGGTGGAGATTAGCGGTCCGTTCCAAACAGACCGGCGATGGAGGACCCCTCCCCCACCGTTGGCGCGAGCGATAGCGCCGCGTAATAAAGCTACTATGTCACTTGCGTGACAGTTGGGTGACAGGCCCGAAAACCGGCCGAAGCCTTGGAGGACGGGCTGTGGACAGTTGTTTACCGTGATGGCTGTGGACAGTCCTTTATCCAGATAAGGGCGGCACTCGTAAGACGTCTGCGCGCATTGACGCAAAGGCGATCTGTCGCTTATTTCGACACTTCGAGAACTGTGGAAACTAGACAAGATGCCAAAGTCGCGCGAGTTGCATGATCTTCCCAACGTTGTTGGCGAGGCATTCGAACGCCCGGTCGCCGCCAGCCCTGGGGGTATCCCTCCCTCTCATCCACCGCGGCTGCTTATGCTGTACGGCTCGCTGCGGACCCGATCCTACAGCCGCTTTCTGACGATGGAGGCTGCTCGACTATTGGAATCGTTGGGGGCCGAGGTTCGCATCTTCGATCCGTCCGGATTGCCGCTGCCCGACGATTCTCCAGCAGAACACCAAAAGGTCCAGGAGCTGCGCGACTTGTCGTCCTGGTCGGAAGGTCACGTGTGGTGCAGCCCCGAGCGGCATGGCGCGATGACGGGCATCATGAAAGCGCAGATCGATTGGATACCCCTCGTGGTCGGCGCCGTGCGGCCGACGCAGGGCAAGACTCTGGCCGTGATGCAGGTCAACGGCGGATCGCAATCCTTCAATGCCGTCAATCAGCTTCGCGTTCTCGGACGATGGATGAGGATGATTACCATCCCGAACCAATCATCGGTGCCCAAAGCCTATGAGCAGTTCGACGAGGCTGGGCGGATGAAGCCTTCACCCTTCTACGATCGTGTCGTCGACGTGATGGAGGAGCTGGTGAAGTTCACGCTGCTCACGCGCGGCGTGTCGGCTTACCCGACGAGCCGCTACAGCGAGCGCAAGGAAGAGCTGGAGAAACAGCAGGCCAACGCAATCGTCTCCGTCATGTGAGTCCTATTCGGCGGCGGCTCCGCGATCGGGAAGCGCGTTTTTCACCTCGCTCAACATGACGGTAAAGGTCGAGCCCTTGCCGGGGGTCGAGGCGATGGCGAGCTCGCCTCGATGGCGGTTAAGGATGTGCTTGACGATGGCGAGGCCGAGACCGGTGCCGCCCTTTTCCCGGCTCGAAGCGACATCGACGCGATAGAAGCGCTCGGTCAGCCGCGGGAGGTGCTCGGGCGCGATACCCGGTCCCTTGTCGACCACCGAGATGGCGTAGCGGCCGACCTGGCGACCGAGCGCGGGGATGTGCTTAGCCTCGATGCGCACGACACCTCCCCTGTCGCCGTATTTGAGGGCGTTCTGCACGAGGTTCTGTAGCACCTGCACCAGCTCGTCGCGATCGCCGCGCACGACGGCAGGCCGCGGGAAGCGTCCGGCTTCGAGGCGGAAACTCATCTCGCGGACGAGCGGCTCGAGCGTGTCCTTGGCGTGGTTGATGACGTCGTTCAGGTCGACGAGATCGGAGGGCGGCACATGGGCGTTCATCTCGACCCGGCTCAAGGAGAGCAGCGCATCGATCAACCGCGTCATGCGTGAGGCTTGCTCCGCCATGATCGCGAGGAACCGCTCGCGCGCGCCCGGGTCCTGCTTTGCCGAGCTTTGCAGAGTCTCGATGAAGCCGCGCAACGAGGCGAGCGGGGTCCTGAGCTCGTGGCTCGCATTGGCGATGAAGTCGGCGCGCATCTGGTTGACGCGCTCGACCTCGGTGAGATCGCGCAGCAGAACGAGAATGTTACCTACCCGCTCACCGCCCCGGGTGAGGGGAGCGACCGTGGCGGCCATGCGCCGGCCAACGGGAACGCGCTCGGCGTAGGTGACGGTCACCGCCCGCGCGCGTTCAGGTGCGGCACTCACCGCGTCGAGGAATTCGGGCGTGCGGATCACCGAGGAGATGTGGCTGCCTTGGCGCAAGGACGCGAACAGACCTCGGGCCGGCGCATTGCAGAACAGAACCTGGCCCGCCGGATTGAGGAGGATGACGGGGTCCGGCAAGGCCTCGCCCATGACATGCATGGCGGCGGTTCGTCCGGAGGTGGCGGCAGGCTGAAGCTCGCTCTCCTGCACGGGTTCGGCGTCATGGCGGGGCAGGAGCAGGACCGAGGCGAGGAAGCTGGCGAAGGCGATTAGCGCAAAGGCCTTGGAGAGGCCCGCGATCAGCACCAGCGAGACCATGATCACGGCGACGGCGACGATCTGCCAAAGCGAGGTCCAAAGCCGGGTCCCAAGCTCGCGGACGACGTGAGTGACCGTCTGGCCAGCGCGCCTAAGAAGGTCTTTTGGCAGCGCCCGGGTGCGGTGCTCCACCTGTTCGCTCAATCGCTTCTCCCCGCGAACTCGACGAATCGCCAAGACCCAGTGCTACATGATTGCGCCTGGATTATCACTCTTTTGCGACATTTTTCGCGGTCTCTATGACGCAGCGATGACAGTGGCGAATGCAATTCATCTTGCTGTTATACTTGCCTCTACAAGGCGATCGCCGCCGGCGAGCCGGTTGCGGGAGGGCTGATTAACGGGTCGTCGCGACCGACTGATTTTCCTTAACCTTTCCACCAGTCACCTCACCTCAATCAGGGGAATGAGCATGCGCATAAGCGGGGTCTGTCTGTCGCTGGTCGTGTCTGTGTCTGTGACCCTGCCACTAACCCCGAGGGATGCCTTCGCGGGGTGTCCACCGACGCCGAGTTGGAACGTTCCGGGAGATGAACCTGGCCTCGTCCTTGCCGATGGCGTCGGTCTCATGGCAGAGCGCATCGCGGGGCCGTTCGAGGTGCCTTGGGCGGTCGGACTGTTGCCCGATGGCTCGTTTCTCGTCACCGAACGACCGGGCCGATTGCAGCATGTGACGCAAACCGCCGGAACCTACTCCGTCGATGGTGTGCCGCCGGTACTCTACTCAGGTCATGGTGGCCTCCTCGACGTGGAGGTCGACCCGAATTTCCGGGACAACGGCACCATCTACCTCTCTTATCTTCAGGGCGAGGAGACCGCTTCAATCGTCAAGGTCATGCGGGCGCACTTCGACGCCGATCGCGAGGCCTTGACCGATCAGCAGGTGATCTTCGAAGGAAGCCCCGGAGCGAGACCCGAACTTCTCGGTGGACGAATTGCGCTCACGGACGACGGATATCTCTTTCTCTCTCTCGGCGAGCGCTGGGATCGCGAGAAGGCGCAAGATCTGTCTGACACGTCGGGAAAGATCATACGCATTAGGGTCGATGGATCGATCCCGGATGACAATCCGTTTCGCTACGTGGTGGGCGCGCGGCCCGAGATCTGGAGCTACGGCCATCGCAATCCGCAGGGGCTCGTTTACGACACGGCGACGCGCGAACTCTGGTCCGACGAGCATGGACCGCAAGGGGGTGATGAGCTCAATCTCATTCATCGCGGCGGGAATTACGGCTGGCCGATCGCAACGTACGGCGTCGATTATTCCGGCCTCCCGATCGCGATCAACAGCGAGGCACCGGGGACCGAGCTCCCGGTACGCTACTGGGTGCCGATTTCAATTGCTCCCAGCTCGTTGAGCGTCGAGACCGGTCCATCGCAAACGGAAATGTGGATCGGTGCACTTGGCGGCCAGATGGTGGTGCAACTGACGCTCAGCGACGACTGCGTTCTCACCGAGGAGCATCTCTTCCGCAATCAGCTCGGACGCATCCGCGACGTGCGCGTCGATGACAGTGGTGCGCTCTATATTCTGACTGACGGCGGCGATGGCATGCTGTACCGGGTCGAACGCCCGCCCATCAGTGAGGATGACAAGACGCATCTCTAGGGGCGCGGAGTTGCGGCCGTTGAGGGGCGGCGTATGCTTCGAGGCTCATTAGTTTGACAGCAAGGACCGGGGTGCGCGGCCGTTTGGCGAGGATTAAGTCCAGGCCAACAACATTCACCTCAGGACCAAGATCATGCGCCCTACTCATCCAGCCCAAACCCTGCCCCCATCCTCCGCGTCGACCCTCGACAATACGCGATGGACGGCCTTCGTCGCGCGAAGTCCCGCCTTCGACGGGATCTTCTATGCTTGTGTCGTGACGACCGGCATCTACTGCCGGCCCTCCTGCCCCGCCAAGCGGGCCAAGCGCGAGCACGTTAGCTTCTGCGCCACTGCCGCCGATGCCGAGGCAGCAGGCTTCAGGCCTTGCAAGCGCTGCAAGCCGAACGAACCCTCGCTATCCCAGCAGCATGCCGGGAAGGTCGCCGAAGCGTGCCGGCTGATCGAGGCGGCGGAAGAGGCGCCAAAGCTCGAGCAACTTGCGCGCGAGGTGGGCCTAAGTCCCTATCACTTCCATCGCATCTTCAAGAGCGTGCTCGGCATGACGCCCAAGGACTATGTCGTCGCCACGCGCAACAGACGGGTGCGCGAGGCGCTTCACTCGAACCCCTCGGTGACGGGGGCGATCTATGACGCGGGCTTCAACTCAAACGGCCGCTTCTACGCAACGTCCGGCGAGGTGCTCGGCATGACCCCAAGCGAGTTCCGCTCAGGCGCTCCGAACGCCGAGATCAAGTTCGCGATCAGCGAAAGCTCGCTGGGTCTCGTGCTGGTGGCCGCGAGCGAGAAAGGCGTCTGTGCTGTCTTTTTCGGCGACGACGCGAACGACCTCACGCGCGACCTCGTGAAGCAGTTTCCCCGCGCTCGGCTGGTGGAGGGTGATCCTGGCTTCCAACAGCTTGCATCCAAGGTGATCGGCTTCATCGAGGATCCGAGCCTCGGACTTGATTTACCCCTGGATATTCGCGGGACCGCCTTTCAGCACCGCGTCTGGAACGCGCTTCGCGGTATCCCGGTAGGGTCGACGGCGAGCTACGCGGACATCGCCAAGGCTATCGGGGCGCCGAAAGCGACGCGCGCCGTGGCGCGGGCCTGCGGGTCGAACCGGATCGCCGTTGCCATTCCCTGCCATCGTGTCATCGGGTCGGACGGATCGCTGACCGGCTACCGTGGTGGCATCGAGCGCAAGCGCGCCCTCCTCGCCATGGAGGCCAAAGCGAAACGCTAGCGTGTCAGGCGTTTGGCGGCGAGTTCCTGCACATAGGCGCTCCAGCGCTCGTCCTTGTGCTCGCCGAGTTCGCGCAGATAAGCCCAGACATAGAGGCCGGTATCGTGGCCATCGTCGAAGACGATGCGCACGGCATAATTGCCGACCGGCTCGACGCGCACGATGCCGACATTCTTCTTGCCGGGAACCGTGACGCGCTGTTCCGGCGAATGGCCCTGCACCTCCGCGCTTGGGGAAAGCACCCGCAAAAGCTCGGCCGGAAGCTCGGCACGCACGCCATCGTCGAAGGCGACGGTGAGCAGCCTACGGTCCTTGCTGAGCTTGAGCTCGGTCGGCCAGGGCTCGGCCATGTTCGCCTCCATCCATGCTAAGTGCTAACCGAGGTCGATCTCGCCTTCGACCACATGATTGAGGCCGGTGCCCTTGGCGGTGAGGACCATCTTCATCTTGAGCTTGCCCTTGCCTTCGAGGTGCTCCTCGCGCACCACATTCTCGATCTCCTGCTGTGAGGTTACTCCGACCTCTTTCAGGTATTTCCTGAGCGACATATTGAAGCGATGCTCGTCCATTAGGTCCTCCTTTTGCGGGTTGTACTCGCGCCGGCGCCGTCCATCCCTGACGTGGAACCCGGAAGAGACTTATATTAGAGACGAAAGCGCCTCGATGCTAAGGGTTGGGGGCGGTGGCGAAAAAGAGAAGCGGTCGCAAGGTGAAGGTAACGGCGAAGAACCCGGTGAAGCGCAGGAGCGCCTCTGCCGCAGCCCTTGCCGACACCCGCTACCGCAAACGTGTGGTGAAGAGCGTGAAGACCTATCGGCGCAAGGGCAAGACCCCGTTCGCGCAAGAGGACGACGAGCAGAATGGTTAGCGAAGCGGCACCCCTGATCGACCGGTTCGGCCGGCGCATCACCTATTTGCGCGTCTCGGTCACCGACCGGTGCGACTTCCGCTGTGTCTATTGCATGTCCGACACCATGACCTTCCTGCCGCGCCAGGAGCTCCTCAGCCTCGAGGAGATCGACCGGCTGGCCGGCGCCTTCGTCGTGCGCGGCGCACGCAAGCTCAGGTTGACCGGCGGCGAGCCGCTCGTCCGCCGTAACATCATGTGGCTGATCAGGGCGCTATCGCGCCATCTCGGCGAGGGACTCGACGACCTCACCCTTACCACCAATGGCAGCCAGCTCGAGCGCCATGCCGCGGCCCTTGCCGATTGCGGCATCACCGGATCAACATTTCGCTCGACACGCTAGACCCGGCCAAGTTCCGCGCCATCACCCGCTTCGGCGATTTCGCGCAGGTGATGCGCGGAATCGACGCCGCGGACCGCGCCGGGCTCAAGATCAAGATCAACAGCGTCGCGTTGAGGGACGTGAACGAGGACGAAATCGCCGACCTGATCGCATGGAGCCATGGGAGAGGGTTCGACCTCACGCTGATCGAAACCATGCCCATGGGCGAGATCGACGGCGACAGGACCGAGCAATATCTGCCGCTGTCGCTGGTCAGGGCACGGCTCAACCAGCGCTTCACGCTGCAAGACATCGATTACCGCTCGGGCGGCCCCGCGCGCTATGTCCATGTGCGCGAGACCGGAGGCAGGCTCGGCTTCATCACCCCGCTCACGCACAATTTCTGCGAGTCGTGCAATCGGGTTCGGGTCACCTGCACTGGAACGCTGTTCATGTGTCTTGGCCAGGAGGACGCGGCGGATCTCCGCGCGCCGATGCGCGCGAGCCAGTCCGACGAGCTGTTGCATGCTGCTATCGACGAGGCCATCGCGCGCAAGCCGAAGGGCCACGATTTCGTTATCGGACGGGGAGAAAAACCCTCAATTTCCCGCCATATGTCGATGACGGGCGGGTGAAGCTTTGGCCGACGGTTAACGGAGCGTTGCGGCGGCGAGGCAAAAACCGAGCAAGCTCAAGCCTTCAGCAGACGGACGAATCTCCTGCTGGGCTCCCTTCGGCCCTCGGCTTACGGCGTTCTTAACGCATAATTCGATAAATTTCCGCTCCTAATCAGCGACCTAGCCGGTAATGGGCAGGCAACGGCGGCGATCGATGGCGATTTCTGAGTCGCTCAAAAAGCAATGGCATTGGGTTGGGTTGGCGCTGCTTTGCGCGCTGATCGCGGTCACCGCTTTTCTGGCGCCGAGCAAGATCGGCAACTTGGAACTGCGGCGGGAAGCGGTGACTGCGGCAGAGCGAATCCGCGCGCAAATGTTGAAAGAGCCGGACGCCGTGTTCGACGCGCTCATGCACCCGGGACTTTCGCCGCAATTCGCCAACATTCTCGATCATGCAGGCTACGCCCACCGTGTGCTTCGCTTCGAACTCTACGATGAAGCCGAGCGGCTACGATTCACGAGCGGCCAGGCCGGATTGAACCTTTCGGATGTTCCGGCAAGCGCGACGGCGGGCCCGACCCCGGAGACGCCGGAAGTAGCCTTGTACAAGGCCGCGGCCGAAGGCGGTTCTCTCACCAATTTCGCCGTTCTCACCTTGCCCCTGCAATTGAACGGCGCGCCGCGCGGCACGTTTGTCGTCTACCTCAATCAGAGCGACCAGGCGAACGTGTTGTCCGACTATTTCGGCATTATCGCCGCCGTCACCCTGCTCCTGCTCGGGGTCGGCATCGCCACGCCTGCCGCCTTCGCTTGGATGCGCAGCCAGGAGCGCAAGGAAGCCGAGGAACAGGTGCGGTATCTCGAGAGTCACGATGCGCTCACCGGTCTCGCCAACCGCCGCGCGTTTCTCGAGGGACTCGGCGAGGCCATGGTGCGCATGACGCGCGACCGGACGCAGATCGCGGTGCTCTGCCTCGACATCGACAAGTTCAAGGAAATCAACGATGCGGCAGACCATGCCGGCGGCGACCAGGTGCTGCGTGAGATCGGCGCGCGCATCAAGCTCAGCCTGCGCGACCGCGACCTCCTTGCCCGATTGAGCGGCGATGAATTCGCCATTGCGCTCGTCGACATCACCAATCTTAGCGATGTCATGGCGTTCATGAACCGCCTGGTCGCCGCTTTGCGCCGGCCGTTCCAGGTCGGCGACAAGGACCTCCTGTGCACGACCAGCGTCGGCGTCGCATTGGCCCCCGCCGACGGCGACAAGGCAACCACGGTGCTCCGTCATGCGGCCATTGCTCTCGCGCGCGCCAAGGGCGACGGCGGGCAGCGCATGTGCTTCTTCGAGCCGAGCATGGACAAGGCGCTGCAGCGCCGCCGCCTGGTCGAGCATGAGCTCAGGCTTGCGCTTGGGCGCAACGAGTTCGACGTGGTCTACCAGCCGCAATACGACCTCGCCACCGAGCGACAATGCGGCTCGGAGGCGCTGATCCGCTGGCATCATCCCCTGCACGGCAAGATCGCGCCGGGCCATTTCATCTCGGTCGCCGAGGACACCGGTCTGATCGTGCCGATCGGCGAATGGGTGCTCCGGCGCGCCTGCAGCGATGCCGTGACTTGGTCCGAGCCGCTGACCGTCGCCGTCAATCTGTCGCCCGCGCAGTTCCGCGACGGCGACATCGCCGAAACCGTCGCGCAAGTCCTGAAGGAGACGGGGCTCGACCCTGCGCGACTCGAGATCGAGATCACCGAGAGCCTCCTCATCAACGATACCGAGGAGGTGCTGAGCAAGCTCAACCGCTTGCGTGAGCTCGGGGTCGCCATCGCCATGGACGATTTCGGCACCGGCTATTCGAGCTTGAGCTATCTCGCCCGCTTCCCCTTCTCCAAGATCAAGATCGACCGACAGTTCATCCGCAACATGACGCGCGATCCGGCGATGCGGGCCATCGTCAAGACCATCATCGCACTGGGGAAGTCGCTCGACGTCACCATCACGGCGGAGGGGGTCGAGACGGAAGAGCAAGCGGCGATGCTACGCGAGTTCGGCTGCCCGCAAGTGCAGGGCTTCCTCTACGGCTATCCGGGCGCGGCGGAGCAGCCCTCAAAGTCCAACACCGACAAAGTCACGCAGCTCAAGACGCGAAGTAGCGCCGCCTGATTTCCCTGCATTCCCGGGTTTGCGACGCGGGGCTCGGGCCGATGCATCAGCCTCGCTCTATCGCCTCGCGTCAGCGGCCGAAGGCGCGGAGTTGAGGAGAGCGCTCCACGAGGGACCCTGCGCCTTGGAGCGCGCCGTGCTTCCGCCAAGAAACGGCCTGGGGCCCCACGCGAACAAAGTTTTTCTGTGCGGGGCCGCCCGCACCGGCTTCGCGGCAGGCTTGGCGACTTTCGCCTGAACCTTCGCCTTCAATTTCCGTGCTGGCGTGCTTGCGGCCGGCTCAACGCGTGCCGGCGCCGCCTCGTGCTCATCTTGAGAGGACGGCGCGGCGTCGGGGCCGACACCGGCAAGCGGATTAAGGGTTTCGCCCCCGGCCTCGGATCCGGATGGGAGCGCCGCGGTCTCGTCATGCGCGGCCATCGAGGAGACATCGGGCACGATCGGCTTGGGCGAGGCCGGAGAGCCGAGATCAACTTCGACATTGACGGGTTTAGGCCGCGTATTTCTGCCGGGGCCCGGTAGGGTGATCAGAAGCGGCAGGAGGATGGCAAGTGCGATCAGATGAACGGCGCCAGCGCCAATCGCGAAAATAGGAAGATTTGGTCGATCGCGTTTTCTCACGGGGGCGGATGGCGAGCCTTGGTCGATGCACTCCTCTCACGCCTCAATCGAGTTAGCTGAGTCGGCCGCCCTTGTACAACGCTCTAGCTCTCGACCACGATCTGCGGCGCAGCACGTGCGCCGCCCTTGGAGCGCTCTAGCTCGGCGACGGCGCGCGCGGCGATCTCGCGAAAGGCGACAGCAGACGAAGAGCTCGGATCGGTCGCCACCACGGGACGTCCGGCATCGGAGGTCTCGCGGATCCCGAGCGTCAGCGGCACCTCGCCCAAGAACGGAACACCGAGCCGTGCCGCATCGGCCCGCGCGCCGCCGTGACCGAAAATGTCGGAGCGCTCACCGCAATGCGGGCAGACGAAGGTGCTCATGTTCTCGACGATACCGAGCACCGGCACGTTCACCTTGCGGAACATCGCCAGACCCTTGCGCGCGTCGATCAGAGCGAGATCCTGCGGGGTGGAGACGATGACGGCGCCGGCGAGCGGCACTTGCTGCGCCATGGTGAGCTGGGCATCGCCGGTGCCCGGCGGCATGTCGACGACGAGCACGTCGAGCTCGCCCCAGGCGACGTCCTTCAGCATCTGCGACAACGCCGACATCACCATCGGGCCGCGCCAGATCATCGGCGCCTCTTCATCGACGAGGAAGCCCATCGACATCACTTTCAGCCCGTAGGCCTCCATGGGCTTAAGCTTGTTGTCGGCGACCTGTTGCGGCTGACCCTTGAGCCCGAGCAGGCGCGGCATCGAGGGCCCGTAGATGTCGGCGTCGAGCACGCCGACCTTCAGCCCGAGCTCCTGCAGCGCGAGGGCGAAATTGACGGCAGTGGTCGACTTGCCGACGCCGCCTTTGCCCGACGCGACGGCGATGATGTTGGCCACACCCGGCAGACCGCCCGGGCGATGGCGAGCATCGCGCGCGGCCCCTGGCCGAGCGAATGAGGGAGATGCGGCGGCGCCTCCACCATTCCCGCCCGAGCTTCGCGGAGCATCCGGTGCATGGTCGGCGGTCAGGGTCACGGCAACGCCTTTAACTCCCGGCACCTCGGACACCGCCTTCTCGGCGGCTTCGCGCAGGGCTTCGAGCTCCTTTGCCCGCGCCGGATCAATGGAGATGGCGAAATAGACCTTGCCCTTGTGAATCACGACCTCGGAAACGAGGCCGAGCGAGACAATATCGTCGCGAAGGTCGGGGCCCTTGACGCGCTTAAGGGCCTCGAGCACGTGATCTTTGGTGAGATGTTCGGTCATGAGCGCATATTTAGGCCTGCTTCGCGCCAACACCAACCGTCTCGTAGCGGGCGTGGGATTCAGGGCAGGAAGCAGGTCTCGCCGGTGCAGCTCTTAAGGGCTTGATCGAGGCTTCTAAGCGATGCGAGGTCGCCCGCGTAACGCGCTTCGCCCGCCGCGTTCTTGAGCTCATGCGGGTCGGCAGAGAGGTCGAAGAGCTGCTCGAAGCCGCTGTCATATCTCACATATTTCCGCGTCGCGGTGCGCACTGCGGTGAAGCGGCTGCGCGGCTTCTGGAAGTGGCTGACCGGGCTTTCGATGAGGAGAGCGCTCCGCCAGGGTGCCTCTGCGTCGGCGAAAAGCGGGGTGAGCGACCGGCCGTCGAGCGCATAACCCGGCGAGGCCCCGGCGAGCTCGGCGACGGTCGCGACCACATCGAGATTGTTCACGAGAGCGGCGCGCGTTTCGCCTTTTGGGATGCCGGGACCGCGCATGACGAGGGGGACCTTGATCGACTCCTCATAGGCGGCCGACTTTCCAATCAGCCGGTGCTGGCCATAGAGGAAGCCGTTGTCGGAGGTGTAGACGATAAGAGTGTTGTCGAGCTTGCCGGCCTGCTTCAGCGCATCGACCACCGCCTCGACGAGATCGTCGACCGATTGCAGGGACTGAAGCTCGGCGCGATAATCCTTCGCCAATCGAGACTTCGGGACGCCGTGGATGGGCGCTCCTTTCTCACCAATAGGAAGCTTCACGTCCTGTAAGGCGCCCGCGTATTGCGACGCGGGAATTGCGCGCTCACCTTGCACGTGCACCGCCTTCGTTGCGATATAGAGGAAGAAGGGCTCAGGTTTGTCCCTCTCCTCGGCGATGAAGCGCACGGCGCGCTCCTTCAAGACGTCGGTCGAATAGTCCTCGGCCCGGTGGCCAAAGCTCAAGACCGTGCCGTTCTCATTGACGGCATAGTCGAAATAGCGGGCTCGCGTTCCGGTGAAGGCGTACCAAAGGTCCCATCCCGGGGGCACCCAGTCGCGCGGGTTGCCGATCGTCGCGCCCTTGAACTCGACATTGACGAGATTGCCGGCCCAGGCGAGGAGCGCCCCCCAACTGCTCTGCTGGCCATAGCGGTTAACATATTTGCCGAGCATAGCCGTCTTGTAGCCGGCGCGGTCGAGCCAGACCGGCAGCGCGTTAGCCTCCCTGCCCTTGAAGGCCTCCCAACCGCCCCCATCGACGGGGTTGTTGGCCTTGATGCCGGTATTGTGAGCAGAGAGCCCGGTGAAGAAGGAGGCGCGGCTGGGCGCGCAAAGCGGCAGGTTGACGAAGCTGTTGGTGAAGGTGAGCCCCTGCTCGGTGATGAGCGCGTGCAGCTTCGGCATATAGGCCATCGAGCCTGTGTCCTCCTGGTCGTCGGTCATGATGACGACGACGTTGGGGGCGGCCTCGGAGGCGGTTACCGAGACGAGAAGAAGGACGAGCGCAGCGAAGAGGCGCATGGGGGCCGACCGTGGAGCTATTTGCGGGCAATGGCCTAGCTCCGGATTGGGGAAAGATGCTGGCGGTGAAATGCGGTACCACGCCGCATGCAAATTGCTGTCGCCGCCCGTAGGAGGAGCGGCAGGCCTTGCGCCGCCGGGCGAGTTTCAACGCCAAGCCACCATGCGCCCTCTCCTCTCTGGCGCCCCTCCTTGGCTGTCATTGTGCAAAAAAATTTGTGCCGCTTCTGGGGTGAGAGCCGCCTTGGGCATGGGCACAGGGTCAGGGATGGCCGCCGACAGGCGCCAGCGCGCGCAAAGAAGAAGCCCGGTCTACGGGGGTCAGGCCGGGCTTCTCATACTCCCGCACAATGATACCGGCGCTGACCGACTTTATGACGAGGAGAGCAGCGCCAGCACCGCCCCGTAAACCCATTGGGCCCGCTTTGGTTCCGACCATGTGACCTGGGCGATAGACTAAGACCCCACGAAAAAACATGGCAGTAGCGTGAACCAAGTCTGAGGTCCGGCGTTCGGATTCGGGGCGCGAGCGCCCGGGGCTTGCAAAATGGGGATTTCTGCCCGGGCTCAACCAAAGGAAGCCGTGGCCACAACGGCCATCACGGCAGAGGCCTGAAGCGTTTGGCGTATCGAAAAAGGGCTTCGATCAAGCCTTCCTTAACCCTGTTGTTGTTATTCATAGCAGGCCACGGCCAAGCGCCACTAGCGTCTGCCCGGCAAGCCACTTCCACAAAAATGCGAGGGGGAATATGCGCATTGTGGCCGGTTCGGAAGTTGCGAGGGATTTCAGACAGGCCGAGATCAATCGGCACATCGAGATGGTGTCGCGCTTCATCGAGCGCGCCAAGGACCACGACTCGACGCCTCTTGCCGTCACCCTGATCCTGCGCTCGGCGAGCTCGGGTCCGGCGAAAGCGCTCGTTTCCATGAAGGACGAGCTGATCGGCGCCGGCGTGCGCGCGAAAGCGATCCTCGCCAAGCTCGAGCCGGCGGAGGAACTGCGCGAGCTGTTCGCGAGCCTCACTGAGTTGGCCCCGCGGGAGCAAGCGTGCGAGCTCATTCGCTGGGCGCGCAATCCCCGTTTGCTCGACGCCCATGAGCAGGCGACCTATGGCGATGCCATGTGTTGGACGGGAGATGCCATGCGCCGGGACGCCGACAAGCGGAACGCGCTCGCTTTGTTCGACGAGGCGACGTCAGATAGGGTGAGGTTCGGCCGCCTCTCCTTTGCGGCACTCTGGTCGGCGTCATCGCTCGTGCCGCAGAGACTGCTGATCGGCGAGGCGACGCCAAAGCCCTCCGGCGCCTATGAGGCTGCACCTGAGACGCCCGTCACGGTGCTCCGCCCGAGTCTCCAGGGCTGGCCGCTCGTCAGGCACTAGCCTAGGACGCCCTCTCTCCCCGATGGGAGAGATTGCCGCCCTTTAACGTGACGCCTCGGCGGTTTCGCGATAGGCTCCCCGGCCGAAATGTCAGCGTTGCCGGCGGAAGCCATGACCACAAGCAGTACGCCTTGCCGTCCGCTCTCGTCCGGAACGCAGAACGCCTCTCCCTCAACAATCGTCGATAGGAAAGGACGGCAATGAACCGGCGCGACTTCATGACGTGCGCAGTCTGCGCGGCGCTCGCGAGCACGGTGACGAGGCTGGGTGCCCTCGCCGCCGACGACGATGCGCCGATCAAGGTCGGGGGCACCGAATACGCGAACCGCAAGGCCTTCGTGTCGAGCGGACGGCGCTGCGGGACGCCGCTGCCGACGCTCTACGACATCAGACGGACGCAGCGCGTGCGCTCGGCGCTCCGCAGCAACAATATCGATTTCAACACCAAGACGGTCGTTCCCGTCCATTTCCACATCATCCATGACGGGGCGGCGGGTAACCTGCCGGATCATCAGCTCGAGGCGCAGATCGCGCTGCTCAATCAGGTCTATGAACCGGCCCTGCTCGAGTTCCAGATGGTCGGCGTCGATCGCACTAAGAATGCCAAATGGTATCGCGTCGGCATCTCGACGCCTGAGGAGGCGACGATGAAAGCCGAGCTCGGCAAGGGAACCGACCGCTCGCTCAATTTCTACACGGCGGACCTGCCTGACGGGCTGCTCGGTTGGGCGACCTTCCCCTGGTATCTCGGGGCCTATCCGGTGATGGACGGCGTCGTCATCAACCAGATGTCGCTGCCGGACTCGCATCAAGACTCTCCTTACAATCTCGGCATGACGGCGGTGCACGAGATCGGCCATTGGTGCGGCCTGTTCCATACGTTCGAGAACGGATGCAACGACCCGGGCGATGAAATCTCCGACACCGCCTACGAGGCCAACTCCGCGGCGGGCTGTCCGCTCGGACAGAAATCCAGTTGCGAGAACGAAACCCGCTCCAATCCCGTAGAGAACTATATGGACTACTCCGACGATGCCTGCATGAAGCAGTTCACGCCGCTTCAATTCCAGCGCGTCAAGGACATGGTCGGCTATTACCGCTACCAATTGCAGCCAGCTGTGCACCGCTCGGCGCTGCTCGAGCGGCTCCGCGAAGAGTTGGAGTGAGAGCGCTCCGCGCCGGCCTCGCCGCGCTCGCCGTGATCCCTTGGTCAGGGCCGGCGCTCGCCTTCAAGAACCTCGAGGCCTGCGACATCGTCATGTTTGCCTCCGGTGCCGCGCCAAGCGAGATCGCGCCGGAGGCATGGCTCGCCTATCGCGATGAGGTCGTGACCATTCTCGGTGGTGCAGCCAACAAGGATTTGACCGAGGCAGCGGATCGGCTGGTCGAGGCGCAAGAGAGCCTTCTCGCGCCGATCGCGGGCTCAGACGCCTATAAGGACTATGTCGCGGGCGAGAGCTGCCTCGTCCTCAGGAGCCTGAGCGTTGAAGGCATCGACGCCGCCCTCGGTGCGGCAGATCCTTCGACGCCCGCATCGGCCATAGAGAACGCGCGCGCGATCGCCAACTCGGCGCGGGCGAAAATGGACATGATCTCGCGCTCAGCGCGCTTCAGGTCGGGCCGCGACCAAACCCTGCTTGCTGCGCGCTATTATTGCTTCGCCGCCGGCACGATCCACGCTCTCGTGGCCCCCGACAAGCAGGCCAACGTGAGTCTTGGCACTTATGGGAGGACCATAGGCTGCAAGGACGCCGGCAGAGTAGAATGAACGCGCGGGGACTTGTCATGGAGGTCACGATGATCATCAGACGTGTCGTTCTTGCCGTGCTGCTCCTCGCTGCGCCCGTGGCTCATGCGTCCATGACGACGGCCCCTATCTCTTCGATCTCTTGAAGCAGCCGGCCTATCTTGCCGCCTGGAAGGCGATGATCGCCGGCGAATCCGTGCCCGCCTGGGTAAGCAAATACGCCAAGACCTTCGACGGACCATCCTCGCCGTCAAAGACGGTGACGGTCGGCGCCCAGGCTTATACGCTCGGCTGGGTGTGCAAGGCGCATGATTGCGGCGACAACCAGCTCCACGTGCTGTTCGCGCCGGCGGGCAAGCAGGCTTGGGGCTTGCTCGTCACCGGCGCGAACCAGAAATGGCTCGGTAAGCCCGATGCCGCCGTCCAGGCCGCGATCACCAGCAACATGAATCAGTGACGGAACAACCGGTTTGAAGGGAGTAGCTCTTGGACGAGGCTGAACCGCTCGCGCCGCTCTGCTTCGTGCTGATGCCGTTCGGTAAGAAGCTCGACGCGGCTGGCCGTGTGACCAATTTCGACGCCGTCTACGAGAAGGTCATCGCACCGGCGGTCGCCAGCGCCGGGCTCGAGCCGATCCGCGCCGACGAGGAGAAGATCGGCGGCACGATCCACAAACCGATGTTCGAGCGGCTGATGCTCTGCCACTACGCCGTGGCCGACATCACCGGCGCCAATCCCAATGTGTTCTACGAGCTCGGCATCCGCCACGCGATGCGGCCGCGCTCGACGGTGATCGTGTTCGGCGAGGGCACGGTACTGCCGTTCGACATCGCTCTCGTGCGCGGCATTTCCTACAAGACCGACGGCATGGGCGAGCCGGTCGCGCCGGAGACCACCATCGCGGCCATCGCCCAGCAACTCATCACCGCGCGCGGCAACCCGTACGACGACAGTCCGATCTTCCAGCTCATCGAGGATATGCCGCGCGTCGAGGTCGACCACAGCAAGACCGATTCCTTCCGCTCGCAATACGACTACTCAAAGAAATACAAGGATCGCTTGCGCGCGGCGGTGAAGCAGGGCGGCGACGCCGTGCAAGCCATCGCGGGAGAGCCGGCGCTCGCCAATCTGCTCGAGGTCGAGTCGGGCGTCGTGGTCGATCTCTTTCTCTCGCTGCGCGACGTGAAGGCGCACAAGGCGATGATCGATCTCTATGAGCGCATGCCGCTGCCGCTCAAGCGCGCCAAGATGATGCGCGAGCAGCTCGGCTTCGCCCTCAATCGCGAGGGCCGCTTCCAAGACGCGGAGAAGGTGCTGACCGAGGTGATCGCCGAGTTCGGACCGTCGAGCGAGACCAACGCCCTGCTCGGGCGCATCTATAAGGACCGCTGGGACCTCGCCAAGAAGGAGGGCCTGCCGGAAGCCCGCGCCCTGCTAAGAAACGCCATCGATGCCTATCTCGCCGGCTTCGAGGCCGATTGGCGCGACGCCTATCCCGGGATCAACGCGGTGACGCTGATGGAGATGATGCCGAAGCCCGACCCGCGCCAGGCTGAGATCCTGCCCGTGGTGCGCTATTCGGCCGCGCGCAAGGCGGCGCGTGCGCCGGATTATTGGGACCACGCAACGCTGCTCGAGCTTGCCGTGCTCGCGCGCGATGAAGATGATGCCGAGGAAAAGCTCGGCGAGGCGCTTTCCGTCGCCCGCGCTTCGTGGGAACTCGAAACGACGGCACGTAATCTTAAGCTGATCCGCGAGATGCGCGAGGGCCGCGGCGAGGACATGAGCTGGCTGAAGCGCCTCGAGGATACCTTGCAAGAGCGCGCGCAGCGTCTCGAAGCCGCCAAGGCCGCGGGCTAGGTTATGCCTGCGCAAACGATGCAAGCGATGGTGCTCGACAAGGCGGGGCAACCGCTTCGCGCGGCGGAATTGCCGGTGCCCGTGCCAGGGCCGCATCAGGTGCTGATCAAGGTCGCGGCGTGCGGGGTGTGCCGCACCGATCTCCATGTCCTCGACGGCGAGCTTCAGCATCCGAAGCTTCCGCTTGTGCTCGGCCATGAGATCGTGGGCCATGTCGAGGCGCTTGGAGAGGGCGTCGAGGGTTTCGTACACAGGCGAGCGCGTGGGCGTGCCGTGGCTCGGCTACACCGACGGCACCTGCTCTTACTGCCGCGAGGGAGCTGAGAATCTCTGCGATCACCCGCTCTTCACCGGCTGCCAGATCGACGGCGGCTATGCCCAATACACGGTGGCGGACGCGCGCTACGTGTTTCCGATCCCCGATGGCTATAGCGACGCGGAGGCCGCGCCGCTCCTTTGCGCCGGGCTGATCGGCTACCGCTCGCTCAAGCTCGCAGGACCGGGCAAGCGCCTCGGCATTTATGGCTTCGGCGCAGCCGCCCATATCGTGGCGCAGGTCGCGCGCCACGAGGGGCGCGAGGTCTATGCCTTCACGAGGGCCGGCGATGCCAAGGCACAAGAGTTTGCACGCGAGCTTGGGGCTGTGTGGGTCGGTGGCTCCGACGAGATGCCGCCCGAGCCGCTCGATGCCGCCATCATCTTCGCCCCTGTCGGCGCGCTCGTGCCGGCGGCGCTTCGAGCCGTGCGCAAAGGTGGCGTGGTGGTGTGCGGCGGCATCCACATGAGCGACATTCCGAGCTTCCCTTACGAGATCCTGTGGGAAGAGCGCGTCGTCCGCTCGGTCGCCAATCTGACGCGGGAGGATGCGCGCGAGTTTCTCGCGCTCGCCCCCAAGGTACCGGTCAAGACTACGGTCGTACCGATGCCGCTCACTTCGGCCAACGAGGCGCTCCAGCGCCTGCGTGAAGGCGAGCTGACCGGCGCCGCCGTGCTCATCCCTTAAGGCTGGGCGACGCTCTGGGTGATCTTGCGCTGCATGTCCGGCGACAGCTCGGGACCGGTCATCCGCCGGTATTGCGACCGCGCCACATTCAACAGCGTGGTGACGTCTTGCCTCTTCCCAATCGTGCCGCCGGTAAAGACGAGGATCGACCATTCATTGGGCGTGCCGGCCAGCTCGCCGATTTCTCCATCGTCGTTGATGTCGCGGCGGCGGGGGGACGAGTCGATGCGACCATTGTGGTCCCAATCGATAGCGCCCCCGCCCGGCACAGGCTGAGCCTTGTCATGGGTCAACCAATAGGCGGTGGTGTAGCCGCGGAGCTTGGCGCTTCTGCCCAACCCCTTGCCTTCGCGGAGCTTATGTTCGTTTAGCGCCGGCAGAGCAAAGCGCTGATAGTCGTAGACGCGCTTGCCGTCGCGCAACACGCCGTCGATCTGGAAGAAATAGTTCATGATGCTGAGATGGTTCGGCTTGAAGTTGACGATGTCCGAGCCCCCGTGCTTCAGACCGAGATTGTGGCCGAGCTCGTGTGCGAACGTCCCGATCTTCTCGCCGTCGGTTCCACCGTTACCGTCGTGCCAGCCGCCAAGCGTGACGACGAAGTCAGATCCCGGGACTTCGAACGAATATCCGCTTGAATCGTCGTCCCAATAGCGGTTGCCCCAAATCATGTAGTGATAGACGGGAGCGCGGCGCCCGTCGAAGTTCACGGCTTTGATCGTGGCAAACTCGTCCTCGCTGTCGATGACCTCGTCGTAAGGCACTTCGCTGCCAAGCTCGAGATGGAGGTTGATCCCGTCACGACCGTCGGGATTGGCCACCGGCGCGTTGACGAAGATCTCCTCAATGGCGGCAAGGACGGCGTCGTTCGGACCGAGACCGTTAGCGGCGCTGTCGCGGCGCATATAGTCCATCTCGACGAAGATATCCTTGTGCAGGGGAGAGGCGCCCTTGCCCGGCAGATCGATGCCGTTCACGCCGTGAACCTCCCAGCCGTCCAGAAGGCCGTCGCCGTCGGTATCGGGGTTATTAGGGTCGGTGCCGAGCCGCTTCTCAACCTCGTTAGTCAGCCCATCGCCGTCGCGGTCATCGATGTTATTACCGACCGTAGCATCGGAGACGAGCTCGACATGGGGCAGGTCCGGCGGCACGACGAAAGGCTGGAGTGCCTGGTGCAGCCGCCGGTTCTCGTCCTCGGTGATGCCGTTCGCGGTTTGAGCAAGAGCCGGTTGGATGGCGAGGAGGCACAGCGGCAGCCACAGCACGACAAGACGCATAGGAAGGCACCGGGCAGGTTGCGTGCGGGCCGGACCCTAGCACAACCGCTAGGTTCGCTTCAGTTACATTCTCTCCATTTGAGAACTGCGGCGCTCAAGGCCATTGCTCTCGGCACGTTCGGCTGAACCTCCAATGGCACGCTGGCAAGACTAGCGGTCCTTGCCGACTTGGATGTCGACGCCCTTGTCCTTGGAGATCTCGCCTTGGAAGCCGGGAACGTCGATCCTCAGCACGTCGCGGTGGGTCCGCTGATAATAGACGTAGCCCGCCACGATCAAGCCGACCATCACCGCCCCCAGCACGAAGGCGAGCACCGGGTTTACCCCTCTTTGAGTTGCCATCCTCCTCCTCCAGAGCCGCTGACTTATTGGCCGAACGCCTTGCCGGCTACCGCGTTCCCCCTTCAACCCCACGCCTAACAGCGCAACTCTTAGGTTCCCCTTGACGAGGGTCAAGGTGGGGGCTCAGGATCGGCCCAGAAAAATCATAAAGCGGCTTTTGTCCAAGGGAGAAAACAATGCTTCATCAGGTCATCGAGACTCTGAATGCACGCGTGGCCCTCAGGTCACGTTACGACAATTACATCGGCGGCAAGTGGGTGGCGCCGGTGGACGGCCAGTATTTCGACAATATCAGCCCGATCACCGGCAAGCCGGTGTGCCAGATCGCCCGTTCGCAGGCGGCCGACATCGAGCTTGCGCTCGATGCGGCGCACAAGGCCAAGGACGCCTGGGGCAATATGGCGCCCGCCAAGCGCGCCGAGATTCTCAACAAGGTCGCCGACCGCATGCAGGAGAATTTGTCGGTGCTGGCGGCGGTCGAGACGATCGACAACGGCAAGCCCATCCGAGAGACGAGCTTCGCCGACATCCCACTCGCCATCGACCATTTCCGCTATTTCGCGGCTTGCGTGCGCGCCCAGGAGGGTACGCTGTCAGAGATCGATCACGAGACCATTGCCTATCATTATCACGAGCCGCTCGGCGTCGTCGGCCAGATTATCCCGTGGAACTTCCCGATCCTGATGGCGACGTGGAAGCTTGCGCCAGCGCTCGCCGCCGGCAACTGCGTGGTGCTCAAGCCGGCCGAGCAGACGCCGATGTCGATCATGGTGATGATGGATTTGGTCGGCGACCTGCTGCCGCCCGGCGTGCTGAACGTGGTCAACGGCTTTGGCGTGGAGGCCGGCAAGCCTCTCGCCCAGAACAAGCGCATCGCCAAGGTGGCGTTCACCGGCGAGACGACGACAGGCCGGCTCATCATGCAATATGCGTCGGAGAACCTGATCCCGGTCACGCTCGAGCTCGGCGGCAAGTCGCCCAACATCTTCTTCGCCGACGTGATGGCGAAGGACGACGACTTCTTCGACAAGGCGCTCGAAGGTTTCGCCATGTTCGCGCTGAACCAGGGCGAGGTCTGCACCTGCCCGTCGCGCGCCCTGGTGCAGCGCTCGATCTACGATCGCTTCATGGAGAAGGCGATCGCGCGGGTAAAAAAGATCAAGCAGGGCAATCCGCTCGAGGCCGACACGATGATCGGGGCCCAGGCCTCCAACGACCAACTCGAGAAGATCCTCTCTTATGTCGACATCGGCAAGAAGGAGGGCGCTGAGCTGCTCACCGGCGGCGGACGGGCCAAGCTCAACGGCGAGCTGGCCGAGGGCTATTATATGGAGCCCACGGTATTCGCCGGCAACAACAAGATGCGGATCTTCCAGGAGGAGATTTTCGGGCCCGTCCTTTCGGTCACGCCATTCGACGACGAGGACGAGGCGCTGGCGATCGCCAACGACACGCTATACGGGCTCGGCTCCGGCGTTTGGACGCGCGACATCAATTGCGCCTATCGCATGGGCCGCGGCATCCAGGCGGGGCGGGTGTGGACCAATTGCTACCACCTCTACCCGGCGCATGCGGCGTTCGGCGGCTACAAGAAGTCGGGCATCGGGCGCGAGACGCACAAGATGATGCTCGACCATTACCAGCAGACCAAGAACGTGCTGGTGAGCTATAGCCCGAAGGCGCTCGGCTTCTTCTAGCCCGGGACACTCGGTTTTTCTTTTCATCCCTCCCCTTAAAGGGGAGGGATGAAGGAGACCGCATGGTCGAGAGAGTGCTCGCTACCGACGCGACGCTCGAGTTGATCGAGCGGCTGAGCCGCGTGCACGGACCGCTGATGTTCCACCAGTCCGGCGGCTGCTGCGATGGCTCGGCGCCGATGTGCTACCCGAAGGGCGAGTTCCGCGTCGGCGGCAACGACGTCTATCTCGGCGAGATTGGCGGCTGTCCGGTCTATATGGATGCCGACCAGTTCGACTATTGGAAGCATACCCAACTCATCATCGACGTGGTGCCGGGCCGCGGCTCTGGCTTCTCGCTCGAGGCGCCGGAAGGGGTGCGCTTCCTGACGCGAAGCCGCGTGTTCACCGACGACGAGTCTGATGCTCTGGCAAAGACTAGCGCTTAGTTAACGCTCCTCTAAGGAACCCGTTAGGATTTGCCTCATATGCTCGGACGCGGCTAACCCAACGCCAATCCAGAGCGAACACCCGTGTCCGATCGGCTTCATCCCCAAGCAGTTCGTCAAAAGCAGCCGGACAGCAGTACGTTGTCGGCGGCGCATAGCAGGCCGAGCCTCGCGGGAAAGTCCGTCGTCATCGCCGACGACGATCCGATCATCGTGGAATATCTCGAGCTCAGGTGCCGGCATCTCGGCATGCGGGTGGAAACCGCCTATGACGGACTCAAGGCGGTGCTCAAGGTCGGCAAGGCGAAACCGGATCTCCTCATCCTCGACCTCAATCTGCCCGACGTCGAGGGCTTCAGGGTGATGGAGCGGCTGTCGGATCGGAAATTCGCTCCGGTCCCGGTCATCGTGCTGACCGGGCGGTCAGACGACGAAGCGATCCAGCGCTGCAAGGACCTTCACGCCTACTATGTCCATAAGAGCGAGGACACCTGGAACGACCTCGAGCCGCTCATCTTCGAGCTTCTGAGGAACACGCGGTCGGACCCCAAGGCCGAGCCCGTCGTGCAGCAGACGAGCCACCCGCGTATTCTTCTGGTCGACGACGATCCGGAGAGGCTGAAGGTCCTGACGCAGGGATTGCAGAAATATCCGGTCGAGGTCATCAGAGGCTCGAACGGCATGGAAGGATTTCTGATCGCGCTCAAGAGCCAGCCCGATCTCATCGTCACCAATTACGACATGGCGAAGGGGAGCGGCAATTACCTGCTCAGCCGCATCAAAAGCACACGTTCGACGCAGCACATTCCCGTCGTCGTCTATACCGCGAAGCCGCTCGAAAGGGGCCTCGAGCACGCGATCAACAGAGACTTGATCGGCCGGGGCCAAGCCGCGGCCTTCATCGCAAAGCGGATCGATCCCGGCAGTCTGATTGCCGAAGTCCGCCGGCATATCGCGCTGCCAGTTCAAGCTTGAGCGGTCGTTGCCCGCGAGCGATTAACGACTTTTGCTCGATGATTTTGATCGTGGACACACCCCCCAAGAAGCTGGCGGGGCTTACGGGCGAGGTGGCATAGTTCGCTCCCCCTCTCCTAAGCCCGCGGATCGCCCACGTCCTCCCCCAAGACCCCCTATCTGTCACGCCGCGCCGCGCTCAAGCTTGGCGCCGCGTTTCCGTTCGCGCTTGCATTACCCAGCCTCGGCCCGCTCACGCAGGCTGCCGAGGCTGATGAGCATGCCTTCCTCAAGGTGCGCGACAAGGTTCCCGACCCCGAGAACGCGTTCTTCGAGGTGACTTTTCCCGACAAGGAGCCGATCAGGCTCGCAGGACATTTCTGGTACAACGCCGAGACCGCGAAGGCGGGCATCAAATGCCCAGCCATCGTCGAGTTCAATCCTTATCAGCGGCGCGACGGCACCATGATCGGCGACGCCAAGATGTATCCCTGGTTTGCCTATAACGACTATCTCTGCTTCCGCGTGGACTTGCCGGGCTCCGGCGACTCGGAAGGCGTGCTCACCGACGAGTATAGCGAGGAGGAGCTTCTCTCCTGCATCCAGGTGATCAATCAGATCGCTTCGCACCCCGCGTGCGACGGCAATGTCGGCATGATGGGGAAATCGTGGAGCGCCATCAACTCGCTGATGCTCGCCGCGCGCAAGGACCGGCCGCCAGCGCTCAAGGCGGTCGTCGTCTGCGATGGCTCGGATGATCGCTACAACGACGACGTCCACTACATGGGCGGCGCGATGATGTTCGACAACATCAGCTGGCCATCCTCGATGTGGGGCTGGATCGCGCAACCGCCCGATCCCGCCGTTGTCGGCGATGCGTGGAAGGAGATGTGGAAGGAACGCATCGACAACGCCGATTTCTGGTTCAAGCAATGGGCCGGGCATCAGGCGCGCGACGATTATTGGAGCGCGACGGCCGTGCGCGGCGATTATGGCGATGTCGGCGTGCCGGTCTTCATCATGTCGGGCTGGCAGGACGGCTACAAGAACCCGGTGGAACATGTGGTCACCGGGCTTACCGAGCTCGGCAAACCCGTTGCCGGACTGATCGGTGCCTGGGGCCACAAATATCCGTTCAACGGTTATCCGGGGCCGCGCGTCGATTGGCTGAACTACATCCTCGTCTATTGGTGGGACCGATGGCTCAAGGGGAAGACACCGCCGCCCGAAGGGCAATGGCCGCAGCTTCCGGTGTGGCTCGGCGCCTCTAAGGAGCCGAGCAAGTCGACCTGCGACGACGAAGCCGGGAAATGGGTGGCCGAGGACGGCTTCTGGCAACAGCGGGTGAAGGAGACGGTGCTCTATCTCCGGCCGAACAAGCGGCTGGGCAAGAAGCCCTCATCCCACGCGACGCTGAAGAGCTCGGGCAAGCCGGTGCTCGACACCGAGATGCTGGAGACGAGCTCATGGGGCGAATGCGGCAATGACGATCTCCCCGGCAATCAAGCGCCGTTCGACAAGCAGTCACTCTATTTCGACAGCGATCCTCTGCGCGAGGATCTCGACGTGTTCGGCGCGCCCGTCGTGACGCTCACTCTGTCTGCGGATAGGCCGATCGCCGCTCTCGCCATCAGGCTGAACGAGGTGAGCCCCAGAACGGGAGCCTCGCATCTCGTGTGCTATCGCTTCTGCAACCTCGCCGATCGCGGCGGCGACCTCGCTTCGCCCGAGCGCGTCGCGTCAGGGGAGGTCTTCACGTTTCGCGTGACCCTCAACATGATGGGTCACAGCTTCAAGAAGGGCTGGCGCATCAGGCTCGCGCTGTCGCCCTCCTTCTATCCGACCTTGTGGGAGTCGCCGGAAGCGGTGATCGTCACGCTGCATACGGGCGAAAGCGAGGGAGGAGCTGCGAGCGCGATTACCCTGCCGGGGCGCGGAGCGCGGAAGGAAGACAAGAAGGCCGAGGCCCTACTGCCAAAGAAGTCGGCCGGAATCTACGTCAATCCCGACGATTATCTGCCCATACTCGCCGAGGCACGACCGGCAGAAACGACGCGCAAGGCCTCCCCAGAGACCATCAACGGCAAGCCCGGCATGCTGACGCGGAAGGTGTTCGACAGCGGCAAGTACCAATATGGCGGCCCGCTCCAGGGGCTGTGGGTCGATCAGGTCGCCGAGGAAAATTTCGAGATGGTGATCGGTGAGCCTCTGTCGCTCAAAGGCTTCACCTCCTCAACCACGATCTTCGAGCGGCCGGACCAAGGCTTCAGGGCAAGGTCAGAGACCATGACAGATGTTTGGAGCGAGGAGACCGATACGGGCGGCTACGTTTTCCGTTACCGGGCTACGATCAAGGCCTTCATCGGCCAAGGACCGACAGAAGATCAGCCTTTCCAAACCAAGACCGTCGAAGGCGTGATCGAGCGGTCGTGGATTTGACCGGCTTGACCGGCTTCGCCTCATCGACAGTCTTGGAATCCTCGACCACTTGGGTCTGCCCAGTGGACTTGGCTCCGTCAGCCGACGTCGTCTCGGTGCACCCTTGGGTTTTGCCCTCCGGCACGCCTGCCTTCACGGCCGACGTACCGGCGCCACAAAAGGGTTTGTTTCGACCGCCCTCTCGTTCTTGGTCACGCATTGATCGAGCCGATCGAACGCGGCGGTGCTCTTGTCGAGCGGAACGCGAATGGTGGCGCCGGCGCCGACGACATTGAGCGCACTCGCGCTGCGGAGCGCGGAGGTGAATTTCTCGTCCTTGACGTCGACAGAGACGGAACTCGCTTCGGCGGCGACCTGCTCGTCGAAGCTCGTCGGCCCGAGCGTCATCTTCACGGGATAAAGCTTGCCACGGTCGAGCTTCCAATTCGGCGAGGAGAGCTCGAGCGTCAATCCATCGCCGGTCTTCACGAAGCTCGCAACGATGTCATCGTCGAGCTTGCGGGTGATCGAGCAGCGGTCGAACTTGTCGCCCTTAAACGTGGCCTCGATCTCCCACGGCCCGACCATGTCGGTCTTGGCTTCCTCGGCGGCGAACGCGGCCGTGAGCGGGGCCGGGCCGAAGGCGGCAACGGCGACGCAGGAGGAAACGAGAGAGAGCGCTGAAATCACAGCAGTCTTGCGCATGGTCAGTATCCCGTCGAGACTGATGATACCGGCAAGAACGCGACTCGTCCGATACTAGTTCCCGAAGCGACGTTTCGCTTTATTGTTCTGACGCTTAAGATGCTGCTCGAGCAGCCGCGCGTTTCTCCGATTTGCCTTGAAAGCAACATCGAAAAGATCACCGACGAAGGGAATCGAGCCGAGCAGGAAATCGGCGGCGACGTTGCCGATCATGCGCGCGAGCGTGAAAGGCGATGCCCCTATCTGCCAGGCGTGATGCACGATCAGCAGCGAGATGACGCTGGTCAGGGCATCGCCGAGACCGGGGAAGAGGCCAAGGATCGAGTCCCAACCGAAGCGAACCCGCGTGCCAGGTACGACGTAGCGGTCGTCCATCAGGCCGGCGAGCCAGTGAACCTGTTCGAGCCGCTCCTCGTGGCTCATGCGGGACGTGAGCCCGCCCAGGAACTCTATGGCGCTCTCGCCCGGGATCTTCGTGCCCGGCGGGAAAATCTCAACGCGACTGGTCATCGGCTTTCAATCTCCTTCGCGCGCGCATATGGTGAGTGGACGGGTCACATCAAGGGCAACGCGCAATGCCGGCTCTTGTTCGCGATAGCCTGCCGCCCCATCACGTCGCTTTCACGCCGCCTCTCCCCTTTGTGTTTGGCTTTTCCCCCTCCCCTGCCCCGACAATCGGCGCGCTGAGATATTGAGAGGCGAGCAAGATGGCAGGTGAAGCCTATGACGTGGTGATCATCGGCGGAGGTAATGCCGCGTTCGGCGTCACCGTGCCGACGCGAAAAGCGGGCTTGAAGGTCGCCATGATCGAGGAGCGCGACCTCGGTGGCACGTGCCCCAATCGCGGCTGCACGCCGAAGAAAGTGCTCGTCGCCGCGGCGCATGCTTTGCACGAGATCGGCCAAGCCCACGTCCATCGCATCAAAGTGGGCAAGCCCAAGCTCGACTGGGCGGCGCTGATCGACCGCGAGAAGGAGATGATCGAGGGCATTCCGGATTCCCTCGAAGAGACACTGCAAGGTCGTGGCGTCGAGCTGATCCGCGCACCGGCAAAGTTCAAGGACGCCAACACAGTCGAAGCGGGCGGGAGGACACTCGAGGCGAAGACCATCGTGATTGCAACAGGCTCTACGCCGAGACCCCTACCCATCCTGGGCGCGGAGCTGATGATCACTTCAGACGAAGTGCTGAGCGAGCGCAAGCTGCCGGACAGCGTGGTGTTCATCGGCGGCGGGGTGATTGCGCTCGAGTTCGGCCATGTCTATGCGCGCGCCGGCGCCAAGGTGACCATCCTCGAAGTGCTGCCGCAGCTCTTGCCCGCGCTCAACTCAGACGCAGTGGAGCAAGTGCGGAAGGAGAGTGAGCGGATCGGCATCGACATCCATACCGGCGTCAAGGTGAAACGCGTGGAAAAGACGAACAAGCGCCTGCGCACCGTGTTCGAGGTCGGCGGCAAGGAGATGAGCGTCAAGAGTGACCGGGTGGTGAACGGCGCCGGCCGCATTGCCAATGTGGCTGAGCTCGATCTCGAGGCGGGAAACGTCGCTCATGAGGGCTTCCGCGTCGCGGTCGATGCGACCATGCGCTCGACCTCCAACCCGTCGGTCTATCTTTGCGGCGATGTGCTGTCGGGAGCGCCGCAGCTTTCGCCGATCGCAACCTATGAGGGGCGGCTGGTGGGACGTAATATCGTCGATGGGCCTAAGTACAAGCCGGATTATTCCAGCCTTCCGACCGCCGTCTATACCGTGCCCGCGCTTGCCACCGTCGGCCTGTCAGAGGCCAAGGCCAAGGAGAAGGGGCTGAAGACGCGCGTCCAGGTCAACGACATGGAATATTGGTTCTCGACGCGGCAATTTGCCGAAACGGTCGCATGGTCGAAGATCATCGTCGATGAGGAAAGTGATACGGTCGTCGGCGCCCATTTCGTCGGTCATGCCGGCGAGGAGCTGATCAACATCTTCGGGCTCGCCATGAAGCATGGGATCAAGGCGAGCGAGATCCGCGACTTCATCTTCGCCTATCCGACCTTCTCGGCCGACATCAAGTCGATGCTGTAGGTGCGGTCGTCGAGCCGACCTGACTGATGTTGTCGATCATCGCCTTGGCGATCTCGTGCTCGCCCATGATTACGAGACTTGCGCCATGCTTTAGCAGGTGCTCGATCTCGGCTTCCGAATGGGCGCGGGCGATGATGGGCAGCTCGGCGCTAATGGCGCGCGCCTGCTGCACCACCTGACCGCCCTCGAAGGCGTCGGGGATGGCGACGAGCAGGCAACGCGCCCTGCCGAGATTGGCCGCGGCGAGGATTTGAGGGTCGGCAGCATTGCCGGACAGCGCCTCGACCCCTTCAGCCTTCAGATCGTCCACCATGTCGTCGTCGTCCTCGATGACGAAGAGCGGGGTCGAGCGCTCGCGCAAAACGCCGCTGATGAAGCTGCCCACCCGTCCATGGCCGATCAGCACCACATGGTCCTTGAGGGTCGTGGGCCTGACCGGCGCGCGCGCCGCCTCTTGCTCTACATCCAACTTCTCAGCCGCTTCGGGCTTTTCGCGCCGAGCGAGGATCACGTCGAGGCCGGCGAACAACAGAGGATTGATCAGGATGGTGATGATGGCCCCCGCGAGGATGAGATCGCGCCCCTCCTCGGGAAGAAGCTTCAGGCTTAAGCCGAGCCCCGCCAAGATGAAGGAGAACTCGCCGATCTGGGCGAGAGAAGCAGCGATGATCAGTGCCGTGGCGGAGGAATGGTCATAGAGGCGAACGACGAGATAGGCGGCGATCGACTTGGCGATGAGGATGATGAGAACGGTGGCGAGCAGCGCCAACGGCGCCTCGACCACGATGGCAGGGTTGAACAGCATCCCGACCGAGACGAAGAACAGCACGGCGAAGGCGTCGCGCAAGGGAAGCGATTCAGTCGCCGCCTGCTGGGAGAGCCGCGACTCGCTCAGCGTCATGCCGGCAAAGAAGGAACCGAGCGCAAGCGAGATGCCGAACAGAGCCGCCGCCACGTAGGCCACGCAAAGCGCGATGGCGAGCACGGCAAGGCGGAACAGCTCGCGGCTGCCGGTATGGGCGACATGATGCAGGATTGCCGGGATCAGCTTCTTGCCGATCAGAAGCATGACCGCAACGAAGACGGCGAACTTGGCAAGAACGATGCCAACCTCGAGCAGCACCTCGGCGAGATCGGGCTCGACGCCCGCGCCGCGAAACAGGCCCGCGAGTCCCGGCAACAGCACGAGCACGATGACCATGGCGAGGTCCTGCACCACCAGCCAACCAACGGTGATGCGGCCGCGCTCCGTCTCGACCAGGCGCCGCTCTTGCAGGAGGCGAAGCAGCACGACCGTGCTCGCGACCGAGAGGGCCACGCCAAAGACAAGGCCGCCGCCGAGAGTCCAGTCGAGCCACCAGCCGACCGCTATGCCGAGGGGTGTGGCGACAAGGGCCTGGGCGAGCGCGCCCGGAAGAGCGATGGCGCGTACCGATAGAAGGTCCTCGAGCGAGAAATGGAGCCCGACGCCGAACATCAGCAGAATGACGCCGACCTCGGCCAGCTGGTTGGCGATGTTCTGGTCGGCAACGTAGCCCGGCGTGAACGGGCCGATAAGGATGCCGGCAATCAGATAGCCCACGAGCGGCGGGAGCTTGAGCCGGTGCGCCAGCACACCGAGGCTGAAGGCGAGCCCGAGACCGATTGCAAGGGTCGAAACGAGAGGAGGCACATGCGGCATTAAACGACCCTACGGACAGAACGAGCTCGCGCTTTGTCGGACGGCCAGACTGACAACGATTGGCGGAACCGACAACCCTTCCGCGCAAGAAGCATTAGCCTATTCGCCGCCCTCGGCTCCCGCAGCGCCGCCCGAGGCTGGCCTTGACCCGGCGCTCCATGCTTTAATAGCGGGGTGAGCGCGTTCAATTACAAAGCTCCCGCTGAGCTTTACGCAAGCTCGAGCAAGACCGGCAAGCGGCCGATGCGCTATACGCGCTTCAAGAGTGCCGCCGAGGCAATCAAATATGCCGTGGAGGTGCTGCCGCCCGAGCTGCTGCTCGGCAGTACGCTCGAAGTTAACGAGGAGCGATTCGACGGCTTCGGCATCCGCGCGTTGTACGATAGCGCGCGCTATCCCTTGCGCAGACGGAAAGCCGGGTAGGTAAGTTTTCCTGGCAGTTCCTCGCTGCGGGCGGCGAAACCCTTGAGATTCCTTGCTGCTTAACCTTCGTCGGCGCATCTTTGCTTGACATAGCGGCGCGGCGCCTCCATGTTCCGGCTACATCGATTGCTCGCGATCGCGCGTAGCTGCCGCTCTTGCGGCGCCTCATCCCGAGACAATTCCTCTCTTCTTCGTCTGCCCTCAGATAGCGCGTGGGGTGAGGCGTAACGCCCCCGCTTCGAACCACGCATGTCATGCGTCAGGTGGGCCGGGGCATATAAGGATACGTAGTGACATCATCTTCTTTCGAGGGTCTCGGCCTTGCCGACCCCTTGCAGCTTGCGTTGAAGGCCGAGAACTATCTCAAGCCGACGCCGATTCAGGCGCAAGCCATCCCCCTCCTCACCGAGGGCCGCGATTTGCTCGGCATCGCCCAGACGGGGACGGGCAAAACTGCCGCCTTCGCCCTTCCCATCCTGCATCGCCTCTCGCTCGAGCACGCGCAGCGTTCTCCCGGGTCGCCGCGAGCGTTGATCCTCGCGCCGACGCGCGAGCTTGCCCGCCAGATCGGCGAGCGCTTCACCGCTTACGGGCGGAAGCTGCCGCTGACCTCGGCGGTCATCTTCGGCGGCGTCAACCAGCATCACCAGGTCAAGGCGCTGAAAGCCGGCGTCGACATTCTGATCGCCACGCCGGGGCGTTTGCTCGACCTTTGCACCCAGCGCCATATCAGGCTCGACAAGGTCTCGATCCTCGTGCTCGACGAGGCCGACCGCATGCTCGACATGGGCTTCATCCGTGACGTGCGGAAGATCGTCGCCGCCTGCCGCAGCAAGCGCCAGACGCTGCTGTTCTCGGCGACCATGCCGCCGGCCATCGCCAAGCTCGCCAACGACGTTCTCCACGACCCCGTGCGGATCGACGTGTCGCCGAAGACCGTCGCCGTGGACCGCATCGAGCAGCGCGTCTACTTCGTCGGCGCCAAGGACAAGCGGACGCTGCTCGACCAGCTTCTCGCCGATCCCGCGTTTGACCGCGTGCTTGTGTTCACCCGCACCAAGCGCGGCGCCGACCGCGTGTGCAAACAGTTGAAGCAGACCGGCGTCCCGGTCGACGCGCTGCACGGCAACAAGGCGCAGAACGCGCGGGTGCGCGCTCTCGACGACTTCCGCAAAGGCAAGGTGCGGGTTCTGGTCGCGACCGATATCGCGGCGCGCGGCATCGACGTGCCCAACATCTCTCACGTTATCAATTACGAGCTGCCAAACGAGCCGGAGAGCTATGTGCACCGCATCGGCCGAACAGCGCGCGCCGGTGCTGGAGGTGCCGCTCTGTCATTCTGCGATCAAAGCGAGCGGCCATATCTGAAGGCCATCGAGCAGTTGATGCAGCGCAAGGTGACCGCGGTGGACCATCGTCTCGTCGAGACGCCGTCAGAGACCGCGCCGGAGACACCGAGGCGCGGACGGCCGGCGCAGGCCCCAAAGGGTCGACGGCACGGCGGGAATCGCACCCTGCATAGTTCCGATGCTTCCAGGACGCGTACCCCGCATAGTTCGGAAGCTCCGCGGACCCGCACCCCGCATGGTTCCGAAGCTCCGAGGACGCGCACCCCGCATATTTCCGAAATCCCCATGCTGGCGGCACCGACCACCAAGCGCGGCCAAGTCTCTCGCCATTCAGGAGGAGGACATCGATGAGCAAGCCCACGTCCGGCGTGTCAGCCGCGCGGCGCAATGCCGAGGCGCTTCTCAACCAGACCAAGAAGCGCGAGTCCGACTTCAAGCTCGAGCAGGAGCGCGAGAGCGAAGCACTGTCGCTGAAGACGGCGCGGCTTCGCGAGCTTCGTCTCGCCAAGGAGGCGGCCGACCGGAGTGCCATGGCGACCACCCCTCCCCCGGTGCGACGTCCCAAGCCCCGGAGATCGAAGCAGACCTGACCTCTACAAGAGGAAGGATAAGAGATGGCCTTCAAGCCCAACTACAATCAGCAGCGCGCCGACCGTAACCGAGCCAAAGCGCAGAAGAAGCAGGAAAAGCAGAAGCGTCTCGAAGAGGAGACGGCCAAGCGCAAGGCGGCACGCGGCGAGCCGGCCGATCCCGGCAAGGGTCCGAGCGACGCCTAGCAAGAGGAATTCGACGGCATGGCGAGGCGACAGCAACCGCAACCGAACGGCTTCGTGCTGTTCGACGTTGTCTATGAGGACGGTTCACAGACCTCCAACCGGAAAGTCCCGGCGACCGAGCTCGGCGGACTTGACGGCGACGCGCCGGCACGCACTTTCGTCGAGATCCAGGACCGCAAAATCGGCGAGGTTTCCGGTAGGCCCAGAGGGCGCATCAAATCGATTGCCCGGTCGCGCAGGGCCTAAGGCTTCTCCTCCCCTCTGACAATGATGTCTTGACTTGGTGCGGTGCGCGCCTTCGCGGGAGTGATGCGAACCGTCGCGGTGAAGGTGCAGCAGTTGCCGCCCATAGCCTCGGTCAGGAACTCCTCTCGATGCGCGACGTTTCTTCCGTCGCATTCAAGAGGAGTTTCCCCATGGCACGCAAATATTCCAAGTCAACCTCCAAGGACGTCAAGCGCGCGTTGCATAAAGAAAAGCGCGGCCAGCTCAAGAGCGGGCGAAGCGGCAAGACCGTGACGAGCCGCAAGCAGGCGATCGCCATCGGCCTGTCGGAAGCCCGCAAGAAGGGCAAGAAAGTGCCGAAGAAGAAGGCGAGCTAATCGCTATCGGCTGCTGGCGGCCTCGACCACGTAGCCGAACTCTGCCGCAGAGGCTGACAGCCAGCTCCAAAAGCTTTCGGAAACGCTGCGGAAGATGGCAAGGTCGTAGCTTCGCGTATCGTCGAGCTGCCAGAGCTGCACGCCCATATGCGAGATCGCGCTCGTCGCCGCGCTGCCGAGCGGAAAGGCGCGCGGGTCGAGATCGATGGGCAGGCCCTTGGCGAGGACATCGCGCGCATGGGGCCCGCTCAACCTAAGCAGGGTCCTGCCGCCGCTCTGATCCGATATCGAGGCAAGCCCTGCAAGTTTCGCGGAGAGGTCGCGCGCGAGCGCCCCATTGGCGAGGCTCTCCGAGACGGCAAGCCATTGGCCGGGGCCGTAGCCGACGAAGCTCACTTGAGATCCTTGAGCGACGCGCGAGCTTGTCGGCAGTTCGACGCCGTAAGCGCTCGCCACAGCCTGGTTCAAGGCATCGGTCTTGCCCTTACGCGCGGCGACGGTGGCGAGGCCGAGCCCAATGCGCTCGCTGATGACGATACCGGGCTCGCCATAGCTTCGGCCATAGCGACCGGGGACGGCGACGCCGGCAAGCGCCGACTTGGCTTGAAGCGGGCTAGACACGGAGACGCGCCCCCTCTTGATCGATGAAGCAGGGCGGGCAAACCTCGGCGAGCAGGTCGCCGCCGCGCAAGGGATCGTAGACGCGTACGATCTCGCCGTGGCGCTCGGGTCCGCGCGCGAGGAGACCCAGGCCAAGCCAATGACCGCGCGAGGGCGAATAGGCGATCGAGGTGACATAGCCCTGATCATTGGCGGCGGTGGCTTCGGCTCCCTGCGGCAGGATATGGGAGCCCGCGCGAATGCGTGCTCCCGGCTCGACCGGCTTCAGTCCGACGAGCGTGGCCCGCGCGGGGTCGGTCAGAACAGGGCGCGTGGCCATGAAGCGGCCGATGAAATCCTTCTTGGTTGAGAGCATCTTGCCCATGCCGAGATCGTGCGCGGTGGTCTGCCCGTTCAGCTCACCGCCCGCGGGATGGCCCTTCTCGATGCGGAGCACGCCAAGCGCCTCAGTGCCGTAGGGCGCGATGCCGAACGATGCGCCGGCATCCATGATGGCGCGCACCAGTGAATCGCCGAAGCGCGCGGGGACTGCGATCTCGTAGGCAAGCTCTCCGGAGAAGGAGAGGCGGAAGAGTCGTGCCGGCGTCCCGCCGCACACGCTTACCTCGCCGACGGCAAGATAAGGGAGGGCTTCGTTCGAGATATTGTGCTCGGGGTCGACCACCTTCTGCAGCACCTCGCGCGCCTGGGGACCCGCGACGGCAAACTGCGCCCATTGCTCGGTCACCGACACCATCTGCACGTCGAGCTCTGGCCAGAGGCATTGCTGGCAGAACTCGAGATGCTGCATGACCTTGACCGCGTTTACCGTGGTGGTGGTCATAAAATAATGATCGTCGCGGAGACGCGCGGTCGTGCCGTCGTCTAGTACGAAGCCGTCCTCGCGCAGCATCAAACCGTAGCGCGCTTTGCCGACGGGGAGCGTCGAGAAGGTGTTGGCATAGACGCGATCGAGGAAGACCCCGGCGTCGCTCCCTTGCACGTCGATCTTGCCGAGAGTGGAGACATCGCAGATGCCGACCTGTTCGCGCACATTTGCCACCTCGCGGTTGACGGCGGCTTGCGGCTCCTCCCCCGGCTTCGGATAATAGAGAGCGCGGAGCCAAGGCCCGGTCTCGACGAAGACCGCACCCTGCTCCTTGGCCCATTGATGCGAGGGTGCGAGCCGTGCGGGGCGGAAATCCTGGCTGCGGTGGTGCCCGGCAAAGGCGGAGATGGCGACGGGGGTGTAAGGCGGGCGGAAGGTCGTGGTTCCCACGGCCCCGATATAGCGTCCGGTGACATTGGCGAGCACGGCGGAGCCGCTTAAGCCCGCGGTCTTGCCCTGGTCCGTCGCCATGCCGAGCGTGGTGTAGCGCTTGAGGTGCTCGGGGATGCGAAAGCCTTCGCGCACGGCAAGCTTCACGTCGGAGACGGCGACGTCGTTCTGAAAGTCGACGAAGGCCTTGCCCCGGCTATCAGCCACCTGCCAGACCGGACTTGCCGCCAGCACTTCCTCCTTCGCATTGGGAGCCGAGCGCGGCGGAACGGTGAAGCCGCATGACGCGGCGGCCTCGGCGCCGGCTTTTTGTCCGCTCGCAAGACTTGAGCCGAGCCCGAAATCGCCAGCAGCCGCGCCCACGACGCTCATACCCGGCGGAAGCTTGCCGGGCAGGAGCGCGGAGAGTTCCTCGCTCCACACCGGCTTGCCGTTGAGATGAGTGGTGAGATGGATGGTCGGGTTCCACCCGCCTGACACGGCGATGAGATCGCAGTCGATGCGCTCCGTCCCGCCATCGGCGCGCTTAATCTCGACGCCCTTGACAGCTTGCCGTCCATGCACGCGGTGGATTGCGGCACCGTCGAGATAGCGCGCTCGCGATTGCTCTGCCGCTTTGCGAGCGTGAGCCGAGCCGCCACGCCGCGCATCGAGGAGTGCTGCGACCTCGACGCCGGCATCGGCAAGATCGAGCGCGGTGCGGAAGGCCTCGTCGCTCCCAGCAAAGACGACGGCGCGCTTTCCGGGAGCGACGCCGAAGCGATTGACATAGGCGCGCACGGCGCCGGCCAGCATGACGCCAGGGCGGTCGTTGTCGCCGAACACGATCGGCCGCTCGATGGCGCCGGCAGCGAGCACGGCGTGCTTCGCCACGATGCGCCAGAGCCGCAAGCGCGGCTCATGCTCAAGCGGCACCGACACGTGGTCATTGACCCGCTCGACCGCGGCATAAGTCCCGCCATCATAGACGCCAACGACCGTGGTCCGCCGCATGATGTGGCAGTCGGGCAGGCTATCGAGCTCGGTCTTGGCAGCCGTCACCCATTCGAGCGCGGGACGCCCATCGATCTCGCCGCGCTCGGCGAGGACGCGGCCGCCCAAACGGAAATCCTCATCGCATAAGATCACACGCGCGCCGGACCGCGCGGCAGCAAGTGCCGCCGAGAGCCCCGCGGCACCTCCGCCGATGACCAGCACGTCGCAGAAAGCATTCGCCTTCTCGTAATGGTCAGGGTCGGCAACCGTCGCGGCACGGCCGAGCCCTGCGGCGCGGCGAATGGTCGGCTCATAGAGCTTCTCCCAGAACGAGGCCGGCCACATGAAGGTCTTGTAGTAGAAGCCCGCGCCGAAGATCGGGGCGAAAAGCTGGTTTACCGCGAGCAGGTCGAGCTTGAGCGACGGCCAGCGATTCTGGCTCGTCGCGTCGAGGCCATCATAGAGCTCGATGGTGGTGGCGCGGGTATTGGGCTCGCGCCGCGCACCAGATCTGAGCTCGACGAGCGCATTCGGCTCCTCTGAGCCCGCCGTGAGGATGCCGCGCGGGCGATGATATTTGAACGAGCGCCCGACGAGGCGCACGCCGTTCGCAAGCAGCGCCGAGGCAAGCGTGTCGCCGGGATGGCCAGCGAGTTCCTCGCCGTCGAAGGTGAAAGACAACGTGCGGGTGCGATCGATGAGGCCGCCGGCACCGATGCGATTGGGTTGGAACGAGGCCGGCGCCATGCTCTAGGCCTCTTTGCTCGCAAACTCGACGGCCGTGATCTCGTGCGTGGTCATATCGCGGGTCACCACGAGCCAGGCATGGCAGCCTTGGCTGTGATGCCAATGCTCGCGGTGGAGACCCGCTGGATTGTCGCGGAAATAGACGTAGTCGACCCAGGCTTGCTCTGCGCTCGGATCCAGGCTCGACGGGCGCGTAACCGTGGCGTCGCCGCGATAGGTGAACTCCTCGAGAGCCCGCTCACCGCAATAAGGACATTTGATGCGCATGGGCCGGCCTTCAATGGAGATTGGGCTGGGCGCCCATGCCCTTCTCGTCGATCACGCGGCCTTCCGCGAAGCGATCGAGACGGAAGGCGGTGGCGAGAGGATGCGGCTCGTCCTTGGCGATCAGGTGGGCGAAGCACCAGCCAGCGGCGGGCGTCGCCTTGAAGCCGCCGTAGCACCAGCCGGCATTGAGATAGAGCCCCTTGACCGAGGTGAAATCAATGATCGGCGAGCCGTCCATGGTCATGTCGAGGAGGCCGCCCCAGGAGCGTAGGATGCGCAAGCGCCCGATCACCGGCATCAGCGCCATGCCGCCTTCGCACACATCCTCGATGACCGGGAGATTGCCGCGCTGGGCGTAGGAATTGTAGCCCTCGATGTCGCCGCCGAAGACGAGCCCGCCTTTGTCCGATTGGCTCACATAGAAATGTCCAGCGCCGAAGGTCATCACGATGTCGATCACGGGCTTCACGCCTTCAGTGACGAAAGCCTGGACGGCATGGCTCTCGATGGGAAGCCTCAAGCCGGCGAGCGAGGCGACCCGCGTCGAGTTGCCGGCGCAAGAGAGCGCGACCTTCTTCGCCGCGATGAAGCCCTTCTCGGTCTCGACGCCGACGATGCGCCCATTCTCGATGCGGAAGCCGGTCGCGGCGCAGTTCTGGATGATGTCGACGCCGCGGGAGTCAGCGCCGCGGACATAGCCCCAGGCCACCGCATCATGGCGCACGGTGCCACCGCGTGGCTGCAACAGGCCGCCGCGGATGGGGAAACGGGCACTGTCGAAATCGACGAAGGGGACGAGCTCCTTGACCTGGTCGCGGTCGAGCAACTCGGCATCGACGCCGTGCAGCCGCATCGCATTGCCGCGCCGCGCATAGGCGTCACGCTGGGGGTCTGAGTGGAAGACGTTGAGCACGCCCCTCTGGCTCACCATGGCGTTGTAGTTGAAGTCCTGCTCGAGTCCTTCCCAGAGCTTCATCGACCATTCGTAGAAGGGGAGATTGCCGGGGAGCAGGTAATTCGAGCGAACGATCGTCGTGTTGCGCCCGACATTGCCCGAGCCGAGATAGGACTTCTCGACCACGGCGACATTGGTGATGCCATGCTCCTTGGCGAGGTAGTATGCGGTGGCAAGGCCATGTCCACCGCCGCCGACGATCACCACGTCATAGGCAGGCTTGGGTTCGGGCTCGCGCCAGAGCGGCTTCCAGCCTTTGTTGCCGGTGAGGGCATTGGCGAGAAGGCTTCCAACCGAATACCGCATGGCGCCATCTTGCGCCGGGCCTTCCAGGCTGATTGACATTCCACGACGCTTGCTTGACATTTTGCGACATGGCCAAGGAGCATGTTTCACCCCAGACAGTCGGCTTCCTGCTGGTGCCCGGCTTCGCGCTGATGTCTTACACCGCGGCGATCGAGCCGCTCCGCGCTGCCAATCTCATCGCCGGCAAAGAACTCTATCGCTGGTGGCACGCAGCGCCCCAGGCGAAGCCGGTTGCGGCCTCCAACGGCGTCGCCATCATCCCCGATTGCGGTACCGACAGCGATCGGGCGGCCGACATGGTCTTTGTCTGCGCCGGCGGCAATCCCGCGACCTTCGAGGATAGAGGTGTGTTCGCGTGGCTCCGGCGTCTGGCGCGCAAGGGCGTCACCATCGGCGGCATCTCAGGCGGACCCTACATCCTCGCCAAAGCAGGCCTGCTCGAAGGACGCCGCGCGACGCTTCATTGGGAGCATCTGCCGGCCTTCCGCGAGGCCTTCCCCGAAATCGAGGTCGTGCCCTCCCTGTTCGAGATCGACTCTAACCGCATCACCTGCTCTGGCGGCATCTCGGCGCTCGACATGATGGTGGCGCTGATCGAGCGCGACCACGGGCGCCAGCTCGCGGCTTCGGTCGGCGATTGGTTTCTGCATACCCACATCCGCGAGGGCATGGGGCCGCAGCGCATGGACCTGCGTTATCGGCTCGGCGTCGCCGACGAGAAGCTGATCGGCGTGCTTCGCAGCATGGAAACGAGCCTCGAGACGCCGCGCCCGCGCACGGCTCTCGCCGAGGAAGCAGGCATCTCGCTCCGCCAGCTCGAGCGCCTCTTCCGGCACCATATCGGCCGCGGCATCCACGGCCACTACCGCTTTTTGCGGCTCGAGCGGGCGCGCCAGCTCCTGCGCGAGACCACCCTGCCCGTGCTCGACGTGGCACTTGCCACCGGCTTTGCATCGTCGAGCCAGTTTGCCCGCGCCTATAGGCGCGCCTTCGGCGAGCCGCCGAGCAAGACGCGGCAGAGCGGGTGATCGTGGTGAATGGCTGGGGGATCGTGCTAATTTGGCTATTGAAGCCGCTGTAGGGGCGGCCCGCGGAGACCGCCATGGCGACAACGAGACTTTCTTCAAAGACGTTGCAGGCACGCACGCGGGCAAGGCAGCGGGGGCGCGCTCCCGGCAGCGATGCAGCCGCGGCGAGCGCTGAACGGCCCTACGTAACGGGCTCGAACGCGCCAACCGCCGGCGAGCTTAAGCTTGAAGTCTCGATCGGGCGGAGGGTCAGAGTGCTCCGCCAACGACTTCAGCTGACGGCAACCGAGCTCGCCACGGAGGCCGGACTATCGCCTGGCATGCTGTCGAAGATCGAGAATGGCGGAACCTCGCCCTCTCTCTCGACGCTTCAGGCGCTCGCGCGGGCGCTCAACGTTCCCATGACAAGCTTCTTCGCCGATTTCGAGGAGCGTCGCGACTGCTCCTATGTCCGCGCCGGCCAGGGCGTCCTGATCGAGCGGCGCGGCACGAAGGCCGGCCATCGCTACGAGCTGCTCGGCCATTCGCTCTCAGGCGACATCGTGGTCGAGCCTTACCTCATCACGCTGAGCGAGGACGCCGAGCCCTATGCGCTGTTCCAGCATGACGGGGTCGAGTTCATCTACATGCTCACGGGGAAAGTGGTTTACCGCCACGCCGACAAGCTCTATCCCATGTCGCCGGGGGACGCGCTGTTCTTCGATTCCGGCGCGCCGCATGGCCCAGAAGAGTTGGTCGAACGGCCGATGACCTATCTCTCGATCATCATCTATCCGCGGAGCTAGCGACCTCTTGGTACTTTACCCCCAGGAAATTTTATTTCATGCGGGTTGACGAGCGGCGCGCGGCCGTAGCATGGTGAAGGCCCCATTACCTGGAGCTTTCCACTCATGTGCGGCATTGTCGGCCTCTTCCTTAAAGACCCATCGCTCGAGCCTCAACTCGGCAGCTTGACCGAGACCATGCTTGCCACACTCTCCGACCGCGGGCCCGATAGCGCGGGGTTCGCGGTCTATGGCGAGGGGCGCAGCGGCGAGACCAAGTTCACGCTCCGCGGGCCCTCCGCCGAGGCGATGGCGAACACAACGGACCACATCTCTCGCGCCTTCGCCGACGCCGATGTCACCCTGTACGACACCCATGCCGTGGTCGGCATCGACGATCACTCGGTGACGAAACTCGCAGAATGGCTGACGCAGCATGCACCTGCCATCGATGTGGTCGGACGCGGCAAGCGCATGGCTCTATTCAAGGAGGTCGGGCGCCCCGAGAAAGTGGCAGAGCGCTTCGGGCTCGGCGCGATGAAGGGCACGCACGCCATTGGCCACACGCGGATGGCCACCGAATTGGCGGTGACTACCGACGGCGCGCATCCCTACTCGACGGGCTCAGATCAGTGCCTCGTCCATAACGGCTCGCTCTCCAACCACAACAATCTCCGCCGCATCCTGGTGCGCGAGGGGCTTTCCTTCGAGACGGAGAACGACACCGAGGTCGCCGCCGGCTATCTCACCTGGCGCATGCGCGAGGGGCTTTCGCTCGGCGAGGCGCTGAAAGTGGGCCTCGATGATCTCGACGGCTTCTATACTTTCGTGGTCGGCACCGAGAACGGCTTCGGCGTGCTCCGTGACGGCATCGCCTGCAAGCCGGCGATCATGGCAGAGACCGACCGCTATGTGGCGTTCGGTTCGGAATATCGCGCGCTTGCCGGCCTTCCCGGCATCGAGCAGGCGCGCGTCTGGGAGCCAGAGCCGGCCACGGTCTATTTCTGGGAACGCTAGAGCGATGCCCGAAGTCGATCTCGCCACGACACCCTTGCGCACGCTGAACGCGGCGCTGCATGGGCTCAGGCAGGATACCAACGAGCGGCACTGGATCATCGACAATCCGGCCGGACGCCATGCCATCGCCGCGGGACTCGACGCACCAATCACCGTCGAGATCAACGGTCCTGTCGGCTATTACTGCGCCGGCATGAACAAGCACGCGACCGTGCTGATCAATGGCAGCGCCGGCACCGGCGTCGCCGAAAACATGATGTCGGGCTTCGTGCATGTCACGGGCGATGCGAGCCAGTCGGCGGGCGCAACGGGCCGCGGCGGGGTGTTGCGCATCGACGGCAATGCGTCGTCGCGCTGCGGCATCTCGATGAAGGGCATCGATATCGTGGTCAAGGGCTCGGTCGGGCATATGAGTGCGTTCATGGCGCAGGCCGGCAATCTCGTCGTGTTCGGCGATGCAGGGGACGCGCTCGGCGATTCGATCTACGAGGCGCGGCTCTTCGTGCGCGGCAGCGTCAAGAGCCTCGGCGCCGACTGCATCGAGAAGCCGATGGAAGACAAGCACAAGCAGGCGCTGCATGAGGTGCTGGAGCGCGCCGGAATGAACGGGGAGGTCGACGTCTCGGAGTTCAGGCGCTACGGCTCTGCCCGCAAGCTCTATAATTTTCACGTCGACCACGCGGGGGCCTACTGATGGACGCAACGCCTCGGACCTCCCCTCGCCCATCGGCAACCTTCGACGACTTCTCGCTGTCGGAGATCCGGCGCGCAGCGGCGAGCGGCATCTACGACATCAGAGGATTCGGCGCGAAGCGGAGGGTGCCGCATTTCGACGATCTCTTGTTCCTCGGCGCCTCGATGAGCCGCTATCCGCTCGAGGGCTATCGCGAGAAATGCGGCACCGACGTCTGGCTCGGCACCCGCTTCGCCGAGAAGCCCATCCATATCAGGATCCCGATCACCATCGCCGGCATGAGCTTCGGCTCGCTGTCGGCGCAGGCCAAAGAGGCCCTCGGGCGCGGCGCGACCAAGGTCGGCACCTCGACCACGACCGGGGACGGCGGCATGACCGAGGAGGAGCGCGGCCATTCCAACGTTCTCGTCTATCAGCTCCTCCCCTCGCGCTACGGCATGAATCCGGATGATCTTCGCCGCTGCGACGCGATCGAGATCGTCATCGGCCAGGGCGCCAAGCCGGGTGGCGGCGGCATGCTGCTAGGCCAGAAGATCTCCGACCGGGTAGCAGAGATGCGAACCCTGCCCAAGGGTATCGACCAGCGCTCGGCCTGCCGCCATCCCGATTGGACCGGCCCCGACGATCTCGAGATCAAGATCGAGGAGCTTCGCGAGATCACCGACTGGCAGAAGCCGATCTACATCAAGATCGGTGCCTCGCGGCCCTACTACGACACGGCGCTCTCGGTGAAAGCCGGCGCCGACGTTATTGTGCTCGACGGCATGCAAGGCGGCACGGCGGCGACGCAAGAGGTGTTCATCGAGCATGTCGGCCTGCCGATCTTGGGCGCCATCAGGCCGGCCGTGCAGGCGCTCCAGGATCTCGGCATGCACCGCAAGGTCCAGCTCATCGTCTCGGGCGGCGTCAGGAATGGCGCCGACGTGGCCAAGGCTCTCGCACTGGGCGCCGATGCCGTCTCGATCGGCACGGCGGCGCTTATCGCGCTCGGCGACAACGATCCCTCGCTCGAAACCGAGTATCGCGCGATCGGAACGACGGCCGGCTGCTATGACGATTGGCACGAGGGCCGCGACCCCGCAGGCATCACCACGCAGGACCCTGTGCTCGCGGCGCGGCTCGATCCCGATCTCGCCGGGCGGCGGCTTGCCAATTATCTCACCGTGCTCACGCTAGAGGCGCAGACCATCGCGCGCGCCTGCGGCAAGAGCCACGTGCATAATCTTGAGCCCGAAGACCTGGTCGCGCTCACCGTGGAGGCGGCAGCCATGGCGAAGGTGCCGCTCGCCGGCACCGATTGGATCCCGGGAGTGAAGTAACGAAAAGGGGAGTCACATGGCGGTCGATCTTGCACAAGAGGCCCGCGAACGCGGGATCAAATATTTCCTAATCTCCTATGTCGATCTGTTCGGCACGCTCCGAGCAAAACTCGCTCCGGCGGCGGCCATCGGCGACATGGCGAAGGAGGGCGCGGGCTTCGCAGGCTTCGCGAGCTGGCTCGACATGACGCCTGCCGATCCCGATGTGCTTGCCATCCCCGATCCTGCGAGCCTGATCCAGCTCCCGTGGAAACGCGAGGTCGGCTGGCTCGCAGCGGACCCCTATATGAACGGCAAGCTGGTCGACCAGGCGCCGCGCAACATCCTGAAGAAGGTGAAGGAGAAGGCGGCTAAAGCCGGCTACCAGTTGAAGACCGGCGTCGAGTGCGAATATTTCCTGGTGAGCCCCGACGGCTCGGCAATCAGCGACGCGGCCGACACTCAATCGAAGCCATGTTACGACCAGTCGGCGCTGATGCGCCGCTACGACGTGATCAGCGAGATCTGCGACTCGATGCTCGAACTCGGCTGGGGCCCCTACCAGAACGATCACGAAGACGCCAACGGCCAGTTCGAAATGAACTGGCTCTACGACGATTGCCTTGTCACTGCCGACCGGATGGCGTTCTTCAAATACATGGTCAAGGCCATCGCCGAGAAGCATGGCTTGCGCGCGACCTTCATGCCGAAACCCTTCGCCAATCTCACCGGCAGCGGCTGCCATGTCCATGTCTCGCTGTGGAAGGACGGCAAGAACCTGTTCGAGGACGGCAATGACAAGATGGGCCTGTCGCGCATGGCCTATAATTTCATCGGCGGGGTGATGAACGCAGCACAGGAGCTATGCTCGATCACCAATCCCACGGTCAATTCCTATAAGCGCATCAACGCGCCGGTCACCCTATCGGGTGCGACCTGGTCGCCCAACACGGTGACCTATGCCGGCAACAACCGCACGCACATGATCCGCATCCCGGGCAGCGGACGCTTTGAGTTCCGATTGGCCGACGGCGCCACCAACCCCTACCTCCTGCCGGCCGCGCTCATCGTCGCTGGTCTCGAGGGAATTGCAAAGGGCATCGATCCCGGCAAGCCGCTCGACATCAACATGTATGCCGAAGGCCACAAGGCTCCAGCCGATACCAAGAAGCTCCCACTCAACCTTCTCGATGCGCTGAGGCTCACGGCAAAGTCGGAGCTGCTCCGCCGCGAGATCGGGGACGAGTTCGTCGACTCCTACGTCAAGCTCAAGAACCGGGAGTGGGACGACTTTTCCCGCCAGCTCACGCCGTGGGAGCGCGCCAACACGCTCGACTGCTAGACAAAAGATGAGGCGCCGGTGGATGAACGCCGGCGCCTCGACTTCAGAGCTCGGTCGGCCCGTTAAGGCTCCAACGCCTTAACGGGCCTTGTTGTTCTCGCGTCTAGTAGTAGCGGTCAATCGACGCCCTGGTTTCGTCGCCGCTCCGGTCGGCGGTCATATCGTCGGCGATTTCCGCATTCTCCTGGCGCGTCTGGATGATGTGCCAGCCGATCCAGAAGACGAACCCCAAGATGACCATGACGACCTCCCATCCCTGGAAGGGATAGATGGCGCCGACATCCTTGAGGTCGACGGCCCAAGTTGTGATTCCATTGGTCGACATTTTTGTTCTCCTCTCGGATCTCTATTTGATCATCGCCTTCTCGGCAGTGCCCACTTCGCGCACCGATTCCATGAAAGCATGGTTGAGCGCAAAGTCGACACCCTCGAGCTCGACCTTCTGCGGCACACGCAGCAGACCCATGCCGTCCATGATCTTGCAGGCGACCCAAGTCGGGAAGAAGCCAAGCGCGAACATCAAGACGGCGCCGGCGAAATTGCCGAGCGGGTTGATGTGGGCGAACCCCTCATAGGGTGAGGAAGGCTGGCCCCATAGCATGAAGCCAGCGACGACCACGCCGAAGAATCCGCCGTAGCCGTGCACCGCGACAGCGCCCACCGCATCGTCGATCTTGAACCGGCGTTCGACGAAATAGTGCAGCTTGTAGCAGACGGCTGGAACGATGGCGCCGATCAGCATGGCCTGGATCGGATGGTAGAGATCGTTGCCGGCCGAGGCGGAGATGATGCCGCACAACCCGCATGAGAACGTCCAGTAAGGATCGCCCTTGGAGATGATGTAACCACTCATCATGCCGCCGGCGAGCGACATCAGGAAGTTGAACGTGATCGCCGAAAGCGTGGTCGGCGCGAGATAGATATTCGTCGCCGTCCACGTGGTGCCGGTGATCTGTCCCCCGATCGTCTCCGGGCCGATGATCGGAATGTTGCATGCGGCATAGAATCCCCAGAAGCCCGTGTAGATCAGGAACAGGCCGATCGTGACGAGCCAGACATTGTGGGGCGGGATGTCGCGCGGCGTGCCGTCGGGTCGGAATTTGCCGATGCGGGGACCGAGAACGATCAAAAAGGCGAGGGCCGAACCGCCCGCGATGGCGTGAACGACGCCAGAGGCATAGGCGTCATGATAGCCCCAAAGCTTCACCATCCAGCCTTGCGGGTGCCAGCCCCAAGCCGCATCGAGGATCCACAAGACCGAGCCGAGCAGCACGGCGATGACCCAGAATGCGCCGGAACGCGCGCGCTCGATGATCGAGCCCGAGACGATCGAGGCGGTCGTGATCGAGAATAAGAGGAAGGCGCCCCAGAACACGCCGTTAAGGCGGTGCCAGACCAGGGCATCGGCCGCCGTGACGCCCTTCTCGCCCGGGTTGACGCCGGAGAGATGCGCGGCCATGAGCGGATTCCAGGGTTCGGCATATGGCGCCGAAACCAATCCACCGGTAATTCCCGGTCCGTTCGGAAACGCAAAGTAGATCCACCAGCCAAAGAGGAAGAAGGTGACGGTCACGACCGGGATCGCGATCGCATTCTTCATCAGCGTTTTGAGATGGTTGCGTCGACGAGACACGCCGACTTCATAGGTACAGAAGCCGACATGGATGAGAAACATCATGACGATCGTCACGAAGTAGTAGAACTCCGTGAAGATGGTCGTCAGTGCATTTAAGTTACCGTCCATTTAGTACCCCCCTTTTCTCGTCGAGCTGCATGGAGGCGTCGCAAAGACGCCCCGACCGGAGACCACCCGCCGGAAACCCGTTACACAGGCCAGGCTAGGCTCGGCGCGCCTTTGTTGATTTGGTGCTTTTCGGTATGTTGGAGTGCCCCACCTCCCTGTCGCAGCAAAGATAAAGTCTAGCTCCGGCTTAGGAGGCCAGTCAACTATCACGAAATAAATTTTCCTCAGAGGAAAGACGGCGCCGCCGCAGGCGATTGATCTCTTCTTTGGGCAAACAAGCAGGCCGGATACCTTCCATGCCTTCACTCCGCGACGATTTCATCGGTTGGCAGTGTCGCATCAGGCAGATCGCGATGCGCCAGGATGGCGGCCGCCCGTCGCCCGGCATGCGCCCGCGCGTGCTACGCGCATCGGGCGAGGAGATGGGGCAAGCGTTGACTGTCCTCATGGTCCCCAAAGAGCCCGACGAGTCCACATCGTTCTTCCGCTTTCAGGTGATGCGCACGCAAGACCCGCGCGATCTCTATCAGCGTGGGCTTGCTTATCTCCAGGCCGACTATTTTCACCAGCCGCAGACTTTCAGCGATCGCCTGACTACGGTGCTCGACAGCACCTCACCGCTCGCGGCGATGCTTCTCGCCGAAAAAAAGTGCGTGCTTGAGTTCGATCAGTTCTCACAAGTCTTTCGACTTCCATGCGCGGTAAAGGTGCTTGGCCAGCGGGCGGAAGCACGCGAGGCGAGCCTTTGGCATAACCGCATCTTCAATCCGTCGCTGCCCGATGACGTGCTCGTGCTGGAATTGAAGCCCGATTGGAGCAAGGCCGTGGCCAGCGTCTGAGCCAGATCGCGCCCTAGAATTTGCGATAGGCCTTGTTCAGATCGTTCAGCGGATGCTTGGACGAGGTCTGGAAGCGCACCAGCAGCTCGCGCGCGAGCATGTCGCGATCCTGCTGATTGTCGGGCAGCTTCATCTCCTTAGGGATGCGCACCCAGCCATTGATGTTGCGGTCGAAGATCGCGGGCTGGCCAGCCTCGTAACCCATATGCACGTCCTCGAGCCAGTTGAGGTCATCCCAGCCCATAAACTCCATATAGTCCTTGAGATATGGCGTCAGCCGGTCGTAGTCGGGGACGAGATTGACGTCGTAGCGATAGCCGATGTGCTGGCCGATCTGCTGCTCGCGCGCGGTGTCGAGGCCCGCGACATCCTTCAGATATTTGTCGATGTCGTCGCGCGGCTTCGTCTTCCTGACGACCCTGCCGACCTTGCCGTTCTTGCCCATCTTGCTCATTCGAGCTCCACTCAACCGAGCTTGTGATAGTTTTCGACGCCGACGGTGTAGTCGGTGCCGGCGAGCGGCACCTGGGCCATCGCCGAGGCCTCCATGGTGAGGGCCGCAAGGTCCTCCGGTTCGAGGCTGTGCACGCTTGTCTTGCCGCAGGCGCGCGCAAGCATCTGCGCCTCAAGTGTGAGCGTATGCAGGAAATTATAGACACGCTCGGCGGCTTCGTCGGGGTCGAGCCGTTTCCTTAACTCTGGATCTTGCGTGGCGACGCCGACCGGGCAGCGGCCGGTATGGCAGTGATAGCAATGGCCGGCGGGGACACCGATTTCATTCTCGAAATCTGCCTCGGGAATTTCCTTGTTGCAGTTGAGCGCCATCAGCACGGAATGGCCTATCGCCACTGCGTCGGCGCCGAGCGCCATGGCTTTGGCAACGTCGCCGCCATTCCTGATGCCGCCGGCATAGACGAGTGAGATCTCACCGCGCTTGCCGAGCTCGTCGATCGCCCGGCGCGCCTGGCGGATGGCGGCGATGCCGGGAACGCCGGTATCCTCGGTCGCGATATGGGGACCGGCGCCGGTGCCGCCCTCCATGGCATCGATATAGATCGAGTTGGGACCGCATTTGACCGCCATGCGCACGTCGTCGTAGACGCGGGCGGCGCCGAGCTTGAGCTGGATCGGAATTTCCCAGTTGGTCGCCTCCCTGATCTCCTCGATCTTCAGCGCGAGGTCGTCGGGGCCGAGCCAATCGGGATGGCGGGCCGGCGAGCGCTGGTCGATACCGGCGGGCAGCGAGCGCATCTCGGCCACCTGGTCAGTAACCTTCTGCCCCATCAGATGCCCGCCGAGACCAACCTTGCAGCCCTGTCCGATGAAGAATTCGCAAGCATCGGCGAGGCGCAGATGATGCGGATTGAAGCCGTAGCGTGACTGGATGCACTGGTAGAACCATTTGATCGAGTAGCGGCGCTCGTCAGGGATCATGCCGCCCTCGCCGGAGCAGGTCGCCGAGCCCGCCATGGTCGCGCCGCGGGCGAGCGCGATCTTCGCCTCGTAGGACAGCGCGCCGAAGCTCATGCCCGTCACGTAAACTGGGATGTCGAGCACCATCGGCCGCTTGGCGCGCGGACCGATCACCGTCTTGGTCTCGCATTTCTCGCGATAGCCCTCGATGACGAAGCGCGTCAGGGTACCGGGCAGGAAGGTCAGATCGTCCCAATGGGGGATCTTCTTGAACAGGGAGAAGCCGCGCATGCGATAGCGGCCGAGCTCCGACTTCACGTGGATGTCGTTGATAACCTCGGGCGTGAAGATCTGGCTGTGGCCAAGGATGAAGCGCTTCGCTTCGGCGGGCGCCTTTGCGCCGTTCCCGCCCTTCTTGTTCTTCTTCATGTGCTTGCCCCGCGTTCCTACAGCACCAGCTTCTTCTCGGTCGGCTCAAGATTGTCGTAGTTCCACAATTGCTTTCCGGCGACGATTTTGCGGAACGCGCCGATGCCGCCCTTGGGCATAACATCGTACATGCGGAGTTTCCGCTCGAGCCATTTCTTATCGAGATCGCTCATCTCGCTCCACACCGCATCGACGCCGAGGCTCGCCGGCTCTCCGCCGATATAGATCGTGCCGTCATACATGGAGTCGCCGAGATTCTTGCCGGCATTGCCGCAGATCACCATGCGTCCGCGCTGCATCATGAAGCCGGTGAAGGCGCCGGTGTCGCCGCCGACGATGATGGAGCCACCCTTCATGTCGATGCCGGTGCGCGAGCCGACATTGCCCTTGCACACGAGGTCGCCGCCCCTGATCGCGGCACCAAACTGCGAGCCCGCATTCTTCTCGATGAGCATCGTGCCGCTCATCATGTTCTCGGCGCATGACCAACCGACGCGGCCGGAGATGCGGACATTGGGCCCGTCGATAAGGCCGAGACCGAAATAGCCGAGCGACCCCTCGATGATGAGATTGAGGCGATTGAGAATTCCGACGGCGATGGCATGCTTGGCGCCGGGATTTTTTATGACGATAGTGCCGTAGCCGTCCTTCATCAGGCTTCGCAGACGAAGATTGATGGCGTTGGACGAAAGATCGGCAGCGTCGATCTCGGCACGCTTGTTGAAATCGACATCGAAGGCGCCAGGCAGGCTGAAGCCGTGGCTCGTCTCGTTGAGATCGATGTCGAAAAACTTTTGCAGCGAGCGCCCGGAAAGCTTCTCGGTATGCATGCCCATCTCATGGGACATGCGCTCCTGCTCTGACGGTGCGGATCGCGTCAGCGCTGCCATACGCGGACCTCCTCGTCGTAAGGATCAGAGGTGTCGATCTCGCGCGGCAGGAGCGTGCGGATGGCAACCTCCTCCGAAGCGAGTGCGACGAGATTGTCGCTCTCGAACAGCACCATGGGCTTGGCCGCCATCGTGTCCTTGGCCAGGCCGAGTTCGCTATCGGTGGCGACGAGATAGGTGAACACGCCGTCGATGTCCTTGATCGAGGACTTAAGCGAGTCCTCCAGCGTCGCGCCCTGCTCGAGATTATTTGCGGTGTAGACCGCGAGCAGCTCCGAATCGCAGTTCGACATGAAGCGGTGGCCGAGCCGCTCCATCTCGCGGCGCATGATCCAGTAATTGGTGATCTGGCCGTTATGGACGACGGCGATGTCATTATAGGGATAGGCCCAATATGGGTGCGCCGAGCGGATATCGACGTCGGACTCGGTGGCCATGCGGGTGTGGCCGATGCCGTGCGTGCCCTTGAAGCTCCCGAGACCATATTGCTCGGAGACCTGGGTCGCATCGCCGAGATCCTTGATCAGCTCGAGCGCACTGCCGAAGGACAAGACCTCGGCGCCCTCGATCTGCTCGATCTCGGTGGCAAGGCGCCGCGTATCGCCGGCATAGCGGAGCCGATAGCGGAAGGCGTAGGGCGTGGCCTCAGACACTTCGATGGTCTCCGCGCCAAGTTCGGCAAGGCGGTTGTCGACCTCCGCCTGGCGCTCCCTGATCTTCTGCCGGATGTGGTGGTCCTTGGTCAGGTCCTCCTGCTCCGCCAGTTTCAGACGCATGACATATTCATCGGGGGTTGAGGTGCCGTAGATGGCGAACCCCGTGGAGTCCGGACCGCGGTGCCGTAAGCTCAGCAGCATCGCCGTCATCTCCTTGCCGACGCTGGTCGCGCCGTCGCGGTGGATGAGCCCAGCAATTCCGCACATTGTTCTTGTCCTCCCATATTTCCTCGCTCTACCGCTTCGCACCTTGAGCGCGGCTTGCTCGCTTCCTGCGTCAGGGCAGGCAGTCGAGATACATCTTGAGGTCCCACTCGGTCGCAGTGTGCAGGAAGCGCTCCCACTCGTCGCGCTTATACTCATCATAGAGGCGATACATCTCGCCCGGCAGCGCCGAGCGGATGACCTCGTCCTTCTCAAGGGCGGCGAGGGCATCGCCGAGAGTCATCGGCAGCTTACGCACCTGCTTACCCGCTTCCATCGCCTGATAGATGTTACGCTCCTCAGGCGGCCCCGGATCGAGATTGCGCTTTAGCCCATCATCCATGGCCTTGAGCAGAGCGGCCGCCATCAGATGCGGGTTCACCATGGCGTCGACCGCGCGATATTCGAAGCGGCCCGGCGCCGAGACGCGAAGGCCGGTGGTGCGGTTCTGGAAGCCCCAGTCGGCGAACACCGGTGCCCAGAAACCCGTGTCCCATAGGCGCCGATAAGAATTCACCGTCGAGCAGCCGATCGCCGTCAAACCGCCGAGATGGGCAACGATGCCGCCGATCGCTTTGAGTCCGGTCTTGCCCGGGAGCTGGATGTCGTCGGTGTCGGGCATGAAGGTGTTGTCGCCGCCCTTACGGTACACATAATTCTGCTCCATGCCGGGCAGCTTGCTCATGTCGTTGCCGAGCGGCTTCACCTCGTCCCCGCCGCCGCTCCACAGGGAAATGTTGTGGTGGCAACCATTGGCCGAGACGCCCATGAAGGGCTTGCACATGAAGCAGGCGAGAATGTTGAACTCGCGCGCCACCTGCGCGCAGATCTGGCGGTAGGTGGCGAGGCGGTCGGCGGTGCGGGTGCAATCGTCGAAGCTGAAGTTGAGCTCAAGCTGGCCTGGCGAATCCTCGTGGTCGCCTTGGATCATGTCGAGGCCCATCTGGCGGCAATAGTCGATGACGCGGAGATAGACGGGACGCAAACTCTCGAACTGGTCGATGTGATAGCAGTAGGGATTGGAGTAGCCGCCGGCAGGCTTGCCATTCTCGTCCTTCTTGAGCCACATCATCTCAGGCTCGGTGCCGTGCCTGAGCTCAAGCCCGTGGTCTTTCTTGAACTGCTCATGGATGCGGCGGAGATTGCCGCGGGCATCGGCTGTCAGGAATGCTCCGGGCCGCTCGCGCTCCTCGCGGTTGCGGAACAGAGTGCACCACATGCGCGCCACCCGCTTGTCCCACGGGAGCTGCATGAAGGTGTCCGGCTCGGGGATGCCCACCAACTCGGCGGCCTCAGGCCCGTAGCCGAGATATTCGCCGCGGCGGTTGATGAAGAGATTCATGGTGGCGCCGTAGACGAGCTGGAAGCCCTTCTGCGCCACGCTCTCCCAGTGGTCGGCCGGGATGCCCTTGCCCATGATGCGGCCGGTCACCGACACGAACTGTAGATAGAGATAGTCGATGCCGAGCTCGTCGATCTTCTTGCGGACCTCCTTAACCAGCGCCTGCCGTTTAGGGTCCTCGACGAAGCGCTCGATATCAGTCTCCCCAGCTTGACTCATGTCATACCTCTCCGACACTCAACTCCACGGAAACGGGCTGTTTGATACGGGATGAAGCTCGCCTTTGGCAAAGCGTCCGAACCGGAACGGCTCGAGCAGAGCGCTTTTCTCGCCCATCAGCTCCTGCGCAACCAGCTTGCCGACGCCGATCATCTTGTAACCGTGATTGGAGTCGGCGACCACGTAGACATTCTCGCGAAACACATCGAACACAGGGAAATTGTCCGGCGTGAAGCAGCCGAGCCCGCCTGACTTCTCGTGGTGCTTATAGAGCGAGATCTTGCCTTCGAACCGCTTCTGGCAATGCGCCAGCATCGAGCACCACATGTGGATGAAGTCGTCGCCGACGATGAAGTCGGGGGAATCGGGGCCGTAAGGATCGACGGCAACCAGGTCGGGATCCTGGTCCACCTTGTAGGGCGAAGAGCCGCCCTGCACGCCGCCGAAATTGAAGTCGGGCTTGTAATAGAGCCCCCACAGCTTGTCGGTGATAAGCGACCCGTCGACGTCGGAATAAAGTGGCGCGTCGGTATCGACATGAATGACAGGCGGCATCCGTCCGTCATTGGTTTTGTGCATCTCCGGGTCGACGCCGAGAGTGCCCTCCTCGAGGCACCAATAGGTCCACATACGCACGTCGTCGTGGACCTTGCCGTCGCGGCCTTTGATCGAGATGGCCTTCGGCAGATCGAGCATGTTCCAGAAGCGCGAGACCCAGGGCCCTGCGCCGATGATGACATGATCGCAGGCGATATTGCCTCGACTGGTTATGAGCGCCGTCACGGCGCCCGAGTTCGAGCCGAACTCGAAGCCCTTCACCTCGACTCCGGTCAGGATGCGCACGCCCTCAGCCTCGGCCTTGTTGGCCAATCCATACATCGAGGCGGTGTTGTTGGCGTAGCCGCCCCGCTTCTCGTGGAGAACCGAGGTGATGCCCTTGGCCTGCCAATCATCGAATAGACCGGTCATATATTTCTGGCAGTCGGCGGCGCCCTCGATGAATTGGGATTCGTAGCCGATCGCTTTCTGCTGCTCGTAGATCGTGCCGACCTGCTTGTGCATAAGCTCGGGGCTGATCTGCATGTAGCCGACGGGATGGTAGCTGTACGCCTTGGGGTCGCTCTCCCAAACCTCGACGGAATGGGCCATCAGCTCGCGCATCGCAGGCTGATAATAGTTGTTGCGCACCACGCCGCAGGCGATGCCAGAAGCGCCGCCCGCGATCGATGTCTTGTCGATTACCAGGATGTCGGCGCCGGAGCCCTTGCCGCTCGCGCGTAGCATTTCGGCGAGGTGAAACGCCGTGCTCAAGCCATGAACGCCGGCGCCGATGATCGCGTATTTGGTTGATGAGGGGAAGTTCACGTCGACCACCCTTTGAGCAGGATATCGGTCGTTGTGGACCATTTTGTTGCAAAGGGCCACATTGGTATGCGAAACCTCGATTTGCGATCCCCGATCGGCATCCCTATTAGCGCATAACCGCGGACCGGCTGTAAACCAATTTCTTGATTCGGGTCCAAAGCGGGCCTAGTTTGGCTATATTGCTCCGACAGGGAGGGACGGATGACCGATCCTCAAAGCAAAGTCTCCGACGCCGTTCTCGTCTCCCTCGCCAAACCGCATCACGGCGTTGGCACCATCTCGGCTTACCTTAGACGCGCCATCGAGACGGGAGCCTATAGCGAGGGTGACCGGCTACCGCCCGAGCGGCAATTGGCGGCAACCTTCCAAGCGGCTCGCAGCACGGTCCGCCGCGCGCTCGACCAGCTCGAGAGGGCGGGCCTCGTATCCCGCCGCCTCGGCAGCGGGACTTTCGTCGGCGCCACGGCAGCGGCCAACCGCCGTAACGCCGACCTCGCCGATCAGGTGAGCCCGCTTCAACTGATTGAGGCACGGCTCGCGGTCGAGCCCTTCACCACGCGGCTCGCCGTGCTGCATGCGACGCGCCGGAATCTCGACGACATGGAGGCGGTGCTTGCGCATGGGGAGCAGACGATCACCGACAAGGACTCGTTTTCCAAATGGGACGGCGAGTTTCATCTCCTCATCGCGCACGCCTCGGGCAATCCGTTGCTCATCAACGTCTACCGGCAGATCAACCATGTGCGGCTCCATGCGCAGTGGGACGCGATGAAGGAGAAGATCCTGACGCCGGAGGTGATCGCAGATTACAACCTCCAGCATCGGGCCATCTTCGACGCGCTTAACGAGCGCGACGCGCAACGCGCGCAGGCGTTGATCACCGAGCATCTGGAAAAGGCGCGTGAGGATCTCGTCAAGGCAAACAGTCCCTAGCGCTTCACAAAGCAAGCGCGCTATGACAACCAAGTAATGAGCGCGCTCGCCACGTCCCGCCTTTCGCCCGGGCAGCTCGAATTGGAAATCACCGAGTCGGCTTTGTTGCAGGACTCAAGCTCGACGGTCTCGGTCCTCCACCAGCTGCGCGGGCTCGGCGTCAGGATCGCGATGGACGATTTCGGCACCGGCTATTCGTCGCTCAGCACATCCAGGGCTATTATTTCGGGCGCCCCATGCACATCGACGAGGTGATGCGGGTGCTGCATCGCAGGCGCGCCGCGATCCGGAAGCCGGGCTACGCTTAAGCCGCCCTGCCGGCTGGGCGTGCGCGACGGGTAGCGCCGCACATCCATTCAGGCTAGAACTCGGCGACTTCTCCAGGCGAAGAGGCGGGACGATGGCTTTGGGAGCTGAGCACGCATGCCTGCAGGCGGCGCAGAAACAGCTCCACCCAAGCGCCGATGGCCTGAGATGAGAGGCCTCAATACGCCAGACCTGCTGCGAGCCTAGCGATGGCGCTTTCCGTCATTCTGTCGCTCGCCGCCGTATCGATCGCGCTCGGAGCCTTCGCCGTCATCCTCCATCGCACGGCGTTCGGCCGCATCCTCGTCTATGGCGGCTCGCTGGCGGTGGGAGGAGTCGCGCTGGTGCTGGCGCTCACCTCACTTCTCAGCGGCGCGCCGGTAGAGACGGCTGTCCTACCGGTTGGCCTGCCGTGGATCGGCGCGCATTTCCGGCTGGACGCGCTATCGTCCTTTTTTCTTGCCGTGGTCAATCTCGGCGGGGCGATGGCGAGTCTCTACGGGCTCGGCTATGGCCGGCACGAGACGGCGCCCCAGCGCGTGCTACCCTTCTATCCGCTGTTTCTCGCCGCGATGAACCTCGTCGTCCTGGCCGACGACGCCTTCACCTTCCTCTTCACCTGGGAGTTCATGTCGCTTTCGTCGTGGGCGCTGGTGATGGCGCACGATCAGGTCAAGGAGAACGTGCGCGCCGGTTACGTCTATCTGGTGATGGCGAGCTTCGGCACGCTCGCGCTTCTGCTTGCCTTCGGCCTGCTCGCCGGGCCTGAGGGCGCTTACGCGTTTGACGCGATCCGCGACAGCCACCCCACGTCCGGGCTAGCCGCGCTCGTCCTCATTCTCGTCCTGATCGGGACCGGATCGAAGGCGGGTCTCGTGCCGCTCCATGCGTGGCTGCCGCTCGCTCACCCGGCGGCGCCCAGCCACATCTCGGGTCTGCTCTCCGGCATCATGACCAAGGTCGCCGTCTACGCCTTCGTGCGCATCATCTTCGGCCTTGTCGGCAACCCCGCTTGGTGGTGGAGCATGGTGGTGCTCGCGCTCGCCGGCATCACTTGCGTCATGGGCGTGCTCTACGCACTGATGCAGCACGATCTGAAGCGGCTGCTCGCCTATCACACGGTCGAGAATATCGGCATCATCTTCATCGGCCTCGGACTTGCGCTCGCCTTCCAGACCTACGCGATGCCTTCGGCCGCCGCGCTCGCCTTCACCGCAGCGCTGCTCCACGTGCTCAACCACTCCTTCTTCAAGAACCTGTTGTTCCTCGGCTCGGGCGCCGTGCTCGGCGCCACGGGCGAGCGCGACATGGAGCACCTCGGCGGCCTCATCCATCCCATGCCGCTCACCGCCTTCACCTTCCTCGTCGGTTGCGTCGCCATCTCGGCGCTTCCGCCGCTCAACGGCTTCGTTTCCGAATGGCTCACCTTCCAAGCGATCCTCTTGAGCCCGGAGCTGCCGGCATGGGGCCTGAAATTCCTCGTGCCGGCCGTCGGTGCATTGCTCGCGCTGTCGGCGGCGCTGGCGGCAGCCTGCTTCGTCAAGGCGTTCGGCGTCACCTTTCTCGGGCGCCCGCGCTCGGAGGCCGCTCGCCACGCGCATGAGACCGACCGCTTCTCGCTCGGCGCCATGTTCACGCTCGCCGCTCTCTGCCTCATCGCCGGCATCCTGCCCGGCCTCTTCATCGATGCGCTTGGACCCGTCGCCAAGGCCATGGTCGGCGACTCCATGCCGCTCCAGCGCGATGTGCCGTTCCTCTCCATCGTCCCGATCGCAGAGGCCCGCAGCTCCTATAATGGGCTCCTCGTCTTCATCTTCATGCTGTTCTCCGGCACGGCGGCCGCTCTTGCCATCCACAGGCTCGCCTCTAACAGGCTGAGGCGCGGACCGGCCTGGGATTGCGGCTATCCCGACCCATCGCCGCGCACGCAATACACGGCCTCGAGCTTCGCCCAGCCGATCCGCCGCGTGTTCGGCACCCTTGTCTTCCACGCGCGCGAGCGGATCGAGATGCCGCCGCCCGGCGACATGCGGCCGGCCCGGCTCGAGGTCGATCTCGAAGATCCTATTTGGGATGTGCTCTATGCGCCGACCGCTCGAAGCGTCGACTACGGCGCAGGCGTCCTCAACCGTCTGCAGTTTCTCTCCATCCGCCAGTATCTCAGCCTCGTCTTCGTGGCGCTGGTCGGCCTGCTTCTGGTGCTCGCCATATGGCCCTGATACTCAATCTCATCGTGCAGGGCGCGGAGATGCTGTTGGTGCTCCTCCTGGCACCACTGCTCACCGGCTTCGTGCGCAAGGTGAAGGCGCGGCTGTTGCGCCGGCAAGGGCCTCCTCTCATCCAGCCTTACCTCGACCTCGTGCGGCTGATGCGAAAGGAGGTGGTGCTGGCCAACAGCGCGTCCTGGCTGTTCCGCGCCAATCCCTACCTGATCTTCGCCGCCACCTGGGTCGCGGCATCGTTGGTGCCGACCTTCGGCGCGGGGCTAATGTTCTCCTGGTCGGCCGACCTCATCGTCATCATCGCTCTCCTCGGGCTGGCGCGCTTCTTCCTCGCGCTTGCCGGGCTCGATGTCGGCACCAGCTTCGGCGGCATCGGCTCCTCCCGCGAGGTTATGATCGCCTCTCTGGCCGAACCGGCCATGCTCATGATCGTGTTCACGCTGGCGCTCGTCGCCGGCTCCACCCAGCTTTCGACCATGGCGGAGTACCTGGTCTCCTCGGGGGCCGGCTTGCGCGTTTCCCTCGGCATGGCGCTGATCGCTCTCATCATGGTGGCGATCGCCGAGAACGCGCGCATCCCGGTGGACAATCCGGCGACGCATCTCGAGCTCACCATGGTGCACGAGGCGATGGTGCTCGAATATTCGGGCCGCCACCTCGCACTGATCGACCTCTCCGCCGAGCTCAAGCTCCTGCTCTACGCCTCGCTTATTTCGTGTCTGTTCGTTCCGTGGGGCCTCGCCCCGCCGGGGGCGCCGCCGGCAGAATTGGCGATCGGCGTCGTCGCCTACCTCGTCAAGCTCGGCGTATGCGGCTTCCTGCTTGCCGTGTTCGAGACCTCGATTGCCAAGATGCGCGTATTCCGCGTGCCGGAATTCTTAGGTGCCGCGCTGATGCTCGGGCTGCTGGCGACGTTGCTGATGTTCGTGTCGAGGAGCCTGTAGATGCAGAGCCTCACCCTCGACATTGCCCACCTGCTCGCCGGCTCGCTCGTTTTGGTGAGCTTCATGCTGCTCTACCAGGACCGGCTCTATGCGCTCATCAACGTCTTCGCCCTGCATGCTTTGATGCTTGCCCTGTCGGTGGCCTGGCAGGCCTACGCGCAGGACGCGCCGCACCTCTACATCACCGCGGCGATTGCGCTCCTGTTCAAGGCGATCCTGATCCCCGTGGTGCTACACCGCATGATCGTCAAGCTTGGCATTCACCGCCAGATCGAGACGGTGGTCGGCATCGGCCCGACCATGCTGCTCGGCATGGGGCTCGTCGCGCTCTCCATGGTGGTGATGCTGCATGTCACCACCGGGGCCGACCCGCTGGTGCGTGAAGATCTCGCCTTCGCCCTCTCCGTGGTGCTGCTCGGTCTGTTGATGATGGTGACCCGGCAGAATGCCGTCAGCCAGGTGATCGGCTTCATGTCGCTGGAGAACGGGCTGGTGCTCGCCGCGACCGGCGCCAAAGGCATGCCGCTCGTGGTAGAGATCAGCGTCGCCTTCTCCATCCTGATCGCCTTCATCGTCATCGGCATCTTCCTGTTCCGCATTCGCGAGCGGTTCGACAGCGTCGATGTTGCGGCCCTCGATCTCTATCGCGGTGAACGCGAATGAGCTTCGATGCGGTGACCGCCATCCTGGCCATTCCCGCGACGGCGGCGATCCTGCTCGCCGTGCTGCCGGGCTACAAGCGCACGGCTTATTTCAACGTCTTTGCGACATTCTTGAGCTTCCTCGCCGCGCTGTCGCTGTTCTTCTTCGATCGGCCGGTGCCCGGGCCCTACATCCTGGTCGACGACCTCAACAACGTCTTCATCGTGCTCACCACGTTCGTGGGCTTCACCACCAGCGTGTTCAGCGCGAGCTATATCGAGCATGAGCTGGAGATCGGTCGGCTCACGCCCATCTTCTTGCGCTTCTATCACGCCATGTATCAGGTGCTGATGTTCGCGCTCAATCTGGCGCTCGTGACCAACAACATAGGCGTGATGTGGGTGGCGATCGAACTTGCCACGCTCACCACGGTGATGATGGTCGGTATCTACCGGACGCACGAGGCGCTCGAGGCGGCGTGGAAATATTTCATCCTCGGCAGCGTCGGTATCGCGCTCGCGCTGTTCGGCACCATCCTCGTCTACATGGCGGCTCAGCCGGCGATCGGCGAGGGCCTCAATTCCATGGTGTGGACGATTTTGATGGCCCATGCCAGCGCCTTCGATCCTGCGCTGCTCAACCTCGCCTTCGTGTTCCTCTTGCTCGGCTACGGCACCAAGGTCGGGCTCGCCCCGTTGCACGCCTGGCTGCCTGATGCGCATGCCGAAGGCCCGACGCCGATCTCGGCGGTGCTGTCAGGCCTGCTCCTCAACGTCGCTCTCTATGCGCTGCTTCGTTTCAAGATGCTGCTTGCAGCCAACCCCGAGGCGCTTGCCCCCGGCTCGCTGATGATCAGCATGGGCCTCGTCTCGATCGTGTTCGCGTCGTTCATGCTGTACCGGAGGGGCGACATCAAGCGCCTGTTCGCCTACTCCTCGATCGAGCATATGGGGATCATCACGTTCGCCTTCGGCATGGGCGGGCCGCTCGCCAATTTCGCCGGTCTCCTGCATATGTGCATGCACTCGCTGACCAAATCGGCGATCTTCTTCGCCGTCGGCGATATCGCACAGGTGAAGGGCACGCAGAAAATCGCCGATATGGGCGGCCTCACCGAGAGCAATCCCGTGCTCGGTTGGGGCCTCGTGCTCGGCGTCGTGGCAATCGCCGGACTGCCGCCGCTCGGCATCTTCATGAGCGAGTTTCTGGTGGTCAGCTCGACCTTCGCGCGGCAGCCGCTGCTCGCCCTTCCCCTCGTGCTCGGTATTCTGGTTGCGATCGGCGCGCTGTTCCTGCGGCTGAACGCGATCGCCTTCGGCGAGCCGCGGGGCCCGAACCACAAGTCCAAGGGCTCCTACGTCCCGATGTTCGCCCATCTCGGCCTCGTGCTGACCGCCGGCTTCTATCTTCCTCCGCAGCTCGTCGCCTGGTTTCAGGCGGTGGCGCGACTGCTTGGATGAGCAAGACCTTGACGCTGACCGACATCGCCAAAGGGGGACACAAGGCCGAGGCGCACCGCCCCTTCCCGCGCGTCACCGTCACCGCCGACGGATGGCGTCGTGCGGTCACGGAGTTGGTCGAGGCGCGCGCCACGCTCCTAGGGCTGTGGGGCGACAAGGGCTGCGTACACATGGCGCTGATCGAGGAGCCGTCGGCAAAGATCGTCGTGCTCACGCTCCCCTGCCCCGAGGGCAAGTTTCCTTCGGTCGGGGCGCTGCATCCACCGGCGATCAGGCTCGAACGCGCCATCAAAGATCTCTATGGGTTGAAGCCGACCGGCGCGGCCGACACGCGCCCCTGGCTCGATCTCGGGTTCTGGGGCGTCACCCATCCGCTCGGTGCCAAGCGGCGGAGCCGGACGGGGCAACAGGCCTATGCCTTCCTCCCCGTCGAGGGCGAGGACCTGCATCAGATCCCGGTCGGGCCGGTCCACGCCGGCATCATCGAGCCCGGGCATTTCCGGTTCACCGCCAATGGCGAGGCGGTGGCACGGCTCGAGGAGCGGCTCGGCTATGTGCATAAGGGCATCGAGTCGCTGATGACGGGAGCGAGCGTCGACAAGGGCGCGCAGCTCGCCGGGCGCACCTCAGGCGACTCGACCGTGGCCTATGCCTTCGCTTACGCGCGCGCCGTCGAGGCCGCGCTTCAAGTCGAAGTGCCCGAGAGCGCTGTCTATCTCCGTGCGCTGATGGCCGAGCTCGAGCGGCTCGCCAATCATTTCGGCGATATCGGCGCCATCTGCAACGACGCCTCGTTCTCCATCCTGCTCGCCGACTTCGCCATCCTGCGCGAGCGGGTGCTGCGCACCGCGGAAGCGTGCTTCGGCCATCGGCTGATGATGGATCGCATCGTCCCGGGTGGCGTCGCGCAAGACATCGCACTCGAGGGACTCGCGCAAATCCCGGTGCTGATCGAGACCGTGCGGCGGAAGTTCAAAGAGCTGGTCGAGGTCTACGACAACACCGCCTCGCTGCAGGATCGCACTGTCTCCACCGGCTATCTCTCCCCGACCTTGGCGCGGGCGTTCGGTGCGGGCGGCTATGTCGGCCGCGCCTCGGGCCGAGCCTTCGATATGCGTAAGGCGGTTCGCTATCCGCCCTATGACGCGCTCGAGTTCGAGGTTCCGGTGCGCGACGACGGCGACGTCAACGCGCGGGTGTGGATTCGCATCCGCGAGGTCGAGCAGAGCTTGAGGCTCATCGAGCAGATCGTTAAGCGCCTCCCTCAGGGGCCGACACGCGTCGAGCTGCCCAAGGCTGGCGAGGTCAGAGAAGGACTCGGGCTGGTCGAGGCGTTTCGCGGCGACCTGCTCGTCTGGCTGGGGCTGGGGCCCGACGGCAGGATCGAGCGCTGTCATTTGCGCGATGCGTCTTGGTTTCAATGGCCGCTGCTCGAGGCGTGTGTCGAGGGCAACATCGTCGCCGACTTCCCGCTCTGCAATAAATCGTTCAACTGCTCCTATTCGGGCCACGATCTCTAAAGGCACGCGATGCGCCGACTTGTCCTCAAGAATCTGCTGAACCGACCGGTCACCGAGAGGGCGCCCGCGGCCGACGATGCGGGCCTTGCGGAGCTTGCCGAGGCGCTCGACCGCGCGGCGCGGCGGAAGCTCGGCCGGAGCCTCGCCATCCGCGAGGTGGATGCGGGCTCGTGCAACGGCTGCGAGCTCGAGATCCATGCGCTCAACAACGCGTTCTACGACCTCGAGCGGTTCGGGCTGAAATTCGTGGCCTCGCCGCGCCATGCCGATGTGCTTCTCGTCACCGGGCCGGTGACCAAGAACATGCGCGAGGGACTGCTCAGGACCTATAACGCCACGCCGGATCCGAAATGGGTGGTGGCGGTCGGCGATTGCGCGGCCAATGGCGGCATCTTCACCGGCAGCTACGCGGTCGAAGGCGGGGTAAAGAACGTCGTGCCGGTCGATCTGCACATTCCCGGCTGCCCGCCGACGCCGACCGCGCTGCTCAAAGGCCTGATCGCTTTGGTCGAACGTGCCTGAGCTCGCATCCCGGTTCGTCGGATTAGAACGCTTTGTCGAACCGCGTCGCGGGATTCTGTTCCTCTTCAATATCGGATTGCCGATCTTGGTCGGGGTTGTGCGGGGCGAGACGAGCGCGGCGTTGATCGGCGGCATCACCGGCCTCCTGCTATCGATCGCCGACACCGAGGGACCGCTCGGGGGGCGCCTTCGCCTCACCCTGATGGTGGCTGGTGGCATCGTCGCGGGCGCGCTGCTCGGCGCGTGGCTGGCGGCCGTTCATCCGACCTTCTGGCTTTGCTTCTTTGTTGCCGTATTCGCCGCCGGACTTCTCAACCAGCTCGGCAAGGGACCGCATTTCGCGCTGAGATTCGGGGCCATCGCGCTCGCCGTGGTGACGAGCCTCCCAGAGATCGTTCCGCAAGAATACGCTTACTTCGCCGGGACCGTCCTCCTATGCGTCTTGTCGCGAAGCGTGGATCATTTGATGAACGGGCCTCTCTGCTTTTCCGGACTTTGGCTCGGCACGGCGTCATTCGATCGGTGGGGCTGGTTTCGCTTCGCGCTCGCCTATGCACTCTCGGCGACCGCCGGGCTGTGGATCGGGATCGAAGCGGGAAGCATTCGCGCGGTATGGACCTCGGCCATCACGCTGGTGCTCATGGTCCCCGACGTCGGCATGACCTACCGGCGCGTGTTCGGCGGCATGGCGGGCACGGCACTTGCCGTCTGCGCGGTCTTCCTGGTGACAAGCATCAGCCATGCGCCAGCCTTGCTGTGCGCGGCGATCTTTGTGGCCGCCTTTCTGCTGCCGTCTCAGATCATGCGCTTTTGGGCATTCAGCGGCATGATCGCCGTCATCGTCCTGCTCGCTTGGGATCTGGCAAGCGGCGATCCGCGGCTTCAGCCGACGCTTCTCGTGGAGCGAATGGAGGACATGGCGATCGGTGCTGCATTGGTGGTGATAGTCACCGCGGCACTGTTCCCACGCGCGACCGGGGATTTGCTTCAATCCGCTTGGCGGAAGGCGAGTTGATCAAAGCCGCGATGCCATCTCGGCGAGCTTGGCGACCGTGTTCATATTGCGCGCCGTGCCGGATTTGGCGGCCGGGATCCTGAGCTTCGACCGGCCCATGCCGGTTCCGTAATAGATGTAAATCTCCCGGGCGCCGAGCCGCATCTCCTCGTCCTTCACCCCGAGGGCAGTCTCCAGCGCATCGGATGGCGGAGGCTCGTCGAGGAAGATTGCGTAAGTGTGGTTGGCCGGGGCCTTGGGAAAGGGGTTCGCCAAGAGCACGCCTTGCATTTCCGGCGCTGTGCGCACGACCACAACCACGCGCTTGCCGGCATAGTCGAAGAGTCGCGCCTCGAGATCGGTCCTCACGCGTGTGGCGGAGGATTTGCTCGTGAACACGACGTTGCCGCTCGCGATGTAGGTCTCGACGCACGCGAAGCCCAAGTCTGAGCAAAGGGACCTGAGATCGGCCATCGGCAGCTTGCCGGTGCCGCCGACATTCACTGCGCGCAGAAGGGCGACATAGCTCGTCATGCTGGAACCGTAGCACGCCGAGCGAATTGCGGCAGCGCGCTAGCCGTCACGCATATTCGGGTGGGGCCATGAACTCGGGACCGACGGGATCGTGAATGGTCTCGGCGAGGATGCGGTCGATCTCCGCCTTGGCCGACGCATCGAGCGACCAGCCCATCGCCGCCTCGACGGGAGTGAGTTGGTCGGGACGGCGCGCGCCCCAAAGCGCCGTGGTGATACCCTGATCGAGCACCCAGCGCACCGCGAGATCGATCACATGGGTGCCGTAGCGCTCGCGCGCGAACCGGTCGAGCCGCTCGACCGCGGCGAGATATTGAGCGAAGCGCGGCGGTCGGAACTTCGGGTCCTTCAAGCGGAGATCATCGCCCGAGAACTTGGTGTCGGTGCGCATGCGACCAGACAACAGCCCGCGGCAGAGCGCACCATAGCCGAGCGTGGCGATGGAGTGCTTGCGGCAATAGGGCAGGATCTCGGCTTCGATTGCGCGCTCAAAGAGATTGTAGGGCGGCTGCAAGACGTGCAGCGGGCTCACGGCGCGGAACTCGTCCATCTGCTGCACGGAGAAATTGCTGACGCCGATCGCGCGGATGGTGCCTTGCTCGAAGAGCTCGCGCATCGCGCGCGCCGTCTCGGCGATCGGCCGGCTCGGGTCGGGCCAATGCACTTGATAGATGTCGATCCGGTCGGTTCTGAGCCGCTTCAGCGAATCCGCGACCTCGCGCATGATGCGGTCGCGGCTGCCGTTCCGCGTGATCTTGCCGTCGTGCCATTCGAGACCGACCTTGGTGGCAATGAGCACAGTCTTGCGCGAGCCGTCGGCGAGCGCCTCGCCGACGATCTCCTCGGATCGGCCGAAGCCGTAGACCGGGGCGGTGTCGACGACGTTGATGCCGTGCGCGAGCGCGGCCTTGATGGTTGCGATCGACTCGGCCTCGTCGGTCCCGCCCCACATCCAGCCGCCGATTGCCCAGGTGCCGAGCGTGATGCGCGAGACCTTGAGCCCGGTCCCCGGGATGTCGGCGAACTCCATGTAGCCGCCGACGGGACGGCTGTTGCGATCGGTCGCGTGCTGAACGGACATTGGGCTCTGCTCCTGCCTAAGAAGATGTCGCTCTAATGCGGCTTCCGAGTGACAAGTTGCGACCCCGCGTCGGGATGACGCGTTCAGAGCGGAGGTGACGTTAAGGAGGTGCTAAGGCTGTATTGGAGCTGCTAAGGCCTGTATTGTTCGTCGCCGACATGCTCCAGCCAGTCAACGGTCTTGCCGTTGAGAGCCTCCTGGATGGCGATGTGCGTCATCGCCATCGTGGGCGTCGCCCCGTGCCAATGCTTTTCACCGGGCGGAAACCAAATGACGTCGCCAGGCCTGATTTCCTCGATGGGACCGCCCCAATGCTGCGCCCAACCGAGCCCGGACGTGACAATCAATGTCTGACCGAGGGGATGGGTATGCCATGCGGTGCGGGCGCCGGGCTCGAACGTGACGCTCGCGCCGCGAACCCGTGCCGGCGCGGGCGCCTCGAATAGCGGGTCGATACGAACCGCTCCGGTGAAATATTCCGCCGGCACCTTGCCGGAAGATTGCGAGCCGCTTCGCTTGATGTCCATTGCCTTCTCCACGCCTCATCGTCACAAGTTGTGAGAAAATCCGTAATCTCAAGGCCTGATAGCCCGCAACAGGGGTGGGGCTGACGAGCGAGAACATTTCGACTTGGTCCTGGGCCCGGGGTTGCAAACTCCCATTGGGGAGCATCATTTCTGATCCAAATTCGCCCGGATCGGCAAGCACAAGGAGCGAGTCATGCTGAATAAGACCGCCTTCGTCACGGGGGGGACTGGCTTCATCGGCCTCAACCTCGTGGAACATCTTTCCCAATCGGGGTGGGATGTGGTCGCGCTCCACCGGCCAAACTCCAGGCTCACGCAGCTGGAGAAATATCCCGTCCGCCTCGTCGCGGGGGAGATCGAGGACAGGGCCTCGCTCGAGCGCGCCATGCCGGAAGATGTCGATGCGGTCTTTCATGTCGCGGGCAACGTCAGCCTTTGGTCCGGTCACAGAGAACGGCAGTGGCGAACCAATGTCGAGGGCACGCGCAACATGGTGGCGACGGCGCTGGCGAAGCGCGCCAGGAAATTCGTACACACCTCCACCAGTTCCGTCTTCGGGATGCAAACGGAGCCGTTCGACGAGACCGCGCCGAAGCTCGGTAGAGACAAGTTCAACTATCAGAGATCGAAGACCGCGGCCGAGGACGAAGTCGCCAAAGGAATCGACCAGGGGCTGGACGCGGTGTTTCTCAACCCCACCAATGTCATCGGCCCTTACGACTGGAGCACGTGGTCGACGTTCATACGCCTCGCGGCGAACCGGCAACTGTTCCGCATTCCGCCGGGACGCGCCTGCTATGCCGATGTCGGGGCGGTCGTGCGGGCGCATGTCGCGGCCGTCGAGAAAGGGCGCACCGGACACAATTACCTGCTCGGCGGACACGACAAGTCCTACGCCGAGATCGCGCGCATGGTGTGCGAGATGCTCGGCACGCCACCCAATACGATGGTCGGCCGAGCGATGGTGTTGCGCTTCGCCGGCCGCGCCTCAGAATGGATGTCGAGGATCACAGGCAAGGAGCCACGTATCTCCGAGGAATTGGCCGTGATGGTGAATTCCAGCATCGTCTGCAGCAGCGACAAGGCAATCCGCGAGCTCGGCTATAAGATCGTCCCGGTCGAGACCATGTTGAAGAGCTGCGTCGATTGGATGATCGCCGAGAAGCTCCTCTCCCCGCCGGCACCCTTCCGTTAGGGTCGGTTGCGGTTCTATGCCTCGCCGGCGCGACGACCTATGGTAAAGCGGCGGAACACGCGCGCCATGACCCGATCATAGAGGCGCGGCGGCATGAGCTGGCTCAGGCGAACGCTGAACCACAGCGGCGTCGGAAAGGAAATGTACGACCTTTGCCGCTCGAGACCCGTCATGATCCTTGCCGCCGCCGCTATCGAAGTGAACGCCTTTCCTGCCGACATGTCGGCACCCATCATGCCGTTGATCTCATCGAGAAGGGGGGTTTGCACATAGCCGGGGAACACCGTCGTGACGGTGATCCCCCGCTGTCTGAGCTCGCAGCGGAGGCTTTCAAGATAAGCCGCTACCGCCGCCTTGCTCGCCGAATAGGCCGGTTCGAACGGTATGCCGCGAACCCCTGCCATGCTCGAGATCCCGGCTATGTGACCGCTTCCGCGCTCAAGCATCGAGGGCAGAACCGCTTCGATCGCATAGACCATTCCCAGGAAATTGACCTGAACGATTTCCTCCAAGTGGGAAATCCTCAAATCGTCGACCGTCGAAGCGCGGCAGATCCCTGCGCTCGCGATCAAAATATCTATCGGGCCGAGGGCCGCCGCGATTTGGCAAACTGCGTCGTGCAGGTGCTCGCGCTCGCGGACATCCGCCGCGGCGGTCGCGCACGGCACGCCGGACTGGCGGAGCGTCTCGCCGAAGGACTCCAATTTGGCCTTATCTCGATCGATGAGGCCAATCCTTGCGCCACGACGAGCGAATAACGCGCAGAGGTCTTGCCCGATGCCGCTTGCGCCTCCCGTGACGAGAACGACCTGATCTCCAAATCGCTTGGCTGAAGTGCCACTCGCTCCCGCCTCGGCCTTCGACGCACGTGGTGTGAGATTAAGCATGCCTTACCCTGTCCATGACGTCGTCGATGGCCCGTCCTAGCAGAGAGACTGGAGGGTCGGGGCTCACGGAGCGGCTAAGATAAGGCGTCCCGCGAGCGCGAAAGAAGGAGTGGCGCGCCCGAAGAGATTCGAACTCCTGACCCCCAGATTCGTAGTCTGGTGCTCTATCCAGCTGAGCTACGGGCGCGTTTTGCCATCCAATGGATGATTAAGCCTATCACAGCGATCCGCCAGGATATGGCGGCCTTGCAAGCCATATGAAAGGCCCGCCCTAACTAAGCTGCCGGCGTTTCAAAGGCAAGGCTGGAACAACACGGAATTTTAGCCGTTTTCGGTTAGTTGCAGTCTCCCCAACCGTCTCCAACCCATAGGGAGGACACCTCATGCATGCAAACACCCTCTTGAGCCGCGCCGCGGCGACCGCCGCAGCTTGCGTCATCGCTGTCGGCCTGTCGGGCGCCGCGCAGGCCGCGACCGACTTCACCGGTAAGTACATGACCACTGACACCATGGGCAAGCCGATGCAGATCACGCTTGCCCCCAACGGCCACGCGTGGGGCCACCGTCCCGGCGAATATATGAAGGGCGCCTGGGCGGCCGGCAAAAGATATGCGGTGATCAGCTGGACCACCGGCTGGAGCACCAAGCTCGTCAAGCGTGGAGACCACTTCAAGAAGTTGGCCTATGCCGAGGGTCAGGCGCCCAAAGGCAAGCCGGCTAGCAAGGCGGTGGCCATAAAGGTCCAGTAAACCGCCAAGCTTTACAGCGCGATGGCGCCTCTCCCCCGGACGTCGAGGCGAGAGGCGCCACTAATTCCTCTGGAAAATTGGAACGGCCACAAATGGGTCGGGTCAGCTCGCGACTTGATCCGGCGGTGTGGCGCGCTCGCGCCACCGGCCGGGCGTCGTCCCCGTCACGCGCTTGAAGGCGCGGTTGAAGGCGGGAAGCGAGCCATAGCCGACATCGGCGGCGATTGCGGCGAGGCTGTCGGGGCTGTTGCGGATGCGCTCGGCCGCCAATTGCATCCGCCAATTGGTGACATATTCGATCGGCGCCTGGCCAAGCACCTCGTTGAAGCGCTCAGCGAGCACGGTGCGCGATGAGCCCGATTCGCGCGCGAGCCCATCCACCGTCCAACGGCGCGCAGGATCTGAGTGCACGAATTGGAGCGCGCGGCCGACGATCGGATCGTTGAGCGCGGCAAACCACCCCGTGGCATTGGCGGGTAGCCGCGCAGCGTAGCGGCGCACGACTTCGATGAACAACAGCTCCATCAAGCGGCCGAGCATGATCTCGCTGCCGGGCGCAGCCGTGTCGGCGAGCGCGAGGATCTCCTTCACCGTCGAGGTGATGACGGCGCTCACTTTGTCGTCGCCCGGTCGGTCGACCAACAAGGGAGGCAGCGTGCGGAACACCGGAGCAAACAGGAATTCGGAAGACTCGATGAACCCGCAGACCATCTTCGTCTCGGCACCTCCCCCGCCGTGATTGACGCTCCACATGCCCTTGAGCGGGCTGGGATGAACCACGTCGTCGGCGAGCGTCATCTCCACATTTTCGCCATTCCAGAATTTATGCGCGTCGGCGAACGGCACGAGCAGAAGATCGCCGGCGGAGACGTCCCTTCGCTCACCCGTCGCTATCTCGACGGTGCATCCGCCGGCAGTAATCAAATGAAAGACGGAGATGTGGCGCAGACGCGCCATCGGCGTGCTGCCGTCGTAGCGCTTGGGGCTGATGATGCCGAAGGGGGCAGTAAAGCGAGCGCTGAGAAACACCGATCCGGTCAGGCGCACCTCGCGCAAGGTCTCGGCCAGCACATCGCGACGTTCCCGAGCGCTTTCCGGCGTTGCTGCAAATGAAGGCGGCGTTTCGATCATTGAGTGAATGAGGTCTCCCAGCAATATCCACGGCTAATTGGAGCGCCAATCGGCGCCGCGAAAACTAGCTGATGGAGGGCGACATGAGAACCGTACCGGGCCTCGCTCTAATAGCCGGATTGGCGCGTCTCGTCTCGCCCTTCCGCGATCACCAGGACACCGGCACCCCGACCAGCATTGAAACACCAGATCGCGCGGCACCACAGATTTCGCCGTCTGACCGAGCCACGAAATCTTAGAGCAAGGAGCATTCAGCGATGAACATTCAACCAACCGAGCCTCTCGCCATCGATTTCTCTGCGATCAAGAGCCGCCAGCATGCCGCCTGGGGTTCGGGCGACTACGCCATCGTCGGCACCACGGTACAGATCGTCGGCGAGACGCTGTGCGAAGCCGTCGATCTCCGCAGCAATGAGCGCGTGCTCGATGTCGCTGCCGGAAACGGCAATGCGACCCTCGCCGCGGCACGCCGCTTCGCCGAGGTCGTGTCGACGGACTATGTCGGGGCGCTTCTCGAGCGCGGTCGCGAACGCGCCAAGGCCGATCGCCTTCCCGTCACCTTTCTCGAGGCGGATGCGGAGAATCTTCCCTTCGAGACCGGGAGCTTCGATGTCGTGCTGTCGACCTTCGGCGTGATGTTCGCGCCGGATCACGAGACCGCCGCGAGCGAGCTCATGCGCGTCTGCCGTCGCGGCGGGAGAATAGGCCTCGCCAACTGGACGCCCGAGAGCTTCATCGGCAGGCTGTTCAAACTCATCGGCCAGTACGTGCCGCCCGCTCCCGGGGCGCGGTCGCCGGCTCTTTGGGGCACAAAGGCCTATCTCAGGGGCTTGGTCGGCGCGCAGGCTAGTGTCGCGGCCGAGATCAGGACTTTCGTCTTCCGCTACAAGTCGCCTGAGCATTTCATCGAGGTCTTCCGCAACTATTACGGCCCGATGCTGAAGGCCTTCGCTGCGCTCGATCAAGCGGCGCGGGCGGCGCTCGAGAAAGATCTCCATGCTCTGATCGATGAGTTCAACGTCGCCGAGGACGGAACGGCGGTCATCCCGAGCGAGTATCTCGAGGCCGTCATCACCAAGGCGCGGTGATCAAGCGCGGCGGCGGGCCTGCTCGAGCTCGACCACCACGTCGGGGATGGTGACGCGGAAGGTCGCGCCACCGTCATTGCCGACGAGGTCGATCTGGCCGCCATGGGCCTGCACCAGCTCGGCGGCGATGGCGAGGCCGAGCCCGGTGCCGTCTTTGCGCGCCACGCTCTGAAACGCTTTGAACAGGTTGGCCCGAGCCCGTTCCGGAACGCCAGGGCCGGTATCGGCGACTTCGATGATGGTGACAGCGCCCTCGCGGCGGGCCATCACCATGATCTCGCCGGAACGGCCGCCGTCGCTCTCGATGGCCTGCACGGCATTGCGGCAGAGATTGGCCAAGATGCGGAAGAGCTGATCGCGGTCGGCATCGACCTCGAGGTCGTCCTCCATGTTGAGCGTCCATGAGACCAGCTTGGGGCGGGGCAGGCCGAGCGCATCGCCGACCTCGGCCACGAGAGGCGCAAGAGGAAAGCGCGTCCGTCGCGGCGGAACTTCCTGCGCCTGGCCGAAATCGAGCGTGCGGGCGCACAGCCTGATGGCGCGGTCGAGCGAGGCGATCAGCTTGGGCACAAGCCGCTGCACGGTCGGGTCCTTCACCGTGATCAGGCGGTCGGAGAGGAGCTGCGCACTCGACAGCATGTTGCGCAAATCATGGCTGATTTTGCTCACGGCAAGGCCAAGTGCCGCGAGCCGGCTCTTCTGCGACAACGTTTCGGCGAGCTCCTTCTGCATCGCCGAGAGCTCGCGTTCGGCAGTGCCGATCTCATCGCGCCGTGAAGACGGCGTGATCACCCTCGTCGGATCCTCGGGCCGCTCGCTGAAGCGCACGATGTTCCAGGTAAGCCTGGTCATGGGTTTCACCAGCAGCGCATCGAGCGAGAGATAGACGAGGGCTGCGGTGATGATCGAGATGAGAATGGACAGCCCGAGAATATCGAGGCCGTAACGGACCATCGCCTCTTTGAGAGGGCCCTCGCCCATCACCACGTCGATGGTCTCGCTCGGGTTCAAGCCGGGCTGGCCGACGACGCGGATGATGCGATCGTCCGGCGCCATATAGACCATCAGCGCATCGGCGATGAGAGTGAGCCACGAGGAATCGCGGAGATCATAGGAGGCGCCGATCTCGGTCGGCATGTCCATCTCGATGATGAGCACGCGGGCGTCGGCCTTCTTCACGGCGATCGCTTTCACCTTGGCGCGCTCGAGAAGCTCGTCGCGAAGCGCGGGAGGAAGCTGCCCGCCGGGGGCCGCCTCTGCGGCGAGCGCTGCGATCTGCGCGGCGGCAAGGCGCTCCATCAGCCATTGGCGGCGGAAATTGGAGACCGAGGGCACGAACACGAGCACCTCGGCGAGCATAATGAAGAGGATGGTGAGCAGGAGCAGCTTGGCGGACAAGCCCGGCACATAGCGGGACGGTCGCCGAGTCTCCCCCTCTGCGCTCGAAGCTTCGTCGGTCACCTGAGATACTCGCTAGATACTCGTTCCGAGACAAGGGCGCGGGTAGAGCGAGGCGCCCTCGTACGGAACGATCCTATCCAAAAACGGCTCTTTTCGGAACGGGGAGCCTGCCGGGGTTAGAAGAGCCTGCTAGCCGAAGCGGCGCAAGAGCCCAATGATGTTGCGCACCCAGCCTTTTGCCAAAGTCGGTTGGTAATAGGTGAAGGCCACGCGCTTGGAGAGCTCGGAGAGGGTCGGATAAGGCAGCACGAAAGAGGTGATGTCGCCGAGCTTGATGTCCTTGGCCATGGCCACCACCCACATCTGGATCAACTCGCCGGCGTTCGCTCCGACGATGGTGCAACCGAGAATAGTGCCGTCAGGCCTAGTGATAACCTTGATAAATCCTTCCGTCTCGCGCTCGCATTGGGCTCGGTCGTTGTCGGCATAGGGCCAGCGATAGATGCGGATCGAGCGGCGGCGGTAACGCTTATGGGCCTCGTCCTCGGTCAGTCCGATCTGGGCAAGCTCCGGCTCGGTATAGGTGACGCGCGGGATTGCCGCAGCGCTGACATCAGGCCGGAGGCGGAACAGCGCGTTCCTGATGACGATGCCGGCGTGATAATTGGCGAGGTGGGTGAATTTGGGTCCGCCAATCACATCGCCGACCGCATAGATGCGGCGGTTCGAGGTCTTGAGCTGCTCGTTCACCTTGATGCCCTCGTCGGTGAAATCGACGCCGGCGCGATCGAGGCTCAACGATTTGAAGTTCGGCTTGCGGCCCGTAGCAACGAGGAGATGCGTACCCTTGATGATGGTGGTCTCACCGTCTTTGTGGAAATGCACCCCGACGCCTTGCACCGAGCGCTCGACGCGCTCCACGCGGGTGTTGGGATAGAGAACCACTTGCGTGTCTTCGAGCCTCTTCATCAAGACGCGCGCGGCTTCCGGATCCTCGTTGGCGAGGAGGCTCGCAGTATCGAAGATGGTGACGTGGGAGCCGAGCATGCGATGCGCCTGACCGAGCTCTAGCCCGATCGGGCCGCCGCCAAGCACGATGAGATGCTGGATGCGCTCGCTGACGTCGAAAATAGTCTCGTTGGTGAAATAGGGTACCTCGTCGAGACCGGGGATCGGCGGGATCGAGGGCATGGAGCCCGTGGCGATGACGAATCTCCGTGCGCGCACCAGGACGCGCCCCGCCTCCACCGTGAACTTGTCGAGGAAGCTGGCGCTGGCCTGGATGACGCGCACGCCGAGCCCCGTCATGCGCTCGATCGAATCGTTCGGCGCGATGGCGGCGATGACGCCATGAACGTGGTCGTGGACGCCGCGGTGGTCGATCTGCGCCTCGATCACGTCGATGCCGAAATTGGAAGCGGTGCGCACGGCCTCGGCACGCTTGCCGGCGGCGAGCAGGGCCTTGGACGGGACGCAGCCATAGTTCAAGCAGTCGCCGCCCATGCGGCCCTTCTCGATGAGCACGACAGGCACACCGAACTGTGCGGCCGCGGCCGCGACTGAAAGGCCTCCTGAGCCCGCACCGATAACGCAGAGGTCGGGCTTCAGCACCTCTTCCATGGCCAACTCGTCCCCCTTAGCCTCAACCCATCAGGCCGCCCGGCGCCTGAACCATTTGACCAGAACCGGAACCAGCGCAACCAGCCCAAGCGCAACCAGCCCCGCAATCAGCTCCGGCGTGAGAAGTGCTCCCGGATCGAGCGCATATGGGCAAGACTCTTGGCCTCCCGCTCCCATCTTGGCAAGGCAGGATTGGTGAGCAGCTTGCTGCGCCTCGATCACGCTGTCGAGGCCATTGCCGGCGAGAGAATAAGCAAATGTTCCCGGGATGATTCCGAGTATCGTGGTGATGACATAGGTGCCGAAACTCACGCCAAGCAGTCCAGGAGCGAGATTGACCAGCCAAAAGGGAAAGATCGGCACAAGGCGCAAGAAGAGAAGATAGTTGAAGGCGTCCTGCTGGAAACCTTGACGAAAGCGATCAAGCCAAGGACCTGCCTTCGCGGCGAGGATGTCGCTCAGCGCGCTCTTGGCAATCAGGAACACGCAGACGGCGCCGAGCGTGGCGCCGATCACCGAGGCGATGCCGCCCACGAGCCAACCGAACAGGAGGCCACCGGCGAGCGTCAGCACCGCGCCCCCTGGCAGAGAGAGCGCCACCACCACCGCATAGAGCGCGACGAAGCCAAGGATGGCGAGGACCATGTTGGCGTCGATGAAGGCGCGCAACGCAGCGCGGTTCTCGGCAAGATTTTCGAGCGAGAGATTTTTTTGCCAGCCCATGGCGAGAACGAGGACGGCCGCCGCAACGAGAAGCGCGAGCGGCCAAAGCCGCTTCAGCCAGGCGGTGGCGCCTTGCGTCTTGTTCTGCGCCGTCTCCTCGCGCAAAGGCGGTTCTTGACGAGCCGTCATGGCCAAGACATTGGTCATGGCGAGGACCGGAAGGAACGGTCCGTAGCGCCATTGTGATGCTGCGTCACCCGGCGTGATGCGGAACGAGCCTGCTGTTGCACCTTGTCGATTTGGCATTCTTGCAAGACTGGCGAAACCAGGAAGGGTGCCCGGCATCGAAGGGGCCCTGTATGATTAACCGACTATTGTGCATTGCGACAACACCCTGCAAGCGCCCGCGAAAAATAATGACGTGGGTGGAGCGCTATGGAGCGTGAGAGGCTGACGAAGATCAGCCCACGAAGGCTCGTGATCTCGGCACGAGGCTTTCCCGGAGGGATTGATTGACCGGAGCGGGTGCCCTATAAGCCCGCAAACCCGCAGTTTCAGATCGAGCCAGACGCATCGGCGCCGGCACGATCGAGAGCCAGGAGACGCCTTCCGTGAAGCGCACCTATCAACCCTCAAAGCTCGTCCGCAAGCGGCGTCACGGCTTCCGCGCCCGCATGGCGACCAAAGGCGGTCGGCTCGTGCTCGCGCGGCGGCGCGCAAAGGGGCGCAAGCGCCTGTCGGCCTGAGCCGGCGGACCCTTCGCCCCTCTCCGGTGACGACTATCGGACGCCTCAAGACCCGCGCAGAGTTCCTTCATGTCCGCGGCGGAGAGCGCTACACGGCACCCTCGCTCATGCTGCAAGCGCGCCGGCGCGAGCGGCGCGTGGGCGAGGAACCGAGCCTTGATCCGCACGTTGCCCGATTCGGCTTCACGGCGACGAAGACCTTGGGCGGCGCCGTGGTGCGCAATCGGGCGCGCAGGCGTCTGAAGGAGGCGGTCAGGCTCACCGGGGGACGCCACGCCGTGGAGGGCTATGATTATGTTTTGATCGCGCGGGCTGGCACGGTACAACGGCCCTTCCCTGAGCTGATCAAGGATCTTGAACGCGCTCTCGCCAAGGTGCACGAGCCGAAGCCCGCAAAGAAGCGCTGAACGCCCTAGACGCAACCCCTTCCCATTCCGCGGCTTCGCGGCATGAAGCGGCCCTTGAGCTGAAAGCCCCATGGACGAGAACAATCGCAATTTCATCCTTGCCATCGTGCTGTCGATGGTCGTGTTGTTCGGCTGGCAATATTTCTTCGTGCCGAAGTCGAAGCCTGCCCCCGAGACGCAAGTCCCCGGCCAGACGCAGATCGAGCCCGGGACGCCACAACCCGGCACCCCTCAGCCGGGCACACCTCAGCCGGGTACCGGGGCTGCGCAGCCCGGTGCACCGGCGGCCGCGACGCTTACACGCGAGGAGGCGCTGGCCGCGTCGCCCCGCGTCGCCATCGACACGCCGGCGTTGAAGGGATCGATCGCGCTCAAGGGCGGCCGGATCGACGACCTGACGCTCAAGGATTATCGCGAGACGGTCGAGCCTGACAGCCCGAACGTCGTGCTGTTGTCGCCGGCCGGCGGTCCTCATCCTTACTACACGGAGAGCGGCTACGTGGCGGGGAGCGATGAGGCCGGCCTCTCCGTCCCCGGCGAGGACACGCTCTGGACGGCCGCGACGCAAGGCCCGCTCACGCAAAGCTCGCCGGCGACGCTCACCTATGACAACGGCAAGGGGCTCAAATTCACCCGCACCATCTCGGTCGACGACAAGTACATGTTCACCATCGACGACAAGGTCGCGAATACGGGCTCGGAGCCCGTCACGGTTTACCCCTACGCGCTTGTCTCGCGTCACGGAATCCCGGAGGTGAAGGCCTATTACATCTTGCATGAGGGCCTGATCGGGTTGGTCGACAACGGGCTCGAGGAGATCAGTTACAAGAAGGCCGCCGCCAACCCGCCGCAAAGCTTCAAGAGCAAGGAGGGCTGGCTCGGCATCACCGACAAATATTGGGCCGCCGTCGTCATCCCCGAGCAGGGCCAGCCGTTCGAGGCCAAATTTTCCGGGACCGAGGGCGATGGCCAGCCGCGCTTCCAGGCCGACTATCTCATGGATGCGACGAAGGTCGCGCCGGGCGAGACGGCCGAAATCAAGGGGCGGATCTTTGCCGGCGCCAAGGAGGTCCACCTCGTCGACCGTTATGCGGAGCAAGAAGCGATCCCGAAATTCGACCTCCTGATCGACTGGGGCTGGTTCTATTTCCTAACCAAGCCGATGTTTTTCGCGCTCGACTTTTTCTACAAACTTGTCGGCAATTTCGGCGTCGCCATCCTCATCGTCACGTTCTGCATCAAGCTCGTGCTCTTCCCGCTCGCCAACAAATCCTACGTATCAATGAGCAAGATGAAGAAGCTTGGACCTGAGATGCAGCGCATCAAGGAGCGCTACGGCGACGACCGCGCGCGCCAGCAGCAGGCGATGATGGAGCTGTACAAGAAGGAGAAGGTGAACCCGGCCTCGGGCTGTTTGCCCATTCTTGTGCAGATCCCGATCTTCTTCGCCCTCTACAAGGTGCTTTTCGTCACCATCGAGATGCGGCATGCCCCCTTCTTCGGCTGGATCAAGGACCTCTCGGCGCCCGACCCGACCACCGTGTTCAACCTGTTCGGGCTCATTCCATGGACGCCGCCGGAGTTCCTCATGATCGGCATCTGGCCCCTGATCATGGGGGTCAGCATGTGGATGCAAATGAAGCTGAACCCGTCGCCGCCCGATCCCGTGCAGCAAAAGGTGTTCGCCTGGATGCCGGTGTTCTTCACCTTCCTCTTGGCGCGCTTCCCGGCGGGGCTCGTGATCTACTGGGCGTGGAACAACACGCTCTCGGTGATCCAGCAATCGGTGATCATGACGCGGCAGGGTGTGGATATTCCGCTGTTGGAAAATCTCGGCATCAAGAAGAAGACACCCGCCAAGAAGCACAAGGTCAGCGACGAGAGCGAAACGACGGGCTAGCGTCGAGAGGACGAAACCACCAAGCTTGTCCCAGCCATCTACGTCTTTAATGTCTTTAATGTCGCTTGCGAGAAATCGTGGATGCCTGGGTCAGGCCCGGGCATGACCGAGGACGGTTATGGTGGTCGCCTCAACAATTGTGTTCACTCCTCACGAGCTCGCCCGTGGTGAAGCGCTGTTCAAAGAGCCCTGCACCTTCGTCAAGGGCGTGGTCAGGATCGACGACTTGCCCAAGGAGGGGCGGCCCGAGATCGCCTTCGCGGGGCGCTCGAATGTCGGCAAGTCGAGCCTGATCAATGCGCTGACCGGACGCACCTCTCTCGCTCGCGTCTCGGTCACGCCAGGGCGGACGCGCGAGCTTAACTTCTTCAGCCTCGGTAAAGACGGCGCGCTCTATCTCGTCGACATGCCGGGTTATGGCTATGCGCGCGCCTCGAAGTCGGAGGTCAAGGGCTGGACGCGGCTGATCCGCGATTATCTCAAGGGGCGGCGGGAGCTGAAGCGCGTATTCCTCCTGATCGACGCGCGCCACGGCATCAAGCCGAACGACACCGAGACGATGAAATTGCTCGACGAGGCGGCCGTCTCCTACCAGGTGGTGCTGACCAAGGCCGACAAGCCGAAGGCCTCAGAGCTTGCGGCCTTGCAAGAGAAGATCGCGGCCGACCTCGCCAAGCACCCTGCCGCCTACCCCGTGATCCTCACCACCTCGGCGCGCATGGGCTCTGGACTGGATGAGCTACGCGTGGCGATAGCGTCTCTGACTGCGCAAGGCGAGCTAGGGTCCGGACAGCGCTTAACTTAAGGGTTCTGCAGGAACCTCAAATAGAACGCTGCAAACACGAGGACAATGCCGATATTCACTATGAGGCGTTCCCAGAGCCGGTTTCTAAAGAACAGTACATCTACACTGACGACAACGGCTATCAACACCACGACGTAAAGCGCGACAGACATGTTCCTTGTCATCTCAATCTCCAGCTTATGTCTATCAACATCGGCTTGCCGACATCGGAGTTGCGGGATTGGCCTCTAGGTCCTCTTGCGGTTGTTCCTGTGAAAGCGAGGCGAGCGCCAGCCCCATTCAGCCGCGTATTAGTTTGCGGCTCGGCGGCCAGGCACGGTAGGCGGCTATTTGACGCCTAAGAGGCCTAGTTCACGAAGCGGCTCCACAACGCGGCGATCCAGACCAAAGCTCCGAGCACAAGAGAAAAGAAGACGCCGGCGGAAGCGAGGTCCTTGGTGATGCGGATGGCCTCGTGCCGGTCGGGCTGGATGTGATTGCACAGCCGCTCGATGGCGGTGTTGAGGAACTCGATCGACAGCACGAAGAGCAGGCTTCCGACGAGCGCAACCCAGGTCCACACATCGCGCGCGATGAAAAAGGACACCGGCAGAAGGAGGCAGGCGATCGCCACCTCCTGCTTGATCGCCGATTCGGTCGAAAGCCCTTCCTGAAGGCCCCCGAGGGAGTTCCTGTAGGCGGCAACGATGCGCGCGAGGCCGCCCCGCCCGGGAAGCGCAGCCTGCTGGCGCGGCAGCCCGTTGTCGGCGGAGTCCGAAGGGCTGTCGGGCGGCTCTCGACGCATCGATGTTGCCTCCATTGGCCTTGGCGGCGGAATGCCCGCAAATGAGGCACCGGGCTAGCGGAGACGTATAGTCGAGCGGGCCCGCGCTGAATAGATCAGCCTATCGCTTGTCCCCGCTGCCTCGCCGCCGCTATAAGCGCGACGTGAGCAAAACCAAGTCGAGCCCAGCAAAGTCAAAGGAACGGTCCGCCCCTAAGGCGGCCAAAGCGCCCGCTGCCGCCCAAGGCGTGGCGGACGTCATCGCCTCGGTACATGCCAAGGCCAAGGTGCTGTCTGAGGCGCTGCCTTATATGCAGCGCTACGACAAGCAGACAGTTGTGGTCAAATATGGCGGCCACGCCATGGGCGATCCGGAGCTTGCCGCCAATTTCGCCCGCGACATCGTGCTGATCAAACAGGCCGGCGTGAACCCGATCGTGGTGCACGGCGGCGGCCCGCAGATCGGCTCCCTGCTCGAACGGCTCAACATCAGATCAGAGTTCAAGGGCGGCTTACGCGTCACCGACCAGGCGACCGTAGAAGTGGTCGAGATGGTCCTCGCCGGCTCGGTCAACAAGGAGATCGTCACCGCCATCAACAATCAGGGCGGCAAGGCGGTCGGCATCTCGGGCAAGGACGCCAACCTGATGCGGGCCAAGCGGCTCGAGCGGCGGATGCGCGATCCCGATTCCAATATCGAGGAGATCGTCGATCTCGGCTTTGTCGGCGATCCGGCGGCGGTCGATCCGCATATCATCGAGGTGATCAGCAAGTCGGACTTGATCCCGGTGGTCGCCCCGCTCGGGGTCGGGCCGGACGGCGAGACGCTCAACATCAACGCCGATACGTTCGCCGCCGCGCTCGCCACGGCCATGAAGGCGAAGCGGCTCCTGCTGCTAACCGATGTCGAAGGCGTGCTCGACAAGAACGGCCAGCTCATCAAGTCGCTGACCACGACGGAGGCTCAGGCGCTGATCGAGGATGGCACGATCTCGGGCGGCATGATCCCCAAGATCGAAGGCTGCCTCGACGTGATCGCCGAAGGCGTGGAAGCCGTCGTGATCATCAATGGCCGCGTGCCGCATGCGGTGCTGCTCGAACTCTTCACCGAGCACGGCGCCGGCACGCTCATCGAGCGTCGCAGGCCGAGAAGCAGCAGAAGGCGATCGTCATGAGCGGGCGACCCAATGAGTCGCGCGGCTTCGACCATGTCGAGGCCTGGGTGTTCGACCTCGACAACACGCTGTACCCCGCGGACTGCAATTTGTTTGCCCAGATCGACCGGCGCATGGGGGAGTTCATCGCTCAGGAGCTCGGCCTCACGCTCGGCGAAGCGCAGGCCTTGCGCCAGACCTATTACTACGAGCACGGAACGACGCTCGCTGGGCTCGTGCGGCTCCACGGCATCTCGCCTGATGCATTTCTCGACTATGTCCACGACATCGATCTCAGCGCCGTCGCCGCGGCACCCGAGCTCGGCACCGCGATCGATGCACTGCCGGGGCGGAAATTCGTCTTCACCAATGGCTCGCGCAAGCATGCCGAGGCGGTTGCGGCGCGGCTTGGCGTTCTCGGCCGCTTCGACGACATCTTCGACATCCACGCGCTCGAATATATCTACCCGAAGCCGACGCAAGAGGCCTATGAGCGCTTCGCGCGGGCCTGCGGCGTGGTCGCCAAGAGCGCGACGATGTTCGACGACCTGCCGCACAATCTGAAGACGGCGCACGACCTCGGCATGACGACGGTGCTGGTCCACGGCCTGACGGAGCATCCCGAGCACCAGGCGATCGCCTCATGGACCGAGCTTCCCGCCCATATCCATCACCGCACCGACGCGCTCGCTCCCTTCCTCGCCGCAATCGGCGCTGCGCTTGCCAAAGAGCGCGACAACTCCGAGGCCATCCCCTTCAACGCCCAGTTCTGCCTGACCTGACGGCCCGCCATGACCTATGACCATCTCAAGACTTTCATCGACAGCGCCTTCGAGCATGCCGCCGAGATAACGCCGGAGACCAAGGGCGTGGTGCGCGACGCGGTCGAAGAGGTGCTCGATCTCCTCGACAAGGGCGAGCTCAGGGTCGCCGAGAAGCAAGGCGGGAGCTGGGTGGTGAATCAATGGCTGAAGAAGGCGATCCTGCTCTCCTTCCGCCTGCATGAGCCGCATCGCATCGAGGGTGGCCCCGGCGGCGCGTCGTGGTGGGACAAGGTGCCGACCAAGTTCACCAAATGGAAGGCGAAGGACTTCAAGGAGGCAGGCTTCCGCGTGGTGCCGGGCGCGATCGTGCGTCACTCGGCCTATATCGCGCCGGGCGTTGTGCTCATGCCGTCCTTCGTCAATCTCGGCGCGCGCGTCGATGGCGGAACCATGGTCGACACTTGGGCGACCGTCGGCTCGTGCGCGCAGATCGGCAAGAACGTGCATATCTCCGGCGGCGCCGGCATCGGCGGCGTGCTCGAACCGCTCCAGGCGAACCCCGTCATCATCGAGGACAATTGCTTCATCGGCGCCCGCGCCGAGGTGGCGGAGGGCGTGATCGTGGGCGAAGGCTCGGTGCTGTCGATGGGCGTCTATCTCGGCCAGTCGACCAAGATCATCGACCGGGAGACGGGCTTCGTGCATCAGGGACGCGTGCCCCCCTACTCCGTCGTCGTGTCGGGGACGATGCCCGGCAAACCGCTCGCCGACGGGTCGCCGGGGCCATCGCTCTATTGCGCCGTGATCGTGAAGACGGTCGACGAGAAAACGCGCGCCAAGACCTCGATCAACGAGCTGCTCAGGGATTGAGCTCTGGCCTGGCCGAATGCCGCTAGTTCCTAGGCTTCGCCGGTTCGTAGAGCTTGGAATTCTGTTCCGTTTCGGCGGCCGACAGCCCGAGCGGCTTTACTTAGCCCCTTTCGCAAGCCTGCCCTTCGGCCTTACAAGAGACGGGGCCCGGGTGAAGCCCGGCCACGAGGGAGGGGACACGAATGGACTTCCAATATCTCTTCACGTCGTTCGATGGGCGCATCAACCGGGCCAAGTGGTGGGCTGGCGTCGTTATCATAGGCATCACAAACATCATTCTCAGTTTCATCGTCTTTCAGATCTTCGGATTGGGTTTTCTTGGACGCCTTCTGGGCTTTGTGATTTTTGTCGCGCTCCTCTATTTTTTCTACGCTGTTTGTGCGAAGCGATTTCAAGACCGTGACAAGCCCGGCATCATGGCCGCCTATGGCCTAGGCGCCCTTCTCCTCACAAATCTGCTTGCGGCATTGGGCCTGACCGGAACGCAACAGTTGAGCGCAATTGGATGGTTATGCGCGCTCATAAATTTGGGCGTCGGGCTCTGGTTCCTGATCGAGCTCGGCATCCTCAAGGGAACGCCCGGACCGAACCGGTTCGGCGGCGATCCTTTGGCCGCAGTGCGGTAATTCTCACCTTCATGGCGACGGATCGCGCGCTCTACGCAAACACGATCGTCGCCTCCGTTGTTGAAGCTCCGGCAGCACGGCGGCCGGGCTTGCGCCCTCGCGTGTTGGCCGTCATGGTGCTGACACAATGACCATGCTCGGCGATAAAGCGGTGGCGCTCGCGCAAAGCTTGATCCGCTGCGAGAGCGTGACCCCGCGCGATGCAGGCGCAATCGAGGTGCTCATTCACGCCCTCAAGCCTGCACGCTTCGCGTGCGAGCAGGTGAGTTTCGGCGAAGGGGACCAGCGGATCGAGAATCTCTACGCGAGGGTCGGCGAAGGACCGCCTCATCTTTGCTTCGCCGGCCATACCGACGTGGTGCCGCCGGGCGACGCGAAGCTCTGGCGGCATCCGCCTTTTGCCGCAAACGTCCTCGGCGGCGTGCTCTATGGACGAGGCGCCTCCGACATGAAGGGGGCGATCGCCTGCTTCGTCGCTGCGGCGCTCGACTATGTCAAGTCGCGCGGGCGGGAGATCGACGGCTCGATCAGCCTTCTCATCACCGGCGATGAGGAAGGTCCCGCCGTCAACGGCACGCGCAGAGTGCTCGAATGGATGGCGAAGAAGGGCGAGCGTCTCGACCATTGCCTGGTGGGTGAGCCGACCAATGCCAAGCGGCTCGGCGAGGCCATCAAGATCGGGCGCCGCGGCAGCCTGAACGGCAGGCTGAAGGTGACCGGCGTGCAAGGCCACGTCGCCTATCCGCATCTCGCCAATAACCCGGTCAAGGGCCTCATCAAGATCCTCGCCCGGTTTTACGATTCCCCGCTCGACTTCGGCAGCGCGCATTTCTCGCCATCCAATCTCGAGGTCACGAGCATCGACGTCGGCAATCAGGTGGTGAATGTGATCCCGGCCGCGGCGGAGGCACGGTTGAACATCCGCTTTAACGACCGACACTCGGCGGAGTCGCTGCAAGCGTTGCTGCAAGAGCAAGCTCAGGCGGCGCTCGCCGGCAGCGAACTTTCCTTCTCGCTCGATTTCGAGCCGCCGAGCCATTCCTTCTTGACTGAGCCCGGACCGCTCGATGCGCTGCTGACCGAGGCGGTGCATGAGGTCGCAGGCATCACGCCTAAGCTTTCCACCGACGGCGGCACGTCCGACGCGCGCTTCATCAAGGATTATTGCCCGGTGGTCGAGTTCGGGCTCCTGACCGCGTCTATTCACAAGATCGACGAGCATGTGACCATCGCCGATCTCGAGCAGCTCACCGCCATCTATCGCCGCTTCATCGAGCTCTACTTCAAGACGTTCGGGGGGGCCGATGCCGGGTGATCCCCGGCCGATCGGGGTGTTCGACTCCGGAATGGGAGGCCTTACCGTGCTACGGGCGCTTATCGCCCGCCTCCCCAACGAGCATTTCGTCTACCTCGGCGACACGGCACGACTTCCTTACGGAACCAAGAGCGCTGAGACGGTTCAGGCCTATGCGCTGCAGGCGACGCGGCTCCTGATCGATCAGGGGGTCAAAATGCTGGTGATCGCCTGCAACACGGCCTCTGCCGTCGCCCTCTATCTGCTGCAGGAAGCATGGGAGCCGGTGCCCGTGATCGGCGTGATAGAGCCCGGGGCCCGTGCGGGCGCCGCAGCGACCCGCAACCGCCACATCGCCGTGATCGCGACCGAAGGCACGGTCAAGGGGGGGGCTTATGCCCGGGCCATTCACCGGCTGATGCGCGACGCGGTCGTGGTGCAGCAGCCCTGTCAGGTATTCGTCGCCCTCGCCGAGGAGGGCTGGACCGATTCCCCGGTCACGCTTGCCGCCGCCGACCTCTATCTCAAAAGCTTGTTCAGCGGGGAGTACGCGCCGGACACGCTCGTGCTTGGCTGCACGCATTTCCCGGTGCTCGCCTCCTCGATCCGCAAGAGCATTGGAGACTCCGTCGCGCTGGTCAACTCGGCGGAAACGACGGCAGCCGCTGTGGCCATCGCGCTTGTCGAGAGGCGTCTCGCAAGCGCGCCACAAAGCATCGGGCAGGCCCGCTTCTTCGCCACCGATTCACCCGAACGCTTCGCCCGCGTGGGCGAGATCTTCCTTGGGCGTGCGATCGACCCTCAATCGGTCGAACTCGTGGACCTGCTGGCGGAGTAGTCGCTAGACCCTTGGCGGCGGCTCGGAATCGGGCAGCGCGGCCGAGTCGTCGGTCGGATCGGACGGTTGGAGCACGGGAGGCGCCGGCGTGTCCGCCACGATGCTGACCTCTCTGAGCAGGCTTTTCAGCCAGGGAAGCCCGAGCAGAAGTAAAACGGCCCCGCCATAGACGATGGTGCCGAGGAGGAAGAGGAGGAGGAGGACTGTCTCCTCGTGGAAGTGGGTGAGATCAGCGAGAGCCCGCTCGAGCGCGTAGGACGCGACGAACAGAACGACCGCGAGCACCGTACCGGCAAATAGCAGCTTCGCCACCGGTCTGCCGATGTCTGCGCCCGACACGGCAAAGCCCTGACGGCGGGCAAAGTAACCGAGCAGGCTCAGATTGATCCAAGCGCCGACACTGGTCGCCGCAGCGAGTCCAACCTGAGCGAGATGCCCCATGAGCAGCACCTTCAGGAGAATGTTGATGCTCGCGGCAAGAAGCGCGGCCTTGACCGGGGTCGCCGTGTCGCCGCGGGCATAGAAAGGCGAGGTGAAGCTCCTGAGCAGAACGAAAGGCAGAAGCCCGAAGGCATAAGCGGCAAGCGTCGCGCCTGCAGCGGCCGCGTCGGCCGCGGTGAAGGCGCCGCGGGCGAACAGCGCGCGCATGATGAGGTCGGGGATGGCGATCGAGGCTGCGGCGCACGGAACGGTGAGAAGAAGCGCGAGCTGAACGCCGCGCGCCTGGGCCGACGCCGCACCCTTCTCGTCTCCGGCAGCAAGCCGCCGCGACATCTCAGGCAGCAGCACGGTGCCGACCGCGATGCCGACCACGCCGATCGGAAGCTGGTTGATGCGGTCGGCGTAATAGAGCGCCGAGAGTGCGCCGGTCGGAAGATATGAGGCGATCAGCGTGTCGGCGAAGAGCGCGAGCTGGACGCCGCCGGCGCCGATGATGGCGGGTCCAAGCGCCTTCAGGAATCTGCGTGTGGGTGCGTCGAGCCGCGGCATGCGGAATCTGATGCCGATCCCATTCATCTCGGCATCGCCGCCGACGACAAGAACGATCAGCACACCGGCCAGAAGCACGCCCCAGGCGGCGGCGTGACCGGCATCGGGGAAGAACGGTGTGAGCAGAAGCGTCGTGATGATGGAAAGATTGAGCAGGATGGGAGCGCCGGCCGCGGCGGCGAAGCGGCTATTGGCGTTGAGGATGCCGGCAAACAACGTCTCGATCGAGACAAGGGCGAGATAGGGACAGGTGATGCGGGTCAGCGCGACGGCGAGATCGAAGCGGATCGGATCGTCGGAAAAACCCGGCGCGAGCAAACCGACGACCTCTGGCGTGAATAGCAAAGCGAGCGCGAGCGGGACGAGGTTGAGCACGATCAGCGCAGCGGCGATCTGGTCGGCGAAGAGCTTCGCCGCCGGCAGACCTGCTTGTTCGAGGGTGCGCGCATAAGCCGGCACGAAGGCCGCGGCAAAGGCACCTTCGGCGAAGATGGCGCGGAAATGGTTGGGCAGCCTGAAAGCGACAAAGAAGGCATCGGCCATCGGCCCGGCGCCGAGGATCGCGGCCATGACCACGTCGCGGATGAAGCCCGTGAGGCGCGAGACGAGCGTGAGCCCGCCAACGGTGGCGATGCGTCTGATCATCTAGTGCTGGAAGCCCGGCGAACGACGCTATCGTGCAACTGACCCCCCTCCCCGGCCCTCCCCCGTTGCGAAAGGGAGGGGAAGCTCGCCAACGGTGACAAAGCTCCTAGCCCAGGGCGGAGAGCCTGTCTATGCGGCAGCCTAAGGGCAAGGAATACCAAGGCGCGGCATCGCAAAGCATGGCGGAAAAGCGGCCTTTAGGGCTCGGATCCGGCACTCTCGGACGCGGCCCCCCTCCGCGCCCGCTCAGTAATCGACCTTAACGAGATAGAGACCTTGCGGGGGCGCGACCGGTCCGCAAGCGGCGCGGTCATGCGCCTCAAGCGCGAGCTTCAAGTCGCTCGCGGTCCACCTCCCCTCGCCGACGAGCTTAAGCGAGCCCACCATCGAGCGCACCTGATTGTGCAGGAATGAGCGTGCTTTGGTCTCGACGCGAATGATCTCGCCGTGGCGCGACACATCGAGCTGATCCAATGTCTTGATCGGCGACTTCGCCTGGCATTCGGTCGAGCGGAAGGTAGTGAAGTCGTGATGGCCGACGAGCACCTGCGACGCCTCGTTCATCGCCTCGGCATCGAGGGAGCGGAACACCCCCCAGGCGCGATTGCGCTCGAGCGCAAGCGGGGCGCGGCGATCGACGATGCGGTAGAGATAATGGCGCGCAGTGGCCGAAAGCCGCGCGTCGAAATCCTCGGGCGCGCGCTCGCAGGTGACCACGCTGATCGGATCGGGCCTAAGCTGCGCGTTCAGCGCGTCGCGGATCTTATCCGGCTCCCAGTCCTTCGCGAGGTCCATATGGGCGACCTGGCCAAGCGCATGGACGCCCGCGTCGGTCCGCCCGGCACCACGCGGCACAACATCCCCGCCAGAGAAGTCCTTGATCGCGCGGGCGAGCGCGCCCTGCACCGAGCGGCCGTTCTCCTGCATCTGCCAACCGACGAAGGGCGTGCCGTCATATTCGATGATGAGCTTGTAGCGTGGCATGGGTTATTCGAGGACGGTGCCGGGGCGAAGTGGAACGCCGCGCAGGAAGTCCGCGGCGCTCATCGGCTTCTTCCCGGCGCGCTGCACCTCGGTGAGGCGTACCGCACCCTCGCCGCACGCGACGGTCAGGTTCTCGTCGAGAAGGAGGCCCGGCATTCCGCTGCCAGGGACGAGCACCGAACGCAGGGCCTTGATACGCTCGCGCTTGCCGTTCACCTCGATTTCGAGCCAGGCGCCTGGATGAGGCGAGAGACCGCGGATGCGGTCATTCAGGTCACGCGAAAGCAGCCGCCAATTGATGCGCGTTTCCTTCGCGTCGAGCTTTGGCGCGTAGGTCGCGCCTTCGTCGTGTTGCGGGCGGCAGGAGAGACTCCCTTCTTCGAGCTTGGCGAGCGCGGTCACCATCAAGCCCGCGCCGAGCGCGGCGAGCCGGTCGTGCAGCTCGCCGGCCGTCTCTTCGGGGCCGATCGCGACGCGCGCCTCGAGGCAGACGGGGCCCGTGTCGAGACCCTCGTCCACGCGCATGATTGAGACGCCCGTCTCCCTATCGCCCGCCATGATGGCGCGGTTGATGGGGGCGGCGCCGCGCCAGTGGGGTAGAAGCGAAGCGTGGACATTGAAGCAACCGAAGCGCGGGGCTTCGAGGATGGCCTTCGGCAGAATGAGACCATAGGCGACGACGATCGCGGCATCGGCATCGAGAGCGCGGAAGCGCTCCTCCTCCTCCGCGCCGTTCAACCTCTGTGGCGTATGCACAAGAAGGCCTGCCTCTTCGGCGGCCTGGTGGACGGGAGATTTGCGCAAGGCCATGCCTCGGCCTGCCGCGCGCGGCGGCTGAGTATAGACGCTGACGACCTCGTGGCCTGCTTCGAGGATGGCGCGGAGCGTCGGCACGGCAAAGTCGGGCGTGCCCATGAAGATGATGCGCATAGGCTCGCCTCTTAGGCCGCTTACGATGGGAAGGGAAGCAGGTTAAAGCGCCTCGGCGCGCTTCGCCTTGGTGAATTTGCGCACCACCATGTCGCGCTTCAACCGCGACAGATAGTCGATGAACAGCACTCCGTTCAGATGGTCGATCTCGTGCTGCACGAGGGTCGACCAGATGCCCTCGAGCTCAGCCTCCTGCTTCTTGCCCTCGCGGTCGATATAGGCAACGCGCGTCCTGGCCGGCCGCTCGATCTCTGCGGTGAAGTCGGGGATCGAGAGGCAGCCCTCCTCATGCACGCGCATCTCCTCCGACCGCTCGAGAATCTCGGGGTTGACCATGACCAGCGGAGACTTGGGCGCCTCGTCCTTGGCCGGATCCATGACGACCAGCCGCCTCAGAGTACCGATCTGCGGCGCGGCGAGCCCGATGCCCGGCGCGTCGTACATGGTGGCCAGCATGTCGTCCATGAGACGGCGGAGATCGGCGTCCACGCGCTCGATGGGCTTCGCCTTCTTGCGCAGGATCGGATCTGGGAGCGTGAGGATGGGTCGGATCGCCATTTGAGGGGCTGAAATAGGATTGCGGCGCCTGCGGGTCAATATGTTCCTGCTTTGGTCCAGACGGACCGCGAATTGGTCTATCTTGGCCGCATGGCCTTGGAGCCCATCAGATTCGGCAGCATCACGCTCGACCCCGTCATCGTCATGCTCGGCCTCGCGGGACTTGCCGTGCTTGCGCTCATCGCGCTTGCCGTGACCCTGATCATGCACATGAAGGGGCGGCGGCGCGAGGTGGAAGCGCAGGCCGCGGAGCTCGCCGAGCTCAAGGGCCGCTTGCAGACCTTCGCCGAGATCAGCGTCGCGCGCCAAGGCGACATCGCCCGCACCGTCAATGAGCGGCTCGACCGCATGACGCATCGCGTCGGCTCTGACCTCAGCGAGACGGCGCGCAAGACAAACGAGTCGATCTCAAAGCTGCATGAGCGGCTCGCTGTCATCGACACGGCGCAGAAGAACCTGACCGATCTCTCGACCAACATGGTGAGCCTGCAAGAGATCCTCGCCAACAAGCAGGCGCGCGGCGCGTTCGGCCAAATGCGCATGGAGACCATCGTCAAGGACGGGTTGCCCAGGGGCGCCTATTCGTTCCAGCCGACGCTGTCGAACGGCAAGCGCCCCGACTGCCTGTTGCACATGCCAAACAGCACGGCCGGCGTGGTGATCGACGCCAAGTTTCCGCTCGAAGGCTTCGAGGCGTTCCGCACCGCGCGGCGCGATGAGGAGAAAAAGGAGGCGGCGCGCCGCGTGAGGGTCGATGTCACCCGCCATGTCGACGCCATGGCCGAGCGCTATTTCATCGCCGGCGAGACGCAAGACACCGCCATTCTGTTCGTGCCGTCGGAGGCAATCTATGCCGATCTCGCCGAGCATTTCTCCGATCTGGTGCAGAAGGCGCACCGCGCCCGCATCGTGATCTGCGCGCCGAACATGCTGATGCTCGCGGTGCAGACCATGCAGGCGATCCTCAAGGACGTGAAGATGCGTGAGCAGGCGCACCTCATTCAACGCGAGGTGGCGGTGCTGATGGAGGACATGGGGCGCTTCCGCGAGCGCGTGCTCGATCTTCAGCGCCATTTCGGCCAGGCCAACGGCGATATCGAGAAGATCCTCACCTCCTCGGAGCGGATCACCGCACGCGGGCGGAAGATCGAGAATTTGGAGTTCGAGGAGCCTGTACCCGCGGCAGAGATCGAGCGCCGCAACGGCGCCGCTGCGTCCTCCTCGCCCCTGCCCTCTCCCCAGCGTGAAGAAGTACTCGAGCAGCGGCGGAACGGCCCCACGCGCGTAGTCCGTCGACCGGACCTGCTTGCCAAAGAGTCATGACCGCCCCTCTACCGCTCTGGCATGGCATCGTGCTCGAGCAAATGCTCGTCGGCGCCGCGGCGAGCCTCGTCAACCTCATCATCCACGCGGTGCTACTGGGAACCGTGGTCTGGACCGTGCGCAGCCTGGCGCAGAGAGACAGTTTCGTCCCCGGCCTCGTGCAATACACCCTCATCATCGTCGCGACCGGCACGTTGCTCATGGCGGGACATTTCGTCGAGGTGATGGTGTGGGCGATCACCTACGGCTTGGTCGGCGTGGCGCCCGCCAGCGTCCAGCTCATCTATCTCGCTTTCGACAACTACACGACGCTCGGCTATGTCGAGCTGGTCGCGCCGGAGCAATGGCGGCTGCTGCGGCCCATGACAGCGCTGAACGGCATCATGCTGATCGGCTGGTCGACGGCCGTGATCATCGAGATCTTGCGCCGCGGCTCGGAGTCTTCTTCTTAGCCGCGGCGGAGCGCTTCTTGGCGGCGCGCTTCCGCACCGCCTGCTCGCGCTTCTCGCCATAACGCATGCCTTCGAGCTTCATGCCGTCGGGGTCGAGGAAGAACACGGCGTAATAGTCGTCGTAATATTCGCCGGCAGGATCGACGATGGTCGCGCCCTGCTTCTCGAGAAACGCCTGCAGCGCATCGACGTCCTTCCGGCTGCGCAGACGGAAGGCATAGTGGTGAAAGCCGATATCGCCTTTGCGGTATTTGTGCTTCTTGCCGTCCTCGTCGGCGGCAGCAATCCAGAACAGCGTCTTGCCGTTCGCCCAGCCCATCATGCTGCCGGCATATTCGGCTTCGACGCCGAAGCCCAAGAACTCCATCAAGGGAGCATAGAAGGCCTTTGATCTCTCGAAGTCGCCGACGCTGACCACGAGGTGGTCGATCCCTGTCACGCGCACCATAAAGCTTTCTCCTCTAACGTGCCTCTCTCGCAAGGATAACGCCTTATGCGAGCCTGACGTTCGCGCCGAATCCGCTTTCCCACGGAGAGGGGAAGAATGACGCAGGCGCGGTAGCCTGCTATCAAACAGGCGATGACGGCGGCAGAGGGAACGCGAAAGCCGAGCTTGGGCGAGCGGTGGGCGCGCGCGGCCGCCGTCTTTCTCGACCCGCGCGTTCTCATCATCCTTTTGCTCGGCTTCTCCTCGGGGCTGCCGCTCGCGCTGTCAGCCTCCACGCTCCTGCTGTGGATGAAAGATGTCGGCGTCGATCTCAAAACCATCGGCCTGTTCGCCCTGGTCGGCACGCCCTACACCATCAAGTTCCTGTGGGCGCCACTGGTCGATGCATTTCAAATCCCGGTGCTCGGTAGGGTACTCGGCCACCGGCGCGGCTGGCTGGTGTTTACGCAGCTCTTGCTAATCGCGGCGCTGCTGTTCCTCGGAGCGCAGGATCCCGTCGCGGCGCCGTGGAGGGTGGCGCTCGCCGCGGTGATTGTGGCGACTGCTTCGGCCACCCAGGACATCGTCATCGACGCTTTCCGCACCGAGTATCTGCCGACCGAGAACCAGGCCGCCGGCATGGCCTATTTCGTCGCCGCCTACCGCATCGGCATGCTGGTTTCGACCGCCGGCATCGTCGCCCTGGTCGCCTATCTTGAACTCACCGGCATCGATCGGGGTCTGATTTGGTTCTACGGCTATGCCGCCATGGCGGCTTTGGTGCTGGTCGGTCTCGCCGGAGCATTGCTGGCGCACGAGCCGCAAGCCAAGACGCGCGCCGCCGAAGCGGAAGCGCAGGGCGAGGCCGCGAGCAATCCGCTTAAGCGGTTCTTCGTTGCCGCCTACGCCGCCTTCGCCGATTTTCTCGGCAAGCGCGACGCGCTGCTGATCCTGTTGTTCGTCGTGCTGTACAAGCTGACCGACACCTTCGCCGGGGTGATGACCGGGCCGTTCGTGCTCGATATCGGCTTCGACAAAGCGAGCTATGCGGCGATCGTCAAAGGCGTCGGCTTGATCGCCTCTCTGCTCGGCGGCGTCGCCGGAGGGTTGCTCGCTCGCGCTATGCCGCTCTCGCGCGCGATGCTGGTGGCCGGAATCCTCCAAGCGCTGGCGAATTTCACCTTCTCCTGGCTCGCCTGGCTCGGCGTGAACCATCTCGGGCTCGCCGTCGCCATCTCGACGGAGAATTTCACCAGCGCGATCGGCACGGTCGTGTTCATCGCCTATCTCTCGGCGCTCTGCACCAACCCAGCCTATACGGCAACGCAATTCGCCTTGCTCACCGCGCTCTCCTCGTTCGGCCGCACCCAGCTCGCGGCGACTACCGGGTTCGTCGCGGCAGCCACCGGCTGGATCTGGTTTTTTGTGCTATGTGCCGCCGCCGCGATCCCGGGCCTCTTGCTGCTCTGGCTGCTCACCAAGCGTGGCGATTTCAGTGAGATCGAGGCTAAAGAGTGCGCCACCGCAGCGACGGACTGAGCGGCCGCTTTGAAGAGAATCATATCTTGCGGCTGTCGTAGGCCCAATGCAGCAGAGCTTGGCGTTGTCGCGGCCGGCAAAAAATGTCGCCACGCTCGCAGTGACGCTTGATCTGCCTGACGTGCCGGCGCATCGCCTTCCACCGTTTGATCTGGCGCAGGTCCTCGTCTTGCATGCGGCGCCCCAGATAATAGCGGCAATACCACTGGAACCAGCCGCGCGGGTCGTCGGGGTGAATCCAACCCTTCTTGCGCCAAACGGACAGAGGTTGGCTCGCGTCGACGCCGAAGAAGTTGAGCGCAGCATCGCGTCGGCGCGGGGAGAGCTTAGCGCGGGCGAACCAGCTTTTGGGAAACTCATTTCGCGTGTCGGTCATGTACTTGCCCCCAAACACCCCGAGCCTCAGTATCTCCTTAGGCGTTAGCTCGGGCGTGAACTCGGGATCGAAATTGCGGCCGATGGGGGCTGTCAGAACGTAGCGATAGTTCCTCTGCATCTTGTCGTTCACGACGACGGTGCGCTTCGTCAAACACTGATCGCCAAAGTTCGGGAAATCTATATTGCCCTGCGGGCCTTTCCGGCTGTGGCGAGGTGCCTGCGTCAAGATAATCGAGCTCGCCGCCGTGTCGGTGCAGATGGCCTGAGATGCGCTCATGGCGGTGAGAGGGGTGCGATCCAGCACCCGCTCTCACATGATCAAGCTACCACCAATAGCCGCAAGGCACGCGGCCATAACCGGGTGCCCAGCACCGGCCATAGCGGGGGCCGCCCCAACCCCAGCCCCAGCCGCCCCAGCCCCAGCGCGGGCCGCCCCAATGGCCGTGCCAGTGACGACCGTGCCAATGGCCATGGCCATGCCAGTGACCGCCATGCCAGTGATGTCCGGCGGAGGCGGGAACGGGCGCTAGCGCAACGGAAGCGAGCGCCACGGCGCCCATCACCATCATCGAGAATCTGTTCATGTTCGTCTCCTTGAGGAGGAAGCTGCGTTCTTGATGTCAAAATGAATGGGAGTAGGGTTGGTTCCTTGCGGCGGACCAACGCAAAGAGATGTTTCCGAAAATTAACCGTGGCGAGCTGCGTTGAGCGCCCATCACATCGTCTTGCGGGCCTTGACGGCGGCGGCGAGGGTGCCCTCGTCGAGGTAATCGAGCTCGCCGCCGATCGGCACGCCGTGGGCGAGCCGCGAGACGGTGACGTTTGCGCCTTCGAGCTGGTCCATCAGATAATGCGCGGTCGACTGGCCCTCGACGGTCGCGTTCAGCGCAAGCAGCACCTCTTTCACTTGCGGATCGCGCGCCCGCTCGATCAGCTTGGCGATGCTCAAATCCTCGGGGCCGACGCCGTCGAGTGGCGAGAGCGTGCCGCCGAGCACGTGATAGAGTCCATTGAGCACTGAGGCGCGTTCGAGCGCCCAGAGATCGCCGACCTCCTCGACCACGCAGATGAGCGAGCGGTCGCGCGCGTTGTCGCGGCAAAGCGTGCATGGGCTCTGCGTGTCGATGTTGCCGCAAGTCTCGCAGGTGAGGATGGTGTCACGCGTCTCGGCGAGCGCGGCGGCAAGAGGACCGAGCAGCTGCTCCTTCTTCTTGACGAGAGCGAGCGCGGCCCGGCGCGCCGAGCGGGGGCCAAGCCCCGGCAGCCGTGCGAGCAGCTGGATCAGCCGCTCGATCTCAGGCCCTGCCGCTACCCTCGCCACTTCGCTTGCTCTTTCCTAGAGACGTGGATGGCCGGGACGAGCCCGGCCAACACGATTCGCTCGAACACCACAATACGATGCCGTCATGAGAACGGGTTGAGTCCGGGAGGGAGCGGCAGGCCGCCGGTGAGCGCCTTCATCTTCTCCTTCATCGCCTCCTCGACCTTGGACTTGGCATCGGCATGCGCCGCGACGATCAAATCCTCGAGGATCTCCCCCTCGCCCGGCTTGAGCAGAGACGCGTCGATCGTGACGCCTGTCATGTCGCCCTTGCCGTTCAGGCTGACCACGACCATGCCGCCGCCCGAGCGGCCCTCGACGATCGTGCGCTCCATCTCGGCCTGCATCTCGGCCATGCGGCCTTGCAGCTCCTGGGCCTGCTTCATCATCTGCGTGAAGTTTTTCATCTCGCCGTCCCGTCCTCTCTCAATTCGTCGGCCTCCTCGGCCGGCCCTGCATCGCTCTCAGGCGTGGCCGTGGGCCTGACCGCGGTGATGCGCGCATCAGGGAAATGTTGGAGCACCTCTTTGACCTTCGGGTGCTCGCGAATCTTTTCGATCTCGTGCGCTGCCCTGTCGCGACGCTGGATACCGAGCGGTTCTGCACCCGGCTCATCGCTGACCGCGACGATCCACACGCGGCCCGTCCAGGCTTTGAGCTTCCGCATCAGCTCCTGGGTCAGGTCCTTGGCGGCCTGCGGCAGAGGATTGAGCTCGATATTGCCCGGCTTGAAATGGACGAGCCGCACCTGCTCGAGCAGAGCGTGCTTCAGCTTGAGATCGCGCTTGGCTTCGGCGAGCGCCACGACATCGTCGAAGCTCCGCAGCTCCAGCGCTGGCGCGGGCTCTGCTGGAGGTCCCGGATTCTCCGACTCCCCGGCCGCTCGTAGTGGCGGAGAGGGTTGCGCCGGAGCGGCCTTAGCCTCGGTTGGGGCAGGTTTGCGGGCAGGCTTTGGCGAAGGCGCAGCAGTGGACGGCGCCTTCTCGCTTCCAGCCGCGCCGTCGTGCACGCGGCGGGCGAGCTCGGACGGAGGCGGCAGGTCCGAGGCATAAGCGAGCCTGACGAGAACCATGTCGGCCGCGGCGAGCGGGCGTGGGCTCGCGCGCACCTCGTCATGTCCCTTGAGCAGCATCTGCCAAGCGCGGGCAAGCGACGACATCGGCAGCCGCGCGGCAAGGTCGGTGGCGCGCGCGCGCTCGGCCTCGCTCGCGGCGGGGTCGGCGCTTGCCGCGCCAGCGGCCTTGATCAAAGTCACGGCGTGAACCGCATCGGCCAGGTCGGCGATGATCTGGCCGGGCTCGGCGCCATCGCGGTTAAGCTGCGCAAGCTGCTGGAGCGCTGTGCCGGCATCGCCCTTTAGCACGGTCTCGAGCAGATCGAAGATGCGGGTGCGGTCTGCAAGTCCCAACAGCCCGCGCACCGCGTCGGTCTCGACCTTGCCAGCACCGAAGGCGATGGCGCGATCGAGGATCGAGAGCGCATCGCGCACCGAGCCTTCGGCCGCGCGGGCGATGAGTGCGAGCGCCGCCTGCTCCGCGGCCGCGCTCTCTTGCGTGGTGACGCGCTGAAGATGTTCGACGAGCTCGCCGATGTCGATGCGCTTCAGGTCGAAGCGCTGGCAGCGCGAGAGGACCGTTACCGGCACCTTGCGCGCCTCGGTGGTGGCGAAGATGAACTTCACATGCTCGGGCGGCTCTTCCAGCGTCTTGAGCAGGCCGTTGAAGGCCTGCTTGGAGAGCATGTGCACCTCGTCGATGATGTAGACCTTGTAGCGGGCGGTGTTGGGCTTGTAGTGGGCGCTGTCGATCAGCTCGCGGATGTCGTCGATGCCGGTGTGAGAGGCCGCGTCCATCTCGACCACGTCGAGATGCCGGCTCTCGAGAATGGCGCGGCAATGGACGCCCTCTTCAGTCATGTCAAGAGTTGGGCCGCTCGTGTCAGGCGTTTGGTAATTCAGCGCGCGAGCGATCAGCCGCGCCGTCGTGGTCTTGCCCACCCCGCGCACGCCGGTGAGCATATAGGCTTGCGCGATGCGTCCAGCGGCGAAGGCGTTGCGCAGCGTGCGCACCATTGCCTCCTGGCCGATCAGCTCGGCGAAGACTTTCGGCCGGTATTTGCGGGCGAGCGCCGCATGGCTCTCGGGCGCTTCGGATGCGGCGGCCCGGGCGGCGCCCTCCGCCTTCGGCTTGGCGGAGCGCTTCCCGCCCTTCTCACGATGTTCGACGTCGGCCATGGACGGACGGTACTTTCAACGCAAAGGTCTTGCCGCGAAGGGGCGCCTGACGGGCCCCAGACACGCACTATAACGCTTTAAGGCAGGTGGGAGGCTGGACGAGCAACCCGCGAAACACTCGTTAGGGCTGCTTCCTTCCGGACCTGACCCGGTTGGCGAGGCACGCGCCTGCTGCCAACCTCCCATCGCAGTATATCGGGGATAGGGGCGCGCGTGGCAACCCACGAGACGCGCCAGACGGATAGCCGAAAGCCTGGCGCGCCCCGGCGTTGGCGGCAGGGAGCTGACCCTGACCATTACGAAAAAGACACGCCACATTCCGGCGAAAGACGCTAGGCTCCAATCCAATAAAGCCACACGCCCTTACTTGGTGTGCAAAGATGAACGAGCAGGCGCCTCAAGCCTCGGTTGAAACCGTTGCTGGCAGTCGGGCCAAAGTTTTTATCTCCTACTCACGCAAGGATTTGCCCTTCGCCCAATCGCTGGTCGAAGAACTTACCGAGCGCGGCTTCGACGCCTTTCTCGACAAGACCGACATCGCGCCGGGAGAACCCTGGAAGGAACGCCTCGGCGGGTTGATTGCCACTGCCGATACCGTGGTGTTCGCGATCAGCCCGGATTCGGTCGCATCCACTGTGTGCGCCTGGGAGCTTGAGGAGAGCGCGCGGCTCGGCAAGCGGTTGATTCCCCTCGTGGCCCGCCGCATTCCCGATGCCGACGCGCCGCCGGCGCTTGGCCGGCTGAACTGGGTTTTCTGTACCGAGAGCGACGACAAGGCTGCCGCGCTGACGGCGCTCGACACGGCGTTGCATACCGACCTCCCCTGGGTGCGCGAGCACACGCGTCTCGGCGAACTCGCGCGGCACTGGGACGAGCAGAAGCGCAGCCGCGGCGCGACCCTGCGCGGCGCCGACCTCGACGCGGCCGAGCGCTGGCTCGATCGGCGTCCGGCCGACGCCAATGCACCGACCGATCTGCATCAGGATTTCATTCGCGCAAGCCGGCGCGCCGCGACCATGAGGCAGCGTTATTGGGTTGGCGGCTCGCTCGCCGTTGCCATCGTCGCAATCGGTCTTGCAATTTTCGCCGAGGTGCAGCGGCAGTACGCCGAACAGGCGCTCGACGCAGCAATCCGAACGTCCAACAGCCTCTCGCTCGATCTTGCGACGCGGCTGCGGAATCAGAGGGGAATCCCATCCGCGCTCGTCAAGTACCTCTTCGATCAAGCCCTGCGATTGCAGGACCAGCTCAACAGCTACGGACGAATCACACCTGATCTACAGCGCGGCGAGGCGAGAGCGCTTCTCGAGTCCTCGCTGACGTTGCTCACTATCGGCGACAATTCGGGCGCCCTCGCTGCCGCGGATCGTGCGCGACAAATTATCGAAAAACTACTCGCTGTCAGACCGGACGATCCGGACTGGCAGCTAAACCTCGCCGTAAGCTACGAAAGGGTGGGCGACGTGCTCGTCGCTCAGGGTAAACGCGAGGAGGCGCTTGCCGCCTACCGGAAGGCTGTCGCGATCGCGCAGAGAGTCGTTGGCGGCGCTTCGACGAATACGGAGGCTCAGGGCGAGCTCGCCATCAACTACATCAAGATTGGCGACGTGCTCGCGGCTCAGGGTAAACCCGAGGAAGCGCTCGCGGCGTATCAGATGAGCCTTGCGATCCGGCAAAAGTTTGTTGATCGGGTCCGAGGCAACGCCGAGTGGCAGCGCGGACTTGCCATAAGCTACGAGAGAGTGGGCGACGTATTGCTGGCTCAGGGCAAGAGCGACGAGGCACTCGCTGCATACCAGAAGCGCCTCGCGATCGCGGAGGAAGTTGCCGGCCGAAATTCTGACAACACCGAGTGGCAGCGCGACCTTTCTGTCGCCTACAACAAGGTCGGCGACGCGTTGCTTTACGCTGGTAAACGTGAAGAGGCGATCAGCGCATACCAGAAGGCGCTCGTGATCCGGCAGAAGCTTGCCGACAGCGACAAAGGGAACGCGATTTGGCAACGCGACGTCGCCATAAGCCATAATAAGATCGGCGAGGTGATGGTGGCTCTCGGTCAACTCGACGAGGCACTCGCTGCCTACCAGATGGGGCTCGCGATCGAGCAGGAACTCGCGGTAGGCGACCCAGCCAATGCCAGCTGGCAGCGTGACCTCTTGCTCAGCGATATGGCGATTGGCAACGTGCTCAATAAGGAGAGCAAGCTGGATGCCGCGCTGAAGGCCTACCGCGAAAGCCTGGTCATCGCGCAGGATCTAGGCAAGGCCCATCCCGGCGAGGAAGAGTGGCAACGAGCTCTAGAATACAGTATCGGCCAAATCGGCATGCTGACTTACAGGTTTGTCTTGGCTCATGATTTTGCGAAGGCGCTCGAAGTTGCTTACCAGGCCATCGCGCTCGCGCCCGATCAGATCTGGCTCTACACCAATAAGGCCCACGCGCTCATGTTCCTCGGCCGTGCGGACGAGGCGCGCACGGTCTATCTCCAGTATCGGGGCACCAAGAACGTGCAAGGCGAGAAGTCCTGGGAGACCGTTATCCTCGACGATTTTGCCGATCTGCGTAAGGCTGGTCTCAGCAATCCGCTGATGGACGAGATCGAGAAGGAGTTCAGCTCGGAGGGCTGACTCTCGCGCCGGTCCCTAGCGGCGGGGACGGCACTTCAGGCTCGAAGCCGCCCGCGCGCCAATAGAGCCAAAGCAGCACAAGCAGCCAGAGGGCAATGAAGCCGTCGGAGAAGATCGTCAGGAAGTTGTAAGGCGCGTAGTTCCCTTCAAGCACGGTGTCGCGGATGTGCCCGTAGGTCGCCCCGAGCATGAAGAGCGCCCAGCCGAGCCCGGTCGCGAGCCAGAACGTGCCGCCGATCCAGATGCAGAGGAATCCGAGAACGCCCCATGCTCCGTCGTGCACACCGACCTCGAACTGGAAGGGGCTTCCCGTCGGCCAGCCGATCGCGCGCGCGGTCTCATTGGCGAAGAAGACGTGAGGGATGAACCCGAGCGGCAAACCGATGACACCTACGCCCAGCACGAGCGCGTAGAGAAGGAGGATGTGTATGACGCGGAGCTTAGTTCGCGGAACCTTGCTGACGAATAGGTGCAGCACCGGAAGCACCACGCTCAAAACCGCAATCGCTATGCCGATCATCGGGGCGTCCTCCCAAGCGACGCGATGATTGGAAGATATGCGATTCGCGGAGGTGAAGATCGGCTTCCGCGCGCGCTCGCACCGAAGTGCGAACGCCGCGAATTCGTGCAGCAAAACGTCCCTAGGCGCAGTTGCCGGGAACATCGATGTGGTAGTAGTCGCAGGGCATCCAGTCGTCGACGGGAGCCTGAGCGCGCTCAGTCATCGTACCGTGGCGCTGAGAGGTGTGCTGACCGCGCAGCAGTTCGGTTTTTCCGCTCGATGCCGCGGCCGGTGCGGCAAGGATCGTGGCGAGAGCGAGGGCGAGAAGAATTCTGTTCATTTCGGGTCTCCTTGGCTCGTGCTCAGGACCACCCTGAACACGAGAGGGAGATGTGGAGCGACGATCATTCATTCCAATAGATAATTGTTCTTGAAATCATCGTCGAAGACGATCGATGGACAGCACGCGGCCGGTCGGCGTCAGGCCTCCAAGGCCTTGAGCTTGGCGCGGAAGGGGCTCGCAGGATAAGTGCCGAGCACGGTCACCTCGGTCGAGAAGAAATGCAGTTCTTCCATGGCGAGCGCGACGGGCCGCTCCTCGGGATGGCCCTCGATATCGGCGTAGAACATGGTGGCGTTGAACGAGCCTTCGAGCTGATAGGACTCGAGTTTGGTCATGTTGACGCCGTTGGTGGCGAAGCCGCCGAGCGCCTTATAGAGCGCGGCCGGAACGTTGCGCACGCGGAACACGAAGCTCGTCACCACGGGTCCGTTGCTCTTAGGCACACGGACGGGCTTGGCGGCAAGCACGACGAAGCGCGTGGTGTTGTGCTCGGCATCCTCGATGTCGGCGCGGGCGATGTTCAAGCCGTAGATCTCGGCGGCGAGACTCGAAGCGATTGCAGCGCGGGAGCGGTCGCCGAGCTCGCGCAGATGGCGCGCGGCTCCGGCCGTGTCGGCTTCGATCACCGGCTTCAGCTTGAGTGCGGCAATGGCCTTACGGCATTGGCCGAGCGCCATGGTGTGACTGTGCGCCGTCTTGAGCTCGGAGAGCTTGACGCCGGGTAGCGTGAGGAGCTGATGCCGCACCCGTTCGAAATGCTCAGCGACGATATAGAGTCCCGAATGCGGCAGGAGGTGATGGATGTCGGCGACGCGCCCCGCCACCGAATTCTCGATGGGGATCATGGCGAACTTCGCCTCGCCCGATTTCACCGCGGCGAGAGTATCCTCGAAGGTGGCGCAAGGAAGCGCTTCCATCTTGGGATAGGCGTCGCTCGCGGCGAGATGCGAATTGGCGCCGGGCTCGCCTTGAAAGGCGATCTTATGGGAACGAGATCGTGCCATGGGCTCGGGAATGCGGGCGGAAATCAGCGGCGGGGTTTAATGAGCTCACGCGCCCGCTCGAGGTCGGCGGGAGTATCGACACCGAGGGGGACAGTGTCAACGAGACCGACATGGATGCGCATGCCAGCCTCGAGCGCGCGGAGCTGCTCGAGCTTCTCGCGCTGCTCGAGCGGAGATGGCGGCAACGACACGAAATGCTTCAGCGCCTGCCGGCGGTAGGCATAGATGCCGATATGATGAAGAAGAGGCCCCTCGCCGTGAGGCGCGGTCGCGCGGGTGAAATAGAGCGCGCGGAGTACCCCTCCCCCTTTGAGCGGCGTGCCCACTACCTTAACCACGTTAGGATCGGTGCGCTCCTCCTCCCGCGCGATGACCGCGGCGATGGTGCCGATATCGGCGTCGTGGGCGCGCAGCGCGGCAAGGCAGCTTCGCACCAAGCGAGGGTCGAGAGTCGGCAGATCGCCTTGCAGATTTACCACGATATCGATCTCGCCCTTGGGATCGAATTTCTCGATCGTCTCGAACACCCGGTCGGAACCGCTCGGGTGATCTGCCCGCGTTATCAATGCCTTACCACCAGCAAGCACGACCGCGTCGCGCACCGCCTGTGAATCCGTGGCCACCACCACCGGCCCACAATCGGCCTCGACGGCGCGGCGCCAGACATGCACGATCATCGGCTCGCCGGCGATATCGGCGAGCGGCTTGTCGGGGAGCCTGGTGGCTTTCAATCTTGCCGGAATGACGATGAGGCAGTCGGTCATGTGCAAAGTCCGTTAGCACGGGAAATTTTCCTAGGCGACTACTGAGCGCATGGCAATTGTCTGAGTTGCAACAGGCGCATACGCCCTATAGTCTCGCGCCGCGCCGCAAGAGCTGCCTAAAGTAGCCTTGCTCTGGGGGACTTGAATCATGAACGCATACCGTTTCAATCAAATCGCCATGGCAGTGCTCGGAGCACTGTTGCTGTTCTTTGGCGCCAGGACGATCATCAACATCGCTTTCGAGGAGCACGAAGAGAAGCCCGGTTACGAAGTTCCCGGCACCGAGGCCGGGAAGCCCGGTGAGCAGAAGCCAGCCGGCAGCGATCTCGCCGCGCTGCTTGCGAAGGCCGATGCCGCGCACGGCGCGGAAGTCGCGAAGAAATGCGGGCTCTGCCACAACTTCGATAAAGGCGGCCCGAACATGATCGGCCCCAACCTCTATGGCGTGCTCGGCCGCAAGGTCGCGAGCCACGAAGGCTACGACTATTCCGATGCCCTGAAGGCCAAGGGGGGCAACTGGGACTATGAGTCGATCAACAAGATGATCACCAACCCCAACGAATACGTGCCGGGCACCAAGATGGCCATTTTCCCGGGCCTGCCGGACGCCAAGGATCGCGCCGACGTGCTCGCCTTCCTGCGCACCAAGAACGACAACCCGCCGCCTCTGCCTGAAGTGAAACCCGCTGAGACACCGGCGCCGGGTGGCGAGGCTACGACCCCCGCCGCTCCTGCGGGAAGCGATTTCATGGCGGCGCTCGCGACCGCAGACCCCAAGGCGGGCGAGGCCGACGTGGCGCTCTGCAAGGTGTGCCACACCTTCAACAAGGGCGGCACCACGCTCGTCGGCCCGAATCTTTATGGCGTGGTCGGACGGAAGATCGCCTCGGTCGAGGGCTTCAGCTACACGCCCGGGCTCAAGGCGCATGAAGGCGATTGGACCTTCGACAAACTTGATGCATGGCTCACCAACCCTGCGGTGTTCGCTCCAGGAACGATGATGGCGTTCCCCGGCATTCCGGATACCAAGAAGCGCGCCGACGTCATCGCCTATCTGAATTCCAACAGCGACAGTCCCCTGCCGATACCGAAGGCCGGTGCCGGTGGTGCCGCGGCACCTGCTGCTGCCCCGGAGAGCGCGGCGCCTGCCGCCGCGCCGGAGACTACTCCGCCGGCGCCTGCCGCAGCCACGCCGCCGGCAGAGACAGCGCCTGCGCCAGAGGCAGCGCCCTCGGCTGAGACACCGCCTGCTCCTGCACCCTCAGCGGAGACACCGTCGACTCCAGCTCCAGAGGCAACGCCTCCCGCCGCAGCGCCGGCTCCGGCGCCAGAGGCCACGCCTCCCGCCGAGTCAGCGCCGGCACCGGAAGCAGCGCCTCCTGCTGAGACGCCACCTTCGGCCGAGACGCCGCCAGCAGCTCCAGAGGCAGCGCCCTCGACCGAGACTCCGGAGGCGGCAGCGCCGTCCACCGAAACGCCATCAACTCCGGCTGAGACCCAGCCATCGGAAGATTCGACCCTGTCGAACCAGCCGCAGCCGATTTATCCCGACGGGGCGCCCGACGCCCAATAATGTCTTGAGTGGCATCGAGCCTCGCATGACCGATAATTCATTTGGCCGTGAGCCCCGCCATGCTAGTTTTTGGCATCTTGGGGCCCGCGGCCTTTCCTTGTCAGCGCGCGGCTGAATAGCAGCGCCTTGCTAAGTCAATTTTCCCTCACATGGAGCTCGTTTCCTCGCCCATGATCTTGCTACGCCTCGCCCTTGTAGTTGCTCTTGCCGGGCTCATCTCCGGACCACTCCAAGCCGAGGATGCGCCCGTCCACCATCACGCGCTCTCGCTGATCGGCGAGCCGAAATACCCCGAAGATTTCAAGCAGTTCGACTTTGTGAATCCCGACGCGCCGAAGGGCGGCGTCGTGCGCATGGCCGATATCGGTTCCTTCGATAGCCTCAATCCCGTGCTGTACAAGGGCGAGGCGGCTGCTGGTCTCGGGCTCGTCTATGAGAGCCTGATGGCCGACAGTCTCGATGAGCCCTCGACCTCTTACGGGCTGATTGCCGAATGGGCGAGCTATCCGCCCGATTATTCCTCGGTCACGTTCAAGCTCCGCGACGAGGCACGCTGGCAGGACGGGACGCCGATCACGCCAGAGGACGTGATCTATTCGCTCGGCGTGAACAAAGAGGCCAACCCGCGCATGGGCCTCTATTACAAGAACGTCGCGCGCGCGGAGGCGACCGGGCCGAACGAGGTCACCTTCTATTTCGACGTCAAGAACAACCGCGAGCTCCCCATGATCATGGGTCAGCTCACCGTCCTTCCCAAGCACTACTGGACGGGTAAGGACGCGAGCGGCAATCAGCGCGATCCGATGAAGACGACGCTCGAGCCGCCGCTCGGCTCAGGTCCCTATCGCATCAAGGACGTGAAGCCCGGCCGCTCGATTAGCTACGAGCGCGTCACCGATTATTGGGGCAGGGACCTGCCCGTGAACAAAGGCCAATGGAACTACGACGAGATCCGCTTCGAATATTACCGCGACGAGACGGTCGCGTTCGAGAGCTTCAAGGCGGGCAATCTCGACTATTGGCTCGAATCGAGCGCCAAGAACTGGGCGACGGCTTACGACTTCCCCGCTTTGCGCGACGGCTTCGTCAAGCGTCAGGAGGTGCCGATCGAGCGCACGCAGCCGATGCAGTGCTTCGTGCTCAATCTCAGGCGCCCGCAATTCGCCGACCGCCGCGTGCGTCAGGCCTTCAACCTCGCCTTCGATTTCGAGTCGGCCAATAAGAATTTGTTCTACGGCCAATATGCGCGAGTGGGGAGCTACTTCCAGGGAAGCGAGCTGGCGGCGGAGCCGGCGCTTCCTGAGGGGCGCGAGCTCGAGATTCTGAACGAGGTGAAAGACGGCGTGCCCACGGAGGTATTTACCGAGGTACACAAGAATCCCGTTAACGCCGCGCCCGAGGATGCGCGCAACAATCTCCGCAAGGCGGCCATGCTGCTCAAGGACGCGGGTTACGAGATCAGGAACGGCGTCCTAACCAACACGAAGACCGGCCAGCCGATGACAGTCGAATTCCTGCTCGTCTCGCCGCTATTCGAGCGCATCGTCCAGCCTTATATCGCCAATCTCGACAAGCTCGGCATCAAGAGCACGATGCGCATGGTCGACTCGGCGCAATATACGCGTCGGCTCAACGTGTTCGACTACGACATCGTGGTCGGCAATTTCGCCCAGTCGGATTCGCCGGGCAACGAGCAGCGCGACTTCTGGGGATCTGAGGCGGCCGGCCGCGAAGGCAGCCAGAACCTGATCGGCGTCAAGAGCCCGTCTATCGACAAGCTCATAGACCATGTGATTTTCGCCAAGGACCGGGCCGAGCTCGTGGCCGCCACGCGCGCGCTCGACCGCGTGCTGCAATGGAACGAGCTCGTGGTGCCGCAATGGTTCTCGCCCAATGTGCGCATCGCCTATTGGGACCGCTACAGCCAGCCCAAGGTGCTGCCGCGGCTGACGCCCGGCTTCCTCCAGGTCTGGTGGTTCGACCAGGCGCTCGCCAGCAAGCTTCCGGCGTCATTCACGCAAAGATGACACGGCACGCGACGGCTGTGCGACGCTTCCTTGGGTCAGCCGCGCTCCTGCTCCTCGCCTTCCTCGCCTCGCCGACCGATGCGTCCGAGCCGAAGCATGGGCTCTCGGCGTTCGGCGATCTCGCCTACCCGCGGGATTTCTCCCATTTCGCCTATGCGAATCCCGATGCGCCGAAAGGCGGCACCTTCTCGCTGGTCGGCTGGGGCGGGGTCACCACCTTCAACAGCCTCAACAATTACATACTCAAGGGCGAGGCGGCGCAGGGGCTCGAGCTTCTGTTCGACACGCTGATGACGCCGGCCGCCGACGAGCCCGACGCCGTCTACGGTCTCGTTGCCGAGAGCGCCGAGGTCGCCGACGACCGCATGTCGGTGACGTTCCATTTGCGGCCGGAGGCGCATTTCGCCGACGGCACCGAGCTCACGGCCGACGACGTGGTGTTCTCCTTCGATGCGCTCAAGGAGAAGGGTCATCCGCTCTATCACCAGATGCTCGAAGACGTGGTGAAAGCCGAGGCGCTCGATCCGCGAACGGTGCGCTACACCTTCAAGGGCGATCTCGTGCGCGATCTGCCGCTCACCGTCGCGGGGCTACCCATCTTCTCCAAAGCCTATTATGCGACCCACCCCTTCGACCAGACGTCGCTCGACCCGCCGCTTGGCTCAGGCCCTTATATCGTCGACAGCCTCGAGCAAGGGCGCACCATCGTCTATCGCCGCAACCCCAATTATTGGGCCAAGGATCTGCCGGTAAATCGCGGACGCTTCAACTTCGACAAGATCCGCTTCGAATATTTCCGCGACCGCACCGCCGCCATGGAGGCGTTCAAGGCCGGCACCTACGACTTCCGCGAGGAATTCACCTCAAAGGTGTGGGCCACCGAATACAACTTCCCTGCCATCCGGGACGGTAAGGTGAAGAAGGAAGTGCTCCCCGACGAGACGCCGTCCGGCACGCAAGGCTTCTTCCTCAACACGCGGCGCGAGCCGTTGAATGACATCCGCGTGCGCAAGGCGCTCGACCTCGCCTTCGATTTCGACTGGGCGAACCGCAATCTTTTCTACGGACTTTATACGCGCACCGAGAGCTATTTCGAGAATTCGCCGATGAAGGCGGAGGGCCCGCCCTCGGACGCAGAGCGGGCGCTGCTCAACGGGCTCGGCGTGCCGGTCTCGGAGGAGGCGCTCGCGGTCGCTTACGTGCCGCCGAAAAGCGACGGCTCGGGGCAGGACCGCAAGCTTCTCGTCGAGGCCGGCAAGCTTCTCGACGAGGCGGGGTGGACCGTCAAGAACGGCGCGCGCGTCAATGCCAAGGGCGAGCCGCTCAAACTCGAGATCCTCTTCTTCGAAGATGTCTTCGAGCGGGTAAATGCACCCTACATCAAGAATCTGAAGCTGCTTGGGATCGACGCCAGCATGCGCATGGTCGATCCCGCGCAATACCAGCAGCGGCTCAAAGATTTCGATTTCGACATCACCACCGAGCGTTACACCATGCGCAACACGCCGGGCGTCGAGCTCAGGAGCTATTTCGGCTCCCAGGCAGCCAAGACTGACGGCTCGCTTAATCTCGCCGGCATCTCCGATCCAGCCGTCGACGCGCTGATCGAGCGGGTAATCGCCGCAAAGAGCCGGGACGAGCTCAACATTGCCGCACGCGCGCTCGATCGCGTGCTCAGGGCCGGTCATTATTGGGTGCCCCACTGGTACAAGCCGTCCTTCACCATCGCCTATTGGGACAAATTTTCGCGGCCAGACATCAAGCCCCGTTTCGACCGTGGCATTCTCGATACGTGGTGGTATGACAAGGACAAAGCTGCGAAACTCGCCTCGACCGCCGCGTTTCAAACTGACGGCGGCCCGTCGTCCGCCGGCTCACGGCGGCCGTTCCTGATCATCGCCGCCCTGCTTGTGCTCGTGCTGGCGGGTTATCTTGTCGTCCGCTGGAGAAGGCCGACCCGACCGCAATGACCGCCTATATCCTTCGTCGCATCCTGCTCATCATCCCGACCATGTTCGGCATCATGCTGGTGACGTTCGTCATCGTGCAGTTCGCCCCGGGTGGCCCGGTCGAGCGTCTCATCGCCCAGCTGACGGGCACCGACGCGGGCGCGACGACGATGTTCAGCGGCGGTGGCGGCGATGCGACGGGGCCGCGGCCGGGCCAAGGCGGCTTGCCGGGCGATGTCTCGGCGCCATCCAAATATCGCGGCGCGCAAGGGCTCGATCCCGAGTTCATCAAGAGCCTGGAGAAGCAGTTCGGCTTCGACAAGCCGGCCTACGTGCGCTTCGCCATGATGATCAAGAATTATCTCCTGTTCGACTTCGGCAAGAGCTATTTCCGCGACACGAGCGTGCTCAAGCTGATCGAGGAGAGAATGCCGGTGTCTATCTCGCTCGGGCTATGGATGACGCTGCTCTCCTACGCCATCTCGATTCCGCTCGGCATCCGCAAGGCGGTGATGGACGGCTCGCGCTTCGACGTGTGGACGAGCACGGTGATCGTGATCGGTTATGCGATTCCAGGCTTCCTCGTCGCCGTGTTCCTCATCGTGCTGTTCGCCGGCGGCTCGTTCTTGCAGATCTTCCCGTTGCGCGGGCTCGTCTCGGAGAATTGGCACGAGCTCTCCTGGCCGATGAGGATCGTCGACTATTTCTGGCATCTCGTGCTGCCGATGTTCGCCATGGCGCTCTCGGCCTTCGCCACCACGACCTTCCTCACCAAGAACTCGTTCCTCGAAGAGATCAGGAAGCAATATGTGATGACGGCGCGGGCCAAGGGGCTCGCCGAGCACAAGGTGCTGTACGGCCACGTGTTCCGCAACGCCATGCTGATCGTCATCGCCGGTTTCCCCGGCGCCTTCATCGGGGCATTCTTCGCCGGCTCGCTTTTGATCGAGACGATCTTCAGCCTCGAGGGACTTGGCCTGCTCGGCTTCGAATCGGTGGTCAACCGCGACTACCCGGTGGTGTTCGCCACGGTCTATATCTTTTCGCTGCTTGGCCTCGTCATCAATCTCATCTCCGACCTGACCTATACGTGGGTCGATCCGCGCATCGATTTCGAGACGCGCGAGGTCTAGCCAGAGATGGACGCGCCGATCGATACCACGATCACCGAGGAGGTGGCGGCACAGGGCATACCCATAGCGCGCCCGTGGTTGTCGGCGCTTCAGCGGCGGCGGCTCGAGGTCTTCAAGGCCAACCGGCGCGGCTTCTGGTCGCTGTGGATCTTCCTCATCCTGTTCTTCATCAGCCTGTTCGCCGAGCTCATCGCCAACGACAAGCCGATCCTGGTCGAATATGAGGGCAACTATTACTGGCCGATCTTCAAATCGTACCCTGAGACCGCATTCGGCGGGGTCTTCGAGACCGAGGCCGACTATCGCGATCCCGCGGTCAAGAAGATGATCAAGGACGGCGGAGGCTGGGCGATCTGGCCGCTGATCCGCTTCTCCTACAACACGCAGAACAAGACGCCGCCGATGGCCTTTCCGGTGAAGCCGACGTGGATGCTCACCGATGAGGACTGCAAGCTCGCGGTCGAGCGCGGCTTCCATCCCTGCAATGCCGACCTCGAATGGAACTGGCTCGGCACCGACGATCAGGGGCGCGACGTGATCGCCCGCGTCATCTACGGCTTTCGCCTGTCGGTGCTATTCGGGCTCGTGCTTACGGTATTCTCTTCGATTATCGGCGTGGCGGCCGGAGCGACACAGGGCTATTTCGGCGGCTGGACCGATCTCCTGTTCCAGCGCTTCATCGAGATCTGGACGAGCGTCCCCCAGCTTTATCTCTTGATCATCGTGGCGGCGGTGATCGAGCCGAATTTCTGGATCCTGCTCGGCATCTTGCTCGCCTTCTCTTGGGTGGCCCTGGTCGGCGTGGTCCGTGCCGAGTTCCTGCGGGCGCGCAACTTCGAATATGTCACCGCCGCCCGCGCGCTCGGGCTCTCCAATATCAGGATCATCTTCAAGCATCTCCTGCCGAACGCCATGGTGGCGACACTGACCTTCATGCCGTTCATCCTGAACGGCTCGATCACGACGCTGACCTCGCTCGACTTTCTCGGTTTCGGCTTGCCGCCGGGATCGCCCTCGCTCGGAGAACTCTTGGCGCAGGGCAAGGACAATCTTCAGGCACCGTGGCTCGGGCTGACCGCCTTCTTCGTCATCGCCTTGATGCTCTCGCTCCTCATCTTCGTGGGCGAGGCGGTGCGCGACGCGCTCGATCCGCGCAAGACCTTGGGATAGGCCGATGCACGGATCGCACTCGCATCGTCAAGGCCACTCAGGGCATAGCCACGCCGGCCATGCGCATGGGGCGGTAGCTGATGCCGATAACGAGCGCCGTATGGGGCTCGCTGCGCTCATCACCGGCCTCTTCATGTTCGCCGAGGTTGGTGGCGGTATCGCCGCCGGTTCGCTTGCTCTTCTCGCCGACGCCGGTCACATGCTCACCGACTTCGCGTCGCTCTCGCTCGCCTGGTTCGGCTTCAGGCTTGCGCGGCGTCCGGCAGACTGGCGGCGCACCTACGGCTTCGACCGCTTCCAGGTGCTGGTCGCCTTTGCCAATGGGCTTGCGCTCTTCGCCATCGCCGGCTGGATCGTCTATGAGGCGGCCGAGCGGCTGATGACCACCCCAGAAGTGTCGGGCGGGATCATGGTGATCGTCGCGGTGCTCGGGCTGCTGGTCAATGTCGCCGCCTTCTTTCTGTTGCGTGGCGCGGATCGCGAGAATCTCAATGTGCGGGGCGCCTTCATCCATGTGCTCGGCGATCTGCTCGGCTCGGTCGCCGCGCTGGTCGCCGGCGCGGTGATTCTGCTCACCGGCTGGACGCCGATCGATCCCCTGCTCTCGATCCTGGTCGCAGCGATCATCGTCAGGAGCGGATGGCAGGTGGTGGCCGATTCAGGCCATATCCTGCTCGAAGGCGCGCCCGGAGAGCTCGATACGCGCGCGATCGGCCCCGACCTCGTCGCCCATGTGAAAGGCGTGGAGGAGGTGCATCACGTCCATGTCTGGTCGATCACGCAGAGCCGCCGCATGGTGACGCTGCATGCTTGCGTCAGCGAGGGCGCGCACTCCGACCGCATCGTGCGGGACATCAAGGTACGGCTCATCGAGCGCTTCGGGCTCGACCATGCCACTGTCGAGATCGAACGCGGCGAATGTGCCGACGCCACGCCCGCTAAGGTGAGCCGATGAGCACTGCTCGGCCCCTCATCGAGGTCAAGGATCTCTCGGTCGATTTCCGCTCGAGCGAGACGGTCACGCATGCGGTCAAGCAGGTGTCGTTCGACATCGGCGACGCGGAGACGGTCGCTCTCGTCGGCGAGTCGGGCTCGGGCAAGACGGTGACGGCACTCTCGATCCTCCGTCTCCTCCCCTACCCCGCCGCGTCACACCCATCCGGAACGATCCTGTTCAAGGGCGAGAACCTGCTCACGCTTTCTCCGCCGGCGCTCCGCCAGATCCGCGGCAACAAGATCTCGATGATCTTCCAGGAGCCGATGACGTCGCTCAATCCGTTGCACACGATCGAGCGGCAAGTCGGCGAGGTGCTGAAAATCCACCGTGGACTTTCCGACCGCGCCGCGCGCGCGCGCGTCCTCGATCTGCTCGATAAGGTCGGCATCGACGATCCCAAGGGCCGGCTCGACTGCTATCCGCATCAGCTCTCCGGCGGCCAGCGTCAGCGGGTGATGATCGCCATGGCGCTCGCCAACGAGCCCGACCTGCTCATCGCCGACGAGCCGACCACTGCGCTCGACGTCACCATCCAGGCGCAGATCCTCGAGCTGCTCGCCAAGCTCAAGGCCGAGTTCAACATGGCGATGCTGCTCATCACCCACGATCTCGGCATCGTGCGCAAGATGGCCGACCGGGTGTGCGTCATGAATAACGGCGAGATCGTCGAGCGCGGCGCGACGGCCGACATCTTCGCCGCGCCGAAGCACCCTTACACCAAGCACCTGATCGCCTCCGAGCCGAGGGGCTCGCCGCCGGCCGCCAACCCCAAGGCCAAGACCATCCTCGAGGCCAAGGATCTGCGCGTGTGGTTCCCGATCAAGCGCGGCTTTCTGCGCCATGTCATCGGCCATATCAAAGCAGTCGACGGCATCGACCTCGCCGTCAAGGAGGGCCAGACGCTTGGCGTCGTCGGCGAGTCGGGCTCGGGCAAGACGACGCTCGGCCTTGCGCTGCTTCGCTTGATCTCGAGCGAGGGCCCGATCGTCTATCTCGGCAACCGCATCGACGGCTACGATTCGACGCGCATGCGGCCGCTTCGACGCCATATGCAGATCGTGTTCCAAGACCCTTATGGCTCGCTGTCGCCACGGCTTTCCGTCGGACAGATTATCGAGGAGGGGCTTTCCATCCAGAACCCGACCCTCACCCGGGAAGAGCGCGTGGCGAGGGTCGATCAGGCCTTGCGAGAAGTCGGGCTTGATCCCGAATGGCGCGACCGCTACCCGCACGAGTTCTCCGGCGGCCAGCGTCAACGCATCGCCATCGCCCGCGCGCTCGTGCTCGAGCCGAAATTCCTGATCCTCGACGAGCCTACTTCGGCGCTCGACGTGTCGGTGCAAGCGCAGATCGTCGATCTCCTGCGCGAGCTTCAACGCCGCCACAAGCTCGCTTATCTGTTCATCAGCCACGACCTCAAGGTCGTGCGCGCACTCGCCAACTCGATCATCGTGCTGCGTCACGGCAAGGTTGTCGAGCAAGGTCCGGCGCGGACCGTGTTCGCCAAACCGAAGACCGATTACACCAAGGCGCTACTCGCCGCCGCCTTCGAGCTCGAGGCGACGCGCGGGGACGTCGTTGCGACCTAGAGCGGGAACTCTCAGCCGATTCGGACGTTCTAAGCGCATGACCCCCCTTATGCGGAGGCACGGACCATGCGCGGAGTTCTCCTATGGCTGATCGGTATTCCGATTCCGGTCATCATTTTGCTGTGGCTTTTCGGCGTCTTGCACTAACCGCAACGTCTAACGCGTCTCGGCTGCCGCGATGCGCGGCAGCCGACGCACCCCAATCACCTCAAAGCCCGCCTCTCTGATCCGCGCCTTCGCCTCGGCGAAGGGCTCGATCTCGACCGTCATGTGATGCGCATTGGCGTGCAGCAGGTCGATCGCGCTCGTCATGATGCCGACGTGACCCTCCCAAAACACGAGATCGCCGCGGCGGAGCTCTATGCCTTCCCGCCAGTCGATAGGCTCACCCAGTTCTGCCGCCTGCATGTCGGCGTCACGCGGCGCCTTGTGTCCCGCCGCCTCGACTGCGAGCTGGACGAGGCCCGAGCAGTCGAGCCCGATACTGGTGCGGCCGCCCCACAGATAGGGTGTGCCGAGAAACGCCTCGGCGACGGCGACGGGATCATCAACCACTTCCCCCGCCGGCGGTGCATGGTGCGCGATAACATAGCCGCCGCCTTCGAGCGCGAGAAAACGACCTTCGAGGCCTTTGGCCGTGATCAGGGCGTTCAAGCTGAGAAGCGCGAGCGGCGGCAACTTCCCGTCAGGCTCGGGATAGACGTAGCTCCGGAGCGCGGCGATGCGATGCGTCGGTGCGACGATGGAAGTGCTCAACCCCTCGCTCGGCATGTAGCCGACATATCCGTCGCGGTCGATCTGCACCCAGGCCCAACCCTCGCTCTCGGCAAAGACGGTGACGGTCTCGCCTTTGAGCGCCTCGGTGTCGAGTATCGAGTCGAAGCGCGGCTCGCGGCGGAGAGGGAGAGACGACGCGGTGACCTGGCGCGTCTCGCCCTGCACGTAGCGGGTGGCCTCGATCAGGCCGCGTAGCTTCACATCGGCAAGATCCGCGCGATAAGCGTGGCGGCGCGGGTCGGGCCTCATCGTCTTGGTCACGAGGATCCAAGCTCTTGGCGGAAGAACTGGAAAAGCGCGCGGGCGGCTTGCGGCTCTCCGCCTTGTGGGCGTCCAGGCTGCTCGCGCGGCACCCAGGCGAAGATGTCGAGATGAGCAAAGCGCTTAGCGTCCTTCACGAAGCGCTTCAGGAACAGGGCTGCGATGACCGAGCCGGCATAAGAGCCTTCGGCGATATGGTTCACATCGGCGATCGAGCTCTTGAGCATCTTGTCGTAAGGCGGCCAGAACGGCATGCGCCATAAGGGATCGCCGACAGCGCGGCCGTTCGCGAGCAGCGATGCGGCGAAGTCCTCGTCGTCGCTGTAGAGCGGCGGCAGGTCGGGGCCCAGCGCCACGCGCGCGGCGCCCGTCAGGGTGGCGATGGTAATGAGATAGTCCGGCGCCTCCTCGTCGGCGAGACTGATCGCATCGGCGAGAACGAGGCGCCCTTCAGCGTCTGTGTTGCCGATCTCTACCGTCATGCCGTTCCGGCTCGACAGCACGTCGCCAGGGCGGAATGCGTTGCCGGAGATGCTGTTCTCGGCGGCGGGGATCAGTACGCGCAAGCGGATTGGCAGCTTGGTGCGCATGGCGAGAAGCGCGAAGGCGAGCGCGGAAGCCGCCCCGCCCATGTCCTTCTTCATCAGCCCCATGGCGCTTCCCGGCTTGATGTCGAGGCCGCCGGTGTCGAAGCAAATGCCCTTGCCGACGATGGTGACCTTGGGCGCGTGTTCCGCGCCGAATCTGAGGTCGATGAGGCGAGGAGCGCGGTCGCTCGCGCGCCCCACGGCATGGATCATCGGGAAATTATCGGACAGGAGGCTCGAGCCCTCGGTGACCTTGACGCTTCCGCCATAGGTATTGGCCAGCTCGCGCGCGGCGGCCTCGAGCTCGGCTGGACCAAGATCGTTCGCCGGCGTGTTGATGAGATCGCGTCCGAAATAGAGCGCCTCGGCAAGCGCCAGAACTTCCTCCTTGCTCGCGCCTTCGGGAAGGACGAGGCGCTTCGCTTTGGTCTCGCTCGCGCTCTTGTAGCGGATGAAGCGATAACTCCCGGCGAGGAAGCCGAGCGCGGCCAGCTCGGGATCTGGAAGGGCCGAGGCGAAGCGATAGTCGCCCTCGGGCAGTGCGTTCGGGAGCACGCCTATCAGCAGCGGCGTACGCGAGGCCCAATCATTGCCGCCGGTGCCAAGCAGGACGCCGCCAACGCCGCCCGGACCGCCCGGCAGCAGCAGAACCGACCCCTCCTTCGGCTTCCAGCCTTGCGCCTTGATCCAGCCCCTCTCGCCGTCACTCAACTCCTTGAGGACCGGGTCGTCCTCGGAGGCAACGAGGCGAATGGGGACGCCTTCGGCGCCCGGATCGAGAAGTTGGTCTTCAAGCGCGCGGCTTATCGTCTCGAGCGTCATGGCTTTGTGGGTCATCGGCGATAGGAATGAGGGGGTTGCGGGGCCCGCGCATTAATGGCAGGGGAGCGCGATGCTGACAATGGCGGAAGGGGCGCACATGGTCGCGACCAACTACACACTCGTCATCGGCGACAAGAACATCTCATCCTGGAGCTTACGGCCCTGGATCGCGCTCAAGGCCTGCGGCATCCCCTTCGCCGAAGAGCGCGTCAGGCTCCGCCAGCCAGACAGCAAGGCCGAGATCTCGCGCCTGTCGCCCTCGGGCAAAGTGCCGGTTCTCAAGACCGACAACGGCATCGTGTGGGACAGCCTCGCCATCCTCGAATATCTCGCCGATCATCATTCCGAGTGGCGCCTTTGGCCGCAGGATGCGGAGGCGCGTGCCGCGGCGCGCTCGATTTCGGCCGAGATGCATTCGGGCTTTGCCGCGCTCCGCAACGATATGTCCATGGACCTTCTGGCACGCCTGCCCTCCCCTCCCATGACCGCGGCGCTCGAGGCCGATGTCAGGCGCATCGTCGCCATCTGGCACGACGCTCGTTCCCGTTTCGGCAAGAGCGGGCCATTCCTGTTCGGCACCTTCACCAACGCGGATGCCATGTTCGCCCCGGTCGCGACGCGTTTCCGTACCTATGGCGTCGATCTCGCACGCTTCGGAGGCGACGGTACGGCTCAAGCCTATGAAGACGCGCTCCTCGCCATGCCGGAAATGGCGGAATGGACGGACGGCGCCATCGGGGAAGTAAAGCAGCGCGCCTAAGAGGACTCATCCCTGGAGACGCGGCCTTCGGCCGCTCCTCAGGATGAGGGTCGAATCCTCGTGGTGAGGACGCCCGAAAAGGCGCGTCTCGAACCCTGAGGCCTAAGCCGGGCGCTTATGGTTAATACTTTTTTGACGCCTGTCTCACATCATTACAGCGGTCCAACAGGGAGAGCGCAGGCGACACCGGCGCTCGGTAAGGATTGCTTAAGTAATGGCTCACACCGCCGCCAAGCCGCAGAGACCGCGCCGCAGACTGGCGCTCGTCCTTCTCGCCACCACCGCGGCAGCCGCTTTGCTCGGCGGTTGCGGCCAGACCGACAGGCTGTTCTCCAAGCTGGGAGCCTCCTCCTCGGATGACGTCCAGCTTTCGGCCGCGGACGCGGCAGGCGCCGTCGCCCAGTGGGGTGCCGCCTATCTCAAGAATCCGCAAGATCCCCGCATGGCCTTGGGCTATGCGAAAGCACTGAAAGCGATCGGCTCCCGCGACCGGGCGCTAGAAGTGCTGAAGACCGCCTATCAGTCCAATACCACTAACGGCGAAATCGCGGCCGAGCTCGGGCGGCTTGCGCTCGACATGGGCCAAATGGATATCGCCTCCGTGGCGCTGAAATCGGCCGAGGCCCAAGGCGTGAAGGACTGGAAGACGCTATCGGCGGAAGGCACTCTGCACGCTAAGAAGGGCGAATACGCCGAGGCGCAGCAATATTTCCTGGCCGCGCTCCAGGTCGAACCAGACGCCGTGTCGGTGACCAACAATCTCGCGCTCGCTTACGCGCTCGACGGCAAGGCCGATAAGGCGGAAGGGCTGTTGCGCGAGGCGGTGGCAAGCGGACACGAGGATAAGCGCGTGCGCCAGAACTTGGCGCTGGTGCTCGGGCTCCAAGGCAAGTTCGACGAGGCGCGTCAGATCGCCTCGGTCGACATGACCGAGCAAGAGGCCAAATCGAGCATGACCTATTTGCACAACATGCTGTCGAGCCCCAACGCCTTTGCTTCGGCCAAAGACAATAGCGGGGGCGCTCTGGCCTCGGCCGCGCCCAAGCCTTCGGGAGGGGACGATTGGCAGCCTTATGCAGCGAATTCCGCTGCCGGCGGGGACACTCCCGTCCGTACCGCCGCAGCGACGCCCGCGGCGCCCCCCAAGGTGCAAGTGGTCACCCCGGTCGATGAGATCGAGGCGCCCGCGGCCGCCAAGTTTCCCGGTGCAAAGCCCGTGCCGGTACCGGCAAAGGTTGCCTCGGCAACGCCGCTTGCCCCAGCGAAGGCCAACCCGGCTCCCGCGGCCCCGACGCCGATCACGCCGAACCCAGAGGCGCAAGGCCTGCTCAGGGCCAATCTGGATTGATCATCAGAAGCAGCGCGTCAGGTTCAAGAGCCGAAGGACAGAGCAGCTCTCTGAGTGTCGGTCTCTCAGTCCCGGTCAGTGCGTGGCGGCCATGATCTGGATGAAGGCCGGCCCCAAGATCACGACGAACAGCACCGGCAGGAAGAACACGATCATCGGCACGGTAAGCTTGGGCGGAAGCGACGCCGCTTTCTTCTCGGCCTCCGACATGCGCATGTCGCGGCTTTCCTTCGCAAGCACGCGCAGAGCCTGGCTGATGGCGGTGCCGTAGCGCTCGGCCTGGATCAAGCTCGTACCGACCGCGCGCACCGCGGGGAGCCCGGTGCGCCTGCCGAGATTCTCGTAAGCCTGGCGGCGCTCCTGAAGATATGAGAGCTCGGCAGTGGTGAGGCTGAACTCCTCGGCGAGCTCGATGGAGCGTGCGCCGATCTCATTCGCCACCTTGTTCATGGCCGATTCGATCGACATCCCGGCTTGCACGCAAATGAGCAACAGGTCGAGGGAATCGGGGAATACGCGCTTGATCGATTTCTGACGACGCTGGATCAGGTTGGAGACGAAGATGTTTGGGAGATAGAAGCCGAAATAGGCGCCCCCGATGGAGAGACCCAGGCGCATGAAGGGCGCGAGGTGATAGTCGTTCACGAAGAACAGGTAGAAGAAGACGACGCCGAAGCCGACGAGCGGCAATGTCGCCCTGAAAAAGAGGAAGGCTATTACCGGCGCGTGGCCGCGGAAGCCCGCCATCTTCAGCCGCTCGCGCGTGCCCTCGGTCTCGAGCGCCTTGCGCAGGTTGAGCTGCTCGACGACCTGCTTCATGAAGCTCTTCGGGTCCTTGCGCAGCCGTCGCTGCTCCTCCGAGAGCTGCACCAGACGCTCGGCGCGCATCCGCTCGCGTTCGCTCGCCACATACTTCATGCGCGGGCCTAGGCGATCGCCGGACAAAAGCGGCATCACGAAGGAGGCGACGGTGGCGAAGGCGGCGACCGCCGCCAGAACCATGACCACGAATTGCGGGTCGAGCAGATAACGCATTACGGTGGACATGGGCGACGCCTAATAGTCGAAATTGATCATCTTGCGCATGAGGAGGACGCCAATCAGCATCCACACTCCGCTGGCGATGAGCATGAGGTTGCCGAGCTTCTCGTGGAACAGGATACCGATGTAGCTGGGCGTGGTGAGGTAGACGAGCAGCATGACGCAAGGGGGTAGCGAGCCGATGATCAGGGCCGATGCCTTGGCCTCGGAGCTGAACGCCTTGACCTTGGCCTGAAGCCGGTAGCGATCGCGCAGCACTTGCGAGAGATTGCCCAGCGCCTCGGCGAGATTACCGCCGGTTTGCGACTGGATGGCGATGACGATGGCGAAGAAGTTCACCTCTTGCAGGGGCATCCGCTGGTACATGCGCTCGAAGGCGCGGGAAAGGGTCACGCCGACCTTCTGCTGCTCGACCAGGTCGATGAACTCGCTCTTGACGGGCTCAGGCGATTCCGCGGCGATGATCTGCAAGCAGTCGGGAAGGGGCAAGCCCGATTTGATACCACGCACGATGATGTCGATGGCGTTGGCGAACTCGACGAGGAACTTCTCCTGGCGCCGCCTGATCATGCGCGAGAGGATAAAGCGCGGAAGGCCAAAGGCACAGGCAAAGATCGCAAGCAACGTGACGATAGCTCCAGAGCCGATGAGGAGCACGATCAGACCGCCGACGAGGCCGGCAGCCGCGCTAAGCAGATAGTAGGTGCGCGGCTTGATGCTGAGCCCGGCGCGGACCAGCTTGGTGCGCAAAGGAACGCGCCGTTGCGCCTTCTGCTTCGCCTCCAAATCCTTGATGGTGTCCTGCACCTGCTTCTTACGCATTTGCAGGGGTTGGATCGCGCTCTTGATGCGCGTCTTGGTCTGCCCGAGAGCCACGTTGGCGACGCGCTTCTCGGCCTTGCGCTCGCCGCTGACAAACGGCATGGCGAAGATATAGACAGCGCCGCCGACGGCGAGGGCCGCGAGCGCGACGGCCGCGATTTGTACGAGCTCAGGACTGGGCAAAGTGCTCTCCTAATGGCCGGCCATGCTCGTCGAGCATCTCGCCTGCCGCCAAAATTTCCGTCAGCCGCTTCTCCTCGCCGAAATAGCGCGCCTTGTCCCAGAAATGCGGCCGGGCGATGCCCGTGGTGCGGTGGCGCCCTGAGACGCGGCCGCTCGAGTCCTCGCCGTGGAGCTCATAGAGGAACAGGTCCTGAAGCGTGACCACCTCCCCCTCCATGCCGATCACCTCGGTGACATGGGTGATTTTGCGCGTGCCGTCGCGCATGCGCGAAGCCTGAATGATCACATCGACCGAGGAGGTGATCATCTCGCGGATGGTCCTGTTGGGGAGGTTGTACCCACCCATCAAGATCATGCTCTCGAGCCGGCTGATGCATTCGCGCGGAGAGTTGGAGTGCAGCGTCCCCATCGACCCGTCATGGCCGGTGTTCATGGCCTGCAACAGGTCGAAGGCCTCGGGTCCGCGCACCTCGCCCACGATGATGCGGTCGGGACGCATACGCAGGCAGTTCCTGACGAGATCGCGCATCGCGACCTCGCCCTCGCCCTCGAGATTGGGCGGCCGCGTCTCGAGCCGCACGACATGTGGCTGCTGAAGCTGTAGCTCGGCGGAATCCTCGCAGGTGATGACACGCTCGTCGGTGTCGATATAGGCCGTCAGGCAATTGAGCAGCGTGGTTTTGCCCGAGCCGGTGCCGCCGGAGATGATGACGTTGCAGCGAACCCGGCCGATGATGGCGAGCAGCGTGCGTCCCTCGGGCGTGATCGTGCCGAGTTTGACGAGCTGATCCAGAGTCAGCCGGTCGCGTTTGAATTTGCGGATGGTCAGCGTCGGGCCGTCGATGGCGAGAGGCGGTGCGATGACGTTGACGCGGCTTCCGTCGGGGAGTCGCGCATCGCAGATCGGGCTCGACTCGTCGACCCGGCGCCCCACCTGGCTGACGATGCGCTGGCAGATATTCATCAGTTGCGCATTGTCGGCGAAATGGATCGCCGAGGGTTCGACCTTGCCGTTGACCTCGATGTAGGTCGCGTCGCAACCATTGACCATGATGTCGGCGATGTCATCACGGGCGAGTAGCGGCTCGAGCGGACCGTAACCCAGTACGTCGTTGCAGATGTCCTCGAGCAGCTCCTCCTGCTCGGAGATCGACATCACCACGTTCTTGATCGCGACAATCTCGCTGACGATGTCGCGAATCTCCTCTCGCGCGGCCTCGGGGTCGAGCTTGGAGAGCTGCGTCAGGTCGATGGTGTCGATCAGCGCGTTGAACACCGTCGTCTTGACGTCGTAATACTCCTCGGAGCGCGCCCGCTCGACGGGCGTGCGCTCGGGCTTGGGAGCCGAAGGTGCAAGGGAAGACTGAGGCCCGTGCGCCTTGGGCTCGGCACGCGCCGGACTCGGCGTCGCCGAACGCACCGCCGGCGGCGGCGCGACTGGGGGCGGACTCGGTATCGCCGTGGGCGAACTGCGTTTGCCGAACATTGCTTATTACGCGCGGGTCTTGGTCAGCCTCAGGCGAGAAAGGATAGGCGCGAGCAGCGAGGTCCGCTCGCTCTTCTGCTCGGTGCGATCGGTGAGGAGATTGGCCAGGCTGCGGAATGCCTCGGCGGCCTTCGACTTGTCGGACACCTCCTCGATCATCTGCCCGTTATTGGCGGCCGTGCCGAAGAGATGGGCGTCGAAGTCGATGGTGACCTTGGACTCGAGATCGATGGCGTGGCCGAAATCCTTGACCGGAATCTCCGGGCGCTTCGGCACGCCGACCTGGTTGAGCACGAGCAGCGGCGCGCGGTCGTTCGGCCGCGTGGCCTTGAGCTGATCGACCAGATTCTTGGCGTTGCGCAGATTGGCAAGGTCCGGTGTCGCCGTGATCACCACGTGATCCGCCCTGAGCACGACCTGCTTGGCCCATGCCGTCCACAGATGCGGCACGTCAACGGCGATCCACGGCACGCTCTCGCGCACGACGTCGAGTACCGTCTCGCACGCGCCGGGATCGAGATCGTAGGGGCGGTCGAGCGTGCTCGGCGCGGCGAACAGGCTCAAATGATCCGAACAGCGCGACAGGAGACGGTCGAGCAGGACCTCGTCGAGGCGCTCGGGCGTGGCCAGGGCGTCGCCGAGGCCCTGGAGGGGATCCTGGTTGAAGTCGAGCCCGGCCGTGCCGAACGGCAAGTCGAAATCGGCAATAACCACGTCGCTCTTGAGCGCTGAGGCGATGGCAAAGGCGGTATTGTGGCAAACCGTGCTCGAGCCCGAACCGCCCTTGGCACCGACAAAGGCGATGACCTGTCCGACCGGACCGGTCTCGGGGTCGGTGTAGATGGCGGAGATGCTCTCGATGATCTGATTGACCTTGACCGGCGCCACCACGTATTCGCTCACTCCGCGGCGCACCAGCTCGCGATAGAGCAGCACGTCGTTGATGTGGCCGATGGCGATGACTTTGGTGCCGGGGTCGCAGACCTCGGCGAGGCGATCGAGATCGGAGAGCAACGCCCCGCGATCGAGCAAGGACTCGATGATGATCAGGTTGGGGGTCGAGGCATTCTTGTAGAAGGCGACCGCCGCCTGCGCGCCGCCCATCTGCACCATGACATGCGCCTTGGCGAGGCGACGGTCCTCGGCCGCCTTCTGGGTCACCGAAGCGGTGTCCTGGTCCTCGCAAAAGACCTGGATATTGACGCGCGGAATGGGACGAGCGCGCGGTGCCTCGCGCGCGGGCTCGGCCCCATGATCGAAAGCCGAATCGCTCTCGTGCGCCGGACCCAGTGAATATGCGGCGTCTCCGATCACTGGGTCGCTCCGATCTGGGAGACATCGCTGGCATTGGCGTGTTCGGAGGGAGCGCGCTTGGAGATGGTGATATCGCCCTTCACATATTTGTCCCACACCACGTCGCGACGCTCGCCAGGACGCGGCGTCTCGCCGCGGGGATGAACCAGATCCTCGGGGTTCGCCAGCGAGACCGCGAGATTGCGCTGGGTGGCGCATCCCATATTCGTCCACGGCATGTTCTGCGGGTCGCGGGCGGCGTTCTCAGACCAGTCCGGGCAATCGGGCGGGTCGGCGACATATTGGAGGTAGGAGATGTGGAGCGGGGCGGCCGGATCGCCATTCGAATAATAGGGCTCGATAGTGACGGCGCGCGCCGGAATGCCCGCCGAGCGCATCGCCGCACGCACTTGATCGTAGGCATGCATGGTTGCCGTCTCGTTGGGGCCACCGGATGGCGCCCTGATCAGGAGCTTTTCGACGGCCTGTTCCTTGTAGTCCCTGAGGAACGAATAAAGCTGCGCCTTCTGCGAGGGGTTGAGGCCGGCGGAGCCGCGATAGACGGCGAGGTCTAGCGCCACCTCGCCTTCGTGAACGGCGATGGGATAGCGCTCGTTAGGGTTGGCGAGGGTGAACGGCGCCTGAAACCGCGGACTCGTCAAGCATCCGCCGAGGGAGGCGCCGACGAGGAAAACCGCAAGCAGGGTCAGAGCAGGCCGGGCGGCGCGTCTCAGCACGCTCGATCCTGTGAGGCTTGGTGCCATGAGAGTTTGTCCCCCTCTACTCGACGATGAAGCCAACGTCGCCATCGAACTTGCCGACTGGTGCACGCTCTGGGTGACGGCCATAGATGCGGTTCATTTGCCCGAGCAGGTCGGAGTTCACGTCGGAGGCCCAGCCGAAGCCGTCATCGGGCTGCGCGAGCTTCGACCTGGCGACCGGCTTGACGATGTAAGGCGTGACCAGAACCACGAGCTCGGTCTCGTTCTTGAGGAAGTCGCGGCTGCGGAACAGCGTGCCGAGGACCGGCAAATTCTTGAGGCCCGGATAGCCGCTCAAGGCCTGCTTCGATTGATCGGACAGCAATCCCGCCATCACCAGTGAGCCGCCGCTCGGCAGCTCCACCACGGTCTCGGCGCGACGCACCTTGAGCGCGGGAATGGCGATATTGGAGAGGATCACGGCGCCCTCGTTGGAGAGCTCGCTAACCTCGGTTGAGACCTTCAGGCTGATGCGGCCTTCCGACATCACCACGGGGGTGAAGGCGAGGCCGATGCCGAATTTCTTGAACTCGACCGAAATGGTGCCGAGCTGCTGGGCGATCGGGATGGGAAACTCGCCGCCGGCGAGGAAATTCGCCGTCTCGCCCGAGATCGCGGTCAGATTAGGCTCGGCGAGGGTATGGAGGAGGCCGTCCTCCTCGAGCGCGCGGAGCACGCTCTGGACGCGGCTTCCACTACTCTGCCATTGCCCGCCAAAACCCGACGAATTGCCGACGGTAGGGTTGGCGGGAGCCGACGTCGGGAAGGCCGCGTTATTGCCGGCGAGACCCGGTTCCGAGCTGGTCAAGAAAGGCGCGAGCACGCCCTTGCCCGCCACATTGATGGGGAAAGGAAGATCGCTCAGCGCGGCGAAGGCGAAATTGCCGGAGTCGACGAGCGCGTTCAGATCGACGCCGAACTGCTTGACGATATTGCGCTCCATTTCGACCACGGAGACTTTGAGCAGCACCTGCTCGCGACCCTCGACGGTCAGCATGTTGATCACATTGGTGGTCTCGCAAGCGTTCGCGATACCGCTGCCGCCATTGCCGGAGCTGCCGCTGCTCCCGCCGCCGCTGCTGTTGACGGTGATTGCTGACCCGCCCCCGCTCGCACTGCTTCCGGTCTGTTGATCGAGCGCGCCCAAGAAGCTCGTAACAACCTCGCAAGCACGGGTGGCATCTAGGGGAGACGTGACCGTGCCGGTGAGCACGACGCGTTCGCCGATGCCCTGGACCTGGATATTGGAGTTGGGAAGGAGGCGATCGAGAAGACTGCTAAGCCCCGACAGGTCGCGCTCGATGGTGATCTCGAGCATCACCACCTGATTGCCGTCCTTGTCGGTGAATATGACGTTGGCTTCGCCGAGCTGCTTGCCAATGATGTACGCCCGCGTCGAGCTCTGCATGACGGCATCGATCAATCCGGGGTTCGAGACCATCACGTCGCGCACCGGGCGCGGCAGCTCGATGATCATCGATTTGTTGAGGCCGAGCTTAATCTGCTGCGAGCTTCCGGGCGCATTGGCGCCGATGCGCAGGAGGGACTGATGCTGGTCGGAGGCGAGCGCCGCTCCCGGCATAACGCCGCTCAGCACGGCGAGGCTCGCGGCCGCCATGACGAGGGCGATGAGGGGGTTGAGGTAAGAGCGACGCATCCTGTTGCCTTTTCAATTATCGAGCTTGCCGCCTAGTCACATCCTTAGTTCACACCGAGGGCACGTGAGGGCACGCCGTATTTGAGAAACTTGACCGAGCCGCTGCTGTTTTCGCCGAGCTTTCCCACCGGCTCGGCGCCGTTTGGCGTCGAGTCGGCGAGGCTGCGTAAGGAGAGCGAGATATCGCCCATCGATTGCGCGAGAGTGAGGATCTCGGCCTGACGCGGTGTCAGCTCGAGTGTCGCCGTCTTGCCGGTGGCGACCTTGTCGTCGCCCTTGGTCTCGATCTCCTGGCCGATGGCAAGCACGCGCACGTTGCGCAGCACCGCCTCGCTCACCGGCTCTTCCTTGGAGCCCACTTGCATTTTGTGCGACAAAATGACGTCAACCCGATCATTGGGCAGGATGAAGCCTCCAGCGGAGGTCTCCTCGCGGATCGGGGTCGAGATTGCGCGCATTCCAGCCGGAAGGATGGCGGCCATGACGCCGCCTTCCGAGACCTTGATCAGCTTCTGTTCCTTGATCGGCTCGCCGACGATGAAGGGCGCGCGGGCGACCGCGCCCGACAGCTTGGTCGGCGCGTCCGGCTGGGCATCACGCGTGATGAGCCCGGGAGTTACGCCCTGGACCGGCCATTCCTGCCATTTGAGGTCGTCGCCCCTGATCGAATCGCCGAGATTGATGGGGTTGGCGGCGACGAGCACGTCGGTCGCGCCCACCGTCCTCTCGACCTGTTGCACCTCGCGCGGTCCAGAGACGATTTTCTTGGCGATCCACGCCGCTCCGATGGCTGCGGTAAAGGCGATGCAGAGCACGATAACTCTTGCTCTTTTCATGACGGACTCTTCTCCTCCGAACGCCCCACGTCGCGGCCGTTGCAATTCACATTGACGGTGAATTCTCAACGCTAAGTTAATGCCCGTGCCAAATTGGCCGCCTTGGCAAGGGCGCAAACACCTTGGCGCTCTGGCGTTTGGCCGGATCGCGCAACTGTTAGGTTGAGGTTAAGGAGGCGCGGCGCTCTAGGCCCCGAGGGCAGCCATGAAGGGAGTTTGCGGGTAGACCATGAGCCCCGCGGCGGCGAGCGCGATGCCGTAGGGCACTCCTTCGCGCGGGCTGTGCAGCCTGACGAGCCAGCCTTGCGAATTGAGCATCACGGGAAGCGGGAACTGCCGCCAGAACAGGAGTCCGAGGGTGAGCGCGCCGCCGAACAAGGCGGTCAACATCCCGTAGCTGAACATCGTCTCTGGCCCGAGCCAAAGACAGGTCGCCGCGAACAGCTTGGCATCACCCCCGCCGATCCAGCCGAAAGAGAACATCACGAAGCCAAGGACAAGCGCGACGGCGGCGAGCGCCACGTGGATGCCGAGCTCGGGCCAGCCCAATCCCACCAAGGGCGCGAGCACGACGAAGCCGGCGACGAGCGCAATGGCGATCCGGTTCGGCACGGTCATCGTGAAGAGATCGGTCGCGGCCGAGAGCGCCATGGCGGCGGGAAAGACGGTTATGAGGAGAATGTCCTTCAGCATAGGCCAGGGCTTGAGCGTTGGGGAGTGATCGACGGGCGCAAGTGTTACCGCGAAGCCTGAACGCCTCGTTAACTCAGCGTCTGGCCTCGTGGCGGTGCACGGGAGCGTTTCGTCCCGGCTCAGTCATTTGCCAATCTTTCACCTTTTCCGCGTCAGATGGCGAAGCAGAGACATCAAAGAGGACGGTCGCGACATGTACTTCCAGCTCAAGGCAAAGCGGCTGCAAGCACTTCTGGTCGCAACTGCCCTTGCTGCCTTCGGCGCGTTTCCCGTCAACGCCGCGGATACGCCCGTCGAGGTGTTGATCGATCAGGTTTCGCTCGTGAAGCTCGATCGCCCGGCGGCCGAGATCGTCGTGGGCAATCCCTCGATCGCAGACGTCTCGGTGCAGAGCGGCAAGGTCCTCGTGCTCACAGGCAAGTCGTTCGGCGAGACCAATCTCATCGTGCTCGACGGCGACGGCAAAATCATCATCAGCAAGCGCTTGATCGTTTCCGAGCCGCGCACCGGTATCGTCACCATCTACCGGGGCACCTCTCGGCAAACCGTGAATTGCTCGCCGTATTGCACACCGCCGCTCGCCATCGGCGATGACTCGAGCTATTTCGACACGATTGCCAAGGAGATCAAAGGCAAGCAGTCGATCAGTCAGTCTTCGGCCGAAGGCACCAAGCAATCGGAATAAGCGCGACGCGAGGCGTTTCTGCGCTCCATCTCACAAGCCAGGCCAGACGGGTCGCTATTGCGCGATGCGGAGCTCGCTCAAGCCTTGGGCGATATCCTGGAAGATGCTGGCGAGCTGGTCGGCGCTAGGTGAGTTGTAGAACAGCTTGTTTCCTTGATCGTCGGTGCCCGCGCAGTTGGTGAGCAAAGTCTGGCTCGCAGAGGTGACACCAAGACCGATTGTGTAAAGCTGCACGGGATTGCTCGGGCTCACGTTCTTAATGGCGCTGCACACCGTCAGCATCTTGGTGTCGAGTGTCGAGTCGGCATTGCTACCGCTGGTCGAGCCGAGGTGACCGTTCTTGGCATAGCCGAAGGCGTTGTAGTCCGACTTGTTGTTGCCGTTGCTCCCCGCGCTCGCGTCGTTCTCGCCGTCGGTGAGCAGCACGACCGCTTTTATCACCTTGTCGTTGGCGTAGTCGGTCCCGTCGGTAAAAGGCGGCGTCGGAGAGATCACCCGCCATCCCCACAGCAGGCCTGCGGGAATCACCGTGCTGCCTTTGGCCACCAACGCGTCAATCGCGCTGTTGATCGTGCTCGCGACATTGGTCAGTGGCGTGATCGCGGCCGGTGGACAATTCATGTCGGGCCCCTCGCCGCCCGATACAGTTGCGCCCTTGTATTTGCCACTGTAGCACTGGCGCTGATCGTTCGTGCTGGTACACGTAATGCCGGGCGGGCACGCGCAGGTCGCGCTGGGCGCCGTAGTGCTGTTGCCGCTCGAGCATTTTTTCGGGTTGTCGCATAGGTAAGTGTTGTCGAAGGTCGTGTTCGAGGCCTTGTCGGGCTCATCGGGAGCAAAGTAAGGCACCCAGCGCGAGGCGGGGTCGCTCGTACTGGGCGGCGCGTCGGTCAGCTCATAGGCGCTGTTCGAACTCCTTTCGCGCACGCACCCCGCCCAGTTCTCACTCTTTAGCGCCAGCGAGTTCCCGCTGTTGTGATAGAGGTTGTAGGTGTTCACTCCGCTCGTCTTATCCAGATCCTCGAATGCGACTGGATCGGCGGCTGCATTGGCCGCGGTGTAGGTTTTGAGGTCGAACCAGGCGGGGTTCGCGGTGACTTGGTTCGGGCCGACATTAACCGCGGCAGCGAACGGCACCACCCCGATCTTCACCGAGTCGGACGTGGATTGACCATCGAACAGTGTCGTTACCAACTGCTTCGCTGAGCTCTTAAGCGCAGCCAGCTTGCCGGCCGATGCCATGGACCCTGTCGTGTCGAGCACCAGCACGAGCTCGATGTTGCGCTCTTTCTTGGTGATGACCGCGTTCGCCCCGACGGCAAGCGTGTTGATGTTGGCGAGCTTCATGAAGGTGGTCTGTACCGTGCCGGACACCGAGACATTGATGTTGTCGCCGGCGAAAGCGACGTTGAGGGTGCCGACGGTCCCCAGCTTCGTAGGCGGATAATTGGCAGTGAAGAATTGCTGGGCCTTCGTCATCTGTTGCGCCTGAGTGAGGCCCGGCCAGGAAGCAATGGCAAGCGCCGCGGCGTCGGCGGCATCGGCCATGTGATCGCGCACGACGAGCGCTCTGCCGTAGTCGATCGCCGCACCGACACCGATCACAATCGGGATGAGGGCGAGTCCAAACAGGACGGCGACATTGCCCGCTTTGTCCCGGGCAAAGGATCGCAGACGAGATAGCCCTTGCTGCATGGAACACCTCCGCTCGTCACGGACACGCCAACCGTGCCGCCAACATCCATTAGAGATTGGTGACTAACGTACGAGTAAAAAATCTTATTTTTCGTATCCCGATTTACTAAAAACAGTCTTAAATTTATCTAAAACAAGTTTACCTAAATATTTACCCTAATTCATTTTGAGACCAAATGTTTATATATTGTAAAGCACGTGTAAGTATAGGTCGGGGTCATGATCTTGGCGCTCAATCAACGAAAACGCGCGGCCGGCCCCGATCAGCGGCTTCCAACACTCCGCGCCTTCGGGGCGAACGCATCCGGGGCCTCGGCGCTGGAATTCGCCCTGGTCGCCACGCCCTTGATCCTCACACTGCTGGCAGTCCTTGAGGTCGGCATGGTCTATTTTGCCACCTTCAACCTTGAAAGCGCCACCGCTCAGGGCGCGCGCCTCATCCGCACCGGGCAGGCCCAGACCCAGGCCTTCAACGCCACGCAGTTCAAGACGGAGGTCTGCAAGCACATCACCGCGCCGATCACCTGCGACGGCCTGCAACTCGATGTCCGCCATTACACAAGCTTCGGCAATGCCGGCTCGAACCCCACGACCCCCCTCGACGGCAATGGCAATCTAAAGACGAATTTCAGCTATGACCCGGGAACTGGGGGTGACGTGGTCGTGGTCAGGACCTTCTTCGAATGGCCGCTGACAGCGTTGTTCCCGAAGGACATCGACCCCGGCAACATGCAGAACGGCGATCGGCTGCTGGCAGCGACCGCCGTC
>CAVULQ010000014.1:0-79720 GCA_963742355.1 uncultured Alphaproteobacteria bacterium | reverse complement strand
AGGCCATCATCTCAAAGCCGAGCCAAGATTTGTCGATTACCCATCGCAAAGCGCCAGAGGGGCGGTTGCTTGAGGCGCTAGACCCGGGGCAGGCTCGACAACGAGAAACTCATTTTCCTTGTGCGAGCGTGGAAGGTGGCGTTGGAGCAAGCTAGGACGCTCGGCAGGCTGAATTGACGGGCGTAAGCCCGCGCATCCCTTTCCTTACCGAGATCCGCCGTGACGTAGCCTATGCAGGGCGCGCAAGTCTTCCTCGCCAAGCCTAACCCAACGAGTGCTGCCCTCGGCCGCCCACAGATTGCATGTCAGACAGCCCCTAAGCCGCTCGCCGCGATTGTCGATCTCCATGAAGGCTTGCCCACAATGATTACAGTGCTCCTCGCGTGGTACGTCGTCGGTTGACATAACAGGAGTATAGCAGCAGCCGAGAGCGGCTGCCCTGCTGTGGGGCTTGCCGTTGCTCCTAAGCTCTACGGTGCGGAGCGCATCAAATATCTGACGCGCGAACTTGCGGCCGCGACGCGCGAGCATTACGGCGCCAAAGTCGCGGGCTGGATACGCATCGAATGAAGGTCGGCGAGCGCCCTCTTTGTGGTTCCTTGCGCTCATAGGATGCGGGGCCGGTCTCGCGTCGGCCACTTTGTCACAGGCAGGAAATGCAGCTCAAAACGTTCTCTCCCAGGCCACCATTCCGGGTGGCGCTTTAGGAGGAGTCTCCCAATGAAGAAGCTCGTTTCGATCATCGTAGCCGCCGGCCTCGCCGTCGCCTTTGCCACGCCGATCCTGGCTGCCGACAAAGTGCCGACCACCAAAGCATCATGTGAAAAGGCCAAAATGTCGTGGGATGACGCCACGAAGAAGTGCTCAAAGGGCAGCATGTAGGTCGTGCTTGCATGTTGGGCGTCGGCTTCGGCCGGCGCCCTTTTTGCTTATCGCGTGGCGTATCAGCCACAGTATCCCTCCCAGCGCCGAGCTAGATTGCGCCCGAGGCCTATAGGGGATGGGGACCGACATGAAGAAAGACAGCATCGGCACTGAGCCACTTATCGAGATTGATCCGCGCGAGTTGCTGGGGTTGAGGCAAGTGGCCAAGGTTTCCAGCAAGCTGGCAGCGACCAGCCGATTGCTGAGTAAAGTCGGCGCCGAAGGACCGCCCCCTCCGCCGGTCGCCCCCCTGCTATCAAAACTCCTGAGCAAGATCGGCGAAGAAGCGCCACTGCCGCCATCGGATATTCGTCTTAAAACAGACATCGAGCAGGTCGGAACCACGGCACACAATCTGCCGCTCTACACCTTCAGATACATCGGCAAAGATGATCAGTATGAGGGCGTCATGGCGCAGGACGTGCTCAAGGTGATGCCCAGGGCGGTAAGCGTCGGCGATGATGGCTATTACCGAGTGAACTACAAGATGCTCGGGATAGAAATGCGCCGCCTCGGTTGAAATAGCGCGGATGCCGTCCCCGCTGCACGCGACAATCGAGGAGTTTGCCGTCGAGGGTTATACCCACGTCGAGTGCTTCCGCCCGCGCTGTCGAGTTATTAGATTCAGACCAGTAAGCTGGCTTCCTAAAACCTAGGGTCTCGGGTTCGAATCCCCGAGGGGCTCACCACCTTCTCCGCACTGATGGAGAGACGAGCGACGGAGCACATCGATGGCCAACGAGATTGAAGCCTTAAAGGCAAGGCGGGCGGAGCTGGAGCGCCAGATCGCTGCGTTGGAGTCCACGCGGATGGCGCTCTACATGCCGGGAATTACCCTCGTTCCGCAGGAGGGTCTGCCAGCCGATGACTCAGATCAGCGATTGTCGCACCTGCGAGCGGCGATCGTCGAGATCGACACCCAGCTCAACACATTGGCCGGCGGCGACTGATTCGGCGCCAGGAGAACCGGGGGCGCCGGCTTCCACCGACGCCCTCTCCTCAAGGCGCTATTTCGGGCAGACCGTAGCTTCGATCTTGCAGTGGAAGTCCCCGAAGACCTTCTCGCAGTTGGTGGTCGCCGACGTGACCTTGCCTTTCATGCTCTTGGCCGTCTGCTTCAGATCGGCCTGCGCATATAACGTTGCGGTTTTCAGGTCTTTGGCGACGCCCTTGGCCTTCACCGTTTGACACGTTCCAGCCTGGACCGGCGCGGCCAAGCTAAAGGCTGCGGCTAGGACGGCAAACACCGCGGCAGCCAGGGTTATCTTGTTCATAGTCTACCTCACTCCCATTCGATTGATTCCCGTGTGGTCAAAGCGATGCGGGCCATCGGCCGGCCAAGAGGCAAGAAGCCGAGGCTGATGCATTCGCGATAAAAGGTCTGCTGGAGTCTACGGGCAGATATATTTCCAGCGGCCGAAGACGCCCTGCTTCCAATAGCAGGAAGGCCTGGCGGGCGGACCCCAAGTGACCGCATAGGCCGGCACGCTGATAACATTGTAAGTCACCCAAACGCATTGATCGGGTCCACAGAGCCAATCAGCCTTCGCCGGCTGACCGACGAAGAGAAGCGCGGCGGCAACGAATAATCCTGCCAAGATCGTTTTGATCACGTAAGATTCTCCCCTAAACAGTAGAGTGTCTGGCCCCGGGCGATTTAACCCGGACCCGGCCTCAGAGTCCATGCGGCTCAGATGTCGACCGACTGAGGCTCTAAGCAGTTCGCTTTCTCGGATTTCGCTCGGCGCAGATGCGGCGCGTCTATTCCTCGGCGCGGCCGGCGGCTTTGCGCAGATATTGGATCGTCGTCCGCTTCAGGAAGTTATAGGCCGGGCGCCCCATCAGGGCGACCGCGACGACCTTGGTGAGAAAAGGCGTCGCCCCGAACAGGCCCGACAGAGCGGCCTTCACACTCGGCTCGAGGTCGGCCTCGATGACGACCGGGATCAGCGACCAGGCCGCGTATCCTCCGATGATCAGCACCGTGCCCAGCGCAAATCGCCAGCCGATCTGCTCAGCACTGAATGCCTGTTCACCGGCGTTCTTGATGGCGACCTCCCTAAAGTCGTCAGCGGGGCGCATGTCCATGAAGGTAACGATGAAATTGGGTTTGCCAGAGGCAGGAATGAGGTGCCCGGCTCGAGCCTGCCTGAAGCGATGGTAACCTTCACTGTTCTAAAGCGAAACACTTAATTGATTGCAAGCATCCCGCGCGGCAGATCGTTGTTTCTTGGGCCTTTCCCACGCCTTTCATGATCGCAACCGCAGATTTTTACGCATCATCCTTTACCCCGTGGGAGGGGTCTGGCTAAGGACGGCTTTCGCGTCGACTCGCGGTAATTGTGGCAGCCGATAGGTGTTGGCTACTCGCGCCTCAGCGAAGCCGATGAGGCCGCCACCCTGGCGCAGCTTCGTCTTCAGCGCACATAGACGCCGCCGCACACCGCCGTGTCGGCGAGACGCTCGCAATACATCTCCTTCGGCTCGACGGTGCTGGTGACCGGGTTCATGAACTTGTAGCTCTGCCAGAAGCTCGAATGCGTCTTGGCGAGAGCGACACGCTCCTTGATGAACTCCTTGCCGTCGACGTCCTTGTCATCGATCTGGTTGGTGCCGATCCGCTTGGCATCAGCACCATGGGCGAGCACCATCCCGTCGAGGCCGTAGACGACGATATAGAGGTCACGATCGACGAACGGTCCCACCTTGTCATTGATCTCGGCATAGGCTTTGTCGGGACCGTCGGACTTAATCGCGCTCACGGCCTTCTTGACCATGGTCACGGCCTCATCCTTTGTCGCCCCGGTCGCGGCCATGGCGGTGAACGAAAGAAGCGTGGCCATCACCGTCGAGGCGATGGCGGCCGATGTCTTCGCCCGCATGCTCATGCTCATAGCTGTCCTCCAGGCATCGCTCACGGACATCCCCAATGCTTTTCCGGTGAGACTAGCGAAAGGCCCGATGCGGTCCTAATCCATCCTCGAGCCATGCTTTCGCAATTGCCAATGACGCGCCGGGCCTCATGCTTCGAGACGCGCGCATGGCGCGCTCCTCAGCATGAGGAAGGAGGTCCTCACCCTGAGGAGGGCCAAAGGCCCGTCTCGAAGGGTGAGACCACGCTCAGACCTTCGGCGGCTTCTCCGAGGCCGTGAGCCAGACCGGATTGAACCAGCGGTCGGCCTCCCCGTCATAGGGAAGCCGCGTGATGTCCCAGTGGTCAATGAAGGGCGCGTAAGTTTCCCAGACCGGAGGTCCGCCGCCGACATAAATGACGCGCTCGGGAAATCGCGCGAGCACCTCTTCGGGATCCATGTGCGAGCGGATCTCGACGATGGTTCGATGGTTGTAGGCCAAAGGCGGGATCGACGCGATCGTCGTCGGGCCGGCGATGAGAACATGCCCCTTCGTCAGGTCGAAGAACCGCGCCACGTCGGCCTGATATTGCCACCCCTTGTTGCCTTCCCAGGGGAGCCTGCCCTTGAGCCCCAATTGCCCGCTCAGGCCTATGGCGCACATGGCGCGCACCTCAGCCGCCATTCTCTCCTCCTCTTTGGATGTGGCGCCTGTCTCGTGCCCGCGACCTTAGCGGTCGATGGCCTTTTGGCAAAGAGTGGTGCACAAGACGCATCCCATGACGTCCCGCCATTTTATCCATCGCGACGCCCATCCTCACCGGAGATTAGAAGCAATCGGGTTGATGGCGCTCGCCACGATCTGCTTCGCCTGTCTCAACTCGACGGCGAAATATCTCGTCGGTATCGAGAGCGTTCCCGTCGCCGAGGTCACCTGGTTTCGCTTCGCCGGTCACGTGGTGTTCACAGCGCTCGTGCTCTGGCCCCTCGCCTTCAGGCCGTCGCTCCGTTCGGAGAAGCCCTTGGTGCAGATCGTCCGCTCGGCGCTGATGGTGGTGACCACTGGCTTCAATTTCGTGGCGCTCCGCTATCTCCAGCTCGACCAGACCGTCACCATCTTCTTCCTGACGCCGCTGCTCGTCGCGGCCCTCGCCGGGCCGTTGCTCGGCGAATGGGTCGGCTGGCACCGCATGCTCGCCATCGTCGCCGGCTTTCTCGGCGTGCTGCTCGTGATGCATCCCGGCTTCGGCACTGTCCATTGGGCAATGCTGCTCGTGCTCGTGGCGACGCTCGGTTATGCGCTCTACAACCTCGCCACGCGCTATCTCGCCGCCTTCGATCCGCCGGAGGTGACGCAGACCTTCACGCCGCTCGTCGGCGTGGTCGCGCTCGCGCCCTTTGCGCTCTCGGCGTGGCAATGGCCGCATGACGTGAAGACATCCGTCTTGCTTGCCTCGCTCGGGTTCTGGGGCGGGCTCGGGCACTGGCTGCTCATCCTTGCCCACCGCATCGCGCCGGCCTCTGCACTCGCGCCCTTCATCTATCTCGGGCTCATCTGGATGTCGACGGCGGGCTATCTCGTGTTCGGCAACGTGCCGACACTGTGGACGCTTTCGGGCGCGGCCGTCGTGATTCTGTCGGGCCTCTATCTCTTCGCGCGCGAGCGGAAGGTGATGGGAGAGGCCAAGGTCGGCCCCGCCTCCGACATCGCTACGCAGTGAGTGCTGTGGGGCTGCTCCTCGATTGTGCCTCTGTCATACCGGCGAAAGCCGGTATCCAGCGAAACAGCATCTGAGTTCACTGGATTCCGGCTTACGCCGGAATGACGTGGTGCGGCCGGGGCCCTCTAACTCTCCTCGTCGCTCGTGGCGGCGTAGCGACGGCGCACATCGTCGGCGAAGGAGGCGAAGCGACCTTGCGCGATCGCTTCGCGCGCGCGGGCCATTAGCTCCTGATAGAACTGCACATTGGCATAAGAGAGCAGCATGGCGCCGAGCACCTCACCCGACCTCACCAGATGATGCAGATAGGCCCGCTCATATTGCGCGGCGGGGCATGCGCTCTCGGGATCGAGCGGAGTCTGATCCTCGGCGTAGCGGGCGTTGCGCAGATTGAGCCGGCCGGCCCAGGTGAAAGCCTGGCAGTGGCGGCCTGAGCGGGTCGGCAGCACGCAGTCGAACATGTCGATGCCGCGGGCGATCGAGGCGAGCAGATCCTCCGGCGTGCCGACTCCCATGAGATAACGCGGCCGGTCCTCAGGCAGGACCGTTGTGGTGGTCTCCACCATCTCCAGCATCGCCTTCTGCCCTTCGCCGACTGCAAGGCCGCCGACCGCATAGCCGTCGAAATCCAACTCGATCAGCTCTTGGGCACAGCGCACCCGCAGATCGGGATAGACGCTTCCCTGCACGATCCCGAACAGAGCCTGACCCGGCTGGCTCATGCTGGCGAAAGCCACTTTGCAGCGCTTGGCCCAGCGGAGCGATAGCTCGAGCGAGGCTTTCGCCTCCTCGCGCGTCGCCGGGTGCGGCGTACATTCGTCGAGCACCATCTGGATGTCCGAGCCGAGCAGGCATTGCACCTCGATGGCGCGCTCCGGTGAGAGCGCGACAGTGGCCCCGTCGACATGAGACTGGAAGGTCACGCCCGCCTCGTCGATGCGCCTCAGCTTCGCCAGCGACATGACCTGATAGCCGCCGGAGTCGGTCAGGATCGGACCGTCCCAATGCATGAATTGGTGCAAGCCGCCGAGCCGCGCGATGCGCTCGGCCCCGGGCCTGAGCATCAGATGATAGGTGTTGGCGAGGATGATGTCGGCACCGCTCGCCTTCACGTCCTCGGGAAACATGGCCTTCACCGTGGCGCCCGTGCCGACCGGCATGAAGGCCGGCGTGCGCACGATCCCGCGCGGCGTGGCGATCGTGCCGGTGCGGGCCGCGCCGTCGCGCGCTTTCACGGTGAAGGCAAAGCGCTCGCTCATGGCCGCGGTGTCGGATTGAGGAGACAGGCGTCGCCGTAGGAATAGAAGCGGTAGCGCGAGGCGATCGCATGCGCATAAGCGCGCTTCATCAGATCGAGCCCGGTAAAGGCCGCGACCAGCATGAACAGGGTCGAGCGCGGCAGATGGAAATTGGTGAGAAGGCGATCCACGAAGCGAAAGCGATAGCCCGGCGTGATGAAGAGACCAGTCTCGCCGTTAAAGGGTGCGAGTTTGCCGTCGGGGCCGGTCGCGCTCTCGAGCAGGCGGAGCGAGGTGGTGCCGACCGCGACGATCTTGCCGCCGCTCGCCTTCACCGCGTTGAGCGCCGTGGCAGTCTCGGCGGTGATGGAACCGTGCTCCTTATGCATCACATGATCCGCGGTATCGGCGGTTCGTACCGGCAGAAACGTGCCGGGGCCGACATGGAGGGTGACGAAGTGGCGTGACAGCCCCCGCGCGTCAAGCGCCTGCATCAGCCGGTCGGTGAAATGGAGTCCCGCGGTCGGCGCGGCGACCGCCCCCTCCTCACGGGCGAACACGGTCTGATAGTCGTATCTGTCGCGCTCGTCCGCCGCGCGGCGCGAGGCGATGTAAGGTGGGAGCGGCATGGTGCCTTGCGCTCTGATCGCTTCGTCGAGCGCCACGCCTGCAAGATCGAAGGCGAGCGTCACCTCTCCCTCCTCGCCCCGTCCATTTCGACCGTCGCGGCAAGGCTCCCGAGCAGGCAGGCATTACCGCCTTCGCCAAAGATGATGCGGTCGCCGGCCTTCAGCCGCTTCGCCGGTCGCGCGAGCGCCTGCCAACGATGATCGTCCAGCCGCTCGATCAGCGTGACCGACACGTGCGCCTCGATGCCCTCTCGCGTGCGAATGCCCTCGAGCTCGGCCGGAATCACCTTGGTGTCGTTGAACACGAGCGCATCGCCCGGCTGAAGCAGCTCCGGAAGATCGAGCATCGTGCGATCGCGTATCGGTGGCTCGGCCGACGCATCGACCGCGAGCAGCCGCGCCGCGTCGCGCGGGCTCGCCGGGCGAAGCGCGATCAACTCCTCAGGCAGGTCGAAATCGAACTCGGCGACGCGCACGACGCTCGCGCTTAGGCCGGATCGGCGGCGACCCGCACCGAGAGGATCTTGTCCGGGCTTGACGGCGGCTCGCCGCGCTTGATCTTGTCAACATTCTCCATGCCGCCGATGACCCGGCCCCACAGCGTATATTTCTTGTCCAGGAAGGTCGCGTCGTCGAAGACGATGAAGAACTGGCTGTCGGCGGAGTCGGGCGATTGCGCGCGCGCCATCGAAACCGCGCCGCGGGTGTGCGGCTCGGCGTTGAACTCGGCCTTGAGCTTCTTGCCCGAGCCGCCCGTACCGGTGCCGGTCGGGTCTCCGGTCTGCGCCATGAAGCCTTCGATGACGCGATGGAACGGCACGCCGTCATAGAAGTGCTGGCGCGCCAGCTCCTTGATGCGGGCGACGTGCTGCGGCGCGAGGTCGGGACGCATCTCGACGGTCACCGTGCCCTTCGTCGTCTCGATGATGAGAGTGTCTTCGGGTTTCGCCATGAGATCTGTTCCTCGTTGGGAGAGTCTAGGGCAGAATCGTCGCCGTCTTGATGTAGTCGAGCTTGGCGAAGTCCTTCTTGAGATAGGCGTTGCCTTGGCTCTGGACGAGCCCCTGGTCGGGACCGGCGCCCTGCGGCGCCCCTTCGCCATATTCGGCATAGAGGGCATCGACCACATCCATTCCCGAGGTCACCTGGCCGAACGGAGCGAAGCCTTGATCGTCGAGGCCCGCGTTGTCGCCGAAATTGATGAACACCTGAGTGGTACGCGTGCCGGGGCCGGCGGTGGCAAAAGTGATCATGCCGCGCTTGTTGCTCGCTTTGACCGGGTCGTCCTTGATGTTGGCGTCGCGCCACACCTTCGAGATCTGCGGATTGCCGTTGATGCCGAACTGCACCATGAAGCCCGAAATCACGCGAAAGAAGCGCGCGTCGTTATAGAAGCCGTTCTTGACGAGATTGTAGAAGCGGTCGGCGCCGTTCGGCGCCCAGTCACGATGCACCTCGACGACGAAACTGCCCTTGCTCGTGTCGAACTTCACCTTGTAGGTGGCGGGTGCCTTCTCGTTGAGGCTCGCGGGGTTCGAGAGATCGCCGGCGCTGACCGGCGCCAGCGTCGTCATGAGACCGAGCGCGAGGCTCGCGCCGAACAAGACCAATGCGTGAATTCGCATGAAACCTCCTTGGACGGGATTGGACCGGCTTTAGCCGGCGAACTTCTTCTTGAGCGCCGCGGCGACGATAGGCGGCACGAAGGCCGAAACGTCGCCGCCCATTGCGGCAATCTGGCGGACGAGGCTCGCGGCGATGTGCCGTGAGTCGGGCGAGGAGGCCAGAAACACCGTCTCGATCTCCGGCGCAAGGGCCTGATTCATGCCGGCCATCTGCATCTCGTAATCGAAATCGCCGGAGTCGCGTAAGCCCCTGATGACGATGGTCGCCCGCGCCTCACGCGCGGCCACGACCGTCAACGTGTCGTAGGTGGTCACCGCAAGCTTGAGCCCGATTTCCTTGGCCACGGGGCCCAGCACCTCGGCCGCGAGCTTCACCCGCTTCTTGGCGGTGAACAGCGGATGCTTATCGTGATGGGTGCCGATGGCGATCACGAGCTTGTCGACGAGATGCGCCGCACGGCGCACGATATCGACGTGACCGTAGGTGACTGGATCGAAGCTTCCGGGATAGAGCCCGACGCGCATGTGAACGCTCCATGGCGCGACGGCTGTTCCCGCGCGCGAGCCATCTTCTAGCCGCGCGCCGCGCAAATAGGAAGGCCCGGCGGCCCGGAGCCGTCCTTCCCCGCCCTATCTGGGTGCTTGTTTACTCTATCGATATTGGGTCGGTTTCAGCGTGATGACCGAATAAGTCGTTGGATTGAAGCCACGATTTTCGTGATCCAGGTCAAACCATTGCGACCGTGCGAGCGCGGGGCTGCAATGCTCCCTCCTCTGCTCTTTTGATCAATATCAAGGCGCGCCGCTCCCTATCGCTCGACTCCTTATTCTCAATGCGACCCGCATGGCCGTCCGAGGGGGAAGACCATTGGTTATGACATCAGGCGCCAATCCGAGGAGGACGACCAAGCCCTTGGCCGGCGTCCCTGTTGCAGAGCCCAAACCCGATCGGCTCGCGCCGCTCCAGGCCGCGCTCTCCTCTCATGTGGCGACCATACGCACGCGTCGCGGGCAGAACGTGGCGTTGATGGTCGAGGGCAGCGAGGCAGCGTTCATTGTCCGGTCGGGCGTGTTGACTCTCAACGTGACCATGCCAGGGACCTCCCGGCAGGTGGTTGCCATCCTCTTTCCTGGCGACGTGCTGCGCTCTGGCTTCGTGCCGCGCGAGGCTGACGGGACGCTCACTCCGGCCAACGCTGGTGAGCTGTGGCGGTTGCGCGGGTCGGTCTTTGCCGAGCTTTCGGCAAGGGATGCCGCCATTGCAAGCTTCTACCACGAGGCGATCGACCGTCAGATGGCCTGCCGCGCGATCCATGTCGCGGCGATCGGCCAGTTCGACTGCCGGCAGCGGGTGGCGACTTTTCTGCTCGATCTCGCCTTGCGCACCGGCACGCCATCGCCGAGCGGTGATGGTGTGGTGTTCGACATGCCCTTGAGCCGGATCGACGTTGCCGACTATCTCGGGCTGAACGCCGACACGCTGTCGCGCACCATGTCGCAGCTTAGGTCCTCGGGCGTGCTGAAGCATAGCGAGCGCAATCGTGCCGTGGTGCGGGACCTTCGCGCGCTGGCGGCGCTGTCGCCGGCTTCGCGCGCGCTCATCGACCTCCACGGCGACCGAGCGCTGTGAGGCGAGGCGGCGGCTTCCTTACCCCGCATGGGGCTCGCCGTCGTTCTCCCCACCGTTTTCTCCGCCATTCTCGTCCGGGATGTGCTCGACCGAGACTACGCGCTCGCCTTCGGCGGTGGTGAACACGATCACCCCTTGCGTCGACCGTCCCATGATGGAGATGCCTTCGACGGGCACGCGGATGAGTTGGCCGCCGTCGGTGACGAGCATGATCTGATCGCTCTCCTCGACCGGAAATGACGCCACCAAGTTGCCGTTCCGCTGATTCACGGTCATGGCGATGATGCCTTTTCCGCCGCGCCCCGAGATACGGTACTCGTAGGCGGATGTGCGCTTGCCGTAGCCCTTCTGCGAAACGGTCAGCACGAATTCCTCGTGCGCGCTGAGCTCGGCATAGCGCTCCGGGCTCAGCACCACGGCCTCCTCGCCGTTCTCCTCGGTCTCCATGTCTTGCTCAGGCTCGGCCCCGCCGCGTCTGATGCTGTTGGCCTGACGCACATAGGCAGTGCGCTCCGCCGGCGGAGCCTCGACGTGGTTGAGGATCGCCATGGAGATCATCTCGTCATTGCCTTCGAGCTTGATGCCGCGCACGCCGGCCGATTCGCGGCCCTTGAACACGCGCACGTCCGTTACGGGGAAGCGGATCGCTTGCCCTTCGGCGGTGGTCAACAGCACATCCTGCTGCTCGTTGCAGACCTGGACGCCGACGATGCGGTCGGGGCCTTCGAGCTTCATGGCGATCTTGCCGTTCTGCCGCACCTCGATGAAGTCCGACAGCTTGTTGCGCCTGACCGTGCCGCCATTGGTGGCGAACATCACGTCGAGCTTCGCCCACGAGGCCTCGTCCTCAGGGAGCGGCAGGATGGTGGTGATGGTCTCGTCCTTGTCGAGCGGCAACAGATTGACAAGAGCCTTGCCGCGCGCCTGCGGGGCCGCGAGCGGCAGCCGCCACACGGTCATCTTGTAGGCCATGCCGCGCGAGGAGAAGAACAGAACCGGCGTATGCGTGTTGGCGATGAAGATGCGGGTGACGAAATCTTCCTCGCGCGTCGCCATGCCGGCGCGGCCTTTGCCACCGCGGCGCTGGGCGCGATAGGCCGAGAGCGGCACGCGCTTGATGTAGCCCTTGTGGCTGACGGTGACGACCATGTCCTCGCGCTGGATGAGATCCTCGTCCTCGACCTCTCCCTCCATCTCGAGAATCTCGGTGCGGCGAGGGGTGCCGAACTCGGTCTTGATGGCGGTGAGCTCGTCCTTGATGATGCCGACGATGCGCGCGCGCGAGCGCAAGATATCGAGATAGTTGCCGATCTCGACCCCGAGCGTCTTCAGCTCATCGCCGATCTCGTCGCGGCCAAGCCCGGTCAGCCTCTGGAGACGGAGATCGAGGATGGCTCTCGCCTGCTCGTCCGAGAGGCGATAGGTGCCGGAGGCCGAGACCTTGTGGCGAGGATCGGCGATCAGCTCGACCAGGGCGACCACGTCCTTGGCCGGCCAGTCGCGCGCCATCAACTGCTCGCGCGCGGTCGAGGGATCGGGCGCGTGGCGGATGAGCTTGATGATCTCATCGATATTGGCGACGGCGATGGCGAGACCGACGAGGATATGCGCCCGATCGCGCGCCTTGCGCAGAAGGAACTTGGTGCGCCGTCCGACGACCTCCTCGCGGAACTCGGTAAAGGCGCGGATCAGGTCCTTGAGGTTGAGTTGCTCGGGCTTGCCGCCGATGAGCGCGACCATGTTGCAGCCGAAGGTCGATTGCAGCGCCGAGAAGCGGTAGAGCTGGTTCAGCACCACGTCGCCCATGGCGTCGCGCTTGAGCTCGATCACCACGCGCATGCCCTGGCGGTCAGACTCGTCGCGAATGTCGGCGATCCCCTCGATCCTCTTGTCGCGCACGAGCTCGGCGATCTTCTCGACCATCGCCGCCTTGTTCACCTGATAGGGGATCTCGGTGATGACGAGCGCCTCGCGCTCCTTGCGGACAGTCTCGTTGTGCACGCGGCCGCGCATCAGGATCGAGCCGCGGCCCTTGTGATAGGCCGATCTGATGCCGGTCTTGCCGAGGATCAGCCCGCCGGTCGGGAAGTCGGGACCGGGCACGAGCTCGACCAGCTCATCGATGGTGATGGCCGGATTGTCGAGATAGGCGATGCACGCGTCGATCACCTCGCCGAGATTATGCGGCGGGATGTTGGTCGCCATGCCGACGGCGATGCCGCCTGCCCCGTTGACCAGGAGGTTGGGGAACTTGGCCGGAAGGACCGACGGCTCCTCGAGGCGGTCGTCGTAGTTCGGCTTGAAGTCGACCGTGTCCTTGTCGAGATCGTCGAGCAGATATTGGGCGATCTTGGAGAGGCGCGCCTCGGTGTAGCGCTCTGCCGCGGGCGGGTCGCCGTCGACCGAGCCGAAATTGCCCTGCCCGTCGATCAGCGGCAGGCGCATGGAGAAATCCTGTGCCATGCGCACGAGAGCGTCGTAGATGGCGAGATTGCCGTGCGGGTGGAAGTCGCCCATCGTGTCGCCCACGACTTTCGACGACTTCATGTGCTTCTTGTTGAAGTCGAGGCCTAAGCGCTGCATGGCGTAAAGAATGCGCCGGTGCACGGGCTTCAGCCCGTCGCGCACGTCGGGCAATGCGCGCGACACGATCACGCTCATGGCGTAATCGAGGTAAGACCGCTTCATCTCGTCGATGAGCGAGATCGGTCTGATGTCGGAGGGCGACGGACCCTCGACGTCGGTCTTCTCGTTGTCGGCCAAGGGAGGAAAAAGCCTGCTTTAGTTGTTCAGTGAACCCGCAAATACTGTCGCCGGCGAGAGAACAGATCACCCGCTCAGGAGGCGAAAGCGATTGCTGTAGGACGTCCCTCTATAGCTGATTTCGCGTGGCCTCCGCAACCGCTGTAGCGGTCGCCGTTCGATTTGTTTTTGCTTTTTTTCTCAATAACTTATACGATCACAGCCTCGCCATTTTGATGTCGCACACTAGCCCTATTCGCGAACGTGCAAAACGGCGATTCGCCATCGCATGACGTCGCGCGAGGCGCGAGATTCTAGGGAACGATCGCGGCGAGGAGACGTTGGTCAAACAGGCGGCGTCACGGGGCTCAAGAGCTCCCGCCCCTCCTGGCGAGACAACGCCAACCCCCCCGCAAGAAACGATCGAAGGAGTGACACCATGACTCGTTTCCTGACCATGACCGCCATTGGACTCATGCTCGGCGCGGCTCCGGTCTTTGCCGAGACGCAGGCGCCGATGACCGCACCCGGGGCTGCTCCGGCGCTGCAACAGCCAGCCGAGCCGTCAACGGCGATGCCTTCCAATCCCGCTGATCCGACCAATCCGATGGCGCCGCAAGTGCCCCCCGAGGTGATGGCGCCTGCGCCTTCGGGCACGCCTGCGCAATCCTCGGACGTGCCGAAGTCGCTTTCGCCCGACCACTCGGCAATGGCGGCGCAGGAAACCACTCCCTTCCTCGTCAAGCAGGACGCGAGTGAGTTGCTGGCAGCCAACCTCATTGGCCAGACCGTCATGACGGCGAACAACGAGTTGATCGGCGAGGTCACCGACCTCATCACCGACAAAGACGGCAAGATCCTCGCCGTGCTGATCGGTGCGGGAGGCTTCCTCGGCATCGGCGAGAAGGACGTCGCCATCCGCTTCGAGGACATCACCGTCACGCGCGATGAGAATAACGACCTGACCGTGACGGCGAACGTCACCAAGGAGATGGTCGCCCAGGCGCCGGACTATCAGACGCTCGACGAGCAGCAGATCATTATGGGCGAGAAGAGCGATCGCGAGGACAGCTCGCAATAGCGCGGTTCCTTGCGCTTCAAGCCGAGAAAGGAGCCCGGCTTCCCCTGCGAACGCGAGGCCGGGCTCTTTCTTTGGCTCCATCAAGCGGGCTTGGCGATCATCAGCCAGAAGATGGCGAGCACCGACAGGAAGGCCGGCCAGCCAAGCCAGAACCAGATGCGTGACAAGCGGCGATAGGCGTGAGGCAGCTCGGGCTGTCTCGCCGCAACCGCGGCCTCGGCAAGGTCGCGCATCCTGATCTGCAGATAGACGACGGGCAGCCAGCACGCTCCGATCAGCACATAGAGCGCAAGGCTTGCCCAAAGCCACGTTTGGCCGAGATCGTAGCCACCGAGATGGACGAGAGCGAAGCCGGTCACCGGCTGGGCGATCGCTGCCGTCGCGGTGAACACATAATCGGCAAGCACCACGGCCCTGAGCGTAGCCGCAACGGCGGCAGGTCCTCCTTACGCTCCGCGCGGAAGAGGAAGAAAGCGATGCCGAGCCCCGTGCCGAACAGGACCGCGGCGCCGATCAGGTGAAGCCATTTCAGGGCGAGATAGAGGGGAAGCGATGTGGCCATCACCTCTTCTCCTGGAAGGCCATCACCACCATCGTGGCCGCCATCATCGGCAGAACCTTGAGCAAAGGTCCAAAATGGTCGGCCCAGAGCTCCGGCGCGACCACGCTCAAGCCGATGAGATAGACCGCGCTCAGAATGAGCTGCGCCAAGCCCGCCGTCCTCACCCAGTTCGGCAAGAGAAAGAGTGCGCCCGCGGCGATATCGGCGATCGAGCCTCCTCCCACCACGGCCTTCGCCAGGGTTGCATCGAATCCCGCCTCGACGAGGAGCGCGGTTGCGCTCGTGAAGCTCGCCGGCGTCAGCGTCAGCACTCCGGTCAGGATCCAGAAGAGAGCGCTCGTGACCTGCAGAAGCGGCACGGCAAAGAAGCTTCGCGCGTGCAGGCGGTCCTGCAAGGTGGCTGGCCAGGCGGCGAGCGTCTCCTTGAAGCCCTTCAAAGTCCCGCCAGAGGCAGCAGCGAATTCGCCCCCGTCAACCAGCGTGTCGTAGCTGAGCTGCGCCAGGGAGGTGCTTCTCGCCGAAGTGACATAGCCGACAAATCCGGCCAAGTCGCCAAGTCGGAGCAGGAGGCGAAGGAGCGGTAGCGGCACGGCGAGTTCTTGCGCTTTGCCGAAGCTGAGCCATTCCCGGTAAGCGACGAGGATAACGCGCAGGCTCACAGTCTCTGGGCCGGCGGCATTCAGCGTTGTGCGCGAGGGCTCGGTGCGCGCAACAAGACGGGCGATGCCGCTGGCGAGATCATCGAGCGCGATCGGCTGAAAGCGCTCGCGCCCCTCCCCCAGCAACGGCAGCACGAAAGGGAGCCCGGCAAGACCCCGCATCAGAGAGGTGCCGCCATAGGCGCCTCGCCCGATCACGAGCGAGGGCTTCACGATCAGCCAATCGACATCGAGCCGGCTGAGCGCGGCGTCGGCCTTGGCCTTGGATCGCGCATAGGCAGTGGCAATCTCGGTCTCGGCGCTTATCGCAGAGATATGCACGATGCGGCGAACCCCTGAAGCAGCCGCCGCCTCGAACAGAGCGATGGTTCCTTGAGCGTGGATGCGCTCGGCGTCATCGCGCAGGCTCCCTTGCAAGATGCCGACGCAATTCACCACCGTGTCGATGCCGGCAAGACGCGGCATCCAATGCGCAGGCGTAACGTCGGTGTTGAAGTCGCAAGCGATCCACTCGATGGCGGGATTGACGCGGCGCGCAAGCTCGAGGTCGCGGCCACAGCCGACGACGGTCGCTCCCTCGCGCCGAAGCGCGGCGACCACTTCGCTGCCGATGAAGCCATAGGCCCCGGTCACCAGGCAGCGCATGAGAGGAGCTGCTCTTTCCTTATTTGCGCATGATCTTTGCGGAAGACCGGTGGCCGATTGTCCCGATCATGCCCTAGAACGGGATCTCGTCGTCGAGCTCCTTGTCGAAGGAGGCGCCGCTATTCTTGCCTCCTCCGCCGAGGGCTCCGGTGCGGCCGAAATCGCCCCCGCCACTCTGCCGCTCCTCCCCGCCTCCGCCCTGCCGCCCATCGAGCATGGTCAGCGTCGAGTTGAAGCCCTGCAGCACGACCTCGGTCGAATAGCGGTCTTGCCCCGACTGGTCCTGCCATTTGCGGGTCTGCAGCGAACCCTCGAGATAAACCTTAGAGCCCTTCTTGAGATATTGCTCGGCGACGCGGCAGAGCCCTTCATTGAAGATCACCACACGGTGCCACTCGGTCTTCTCGCGACGTTCTCCCGTGGCCTTGTCGCGCCAGCTGTCGCTGGTGGCGACTCGCAGATTGACGATGGGTCGCCCATCCTGGGTCTGACGGACCTCGGGGTCTGCTCCGAGATTGCCCACCAAAATCACTTTGTTGACCGATCCGGCCATATTCGATACCTCCCCGCGCGCGCCAGCTTCTCGACGCCTTGGGCGCGAGTGTAGCGCCCCAATAGAGGCGTCTTCTACATTGCGCGCGGCCTGTCCACAGGGCTCCGCTGCAAGGCATTTCCTCGGCAGCAGGCCCCGTCATGTTTGTACACGTTTTGTTCTAATCAGTCGAGCCTCGGTTGTCCTGACATCTTGAGATTTCCCGGGGTGGGCCCTATGCCTAGGAGTCAGAACGGGTACGGGGATTTCTCGGCAGCGCCTCCAGCATGGAAGCGGCTCGCCCGAAGCAAGGGGTAAGAATGCAGCGGTCCGTCGAGCAGCGGCAGGTACCGAAGCGCAGAGGCCGCAGGCGCGATCCTCGCGTCCAGTATTTCGGCTTCACCGCGGTCCAACTGCCCTTCATCTATGTTCTCGTCGGGAACTGGCTGTTCTCCGCCGCCTTCTTCGCCATCACCAAGCTCCTCTGGCATTGGGTGCCGGTCGACTGGACGCTCGGCGATCGCATCGCGCAAATGATCAAGGATGCCGTGTTCGCAATTCTGCCGGCGGTCCTTGCCATCTGCATCGTCGCCGCGCAGCGGCTCGACCCGAATATGTGGGTGGGCCGCACGGCCAAGCCCAACTCGGCGCTGGACATCAACACGCGGTTCATTCTCAACACGTTCGAGCAGTTCATCCTCTATTTCATCGGCAATGCGGGCCTCGCCATCTACTGTCCGCCACAGGAAGCGCGCACGCTGATCATCCTCACCGCGTTGTTCCTCCTCGGGCGAGTCATGTTTTGGGTGGGCTACCATTTCAATCCATATTTGCGCGCCTTCGGTTTCGGCGTCACCTTCTACCCGACGGTCGTGGTCTATCTCTGGCTCATTCTGCGCATGGCGTTCGGCATACAGATCCAGATCTGACCTCTAGCGCGAGGCGGCGGCTTGCTCACCGTCCCTGCTGCCAGTGCAGGACAGAGTCCATCGGCCACAACAACATCAGGATATTGAGCGTGAGATTGTCGCGGATCATGGCGCCGACGAAAACCTCGAGCGCAATCGCGATCGACACGGTGAGCCAGACCGGTAGCCAGCGCGCGACAAAATAGCCGAGCACCATGAACAGCGTGTCGCTGACCGAGTTGATGACGCTGTCGCCGTAATAATCGAGCGAGATCGTCATCTCGCGATAGTGATTGATGACGAAGTCCGTGTTCTCGATGACCTCCCAGGAGGCCTCGACCGCCACGGCGAGAACGAGCCTTAGCCCGAACGACATCGGCACGTAACGTGAGGCGAGCCACAGCAGCCAATAAAACAGGAAGCCGTGGATGATGTGTGAGGGCGTGTACCAGTCGATGATGTGTTGGGAGTTTTCCGCGCTCTGCACGTCGAAGTGCCAGAGCTTGACATAGCCGCATTTACAGATGAGCGGATGGCCCATCAGATAAAGAAGCAGCGCCTGGGCGGCGACGATGCCGGCGACGAGGAGGAGCGTCTGAGCGCGGGAGAGTTGCATGGGCGGGCCAGCATCTATGCACGGAGTCTCCCTCCCCGTCATCCTTTGACGGCACGTCCCCTTGTCGCGTCGCCCGCGCAGGACTAAGCCTTGCCGCATGACCCAGGACGAGGCGCTGGCTCTGCTCAAGACCGGGGCATCCGTCTTCCTCACCGGTGAGCCCGGGAGCGGCAAAACCCACACCGTCAATCGCTATATCGAGACGCTGAAGCGGTCCGGCATCGCGTACGCCTACACGGCCTCGACCGGCATCGCCGCCACGCATGGTCACGGCACCACAATTCATGCCTGGAGCGGCATCGGCGTGCGTGACGCGCTCTCCCGCCGCGATCTCGATTTGCTTGCCGTCAACCGCCGGGTTGCGGCGCGCGTCGAGAAGACCAGCGTTCTCATCATCGACGAGATCTCGATGCTGCCGGCGCGGAGTCTCACTCTGGTCGACGAGGTCTGCCGCCATATCAGGGGATCGACCGCACCGTTCGGGGGCTTGCAGGTGGTGTTGGTGGGAGACTTCTTCCAGCTGCCGCCAGTGGTGCGCCGGGACGCCGAGTTTGGCGCACTGCCGCTCGGCGACGACGCCTTTGGGTCGGGCTTCGCCCACGCGTCCCCCGCCTGGCGCGATCTTTCTCCCACCGTGTGCTATCTCTCGGAGCAGCATCGGCAGAGCGACGCGGCCTTTCTCGACGTGCTGGCGGCGATCCGCACCAATGCTTGCGGGCCTCTCCATCGCGGGCGCCTGGCCGCGCGCAGGGTCGAGAAGGAGCGCCTTCCTGCCGGCTGCACGCTTCTCTTCACCCATAACGCCGCAGTCGACGAGATCAACCGGCGCGCGCTCGCCAAGCTTCAAGGCGAGACGCATGTCTTCGCCATGACCGCCAAGGGACCCGACCCGTTCGTGCAGGCGCTGAAGCGCGGATGTCTGTCGCCCGAGACGCTCGAGCTCAAGACGGGCGCGATCGTGATGTTCACCAAGAACGACCCGGCTGGGCGCTTCGTCAACGGCACGCTCGGCGTGATCGAGGGCTTCGACCCTGACGAGAGCAATCCGATCGTGCGGACGCGGCGCGGCGCCCGCATCGTGGCCGAGCCCTCCACATGGAAGATCGACGAGAGCGGCAAGGAGCGGGCGAGCATCATTCAGGTCCCTCTGCGCCTCGCCTGGGCGATGACGGTGCATAAGAGTCAGGGCATGTCGCTCGACGCCGCCGTGATCGACCTCGCCCGGGCGTTCGAATACGGCCAGGGCTATGTGGCGTTGTCGCGCCTGCGGAGCCTCGCGGGTCTTCACTTGCTCGGGCTGAACGAGCGGGCGCTCCGCGTGCACCCCCTCGCCGTCGCAAAGGATGCGGAGTTCCGCGCTGCATCGGAAGCCACGCAGAGCGCGTTGAGGGGGAATGGTGCCATCCTCGCCGAGCGGCAAGAGGCCTTCGCTGCTGCGTGTGCCGCTACTGTCCGGCCGCCGCGCGAGGCGGCGCGCCCCCGCATGCCATGGACGCCGCAAGGGGCCGCGCTCGACGCCATGCGGGCGACCCACGCCAAGGCCTATGCGCCGTGGACCAAGGCCGACGACCTCGATCTCAGGCGCCGGCACGAGGCCCGCGAGACCATGGATGCCATCGCCGCCGCCTTCGGCCGGAAGCCTGGCGCCATCCGCTCCCGTCTCAAGAAGCTCGGATTGATCTGACCCGGGAGGCCTCATCCTTCGAGACGGGCCTACGGCCCTCCTCAGGATGAGGGCGCTAGCTCCTCATGGTGAGGAGCGCCTTTTGGCGCGTCTCGAACCATGAGGCCTCGAGACCGGAGGAAGCTCCCCCCTCCCCTTGCTCGCCAAGGTGTTGGGGACTAAGCCTTTGCGGGGCTTGCTGAATGCCTCGCGAGCCCCGACATTGGCGGGAGAATGACCTCCAAATTCATCTCCATCCGCGGCGCGCGCGAGCACAATCTCAAGAACATCTCGGTCGAGCTGCCGCGCGAAAAGCTCGTGGTGATCACCGGGCTGTCGGGCTCCGGCAAGTCCTCGCTCGCCTTCGACACGATCTATGCCGAGGGCCAGCGGCGCTATGTCGAATCGCTCTCGGCCTATGCACGCCAGTTCCTCGACATGATGCAGAAGCCCGACGTCGATCATATCGACGGGCTGTCGCCGGCCATCTCCATCGAGCAGAAGACCACCTCCAAGAACCCGCGCTCGACGGTCGGCACCGTCACCGAGATCTACGACTATATGCGGCTCTTGTGGGCGCGCGTCGGCGTCCCCTATTCGCCGGCGACCGGGCTTCCCATCGAGAGCCAGACGGTGAGCCAGATGGTGGACCGCGTGCTGGCGCTGCCCGAGGGCACACGGCTCTATCTGCTCGCGCCGATCGCGCGCGGCCGGAAGGGCGAGTATCGCAAGGACTTCGCCGATCTGCAGAAGAAGGGCTTCCAGCGGGTCAAGGTCGACGGCAAGTTTTACGAGATCGCCGAGGTCCCTTCCCTCGACAAACAGGTCAAGCACGACATCGACGTGGTCGTCGATCGCGTGGTGGTGCGCGTGGACGCGAGCGCGCGGCTCGCCGACAGTTTCGAGACGGCGCTCGCCTTGAGCGACGGTATCGCCATCGCCGAGTTCGCCGACAAGCCTCAGGCCTCATCCTTCGAGACACGGCCTGCGGCCGCTCCTCAGGATGAGGGTCTCTCTCCTCACCCTGAGGAGGCGCGAAGCGCCGTCTCGAAGGGCGAGGCCCCCGCTGAGCGCATCATCTTCTCGGCGAAATTCGCCTGCCCGGTGTCGGGCTTCACCATCGAGGAGATCGAGCCGCGCCTGTTCTCCTTCAACAACCCTTATGGCGCGTGCCCCGAATGCGACGGGCTCGGCACCGAGCTGTTCTTCGAGCCCGAGCTGATCGTGCCGGACGAGAGTTTGAGCCTGGCGCGCGGCGCTATCGCACCTTGGGCGCGCACGTCGGCGACCTCGCCCTATTACCAGCAGACGCTCGAAGCGATCGCGAAGCACTATCGCCAGCCGATGACCAGGCCGTGGAAGGACCTGCCAGAGGATTTCCGCAAGGTGGTGCTGTACGGCTCGGGCGAGGACGAGATCACTTTCACTTACGATGACGGCGTGCGCCGCTACTCGACCGCGAAGCCCTTCGAGGGCGTGATCAACAATATCGAGAGGCGCTGGCGCGAGACGGAGTCGGCGTGGGTGACCGAGGAGCTGTCGCGCTACCAGTCGGACCAGTTCTGCGAGGCCTGCCATGGCTATCGCCTGAAGCCGCAGGCGCTCGCGGTCAAGATCGACGGGCTCCATATCGGCCAGGTCACCGAGATGTCGATCAGGCAGGCGGCCGCGTGGTTCGAGGCGCTGCCCACCAAGCTCACGGCGAAGCAGAACGAGATCGCCCAGCGCATCCTCAAGGAGATCCGCGAAAGGCTAGCCTTTCTCAATGACGTTGGTCTGGATTACCTGACGCTCGCCCGCGCGAGCGGAACGCTGTCGGGCGGCGAGAGCCAGCGCATCAGGCTTGCCTCGCAGATCGGCTCGGGGCTCACCGGCGTGCTCTACGTGCTCGACGAGCCGTCGATCGGGCTCCATCAGCGCGACAATGCGCGGCTCCTCGAGACGCTGAAGTCGCTGCGCGACATGGGCAACTCCGTGCTCGTGGTGGAGCATGACGAGGAGGCGATCCTCACCGCTGATCATGTGGTGGACATGGGGCCTGGCGCCGGCATTCATGGCGGCGAGGTGGTGGCCGAAGGCACGCCCGACGAGGTGATGGCCAACCCGAATAGCCTCACCGGGCAATATCTCACCGGCTTCAAGCAGATCCCAAGCCCTAAGGAGCGGCGCAAGCCCACCAGAGGCCGCAGGCTCACGGTCAAAGGCGCGCGCGCCAACAACCTCAAGAACATCACCGTCGACATTCCGCTCGGCCTGTTCACCGCGGTGACCGGCGTCTCGGGCGGCGGCAAGTCGACCTTCCTCATCGAGACGCTCTACCGCGCGGTCGCTCGCAAGCTCTCCGGCGGGCGCGAGATCCCCGGCGAGCACAAGGCGATCGAGGGCCTGGAGCAGCTCGACAAGGTGATCGACATCGACCAGAGCCCGATCGGGCGGACGCCGCGGTCGAACCCCGCGACCTATACCGGCGCCTTCACCCCCATCCGCGAATGGTTCGCCGAGCTGCCCGAGGCCAAGGCGCGCGGCTACAAGCCCGGGCGCTTCTCCTTCAACGTCAAAGGCGGACGCTGCGAGGCCTGTCAGGGCGACGGCGTCATCAAGATCGAGATGCACTTTCTGCCCGACATCTACGTCACCTGCGACGTGTGCAAGGGCAAGCGCTACGACCGCGAGACGCTGGAGATCAAGTTCAAGGGCAAGTCGATCGCCGACGTGCTCGACATGACGGTCGAGGAGGCCGCCGAATTGTTCAAGGCGGTGCCGTCGGTGCGCGACAAGCTGCTCACGCTCGCCCGCGTCGGCCTCGGCTATATCCATGTCGGCCAGCAGGCGACCACGCTGTCGGGCGGCGAGGCGCAGCGCATCAAGCTCTCCAAGGAGCTGTCGAAGCGCGCCACCGGGCGCACGCTCTATATTCTCGACGAACCCACAACCGGACTTCACTTCCATGATGTAGCGAAGCTACTCGAGGTGCTGCACGAGCTGGTCGACCAGGGCAACAGTGTGGTGGTGATCGAGCACAATCTCGAAGTGATCAAGACGGCCGATTGGATCGTCGACATGGGCCCCGAAGGCGGCGACGCGGGCGGAGAGGTCGTGGCCGTCGGCACGCCCGAGGAGATCGCCGCTTCGCCGCAGAGCTATACGGGGCACTATCTCAAGCAGGTGCTCAAGCGCCGGCCGAGCAGCAAGGCCCGGCGCGCGGCCGAAGCCGCGGAGTGAAGTCAAAAGAGGCGGCTTTGCTTCCCCGGCCGCGACCAAGCGCGTAGGGTGGCCGCCGCGAAACCGGCGGCTTTGGAGAGAAGCACCATGCGCAGATCTTTGTTCACATCGACGATGTTCACGGCGACGATCGTCTTGGCCGCGCTGGGACTGGCGGCGATCGCATCGGTCCCCGAGGCGCAAGCGGCGTTCTGCTCGACCAACGTCAAGTCGAAGAACTCCAACACCCCCGTCAAGGTCACCTTCGTCAATAAGAGCGGCGCGTTCCGCGGCGTGATGTGGGCCGATTTCAACGGCAAGCTGGTCCCCTACGCCAATCTCCAACCCGGGCAGAGCTATACGGTCAACACCTTCGCCACCCATCCCTGGATATTCACCGACGGCCCCGGCAATTGCGTGGAGATGTGGGTGGCGCGCGCGGGCGTGTCGAAGTTCAACATCACCGCCAAAGCCAGCGGCTCAGGCGGAGATTGATGGCGATAAGCCTGCCCTCCGCCTTTAGCGGCAAGCGCGCTGCCGAGGCCGCGGGTGTGAGTTGCCAATGCTGAATTTGCCTAATTGAAGCTTGTGTAGCGCGGCGAAGATGGTTAGTTCCGATTCGGTCCTCGGTCAGAGGACCGTCCCTTGGACAAGGGACTGGAGCCCGGATGGGCAAGGAAATGAACCTGGACTGGTTCTGGTGGTGCTTACGTCTCGAGGTTAACACCTCGGCGCTTCCGGACCGGTCCTCTATCAAGAGGATCGATCATGACGTCTCAAGTCATCCTGAAAATCGAACAGTGTAGCGAGCAGGTCTGTGGGCCTGTGCGCAAGATTATTGGTCTTTTGGGGCCGAAGGCATTTTGCCACCTCCTTGACGTGGCCGATCTGTCTGCGAATCCACGCTCGGCCAAGCGTGGCTCAGTCACATCTGAAATCGAAACGAGTCTCGATGAGTCGCCTGAGCTGTTCCCTGCCAAGACGAAAGGAATCCTGCTGGCCTCTTCTTCTTATCGAGTGCTCGATCGCCAGCGCTATCAGCTCAACTTCGTTGATACCGATGCCGAAGGTCTCCTCGATGGAGGCCATAACGCGCTCGCCGTCGGTCGGCATATCCTGCGCGAAGCCGGAATGACGCCGTTTGAGTTGAAGAAGATCAGTGATTGGGCTGATTTCGTCTCTGCCTGGAAGTCCAAGCGTCAGATTATCTCTGATGTCGAGGATGTCTTGGATTTCCATGTCCCGGTCGAAATTCAAGTGCCAGCGCACATGCAGGACCAGGGCGTCGTGGACGAATTCCGCACGTCCCTGCTTGAGATCGGCGCCGCGCGCAACAACAATGTTCAGCTGAGCGATGAAACCAAGGCAAATAAGCAGGGGCTCTACGACGACCTGAAAGGATTCCTACCCGCAGATCTTGCTGACCGGGTTGAATGGAAGGCGAACGAGGGCGGGGAGATCAAGGTGCGGGAGATCGTTGCACTTTGCTGGATTCCTCTCTCGAAATTGCCGCTGCCTGACGGAATTCGCGTCAATCCCAACCAGATCTATCGCAACAAGGGAGTCTGCGTCGAAGCGTTCAATGAATTGCTGCGGCATGAGGAAATCTCCTCCAAGGTGGAGGGCGGTTATGAGCGGGAACTGAAATGCGAGAGCGTTCGCTCGGCTCTGCGGGTGGGCGCTAGCTTGCCGGACATCTATGATCAACTCGTGAGGCAATTCCCCGAGGCCTATAACAAGGCAGGGGGGAGCTTTGGGAGGATCACGGCTGTGAGGATGTTCGACTCCGAAAAGGCGAAGGAGAAGCAGAAGAAATATCTGAGGAAGAAGCCGCGCTCTCCCTTTTACGGCCGCGAGATGTCGTACACCTGCCCCGACGGCTTCGTAGTACCCTTCCTTTACGGCATGCGTGCACTCATGCACGTCGATGGTCACGGTATCATCAGTTGGCGCCATGACCCGACCGCATTTCTTGCATCTCGGCTCGTTGAAGTAATGCGCAGCTACAAGCTAGCGATCGAACTAGGTGACTTTGATCCGCAAAAGGTTGGCAAGAACATCAGCGCTTATCAGTTCGCCGAAAGCACCATTTCGGCTGCTCTTGCTAACGCGTAATCAACAAGGGGATGGCCGGATCTCCGGCCATCCCACTCAGCTCTTTCCGGCCGTCGCGGGCTCCTGCATTCGCCGAAGCGAAGTCGTGCGGCATAGTCCGCCGCCATCGGGTTGACCCGAGGCGGAGTCTATTGTGTAACCCGCCCTCAGCAGCGCGCGCCGCTCCACCCCTCCCGCAAAAGAGCCCGCCCGAATGGCAAAGTCCGCCGACACTCCCCGACGACGTTAAAGGCTTCCTCGACGAGGCCAACGCCATGAGAGAGCATGCCCGGAAGGGTGCTACATAGCGCGGATCGGCTCGGGGGATTCACAATGGACCTGTCACACTGGCTCTGGCTCGCGACGGCGGCGTACGCGGTGCATGCGCTCGAGGAATTCGTGCTCGACCGGCGCGACTGGGCGCGCGCTGTGTTCGGCCTCCCCGTCGATTGGCCCGTCTTCTACGTGGTCAATTTCGTGGTCATGGTGCTCGGCGTCGTGGCCGCCAATGTCGCCGGGGCAGCGCCCGGCACCGCGCTCGGCTTCGCCGCGCTGATGCTGATCAACGGCCTCTTCCACATCGCGCCGTTCCTCGTCACGCGCTTCCGCTTCTCGCCGGGCCTCTTCACCGCCGTGCTTCTGCTCTTGCCAATCGGCGCCGCTTGCTATCGGGCCGCGTCCGCAGCGGGCGTGTTGACAGCCGGCCGCATCGCCTTCTCGCTCCTGCTCGGCGCGGCGCTGATGGCCACGCCGATCGTGCTGTTGAAGCTCAAGGACCGGCCCTATTTTCGCCAGACGTGAAGCGCCCCCGCGTTGCGGCTTCGCCGCCTTTGCTTTTTGTCATTCCCGCGAAAGCGGGAATCCAGTAATCACCGGTTTTCGTAATCGCGCACAACAGGGGTTACTGGATCGCCCGGTCAAGCCGGGCGATGACGAGAAAAGAGCTCGCGGCGCCCCTATACTGCGCCTCGGTCCCGAATGAGACGTCCAGCGGTGGAACTGAAATGATCAGATCGATATCGACTGCGCTGCTGCTGGGACTGCTGGGCCTCGTTGCGGTCTTCATCTCCCAGGCCGCCGTCGCGGAGGATGAAGGGGACAAGACGCAAGTGTCTCAGCTTGGCGAGTCCAAGCAGTTCGGCACCATCAAGGTCACGCCCGAGTCCTTGTCGATCGATGGGGCCAAGGCGGATGTCGTGCTGCGCATGGACAATGTCGGCGACGAGGAAAAGGAGATCGCGTTCCTTCTTTTCGTCGACGTGCATTCGGAAACCGGCGAGCTCGGCGACTACGATTTCGCCAAGACCAGCTGCGACGGGACCATCCCGCCCAAGGGAAGCTTCAACTGCAAGCTGGCGCTGATCTTCCCCGCTCCGCCGAAGCAGATCTCGATCAAGGTCGGCGAAGGCATGGCGGGAGAAACCGTCAGTTTCACGCTCGCCCCCTGACTTTCTCGATGCGCTACCGGCCTCTGGCCTACTTGAGCGCGTTGTTCTCCCCGCTCTCCCCTTGTGGGAGAGCACGCGCGCCGTTTGGCCCGCGGTGAGGGGTCAGCCGCGCAGCGGCGTCTCAAAAACAAGATCACCCCTCACCCTTCCCGCCATTCGTCGCGCTTCGCGCTGCTTGTTTGATGCGCTACCGCTTCGCTGCTTGAGCGCGATGCGCGCCGGGCGGGAAGCCCTCTCCCACAAGGGAGAGGGTCTCATTCTGACAAGCAAAGTGGGATGGATCGCCGGGTCGAGCCCGGCGCTGACGATCAAACCGTGTGCGTCACGCGGTCGGCGACCCAAACGCCGGAGCAGACGCCCGAGGGCCCGGTCCCGTTCCATTTGCCGCCGCCTTTGGCCGGCGTGAACTTGCCGGTGCCGACGGCCTGGCGCGGGCCGGCCACGCCATTGATCTTGGTCGTCCCGGAGCCCCAAATGAGCCCGTTCAAGAAGATCTTGTGCGTCACGAAACGTCCGCTCGTCGCCGTGATGTGGCCGCCGGTGACGGCGACGCCGATGTCGATCACGCCGCAATGGCCTTTGGTCGTGGTGAGGACCATCTTCCAGCTCCCGTCGAACGGGGACGCAAGTGCGGGTGCAGCGAAACAGAGGGCGGCGAAAGCGGTCGCGAGAACGAGGCTGCGCATATGATTGCCGATCATGGGAGTCCTCATGCGTGGTTGTCCTGCTAGCCAATTGGAGCTTGGCGGCGGTGAGGTCCGTCGCGGCCTGCAACGCCGCAGCCTCGCACGAAATGCGTTAAGGGATTGATGCGCTATGGGCTTCGGGCCCGCCTTGCGCCATAGCCTAGTCATGCGAAACCGGCGTGACGCCCGGCGATATAAAACTCGACGCCCAAGCAGGCTTAGCGGGCGTCCTTGGCCTCGAAATATTCTTCGACTTTTCTCGCCAAGCCGCCCGAGGCCAGCACCGCTTCGCGGAGCTCCTGCTCGGAGACGCCGAGCCGCTCTTTCCAGTAAGCGACCTGGAAGGATTGGTTGAGGTCGATGCGCGTCTTGCGGCCGTAATCCCGCTTCTTGGGAGGATGCATGCTGCCCATTTCAGCTTCTCCTGCGGCGCCCGCGTTGCGCAACCGCGTCGGGGCGCTCCTTCAGTGATGGCACCGCCCAGCCGGTGGCGAGACTCGAGCCTCCTGCATGAGCAACTGCCCCATCATGACTCAACATATTTCTTCTCTCAAGCCCCCCGTTCTGCAGCAGGTCGGCGCGCATGAAATCGCCTCCCCCTCCGCGAAGAGAGAGGGAGGCTTGGCTGCTTCAATCGCCAAAGGCGTGCGCTTGCCTCAGCAGGGTCTGCACCTGCACTTCTTCGTCTCGCCCGTCGCGTTGGTGCCGTGCACGCACATCCATTTGGTGCCGGCCGGGCAGCGGGTCGTGCCGAACATGCACGAGGCGTTTTGCACGAGCGAATGGCTCTTGGCCGCGAACGGCTCGACGGAGCCCGTAAGCGGCGTGGCCTCCGCCTTCCACACCAGAACGCCAGCAAAGAGCATTGCCGCAATCACTGTCGTAAAGAGAGCGAGCTGCTTCATGGTTGCCTCCCTGGTTCTGAGTCTGACGGGGGAAGCATAGCACGGGGGGTGCCCGATTTATCCCCGGGAACCTATCCGCGTTCCGTCCGGGAGCGCGCGGGGAGTCTTCTGAAGCGCTACCGCTTCGCTATTTGAGCGCCTCTGATGCGCTATCGCTGCGCTGCTTGAGCGCCTTTGATGCGCCCCGCTGCGCTGCTTGCGCGCTTTGATGCGCTATCGCTGCGCTGCTTGAGCGCCTTTGATGCGCCCCGCTGCGCCGATCGAGCACGGTGCATGTTTCGCTTCGCCGACCGCTTCGCGGCTCGAGCGCTGCGTCCCAAGATCGCTGTCAATAAAACTTCATAAACCTCGCCAGCGTCTTCCAATATCATGACGGCCTCGCACCACCGCCAAGGTTTGGGGTTTTGGGGGGAAGCCATGCGTGGTCTACGATTGTTGCTCGCCGCCTGCTGTGCCTCGATGATCATTCCCGTCTCTGAGGCGGCCGAGACGATGCAGTATAACGTTACTCTTACTGGCGATTGCCAGTATCAAATCATTATGGGCTGGAATGATTGCCTAAATACAGCCGTCTATACGGTGTTTAAAGATGGCAAATACACGTTCGATTTCGTTGATAAAACCAAGAATACCTATCGTTTTGCGGGAAAAAAGGATCGCCAGATCGATAATAGCAATTTATACTCCAATATCGATACGGTAGAGACCACTATAGACGGCAAGACGGTCGTGGATCCTAAAGCCATGGGAGGATGCACCACAAAGATCACGCCGTCTGGTGACAAATTCGTCTACATAGACTGCGCCGTCACCAATTCCAAAAACTTACTTCTCAAATTCAGGATCAGTAATATCACGGATGTCCAGAGGATCATCCAGCGATGAGCTGTGCGCGGCGGCCGGGCTGAAGCTTGGCCTTGTCTGCATCTGCCTGGCAGGTATTGTGCGCGTCGGCAAATCCCGAGGAGTTGAGGCATCGCATGGCCGACCAGGCAGCCCTGTTGGAAATCGAGAGACGCATCCAGATCGTCGAGGACAATCTTCGCCAGCTCCAGGAGCAGGCTGCTGCCTTTTCCGGTGCGGCCGACGAGGAGCGCAACGCGAGCCGCATCGCCGCCCAGCAGGCCAAGCTCGACGCCCTGCTCAAGGAGCGCGAGGCGCTGCTCGCCGAGGGCTAGCTGCTCGATTCCCCCGGTTTCCGCCGCCGGTGGGGCGAGATACCAACAGCATCATTGGCTTATGTGCAGACAATTCCGGGCGAATTGGTCATGCGTCATGGCGCTAGGGATACAGTCCAAGGCCGCCTAAGCGGCTTTACGGCGCTGTCTTTTTTCGGAAGGTACTCATCACATGATGTCGAAATCTGAAATGATCCAGAAAATCGCCGACGACCTCTCATTGTCGAAGAAGGACGTGAAGTCCGTCATCGAGTTGCTGGCAAGTCTCGGCTACAAGGAAATGAAGAAGAGCGGCGAGTTCCTGCTCCCCGGCTTCGCCAAGTTCGTCGTCGTCAAGAAGCCGGCCACCAAGGAGCGCTCGGGCATCAATCCCTTCACCAAGGAGCCGACCGTGTTCAAGGCGAAGCCGGCGCGCAAGGTTCTGAAGGTTCGCCCGGTGAAGGCCGCGAAAGACGCCGTCTGACGCCAAGCCTGTTGTCCGAGCCGGGGCTCAAAGGTCGGCAGCAACTGCCACATCGCGGATCGACGCGAAGGCACGTGCGGGAACGCGCCGACAATGAATGGGGTCTAGGCTACTTCGCCTATTGCGGCACTGACACGGCGCCAGCGCCTTTGCAGTCGCCATAGGCGGGCGTATCGGCATAAGTCAGGCAAGCGGGCTTTGGGGTATCGCTTGGGCCAAGACTCATCGGGGTGCTGCTCGGTCCGAGCGTCATCGGCAGGGAAAGATGCCCCACGGCGCAGCCAGCGAGCGCGAAAGGCAGCATCAGGATAATGAGCCGTTTCAGCATAATGACCCCGTCAGTAAGCGGCTCAGCGAGCCACTCGTAGAGATGGGGCCGCAATCGTTAATTTCAAGCACTGTGCCGGCCGCGTTCGCTAATTTCCGCAGACCTCCGCGCCCGAAGTGCACACGAACGGTACGGTGATGCCGGTCCAGCACGTGGTGTAGGTGCGCTGCGTCACGTATGTCCCGACGATGATGTCGGTCGACACCTCGGGCCGCACCGTCTTGAAGAAGGGGTCGGGCTTGACCTGATGGGCCTTCATGGTGATCGAGCGCCAATGCTTCTCCGTCTTCAGCGCATTCGCGCTCCGGGCGGCAAGGGCCTGAGAGCTGCTCAACGCTTCACCCTGGCGAGTTCCGCCATTGGTCGCCGAGATCACCTGGCAGTCGGCATGAGCGGGCCTTGCAAGAGCAGGAGACAAGCCCATCGCGGCGATCAGGAGAACGATCTTCGAATAGCGCATGTCCCTTCCCTCAAATGGTCTGCGGGAAGCTTTTGCCAAGGTCACAGCGCGAGCGCAATCGTTACAAAAAGGGCACAGGCAGAACGGCCCCCTTCCGGGTAAAATCCCGCCCTCGACTTGGGGGACTGACGCCGATGTGGCTGCGGATCGGGGTGGCTGTTGCCGTGCTGGCTCTGTGCGGTTGCGCGGGGCAGCGCGAGAGCTATCTCGCTCAGCGCGACGCTCCGGATTTGGCCTTCAAGGGCCCTCTCCGTCCCGTGCCGTTGTCCTCGGCGCAGATCAAGCTCGTCCAGCAGGGCATCGCCGCGAACGTCAAGGACCTAGACGCCGCGAGCTTCGGCAAGAGCTACAGAGCCGCGACGAACGCCGACGGCGAGATCGTGGTGTGTGGCTATGTCGACGGCAAGAAATTCGCCGGGATGTTCGCCAAGTCCGCGCGCGGAAAGACGACGTTCCTGCCGATCGGCGTCGGCCTCGATCAGGGGGAAGAAGACTCGGTCAAGCAATATTGCCGGGACGACGGCATCTACATGCCGCAGTGATCGCCATCAGTTGATCGGGGTGGTCTTGGCGTCGACCACGCCCGACTTGTACACGCCGTCCATCAGCCTCGCGACCTCGTCGTCGCGAATGTTCCACAAGCGCCACCAATCCGCGAAAGTTGCGGCGGTGGCGCCTGGATATTGCTTGAGCAGCATGCGCCAAGCTTTGAGCGCCTGCTGCTTCATGCCGAGCTGACCGTAGATCGGGATGATCTCGAGATAGGAGTAGAACATCTCCGGGTCTTGGTCCTGTCTCGCCACCTCGAGCGCGCGGTCGTAATCCCCCTTCAAGTAGGCCGCCGTATAGACGGTCGAATGATACCAGCCGGTGGCGGCGTCCGCGTTCAGCGCGTTCGCCTTTTCTGCTAAGGCCACGCCGCGCTCATGGTCGCCCGCGCTCGAGATCATGCAGGCGAGCACAGCTATGATCTCAGCATCATAAGGGGCGAGCGCGAGAGCCTGATCGGCCTCGTGCGCAAACAGGTCGAGCTGCTTGGTGAAGAAATAGGCGGAGGCCGCCACCATCCGCGCGCGCGCGTCGGCTGGATCGAGCTCGACCGCCTTGGTCGCCTGTTCCGTGATCTCCTCGGGGGGCACCCGAGTCTCGTCGAGGCGGAAAACCCAGCCCATGACGGCAAGCCAGGCCAACTCGCGGCGCGCCTGAGAATTGGACGGATCGAGCGCGACGGCCTCATTCAAGAGCGCCCGCGCCGTGCTGAAGGTCTCGCTCGTCCAGTCCCACTGCATCGCGTCGCGTGCACGCAGCACGAGGTCGTATGCCTGGATTTCGTTGGGGTTCTTACGCGCGGCAGACTTCGCCTCGTTGCGCTCGATGGCTCCATACGAGCCCGCGATCTTGGCGACAATCTGGTTCACGATCTCGTCCTGGACGAGGAAGAGATCCGCCATCTCGCGATCGTACCGGTCGGCCCAGATATGCGTGCCCGTCTTCGCGTCGATGAGCTGCGCGGTGACGCGCAGACGGTCGCTGCGGCGCTGGATGCTGCCTTCGAGCACGTAGCGGACATTGAGCTCGCGTCCGAGTTGGCCGACGTCGACTGACTTGCCCTTGTATTGGAAGGTAGTGTTGCGCGCGAGCACGTGGAGATCGCGCGCGCGCGACAGTTCGGTCAGGATGTCCTCGGTCAGCCCGTCGCTGAAATAGTCCTGCTTCGGATCGCCGCTCAGGTTGTTGAAAGGCAGAACCGCGATGGCCGGAACGCTGGCCAAAGCGAACGCGGGGTTTTCCGTCGCCGCCTCTCGTGCCGGCAACCAATGGTCGTGGGTCAACCATGCGCCGGCCGCGACGAGCGCGCACGAGCGCCAAGAGCGGCAACGCAATCTGCCATCGCCTGGGGTTCTTAGGCACTTGAGGCGCAGCCTGCTCGTTGGATGGAACAGCGCCCTCGCCGGGAGGCTCACGCTCAACTGTTAGGCCCGGCGAAGGAGCAGACGTTGGGGCGGGCCGAAACTCGATGCGCGGCGTGTATCGGCCCTTGGGCAGATCGATGCGAACGGGGTCGGCCTGGCCGTCAGCCTCATAATATTCGCGCAGCTTCTCGCGGAGCCGCGCAGCCTCGATGCGCACGACGGGATCGAGGGCGGCGTCGAACGTGTTTGGGCGATCGAACACCGCCAAGGCGACATTGTAGCCTTTGAGCCGCTCGCCGCGGCCGGCAAGCGTCTCATTGACGATGTATTCGAGGAAGCGCTGGCGGCGCCGCGACTGCTGAAACGGAGCACTATTGAGGATGCGGGCCAGTTCCTCGCGGATGGCCCTCTGCTCGGATTCGCTCCGGTAATTGAGCGAAATTACCGTCACGCCCCAACTCCTATCGCACCGAGAATTTGGCCCGTTCGCACTGCATCGCGGGCCGTTGATACTGTTACATACTAGGCTCATCAGCCACGGACTGCCACCTTCAGCGCGCCGATCAAACCACGCGGAAGGATATCACCATGAACCCGAAGCAGCTTTTCATCGCAGTGCCCGCGGCGTTCTTGTTGTTTGGCAACGCCCCGGCAAAGGCCGCACAGACCATCGAGGAAGCAGGCGCTCTGGCGTGCGTCGTCGACAAATGGGACGAGAAGGAAGTCGAGAAGGGACACAAGCTCGTCGATGCTGCCGAACGATGTGTTGACATCCCCAACGATCCCGCCGCACCGAAGTACTCTCAGGAATGCGTCGGGAAGTACGAATACATGCCCGACGAAAGCTGGAAGTCCAGCGGCACCTGCACTGACACTTACAAGAGCGGCGACACGAAATTCGAGTCGTGGGAGGAGGGTTCGTCCCTCAAGGAATATACGTACAAGATCACCGGCGGCACCGGGAAATACAACGGCGCCAGTGGCGGTGGCACCTATTTCTACGAGTCGCTGACGGATACGCTCGCCGGCGGCACTTATAAGGGAACGGTGATATTGCCCTGAGCGAAGCTCTTGAGGTCCGACACACCGCTGCACCGATCACCGACTCATCGTCCGATCCCAATTCGCGAGGAGGATTCACCCCATGAACACGAAGCATCTATTCGTAGCGCTGCCCGCAGCATTATTCGTTCTTGGCAGCGGAGCGGCGAGCGCCGGCCAGACTATCGACGACACGGGCGCCATCGCCTGCATCAATGACAAGTGGGACGAGAAGGAGGTCGACAAGGGACACAAGCTGGTCGACTTCGCCGGGCGCTGCGTGAACATTCCCGCCGATGAAGCCACCCCGAAACATACCGAGGACTGCGTGGGCAAGTACGAATACATGCCCGACGAGAGCTGGAAGGGCAGCGGGTCGTGCACCTACAACTTCAAGAGCGGCGACACCGTGACCGACACTTTCGAGGAAGGCTCGTCCCTCAAGGAATATACGTACAAAATCACGGGCGGCACCGGCAAATTCCAAGGCGCCTCAGGCGGCGGCACGTACATCTATGAAAATCTGACCGACACGCTCGCGGGCGGCACATACAAGGGCAAGATCGAGTTGCCCTAGCAACCGGCTTATTTCTTCACCGGGGCGTAGAAGACGCTGTCGATCTCGGCGATGTCGTTGTCGAACAGACGCTTCACCTCGATCATCGTTCGCGGTGGATATGGGGGTCCGCCCCACAGCTCTTTCTGCGCCTTCTCCACCATGGGCGCGTAGCGCGGCAAGTCGCTGAGATAGACGGTGAGCCGCACACAATCCTTGAGGCTCGCGCCCTCCGAATCCGCGATCGTCTTGATGTTGCGGAAAGCTTGAATGATCCGCGACTGCGGATCCTTCACCAAGACGTTGGTCGCCGGATCGATGCCCTGCATACCGGCGACGAAGATGAAGTCGCCGGCGCGGGCCCCGAGACTCCAGGTTCCTTCGGCCTTGATGGCGCCCGGCGGATTAAGCGTCTTGACCCCGTTTGGGGATTCCGCGTGCGCGCAGGCGAGACTTGCCACCAAGGAAAACGCTGTCACGCAAAACCGCCGCATCAACATGCCGGTCCTCCATCTAGGTCTTCGCGGGCGTGGCGGTGATGGCGCGCCTGATCGAGGCGAGAGGCGCATTGTCGTCGAACACCACCTTCCCCTCTTGCACCGATACTCCGAGTTCGCGCCACAACGCGTCGAGATCCGGAGCGTTTGGTTTCGCGCCCATGACCTTATAGAGATCGGACAAAACGGTGGTACCAGTCGCCTTGTCGCCGACGCTGAAGATGCGCTCGATCGGCCAATCATTCCAATCCTTCTCGTGATCGCCGCCAGCATCGAGAATGCCGCGCAGTGCCTGCTGTAGGCCCTTCGTGTTGTCGGTCTCTTTGCGGATCGCGACATCGGCGAGCAGGCAGAACATCGCCCCACCCCAATAGGTGCGACCCCAGGTCGGCGTGCGGTCGAGCCCGCGATCGCCCTCCTGCGGCAGGCCCTTGGGCATATCGCGCACCATGTCGCCCCAAATCTTCTCCGCGGTCAGATCGCCGGCCTGTACGCGGGCGACCGGCTCGACATAGACGGCAATCCCTTCCGCGAGCCAGAGATGAGAGTCCTCGACATCAGGCAAAGCGAGATGGGTCATCTCGTGCACGGCCTTCCAATCGTCCGTAAGTTCGGCCTTAGTCACGTCGCTCCCAACGATGAGACGGATCGCGGCGCCGCGGTAGCCGAACGTCGTGCCGCTTTGCACCCCACCCCCCGGAGCCGGCACGATCAGAACGCGAGCTGATTTGACGGGGAACTTTCCGAAATAGACCGAGACGGCTTTCGCCGATGTCGTGAGCCAATCCATGAGCGCGCTTCGCGGCAGGATGATCCCACCCGGAGCGAACGCGACATTGAGCGTGCCGCCGCCGACTTCAATCGGGCTCGTCGGCAGCCGATCGAACGCATCGTAGGGAAAATGCTCGCCGGTGAACTCCGACTGGGCACGTGCGGGTGCGCAAACAAACACGCCAATCAGCAGGACAAGCAGCCACGCGAGCGATTTCATCACGGCTGAATGTGGACAGCGCCAATGGCCGGGACAAGACGTCCCGTTAGCCGACCGTGATGCTGCGTCGCTTGCGCGCAGCCTCGATCAGGTGAGCTGTTTTATCACGCGCACGATCACGAGCAGGATCACCGCGCCGATGAAAGCAAGGATGATCGCGCCGAGCACGCCTCCCCCGAGCGTTAGGGTGATGCCCAAGGCAGGAAACAGGAAGCCTGCGAGCAGCGCGCCGAGGATGCCGACCACGATATCGCCGACTAGACCGAAGCCGGTTCCTTGCACCAAGAGGCCCGCAAGCCAGCCCGCGATCGCCCCGACCACACATGCGATGATAATTGCCGTCAGCATTGTTTTCCCCCCTTGGCGAATTGCCGGTTAGTCACTCTAGCATGAGTCGCGTCGCAAGAGGTCCGGCGGCGCTCTATCCCCCTCACGACCAATTTATTGGCTTTTCCTCGGGGATGCAGGGACAAGGCGCCATGACGTTGTTGAAGACTCTCATCCTCGGCTTCATCGCCGGGTTTCTCGCCACCCTGATTTTCCATCAGGGGGTTTGGTACATTCTCTATCAGCTCCATTTCATTCCCGCGGACCGCCCGGCGTGGCCGCTCGACCCGGTGCCTCCGTTCGACGTGCCATCCGTGATCTCGAAATCGTTCTGGGGCGGATTATGGGGCACTGCACTCGCGCCGTTCCTCGATCGCTACCGCGGCGCGGCCTATTGGGCGAGTTGGATCCTGGTCGGGGCGATCGTGCTGACATTGACGAGCATTTACGTCGTATCGTCGATCAAGGGCCAGCCGATTCCACCGCTCTGGCCGCGATTTTACTATGCGCTGCTGGTCAACGGCGCCTGGGGCTTCGGCACCGCTCTGTTCCTGAAACTCTTTGGCGAGGCGCGTTGACGCCGGGTTCGTGGATCTCCGCGGAACTTGTTCGCTGCCGACACGTTGTCGAGCGAGGAGGCCGTGAACCATGGCAACCCGTGAAGCACCGGTAAAACCTGCCCCACCCAAGCCGAGAGCCGCTTATCCCGCCGAAGACGCTCGCGGCGGCGAGATCATCCTGCGCAGCCGAATGCAGCGAACAATCTTTGTTGCCGGCTTAGTAGGCGCCGTTCTGCTTGGCTTACTGTTCAGCCTTTTCGCGGCGATGCGCTGAGAGTGTCCAAGGCTGCCAAGAGAAACGCCTTGGCCAGCGCGTAGATGCCGGGCGCTTCGCTTTCACGCGGACCGGCGATACAGACAATGCGCTCACCCTCTCCGCTTGCTCGCAGACATGCGACGGCGCGGCTGGCGTCGCCGTCCCTCGTGACATCGAGGACAAGGATGGGACGGCCGAGCTCACGGCCAAACAGGATGGCGCGCTCGGTTCCGTTCGAGCAGAGACCGCGATTATCGAGCAGAACCATTAGCGCATCGCTGTCGCGCACGTTCCACTGGGTGCGCTGAACAGGATCGCTAAGGGGGGTCTCTTGCAGCATGGGATAAAGTCCAAGCACGCCCGGCGGCCTCGGCATGTCCTCTGCCCAGCCGCCTTTCGGGCACCATCCGCCGCAGTCGACACCCTTCTCGATTGCCGCATCGAGAGCGGCGCGATCGACCCCCGTTTGGCCGCCCGAGAGGATCTTCACCATGCGAAGCCCTCAATGCGCGTAAAGAGATGCAAATTGAGACGAAGTCTTTGGGCTGATCGTCACCTTCATTTGGGACTGTCGGCTGCGTCAACCAGCTAGGAGGTTCCCATCATGGCGAAGAGCTCCAAAAGCACCACCGACAAATGGTCAGCAGAGGTGACGGCGCACGATCATCCCTTCGATCTCGAGCCTGGCCTGTTCGCCAATGGCTCCGTGCAGCAGATTGCCGCCGCGCTCAAGAAATCGGCTGAAGATCCGGCGCGACACTCGACCGACCCCTACCGCACAGCGGTGTCGATGCTCGACTTCTACATCAACCGCGCCGGCTCCAAGCTGTCAGCGGCCGAGCTCGGCAAACTCGATCAGGCCAAGGCCGCTCTCAGGCTATCCTTCGGGCGCTAATAAAAGCTCTCCCGCGCCGCCGCCCGCTCAGCTGTCGCGATTGGGCGTGCCGAGGATATGGCTCTTCGGCGGAAGCATCACCTGGTCGAAGTCTTGCGTGAACATGGCTGCGGCGAAGAAGGCGACGGCGCGGAATGTCTCTTTGCCGGTGTTCTCAAGATCGTGGCGCATCGGTGTCGGCAGCACGAAGATGCTGCCGGGGCCGACTGCGTGCGTCGATCCATCTTCGAGATAGAGCTTGCCGGTCCCGGCGATGACATATTGCGTCTCCTCGGTCGCGTCGGTGTGCCAACCGAGGCGCGCACCGGGCTCGATCTCGTAAACGATGGTCGACGACGCAGTCGTTCCGTGGCCGCCATAGACCGCGAAGGCGCCTTGCCAACGCACGGCGGGATCGGTCTCGCCCCATACTTTGGTGCGCGCGAGCTTGTTGGAATCGACGACGGAACTTTCTGAACGAGCGGGCTTTGCCGACGGCATCGATGCTGGGCACATGGTCTTCTCCCGTGGTGTTGGTGACGTGAGGGAAGACTAATCCCGTGCGAGCCTCAGTCGAAAGCGGCGTCCTTGTTCCGGTTATGACGAGGTGTCGCGGAAGGACCGCATTCGAGTCGAAATGCGACGATCCTTCGCGGGCTATTCACGCCGCAGCGAGCGCTTGGTCGAGAGCGGTGGCCCGTTGCAGAGCTGGCCGCTGCTCAAGCCGCGTCACGTAGGCCGCGAACTCCGGCCTTTTCGGGATGAGATTGAACATCATGCCCCAGCGGAGACCCGAACCGATGACCACGTCGGCCGCGGTGAACTGCTCACCCAGAATATAGGGCCCCTTCGCGACGGCTTTGGCCACCACGTCCATCACCGTGTCGAAATCGCCATAGCCGAGCATGCCACGACGAGCTTCCTCTTTCCGCGGAGCGGCGCGGTCAATGATCGCCGGCTCGATGCAGCTTGGACCGAAGAACAGCCATTTCAGATAAGCTCCGCGCCGCGGGTCGCCGACGGGAATATTCAGCCGCGCATGCGGAAACTCGTCGGCGAGATAGGTGCAGATGGCAGCCGCCTCGGTGATGATCGTATCGCCGTGCTTGAGTGCCGGCACCTTGCCCATCGGATTGATGGCGAGATAATCGGGCGCCAACTGCTCGCCTTTGCTGAGGCTCAACAGGTGGATGTCATAGGGTTCGCCAAGCTCCTCAAGCATCCAACGGACGATCGAGGAACGTGAAGGCGCGGCGTGATAGAGCGTGAGCTTCGCCATCGAGGAGACCTCCTCCATTTTCGCGGCCGGTGCTACCTAAACCCTGCTTGTGGCGTTAAGATGATGACGCTTTGGAGGCCGAGGCGATGGCGCGCCGAAAGCAGGGAGAGCAAAGAACGACGAAGCGCTGGTCGCAAGACGTGACCGAGCATTCCAACGCGCTCGACCTCAAGCAGGGCGTGTTCACGCTCAAGGACCCGAAAAAGATCGCGGCTTCGCTCAAGCGGTCGGCCGAGGCAAGCACGCGGCGCAAGTCCGACCCTTACCGGTCGGCGATGTCGATGCTGACCTTCTATATCAATCGTGCCGGCAAGAGCCTCTCCGAGGCCGACCGCGACCGGCTTGAGAAGGCCAAGGCTGAGCTGCGCAAGGCCTTCGGCAAGAACGATCCTCGCTGAAGGTCCGCGGGATTGCAGCCACCCCCTTGCATTGTAGTGACAAAATGTCTCAACCTATACGAGTGCTCAGCAATGGGAGGTAATCATGTCACGCTCAACCAAAGCGAAGTCGCCGAAAGCTAAGCCTGCGTCACGTGCGAAGGGCCTCATCACCGCCGCCAATCTCGCCGGCATTGGCAGCATCGAGACCTTCACCATCATCCGCGAGCTGCACGATCGCCTCGCCCAGCAAGGCAAGGATGTAAAGCCTGAGGCCCGGTCCGCTATGGCCAAAGCGGCGCCGATGGAAACTGCCGCGGCGGCGGTCGATCTGAACACGCCCTGGGTCACGGTCGCACGCGGCGAGCTCGGCCAAAGAGACTATCCCGGTCCGTTCCACAACAATCCTCGCATCTTGGAATATCTCAAGACCACCGGCCAACAGACCAATGCCGACGAGACGAGCTGGTGCTCGGCCTTCGTCAATTGGTGCATGAAGCAGGCTGGCAAGCCCGGCACCAATAATGCCGCAGCCCGTTCGTGGCTCTCCTATGGACAAGCGCTCGGCAATCCGCGCCCCGGTTGCATCGTCATCTTGTGGCGGGAGTCGCCTAGCTCGTGGAAAGGCCATGTAGGCTTCTTCGACGGTGTGGACGTCGGCAACCGCATTCGACTGCTCGCCGGCAACCAGGGCGGCGGCGTCGACTGGGACGAAGTCTGCGTGACATCCTTCCCGCAAGAGCGCGTGCTTGGCTATCGCTGGCCGCTTGGCGGCTAAACGGAGGCGCCAAAGTCGGGACACCGTTAGCCCTGCTCGCTCCTTGCCAAGGCCTCGACCTCGTCGATCCAATGCTCGACGTGCTGAGCGAAAGTGCCGAGGACGGCGTCGAAGCTCGCCTCCTCGGCTTCCTCGCCGCCCCGCTCGGCCTGGAGCTCGTGGAACACTCCGCGATAGTCGGCGTAGCCCTGCATCTCTTCGGAGCGATGCCACCAGAGATCGCCGATGAAGAAGAACTTCACCCAGGAGAATAGGCAATCGGTCCAGTCCTCGAGGAAGTAGCGGAGATGGATGGTCGGGCAGACAAGATAGGCAGCGGCTGCGGGCAGCGTCTCGTTCTCGCCTCGCGGACAGTCCTCGATTGAGGCGATCTCGACGAGACGGCCATCGAGAAAAGGAAGCTCGGGGCATTCGAGGAAGACGAAGCTCATGCGATCCTCGCCGGGATAGAGCCCGCGCGGGTCGAACAGCTTGAAGTCGAGCCCCGCGAGCCTGCCCTGATCGATTGCGATCAGAGGAGCATGCCTGCTCTCTTGCCGCTCGATCACGGCGAGGCCGGCCTCACGCGCGCTTTCGACAAGCGCCTCGGGGCTCGCGCTGATGAAGCTCGAGACGAGGATGGGATCGGAGATTGGCCGGTCGATGGATTCGATATTGGCGCGGGGACGCAAGCCAGCGCTACGCTGTTCGCTCACCACATTGACAACGGCGGGACGCTCGGGCTGCCTTGAGCGAAGGTAATCATCGCTTTGCGTCGCCAGACGATGCAGGTGCCCGAGCAGGCGGATCCTGATCCCCGCATCGCGGCAGCTTCCCTTCCAGGCGACGATCACGGAGGGCATGGCAGCGCTTGTTCCCCCTCTACGCTAACCGCGAAACGAAGGCGACATTGCCCGGGACAAGCGGCCCGCGCAAGCCGTGACCTGCAAACAGGGTTGCCTTGCGATTCACTCAAGGGGACATCGGGACGTTATAGTGGCGCTCGAGAGGCAGGGGACGGCAATGGAAGGTTGGAACGATTTCTTTATGCTCGCGGGGGCGACTGCCGGCGTGCTGATTGGCCTCATCTTCGTCGTCATTACGCTCGGTGCCGAGCACCGCATTGACGTCGATGAGGCCCGCACGCGCCTCTTCATCACGCCGATCCTGGTCAATTTCACCAGCGTCTTGATTGTGGCGCTGTTAACCGTTGCGCCCATCTCGGCGCCATTGCGCGCCGTTTCGCTCGGGATCGTTGGCTGCGCCGGCCTCGGCTATGTCATGAACCTCGCGCTGACCTCGCGGCGGCGAACCGACACAGAGAGCCTCGAACTCTCATGGCACGTGCTGTTCCCGATCGCGGCCTATGCGCTACTGGCGACGGCTGCGGCCGCGTGGGCGCTTCAGGCCTCGTTCGCCAATACGATCGGCGCGGCAGCTTCCGTTCTGCTCCTGGTTACCACGATCCGCAATAGTTGGGTGGTTACCCTCGTCATTGCGGGACGGGGCAACTGATCCAGTCTCCTGCGCTGTGGCGCTCCGCGGGAAAGCGGCGTGGCCCAGATCTCGAGCCACGCCCTTTCCCGGCCCCGCGCGACGTGAAACCCGGCGCGCAGGTCGACAGAATCTAACGCAAGGCTCAGGCCTTGGCGTGACGCGGGTGATGGCCCATGCCTGCCAGCATGCCGGCGACCTTCTCCGACACGTAGCCGAACACAGCGCCGACCATCATCGACAGGATGACGATGACGACCGGGTTCTCGAGCGAGGCCGCGGTCAAGCTTCCGGCCGCATCCTTCATCAGGGTGTAGGCGACGACCGAGGCAAAGCCGTAGACTTGCGCGGGGATCGAGGCGAAGATCGGAATATTGCCGAGCAGCACCATCGCCGCAACGCCGATGCCGACGCAGATCCCTGCCCAAACCGGCAAGCCGAGCTTGTCGGCGAGACCCGCCTTGGTCGCGACCATCAGGGTAATTCCGGCAATGACGGCGCCCGCGGCGTTACACAGAATGGCCGATTGCAGGCCATGCTCCTTGCCGCCGCAATGGAAGTAGCAGCCCCAGGCGATGAATGCTGCCCAAATCGCAAGCGCGCCACCCAGCGGCCCAAGGAAGAGCCAAGTGGCTATGGCACCGAGAACGCCAACGCTGATAGCAAGTGCGGTATTCGTGGACATCTCACCCCCCTTTGTTTGAATGAGAGAGCGGGCAGATGCGCCGTATTACGCCGGCGGTCCACCGGCTCAAGGAATGGAAGCCGGATATAGCCAGGCGACTCACTTCCGGAAAAAACGATAGACCAAAGTGGTGTCAATTTGAACACGAATTCAGCGTTTTGCCCAATTCGTGGTCAGTTTCGTGCAGCGGCTGGGTCTTTTCCTTGAAAGGTCGTCCCTCGGCGACCTAGGTAGCGGTGATGAGCAAGCCTGTTCATGTCATCGGCGGAGGTCTCGCTGGCAGCGAGGCCGCTTGGCAGATTGCGCGGAGCGGCGTCCCGGTCGTGCTGCATGAGATGCGCCCCGTCCGCCAGACCGAGGCGCACAAGACGGGATGGCTCGGAGAGCTCGTCTGCTCGAACTCCTTCCGCTCCGACGAGTGGGAGACGAACGCTGTCGGCCTCCTGCACGAGGAGATGCGCCGCGCGGGCTCCCTCGTCATGCGCGCGGCGGACACCCACAAGCTGCCGGCAGGGGGAGCGCTCGCGGTCGATCGTGAAGGCTTCGCCGCAGCGGTGACGCAGGCGCTCGAAGATCATCCTTCGATCGAGATTGCGCGTGGCGAGATCGACGGCATCCCGCCGGCCGATTGGGATAGCGTCATCGTGGCGACAGGTCCCCTCACCTCGCCTGCGCTCGCGGGCGCCATCAAGACGCTGACCGGGGAAGCGGAGCTCGCCTTCTTCGATGCGATCGCGCCCATCGTGCATCGCGAGTTGATCGACATGGGGGTGTGCTGGCTCCAGTCGCGCTACGACAAAGCGGGGCCCGGTGGAAGCGGCGCGGACTATATCAACTGCCCCCTCGATAAAGCCGAGTACGAGGCCTTCATCGCAGCGCTTCTTGCCGCCGAGAAGACCGCGTTCAAGGAGTTCGAGACAACGCCCTATTTCGAGGGGTGCTTGCCCATCGAGGTGATGGCAGAGCGCGGGCCGGAGACGCTCCGCTATGGACCGATGAAGCCGGTCGGGCTCACCAATCCGCATCTTCCGAGCGTCAGGCCATATGCCGTCGTGCAACTCCGCCAGGACAATGCACTCGGCACACTATGGAACATGGTCGGCTTCCAGACTAAGCTCAAACATGGCGAGCAGACGCGCGTGTTCCGCACGATCCCGGGGCTCGCTAAGGCCGAGTTCGCGCGGCTCGGCGGGCTTCACCGCAACACCTTCCTCAATAGCCCGAAGGTGCTCGACGCCGCACTTCGCCTGAGAGCGGACCCGAGGCTCAGATTCGCCGGGCAGATCACCGGCGTCGAGGGCTATGTCGAATCCGCAGCCATCGGCCTGATCGCAGGACGGTTTGCTGCGTCGGAGCGGCTCGGAACGCCAATGTCTCCACCACCACAGACCACCGCGTTCGGCGCTCTCGTTGCCCACATCACCGGGGGACATTTGAGCGCCGATGGCGACGGCGTCGGGCGGAGCTTCCAGCCGATGAACGTCAATTTCGGCTTGTTCCCACCGATCGCCGCGGCCCTTCAGGGCAAGCGAGCGGCGAAGGGCCTCGACCGGAAGCGCGCGCTCGCCGCACGCGCTCTCGCCGATCTCGATCTTTGGCTCGCCCGCCCCGCTTCCGTCGCCGCCGAGTAGCGGCTCATCCCTCGCGAGCAAGCACGAGCCAGCAGCGCACAAGCGAGATGTCGAAAGTGGGCTCCTTGTAAGCGCCATTCAGATTATCGACGATGAGCGTGCCGACGAGTCCGCTTCCGGTGCCCTTGATCTCGACCGGATGGTGGTCCTGCGTGAGCGGCCAGCCCCTGCGATAGATCTCCTTGACCGCATCCTGGATGTCGAACTTGACCTTCTCTCCGCTCTCGAGGCGGACGGTGAGTAGCGTGTCGGCGAGCTCGAGATGCACCGTGCCGAGACCCTCGACGGCGACCGTCTGCGGCGGGATGGTGGCGGGGGCCGGACCGCTCGACTGGAACACGACAGGGCCGATGACGTGGCCATCCTTGGCAAGCGCAAGGACCGCCGGTACGTCGGAATAATGCGTGAAATAGACGACGCCGGACGAATTCGCCACGTCGGCACGGAGCCCGAGTGCCAGAAGCAGATCGCGCGCCGTCTCCTCGGGCTTCTTGCCCGGGGCGAAGGGGTCGTTGGGCGAACCCGCGAACCAGGGCTCGAGAAGATAAAGCGCGCGGTGAGTGTTGAGATACCATTCGATGCTCCGCGCGCGCCAAGCATCGCTGCCGAGCGGGTTCTCGGGCGCACCTTCCCCGCGCGGCACGATCTTGCCGTCGAGCAGCATGCCCTTCTTGGTCAAGAGCTCGGCGAGCTGCTCCTTTTGGCTCATCACCGAGAAGCCCACGACTCCGCCTGGTCCGAATGACGCGGCAAAGATCAGGAATGCGAGCACGCCGGGCACGAGGCGCAAGTCGAAATCGCGGCCGCGCATGATGCGGATGGCGGCGAGCATCAGCGCCCAGACGCCGACCAGCACCATGAGGTAGCGTTGCTCGGTCACGCCATAATCAGCGATCCGGCGGCCTACGGCGATGAACAGCAGCACCACGGGAAGCGCCGCGAGCTCCACCCAATAGCGCCAGAACAGGCGGACGTGAGGGCCTCCGCTCTCGCGGCTCGGATAGCCGACAAGAAGGGTCGCCGCGCCGACCAGCAAATAGCCGACGACCATGCCGCCGAGCGTTCCCTTGGGCAGCTCCCATGCGAGCACGATCTTGATGGCATAGGCATAGAGGATGGCGGTGTAGACGAGGAGCAGAGGGACCAGCACGAACTTCACCAGCGCCGCCGCGGCGCGCATGGTGAAGTCGTCCTCTTCGCGCGCGGTGATTGGATCGGTGAAGTTTCGCGGGGCGAAGGCGAGGAAGCTCACCGGCGCGACAAAGCAGACGCTGACCGTAATCACATGCTCCTGCCAGTGTGGAGGCAGCTCGAGGCCGAACAGGACGTTCAACGTCGCGAAGATGGCGACGAGGCCGGCAGCGAAAAGTCCGGCCCCGACAAGGGCGAGCGCGGCGCCGAGCCAAAGGCGATGGTTGAACAGCCAGAAGGTCGAGTTGGATTCGCGGCGGCCGAGATAGCCTGCGAGACCGACGAGGATGAGCAAGGATCCGAAAAGGAGATGCGGGCTGAGCCAGATCTCCCAGAAGAAATAGAACAGGACCGCGATGCCCACGATGCCAGCGATCCACAGCAGCGCGCGCGTGGCGTAGGAGCGCGCGCCACTCTCGACGTAGAAATCGACGGCAACCGTCCACAAGAAGGACGCAGCTAGCGCGCCCATGATCCTGACCTCGACGTCGCGCGCGAGGTCGTGGTTGAGCCGGTAGAAGGTGAACAGCCCGGCAATGAGGACGGCGAGTGGGAAGCGCGAGGCCGCGGCGCTGAGATCGGGAAGTCTCCGCCGCCACCAAGATCTGAGGGGTCGCGTGTCCATCAGGGCCTCCGGTCTCACCTCGTGCTAGCGCCAGCGGGCTAGGCGCCAGAGGCGGTATAGCGGGTTGATGTCGGCGATCTCACGCAGCGGATCGCGCCCCACCTTCTCTAATGAAGCAAGATAAGGGTCAACCAGCGAAAGGGGAATGAAGGCGGCACGCGCCGGCACGTCGAGCTTGGCGATCTGCGCTTTCGCCTCACGCAACTCTTCCCTTGCCGTTGCACGCAGCTCCGCAAGCGCCGTTTCGAGACCCTGGCTTGTCATGCCGCCAAGCACCTCCTCGGGCGATGTACCGTGACGGCGGAGCGCATCGGCGGGGAGAAAGACGAGACCGCGCGCCGCATGGACCGGAAGCGCGCGCATGAGCCCGGTAAGCCCATACGCTCTGCCGGCCGACCGAGCCGCGTGCGCGAGGCTTTGACCTTTGCCGCCGAGGATCTCGGCCGCGAGCGCAAACACGGCACAAGCCGTGTCGTTGAGGTAAGCGTCGAGCGACACCATGTCGGGCATGATCTTTCCCTCGACATCGACGGCCCGGGCGTCGATCAGGCCAGACACGCGATCGCGAGAGAGTTCACGCGCTGCCAAGGTCGCGCCGAAGGCGTCGGCGACAGGATGGCCGGTTGCCTCGCCGCTCGCCGCACGCTCGACCGCCTCGCGCCACCATTGCAGGCGAATGGCGCCAAGGCCGGGCTCGCTCGCGAGCTCGGCTACGCGGGAGATCTCGGCATTGAAGGCATAGAGAGCAAAGAGGTCGGCGTGTGCCTCGCGCGGGGCAAACAGAGCGGAGAGGCTCCGGTCGGGATCGGCTTCCCGCGCGATGCGCCTTACGGCTTCTCCTCGCTCGGTCTCATGCAAGCTGGGCTCGCCTTGGTTGCCTTGAGGGCTCAGATCCGGGCGGTCGCCGTTCCCCTTCCCTTGGCCGGCGCCGCGCTCGCGCTCCACGCCTCGCGCCGCACGCCGAGGATCAATTGCAACGGCGAAGCGACGAAGATCGAGGAATACGCGCCGATGACGATGCCCCAGCACATGGCGAGCGCAAAACCGAAGATCGTCTCGCCGCCGAAAAAGAGGAAGGGCAGCATGGCGAGGAAGGTCGTCACGTGGGTCAGCACGGCGCGCGACAAAGTCTCGTTGATCGAGACGTCGAGAAGTTGGACCAGCGGCATGCGCTTGTATTTGCGCAAGTTCTCCCGCACGCGATCGAAGATCACGACCTTGTCGTTGAGCGAATAGCCGATGATGGTGAGCAGCGCGGCGATGCTCGAGACGTTGAACTCGAGCTGGAACAAGGAATAAAGGCCGATGGTGCCGGTGACGTCGTGGATCAACGAAGCGACGGCGGCAACGGCGAACTGCCACTCGAAGCGGAACCACACATAGACCAGGATACCGAACAGGGCGACCACCACGGCGATGGTACCGCTCGCGATCAGCTCGCCCGAAATGGTGGGACCGACGATCTCGACGCGGCGGTACTCGACGGTGTCACCGAGCGCCTCCTTCACCTTGGCGATCGATGCCTGTTGTTCCTGCTCGGTCGGCTGCGAGGCGATGCGAATGAGGATGGCGTTCGGCGCGCCGAACTCCTGGATCTGAACCTCGCCCAGGCCCAAGCCACTCATCTTGCTGCGAATGTCGGCAAGATTGGCGGGACTTTCCTTGGTCTGGATCTCGATCAGAGTCCCGCCCTCGAAATCGATGCCCATATTGAGGCCGACGGTGGCGACCAGAATCACTGGGGCCAAGGTCAAGAATGCCGAGACGATCCACGTGATCGCCCGCATACCAACGAAGTCGATCTTCGTGTCCGGAGGGATGAAATGGAAGCCACGAAACATAAGGTCGGTCCCTAAATCGGTATGAGCTGCGGCCGCGTCCAGCGCAGCCAATAAGCGACCATGAGCCGGGTGACTGTCACGGCCGTGAACATCGAAACGAGAACGCCGATGGTCAGGGTCACGGCAAATCCGCGAACCGGACCCGAGCCGAGCCAGAACAGAACCAGGACGGCGATCAGCGTCGTCACGTTTGAGTCGACGATGGTGACAAGCGCGCGCGAATAGCCGGCATCGACGGCGGCGAATGGCGATTTCCCGGATCTTATTTCCTCGCGAATGCGCTCGTTGATGAGCACGTTGGCATCGACCGCGATGCCGATCGTGAGCACGATGCCGGCGATACCCGGGAGCGTGAGCGTCGCCCCGATGAGGGAGAGCACGGCGAAGATCACCACGATGTTGATGAGAAGCGCGAAATCGGCGAACAGTCCGAACAGGCCGTAACCCGCCAACATGAATAGCATCACGAGCGCCAACCCCATCAGAGCGGCCTTCTTGCCCGAAGCGATCGAGTCCGCACCAAGACTTGCGCCAACCGTCCTCTCCTCGATGACAGTAAGCTTGGCGGGCAACGCGCCCGACCTGAGCAGCACGGCGAGGTCGTTGGCCTCTTGAACGGTAAAGTTACCGCTGATTTGGCCGGTGCCGCCGAGGATCGGCTCGCGGATCACCGGCGCCGAGATCACCTGGGCGTCAAGCACGATGGCGAAGGGAAGCCCGACATTCTCCTGGGTCACCATGGCGAAGCGCTTGGCGCCGGCGGCATCGAAGCGGAAGGTCACGACCGGCTCGCCGGTGCGCTGATCGAACCCGGCCTGGGCATCGACGAGATTCTGGCCGCTCACCAGCACTTGGCTCTTGAGCACATAAGGAATCTGCGGAGATCCCGGAGGCGCACCGCTCGGAGGATTGCCGTAGACGAGCTCGTCGCCCACCGGCACTTGCTTGGTCTCCGCCACCTGTACCGCGTTGACCGAGGGGTCGACCAGCTTGAACTCGAGCTTGCCGGTCTTGCCGATCAGCTCTTTCAGACGCTGGACGTCCTGGATGCCAGGCACCTGCACGAGCACGCGGTCCCGCCCTTCGCGCTGGATGCTCGGCTCGGTGGTACCGAAGGCATCGACGCGGCGCCTGATGGTTTCGATCGAGCCCTGAATGGCGGAGTTCATGCGGTGAGTTAGCCCCACATCGGTGACGGTCAGGGTGACGCCGTCGGTCCCGTCCTTGGCGACATCCATGTCGTAGCCGGAGAAGCCGGAGAACACGCTGCCCCCGATGGGCTGCGCGAGCTTGCGCAACTCGTCATAGGCCTTGTCGAGGTCGGCCGCGTCGCGGATCTTCACCGACACCGAGCGGTTGGCGACGTTCTGCGCGAGGTCGGTGTAGCCGACCCGCGCGCGACGCAACGTCTCGCGCACGTCGCCGCGGATGGTGTTGAGCCAATCCTGGACCATCTCCTTCTCGTCGAGCTGATAGAGGAGGTGGGCGCCGCCCTGCAGGTCGAGGCCGAGATTGACCTGCTTGTGGGGAAGCCAGGCCGGCATGCGCGCCATGGTGGCTGACGGGAACAGGTTGGGAAGCGCAAACAGGATTCCGCCGATGACGACGACAAACACCAGAATCAGCTTCCATCTTTGAAAGTGCAGCATGAAGCCTCGAAACTCCAGTCAGGCTAGCGGTTGAAGCATCGGCACACCGCGCTTCATTCCGTCGCGGCCTTGTCCTTTTCTTTATCCTTGTCCTTGGCCTTAGGGGAAGTCGCCGCTTCCCCCTTGCCGCGCACTTCGGAGATGGTAGAGCGCAGGATCTTGATCTTGACGCCTTCGGCGATCTCGATCTGAAGCTCCTGATCGTCGACCTTGGCCACCTTGCCGATGATGCCGCCCGAGGTCACGACCGTGTCGCCGCGGCGGACGCCGGCAACCATCGCCTGATGATCCTTGAGCCGCTTCTGCTGCGGCCGGATCATCAGGAAATACATGATCCCGATGATTAGCATGGTCGGAATGAGCAGGCTATTCAGCATGCCGAACGTATCCTGGGCGGCTTGAGCGTAGGCGAATCCGGTCATTGCTCCTGTCCTTTGCTTGGCTTAAGGATGGCCGCCCTCGGCCAACGCGGCCCTTTTTCAGGCCTTATCGCGAAGTGGCGCGACTATAGCGACCAAAAATGCCTTTGCAACGGGCGCGACATGAACTTTCAGGAACCGATCTCGGGGCTCATCGAGCGCATCGCCCGCGCGCTCGAGCGGCTCGGACCCCGCGAGCCGGAAACACCGGACTTTGCGCGGAGCGATGCCTTCGTCTGGCAGGCCGAGACCGGGACCTTCCTCCCCGTCGTTACGGTCAACCGCGTTCCGCTTCCCCTGCTCAAGGGCATCGCCAATATGCGCGATACCCTGCTCGCCAATACGACGCGCTTCGCCCGCGGGCTCCCCGCCAACAACGCGCTGCTTTGGGGCGCGCGCGGCATGGGTAAGAGCTCGCTCGTCAAGGCAGTCCACGGTGAGGTGGGCGGCGTAAAGCTTGTCGAGATTCATCGGGACGATATCGCCTCCTTGCCGCGTTTGCTTGCGCATCTCCGCGCGGAGCCAGACCGCCGTTTCATACTGTTCTGCGACGATCTTTCCTTCGAGGCCGTCGACACGTCGTACAAGTCGCTGAAGGCGGTGCTCGAAGGGGGCATCGAAGGACGCCCGGCCAACGTCTTGTTCTATGCCACCTCGAACCGGCGGCATCTGATGCCGCGCGAGATGGTCGATAACGAGCGCTCCACCGCCATCAACCCCGCCGAGGCGGTCGAGGAGAAGGTCTCGCTGTCAGACCGCTTCGGGCTGTGGATCGGCTTCCACAATTGCAGCCAGGACGATTATCTCGACATGGTGCGCGGCTACGCGGAGCACTATGGGCTTTCGGTCTCGCAACACGAGCTCGACCGGGACGCGCTCGAATGGGCGCGCGGCCGCGGCAGCCGATCGGGGCGCGTCGCCTGGCAGTTCATCCAGGACCTCGCGGGACGGCTCGGCAAGCGGCTTTAGCTAGTTGCTCGCCGCTTCGCTGCTCATGAACTTAGTGGGATCGACGGGGCGCGAGCCCTTGCGCAGCTCGAAATGCACCTGGGGCTGGCTGACAGCTCCAGTGGCGCCCGCCTTGGCGATGACCTGGCCCCGCCGCACCTTGTCGCCGCGCTTGACCAGGATCTCCTCGTTATGCGCGTAGGCCGACACCCAATTATTGGCGTGGCGGATCAGAACGAGATTGCCGTAACCCTTGAGCTCATTCCCGGCATAGGCGACGACGCCGTTCTCTGCGGCGAGCACCGACGTTCCCGCCGGGACCGCGAGATCGATGCCGTCGTTATGGCCGCCGTCGGGCCTGGCGCCGAACTCCGAGATGACGCGTCCCCTCACCGGCCAGCGGAAGCTGTTGCCGGACATGGGATCCGGCGTCGGCAATTGCTCGTTGGTCGCGACGCGGCCGCTTCCCTCGCCGGTCACATCGGGAGAGGCTGCCGCCTCGCCACTCGCGGGCTTCGTCTTTTGATCAGGCTTATTCTTGGCTTTGGCCGGGTTCGCCTGATTGTCCTCTTCCTCGGCGAGCGAAGAGCCCCGACCAGGGCTGCCCTGCCCTGAGGAAGCCGCACCGGGTGCCGTGATGGTCGTCGTCTTGACCACATGGACTTGAGGCTCGGTCGCGCTCGCGGGCTTTGCCTCCTTGGGCTCGTTGGCGGCGACATCTTGCGCAGTCTTGGCCGGAACCGCGAGCACCTGGCCGATTTGCAGACTATTGGCACGGAGCTTGTTCCGCGCCATCAGAGCCTTCTGGCTGACCCCAAGTTTTGCGGCGATCGAGTAGGGCGTATCACCCTTCTGAACCTTATAGGTCTCGCCGGTCGGCGCGGGGGGCGCGGCCTCTGCTGTCTGCTGCCGAGCCTTGGCGCCGGGGATGACCAGCTCCTGGCCGATATGCAGGCGCCCGTCGCTCAAATCGTTGGCGCCCATGATGGTCTCGACCGGAATGCCGTAGCGCCGCGACAGTATCGACAGTGTGTCGCCCTTGCCGACCTTGATGTGCAGACCGGCGACCGGCTTGTCGTCGCGCAGCGCGCTCTCGCCATGCGGCGCGATGCCTCCCGAATAGGTTGCGCGCGCGATGCGCGAGCGGTCCGGCGGGGGGGCCGGAGAATAGGATGCGGGCTTGGGCGTGTAGTCGGGGGGCGGCAACGTCGTCCGGGCGACCTGCCCTTGATAGCTCCCTCCGGGACTATAGACCGACTCTGGCGGCACGGGGATTGACGAGGTCGTGGCGAGATCGGCATTGCCCTCGCCTGAATTATTGTCGGTGAGGTTGAACGAGGGAAAGTCGAAGCGCGACATACCCGAACTGCAGCCGGAGACGCAGAGCGCAACGCCGGTCGCGGCGACAATTCTCCAAGCGCCGCGGCCCTTGCTTGACCAAAACGCCAGCCGCATTCCCTCAAACCCCTCAACGCAACACACCGCACCCCTCTCTGGAGTAAAGCGCGCGAGCAGTTACCAAGCTGTTAGAACTCTTTGCCGGGCTGCCTAAGACGACTCGCGTGCCGGGGGTTTAGGTGCCGCCGGTCTTGGTACCGCCGCCGCTTCTCCCCTGGCGTGCCGCGAGCCCTGCCCTGCCATGAACCAGCGGCACGAAGCGCACGGGAAGAAGCTCTATCCCGCTTAGGTCGGCTTCGCTCTTGTCGATCTGAACGAGCATCTGAGTGTCGCGCGTCTCGCCTAAGGGAATGATCATGCGGCCGCCGATCTTGAGCTGCTCGATGAGGGCGGACGGAGCCTCGGGCGCCGCCGCCGTGACGATGATGCGGTCGAACGGCGCCTGCGGCGGCCAGCCGAGCCAGCCATCGCCGATGATGGTGGTGACGTTGGTGATGCCGAGTCTGGCAAAGCGCCGGTCGGCCGCCTTCTGCAACTCGCGCCAGCGTTCCACGGTGTAGACGCGGCGGCAGAGATGCGACAGCACCGCCGCCTGGTAGCCGGAGCCGGTGCCGATCTCCAAGACCTTGTGGCGCTCGTCGAGATCGAGATGCTCGGTCATGAAGGCGACGACGTAAGGCTGGGAGATGGTCTGGCCGCATTCGATGGGGAGCGCGATGTCCTTATAGGCGTGGTCCTCGAAGGCCGGATCGACGAACAGCTCGCGCGGCACGAGCTCGATTGCACGCAGCACCTTGGTGTCGCGGATACCGCGACGCCTGAGCTGCATGATCAGCTCGATCTGTTCCTGGGCCCTCGCCATCTCTCCCACCCCTTTCCGAGGTGGCGCGATAGTATCCGACGATTCTCAGCCCCTGTCGCAAAGACTAATTGCCATGACCGTCCAAGACTTTGGCGAGCTCTGCTCTGGTCTTCCGGTCGGTATAGTCGAGACAGAGCGGGGTGACCGAGATCAGATTTGAGCGCACCGCCCAGAGGTCTGTGCCTTTCGGCGGCTTGGCACTGCGCCGCTCGAAGCCGATCCAATAATAGGCCATCCCGCGCGTATCGAGGCGATCCTCGATGCGCAATAGGCCGGGATTGCGCTGGCCCTGGTCGGTCGCGACCCATCCCTTGACCTTATCGGGCGCGCAAGCCGGGATAATTGATGTTGAGCACGATGCCTTCCGGCCAGCCGGTGTCGAGTAGCTTGCGCACCAGCTCGGCGCCGTGACGCATCGGCGTCTCCCAATTGGGCGCGCCCGCCTCCGCGCTCCCCTCAGCCTCGAGTGCAAGGCTCATCGCCATCGACTTCACGCCGAGCAGAGTGCCCTGGATGGCGCCGGCGACCGTGCCGGAATAGGTGATGTCGTCGGCGAGGTTCTGGCCGCGATTGACACCGGAGAGAACCAGGTCGGGCGGCTCGTCGCGCAAGAGATAGCGGACGCCCATGATCACGCAGTCGGTTGGCGTGCCCTTCACCGCGTAGCGGCGCTTGCCGAGCTCGCGCATGCGCAAAGGCTCGGCCAGCGTGAGTGAGTGCGACGCGACGCTATTGTCGGTCTCGGGCGCCACCACCCAGACATCCTCGGTCAAGTCGGTTGCGACCTTCTCGAGAACGTCGAGGCCCGGCGCCTCGATGCCGTCGTCGTTGGTGATCAGAATGCGCATTCTGGACTCTTGTCAGGCACTTCCGCTCATCAGTTCCACTTCCCCCTCACCCGCTTCGCCGCCTGAGACGGCGAAGCGACCTCTCCCCAATGGGGAGAGGATAAGGAGTTCGCGGCAGCGTCGGTACTCTCCTCGCCCCTTGGGGGAGAGGGCTTTCCGCCGCGATTTTGCGCGAGCATGGCGCTCAAGCAGCGAAGCGGTAGCGCATCGAAAGCTCCGCGCAAGTCGCATGGCGGAAAGGGTGAGGGGACGAGCCGAATCCATGTCACTTCGGGGCGGCGATCTTGGCGAGGCCGCCCATATAGGGCTTGAGCGCATCGGGAATGCGCACGCTGCCGTCCGCCTCTTGATAATTCTCCAGCACGGCGATCAGCGCGCGGCCGACGGCGACGCCAGAACCGTTCAGCGTGTGGACGAAGCGCGTTTCCTTGGCGCCTTTCGGCTTGTAGCGAGCGTTCATGCGGCGGGCCTGGAAGTCCCCGCAATTCGAGCAGGAGGAGATCTCGCGATACATCCCCTGCCCCGGCAGCCACACCTCGATGTCGTAAGTCTTCTGCGCGGCGAAGCCCATGTCGCCGGTCGAGAGCACCATCACGCGATAAGGAAGCTCGAGCTTTTGCAGAACGGTCTCGGCGCATTTCGTCATGCGCTCATGCTCCTCGGCCGATTGCTCGGGCGTGGTGATGGAGACGAGCTCGACCTTGTTGAACTGATGCTGTCGGATCATGCCGCGCGTGTCCTTGCCGGCGGCGCCGGCCTCGGCGCGGAAGCACGGCGTCCCGGCCGTTACCCGCATGGGTAACTTCGCCTCGTCGACGATCTCCTCGCGAACGAGATTGGTCAGCGGCACTTCCGCGGTGGGAATGAGCCAGAGCTTTGTCATACTCTCCCAAACAGCGTCGAAACCAGATCGCAAAAAAGGAGTGGCAGCGCGGCTTAGCCCCTTCTTTAGCTCTTCGAACTGGCCTTCCCTCGCCTCCGACTCCTTTTCCGTCAGTTTGCGTATAGCCGCGAACTGATCTACTTCGAATTTGGGCAATTGCGCGGTGCCGAACATGGTGTGGTCGCGCACGAGCAACGGCGGGGCGATTTCGGTATAGCCGTGCTCGCTTGTGTGTAGATCGAGCATGAACTGGGCGAGAGCGCGCTCGAGCTTTGCCAGAGCGCCCTTCAGCACGACGAAGCGCGCGCCGGACAGCTTCGCCGCAGTTTCGAAATCCATCAGGCCTAAGGCCTCGCCGATCTCGAAATGCTGCTTCGGCTGGAACGCGAATTTCTTTGGCGAGCCGAATTTGCGCAGCTCGACATTGGCCTCGGCATCGACGCCAACCGGCACGTCGGCAGCCGGCGTGTTGGGAATGGCGGCAAGCAAATCGAGAACGCTAGTTTCGAGGAACCGCGCGACCGCTTCGCCCTCCTGGATCGACGTCTTGAACGCGGCGACCTCGTCCATCAGGCGCTTGGCTCCCGCCTCGTCCTTCTTGGCCTTGGCCTGGCCGACCTCCTTGGAGGCGGCGTTGCGGCGCGCCTGCGCCTCCTGCAATTTCTGAATCGCCGCGCGGCGCTGCTCGTCCAGGCTCAGAATCCGATTCAACGTCGCGCCGGCACTCGCCTCGAAGCCACGATCGGTCAACCCTTTGACGAAGGCGTCCTGGTTATCGCGAATCCATTTGATATCGAGCACGGCTTCGTTCCTCGGCTTGGTCGAAGGCTCCGTATAAGGCCCCGCCCTTTCATTGTCATCGCCCGGCTTGACCGGGCGATCCAGTAATCCCCGCCGCGCGCCCTATAACGGTGGGCTGCGCTTACTGGATGCCCGCTTTCGCGGGCATGACAAAACTTCTCGCCGGACGCGGGCCCGCGAGGCATGAGGGGATGGCGCGCCGAAAAGCGCAAATGTAGTAGCTCGTGCCTCACGGCACGCGGGCGCCTCTCGGCGCGCCACATGCGCTCAAATAGGCTAGAGCCCTGTAGCGCATGCTATTTGCGGCGTTTACGGCAGCGGACCCCGCTTGACGATGCCGGCAACACACCGGTTCGCTGCTAGCCAGCTCCTGGCGGGGACTCCTAGTGGTCCCGGGGGGAGCTCCGGTGCCGCCCGGGTGCCTTGTTGCGACAAGACCCGCAGGCGCCGCACCTCATCCCGCTTCACGACGCCTCGCGACAGCGCCCCTCAGTGGACGAGGTAGTCCAAGTATAAGAGAGGCCGTGAGCCCGGGGATTGGGTCTTCCCATCAAAACGAAACAGCTTCGACCTCGGCGCGCTGGCGCTCGTCGTAGAGATCGGTCCTGACGCGCGGCAACGCCTCGGGGTGACGCTTCTGCACATAGGCGATCACCTTCTCGCGCACCTCGCAGCGCAGGTCGAACGTCCTCCCCGCCGTGCTCGCAATCTACTTCGAGGATCGGAGCGAGACGATGGCGAGACGGCCATCGGTGCGCCAGGGATCGCCGCCGCCGTTGTGGCCCTCGAGCGTCTCGTGGAAGCCATCGAGCCATTGCACCGATTGAACGACTTCAGCCTGCTGCAACTCTTCGACCAAGCGGTCGCGCTCGGCATCGACATCTGGGGCGATGTGATGGGTGACTTGGCCGGTGGTGTGGCTGAGGCCCACGCTTGTATCGTAGGTCGCGGCACCGAACCAGCCTTGGCGTCCCTCATAGGGCCGGTCCCACAGCCAGAAGCGGACATGGTGCCGCTTGCCGGGACCGCCCTTGAGCGGCTGCTCGAAAGCAAGGTCCTGCTTGCGGCCGAAGAGAAAGAGATTGCTCACAGGGGCATCGTCATCGGACCGATGGAGGACGGTGTCACAGGCGATGCGCACGCTGCTCGCCAAGGTGATCTTGTCGGCGGGATACCAGCCGGCTTTCGTCATGCCGCGGATAATTTCGCTCTCGCTTCCCACGAGCCCGACATCGATGGGATCGCCGGGATGGCCGTCGCCCGTCTGCGTCAGCCGCGCCGTCTGAGTGAGAAAAGGGTGACGGCGATAGTGGCGGACCCACAGCTTGGGCACGATCAGATAGGCCGCGATCACCCAGACGAGCGTGATCATCAGCAACGTCTTGGTGTCGAGCAGATGCGGGAGGTGCAGCACGTGTTCGCTTATGCCGGCTTGCCGGCGGGCTTGCCTTTGGGGCTGGCGGCGGGATTGGGCTTCGGCGCAGCGCGCTGCTTCTCGGCGAGCTTCACCGCAAAGATGGACAGCTCGTAGAGCAGCACGGTGGGGAAAGCGAGAGCGAGCTGGCTGATCGGGTCTGGCGGCGTGAGCACGGCAGCCACGACGAACACGCCGAGGATGGCATAACGGCGCTTGGCGCGGAGATCGTCGGCGGTGATGAAGCCGGCGCGTGCGAGCAGCGTGAGCAGGACCGGCAACTGGAAGCAGATGCCGAAGCCGAGAATCAGCGCCATGATCAGCGAGAGATATTCGCTCACCTTGGCCGTCAGGTGAATCTGCACCTGGGTATCGCCCGTCTGCTGCATCGACAGGAAGAACTTCATGGCGAGCGGCATCGCCACGAAATAGACGAGCGCGGCGCCGCACAGGAACAGGATGGGCGTGGCGATGAGGAAGGGCAGGAACGCCTTGCGCTCGCTCTTATAAAGCCCAGGCGCCACGAACATGTAGATCTGCGAGGCGATCACCGGGAAGGCGATGAAGATCGCGCCGAACAGAGCGAGCTTCACCTCGGTGAAGAAGAACTCCTGCGGCGCGGTGTAGATCATCTCGATCGGCGCGTCGCTTCCGGCGGCCAGTCGATAGGGAAAGAGCAGGAGGTTGTAGATCGGCTTGGCGAAATAGAGGCAGACGAGGAAGGCGACGAAGACGGCGAGCAGGGTCCAGATGAGCCGGCGCCTCAGCTCGATCAGATGCTCGATGAGCGGCGCCTTGGTCGACTCGATGTCCTCATGCGTCACGGCTTGGGCTCCGCCTTGGGCGGCTTGGGCTCAGCCTGTGGTTCCGACTCTGCCTTGCGCTTGCGGCTTCTCGGCGTCTTCGTGGTGGTTTCCTTCGACGCGGCTGTCTTGGGTTTGGCGGCGCGCTTTCGCTTTGGTGCGACCTTGTCAGGAGCGGCCTCGGCCGGAGCGGCCTCCGCACCCTCCGTGCCCTTTCCATTTGTCTGCGCCGGCGCCGCAGCGGGCGGACGGTTCGGCACCATGATCGGCTTGTCGATCGGCGCCTTGAGATCGATTCCGGGCGTCTCATCGCGTACGCTCTCGATCGCCTTCTTCACCTCCTCCAACTCGGTCTCGCGCATCGCCTCCTCGAACTGGCGCTGGAAGTCCGATGCCGCGCGGCGAAGCTTGCCGGCATAATGGCCGAAGGTGCGCATCAGCCGCGGCAGGTCCTTAGGACCGACGACGACGATGGCAACGACGGCGATGACGAGAAGCTCCGACCAACCGATGTCGAACATGGACGTGATGTAAGGCCAAAGACGGGATTGGCGAAGAGCCTCGCCCGAAGCGGGTGCCTAGACTAGCCCGATTTCTGCTTGCGCGGCGTCTTGGCGCGGGAGGCGGTCTTAGCGGCACGGGGCGCGGGTGCCGCTTCCTTGTGCTCGATGACCTTGGGCTCCGGCTCTTTGGCCGGTTCCTCGTCCTCGGCCATGCCCTTCTTGAAGCTCTTGATGCCCTGGGCGACGTCGCCCATCAGCTCCGAAATCTTGCCGCGGCCGAATAGAAGCACGAACAGCACGAGCACGATCAGGATGTGCGACCAGCTCAATCCCATCAGCGATCTCCAAGGGCGAGGTCTCGCGCCCCGCGGTCCAATTCGGGGGCACTATGGCAGCAAAGCCCGCCCCTCTCAAGCCGGGCTCCGGAAACTAGGTTGAGGGGCCCTGAGCACCGTTTTCGGCCTCGAATACCAGGACCGCCCCGGCATCGACCCCCACGCCCACCTCGGCGCCTTCAGGTGGCACGTCGCTCTCCCTGACGCGTGCCAAGATGGGCGCGTCCAGTCCCTGCACCGCCACCTCGACCAAGCCGACATCGCCGAGGAAACGCGTGTCGAGCACGCGGCCCGGCACGCCCTGCCCTGGCGTAAGCAGCCTGACACCCCGCTGGCGTACGCAAACGATCGCCTCCTTGCCGTCGGGGATGCCACCGGCGAAGAAGCGCCCGAGCGCGGTTTGCGCGCTCCCCTGCTCCACCCGCGCCGGGAGCTCGTTCAAATCGGAGAAGGTGCGCGCGGCGAGGATGTCCTTCGGCGCGTGGTAGAGATCGAGCGCCTTGCCGGTCTGCACGATCCGCCCTTTGCGCAACAGAGCGACGCGGTCGCCCATGCGCATCGCCTCCTCGGCGTCGTGGGTGACGATGATCGAGGTCGCGCGCGTCTCATGCAGGATGGCGAGCGTCTCTTCACGCATGCTCTCCCTGAGCCGCGGATCGAGGCCTGAGAAGGGCTCGTCCATCAGAAGCACGCCCGGGCGTGGCGCAATGGCGCGGGCGAGCGCCACGCGCTGCTGCTCTCCGCCGGAAAGGATATGCGGGTACTCGCCGGCGTAGTGGCCGAGGCCCACGCGCTCGAGCGCGGCGAAGGCTTCCGCCTTGGCCTCGCTCCGCGTCAGCGATTTCAGTCCGAAGGCGACATTGTCGAGGATGGAGAGATGCGGGAAGAGCGCGAAGTCCTGGAACATGAGCCCGACGCCACGCTTCTCCGGCGGCACGAAGCGGTCAGGCCCGGCCACTTCCTGATTGTCGATCAGAACGCGGCCTCCCGAGGGCCGTTCCACGCCGGCGGCGATGCGAAGGAGAGTGGTCTTGCCGCAGCCCGACGGCCCGAGCAGGCAGATAATCTCGCCGGGCGCGATGTCGAGGCTCACATGATCGAGCGCGAGCCCCTCGCCGAACCGGCGCGAGACGTCCTCGAAGGTGAGCCGCGCGGCGAAGGTGACGGCGGCCTTGCCGCGCGGGGTCTTGCCGGCTGCGCTCGCATTACGACGCTTGGCGGCGACGGCGCGAGTGCGCGCTTTCAGGGCCTCGAACATCGAGCTGGTCTACGCGCTGGCGCGGCTCAAGCGCAACCCTGAGCAAGCCTGCTCGGATTTCGGTCTAAAGGCGCACGAGTCCGTTGCCGCTAGGAATTGCCGGCCGCCTGTTGTTCACTGAAGGCCGACAGCCCATTGAGGAACAGTGCAAGCGATGAGCGAGACGCCGCCCCCCATCAAAGTCCATCACCACAACCCCTACCTGATCTCCTTCTTCGCAGGCCGCGAGCAGGCCGGGCGTCACGCCGAAGAGCACAACTGGATTGACGATTCCGCCATCAAGCTGGGGACCGCCATGTATGCAATCCATAGCGGCGCAGAGGCTGTCGTCTACGATACTTTTACCAGCGTGCCCCATGCGGAATTCGTTCGCGACTATCTCGCGAAGATGGGGATCGAAAAATTCACCGTGGTGCTCAGCCATTGGCACCTCGATCACATCGCCGGCAACGCCGTGTTCGACGATTGCGCAATCATCGCCACAGCGCTGACGCGCGACGCGCTGACTAGGCACAAAGCCGACATCGAAGCGGGCAAGGTGTGGGGACCGCCGGCCATCGCGCCGCTCATATTCCCGAACATCATGTTTGACGACCACTTGGAACTTCGCGTGGGAGAGATCGCCCTCGATCTCCGCCGCATGAACATCCACAGCATCGACGGCTGCGTCGTTTATCTGCCGAAGGACAAGCTCCTGCTCGCCGGCGATACGCTCGAGGACCCGCTGACCTACATGATCGAGGTGGAGAACCTCGCCCTGCACCTCGAGAGCCTCGAGGAGATGCGACGTTGGGATGTCGTCAGGATCCTCCCCAATCACGGAGATCCAGCCGTCATCAGGAGCGGCGGATACGACAAGACCCTCATCGACGCGACCATGGCCTATGTCACGAGGATGCTCTCCAGGGCCCATGACGCCGGCTATCTGGACGGCACGATGGAAGACTACGTCGGCGCGGAAGCGGCGAAGGGCTGGATCAGTCCCTTCGAGCCCTACCGCGAGGTGCATGAGCAAAATCTCAAGCTCGTGCACGCCTATTGGAAGGACAAGACGCTGCCTGAGGTCGCGCTCCGATAAGGCCGGCTAGCCCTCGTCGTCCTCGCCGAGCGGATCGTCGCCGGGCGTCTCGTCCTCGAGCGGCTCCTCGTCGTCGCGAAGCGTCGGGGCATCGTCGGGATTGGGCATGGAGAAGCCGGGCGGAAGCGAAGAGTCGAGGAGCCCTGCCCCTCTCAGCTCGTTCAGACCCGGCAGATCCTGGATCTGATCGAAGCCGAAATGCTCGAGGAAGCTTTCGGTCGTGCCGTAGGTCACGGGGCGGCCAGGCGCGCGACGGCGCCCTCTGAGCTTGATCCACCCGGTCTCCAGCAACACGTCGATCGTGCCCTTCGATGTGGACACGCCCCTGATCTCCTCGATCTCGGCGCGGGTGACCGGCTGGTGATAGGCGATGATGGCGAGCGTCTCGAGCGCCGCGCGCGACAGGCGCCGCTGCTCGACGGCCTGCTTCTCGAGCAGGAAGGACAGATCCTCGGCGGTGCGGAACGCCCATTTGCCGGCGACGCGCACGAGATTGACGCCGCGCCCGGCATAATTGGCTTGCAGCTCCTCGAGCAGGGCGCGCACATCCTCGCCCTCGACGAAATGGCGCGCGAGCACCGCCTCGTCGAGGGGCTCGGATGCCGCGAACAGCAATGCCTCGACGATGCGCAGCTTCTCGCGGCGGTCGGTCGATTGCAGGGCGATCACATTGGACGGGAGCGGCAATAGGAGACGCGGGCCCTTCTGCTCGCGCTCCGTCTCGTCTTCCGTCATCGTGGTTACCCTACTCAATTGCTTGACTGTCATGCGCGGCCCCGTCCTTGTTCTTCCCTCAGGCTCATTCTATGCGGCTCGATTACGGCGGCGGATCAGAAGTGGCGCGAACAGCTTCGACTGGCTGATTTCAAGCGTTCCTTCGCGGGTCATCTCCAAAGTGGCGGTGAAGCTCGAGGCGAGAGCGGTCTTGCGCAGCTCAGGCTCGACCAGAAACTCGGCGAGAAGCTGATCGAGGGGAGCCCAATCGCAGGTGATCCCGAGCAGCCGCTCGAGCTCCTCGCGCGCCTCCTTCAGCGACCATACCGTGCGCTGGCGGACCTGCCAGGTGCGCGTCGCCGCCGTGCGCTGGCGCTGCTGCGAATAAGCCTTGAGCAGGTCGTAGACATTGGCGTCGTAGATGCTCTTCTTGGTGATGCGGGTCGGCTCGGGCAGACCTCGCGCGAACACGTCGCGGCCTAGCCGCTTGCGCGTCATGAGCTGCGCGGCCACCTCGCGCATGGCGTCCAGCCGCTTCAGCCTGAAGGCGAGCAGAGCCGCGAGCTCCTCGCCTGTGGGCTCGCCCTCTTCGGACGGCTCGGCGGGAAGGAGGAGCTTCGATTTCAGAAACGCGAGCCACGCCGCCATGACGAGATAATCGGCGGCGACCTCCAATCGGAGGCGCCGCGCCTCGGCGATGAAGTCGAGATATTGCTGCGCGAGCGCGAGCACCGAGATCCTGGCGAGATCGACCTTCTGGGTGCGCGCGAGCGCGAGAAGAAGATCGAGAGGTCCTTCGAAGCCCTCGACGTCGACGACAAGCGTCTCATCGAGCGAAGCCTCCGAGCGCTCCTCCCCTTGGTCCCAATCGGACAGGATAGACTCCTCCTCGGCCATCTCTATCTCGGTCTCGCTCATCATGCGACCGGCGTCCCAGCGGCCTCGCTCACGAGCGCCATGGCCTCGTCCTCATCGAAGGGCTCGCGGAGCATGCAGGAAAGAGCGGGCGCGGGCGAAGCGCTCGGCGGCAAGGCCTGCGAGCGGCGGGACGGCGCGCGCCGTCTCCACCATCTCGGCGAACTCGCCGCTGCAATGGAGCGCCACGTCGCAGCCGGCTTCGATCACCGCGCGCGCGCGGTCAGCGAAGGGGCCGCCAAGGGCCTTCATGCCGATATCGTCGCTCATCACCAAGCCCTCGAGCCCGATCAATCCACGAATCACTTCGCCCATTATAATGGGCGAAACGCTTGCCGGTCGCTGCTCGTCGTAGCACGGCAAGAGAACATGGGCGGTCATGGCAAGCGGAGCATCGCGGAGCGCCTGGAACGGCCGAAAATCGATCGCTCGGAGCTCGCGCTCGGCGACATCGATGCGCGGCAGAGAGAGATGGCTGTCGGCCGTGGCCCGGCCGTGGCCCGGCACATGCTTGATGACCGGCAACACGCCGCCGGCAAGTGTCCCGTCCATCACGGCGCGCCCGAGGAACGCAACCACGTCAGGATCGGTTGAGAAGGCGCGGTCGCCGATGATCTCGTGCGCGCCCTTCTCCGGCACGTCGAGCACCGGCGTGCAATTGACATTGATGCCGAGGTCGAAGAGCTCCTGCGCGATCAGCCGCGCGCCGGCGAAGGCGGCATCTTTCCCCGCCTCGGGGTCTCTCTCGTAGACGCGGCCATAGCAGCGCGCGGGAGGCATGTCGCGCCAATGAGGCGGACGGAGGCGCTGCACGCGCCCGCCTTCTTGATCGATCAGGATCAACACCTCGTTCGCTCTCGACCGCGTCCTTGAAGGAGGCGACGAGGGAACGAAGCTGGTCGGGCGTATCGCAATTCCGGGCAAAGACAATGAGGCCGCAGGGACGGTTCTCCGCGAAGAACCGCCGTTCGGCGTCGTTCAAGGACGTGCCGGAGCAGCCCGAGATGAAGGCTTTAAGGTTCACGACGCGGCGTAGCTTGCGTCGCGGGCAAAGGTCAAGAGCGAGGCCCGCGGAGCGGCTATTGCGTGGCGACCAGGCAGTCGGGCAGGCCTTGCGCCTTCAGCTGACTGCAAAGCTTGGCCGCGGCCGTCTTGTCGGCGATCGGTCCGATGCGAAGCCGATACCACACGCCCTTGGCGCCGAGATCAGCCTTTTGCACCATCGGCCGGTAAGTGCCGAGCAGGGTCGGATATTTCTGCTGCATGTCGGCGAAGCTCGCGAGCGCCTCGGTCTGGTTCTTCTTCGAGCCGACCTGAACGACATATTTGGTCGAGGCGGCCGGAGCGGCTGCCGCCTGAGGCGTCACCGACGCCTGCGTGGCAGCGGGCTTCGGTGTCTTGGGCTTGACGGGCGCCGGCTGGACCGCGGCCACTTGTTGCGGCGGTGCAGCGGGAGCCGCAGCCGGAGCGGGCGCGGCCGCGGTGGCCGGAAGGGCAGCGGTGTCGCCATCGGCGGCAGAGGCTTGAGTCATGGCGGTTTGCGCCGCGGCTCCAGCCGGATCCTCCACCGAGCCGTCGGGACGCACTTTGAGGGTCTTCACGCGGCGCGGACCGCCGTCGCCGTCATCGGCAGCGGCGTCCGCAGCGGGGGCCGCACCGGCGGGACCGTCCACCGCCTGGGTCGTCGGCGGCGGCACGAAATCGGTCGTCGCGACGGGCGTCGGAAGGCCACCGGTATCGGCCGAAGCCGGGGGCAGCGCAGGGACCGCGACATCTTCCTGGCGGGGGACGATGCGATCGGCCTCTGCCTCGTCGCCGTTCTGCAGGCGGTCATAGATCAGCTTGTTCTTGTGAGGAAAATCCTTCCCGCCCGGCTGATCAGGCACCTCTTTGACGGGACGGTTGTCGGCCGTGACGAGAGGCGGCTGATCGCCGCCGATCCCGCCGCCGCTTTGCTTGTAGGCAAACGCGAGCGCCCCGCCCAAGGCGATCGCGCCAAGGAGAGCGCTGCCGACCATGAAGGCGCTCCGGCTCCTGAGCGTCGCCATTTTGGAACGCGCGCCAGGAGGCGGAACCACCTGTCCCTCGTCGAGGAAATCGGCGTCGGCGCGCTCGCTCTCGTAGAAATCTTGCGGCGCGCGGCGCGAAGGGTCGGTCGAGCCGAGCGCAATCTGCGGCGGCTGGTCGTAAAGGGCGTCGAAGGCCTGGAGCTGGCGGCGCGGGTCGCTCGGCGGCACCTGGCCGGAACCCCCGCCTTGAGAGGCCATCACATAGTCTTGCGCCGTCTCTTCGGTGAACGTGTCGAAGCCGTGATCGGGCTGAGCATGCGGCGGCTGGCCATAACCGCCGTCGAGACCGGACTCCAAATGGCTGAAGGGCGAATTCGAAGCGGGGAAACTGGGCTCGGGGAAGCTCGCATCCTCGAAACTTGCGTCGCCAAAGCTCGCATCGGCAAAATTCTGCTTGCCATAAGACGGCTCGGCGAATTTGGGCTCGCCATAGCCCGCGTCCGGCGCGGGCGTCTCGGGGAAGCTCGCATCGCCGAAATTCGCGTCGGGATAGGGTTGCGGCTGATAGGGCTGGCCCTGGTAGCCCTGGCCGTTATAGCTCGCGGCGGGATAGGCCTGGGCGCCGGGATGCTCCGCATTGGAAAAGCTCGGCGCGCTCGCGGGCTGGTTGGCGCGGTAGGACTGAGGCTGGAAGTCGGGCGCCTGATAGCTCGGCGCAGTCGCGGACTGGAGACTCTGATAGCTGGGCGCCGGCGCGGGGGCCGGCTGCGGAGCGGGCTGGACGGGTTGGTTGGAGAAGGGATTCTGGAAGGTCTGGGGGGCTGGCTGGCTGGCGACGTAGGGCGTGAAGGACGGCTGTTGCGGCTCTGGTGCCTGGGGGGTTGGTCCGCGCGTTACCGGCGTATAGCTCGGCATCTGCGCGAAGACGGGACCGTTTCCCCCGAAGATTGAGCGCTGTCCCGGCTGCCCTGGCCTACCCGCTCCCTGTACCATGAAGGCTACCTCGCTCTTTTGCGTGCTGAGTGCATTGGCGCCCCAATTCTGCGGCGCACTGCCGGCACTCTGCCTGTTGGCAAAATCTGACTGTAACTCAGGGGTCGGACCGGCCTTACGGCCGCGCCCGCTATCACTCGTAGACATGGCTACTTCCCTCGAACACCCCCGCCCCAGGTCGACTTAGTGCAACTCGTGCATGGCGTGAACCCCGAGGATCCCCAAACCCAACGCCAGGACACGCTTCGTGGCTGCCACGAGCGCTACACGAGCACGCGTTAACTCTCGGTCACTTTCGTAAATAAATCGTAATTGTGGCAAGTCTTTGCCTCTGTTCCAAAGTCCGTGGAAGTCACCGGCAAGGTCATACAGATAGAACCCGATGCGGTGAGGCTCATGGGCGAGAGCGGCGGCTTCGACCAGACGCGGAAACTGCGCGATGCGGCGGATCAAGGCGGTCTCCGCCTCGTCCTTGAGCAAGCTCAGATCGCTCTCTGCCAACGTCCCCTCCTCTGGATCGAGATCCGGGAAGGTTCCCCGAACGTTACGCAGAACTGAACAAGCCCGCGCGTGGGCGTACTGGACATAGAAGACCGGGTTGTCCCGCGACTGCTCGGTGACCTTGGCGAAGTCGAAATCGAGCGGCGCGTCGTTCTTCCGGTAGAGCATCATGAATCTGACGGGGCCCGGCCCCACCTCGTCCACGACCTCCCGGAGCGTGACGAACGTCCCGGCACGCTTGGACATCTTGACAGGCTCGCCGCCGCGAAACAAGCGAACAAGCTGGCAAATCTTGATATCGAGCTTCGCCTCTCCCTCGGTGAGCGCGGCAATCGCCGCCTGCATGCGCCTGATATGGCCGCTATGATCGGCGCCCCAGACATCGATCATGGTGTTGAAGCCGCGTCTGAACTTGTCGCGATGATAGGCAATATCGGCGGCGAAATAAGTGTGCGATCCGTCCGACTTGATCAGCGGGCGGTCCATGTCGTCGCCGAAGGCGGTGGAGCGAAACAAAAGCTGCTCGCGATCCTCCCATTCCTCATCGACCTTACCCTTGGGCGGGGGCAGGCGTCCCTCATAGACGAGGCCACGCGTCCGTAAATCGGCGATGGTTGCGGCGATCTCGTCATGGTCGCCCTCGATCAGAGAGCGCTCGGAGAAGAATACGTCGTGGCGGATACCGATCGCCTCGAGATCGGCGACGATCAGGGCGAGCATGGCTTTCAACGCGGCCGCGCGGACGATGGGAAGCCACTCCCTCTCGGGCATGGCGAGGAGAGCCTTGCCGTGATGGGCGGCAAGCTCCGCGCCGACCGGCTTCAGATAGTCGCCGGGATAGAGTCCTTCGGGGATCTCGCCGATCTCCTCGCCGAGCGCCTCGCGGTAGCGCAGGAATGCCGAGCGCGCGAGGATATCGACCTGGGCGCCGGCATCGTTGACGTAATATTCGCGCGTCACGGCGAAGCCCGCGAAGGCGAGAAGATTGGCGAGCGCATCGCCGAACACCGCGCCGCGCGTATGGCCGACATGCATCGGCCCGGTCGGATTGGCGGACACATACTCGACGTTCACGGCTTCGCCCCTGCCAATCGCGCTTCGCCCATAGCTCTCGCCCTGCTCGAGCACCATGCGGAGCACCCTCGGCCAGAAGGCATGGGCGAGTGTCAGATTGATGAAGCCCGGCCCCGCGATCTCGACCTTCGCGATGAAGGGATCAGAGGCGAGGAGCGGGACGATGCGCTCGGCGAGCTCGCGCGGCTTCTTGCCGGCAACCTTGGCGAGCACCATCGCGGCATTGGTGGCGAGATCACCGTGCGAGGCGTCCTTGGGCGGCTCGAGCGTGATGCCCTCGATGCTCGCCCGGTGCGGCACGACGCCGTCATGCTTGAGCTGCTGCACGGCGGCGAGAACGTGGCCGTGAAATCCTGCAAAGACGTCCATGAAATCTCCGCGGAGGGACGATTGGGCGACTAACGCAAATCGGGAGTGGCGTCAAACAAGCGGCGATGCTCGGCGAGAGCGTAGCGGTCGGTCATGCCGGCGATGAAATCGGCGATGTGGCGGGCATAAGGGCGCGTGCCGGGAGGAGGCGCCTGCTCGTGCCATTCAGGAGGAAGGGCGGCGGGATCATCGTTATAGCGGGTGAAGAGCTCAGCAACGACCCTCGCGGCATCGCTCATGATGCGGTCGATGCGAGGGGCGCGGTAAACGCGCGCGGTGAGGAAGGCGCGAAGCAGGTCGAGCTCGCGCTGCATGTGAGCCGAGAAGGCGACCACAGAATTCTTGGCACGCCGCACGTCGTCGACGCTGCGCGGAGCGAGCGCGTCAAGCCTCCGGCCTGTTTCGGCGGTGACGTCGTCGATCATGGCGGTGATCAGGCGCCGGTTCGTCTCGTAGAGCAGCCGCGTGCCGTCGACGCCCGGATGAACGCGGCGCACCTCCTCCAGAGCACGTGCGGCAATCGGCACCTCGGCGAGATCGGCAAAGGTAAAGAACGAGGCCCGGTAGCCGTCATCAACATCGTGACTGTTATAGGCGATGTCGTCGGCGAGCGCGGCAGCCTGCGCTTCGACGGAAGCGAAGGTGGCAAGATCGAGATCCTGCTTCGAACAATATGCAAGGATCGGCTCCGCCACGGGCTTGCTGATCCCGCGTCCAAGCAACGGGCCATTATGCTTGACCATCCCCTCCAGCGTCTCGAAGGTGAGGTTCAACCCGTCGAAGCTCGCGTACTTCCTCTCGAGCTCGGTGACCACGCGCAGAGACTGGGCGTTGTGATCGAACCCGCCCTTCCCCGCCATGGCGGCATCGAGCGCGCGCTCGCCGGCATGGCCGAAAGGCGGGTGGCCGAGATCGTGCGCAAGGGCGAGCGCTTCGGTCAGGTCCTCGTCGAGGTGAAGGGTGCGGGCAAGCGAGCGGGCGATTTGCGCCACTTCGAGGCTGTGGGTGAGGCGCGAGCGGTAGTGGTCGCCCTCGTGATAGACGAACACCTGGGTCTTGTAGTTCAGCCGGCGGAAGGCAGCCGCGTGGAGGATGCGATCGCGGTCGCGGCCGAACGGGGAGCGGGTCGGGCTCGGGGGCTCATCGTAAAGCCGGCCGCGGCTCTTCCGCGGATCGGCGGCATAGGGCGCCAGCCGCGCCAAGGGCGGGCATTTCCCTTCACCCTCCCGGTTGTGGTCGATTGACAAGCCCGTGCGCCATCCTATGTTCCAGGTAGAGATTGGCTACACCCAACATGAGCGAACCGTCCATCACCTTGAGCGCGCGAGCGGCGCACCGGATCGTCGAGCTTTTGCGCGGCGAGCCGGCCGCGTCCCTGTTCCGCGTGAGCGTCGAAGGGGGCGGCTGCTCGGGCTTCCAATACCGCTTCGACCTGGTCAACGATCGGGCGCCCGACGACCTCCTGATCGAGCGCGACGGCGCGCGCGTGGTGGTCGATCCCGTCTCGCTCGAATTCGTGCAAGGCAGCGAGATCGACTTCGTCGACGAGTTGATCGGCGCCCAGTTCAAGATCAAGAATCCCAACGTGACCGCGGCGTGCGGCTGCGGCACCAGCTTCTCGGTCTGATTTCCCTTTTGTGTCATGCCCACGAAAGCGGGCATCCAGTAACCACTGACATTCGACATCGTGGACCACCGGGGTTACTGGATTGCCCGGTCAAGCCGGGCAATGCCAAGAAAACCCCATGAAGATCGCCACCTGGAATATCAACGGCATCAAGGCGCGCATCGACGCGGCCTTGACTTGGCTCAAGCAAGCCAACCCCGACATCGCCTGCCTGCAGGAAATCAAATGCGCCGACGAGGCCTTCCCGCGATTTGAGTTCGAGGCGCTCGGCTATAATGTCGCCGTGCATGGGCAGAAGGGCTTCAACGGCGTCGCGCTTCTGTCGAAGCTCCGGTTCGACGAAGTGGCGCCGAGGCTCGCCGGCGACCCCGACGACGTGCAGGCCCGCTATCTCGAAGCCGTCGTGTCAGTCCCGTCGGGCGTGCTCCGCCTACTGAATATCTACCTGCCGAACGGAAATCCTCCGGGTACGGATAAATATGTCTACAAGCTCGCCTGGATGGGCCGGCTGCGCGAGCGCGTGAAGGCTCTGCTCGCCCTCGAGGAGCCCCTCATCATCGCCGGCGATTTCAACGTGATCCCCGCGCCGGAGGACGTCTACAACCCGTCAGCCTGGATGGAGGACGCGCTGTTCCGGCCGGAGACGCGCGCCGCATTCCAGGGCCTCGTCAATCTCGGGCTGACCGATGCCTTCCGCGCCTGCCATGACGAGCCCAACTGCTACACCTTCTGGGACTATCAGGCCGGCGCCTGGCAGAAGAACCAGGGTTTGCGCATCGACCATCTGCTGCTGTCGCCGCAGGCGGCCGACCGCCTGCAGGCCTGCGAGATCGATCCCGCACCGCGCGGCTGGGAAAAGCCGTCAGATCACGTGCCGATCTTCATTGAGCTTGCCGTCTAGCACTTTGCAGCGTCTCGGCGCTCAGGGCTTGAGCCCCGAGGCGTCGGTGCTTTGGGCGCCGAATCCGACCGAGAGCCCGATCGGCGCCGCCGGAGGCGTGCCCGTCTTGCTGAGCGGAATGGCATCGGCAGACTGTGCGGTGGCCGCAGCGGGGGCGACCGGCTTTGCCCCTGCGCCCACAGCCGGCAGCACGATCGAATTGGCCGGCTTCGCCGCGACTGATGTGGTTGCGGCAATCGCCATGCCGCCAAGCTCCGGAAGCAGAGCGACGGCCTCCTTGCGCGTCGCGGCATCCGACTTGGCGAAGGCTTCAGCGTAGAGATCGCCGACCCATTTCGGTTCCTTGCCGCTTGCCTTGGCGTTCTCATGGGCAAGCGTAATCAGAGCAAGGCCTCTCGCCTCGCGCTGACGCACCTCGGTGCCCCGCCACAAGATCTCGCCGAGAGTCGCCTGCGCCGCGACGTGCTGCTTCTTGGCGGCCATCGCCAGCCAGTTCACGGCAAGGCCGACGTCTTTCTCGACGCCCTCGCCCTTGAGATAGAGAAGGGCGAGATCGTATTGCGCGTCGGCGTTGCCGAAATAGCTCGCCGCGTGGCGGAAGAGATCGGCGGCATAAGCCGCATTGGCGGGAAGCGGCATCGCAGCGATGCCGTCGAGATGATATTGGCCGAGCGCGACGAACGCCTCGCCAACATAGGGCGCGACCGGGCTCGACGGATTGATGTCGGCATATTGGTCGGCGATCGCCCGGTAGTAGGTGAAAGCCTTAGCGTCGTCTTCGGCCACGTCGTCGCGGCCAGCGGAATAGATGCGCGCGAGCTTGAGCTCGGCGCCGAGCACGCCGTGCTTCGCCGCGTATTCGAGGGCAGGCAACGCCGCCGAAACCTTCCCCGCCTTGATCGTGCTCACGCCCTGGCGATAGGCGTCGGTGGCGGACGCATAAGGCGGCGGACTGTCGGCCCCAACGGCGACAGGACTCATCATCATCAGCGCCGCAACGGCGCCCAACGCAAGTTTACACGTCAGCATAGCACTCAACTTCCACGCCCGCCCCTGGATGGGTCACAGCGCCAGTACGCGCCGGACCGACCTCGTTTGCGTATTTCCACAAATAGCCGCTTCTGAACTGCGTCGGCTTCGCCTTCCAGGCCTTGGCTCGCTTAGCGAGCTCGGCCTCGGAGAGCTCGACATCGAGCGTCCCATTCCCGGCATCGAGCACAATCATGTCACCATCGCGCAAGAGCGCGATCGGGCCACCTAGCGCGGCCTCCGGGCCGACATGACCAACACAAAAGCCGCGCGTCGCGCCCGAGAAGCGCCCGTCGGTGATGAGCGCCACCTTGTCGCCCATGCCTTGGCCGTAGAGGGCCGCCGTGGTGGAAAGCATCTCGCGCATGCCGGGGCCGCCCTTGGGGCCCTCGTAGCGGATGACCAGCACCTCGCCTTCCTTGTAGCGCTTGGCGCTCACGGCGGCGAAGGCGTCCTCCTCGCAATCGAAGCAGTGTGCGGGGCCGCGGAACTTCAACCCCTTCATGCCGGCGACCTTGACGATGGCGCCATCGGGAGCGAGCGAGCCCTTCAGGCCCACCACCCCACCCGTCGGTGAGAGCGGATTATCGGCCGGACGCACCACATCCTGATCGGGATTCCACTGAACGCGCGCCAGATTCTCCTTCATCGTCCGGCCGGTGACGGTCATGCAGTCACCGTGGAGGTAGCCATGATCGAGGAGGGTCTTGAGCAGGAGCGGCACGCCACCCGCTTCGAACAAATCCTTGGCAACATAACGGCCAGACGGTTTCAAATCCGCGATATAAGGTGTCCGTTTCAAGACCTCGGCCACGGCGAACAGGTCGAAGTCGATGCCGCATTCATGTGCGATGGCCGGGAGATGCAGCGCGGCGTTGGTCGAGCCGCCGGTCGCGGCGACAATGGCGGCGGCGTTCTCCAGCGATTTTCTCGTGACAATGTCGCGCGGGCGGATATTGCGGGCGATGAGCTCCATCACCTTCTCGCCCGCCGCCATGCAGAAGCTGTCCCTGATCTCGTAGGGCGCGGGCGCGCCGGCCGAGTAAGGCAGCGCAAGCCCGATCGCCTCCGAGACACAGGCCATGGTGTTGGCGGTGAACTGGGCGCCGCAGGCGCCCGCCGAGGGACAGGCGACATGCTCGAGCGTGTCGAGATCGTCGGCCGACATCTTGCCGACCGAATATTGGCCGACCGCCTCGAACAGGTCTTGCACCGTGACCGGGCGCCCCTTGAAGGAGCCCGGCAGGATCGAGCCGCCATAGATGAAGATGGACGGCACGTTGAGGCGGCACATCGCCATCATCATGCCGGGCAGAGACTTGTCGCATCCCGCCATGCCGACCAGCGCGTCATAGCAATGACCGCGAATGGTGAGCTCGACGGAATCGGCGATGACCTCGCGCGAGGGCAGCGAGGACTTCATGCCCTGATGGCCCATGGCGATGCCGTCGGTGACGGTGATGGTGCAGAATTCGCGGGGCGTGCCGTTCGCCGCGGCGACGCCCTGCTTCACCGCTTGCGCCTGACGCATCAGCGAGATGTTGCAAGGGGCGGCTTCGTTCCAGCAGGTGGCGACGCCGACGAAGGGCTGATGGATCTGCTCGCGCGACAAACCCATCGCGTAATAATAGGAGCGATGGGGGGCGCGGGAGGGCCCCTCGGTCACATGGCGGCTCGGCAGCCGCGTCTTATCGAACGTCTTCGCGTCCATCTGCTAACGCCCAGGTGAGGTGCGGGGAAATATGGCCTCTGCGCCACCGTTCCCCAACGGTTCGGCCCAACTTTCTCCCGGCTGTCCCCCGATGTGGAACCGTGGAAAGCTTCTGGGCCGATGCGCCTCCTACAGACGCCGATTTCTCAAAGTTTTATGGCGCAAACGAGGCATAAATGCCTCAGCTTGTTGTAATTTAGCTACAGTTGCAAAGATTCTGGATGAAGATGCGACGCGGACTCCAAGCTTTGCCCGTGAATTAGGCGCCCCCTCCGCGAGCCGGGTTAGTCTCGAGGTGTCCCATTGCTCCCCGGCGGAGCGAGCGAACGCAGCCTCAAGCCTGCGCCTTCAAGGGCCGCCTCGATGCGTGTGTCGTCGAGGCCGAGGATCAGGCGCTGACACAGCACGATGACGAGCAGGCTGACGACGCCGCCGAACACCACGTCAGTCAGAAAGTGGCGCCCGAAGACCACGCGCATCCCGCTCAAGCCCACGGCGATCACGGTGGCGCCCGCGAGCGCGAGCGGCCTGATCGCAGGAGGCGTGACGCTCGCCGGCGCGAGCAGCCAAGTGAGTGAGGAGGCATCGCCCGATACGAAGGAGCAATTTCTGTCGCACTCCCCGCCCGGCTTCCACCACGGGGTGAAATGCTTCTGACCGCCAAATTGCTCGATGGAGACGGGCCTCGCGCGGCTCCACACCGGCTTCAAGATGCCGTTGGTGATCAAGCCCGGGCCGAGCGCGTAAGAGACGAGAAGGAAGAGCGCGACGGTCGGGCGCATCAACATCTTCCGCCGCGGGAAGACGAGCTTGAGCAGGAGGGCACCGCCGGCGGCGATGAGGATCAACCAGACGAGCCAATCGGCAAGGTCGCGGAGATGGTTGGGCAGCGCGCTCGTCGCATAGGGAAAGCGCCCTGTGGCCGGGTCCCAAAAGAGCTGCGCGATGGCGAGGTCCCATTGCGGGAACAGCGCGAACAGGATCCCGACCAGCGCGCCGAGGACCAAAGCTGCGAACACCCAAGCCCGGCCGAACTCCGGGGCCACCTAGAGTGCTGCCTCGAGCCGTTTCAGGGCCTGGGCGAGCTTGGCGGCGGTCGCCTCTGCTTCATTCTTCCGCTCGCGCTGCTCCTCCACGACGTGCTCGGGCGCGCGCGCGACGAATTTCTCGTTGGCGAGCTTGGCGTCGAGCTGCCTGATCTCCGAGCCGACCTTGTCGATCTCGCGCTTCAGACGCTTCTGCTCAGCACCGATGTCGATGATGCCGGCAAGCGGGAGCGCCAGCGTCGCCTCGTCGAGCACGATCTGCACCGCGCCGGCCTGCGGGCGGCCATAGCCGAGCGTGTCGATGCGGGCAAGGCGAAGCAGCGTCTCCTCGTGGCGGGAGACGCGCCCCTTGGTCACCTCGCCGGCCCCGGCGATAGTGAGCGGCACCTTGGCTCCCGCCGGCACATTCATCTCGGCGCGCACCGAGCGCACCTCGGTGATGAATCTGATCAGCCAGCCGATCTCGGCGTCCGCCGCTGCGTTATCCAGGCCCTCTTGCGTAGGCCAAGGCACGAGCATCAAGAGGCCGGTCCGCCCGCCTGCCTCCTCGCCGAGCTTCGCCCAAAGCTCCTCGGTGACGAAGGGCATGAAGGGATGAAGCAGCTTCAAGGCGCGGTCGAGCACGAAGGCGGCCATCGCGCGCGTCTCGGCCGCCGCGGCCTCGTCGCTGCCTGCGAGGATCGGCTTGATCAGCTCGAGATACCAGTCGCAATAGACATGCCAGATGAAGTGATAGATGGCGGCGGCCGCCTCGTTGAAGCGGAAGGACTCGAGCGCCTCGGTCACGGCGGCGACCGTGCGCTCGCTCTCGCCGGCGATCCAGCGATTGACGGTGAGCTTGGCAGAGCCTGGAGCGAAATCCGGGCGCGGCCGGCAGCCATTGATCTGCGTGAACCGCGCCGCGTTCCACAGCTTGGTCGCGAAATTGCGGTAGCCCTCGACGCGGCCCGCGCTGAGCTTGATGTCGCGTCCTTGCGCCGCCATGGCGGCGAGGGTGAAGCGCAGCGCATCGGCGCCGTATTGGTCGATCAGGTCGAGGGGATCGATGACGTTCCCCTTCGACTTCGACATCTTCTGGCCCTTCTCGTCGCGGACGAGCGCGTGGATATAGACGTCGCGGAAGGGCACCTCCTCCATGAAGTGGAGGCCCATCATCATCATGCGGGCGACCCAGAAGAAGATGATGTCGAAGCCGGTGACGAGCACGTCGGTCGGGTAATAGCGGGCGAGCTCCGGCGTCTTGTCGGGCCAGCCAAGCGTCGAGAACGGCCACAGCGCGGATGAGAACCACGTGTCGAGCACGTCCTCGTCCTGCCAGATAAATACTTTGCGGTTGCTCTGTGGAGCATGCGCTCGTGCATCCTTGTCATCGCTGCGATCACGACATTTGCACCGTAGTACTGTTTGGCCTCCGGACAGCATCCGTTTCAGTGCCGCAGACATCAGGTGAGCTCTTCGGGATGTGAAGCGGATACCCGAATTGCAACGCCATCGCCAATATCCGGGATCCCGCTTGAAAGGCCCATACCAAGCCGGGATCTGGTGGCCCCACCACAGCTGGCGCGAGATGCACCAAGGCTGGATGTTCTCCATCCAGTGAAAATACGTCGTCTCCCAATTCTTCGGCACGAACACGGTGCGGCCGCGCTTGACCACGTCGATCGCGGGCAGCAGCAAGCGTCTTGGCATCGACATACCACTGGTCGGTGAGGCGCGGCTCGATGACGGCGTTGGAGCGGTCGCCGTGCGGCACGACGTGGGTATGCAGCTCGATCTTCTCCATCAGTCCATCGGCCTCGAGCCTCGCCGCGATCATCTTGCGCGCGGCGAAGCGGAACACGCCGTTGAATTCGAGGATCGTCGCCTTGAGTTGCGCACTCGGCTCGATCCCGCGCGTGAAGTCGGGATTGGGCTCGAGCAGGAGCTTGCCCTCAGGTCACATGATATTGACCATGGGAAGTCCGTGGCGTCGGCCCACCTCGAAATCGTTGAAGTCGTGCGCGGGCGTGATCTTGACCGCGCCTGAGCCCTTCTCGGGATCGGAATATTCATCGGCGATGATCGGAATGCGCCGGCCGACGAGCGGCAGGATCACGTTCTTGCCGACGAGATGCTTGTAGCGTTCATCGTCGGGATGCACGGCAACCGCGGTATCGCCGAGCATCGTCTCGGGCCGCGTGGTGGCGACGACGATATAGGTCGAAGGATCGCTCGGGTTAAACGGCCTCCCCTCGATGGGATAGCGGAGATGCCACAGATGACCCTTGGTCTCGATTTGCTCGACTTCGAGATCGGAGATGGCGGTGAGCAGATCGGGGTCCCAATTGACGAGGCGCTTGTCTTTATAGATGAGGCCGGCGCGATAGAGGTCGACGAACACTTTGCGCACCGCGCGCGACAGGCCTTCGTCCATGGTGAATCGGAGCCGCGACCAATCGCACGAACAGCCGAGCCGCTTGAGCTGGCCGACAATGGTGTTGCCCGACTCTTCTTTCCACTGCCAGACGCGCTTGATGAACGCCTCGCGGCCGATGGCGCGGCGGTTCGGCTCCTGCCGCTCCATCAACTGACGCTCGACCACCATTTGTGTGGCGATGCCGGCATGGTCGGTACCGGGCTGCCACAACACGTCGCGCCCGCGCATGCGCTCGAAGCGGACGAGAATGTCTTGGAGGGTGTTGTTGAGGGCGTGCCCCATATGGAGCGAGCCCGTGACGTTGGGCGGCGGAATGACGATGGCGTAAGGCTTGCCGGAGCGGCCCTCGGCGCCAGCGGCGAAGGCTCTCGCCTCCTCCCAGATGCGATAGATGACGTCTTCGATCGCTTGCGGCTGATAGGTCTTGTCGAGCATGGACGCGTGAGGTTGGGCGCGGAAAAGGCCGCGCGCGCGTCCTACGCCGTTGGCTTCTTTGCTGTCAACCCGAGAGCGGCTTTCAGTCGCCCATGGGCCGTGCGGGATTGTTCTTGAGCTCGTCCTTGAGTGCCGCGGTCAGAACCCGCGCCATGTTCTCGTCGAGCCACTGACGGAGCATCGGGCGGAGCATGTCCTTGACGCTGTCCTCAAGCGACTTGGCGGCAGCTGAATTGGCATAAGACCCACCGCCCCCGTTCACATGCGGGGTCTCAGTCTCTTCCTCGGCCTCGCCCTCTCGCCCTACCGACCAATCGGATGCGGCGCTCATGCCCCACCTCCGGTCGAGTTGAGGCTCACTGACTAAAGTCTCGACGATGAGGACAGGCTCGGCCTCGATCATCTCGATCTCGACCTCGGTGAGAACGAGCTCGGGCTCCGCCTCGGTCTCTGCCTCTGGTGCAGAGACAGGTTCCGGTATCGACACGGGCTCGAAGGCCGGCGCAGCGATGCTCGGCGCGGGCTCGGCGAGAGCTTCAGGCTCGGATTGGGGTTGGAAAGGAGCCTCGGGCTGGGCCTGGAAGAAGGGCTCGGGCTGAGAAAAGACCGGCTCGGGCGAAGGTTGGAAGGAAAATGGCGTGGACGAGGTCGGAACCTGACCTGCCCTCAGCGCGGCGATCGCCCGCTCGAGTGCAGAGGCAGCTTCCTCGCTGGCCGACATGGGCCTCGCCGCAGCTGGAGCGGGTTGCGCCATCGGCGCTGGTTGTTCCACGACCGGCTCGGGCGCGCTCGCCTCGGCCTCGAGAACCTCAGGCGAAGCCTCCTCGACAAGCTCGAGCTCGGCTTCAGCCTCAAAACTTGCGTCGACAGGGGTCAGCGTGGGGCGCGAGCGTGCCGGCGCTGCCTGATACATCTCGGCAGGCGCCTCCTCCTCCACCACTTCGACCAACTCGAGCTCCTCGACCTCCTCGACAAGCTCAAGACCGCCGAGCTCGGCGGTGAGGTCTAGGATGTCCTCCTCTTGCTCTTGCTCCTCGGCAACGGCCGCAGCCTCGGGCGCCGGCTGAGCGGCCGAGCCGCTCCCGCTCAAGACGCGCGCGATGTCATTGATGATCTCATCGTCGGCCTCGCCCTCGCCGCTCTCAAGAACCTCCTCGTCAGCCTGGTTCTGAGGGGCGGTGTGCTGGCGTGCCGCGCTCGACTCGTCTTCGGAAATGATGCGACGAATGGATGCGAGTATCTCCTCCATCGTCGGTTCAGGAGCCCGCTCCGTGCTGCTCATGACTTGATCCCTTGCCGCCATATAAAAAACCCTCGCATCACCCAGCGGTCCAACACCAGGGGTAGCCCCTCTAGTGGTTCTAGCTTAACACCCGTTAAGACCCAAGTCTCGATTTCGATGGGTGAATCCGCCCGATAGTTAACGCGCGGCGGACAGTTTGGTTCATTCGTCAGGCGCTGGAGGCGCCGGCGGGCGGAGGCCGAACCACTTGTTCTTCACGATATCATAATGCTCGATCGGATCGTAATAAGGCACTGGCAAGCCTAGCGTTTGCGCGTCCATGCGTCCTGTCGCTGCATAGAGCGAATACTCGGCGACAACGCGATCGCGCAACGCCGTGACAAGACCGATTTGCGAGTTGAGCAATTCGCGCACGGCGTCGAGCACGTCGAGGGTGGTGCGCTGACCAACCTTCTCTTCTTCACGCACGCCAGTGAGCGCGATCTTGTTGGCCGAAACCGCGGCTTGGGCCGAAGCAATGGCAGGCCCTGACGACTGCAAGATGCCCCAGTTGGAGATCACGTCGGCATGAACCCGAAGCCGTGCGTCCTCGACTTCCTTTTTCAACTGGTTGTTGGTCTCCTTGGCCTGACGGACTCGGGCGGTCACGCCGCCTCCCTGGTAGAGCGGCACGTTCACGCGCCCCGTGACGGTGGTGGTGAATTCCCCTTCGAGATCACTATTACCCGGGATGTCAGGCGTATTTAGAAAACCGAAACGCTGCTGATATTGAGCTTCGAGCGTGGCGGTCGGAAGAAGCTCCCCCATAATCTGCTCGACGGCGTAGAGCGAGGCCTCCTCCTGATAGACCGCGGCGAGGATGATGGGGTTCTCGCCATCGCCAAGCGTCATCGCTTGGTCGAGACTCGTGGGAAGGAGATGCCTGATCGTCGGAGGCGTCACGAGGTCTCCGGGCGGATGGCCAACGATCTGCTCGTAAGCGGCGCGGCTCGTCTTGAGGTTGGCTTGCGCCGCGGCGAGGGTCGAGAGCGCTTCGGAGCGGCGAGCCTCGGCCTGTGCCACGTCGGTGCGCGTCACCTCGCCGACATCGAACCGGTCCTTGGTCGCCTTCAGCTGCTCGGTCAGCACCTTCACGTCGTTCTCGCGCAGGCGGACGATGGCCGTGTCGCGCACGACGTTCACATAGGCCGTCGTAGCATCGAGGAGGACGGTCTGCTCGACCGTGCGCAAGGCCTCGCGCGCAGCCTGCACCGTCGACTTCGCTTGGCGGACGGCATTCAGATTCTGGAAGCCCTCGAAGAGTGGCTGTGTGAGCTGAACCGACCAGCCGCGGGGATGGCTAGTGCCCGTGGGGAATCCACCGGCTGAGGCGATGCCGGCTAGGTTTCCAAGCGAGGTGGTCCCGGGAGGACGCGAGACGTCGTTGTCCGTATTCTGGAAGGCGTAGTCGGCGGACGACGAGATGAAAGGGCGCAGCCCTGATTTGGCAAGCGCGACCTGCTCATCCGTCGCTCTCAGCCGCGCGCGTTCGGCATTCAGCACGGGATTGATCAAGTAGGCATCGGCCAAAGCTTGTTCCAGCGTCTCGGCGCTAGCCGGACGGCCAAGGATGACGACAGCGACGAGGAATGCACATAAGAATGCAGCCCCGCCCGTCTGCCGCCATGCGATTTTTGCGCAGGCCGACTTGTCGTGCCTGCCCACGGCGCCTGCCACTTTTAGCTCTCCCGCTAGTCGGTGACGCCCCCGCCTTCACCGCGGCCAAACCATAGCCAGCATACGCAGGCCGCGATAGCCAATGAAAGTTGGTTTGGGCTGGATTCTCGAAATGGCCGGGCGACTGTGGGATCAGA
>CAVULQ010000013.1:0-283411 GCA_963742355.1 uncultured Alphaproteobacteria bacterium | reverse complement strand
GCGCGCGGAGCGAAGCGCAGAATTTGTTGAGCCTGCAAGGTGGGATCGCGACCCTCATCGAGGCCGATGGCGCGCGGCGCATGATCGCCGCGCATGCGCTTCGCCCCGGCGACCGCCTGCTTGTGGCGGCGGGAGAGCGCGTCGCCGCCGACGGCGTGATCCTTGCCGGCCGGGGCGAGATTGATCAGAGCCTGATCACGGGCGAGACGGCCCCGGTCGCCGCCCTACCCGGCGCCGAGATCTATGCCGGCACGCTCAATCTCGGTCAGCCGCTCGAGGTCGAGGTCACCGCCGCCGACAACGCGACCCTACTCGCCGAGATCAGTCGGCTGATGCTCGCGGCAGAACAGGGCAAGGCGCGCTATCGGCGGCTCGCCGACCGCGCCGCGGCGATCTATGCGCCTGCGGTGCATGGACTTGGGCTTGCGACCTTCCTCGGCTGGATGATCGCCGGTGCGTCCTGGCAGACGGCGCTGACCTACGCGATTGCCGTGCTCATCATCACCTGCCCCTGCGCGCTCGCGCTCGCCGTGCCGGCCGTGCAGATCGCCGCCGCGAGCCGCCTGTTCCGCAAAGGCATCATGGTCAAGGCGGCAGACGGCCTCGAGCGCATCGCCGAGGTCGACATGGTCGTGTTCGACAAGACCGGCACGCTCACGATCGGCAAGCCGCAGCTGCTCGATCCCGAAGCGATCTCGGACGCGGTGCTTGCTTCTGCAGCCGGGCTTGCCTCGGCAAGCCGCCATCCTTACGCGCGAGCGCTCGTCGCCGCGGCAGAGCGGCGTCTCGGCAAGGTCGTAGCCTCTAGCGGGATCGAAGAGACTCCTGGTGAGGGGCTCGAGTGGAGCACTGGCCAGGGCACTGAACGCCTTGGCTCGGCCTCGTGGTGCGGGCGCGAAGCTGGCGGAAAGGGGAGCGAAGTCTGGTATCGGCGGAACGATGATGCGCCGGTCCGCTTCCGCTTCGCCGATCGTATCCGGAGCGACGCCGGCGAGGTGATTGCCGCTCTTAAGCGCCAAGGCTATGAAATTGCTTTGCTTTCGGGAGACCGCAAGGGCGTCGTCGAAACGATCGCGGGCGCCGCCGGCATCGAGCTTTGGCTCGCCGAGCTTAAGCCCGCCGACAAGATCGCTTGGCTCGAGGCGCGCGCGCGCGACGGCCGCAAGGTGCTGATGGCGGGGGATGGGTTGAACGATGCACCAGCGCTTGCCGCGGCGCATGCCTCGATCTCACCGGCGAGCGCTGCCGACATCAGTCAGCGCGCCGCCGACTTCGTTTTCCAGGGCGAGAAGCTCGCGCCAGTGCTGGAAGCGATCGCCATCGGCCGGCGGGCGAGGGCGATGGCGCTGCAGAACTTCGTCGTGGCCTTCGTCTACAACGTCATCTGTGTGCCGCTCGCGATGGCCGGCTTCGTCACGCCGCTTATCGCAGCGATCGTCATGTCGACCTCATCGATACTCGTCACCGCCAATGCACTCCGCCTTGCGGGGAGGCCGCCTCTATGACGGCGCTCGCGTGGCTCGTGCCGGCCGCGCTGCTCCTCGGCGGGCTCGGCCTTGCTGCGTTTCTCTGGGCGCTCCGCTCCGGCCAGTTCGAGGACCTCGAAGGCGACGCCTACCGCGCGCTCGAGGACGAACCGCCGGAAGACGAAGGCCAGAAGCGAGAATGAGGGGCCTCAAGGACATCGACTATGTCCTCGCCAAGCTCGCCTTCATGCGTAACGAGCGGATTTGGCCCAACGGGCTGCGCTATCTATGGACCGATGCGTTCGGCGTCGTGCTCCTCGCCTCGCTCTACGAGGAATTGAAGGAGGAGCGCTTTCTCGACGAGGCCGAGTGGCTGGTCGCCGACGTCATGCGCGTGCTCGGGCGAAAGCGGGGCATCCGCATCGGCGAGGAGGCGGACCGCGACGGCCAATATTTCCACTATCTCTCGATGTGGCTCTATGCCCTTTATGTGCTCGGCCGCCTCAAGCCCGAATACCGGGAGCGCGGTATCGCGCTTGCGCGCGATATCCACCGGCCTTTCGTCGTGCCGGGGCGCGGCGTCATCTGGAAGATGAAGGAAGATCTGAGCGGGCCCTATCCCGGCTACGGCTTTGGCGCGCTCGATGCCTTCGACGGCTATGTCTCCTACCGCCTTCTCGATGAGCAGGGACTGGCGGCGGAGATCGCCGAGATGAAGGAGATCGTCGACGCGACGGCGGGCAATCTCGTCATCACTCAGGATCTCGGCCTCGGCATGATGCTGTGGATGTCGCAGTTCTTTGCCGAGGAGAAGTGGGCCGAGCTGCAGAGGCGACGCTCGCTTGCCATGCTCGACCGGATGTGGGTGGACGAGGGCTATTTCTGTCGCGAGCCTTATCTGCCGGAGACGCGCTTCGCCTTCACCAATTACGGCGTGTCGGTGGGCTTGCAGGCGGTCGATGCCATGCCCGATCGCGTCGACGCGCTCAACGCCTATTTCGACAGCTATCGCTCAGGCGATGAGTATGACCGCGCCGCCATCACCCATGTCATGGCGTGCAACTCACGTTTCCCAGGACGATTGTTGCGGCCTGCCGAGGCCCCACCGCAATAGAAGCTTTGCAGTGGTGTTCTCACTTTATAGCGTGCAGCTCGGTAGAGTGAGGCGGGTTAGTCGAGCGGCTCGACAATGATACCGCTAACGGGGATTCCGAGACGGCGACGGTCGCCATTGCCATACAGCTCATCGGGGCAGAACATCTGCGGTGTATGGATTGTCAGTATAGAGTAATCCGATCGATTGAGGGGCGCTCGGGGCACCACGGCCCTGCTGCCCTTACGATTCTGAATCTCGTGCTCGACGGCGTGATCGTTGACCGCAATGCTTAGAGGCCCGGTCGTGCTGACGGTTAGTAGGCAAAGGGTTACTCGCACGTCCCGAGAGGATGTGTAAGGGATTAAGATTCTTCGGCTTAGGGTTTGGACCGGACCAACGATACGGTCGGGCCCCATGCTCTAACTGGTACCAGTCCAATGCTCGCGGTTCGCCGGTCTGCTCAATGACGACCCTACCGCGCAGTTCCTTCAGCTCGGGCCGATTGAAGCCCTTGCTGCTTCGGTTCTCATTGAACAACTCAGCAGTCTCGAATCGCGAGAAGTCGGGATAGCACATGATCATGAAGTGACCCTGTTGCCGGCTTTTTTGGATTTTGACCGCAAGCGATTCATCTCGGATCTTTGTGTCGTTGAGAGCGGTCCATTGCTCATCGGAACTGGGCCTGAGGGCACAAAGATAGCGGTGTCCGGCGGCGAATTTGTGCACGGTAACTTGCATCGTGGACGAGAAACGTAAACCTGCATGCGCCGCGCGCAGCAGGAAATCGCAATCGACCGGCGCGACGACGGCGCGTGGATCACGCCAACCTCCAATTCGGTCGACGACGTCCTTCCGGTGAGCGAGAGAGGTCGGGGGAAAGAAATGATTGAGGGGCGCATCCTCCCAATCGAACATCCCCGTAACGTAGTAGAGGTCGGTATCTTTCGGACCATAATAGATACAGCCGCTGACCGCGAAATCGAGGTCGTCGGCGGATGTGATCAAATTCCGCAATCTCTCGAGGTGGTCGGGAGCCCAAATGTCGTCATGGCCGATATAAGCGATCCAATCGCCGGTAGCTTGCGCAATGGCGAAATTGTTTGGAGCGCTTTGGCTGCCGCAATTGCTGTCTAGATTGTGCCAGCGCACGCCGCGCGACGCGTACCTGCCGACGACCTCCGCGGTTTCATCCTTGCAGCCATCGCCAACCACGATCAGCTCGAAATCGGCATAGGACTGACGGAGCACCGATTCGATGGTGGGGATAATATGCTTGCCGCGGGCGTAGGTGGACAGCACGACCGAGAAATATGGACTTGCGTTCATGCCGGCCCCAGTCCCGACGGTTACGGCGAGCCGGGCTTACCAGCGATAGGGCACTAGGCGGGCAGCGGCTTCCGAGTCCCAAGGCAGATCGAGCGCATCGGGTTCCTCGTAGCTATACATCCGCGTCGGCATGTTGATGATGATGGCTTCCCACGTGCCGATGTTTTTCCAGCCGTGATAGAGATTGGGCGGAATGATGAGAAGCCCCGGGTTTTTCTCGCTCACGGTGAACTCGTTTATGTGTCCTGAGGTCGGTGAGTCCCGCCGGCCATCGTATACCACGATCTTGACGAGCCCGCTCACGACGAACAGGCGATCGGTGCTCTTCTGATGCAGGCCCCAGGCACGAATGCGTCCGGGGAAGGTCGTGGTGAGATGGACTTGCACGACCGGATCAACGAGCTCAGGCCAGCTCGCACGCGCCACCTCGGTGACGTGTCCGTCCTCGTGCGGCACGGCTCTGACTTGGCGAAAGATCAGGCCATCAATGGGGACGAGGCGGAGCTGGCCTTCAGCATTCACCGCCGATTGCTTTGCAACCAGCTCCTCGCCGCCCACGACATTGGGGACTCTTGAGTCGTCACGCAAATCCATCGCTCGCAGGCCTTTCCTTTAGCTCTGAGGCTACCACGGAGCAATCACGACCCAAAAGATCGTCCGAATGGCGACCGGACCATCAAGTCTGGTGGGACAGGCCAAAATCAGATGCTAGCCGGCGGCGGCGCGGCGCTGGTCGTCAGACAGCACCGGCGCCGCGAGCGGCTCCGCCGTGGGCAAAGGCTCGAGCGCAGCGGCCACGGCGTCGTCGACGGTGGAGAGCCAGACAAAGCGCACGGCATTGCGCGCGGCTTCCGGCACGTCCTCGTAGTCCTTCTTGTTGCGCTCAGGCAGCATCACCGTGGTGATGCCGGCGCGCACCGCGGCAAGAACCTTGTTCTTGACGCCGCCGATCGGCAGCACCAGCCCGCGCAGAGAGATCTCGCCGGTCATGGCGGTATCGCTCCTGACCGTGCGCCCGGTGAGCAGCGAGACGAGCGCGATGAACATGGCGACGCCAGCGCTCGGGCCGTCCTTGGGGATGGCGCCGGCAGGGACGTGCACATGGATGTCAGACCTCTCGAACGACGCGGGATCGACGCCGAGCGTCGACGCGCGCGCCTTGACCAGGCTGAGCGCGGCCTGGGCGCTTTCCTTCATGACGTCGCCGAGCTGGCCCGTGAGGATCAACCTGCCGCCGCCCGGAACGCGCGCCGCCTCGACGAAGAGGATGTCACCGCCGGTCGGAGTCCAGGCAAGCCCGGTCGCCACGCCCGGAACGGACGTGCGCATTGCCACCTCGCTCTCGAAGCGGCGGGAACCCAAGATGCCATGCAGGTCCTTGGCCTCGATCTTCATATTCGGCTCGGCGCCCTCAGCCACGCGCATCGCCACGCGATGGAGAATTGCGCCGATCTCGCGCTCGAGATTGCGGACGCCCGCCTCGCGGGTGTAGTCGCGGATGATGGCGCGGATCGCGTCCTCGGTGATCTCGACCTGCTCTGCGGTCAAGCCCGTGGCGGCGAGCTGCCGCTTCACGAGATAGCGCTTGGCGATCTCGACCTTCTCCTCTTCGGTGTAGCCGGGAAGCTCGATCACCTCCATGCGGTCGCGCAACGGCCCCGGGATCTGGTCGAGCACGTTCGCCGTGCCGATGAACATCACCCGCGACAGGTCGAACGGCACCGCGAGATAATTGTCGCGGAAGGTCGAGTTCTGCTCCGGGTCGAGCACTTCGAGCAGCGCCGCCGACGGATCGCCGTGGAAGCTCTGCCCTAGCTTGTCCATCTCGTCGAGCATGAACACGGGGTTGCGCGTCTCGGTCTTGCGCAGCGCCTGGAGGATGTTGCCGGGCAGCGCCCCGATATAGGTGCGCCGGTGGCCTCTGATCTCGGCCTCGTCGTGCACGCCGCCGAGGCTGATGCGGCCGAACTTCCGCCCCATGGCGCGCGCGATCGACTGGCCGAGCGAGGTCTTGCCGACGCCCGGAGGGCCGACGAAGCACAGGATGGGGCTCTTGCCCTCGGGCTTCAGCTTGCGCACCGCGAGATATTCGAGGATGCGCTGCTTGACCTTGGGCAGGCCGTAATGGTCCTCATCGAGGATGCGGCGGGCTTCGGCGATGTCGATGCGCTCGTCGGAGAGCTTCGACCAGGGAAGCTCGATCAGCCAATCGAGGTAGCCGCGGATCATGCCGTGCTCGGCCGAGGCCTCGGGCATGCGCTCGAGCCGCTTCAGCTCCTTCAGCGCCTGCTTCTCGGCCTCCTCCGACATGCCGGCCTTCTCGATCGCCTCACGCAGCTCGGCGATCTCGGCCTGGCCGTCCTCGCCCTCGCCAAGCTCCTTCTGAATCTGGCGGAGCTGCTCGCGCAGGATGTGCTCGCGCTGGCGGCCGGCAAGCGACTCTTGCGTCTGCTCGCCGATCTGCTTGGACAGGCGCAACACCTCGATCTGCTGGGCGAGGTAGCGCAGCACCTTGTCGAGACGCTCCGAGACGTCGAAGGTCTCGAGCACGTCCTGCTTCTCCTTGGGCGCCAGGTCGGAGACATTGGCGATGAAGTCGGCGAGCTGCGCGGGCGATGAGATCTGCTCTATCGCGCCGGCGATCTCGGTCGGCACGTTGGGGAGCAGCGCGATGGCCTCGCGCGCACGCTCTTTCAGCTGATGCACGCGGGCGGCGACCTCGGTGGAATAGATTTCGGCCTCGCCGACCTCCTCGACACGGGCGACGAGGAAGGGATAGCCGGGCAACAACTCGCGCAGGCGGAAGCGCCGCGTGCCGCGCGACACGAGGTGATGGCTGCCGTCGGGCGAGGTCACATAGCGCAGGATGTCGGCGGTCGTGCCAACGGTGCACAGATCGTCAGGGCCGGGCGTCTCGATCGACGGGTCGGTCTGCAGGACGATGCCGACCGGCTTGTCGGCCTTGGCGGCCGCTTGGGCGCCGGCGATCGATTGCGGACGGCCGAGGGAAAGCGGCGCCACGATGCCCGGAAAGAGCACGACGTTCCGTGTCGGCAAGAGGATCAGCGCGCCGTCGGGCAGATTGAGCTCCGCGCCTGCCGAGGGTTGCGCGGCCTGCTGCGGGAGGTCAGCCGGGGGGATCGTCTCCCGGGCCTCGGTGGATTGAATTGGCTTCTCGATATCGTTCATGACGAAGAGACTCGAATTTTGACTCAACCAAGCTTGGCGAAGGTCAGCACGAGGCAACCGTGCATCAGCTCGCGCGCGGAAAGGCGCAAGCGGGGGGAAAGGGCGACGCGGCGCTCGAAGCGGCCATACGGGATCTCCAGTCTTACAATATTGGCATTCCTCTCTTTGCCGGGCAGGGGGCGGGTCCCGGTGATGACCAGCGCCTCGCCCTCGATCTCGACGCGAACCGCCTCGGGGGCAACGCCAGGCAGCGCCGCAATGATCCACAGCTGCCGCTCGGTCTCGAACACGTCGATGGGCGGCTCCCAACGCACGTTGCAACTGCCCGCGGGCGAGGGCTCGAAGAATTGCCGGTGGAGCTGCTCGGCCTGCTTGAGCAGCGCGCAAGCCTCGGCCCACATCTGGTTTTTCGGGTCACGCATCGGCGCCAACCTCACTCCACTCCGCTCATCCGATCTTAGCCTCCGCCCGATCCCGCCGATGACCCGCGCGCAACAGACGGTGAAGGGACGGCCAACGCGCGGGAGCCGGAAGGTCCGCTAATATTGGCTTCCTCTTCATTCCCGACAAGGGGTGGAGGGAAGGCCGCAGCTCAGCCGGCTAGCCGGGACCGTGTGTGAGCGACGTGGTCGGGATGATGACCGGCGGCGGTGGCACCACCACCACCGGCGGCGGCGTCACGGTCGGCGTCACCGTGATCACCGGGATCGGCACCTGCTTCAGCGTGGCCTTGGCGAGGTCGCCGCCGACCGTGTCGTAGTACAGCTCCCTGACGAAGGGCTGATCCGGATAGCGGCCCGATGGCTGGATCCCGTAATAATAGGGCCAACGGTGCCCCTTCACTTGGATGGTCTGCGCGGCGTATTTGATCTTCTTGCCGGAGACCGCGGCGAGCAGGAAACTGGTATCGGCGAAGGTCGCGGGCCTGATGACCGGCGCGCCGGGCCGCGAAATATCGAACAGCTTGCCGGTCTCGCTCAGCGTGTAGAGCTGACCGCCGCGCGCGAGCGAGAGATGCTTACCGTAGATAAAGGCGATGAGCGCCTTGTTGGGGCCGGCGATGAACCCCTGGAACATGCCGCCGCGCACGGTCAGAACGCCGGCAGGGGTCTTCACCGAGATGCCGGGCTCCTCCTTGGAGAGCTTGCCGCCGACGAATCGGAGCGCGCCCTTGGAGAAGCTCGCGACCAGCGATCCTTTCCCGCTCTTGGGGTCGTAGACGAATTTGTCAATGACGAGATCCGAGCCGGGACCGACGGTGAAGGTCGAACCGTCGAGCAGGAGCACCTGCACGACGCCGGAGTTCGACGTGTCGATGCGCTCTTCATAGACGACCGACTTGCCGATCTTGAGGGTGCGCATTGCTTCGCCGGGCGGCTGGCTGGTCGCATCCGGCGTCACGGCGGCTGCGACGCCGACGCGCTCGCTAGCCTCTGCCGTGTCGAAGGCGAAGCTCGAAACGAACAGGCCGGCCAGAGCGAAGGCTGCCAGGGCAGGGGCCGCCAAAGCCGGGACAAAACCACAAGATACTGATGAATTTCGCATATTTCCCCGTCGCGAAGTGACGGGGAGTGATATGGGGTCAGGGGCGTGTCCCGGCAAGACTAGCCCAAGTGCGCCTAGGAAATGCGGTGTCAGTCAGCATGGCTGGAGAGAGCAAAATTTGGCGGCAGATTGATCGATCCATTTCTCGCGCCCGCAAAAATACCGGCAGCCTTATAGCTGCTGTTGCCGACATTCCAGTTGCCGATGACGCCCGCAGACTTGTCGGGGCCATTCGCCGCAAACGACCCGACCGCACTTCCCGTGATGACGCTGGGGAGGAACTTGCCCGGGGCCGGCCCCAAGAAGCCCCCCAGCTGGCCGGAAAACTTATTGAAATCCGTGGTGGCTAATGTTCCCGGAGTTTTCATAATCCCAAACACGTTCACGGGACCGCGCGGACCGTTCTTATCGAAGTTGGTGATGGCCAGGAGGCCCTTGCGGTAAGCGAAGTCCCAACCCATGGAAAGATCGCCCTTGGCTGTGTAAGGCTGCTGCCACACGCCTCTTTGACTCACGGTCACGTTCCCCAACGCTGTGCCGGAATAGGTTGCCGTGCCCTGCAGCGGCAACTCTCCAACCGTTGGCACGTTGCCCGCAACCCACCAGCCCGCCGCAACGACATTCCTCGGGTCTCCCGAATTATTCTGGAAGTTGAGAGCGGCCCCCCAGGCACCCCATGTGAGAAAGTCACAATTCTGGCAGAGAGCGCTGCCTGCCCCGTTGAGGCCGATCAGGAAGGCTAACGACCCAGCATTTAGAACCGCCTCGGTGGTCAGTTGGGGAGGGTTGCCGGTTGTATCGTTAAAGACTTTGATCGAGTTGGGGAAGCCCACGCCGGCAAGGCCGGTAAATAGACTTGCGCCTTGGAGTTCCGGCGGAATTGTCCCACTGCCGACTGGGAGACCGGCGACTGGGAGGAATGTCAGCTTCACACCGCCAGCGCTGTCCTTGCCATTATTCACGTAAAGCGTTGCGCCGGCGCCTTGGAAGGCGTTGGTGTTTCCGTCGAACAGGGCGCCAACCTCGCCCGGCGACAGGTTCGCCAGCGTGCCGACCGGAGGATCGTTGTTATCTTCTCCGCCACCGCTTTGGCTAAAGACACCACCGGCATAGCCGAACACCGCAGTTTGCACGGGCGGAGGCGGAGGTGGAGGTGGAGGGGTGTCGCCCGTGGTTATTGTCGTGGGCGGTGGCTCCACGGGCGTGCCGGGAGGCGGTGGATTTTGGATCGCGTCGATCTGCTTTTGAATCTGGTCCTGAATTTGAGTTGCCGTCGCCTCGTTGATTACCTCGGAGGCAACGTTGCCAAGCGTAGCTGCTTTGACGCCCGTCTCGCCTGGGGTCGGAGTAGGGCCGGGCGTGACGCCTCCGTTGCCGCCTGGCGTCAGCGCGGCCATGATGAGAGCGATGTCTCCGGCCGTCGTCGGCCTGATGTTCGGCACCCCGCCGGTCGTGTCGATCGTGTTGCCCGGCTGGAAGACCGTGTATTCCTGGCCGTTCTTGCCGGTCAGCGTCATCGTCTCGCCGAACAGGAACGAGAAGATGCCTTGTTGCCGGTCACGCTGCCCTGGAACATGCCGCCGCGAATGGCGAGAGCGCCGGACGGCGTGTTCACCGTGACGCCTCCCTCGTTCTTCGAGATCTTGCCGCCGACGAAGCGCATCGCGCCCTTGGTGAAGGAGGCGACCATCTCGCCGACTTCTTGTTCGGGTCGTAGACGAATTTGTCGATGACGAGATCCGAGCCCGGGCCGACGGTGAAGGTCGAGCCGTCGACCAGGAGGACCTGCACCAGGCCCTTTCCGGTCGTGTTGATCCGCTCGTTGAAGAAGATCGACTTGCCGATATTGAGCTCGGTTTGCGGCGAGCCGCTCAGGCTCGAGAAGGCATCGGGATTGACCGCGGCGGCGACGCCGACCTTGTCGGCATGGGCAGCTCCGATCGGGCCGGCCAGCGCGACGGCGGCGACGGCCGCCAAAGCGAGCCGAGACAGATTTGTGGAGGAGGCGGTCTTGGTCATCCCTCAGAACCTCTTCTGGACCCCAACCAGAGCCGACAAATCGGTGAACGCATATATATCATAATTGGACTGCTGGTCGCGATACTCGACCTGAGGCACCAAAGCCCAGGTTTCCGCCACCGGCAGAACGAGAGCGCCGCGGGTCCACCACACCTTGTCGACCTCCGACTCATTCGGCATTGATCGTCGGATCGGGGTCGTCATAGTTCCGGCGAATCGCTCCGGCGCCGAACTGGAACGTCCAGGGATATTGGGCCTGCCACAGCGGATTGTTGAACGTCCAGGCGAAGCCGCCCGAAACCGCCATCTCCCAATCCGCGTAGAAGTCCGCCGCTGCGGCCTCGCGCTGCGCGTAGCCTTGCGTGGTGATCACGAAGCCCGGGCGTCAGGTAATAGGAATAGGTGGCGCCGAACCGGGTTTGCCACCCGGTGCGGAGCGAGTTGGTGGGAAGGTCCGAGGTATCGTTGAACTGGCGGTCGCGCGTTTCGAACCGCGCATCGAGCACGCTCTTCTCGGCGGCGAAGCTCAAGAAGCGCACGCCCGCGCCCGGCGCGCTGAAATAATAATCGTAGCCGAGATAAGCGAGGTCGCCGATGGCATAGATGTAGCCGCGGGAGTTGTCGGCGCCCCAGCGCTTCAAATTGAAGCTCGGCCCGAGCGTGGTCTCGAAGAAGTCGAGGCTCACGTCCTGCAGCTGGTTATCGAAATAGGCGGTCGAGTAGGCGAGCGCGTCGAGCTCGATGCGGTCGCCCTGCTTGAGATTCCAGTTGTAATGCAGCGTGCCGATATTGAGCGCGCTCCAGCCCGGTTTGCCGACCGACTGCCTGGTCGATGGTGAAGTCGATGCCGTTCAGCGTCACGCTCTGCGTGCCGGGGCCCGCGTTGGCGTTGCTCTCCCAGCGGATGGCCGAGAAGATGGTGGCGGAGAACGGCGGCGGGTCGGCGGTCAGGGCGAGCTGCTCGAGATAGAGCTTGATCTGGTTGGCGATCTCGGGCGGGATTTTGGGATTGGCGAGCGCTTGCGCGAAATAAGAGCGGGCGACCTCGTTGGCGCCGATCCGGTAATAGAGAACGCCGAGCTCGAGCTGGAGACGCGGCGTGTTCGGCGCATAGATCAGCATGCGCTCGAGCGTCGAGATCGCGCCCTCATAGTCGCCAACCTGGGAAGACAGTGTCGCGTATTCGAAGGCGAGGTCGAGATCGTTAGGCCGCGCGATCATCTGCTTGAGCAGAGATTCGCGGCGCGCCTCGACGTCGGGCGGCCCAAGCCGCTGCATGGCGACGCTCGATGTTCCTTGAGCAAAAGACGGCGTGGTCGCACTCGCGACAGCAGTAGCGACGACCGCAAGCGCGATCGCGCACTTGATCCACCCCGTCATGACTTTGACCGCTCGGCCTTTCTTTCGAGGCGGTCAGCGGGTTGATCCCCGCAAAAGCCGCCCCTCCCGCGAAGAACGTTAGCCAGTTAACCCTTAGCCAGCAAGGGGCGACGGCCGTTTTCTGAATATTTTCAAAGGTCCTGTGGCAGAGTAGGCACGCGATTCGGCGGACATGGTTAACGTCATGGCAGAGGGCGAAGACGACCAGAAGAAAGTGTTTGATTTCATGGCTCTGCCAAGAGCCTATCCCGATCACCCCGCCACCGTTGAGCGCATCGACACCCATGCCTCCATCGTTTTTCTGGCGGGGTCCTTCGCCTATAAAGTGAAACGCGCGGTCAAATACCCGTTTCTCGATTTTTCTACTTTGGCGCTCAGGCACCAAGCCTGTCAGAACGAGCTTCGCATCAATAGACGGACGGCGCCTGATCTCTATCTCGATCTCGTGCCCATAACCCTCACATCCGACGGGCTTTTGCTGCTTGGAGGCGCGGGAGAGGCGGTCGAATGGGCGCTCCGCATGCGCCGATTCGATCAGGCGAACCTCTATGACCGCATGGCCGTCGAGGGGCGTCTCGAGGTTTCGGCGATGCCGCCGCTCGCGAGCGCGATCGCCGCCTTTCACGCCATTGCCGACAGGTGCCTCACGCCCGGGCAAGCGGTTCTGCCGCTCGAAGGCGTGCTCGCCGAGAATGAGGCGGTGCTTGCCGCCAACGCCGATCTCTTCCCGCCATTGGAGGCGCGCGCGCTCACGCAGTCGAGCGGGCATGCGCTTGCTGCGCTATCGCCGCTCCTCGCAGCGCGCGCGAGCGGAGGCTATGTGCGCCACTGCCACGGCGATCTTCACTTGCGCAACATCGTGGAGATCGAGGGCAAGCCCGTTCTGTTCGACGCCATCGAGTTCGACGATTCTCTCGCCACGATCGACGTGCTCTACGATCTCGCCTTCCTGCTCATGGATCTCGGCAAGCGCGGGCTTGCGGCTCACGCGAACGAGGTGCTCAACGCTTATCTCGACGTGGAGGGGAGCACGGGCAACCTGCTTGGTCTCGCCGCGCTGCCGCTGTTCTTGTCGATGCGGGCCATGATCAGGGCGAAGGTCGAACTGCTGCGCGCGGGCAAAGCCGACAAGGGGGAGGCCAAGGATGCAGGCGCGGGAGGAGGCGCGCGCCTATTTCGCGCTCGCGCGCAGCTTCGTTGCGCCCGCCGATCGCGCGCAGCTGATCGCCATTGGCGGACTATCGGGCAGCGGAAAGTCCGCCGTTGGGCGGCGGATTGCGCGCCGTATCGGCGCTTTCCCGGGCGCGGTGCATGTGCGGAGCGATGTCGAGCGCAAGCGTCTGTTTGGCGTGGCGCCGAATACGCGGCTTCCCGATCGCGCCTACACAGCTGAAATCTCTGACGAAATCTATGCCATCTGCCGCAAGCGCGCGCGTCTTGCGCTAAGGGCTGGGCGGACGGTGATCGTCGATGCGGTGCACGCAAGGCCCGAGGAGCGGGCGGCGATCGCGGCTCTTGCGGTGCAAGAAAACGCTTGCTTTACAGGGCTTTGGCTCGAAGCGCCGCGCGAGGTCATGCGGGCGAGGGTGGCCAAGCGCGAAGGCGATGTCTCAGACGCGACGCCTTCCGTGGTCGATGAGCAGCTCCGCTACGAGATCGGGCCGCAAAGCTTCGAGGTCATCGATGCCGGGCTTCCGCTCGAGCGTGTCGTCGCCGCCTCGCTCGATGCGATTGGCGCGACGGCGGCCCGGCGGTCCTAGTTTCATCTTTTCCTAACCCTCTTGGACCGACAGTAAGAGTAGGCGCGGCTTGAGTGACCTCGTTTCGCGAATGAGGCCTGCCGGCGCGTTGCGTAAGCCCTTGCGGGGGGCCCGAAATTGAGTGTGGTAGTCGAGCGTAAGCCCGCGAGGGAGGCGGGCGGCGCAAGCGTGTGTGCGGGTCTTTCGGCTCGTGTCCGCTTGGGTCTGGCGCTCGCGCTCATCGCAAGCTTTGGCACCTTCGTCGCCGCTTGTGGAGGAGATGGCGAACGCCTCGGCGAGCGCGTCATCCCTCTCGGCCAACCAGTGCCAAAGGGCGGCGGCGCCTACATGCTCGGCAAGCCCTATCAGGTCGGCGGCATATGGTACACGCCGCGCGACGAGCCCGGCTACAACCGGGTCGGCAGGGCTTCCTGGTATGGCGAGCTGTTCCACGGACGCCGCACGGCCAACGGCGAGATCTACGACATGGACCGGCTCTCAGCGGCGAGTCCCACTCTGCCGCTGCCGGTCTATGCGCAGGTCACCAATCTCACCAACGGGCGGACGATCGTCGTGCGCGTCAACGACCGGGGACCGTATGCCAATGACCGGGTCATGGATCTCTCGCGCCGCTCGGCCGAGGTCCTCGGCTTCCGGAGCGACGGGACCGCGCTCGTCCGCGTCAAATATCTCGGTCGTGCGCCCATCAACGGCGACGACCGCTACGAGCAGAAATTCTTGGCAAGTCAAAGCTGGATGCAGGTCGCGGCGAAGGGACGCTCTGGCAAGGGCAAGAGACAGGCAACCGACATCGCAAGCTTACCGCCGGAGAACCCGGAAAATCTGCAAACTCCGTGGAAGGAAGCGGCACCAACTCAGTCGGCTGCCGCGAGCCCTGCGCCTGCGCAGCCGGATGCCGCCACCTCCTATGGCTGGACGATAGTCACTCCGCCGAAGGAGGCGGAAGCCGCCCCGCTCGACGCCCCGCTCTATTGGCAGTCAAGCCCGCGGGTCGCCGAAAGGGCGCAAGTCGCGGCCACGGGCTCGCTCCCGCAACCGGCCAAGCAGAGCCGACAGATAGGTGGCTTTTTGATTCAGGCCGGCTCGTTCAAGAGCCGGGGAAACGCCGATAAGGCGAGGGCTGTGCTTGCCTCGATTGCGCCGGTCGAATTGGCGGAGATCGAGACGGGCGGAAATGTTTATTTCCGTGTCAGGGTCGGACCGTTCCCCGGCGATATCGCAGCCGAAGCAGCCCTGGCCAAGGTGACGCAAGCGGGCTATCAAGGCGCCAAGATTATCGCCAAGAACTAGCGCTCTCGCTGTAGCGAGTTGCATTTTGGCCCCAGGCGCTCGATATTGGCTGGAGGGATCGGCATTATGGCCGCCCGCATATCCAACTCAACCTTGCCTCGTCATACCGTGCACGCGTTGCGACTTGATAGGTGGATCAAGCTCACGGCGGCTGCCGCTGTCTTCGTGATCGGTGCGGCTTCCGCCGGCGCTGCTGCGCGAGACGCCGCGACGCCGCCGGGGAGCTTCGAGACCAAGGCGAAGCACGCCATCCTCATGGATGCCGACGCCAATCTCGTCCTGTTCGAGAAGGATGCGGACGCGCTCGTGCCGCCTGCCAGCATGAGCAAGCTGATGACGCTCGCCGTCGTGTTTCGCGAGTTGAAGGCGGGTCACATTACGCTTGAGACCGAGTTTCCCGTGAGCGAGCACGCGTGGCGTACAGGCGGCGCGCCCTCGGGCTCATCCGCCATGTTCGCGCCGCTCAACTCGAAGGTCACCGTTTCCGACCTGATCCAGGGGATCACCGTTCAATCGGGGAACGATGCCGCGATCATTCTCGCCGAGGGCATCTCCGGCAGCGAGGACGCCTTCGCCAAGGAGATGAACAAATATGCGCGCGAAATCGGCTTGACCAAGTCGAATTTCGTGAATTCGACCGGGCTTCCGGCGGATGGTCATGTGATGACGGCACGCGAGCTCGCCATGCTCGCCCGCTATCTGATTTACACCTACCCCGAGTACTATCACTTTTTCGGGGAGCCGGAGTTCAAGTACCGCGATAAGTTCGTGTTCCGCAATCGCAACCCTTTGATCTTCGAACCCGATCTCGGCGTCGACGGGATGAAGACCGGCTATATCGAGGAGGCCGGATACGGACTCGTCGCGAGCGCGAAGCGCGGCGACCAGCGCCTGATTCTCGTCGTCAACGGTCTTGAGTCGAAGCAAGAACGGGAAGGGGAGCCGCGCAAGCTGATCGAGTGGGGCTTCAAGAGCTTCAAGCCGTTCCGGTTGTTCGATCAGGGCGAGAAAGTGAGCGACGCGCTCGTCTGGGGCGGGACCCAGCATTACGTGCCCCTGGTCGGCGACGGCAACATCAACATCATCCTGCCCGCCACATCGACCGGGAAGGTGTCGGCGTCGGTCGTCTATCAGGGCCCGATCAAGGCGCCGATCCGCAAGGGCGACCGCGTGGCCGTGCTGCACATCACCTCGGCCGAATCCTCCGCGACCAACGACATTCCGCTTTATGCGGGCGACGACATCGACCAGAGCAACTTCGCCATGCGCGGGTTGGACTCACTGCTCGTATTGGCGTTCGGCTGGCTGCTATAGATTGTGACGATGCAGCGCCAAATGGTCGAGACCGGCCGGTTCATAACATTCGAGGGCGGCGAGGGCGGCGGCAAGTCCACCCAAGCCGGCATTCTCGCCAATCGGCTCACGCGCGCGGGCCGCAAAGTGTTCTCGACGCGTGAGCCGGGCGGCTCGCCCGCCGCCGAGGAGATCCGCGAAGCCCTGCTGTCGGGGAAAGTTTGGCAGCTCGGGCCTTTCGCCGAAGCCCTGATGTTTTCGGTCGCGCGCGCCGATCATGTGGAGAATGCCATCGGCCACGCGTTGTTGTCGGGCAAATGGGTGGTGTGCGATCGCTTCCTCGATTCGACGCGCGCTTATCAGGGGGCGACCGCTGGCGTGCCGCGCGGCATCATCAATGCGCTCGAGCGGATCACGCTGAGCGGGCTCTTGCCCGATATCACGTTCATTCTCGACGTCCCTGCCGAGGAAGGGCTCGCCCGTGCCGCCGAGCGGCGCGGTGGCCAGGCCCCCGACCGCTTCGAAAGCCAGGAACTGATGCTGCATGAGCGGGTGCGCCGGGCCTTTCTCGACATTGCCGAGGAGGAGCCAGACCGCTGCGTGGTGATCGACGCAAGCCAGCCGGAGGCGATGGTCGCCGAGGACGTGTGGGAAGTCGTCCTCAATCGCTTGAGCCCATGAGCCTCGCGGCGGAGCGTCCACGCACTGCGCCCGCCGAGCCCGATCGCCTCGAAGGTTTCTCGGCGCCGCGCGAGGTCGAGCACGTGTTCGGCCACGACGCGGCGATCGAGGAATTCGAAGACGCGCTCCGCTCGGGGCGCATGCATCATGCCTGGCTTCTCGTCGGACCGGAGGGGATCGGCAAGGCAACGCTCGCTTATCGCTTCGCGCGCACGGTGCTCGCTCATGGTGAGGGAGGACGGCCTGGCGATGACCATGCGGTCTTCCGCAAAGTGGCGGCTCTGTCTCACCCCAATCTTCTCCTTCTGCGTCGCGCGTATAACGACAAGACCAAGCGCCACGGCCAATGGATCGGTGTCGACGAGGTGAGGAGGCTGCGCGCCTTTCTCGGCAACACCGCCGGCGAGAGTGGATGGCGTGTCGTCATCGTCGACCGAGCCGACGAGCTGAACACAAATGCGGCGAACGCGCTCTTGAAGGCTCTGGAGGAGCCTCCGTCGCGCACCCTGTTTCTCCTGATCTCAGGCGCGGAAGGAAGGCTACCCGTTACCATCCGATCGCGCACGCGGACGCTTCGCTTGGCTGCACTTGGCGAGAAAGATTTGGAAAACGCCGTGCGCGCCGCTCTCACCCGCGACGGCCACAAGACCGAAACGAAGACGCTTGAGACGGCGATTGCGCTCAGCCAGGGCAGCGTGCGACGCGCGCTTGAGCTGGTCTCGGGCGAGGGGATCGAGCTTTACGACGAGATCGTCGCGACGTTCGCGAGCCTTCCCGACCTTGACGGAACGCAACTACATGGATTGGTCGAGCGACTTGCAAGCACGAGCGACACCGAGCGGCTCGAGCTTTATCTCTCGCTCCTGCTAGGCCTGATCGAACGGCTGATCCGCTTCAGCGCGACGGGCGAGGGGGCGACGGATCAAGAGCGTACGCTCGCTGGGCGCCTCGTTTCCCCGGGTAATCTCGCCCATTGGGCCGAGGCCTGGGAGGCGATCTCGCTGGAGAGGGCTGAGGCGATGGCGCTCAATCTCGACCGCAGCCTCCTCGTGCTCGACACCTGGTTCCGCTTGCAGAGGCTCGCACGCGAACATCCTGTTTAGCGTGCCACGCAACCGCGCTTGCCGAGACTTATGGGTGAGTTTATTCAAGCCTCCATGGCGGACAAGCTTCCCTATTACATCACCACTGCCATCTCTTATCCCAACGATGCGCCTCATATCGGCCACGCCTATGAGGCGGTCGCGACCGACGCGCTTGCGCGCTTCCGGAGGCTTCAGGGCCGCGACGTGTTCTTCCTCACCGGCACCGACGAGCACGGCATCAAGATGCTGCAAACTGCCAAGGCGCAAGGCATCAGCGCCGCCGAGCTTGCTGACCGCAACACACCCAAGTTCCGCGAGATGGTGCGCGTGCTCGAGTGCTCCAACGACGATTTCATCTCAACGCGGGAAGAGAGACACAAGCTCTCCTGCCAGGAGCTGTGGCGCCGCATGCAGGCTGCCGGCGACATTTATCTCGGCAAATATGCCGGCTGGTACTCGGTACGCGACGAGGCCTATTACGACGAGAGCGAATTGAAGGAGGCGGCCGACGGGCGGAAGCTGTCGCCGCAAGGAACGCCGGTCGAGTGGGTCGAGGAGGAAAGCTATTTCTTCAAGCTGTCGGCCTATCAGGATAGGCTGCTCGCCTACTACGAGGCCCATCCCGAGTTCATTGGGCCCGACACGCGGGCGAACGAGGTGAGGAGTTTCGTGCGCGGCGGCTTGCAGGATCTCTCGATCTCGCGCACGACCTTCGACTGGGGCATCCCCGTGCCCGGCGACCCGAAGCACATCATGTATGTGTGGGTCGACGCGCTCACCAATTACATCACCGCTGTCGGCTTCCCCGACGAGACATCTGACAAGTTCAAGCGCTATTGGCCGGCCGACGTGCATATCATCGGCAAGGACATCATCCGCTTTCACGCCGTCTATTGGCCTGCCTTCTTGATGTCGGCGGGTGTGGCGCCGCCGAAACGCGTGTTCGGTCACGGCTTTCTCTATAGCCGAGGGGAGAAGATGTCGAAGTCGATCGGCAACGTGGTCGATCCCTTCGTGCTCACCAGGGAGTTCGGCGCGGATCAGCTCCGCTATTTCCTGTTGCGCGAGGTTCCCTTCGGCCAGGACGGCAATTACAGCCGCGAGGCTATTATCCAGCGCATCAATGCCGATCTCGCCAACGATCTTGGCAATCTCGCCCAGCGGTCGCTGTCGATGATCGCCAAAAATTGCGGGGGCCGCATACCAAAGCCAGGGACGCTAACCGCAGCCGACGAGACGATCCTTGCCGCCGCCGACGGAGCGCTTGCCCGCGTCAGCGAGGCGATCGATGACTTTGCCATTCACCGGGCGCTCGAGATCGTCTGGGCGGTAGTCGCAGACGCCAACCGCTATTTCGCCGGCGAGGAGCCTTGGGCACATAAGAAGACAAATCCTGAGCGAATGGCGACGATTCTCTATGTCACAGCCGAAGTCACGCGGCAGATCGGCATTCTGGTTCAACCGGTGATGCCCAAGAGCGCGGGACGGCTGCTCGATCAGCTCGGCGTGTCCGAGGCTGCAAGGAGCTTCGCGGCGCTTGGGCCGAAGGGGCGTCTCACCCCCGGAACGGAGCTGCCTGCGCCACAAGCCGTCTTTCCGCGTTACTTGGAGGCTGAGGAGAATCCGGTAGCATGATGTCGATTGGCGTAGCTGCATCCTCGCGTTCGCGGCATAGCTCCTTGATGCGCTCCTCATCGACACCTTCGACAACGACGCCGCCAATCACGGTTCGGGGAACTGCCGTGTCGCCAAATCGCTTCCGCATGATGGCTTGGACCGACGCGGTAGTCGCATCCAGGATGGTGTACCTGATCTGATTGCGCGCAAGGATGGCCCTGACTTGTTTGCAGTAGGGGCACCAGGACGCGCTGTACAAAATAACGCTCTTGCTGCAACCGGCCTGGGCCGGAGCAGATGCAAGCGAAAGGAACAGAGCCGCCACCGCTGCAGCGATGAGACGGCAGTTGAGGACGGAAACAGGTATCGGCATTTGCTCTCCTCGCAATCTAGCCCCATCAGCCTATATGCTGCAAAGAGTGCCCGCCACCATTGTGGTAACAATCTAGCAGCTTGAGGACTATCGGATTTTCGTCGTTTCATGCTGATCGACAGCCACTGCCATCTCGATTTCCCCGAGCTTAAGGCCGACCTCGATGGCGTGCTCGCCCGCGCGCACGCCGCGGGTGTCGGCCTGATGCTCACGATCTCGACCAAGGTCGGTCATTTCACCGCCCTCCGAGCGCTCGCCGAAGCGCATGACAACGTGTTTTGCTCGGTCGGCACCCATCCGCATCATGCCGCTGAAGAGCCGGACATCATGGTCGAGGAGCTGGTCGAGCTCGCGCGTCATCCGAAGGTGGTGGCGATCGGCGAGGCGGGCCTCGACTACCACTACGACTACAGCCCACGCGATATTCAGAAGAAGAGCTTCCGTACCCATATCGCCGCTTCGCGCGAGACCGGGTTACCGCTCGTGATTCACGCCCGCGAGGCGGACGCCGACATCGCGCGGATGCTGGAAGAAGAGACGAGAAAGGGCACCTTCCCTTTTGTTCTGCATTGCTTCACCAGCGGGGCCGAGCTCGCGCGGACCGGGCTCGCCCTCGGCGGCTATGTCTCCTTCTCCGGCGTCGTCACCTTTAAGAATGCCGAGGCCCTGCGCGATATCGCGCTCGCCGTGCCTTACGACCGCTTATTGGTCGAGACGGATGCCCCTTATCTCGCGCCCGAGCCGATGCGGGGCAAGACCAACGAGCCGGCCTTTGTCACCCACACCGCCGCGCGGCTTGCCGCGTTACGCGGCGTGAGTGAGGCCGACATGGCGCGGACTACGAGCGAGAACTTCTTCCGCCTGTTCAAGAGGGTGCCGCGCGAACGGCTCGATCTGCCGCAAAGCGCCGCATGAGTTTCAAGGTCACAATTCTCGGCTGCGGCACGTCCGGCGGCATTCCGCGCGTAGGCAATATCTGGGGCGCTTGCGATCCGGCCAATCCCAGGAACCAGCGGCGGCGCTGCTCGCTGCTGGTTCAGCGCGAGGACGCCGGCGGAACGACGAACGTGCTGGTCGACACGTCGCCTGACTGTCGCGCTCAACTGCTCGACGCCGGCGTCGGGCTTCTCGACGGCGTGCTCTACACCCACGACCATGCCGACCATACGCATGGCATCGATGATCTCCGCGTCCTCGCCTACAACGGGCATCGCCGTGTCGAGGTCTATGCCGACAAGGCGACCTTGCAGCTGCTCCGCCAGCGTTTCGATTATTGCTTCGAGACGCCCATGGGCAGCGACTATCCGGCGATCCTGCTCAGCCACGAGATTGCGCCCGGCGCGATCGCGCATTTTGAGGGGCCGGGCGGTGTGGTCGAGGCGCTTGCCTTTCGGCAGATTCATGGGCGCGGCGAAACGCTCGGCTTTCGCTTCGGCGGGCTCGCTTATTCGCCGGATGTGAGCGATCTCCCGGAGGAGACCCTCGAGCATCTGCAAGATCTCGACGTGTGGATTATCGATGCGCTGCGCTACACGTCGCATCCGAGTCACTTCTCGGTCGGCGAGGCGCTTGCGTGGATCGAGCGTATGAAGCCGAAGCGCGCCGTCCTCACCCACATGCATATCGATCTCGACTACGGGGCGCTTCGGAGCGAGCTGCCTCCCGGCGTCGAGCCGGCCTATGACGGCATGGTGCTAGAAGCCGAGGAGACTGCTGGGCAGTTTGACTGAGACCTTGCCGGTGGCAACGCCATCCGTGCCGGCCGTGCTCTCGGTGTAGTCGGCCGTGGCACTGACATTATAGTGGTGAGGCTTGGCGAGGGTGACGCCTCCGCCGACTGTGTTCTGCGCGAGGGGAGCAGCCAAGCCGGGATCGGCAAGATCAAGGCTCGACCTGAAGAAGGCGAACGGCTCGACGCTATTCTCGTTGCCGATGTCGATATGCCGTTTCAATTCAGGGCCGACACTGAGGCGCGCCACATCGACGGAGGTCGCCGACACGCCGACGATCTCCGTGCTGGTTTCATCGAGATAGGTGACGGCGCCGCTTTGGCTGAGTTGCCATTGGTCCCAGCCCCAACTGCCGCTCAACTTTGCTTCGCCAAGCATCCGACCGGTGGCGAAGCTCGTCGTGTCGGCTCCGACCACGGCGCTGTCATGGGAGGTTCCCCAAGCCGCCCGGGCATCGAAAGTGACATTGGGGGTGAGTTGGTAAGCGAAATACGGGCCGACCATGAAGGCTTGTCCGCCGACCGCGTCGGGCGCCTCCACGATGTTCTGGCGGGAATCGTCGAGTTGGACCATGCCGCCAAGCAACAGCTTCCGATGCCAGCGGTAGTCGGCACCGAGATAGGTGGTGAAGGCGCTGCCCTCCTTCGTCGCCGTCCCGCTCTCGGTGAACAGCTCGCGGTGGCCTTTGGCCCAGAGATCGAACCGAGGCGCCGGGCTCTTTACCGCTTTGGGCAGGGACGCGTCGTCACCGAGGGCCTTTCGCGCAGCCTCCAACGCCTCTTGGTCGGCGGCCGAAAGAGCCGAGCCCCATTGGGTGAGACTCGTCTTGAAATTGACGTTGTCTCCATCAGGAGTGAGGGCGAATGGAGCGGTGACCGCGCTGGCGCCCGCAGAGGTTGACTGGTTTAGCCGGCCAAGTCGCTCGTCGGCCGGATCGGTGGCAAGCGTTCGGTCGACCCGCCGTTGCAAAAGGTCTTGAGCGAGCGTGGAAGGGTCTTCGCAGTCTGCGCTCCCTATCGAACCATCTGAGCACGTCGCGAAAGCGGGCCCGCAATTGGCGAGCAGGGTTAACCCCGCCGCGAGGCTCCGCGCGTACGAAACTGATCGCTTGGAATGCATCCCAATTGTTCCCCGTTCTTCCGCGCCGGCAGCGAGCTCAGCGAAAGACGCATGGTCTTAGTCTTTTGCGGTGCAGCAAAGGATGCGCAAAACGGGGCTAACGGTCAACGCTGAAAATCTGCCCGCTTACATCGGTCGCAGGCGCTGCAAGTGTAACGAAAATCTCCGCCACCTCTTCAGGCGTGCGCAAGGTTGCTTGGTCCTCGCCGGGATAGGCCTCCGCGCGCATGCGCGTCGCCGTGGCACCGGGATCGATGAGGTTGACCTTGATCGCGCTGTCGGAGGTCTCGTTGGCATAGGTCTTGGCGAGCGTCTCGAGCGCGGCTTTGGACACTGAGTAGGGGGCCCAATAGGCTTTCGCCGTATGCGCTACGCTTGATGTCACGAAGATCACCCGGCCCGCATCCGAGCGGCGAAGGAGAGGATCGAGCGTGCGGATGAGGCGCCAATTGGCGGTGAGGTTGGTCGCGATCACGCGCTCCCAATGCTCCGAGGGGATATGGGTGAGGGGAGAGAGGCGTCCGAGAATGGCGGCGTTACCGACGAGGATGTCGAGCCTGCCGAAGCGCTCATAAAGGGTAGGCCCGAGCGCGTCGACACGTTTGCCGTCGGTCAAGTTCAGAGGGATAAGCGTCGCCTTGCCGCCGCTTTGCTTGATCGCGTCGTCGACCTCTTCCAATGCTGTCCGCGCGCGGGCGAGGAGCAGCACGTGCGCGCCCTCGCGCGCGAAAGCGAGCGCGACCGCCCGGCCGATGCCGCGCGAGGAGCCGGTGATGAGCGCGATGCGGTCCTTGAGGCGTTCGGTCAACCGACCTCGGCGAGGAAGGAGAGCTGCTTCTGCTGCGGCGGGCCCTCGCGGTCTCTGAGGCGCGTCGGATATTCGCCGGTGAAGCAATGGTCGGTGAACTGGGGATGGGCCGGGTCGCGGCCCTCATAGCCCATGGCTTTGTAGATGCCGTCGACCGAGAGGAAGGCGAGCGAGTCGGCGCCGATGAAGGCGCGCATCTCCTCGAGCGTCCGGTGGGCGGCCAGCAGCTTGTCCTGATCGGGCGTGTCGATGCCGTAGAAATCGGGATGGGTGATGGGCGGGCTCGAAATGCGCATATGCACTTCCTTGGCGCCAGCCTCGCGCATCATTTGCACGATCTTCACCGAGGTCGTGCCGCGCACCACGCTGTCGTCGATCAGTACGATGCGCTTGCCCTTGACCTGAGCTTCGTTGGCGCTGTGCTTGAGCTTGACGCCAAGCTGTCTGATGCGCTGCTCGGGCTCGATGAAGGTACGGCCCACATAGTGGTTACGGATGATGCCGTATTCGAAGGGAAGGCCCGATTCTTGCGAATAGCCAATGGCCGCGGGAACGCCTGAGTCGGGAATGGGGATGACCACGTCGGCGTCGGCAGGCGCCTCGCGCGCCAATTGGCGGCCCATCTCTTTGCGCACCTCGTAGACTGAGCGGCCGCCGACGATGGAGTCCGGTCGGGCGAAATAGATGTATTCGAAGATGCAGAGCCGCGCGGGATATTTGGGCACGAATCGGTGGCTCTCGATCCCTTCGCGGGAGATGACCACGACCTCACCGTTCTCCACCTCGCGCACGAACTCCGCGCCGATGATATCCAGCGCGCAGGTCTCAGAGGCGAGCACCCAGGCCTCGCCGAGCTTGCCGAGCACGAGCGGCCTGATGCCGTAGGGATCGCGCGCGCCGACCAGCTTCTTGTTGGTGAGGCCGACAAAAGCGTAAGCGCCTTCCACCTGGAGCAGGGCCTCGATGAATTTCTCGACGAAGCGCCGTTTCTCGCTTCGCGCGACGAGGTGCAGGATCACCTCGGTGTCCGTGGTCGACTGGCAGATGGCGCCCTTCTTGATCAGCCAGTCGCGCAAGGTGAGTGCGTTGGTGAGATTGCCGTTATGGGCAAGCGAGAATCCGCCAGAATCGAGATCGACGAAGAGGGGCTGCACGTTACGCAGGACCGGGTCGCCGCACGTCGAATAGCGCACATGGCCTATTGCCACGTCGCCCTTGAGGCGCTCGATCACCGGGCGCGAGGTGAAATGGTCGCCGACCAGCCCGACGCGGCGCTCGGTATGGAAATGGGCGCCGTCGAAGCTGACGATGCCCGCGGCTTCTTGGCCACGATGCTGAAGGGCGTGCAGGCCGAGCGCGGTAAGCGCGGCGGCGTCGGGGTGGTTGAAGATGCCGAAGACCCCGCATTCCTCGTGGAGCCGGTCCTCTTCGAGCCAACTCAAGTCGGGATCGTTAACGTCAGTTTGCTCTGCCACGGGCGTCCGCCTCCTTGATGTAAATAGGCGCCCCGAGAAGCGCTTCAATGGCCTAAAGACCGTTACACTCTCCTTACTGACTTAACTGACGCGTTTCCTCACGACTTCTGATCGGGCGGGGCGGGGGCGCCTTCACTGGGCGTTTCCGGCGGCTGGCCCTCGGGTTGTGTTTCAGGCTGCGAACCGCCCTGGTCCTCGTGAGTTGGCAGATATTGCTCCGGGTTCATCGGGAGCAGGGATTCGATCGCGACTTGGGTCTGCTGAAGAATGGGGTAAGACCGCGCGTTGCGCACCCACTCCGGCTGATCGCGGGCGAGCGCGGTGAAGAGGATGAAGACGATGGCGACGAGCAGGAAGCCGCGCGCCAATCCGAAGATGAAACCGAGCGTGCGGTCGAGCGCGCCGACCCGGCTATCGAGCACCTTGTCGGAGATGCGGAAGGTGATGAGGCTTACCACGACCAGCGAGACGACGAAAACCGCGGCGGCAAACACGATCTGGGCAATGCTCGGCTTGTCGATGTAAGGCTGGAGGACGGTGTAGTATTTCGGGGTCAGATAAAGCGCGGCAACGGCGGCCACGGCCCAGGAGAAGACGGACAGAACCTCGCGCGTAAAGCCGCGCACCATGGCGAGGAAACCCGAGATCAGCATGATGACGATCAGAATGATATCGAGCCAGGAGATGGGCATGGCGCGAAGGCTCCTCCGACGGGCGAGCGGACACTATCACGATTCCCGGCGATGAAGCACGAATGGCCCGGTCCGCGCAATGGCACAACGGCGGCGCCCGTCTGATTGTCGCAGGGCTTTTTTTGGGCAACGCGGTGAGGCCCTAAAGCTCCTCCCCTGAAGGGCCGCCGAACCATCCAACAAGTTCATCCAACTGAGAAATCGGCATGAGTTCTCAGTCCATCGGCCTCCCTCTCGCCTGCCACGGCAGGAACGGCGGCACGTGCGAAGCCGAGCTTCTTCGCTTCCTTAAGTCTCTGATCCATATGGCCAACGGCCCGGACTGCGCCGGTGAGACTGACCTCCCCGAAATAGACAATGTCGTCGGGGGCGGGCCGTCCCGTGAAGGAGGAGAGCAGCGCCGCTGCCGCGGCGAGATCGGCGGCTGGCTCTGTCAATCTGAGGCCGCCTGCCACATTCAGATAGACGTCGTGGGCGGCGAGCCTCACGCCACAGCGGGCTTCGAGCACTGCGATCAGCATGGCCAGGCGGTTGGGATCCCAGCCGACGACAGCGCGGCGGGGTGTGCCGAGAGCCGAAGGTCCGACCAGGGCCTGAATCTCCACAAGGATCGGTCGCGTACCCTCCATGCCGGCGAAGACCGCAGTCCCCGGTGCGCCACGGTCGCGATCGCTCAAGAAAAGTGCCGAGGGATTCTCGACCTCCTTCAGTCCTTCGTAGCGCATCTCAAAGACGCCGATCTCGTCGGTCGGGCCGAAGCGATTCTTCACGGCGCGCAGCACGCGGAATTGGTGTCCGCTCAAGCTTTCGAAATAGAGCACCGTGTCCACCATATGCTCGATGACTTTGGGGCCGGCGATCTGGCCGTCTTTGGTCACGTGGCCGACGAGGACAAGGGTTGAGCCGCTGCCCTTGGCATGGCTGATTAGAGCTGACGCGCAGCCGCGAAGTTGGGAGATAGTGCCAGGCGCCGCCTCGATATTCTCAGACCAAAGCGTCTGCACCGAGTCGATCACGACCAGAGCAGGGGGTGCCGCGCTTGCGAGCGTGGCGATGATATTGGCGAGGTTGGTCTCGGTGCCGAGCGCGACGTCCGCTCGCTCGAGCCCCAAACGCTTGGCGCGCATGCGCACTTGGGCCGTCGCCTCTTCGCCCGAGAGGTAGACCACGCGGGCGCCAGTTCCGGAAAGCTTGGCGGCAGCCTCAAGCAGAAGCGTCGACTTGCCGATGCCGGGATCGCCGCCGACCAGCACGGCAGACCCCGGCACGAGCCCACCGCCGAGCACGCGGTCGAGCTCGGCGATGCCGGTCGGCAGACGTGGCGCATCTGCCGTTGCCTGGGAGAGCGTCTCGAAGGAGGCGAGCCTGCCCCCGCTCCGCCCTTTGCCGCCTTTGATAGCCACGAGGGCGGGGGAGCCGGAAGGGGTTGCCTCCTCGATGATCGAATTCCACTCGCCGCACGAGGCGCATTTGCCCGACCAGCGGGCAGTCACCGCGCCGCAGGCCTGGCAGACGAAGGCTCGCGAGATCTTGGCCATGAGAGAGCTAGCTACCGATATAGCGCCGGAAGGCGCGGGCGCCGAGATTGGTCAGCACTTCGTAGTCGATGGTGCCGGCGTGATGGGCAACGGTTTGCGCGGTGACGTGCGGTCCCATCAACTCGACCCATCGGCCGCGGGCCGAGAACGCTTCTGGCACCTCCGTCACATCGACGGTGATGAGGTCCATCGAGACGCGGCCGAGGATCGGGGCTGCATGGGGACCGGCATAGGCGACGAAACCGGTCTCTCCGTCGCTGGTCGAGAGGGAGCGGAAGAAGCCATCGGCATAGCCTACCGAGACGATGGCGACGCGCGAGGGCCGTTTCAGCGTTCGCGTCGCGCCATAGCCAACGGTTTCGCCCGGTGGCACATCGCGCACTTGGAGGATGCGGCCCATGAGATGAACCACTGGTGCGAAGGCGTGCGGCCCGCTTCTCTGAGGCTTGCCGCCATAAAGCGCGATGCCCGGCCGCACCAGATCATAAAGATAAGTGTGGCCAAGGAGCATGCCGGCAGAGTTGGAGAGACTTGCTAACGCCTTCGGCAGGCGCGCGCGGAGCCGATCGAAGACCTTGCGCTGTGTTTCGCTCTTCGGATGCTCGGGCTCATCGGCGCAGGCGAGATGGCTCATCACCAGCGAGAGCGTGAAGGCAGACCAGAGATCGCGTGCGGCCGCGACGGAATCGACCTCGGCCGCAGAGAGGCCGAGGCGATTCATGCCGCTGTCGATATGCACCGCACAAGGGAGAGCCTCTCCCACGCTTGCCGAGTAGCTCGCCCATTCCCCGATCTCCTCGGCGCTGTTCAGCACCGGGCGGAGATTGTATCTTGCGGAACATTTCAGCTGTGCCCGGCATGAGCCCGGCGAGCACATAGATGACCGCTTGGGGAAGGAGCTTGCGGAGCGCGCACGCCTCATCCGGCGTTGCCACGAAGAAGGTCCTGCAGCCTTGGCGCCAAAGCGTGGGTGCCGCTTCCGTCATGCCGAGACCATAGGCGTCGGCTTTGACTACGGCGGCGCACTCGGCGGGCGCGGCGAGCTCGCGCAAGCGGCGATAATTGGCGGCGAGCGCGCCGAGATCGATGGTGAGGATTGCGGTTTCTCCCGCATCCTCGATATCGTCGTGCGATGTGGAAGGGAGCGGGCTCGCGCCCGTCACTCCCGCCGCTCCGGCAGGCGCTCCGACGCGGCGAGATTGCCGAACCGCGTGAATTCCGGCGTGAACTGGAGCGTCACCGTGCCCGTGGGACCGTGCCGCTGCTTGCCGATGATCAATTCGGCCTTCCCGGTCACCATGTCCATCTCTTCCTGCCACTTGCGGTGCTCTTCGGTGTTCTCGCGGGGTTGACTTCGCTCGAGATAATATTCCTGGCGGAACACGAACAATACCACATCGGCATCCTGTTCGATCGAGCCGGATTCGCGCAGATCCGCGAGTTGCGGCCGCTTGTCTTCGCGCTGCTCGACTTGGCGTGAGAGCTGGGAGAGCGCAAGCACGGGCACATGCAGCTCTTTGGCGAGCGCCTTCAATCCCGTGGTGATCTCGGAGACCTCCTGCACGCGCCCTTCGGCGGCGCGCTTCGATGAGCCTGACAGAAGCTGGAGATAGTCGACCACGATGAAGCCTAAGCTCCGCTGGCGCTTCAGCCTCCTCGCCCGCGCCGCAAGCTGAGCCACGGTGATGCCGCCGGTCTGGTCGATATAAAGCGGAAGGTTCTGCAGCTCCTGGGAGACTTCAACGATGCGGTCGAACTCGTCGGAATCGATGCGGCCGCGGCGGATGCGCTCTGAGGGGATATAGGCCTGCTCCGAGATGATGCGGGTCGCAAGCTGCTCTGCCGACATTTCGAGCGAGAAGAAGCCCACCACCGCGCCATCGACGATGTTGTCATTCTGGCTGTCGCGCCGATAGGTCTTCGCCACGTGATAGGCGATGTTGGTAGCAAGTGCCGTCTTCCCCATCGAGGGCCGCCCGGCGATGATGATGAGGTCAGAGGGTTGGAGGCCGCCCATGCGGTGGTCGAGGTCGGTGAAGCCGGTGGCGAGACCCGACAAGCCGCCGTCGCGCCGATAGGCATTGGCCGCCATGTCGATGGCATCGGTCAGAGCGGAGGAGAACGGCTCGAAGCCCGATCCGTATTTGCCGGTCTCTGCCAGCTCGTAAAGCTGCTGCTCGGCGCTCTCGATCTGCACCGACGGCTCGGCGTCGATCGGCGAATCGAAAGCGGTGTTGACCATCGTCTCGCCGATCCCGATGAGCTGACGGCGGATGGCGAGGTCGTAGATGGTGCGCCCGTAATCCTCGGCATTGATGATGGTGGTGGCGTTCGCGGCAAGCCGCCCGAGATATTGTGGGACGGTCAGCTCGCCGACAGGCGCCTCGGCCTGAAAGAAGGTCTTGAGCGTGATCGGGGTCGCCCGCTTGCCGCCAAGGATCAGCTTCGCGGTCGCCTCGTAGAGGCGCGCATGCAGAGCGTCATAGAAATGGGTGGGCTTCAGGAAGCTCGAGACGCGATCGATCGCCTCGTTGTTGACGAGGATTGCGCCGAGCAGGGCCTGCTCAGCCTCGAGATTATGCGGAGGTGCGCGGAAAACCGGCGTTTCCGGCTGCGGTCTTGGGAGAATCAGTGCCGTGCTCATGAGCAACCGTAACCCAAACTCCGCGCTTAGCTATATGTCAGGTCTGTGAACAGCGGGGACATCGCTGCTGCGCCCACAAGTGAAACATAAGGCTGTCATGACCGGGCTTGGCAGGGCCATCCACGGATTAGCGCCTTGCTAGTGGCGAAGACGTCGATGCGCGGCAGGCGGCCCGGCATGACGAGCCTATTCGTGGGGTCGGGAGGCCTATTCCGCCTCGCCCGCGTCGGCCTCTTCCTCAGCGCCCTCCTCGGCAGGGGCGGCGCCCGCCTCGAACAGGGCCTCGGCGACGCGCTTAGCGGCCTCCGCGTCCTCCTCCGCCTCACTCATGGCCTTGGCGGTGACGGATTCGCCTCTCGCTTGGCGCTGAGCCTCGTCAGTCGAGCGGGCGACGTTGATGGTGACGTGCGGAACGACCTCGGCATGAAGGGCGATGCGGAGGGCATGCACGCCGAGCGTCTTGATCGGCCGGTCGAGCAGCACTTGGTGCCGCTCGATGGAGAAACCACCCTCGGTGATGGCAGCGGCGATGTCGCGGGTCGAGACCGAGCCGTAGAGCTGACCCGTGTCGCCGGCTTGGCGGATGACGGTGAAGCTCTGGCCGTCGAGCTTGCCGGACACGGCTGCGGCCTCGGTCTTGAGCTCGAGATCGCGCGCCTCGAGCTGAGCCCTCTCGCGTTCGAAGCGCTTCCGATTGGCCTCGGTGGCGCGGAGAGCCTTGCCCTGCGGCAGGAGAAAGTTGCGCGCGAAGCCGTCCTTGACGGTGACGACGTCGCCCATTTGGCCGAGGCGCCCAATGCGCTCGAGCAGGATGACTTGCATGGTGTGAGACTCCTATCTTTGCATCCTTGTTAGACCGTTCCGCCGGTCGAGGGTGGCTGGCCGCGCTCGCGCAGGCGAAACACCGGCTCGCCGATGCCGACAATGGCGACGGCGATGGCAACCCAACCCAGCAGCAAAATTCCGAGATAGACGGCGGTGAGCAGCAACGCGCGGAACGGCACGCCGCGGCTATAGACATGGATTACCGCTAGCCCTTGCAACACGAAGGCGAACAGGAGCGCTCCGGCGAAGCCCGTGGCAATGAGGCCCGGCAAGCCCGGCACGAAAGATACGAGCAGTGCTGCAGCGAAGATCGGCACAAGCGCATTCGGCAGCTCGAGCGCGTGGAAGTCGGGCCAAGGCCTGAGCGCGCGTCCCGATGAATTCACGATCAGTCCGGCCATCCAGAGATTGAACAAGGTGATGGTCAGCCAGACGATAGCAAAGGCAGCCGGAAGAGCGCGTGCGATCATGGCCGCCATGCTGGCGATGGTCTCCTCGGTGAACAGCGTGCCGTCATGATCGAGTTCCTTCAGCGCGCTGTGGTCGAGCATCTGGCGGATCGTCTCTTTGTAAGCCTCCTGGTCGTAGCCAAGGATGAGCACGAGGATGGCCGCGAGCGCGCCCGCCATGATCGCGGCCCAACCGACGAGCCGTCCGGGCGGATACCATTCAACCGCCTGGGTGACATGGCCTTGGGGCGTGGCGACTGGGCGAGTCAGAAGCGCAAGATGCGTCAAGAGCGCCGCAGGTGCTGCGATCGACAGCGCGAAGATCGCAGCTGTTGCCGGACCGAGGCTCACTGCGATCACGATCGTGCCGGCGATGGCCGAGACGAGCGCGGCCATGCCGCCCCAGCCGAGTCCGGCGAGGCAAAGCGGAAGCGGCGCAAGATAGAACAGCACGCCTGCAAGCGCAGTCGCGGTCGCCGCCGAGGCGAACAGCGCCGCCGAGACGAGTCCCGAACCCGCGCCGATGATGAGAGGTGTTGGCATTTGCGCTGTCCCGTCTCCTTCAAGAGCGGTTAGGGGAGGGGAGCGCCCACCCCAACTTCACCTAGAGCCTAGAGTTCAGACGAAGGTGCCCGAACCTCCCTCTACTGAATGAGATAGGGCAAGAGGCCGAGGAAGCGCGCGCGCTTGATTGCGCGAGCGAGTTCCCGCTGCTTCTTGGCCGACACGGCGGTGATCCGGCTTGGGACCATCTTGCCGCGCTCGGACACGTAGCGCTGCAACAGCTTCACGTCCTTGTAGTCGATCTTCGGCGCCTTATCGCCGGAGAAGGGGCAGGTCTTGCGCCGACGATAGAAAGGCCGGCGGGCCTGAACTTGGGTCATGCTCATCACGAATTCTCCCCGCCTTCGAACGAGTCAACGGGCGTGTCGACCGGCACACGCGCCTCGCGTGGGGTGTAATCGCGGTCACGGTCGCGGAACTCTCGCCGTCCGCCGCGGCGTCCGTCGCGATCGCCACGATCCCCGCGGTCGCCTCGCTCGCCACGGCCATCGCGCTCGTCGCGGTCCGAGCGGCGCATCATGGGCGAGGGGCCCGCCTCATGCTCGTCCACGCGAACGGTCAGAAAGCGGATGATATCGGTCGACAGCCGCATCTGCCGCTCGAGCTCGGTAACGGCGGCCGGTGGGGCATCGATATTCAAAAGCTCGTAATGCGCCTTGCGGTTCTTCTTGATGCGGTAGGCGAGGGACCTCAGTCCCCAATATTCGGTCTTGCCGATCTTGCCGCCCTGCTCCTCGAGGAGCGTGCGAAAGCCCTGGACGAGGCCTTCGACCTGCTGGGGCGAGATATCCTGGCGTGCCAGGAATACATGCTCGTAAAGAGGCATGGATTGCCTTTCCTTCGTCGTTAGCTCCGGCGCTAAGCCTCGCATGGGCGCTTTAGAAGGAAAGGCCCAAGAGACCCTTGAGAGCGGAGACACGGGAGGTCGGCTTTACGCCTGCCGCGCCGCTCGCTTAGCGAGTTGTTGCGCGGTCCTCCGTTCAGCCTCCGACCGGAGCGGTTGCTGGTGGCGGTCTTATAAGGCTTCGCGTGGACTTTGCAAGACCGGCGAGGGCGGCCCCGCCGCCGTCCTGGCTATTGCGGGACTGACTTGGAGGTGCACTCGACTGCCTTGTTGTCCTTCACCGAGAACGCCTTGCAGTTCGACGTGCCGTACACCTCGACGACCCCAACCTTCTCGATTGGCGCGCCGGTATATTCGGCGGTGAAGGTCACCGGCGTGATGACCTGAGTGGTGAAATCCTGCGGCGGACGCCCCTTGGCGTCGAAGGCGAAGATGAGGTCGTTAGGATCGCCGACGCGGGGGTTGAGCTGAAACTCGGTGAAGTTCGAGGTTGGTGCAGAGGCGGACACGCTAATCGTCACCAGAGGAGGGTCGGACTTGCTGATGGTGACCGTCACGTCCTCGACGCTGTAAAGGTTAACCAGAGCCGGATCTGACGGCGTCTTGCTCTTCCACGGCCAGGTCAGCGGCTCGGCCAGCAGCGGTAGGCTTGTGGTCAAGACGACGGTAGCGGCAAGCGCGCCGACAAGCTTTGCGCGGTTCATGGCGAATTCTCCCTTCGGCACGAGCAGATCGTATGGGGTCTCATGGAGCTTATAGCGGAACGACCTTCTAGCACGCGTGGTTCAGGAGAAGCGTGACTTTTCCGCGCGGTCTGACATCAGTCAGAAGCGCGCCGGCACGCCGGCTCGCTTGACAGAAAAGATTGAAACAGTGTCTTTGGCCGCGACCTTCCACTAAATCCTTGCGCAGCTTCCAGCATGAGCATCGCCTTCATTTTCCCGGGCCAAGGGAGCCAAGCCGTCGGCATGGGAGCCGATCTCGCCAAGGCTTATCCCGCCGCGCGTGCGGTTTTCGACGAGGTCGACGAGGCGCTCGGCCAGGATCTGTCGCGGCTGATGTGGGAGGGGCCGGAGGACAAGCTAACGCTCACCGAGAATGCTCAGCCCGCTCTGATGGCCGTGTCGCTCGCGGCGATAAGAGTGTTGGCCGAGAGCAAGGGCGTGAAGCTCAAGGATCGCGTCGCTTACGTGGCAGGTCATTCGCTTGGCGAATATTCGGCGCTTGCCGCCGCGGGTGCGCTCAGCCTCGCCGACACGGCGCGGCTGCTCAAGACGCGAGGGCGGGCGATGCAGGAGGCGGTGCCGGTCGGCCAAGGGGCCATGGCCGCGCTGCTCGGGGCTGATCTCGACAAGGCGCAAGAGCTCGCCAAGGCTGCGGCGCAAGGCCAGGTCTGCGAGGCCGCCAATGACAATGCGCCAGGTCAGGTGGTGATCTCAGGTGCCAAGGAGGCGATCGAGCGTGCCGTCGCGCTCGCGCCGAAATTCGGCGCCCGCCGTGCGGTATTGCTTCCGGTGAGCGCGCCCTTCCATTGCGCCTTGATGAAACCCGCGGCAGAGGTCATGCGCGGTGCATTGCAAGACGTCGAGATCAAGACGCCCGCCGTTCCTCTTATCGCCAATGTGCTCGCCAGCCCAATCTCGGACCCGGAGGCGATCAGGGCGCGCCTCGTCGAGCAGGTGACGGGCATGGTGCGCTGGCGGGAGACGATGCTGTTTCTCAAGGCGAATGGAGCAAGCACCGTTTATGAGATTGGGGCCGGGCGGGTGCTCACGGGAATTGCGCGGCGCTTTGACGGCATCGAGGCGCGCAGCGTCGGCACGCAAGAAGAGCTTGAAGCAGCCGCTGCGGCGCTCTCGAGCTAGGAAAGGGAGAGTTCGATGTTCGACCTTAAAGGCAAGGGCGCGCTCGTCACCGGCGCTTCGGGCGGAATCGGCGGGGCGATCGCCAAGGCGCTACATGCTCAGGGTGCTAGCGTTGCGATCTCCGGCACCAACAAAGAGAAGCTCGACGCGCTTGCCGCCGAGCTCGGCAGCCGCGTGTTCGTGCTTCCTTGCGACCTCCGTGATCGCGCGGCGGTGGTCAAGCTCGGCGAAGAGGCAGAGAAGGCGCTCGGCCAGGTCGACATCCTCGTCAACAATGCCGGCATCACCCACGACAATCTGTTCATGCGCATGAAGGACGAGGAGTGGGACGACGTCATCGCCGTCAATCTCACCTCGGTCTTCGTGCTGATCCGCACGATCTTGCGCAATATGATGCGCCGCCGCGCGGGCCGCATCGTCAATATCGCCTCGATCTCGGGCGTGCTCGGCAATCCGGGGCAGCCGAACTATGCCGCTTCAAAGGCCGGACTCGTCGGCATGACCAAGTCGCTCGCCCGCGAGGTGTCTTCCCGCGGCATCACCGCCAATTGCATCGCCCCTGGCTTCATCTCGACCCCCATGACCGATGCCTTGACGCCGAAGCAAGTCGAGGCTATTGCCGCCGCCATCCCAGCCCAGAAGTTCGGCAAGCCCGAGGATGTGGCGGCGGCGGTGGTTTTCCTTGCCAGCGACGAAGCCGGCTATATCACGGGCGAAACGATGCATATCAACGGTGGAATGGTGATGATGTAAGCGTGGTAAGGCAAAGACTTGGGGGACTGATCTCAGCAATTCTGGCAAGCGGTCTTCCCCCGGCCGGGGCTTCTGGCAAAGTCTTGTAAAATATGGTACCCAAGCGGCCGCTTAGTGGGGGCTTGACAAAAGACAATCCCACCGCGATCAACCCTCATAAAACTTACCGCTCGGGGGTGCGTCAGGCCGTGAGCCGCAGCTCGGGGGGACGTGCGAGGCCTAAGGACTGAAAGCAAGGGACGGTGAGGCGGAAATGAGCGATATCTCGGAGCGCGTAAAGAAGATCGTGGTGGAGCATCTCGGGGTCGAGGCCGACAAGGTCACCGAGAATGCGAGCTTCATCGACGACCTCGGAGCCGACAGCCTCGACACCGTCGAGCTCGTCATGGCCTTCGAGGAGGAGTTCGGCTGTGAGATCCCCGACGATGCCGCAGAGACGATCCTGACCGTCGGCGACGCCATCAAGTTCCTGGAGAAGAATACTGCCGCTTGACGCGACTTCGCCTCGGCGGCCGAGAGCCGCCCAATGTCGTGACAAAGTAGCCCTACCGGCTCGATAGCAGTTCCCGCGAGGATCACGGCAAAAGCGCGATGCGACGTGTCGTCATTACAGGCTTGGGTCTTGTTTCGCCGCTCGGCTGCGGCCACGAGATTGCGTGGGAGCGTCTGCTCAAAGGGCGGAACGCGGCGCGTCGCATCGAGAGTTTCGACGTCTCGGATCTCTCCTGCCAGGTCGCGTGCCAGGTGCCGAAGGGCGATGGCAGCGACGGCACCTTCAATCCGACCGATTGGATGGAGCCCAAGGAGCAGCGCAAGGTCGACGACTTCATTATCTATGCCATGGGCGCTGCAACGCAGGCGCTCAAGGATGCGGGCTGGACGCCCGTCGCCTATGAGGATCAGATCCGCACCGGCGTCTTGATCGGCTCCGGCATCGGCGGCTTGCAGGGAATCGAGAAGACCTCGCTCCTCTTCGCCGAGAAGGGGCCGCGCCGGGTGAGCCCGTTCTTCATTCCGGGACGCCTGATCAATCTGGCGGCGGGGTATGTCTCGATCGAACATGGACTCAAAGGTCCGAACCACGCGGTGGTGACAGCCTGCTCGACGGGCGCGCATGCCGTCGGCGATGCCTCGCGTTTGGTTGCGCTCGGCGATGCCGACGTGATGCTTGCGGGCGGGACCGAGTCGCCCGTGTGCCGTTTGGCGCTCGCCGGCTTCGCCGCTTGCCGAGCGCTGTCGACCAATTTCAACGATCAACCACAGCGGGCCTCGCGCCCCTACGACCGTGACCGTGACGGCTTCGTCATGGGCGAGGGGGCCGGGATGGTGGTGGTCGAGGAGCTCGAACACGCCAAAGCGAGGGGCGCGCACATCTATGCCGAGATCGTCGGCTACGGGCTTTCGGGCGATGCGTTCCACATCACCGCTCCGGCCGAGGATGGCGACGGTGCCTATCGCTGCATGGTGGCGGCAGTGAAGCGCGCCGGCATCGAGCCCGCCGATATCGACTATATCAACGCGCATGGGACCTCGACGCCGATGGGCGACGAGATCGAGCTTGCCGCGGTTGAGCGGCTGTTCGGCAACGCGGCGGGTAAAGTGTCGATGTCGTCGACCAAGTCGGCGATCGGGCATTTGCTCGGCGCAGCCGGCGCCGTCGAGGCGATCTTCTCGGTGCTCGCAATCCGCGACAATATCGCTCCGCCCACGCTCAATCTCGACAACCCGTCGGTCGCCACGGCCATCGACCTCGTGCCGCACCAGGCGCGGCGGCGAACCATCGATACTGTGCTCTCGAACTCCTTCGGTTTCGGCGGGACCAATGCCTCGCTGATCATGCGCCGATACGCCTCCTGACCGGTCCAAGATGGCAAGGCGAACCTCCCTTTCGCCATATTTCGACTTAACTTGGTTAGGGTCTTTCGCGCCAGGGACGTGTCAGCAATGTCATTGACCAGGGACTTTGCGTCGACGGCCAACGACAATCGGGAGCACGGGGAACTCGTTCCGGCTGGTCCTCACGGCCGGCATCCGGTGTCGCTTGCCCCGCGCAGCCCCACCGAGACGCTCGAGCCGATGCGTCCTCCGCCGCTCCCCGACCGCGAGCCGCCCGAAGATCATTCGCATCCCTTCCTCAGCATGCTCGATGGGCTCGTGAGCTTCGTCTTTGTTTTGGCGTGTCTTGCGCTCGGCCTCTACTCCTTCGTGAAGGTGCAATTCGACAAGCCGGGGCCGCTCGGCACATCGATCGTGTTTGCCGTGCCGAAGGGCGAGGGGGTCAGCGTCATGTCGGAGCGGCTCGAACGGGAGGGAGTGATCGACGATCGACCTATCTTCATGACCAGCATTCTTTATTTCAAGTATCTCAGGGGGACGGGAAACGTGAAGGCTGGCGAGTACGAGTTCCGCAAGAACGCGACCATGCGGGAGGTGCTCGATACTCTCGTCCAGGGCAGGTCGATCGAACACAAGGTGACGCTGGCCGAGGGGCTGACTTCTCAGCAGATCGTCGAGAAAATCAGGGCAAATCCTGATCTCCATGGCGACATCACCGAGATCCCAGCGGAGGGCAGCCTACTGCCCGACACCTACAAATTCGGCCGCGACGACACCCGCCAGGACATCATCGAGCGCATGCGGGCGGCTCAGGCGAAGTTCCTCGCCAAGATATGGGAAGAACGTGACCCTGACATCGTCGTGCAGACGCCGGAAGAGGCCCTGGTGCTGGCGTCGATCGTGGAGAAGGAAACCGGCCGGGCCGACGAGCGTCCGCACATCGCGAGCGTGTTCCAGAACAGGCTTCGCAAGAACATGCGCCTGCAGTCGGACCCGACCATCATCTATGGTTTGGTGGGTGGCAAGGGTGTGCTCGATCATCCTATCCAGCAGGACGAGCTCGACCGCGACACGCCGTATAACACTTATAAGATCAATGGGTTACCTCCGACGCCGATCGCCTCCCCCGGACGCGCAGCGATCGAGGCGGTGCTGAAGCCTGCCAAGACGAAAGACCTTTATTTCGTTGCCGACGGATCCGGCGGTCATATCTTTTCGGCCTCGCTCGAAGAGCACAATAAGAATGTCGTGAAGTGGCGTAAGGTCGAGCGTGAGATCAGGGCCAAGGAAGCGGAGGAGGCTGCCGCCAAGGCTGCGGCTTTGGCGGCGACCGGTGAGGGAGAAGCGCCCGCTACCGCGCCTGCGGCCAAGAACGCATCGGCGGCTCCCGCCGAGACCGGTTCTGCCGCCGGTGCCAGCGTCGCCGCTGACATGCCGGGAGCCTTTGCCGATCCGGAGTTTTTCACCGGCGCGTCGCCAGGTGCGATGCCGACCGCCGAGACATCGCCCCCCGCGGCCGGAGCTAAGGGTGAGGCGGTGCCAAGACCAATCCGCAATCCGAAACGCTAAGCATAGCTTCCGATCCGAAACGCTTCCCGACTCGGCTATAAGTGCGGCCGAGCAGGCTTCCCTCTGGTAAGCTCAGGACGCGCCATGACCCTGAAGAGCATGACCGGCTTTGCCCGCGCCGAAGGCGTGCACGGAGACACGAGCTGGTCGTGGGAAGCGCGCAGCGTCAATGGCCGCAATCTCGATCTTCGCTTACGGCTCCCCTCCGGCTTCGAAGCGCTCGAGATCAAGGCGCGCGGCCTTTGCCAGGAGAAGCTTTCGCGCGGCAACTGCACCATCAATCTCGCGGTCAAACGCGAGGGAAAACAGACCGAAATCCGCCTGAACGAGGCGGCGCTCGCCCAGGCGCATGAGGTTGCTGATCGGGCGCAAAAGCTAACGAAGCTGAAGGCGGCGCGTCTCGACACGCTGCTTTCCCTGCGCGGCGTGGTCGAAGCGGTCGAGGCCGAAGAGAGCGAGGAGGCGCAAGCGGCGCTGTTCCATGCCCTTATCGCCGGGCTCGCGAACGCGCTCGATCAACTCGTCGCCGCGCGGACGAGCGAAGGGCAGCGGCTTGAGCGCGTCATCGAGAAGCAGCTTGCCACAATCGGGAGCCTGGTCGAACGCGCGACCAATGCCGCCGCTCGCCAGCCAGAAGCGATCGCCACGCGGCTTGCCGAGCAGATCGCCCGTCTCACCGAGGGGGCATCGGCGCTCGATCCCGACCGGTTGCATCAGGAGGCTCTGCTGCTTGCCGCCAAGGCCGACATCCAGGAGGAGCTCGACCGTTTGCGGGCGCACGTCGCCGCAGCAAATGAGCTGATCGGAAGCGATCAGCCGGTCGGGCGGAAGTTCGAATTCCTGGCGCAGGAGTTCAATCGCGAGGCGAACACGCTCTGCTCGAAGGCCTCTGATGTCGAGATCAGCCGAACGGGGCTCGAGCTCAAGACTGTAATCGATCAGTTGCGCGAGCAGGTCCAGAACATCGAGTGAGGCGGAGCATGGAGACGCCCATCGCGAGGAGAGGGATCATGTTGGTGCTGTCCTCGCCGTCAGGTGCGGGCAAGACCACGATCGCGCGCCGGCTCTGCGATGAGGAGCCGGGCATTGCCATGTCGGTCTCGCATACCACGCGCAAGAAGCGCAAAGGAGAGACGGAGGGGCGGGACTATCACTTCGTGGATCGCGACGCCTTCACGCGCATGCGTGACCAGGGTGAGTTTCTCGAATGGGCCGTGGTGTTCGACAATTTCTATGGGACCACGCGCAAGCCCGTCGAGCAGGCACTCGCGGCGGGCTGCGACGTGCTGTTCGACGTGGATTGGCAAGGGGCAGAGAGCTTGCGCGACAAAGCCGGCGACGATGTAGTGACTGTGTTTATTCTGCCGCCTTCGGCTTCCGACCTCGAGCAGCGCCTCAATGTACGCGCCGAGGATCCTCCAGAGATCGTAAAAAGACGGATGCTCGGCGCGAGCAACGAGATCCAGCACTGGGACAAATATGACTACGTGGTGGTCAACAGCGACATCGAGCAGGCTGTCGCCGCCGTGCGTGCGATCCTCGCCGCGGAGCGCTTGCGCCGCTCGCGGCTGACGGGACTGAGGGGCTTCGTCCAAAACTTGCTCGCCCAGCTCTAGCCGTAGGGAAGGGCGTTGGCGATGCGGCAGAACGCGGCGACGTCGAGTTCCTCGGCGCGTGCCGTCGGCGCGATGCCGAGACTTTCGAGCAACGCCTCGCTGTCTTTGGTAATCTGGCGGAGCGAGGAGCGAAGCATCTTGCGCCTCTGGCCGAAGGCGGCGGCGGTGACCTTTTCCAATTGATTGACGTCGCAAGCAAGCTCCGGCGTGTCTCTGGGGATGAACTCGACGAGAGCTGAATCCACCTTGGGTCGCGGCGTGAATGCCTCGGCCGGCAAGGTGAAGAGAATGCGCGGGCGTGTGCGCCATTGCGCAAGGACCGCAAGCCGTCCGTAGTCTTTGGTCCGCGGCGTGGCGATGATCCGCTCTGCGACCTCGCGCTGAAACATCAGCACGAGCCGGTCGAACCAAGGCGGCCATGGCTCGGTCTTGAGCCAGGAGATCAGGAGCGGCGTGCCGACGCTATAGGGCAGGTTGGCGACGATGCGGGCGGGCGAGGGGAGGGCAAGCGCACCGATAGTCCATCTCTCGCGCATCGGCGGCGACGATGTCGAGCCGCCCGGGATAAAGGGCGGCGATCGCAGAAAGCGCCGGCAGGCAGCGCTCGTCCCTCTCGATCGCAACGACTCGTGACGCGCCCTCGAGGAGAAGCGCGCGCGTCAGCCCGCCGGGGCCGGGGCCGATCTCGACGATGGTTACGCCTTCAAGCGGCCCAGCGGCGCGAGCGATGCGGCGCGTCAGGTTGAAATCGAGCAGGAAATTCTGGCCGAGGCTCTTCTTGGCGGACAGGCCGGCCGCGCGGATTACCTCGCGGAGGGGCGGCAATCCATCAGGCGTGCTCAAGCGCGGTCCTCTGCGGCGCGGCTCATGGCGTCGGCGAGGCGAAGCGCTTCGATTAGGCTTCGCGCACTCGCTCTGCCGGTGCCGGCAATGCCGAATGCCGTGCCGTGATCGGGGGACGTGCGCACGAAGGGGAGGCCGAGCGTGACGTTGACGCCGTCATCGAAGGCGAGCGTCTTGAACGGAATGAGCGCCTGGTCGTGATACATGCAGATCGCCGCATCATAGGTGGCGCGCGCGGCGCTATGGAACAACGTGTCGGCCGGATGCGGTCCCGTGACGTCGAGACCTCGTGCGCGCGCGGCCTCGATGGCAGGCGTGATGATGTCGATCTCCTCACGACCCAAGCCGCCTTCCTCTCCCGCGTGCGGGTTGAGCCCGCTGACGGCCAGCCGCGGCCGCGCGATGCCGAAATAGCGGCGAAGATCCTTGGCGGTGATCTCGATCGTCGTGAGGATAAGGTCCTTGCTCAAGGCGCGAACGACCTCGTGCAGCGGGATGTGGATGGTGACCGGAACGACGCGCAACGAGTGGGCGGCGAGCATCATCACCGGGTGCGGGGCCTCTCCGTCTTTTGCGGCAAGGGCGGCGAGATACTCGGTATGCCCTGGAAAGGCGAAGCCTGCGCGATAGAGCATGGCCTTGCTGATCGGATTGGTGACGATGGCGCGCGCCTCTCCGCTCTGCACCAATCGAACCGCGCGCTCGATTGAGTGCTGCACGGCGGCGGCGGCACCTATATCGGGCCGGCCCGCTATGACCTCACCGACGACGGTGATCGGAAGGACGGGTAACTCTTCAGCGAAGCGCGCTTCGGCGGCCTCGGCTTCAGCGATCGTGGTGATCGGGACCTTGAGTCCTAAGACTTCCGCGCGCGCCGCGAGCACGGTCGCATCGCCAAGCAGCACGAATGGGGGGATCGCTTCGTGGGCTTGCGCGAGCCAAGCAAGCAGCGTGATGTCAGGCCCGATCCCGGCGGGATCGCCCATGGTTAGAGCGAGCGGTGTTTCGGCATGTGCCATGCCGCTTCGGCTAGCACGAAATCGGTGGCTCTAGCGATATTCGATGAAAGCATCCTGGCGGAGGTCGCGCAGCAGCCGCTCGGCGCGGATCATCATTTCCTGGTTCATCAACTTGCGCTCTGTCTCCTCGCGGAGCTTGCTGTCGCCCACCACGGTGCGTTTACCGCATACCGCGTAGATCTCGACCGCCGACTGAGTCAGCGTGGGAGGCGTCATCTGGCCAATCTTGGCGTTCATCACCAGGAGCCGGGCGGGCTGAGCCAAAGACGCGGGTTGCTGGTCGGCGAGAGACTTGATGCTCGCGCCTTCGACCCCCTTGGTCAGATCGCCGACATTGGAGCAATTGTCGAATCGCGCGCGCAACGCCTCCGCGGCGGCAAGTCTGGCCGCGATGGTCTTCTGGTCGGCGCCTGCGGGGATCTCGAACTTGACTTGCCTGAGCTGCAGCGCGGGGGCCGCGCTGGCGGCGCCTTCCTGGCCTGCACTTGCTCCGGCCTGCGCCAGAGCTTTGTCCACATCGGCATCGCCGACGTCAACGTCATGGCGGAACTTCTGCCGCACGACCGCTTGCCAGGCGAGCTGCGCGCGAATGCGGTCCTTCAACGTCTTGATGTTGATGCCGGCCTTGCCGAGCGCGGTGGTAAGTCCGTCCACGGTGAGATTGTTCTTCTGCGCCATGTCGCCGAGGATCTTCATCATGTCATCGTCGTCGGCGGTGATGCCGAGCTTGCGCGCCTGTTGCGTTTGCAGACGCTCGTCGACGAGGAGATCGGTGGCCTGTTTTTTTAGATCGGCAGAGGGTTGCTGTTGCGTGGTGATGGCGAGAAAGCGCTCGCGCTGGTCGATGTCGTAATCGGAGATCGGGTCGTCGTTGACCAGGACCTTGATCGATACTTCCTGCGCGACGGCATGGCTTGCGCCCTCAGGCAGTACCATCAAGAGCGCGGAAGCCGCGATGAGCAGCGCCAAGCCGAGCAGCAGCGCGCCTGCTAGCGACTTTGCGACAATAATGCGGTCTGAGGCCATGCGAAGCTTAGGCATCAAGGCAATTCCGAACTTGTCGCCCCGAAGCTGGTGTCGGCCTGGGTCGAGAATTGGTAGCTGCCGAGATATTTCAACATGAAGTTCACCAGGAAGCGCTCGTCGGGCTTGATGTCCTGATCTTGGATGAAGGACCGCTGATAGGTCAGGTCGAGCGTGAAGCAGTCATCCTGATAGCGCACTCCCAGACCGTCGGTGATCGTCTGATCCGTTTCGAGGTCATAGCGGATGTTGCCGAGCAGCGACCAATCGGTGGTCATAGCAAGAACGCCTGACGACACAATCTCCTTGCGGGGCTGACCGAGAGCTAAGCCGGGCTCCGAAGTTACGTCGGCGTAGTTCACCTGGAGCTGGGCCGGGCCGTAATGGGCTGAAGACCCGAGATCCGTGCGCTTGACGTCGAACGTTTCGTGGTCGAAACGCGATTGGGCAGAGAAGCCGAGATAGGACGAGGCCTGCACGTAGAAGCCGCCCACGAAGTCTGAATCGTCGGTGGCAAGGCCTGCCGACCGATAGAAATCGGTGTTGTATGCATTCTGACCGGCGACCTGATAGCTCTGGCCAAAGACGGCGCGCGCGTAGGAGCCCGAAGCAAGCTGTGCGGTATAGCGGAAACCTACGTTGGCGCGCGTGCCGGTTTCGACCCGGTCGTAGCCGGAGAACTTGTCGATGTCGAACAGCAGCGTATCGTCGAACACGAGGCTGAGCGCGTCCTCATTCGGGATATCCTGCTGATTGCCGATCGAGGCGGGCCGCGCGATGATCTGACCGATCGGCTCGATGACGTGCGTCACGGCTCCCGTGGTGGCGATGAATGGATAGCGATACTCGAAGCCCGCCACCGCATTCCCGCGCAACACGCTGCCGTCCTTGGGAGCCTGGGTGTTGAAGTCTTCTGAGGTGACGGTGACGTTTTTGTCCACCCCGCCAACGCCATAAACATCGCCCCGAAGCTGGGCAAATGGCGTGTAGACCTGACCGATGCCGTCGATCATCTGCCGCCGCCAATTGGCCTCGACGATCGCCCGTTGCGTGTCGATACCGTCCTGACTGGTGAAAGCCATGGCGTTGGAGTTGAAGCTGAGCTCGCCGCCAATGATCGGATGGTTCACGATGTAGTCGTAGTCGATGATCGGATACACCGTCGCGTCCGAGAAGGGCTCGTCGCTGAACAACAGACTCTTCGTGCTGTAGAAGCGCGTCGACATGTAGTTCCGATCGTGTAGGCCCTCGAGATAGACCTGCGAGACTTGGTCAGTCTTGAGGCGCGAGTCGAGGTTATAGAAGCGGCGGAAGGTGTCGTCCGAAATTGCGGTAATGTCCCAACCCCAGTCCCAGTAGGGGTCGAGATCGAACTTGCCCTCGGTCTTGATGCTGCCGCGGAAGTCCTGATTTGTCGCGTTGTTGGTGTCGGTCCAAACGCCAGCCAGTTCGACATTGTAGCCGCCGCTCGCCAGCCGTTGCCGCCAGTTGCCGAGCAGGAGCGTGCCTGCGCTTTCGGTGAACATCGGCGCGAAGGTGAAGTCGTAGTGATCGGACAGCGCGAAATAGTACGGAACCTGCACCACGGTGCCGAGCTCGTTCGAGTGGCTATAGCTCGGCATGAGAAATCCCGACTTCCGCTTCACGGTCGGATCGGCCATCTGGAACCACGGCACATACACCATGGGCACGCCGAAGAAATCGAACCAGGCGTTCCGGAAAGTGATGGTTGCCTGATCGCGTCGGTGGATGATCTTGCTGGCGCGTACGCGCCACGTCGGCGCTTTGTCAGGGTTGTCCTCGCAGACCTTGCAAGGCGTGAACCAGCCCTTCTCGAACACCGTAACATTGCCGGCTTCTCTCGAGCCTGACTGGGCGACGATGCGCGTGTCGTCCTTGGTGACGAGACGCAAGGCATCGATGAAGCCGTCGCGGAAGTCGTCGGTGAGGGTGATGTGATCGGCGGTGATCACCGCGCCGTCGGCGTCCTTGATGCGCACGTTGCCCATCGCGGTGAGCGTGTTTGCATTGCGGTCGTAGACGACGCTATCGGCGAGCAGAGTGTAATTGCCGTAATAGAGCTCGACGTTCCCTTTCGCCGTGATCTTGCCGTTGTCGTTGTCGTAGACCATCTGATCGGCCTGTAGCAGCATCGGTTCCGACGACTGGATCTTCGAGGGTTTGATGATCTGCTCGAGCGAGGTTTGCGCTTGGCCGAAGGCGTGCTGCCAGGGGGAGAGGAGGACGAAAAAGCAGGCAAAAACCCACGCAAAAAGCGGCAAACGCAGGACGCGTGACGACCGCCCTTTAGACGCGGCAAGGCCGGGCAGGGCCCGGCGCGATCTCTGCAGTCTGTCCCCCGTGCGCAACATCACCCGTCCTCTTTGTACAAGAGCACGGTGAGCGCGAGCGACGCCGCGATGATCACCGGAACCCAAGCCGCCGCCACCGCCGAGGTGAGCCCCGCCATGGCGAAGTTGCGCGAAATCTCAGAGAACACGAAGAAGGCAAAGCCGGCGGAGAGGCCGATAATGGCGTTGATCTGAACGTTGCCGAACCGGAAGCCCTTGAGCGAGCAGGTGGCGGCGATCAGCACCATCGTCACGAGCAGGAAGGGTCGCGACAACAGCAGCTGATATTGCACGCGATATTGCGTGGCCGGGAGTCCCGCGCGCTCGGCGATCTCGATGAAGTTCGGCAGATCCCAGAACGAGATCGAGAACACCGTGCCGAGACTGTCGCGCACCTGGGTCGGCGTGAGATAGGTGCTGAGCAGATAATGCGTGTAGAGCGCGGGCTCCTGGCCAACGGCACTGACCCACGCATCATCGAGTTCCCAACGGCCATCTTTGAGCGTTGCCCGCCTCGCCTCGATCCGCTCGGTGAGACCGTGATCGCGGTCGTATTGGAAGGCAGTGACGCCGTTCAACTCGAGACCCTGATTGAGAACGTCGGCGGCATGGATGACGGTTGGGCCGTCAGTGCCGTCCTCGCGGAGCCATGCGCCTGCATTCCGGCTGGCGGTGAGCAGGGATTGATCCTTGCCGAAGGCGATGCCGTAAAGCCGCTCGGCTTCGCCGCGCGCCACCGCTGCCATCGGATTGTAGAGAAGCACGAAGGCGATCCCGAGTAGGAAGGCGACCACCATCGCCGGCAGAGTGAATTGCCACACCGAGATTCCCGCGGCGCGCAGAACAACGAGCTCTGAGGTTCGGCTCAGCATCAGGAAGATGCCGATGCTGCCGATCAACACGGCGAAGGGCAGCGTGAGCTCCGAGAAGGAGGGAAGGCGCAGCAGCGTGATCCAAGCGAGGAGGAAGCCGGAAATGTCGCCCGCATAATTGCCCGCGCGGCGCAGCATCTCGATGAAGTCGACGAAGAAGATTAGTACGCAACAGACGAGGAACATCGCCATCATGGCGAGGAAGAAGCGCGCTGAAAAGTAGCGCGCAAGCGTCCAGCCTGCACTGATGCCTGGCATCTGCGCTCTCACGTCGCTCGCATCCCTCTACCGGCCCAAAATGTTATGTTTTTTGGCTTGAACCGAAGCTCGAAGCTAAACTTGGACCGCAATTCAGGAGACATTCTAACGTGCGCCATATAGGCCGCAAATAGAATCGCCCCCACCGGAATAACATACACAAGGGGTGTGGCCCACGCATTCAGCGTGACCAGGTTGTTGGCGGTAAGCCCTGCTACCCTCAAGCCCACGGCGAGGCCGAAAGCGGTGAGAATCTGCCCCCAACGGCTCTCGCGAGTGGTGCGCGCGTGACCCAAAAGCGCAATGGCCACGAAGACGAACACGAGAGGATAGAGCGGGGTTGAGAGGCGCTCGTGCAACTCTGAGCGCACCTGGCCCTGGAATGTCGGGTAGAACTTGCTGTCAGGACCGAAATTAATGAGCTCGCTAATATAACGCTCGCGAGGCCTGAGCTCTTTGTCCGAGCTGTCCTGCGGAGCGAACTCGGAAAGATCAAGCATGTTCTGGTCGAAAGCGACAATCTGCACCGCTTTATCTGCAGTTCCTGTATCCAATCGCTCCACGTAACCATCGAACATCACGAGGTACGAACCGTCGTCATTGTTGATGATCCGCCCGCGCTCGGCGAGGTAGCTCATGATCTGCTTGGGATCGCGTTCGTCATGAATGAGTAGGCCCAATAAATCGCCGTTTGGGCTGCGGTCGCGGATATGGAAGGTCAGTCCATTCTCCGGGCTGGAAAAGCGGCCTGGCTGAAGGACTTGCGAGATGAGATCGCCTCTGACCTGGGTGATGAAAGTGCGCAGCTCGCGCGTGCTCGCCGGTGTGACGAAGATGTTGGTGATGAGGATGGCGAAGGAGACGAGACCCGCGAGCACGATCAAGGGAGCGCCGATTCGCCACACTGGGATGCCGGCCGCGGTCATCACGATCAGCTCGCTGTCGCCGTTCATGCGGTCGAGCGTGTAGAGGCACGCCATCAGCATCGCGTTCGGCGCAATGAGGGCCACGAGGCTCGGCAGGCTGAGCAGGGTCATCTGCAGGAAGAGCAGGATGCCCTGGCCTTGCGAGGTGATTAAGTCGAGCTCTTTCAATACTGTAGCCAGCCATACGACCGACGACAGCGTGAGCAGGATGACGAGGAACGCGTTCGCCGCCTGCCGAAACATGTACCGGCCGAAGAGCGTCGTCATGGCCGTCGCGAAGTCCCCCGTTTGGCCCCCAGCCGGCAGGCTTCTGATACTTCTTGGAACAATGCCAACCCCCTGGCACCAAATAGGATTCCCATCAGCCCAAGATGGCGGAATTTCGGCGTTTCCGAATGGCTTGCTTTCGCATCGCGCAACATTTACCTAGGTCGTTCACATTCCCCGCCGCTGTTGCAGAACTGCACCAGTGAGCGCGCCGGCGCTAATTTGAGCCCCGCGTGCTTCCCCGGTCGATTTGCTCGGAGCCTGACGGTCGGGGAGGCCGAAGGAGTTAGCCCGTGAGCGATCAGACCGCCTTGTCCTTTGCCACTAGAAGCGCACCCGCCGACGGCGTGGCCGTGGTGTTTGCCGGGGAGGGGCCGAAGCTCACCCACGCCGCGCAAGATCTCGACAAGAAGTCGAAGGGATTGCTGGCGAAGGCCGCCGAGATCACTGGCTTCAAGGGCAAGAAGGATCAACTCGTCGATCTCATCGCGCCGCAGGGACTGAAATTCGCCAGGGTCGTTCTCGCCGGCATCGATAAGACTGCATCCTTCGGACAAGAGGACTGGCTCAATCTCGGCGGCAGCGTGCGGGGCCTTCTCACCGGGAAGGAAGCGCCGGTCGCCCACGTCTTCCTCGAGAGCGGCGACGGCAAGATCACGGGCGCCGACGCCGCGAGCTTTGCGCTCGGGGCGTTGCTGCGCGGCTACAAGTTCAAAAAGTACAAGACCAAGGCGAAGAAGAAGAACGGCTCCGCCGCCGAAACAAACGACCGTACACTGAAGAAGATCGTCGTCCATTGCGACGACCCCAAAGCGGCGAACCAGGCCTTCGTGGCGGCGCGCGCGATTTTCGACGGCGTGACGCTCGCGCGCGATCTCGTCAACGAGCCCGCCAACGTGCTTGGGCCCGCGGAGTTTGCCGCGCGCGCCAAGGGGCTCACCAAGTCCGGCGTTCAGGTCGAGGTGCTCGGACTCAAGGCTTTGCAGAGGCTCGGCATGAACGCGCTGCTTGCCGTCGGGCAGGGGAGCGACAAGCCAAGCCACGTGGTGGTCATGCAGTGGCGCGGCGCCGGTCCGAAAGGCGGCGCGCCGATCGCACTGGTCGGCAAGGGCGTCACCTTCGACACTGGCGGCATCTCGCTGAAGCCAGCCGCCGGCATGGAAGACATGAAGGGCGACATGGGAGGCGCGGCCTGCGTGGTGGGCTTGATGCAGGCGCTCGCCGAGCGCAAGGCGAAGGTGAACGCCGTTGGCATCATCGGCCTCGTCGAGAACATGCCGAGCGGGCGCGCCCAGCGTCCGGGCGACGTCGTCACGGCGATGTCCGGACAGACCATCGAGGTGCTCAACACTGACGCCGAAGGGCGCATGGTCCTTGCCGATTGCCTGTGGTACGTGCAGGAGCGCTTCAAGCCAAAGGCGATCGTCGATCTCGCGACGCTGACTGGAGCGGTGATGGTCGCGCTCGGCAAGGAGCACGCCGGACTGTTCAGCAACAATGACGAGCTGTCGGCTTGGCTGAGCGAAGCCGGCAGCGTCACCGGCGAGAGACTGTGGCGCCTTCCGCTCGGACCTAAATACGACAAGATGATCAACTCGAAGGTCGCCGACATGAAGAACACGGGAGGTAAGTGGGGCGGGTCGATCTCCGCTGCACAGTTCCTCCAGCGCTTCATCAAGGACGGAACGCCGTGGGCGCATCTCGACATCGCCGGCACGGCCATGTCTTCGGTCGACAGCGAGATCAACCGGAGCTGGGGTTCGGGCTTCGGCGTTCGTCTGCTCGACCGGCTGATCCGCGATCACTACGAGCGGCATTGAGCGTGCAACGCACCCTCAACTCCCCATCGTATAAATTTTCCATAATATACCTTATGCGAATCTGGGATATGGGTCCCGAACCGACGCGTATCGGCTATCCTATTGAATGCAATGGTAAATTTGTGTCGGGCGGACACCCTCTCCGCAACGTCCCTTGGCCCCATCCCGATGGCTGAGAACGCGCACGAGAAGCGCCATACGCTTGATGATCTTCTGGTCGTGATGGCGCGCTTGCGCGACCCCGAGGGCGGCTGTCCCTGGGACGTCAAGCAGAACTTTTCGACGATCGCTCCCTACACCATCGAAGAGGCTTACGAGGTCGCCGACGCGATCGCGCGTGATGACCTCGAGGCGCTCAAGGACGAGCTCGGCGATCTCTTGTTGCAGGTCGTCTATCACGCGCAGATGGCGCGAGAGCAGTCGCGCTTCGACTTCTCCGACGTAGCCGATGCCGTCGCGCGGAAGATGATTCGGCGTCACCCGCATGTGTTCGCAGACCGATCTCTGCGGGATGAATTTCTCACCGGAAATGTTTGGGAGCGGATCAAGGCCGAGGAAAAGGCGGAGCGCGGCGAAACTGCCGTTGGCGCGGCCTCACGTCTCGATGACGTGCCGCTTGCTCTGCCAGCACTCACGCGCGCGGTGAAGCTGCAAAAGCGTGCGGCACAGGTCGGGTTCGATTGGCCGTCTCTCGCGCCGGTGCTCGCTAAGGCCGAGGAAGAAATCGCCGAGCTGAAGGAGGCGATTGCCGCGCACGGCGACGCGGCAGGCGGGGCTCGTTCGAGCAAGGTCAAGGAAGAGTTCGGCGACCTCTTGTTCGTGATGGCGAATGTCGCGCGCCATCTCAAGGTCGATCCGGAGGCCGCGCTGCGCGAGGCCAATGTCAAGTTCGTTCGCCGCTTCAAAAGCATCGAGCAAGTGCTTGCCAAGGACGGCCGGCGATGCGAGGACGCGACGCTCGAGGAGATGGATCAACTGTGGGACGAGGCGAAGGAAGCCGAGCGCAAGGGCTGAGGCGGGCCAGTTATGATGCAGCCCGCAGCCGCGCAGGGCCGGCGAGGCGGGCGAGCCGTTCGCGTTTCTCCGGCGCGACGCGAATGCGGAGCGAGGTGACCCCCTCGCCCAAATCAGATCGTGCGACCACCTCGCAATTTTCGTAGATCCAGTTCGACAGAGAGCCTTCTTCCGGCTTGAGCGCGATCTCGATCGTGTCGCGCGCGCGATTGAGCCTTTTCTCGATCTCGGCGAGAAGCGTCTTGAACCCGTAGCCGCTCGTCGCCGAGACAAGGATGGCGCCAGCGCGCTTTGCCTCCTTCTCGGCGCGCTTCAGACCGTCGGCATTGAGAAGATCGGCCTTGTTCCAGACTTCCATCAGGCGCTCGGGCTCTGCCTCGGCATCGATCCCAAGCGCGGAGAGGACTGCATTCACGTCTTCCCGCTGGCTAAGGCTCGCCTCGTCGGCGATGTCGCGCACATGCAGGATGAGGTCCGCTTGCAGCACCTCTTCGAGCGTGGCGCGGAATGCGGCGATCAGCGTGGTGGGAAGCTCGGAGATGAAGCCGACGGTGTCGGACAGAACGGCCTTCGAGCCGCCGGGGAGCGACAGAGCGCGAATGGTCGGGTCGAGCGTCGCGAAGAGCGTATTCTCGGCGAGCACCGAGGCGCCGGTGAGTGCGTTGAACAAAGTCGATTTGCCGGCGTTCGTGTAGCCGACGAGCGCGGCTGAGGGATAGGGCACCCGCTCGCGCGATTTTCGATGCAGGAAGCGAGTCCGCTTCACCTGGTCGAGCTCTTTGCGGATGACGTCGATGCGCTCGCCGATCAACCGCCGGTCGGTCTCGATCTGAGTTTCGCCGGGGCCGCCGAGAAAGCCGAAGCCGCCGCGCTGGCGCTCAAGGTGGGTCCACGACCTGACCAGGCGGCTTTTCTGATAGACGAGATGGGCGAGCTCGACCTGGAGGCGCCCTTCCCGTGTCCGCGCACGCTGCCCGAAGATCTCCAGTATGAGACCGGTACGGTCGAGCACCTTGGCGTGCCATGCCGTCTCGAGGTTCCGCTGCTGAACAGGAGTGAGCGGATGATCGACGATGACGAGCTCGGCGTCCTCGGCGCGGATGAGACCCGCGAGCTCCTCGACCTTGCCGGTGCCGAAGAGAGTGGCCGGCCTTGGGTTCGGAATGGGCACGAGCCCGCTCGCCTTCACATCGAGATCGATGGAGGCGGCGAGACCAACCGCCTCATCGAGGCGCGCCTGCGGCGATCGCTCGGTAGGGCGCCGCCCCTTCGGCCTGGGCCCTCGCCCTCCTCGTTTGGTCTCGAGAACCGGCGCCAGCACCACCGTTTTCGCACGGCCTGCTATACGCGGCCGCCCCGGCTCGCGCGGGATCCGCTCCTTCTTGCGCTTCAGCTCTCGCGGGTCGGTCGGACGCAATTACTTACTCAGCGGCACCTTCCGCCTCGGAAATGTCTGCGAGCTGAATGGGTTGACCCGGCATGATGGTCGAGATGGCGTGCTTGTAGACGAGCTGCGAATGTCCGTCGCGGCGGAGCAAGACGCAGAAGTTATCGAACCAGGTCACGACGCCCTGCAGCTTCACGCCATTCACGAGAAAGATCGTCAGCGGAGTCTTGTTCTTGCGAACATGATTGAGAAAAGTGTCTTGAAGTGACTGCGTGCGCTCAGTCGCCATGGGCTTCCCCGTCCCTTTGGTCAACGCTTACGCCTTTCGGTTGTGCCGGAATCGCGCCCAGCCCCGGCTTACCGCCACATTAGACGCGATTGGGAGGCAATCAAGCAAGAGGGCTGATAGAGAAAGCCCTTCCGGCCGGCTAACGCAGGACAGGGCTCCTTTCATTGGAATTGACGCCTAGCGCGCGCAGTTTGCGGTGCAGTGCGGAGCGTTCCATGCCGACGAACTCGGCCGTGCGCGAGATGTTGCCGCCGAATCGGTTGACCTGGGCAAGCAGGTATTCCCGCTCGAAAATCTCCCGTGCGTCACGCAAAGGTAGCGACATCAGATGCTCACCCCCTGCCCCGTTTGGCGATAAAGGGACGGGGGAAACGATCTCCTCCGGCAGCATATCGGCGGTGATGATGGAGTCGGGATCGCCGCCAACGAGAATCATCAGCCGCTCGATATTGTTGCGAAGCTGGCGCACGTTGCCGGGCCAATCGTGCGATTGCAGCACGGCCATCGCATCCTCGCCGATGCGCCGGGGCGGAAGCCCCGAGGCGACCGAGATGGTCTGCACGAAATAGCGCACCAGCTCGGGCACGTCCTCACGCCGCTCCGAGAGCCCCGGTACCTTGATCGGGACCACGTTGAGGCGGTGATAAAGGTCCTCGCGCAGCCGGCCAGCCGACATCTCCTTCTGCAAATCGTGGCTGGTCGATGAGACCACGCGCACATCGACATGCACCTTGGGACCGCCGCCTAGTCGCTGGAAGCGCTGCTCGACCAGGACGCGCAGGATCTTGGCCTGCGTCTCGAGCGGCATGTCGGCAACCTCGTCGATATAGAGCGTGCCGTTATGCGCCTCCTCGAGAGCGCCGACCTTGCGCGGGCCCAAGCCAGCACCCTCTTCGGTGCCGAACAGCTCGAGCTCCATGCGGTCGGGAACCATAGCGGCGGCGTTCAGCACGACGAAGGGACCGTCTGCGCGCGATGACTTAGCATGCATTACCCGCGCCGCGAGCTCCTTGCCGCAGCCCGAGGGTCCGGTGATCAGCACGCGGCTATTGGTGGGAGCCACCTTGTCGATGGCCTGGCGCAACTGGTTGATGGCGACCGAGCGGCCGATCATCTCGAAGGAATAGCTGCTCCGCTCGCGCAGCTCGCGGTTCTCGCGCTTGAGCCGCGACGCCTCGAGCGCGCGGGCCGTAATCAGCACGAGGCGATCGGCCTTGAACGGCTTCTCGATATAGTCGTAGGCCCCGCGCTTGATCGCCGCTACCGCCGTCTCGATATTGCCGTGGCCGCTAATGATGATGACGGCGAGATCGGGATGCGCCTTCTTGATGCGATCGAGCAGCTCGAGCCCGTCGAGCTTCGAGCCTTGCAGCCAGATATCAAGGATGACGAGCGACGGACGGCGCTCCTCGATCGCCTTCAGCGTCTCGTCACTGTCCTTGGCGAGCCGCGTCGAGTGACCTTCGTCCTCGAGAATCCCGCCGATCAACTCCCTGATGTCGGCCTCGTCGTCGACGATGAGGATATCAGACGCCATGGGTTACTCCCTCTTCCTCCTCGGCGGCCTCGGCCTTGACGGCTTGGACGGGGGCGGCTGACGCTTGATCAGTGCCTCCATCCTCGACGCGCTCTTCCTCCCGATCATTCATCGGCAGGTCGAGGCGCACCGAGGCCCCTTCGATCTTCCCGTTCTTCTTCGGCGCATCGGCGAGGTGCAGCGTTCCGCCATGCTGCTCGGTAATGCGCTGTACAATGGCGAGCCCAAGCCCTGTGCCCTTGGTGCGAGTGGTCATATACGGCTCGACGAGACGGTGGCGGTCCTCCTGGGGCAGCCCACACCCATTGTCGATCACGGTAATCTGCACCCGATCGCCCTTGGCGCGCACTTTGGTCACGACATGGCCGGTTCCAGTGCGTCTGGGGTCGGCCTCGACCGCCGTGTCGATCGCCTCGCTCGCGTTCTTGACAAGATTGGTGACGGCCTGGGTGAGTAAACGCCGGTCGGACAGCATCGTCACCGGCTTGTCGGGGAGATCGAGCTCGAAAGTGATCTCGGGCCGGCTCACCTGGAACAGGAACACGGCCTCGCGCACGATGTCTCTCACGTCGTTCCGCTCCATGACCGGCTTCGGCATGCGGGCGAAGGCCGAGAACTCGTCGACCATGCGTCCGATGTCGGACACCTGGCGGATGATGGTATCGGTGCACTGCTCGAACACTTCGCGGTCCTTGGTGATCGAGTCGCCATATTTGCGGCGGATGCGCTCGGCCGAGAGTTGAATCGGGGTCAGCGGGTTCTTGATCTCGTGAGCAATGCGTCGCGCGACGTCGGCCCAGGCGGTGCTTCTCTGCGCGCTGACAAGCTCGGTCATGTCGTCGAAGGTGATCACATGGCCTTGCCCCTCTTGCTCCGCCCCTTCGCTCGTGACGCGAACGGCGAAGTTGCGCTCCGAGCCCTGGCGTCTCAGCGTGATCTGCTCGGCGACGAGGCGCCGCCCTTGCTTCTGTGCGCGTTTGAGAAGCGGTCCGAACTCGGGCACTGCCTCGGCCAGCTTCTTGCCGGTGAGGCTCGCCTCCTTGGCGCCGAGCAGAGTCTCGGCCGAGCGGTTGATCAATCTGATCGTGCTGTCGGCATCGACGCCGACGACGCCCGCCGTCACTCCGGACAGCACCGCCTCCATGAACCGCCTGCGCTCGTCGAGCTTGGTGTTGGTGCCGACCAGTTCGTCGCGCTGACTCTTGAGCTCCGACGCCATGGTGTTGAAGGTCGAGCCGAGCACGGCGAGATCGCCGTCGGCCGGATTGACGTCGACCTCGACGCCGAGATTGCCTTCGGAGATCTCCTGCGCGGCCCCCATCAATTGGCGGATCGGGGCGACGAGACGATTGGCGAACCACATGCCGATCCAGATCGCCGAGAGCAGCAGGGTGAGCGCTATCGCGACATACATGAGCCCGAAGGCCACCTGCACGCCGGCGCGACGCTGCTCGAGCAGCTGATATTCGGCGACATTGGCGCGCGTCGCGCGCAGCTGTTGCAGCACGCGCGCGTTCACCGGCCGGATCACATAGAGATAGGTATCGTTGAAATTATCAAGACTCTTGATCGCGCCGACGAGGCTCGTCTGGCCCGGCGCGATCACGATCACCTGTCCTTTCTTGGCAAGGTCCATCGCCTCCTTCGGCGGCGGGCGATAGGGAAATTCCGGCATCGAGGCCGCGGTGGCGAGCACCCTGCCGTCGCCGTCGATGAGATAGGCCATGGGCAGAGCCCTGATCGAGGCCTGGGCGCTCAGGAACGTGCCGAAACCCTGCGGCTGAGAGCGCACCAGATCGACCGCCTCGTCGATGTCCTTGGCCATGCCGAGCGTGTCGGTGCGGATGACCTGACCGTGCTCCTGAAGATAGGCCGTAGCCACGTCGATCGAGTTCTGGATGATCGACTTGGTGCGGACCGAGAACCAATGATCGAGGCCGCGGTCAAGCGACACGCTGGCGAAGACCGCGAGCAGGATGGCGGGGACGACGGCGATCACGCTGAACAGACTGACGACACGGGCATGGAGTTGGGCGCCGGCAACCTGCCTCCGTCGCGCGAGCCAAAGAGCGCCGACCTGCCAGGCGATGATCCCCAACATGGCGAGCACGAGCACGAGATTGATGAGCAGAACGCCCACGACCACGAGATGCGTCGGCACGATGGGGGTGAGACCGGTCAGGATGGCGTAGGTGGCGAACCCCGAGCACAGCGAGAGCACCATGGTGATCAGGCCGAGCGTGAAGGGCAGACGGCGCGAGCGGACGGGATCGCGAGGGGGAGCGACGGGCGCCATGGCCGAGGGCTTCTTGTCGGCTTGGTTCGAAGATTCGGTCATGCCCCGGCGCGGGCGCCAAAACGCCATGCGGTGGGCCGCGTTGGGCAAGGATTGGAAAACGCTACGCAACCGCTTTCCCCTGCTCTGCCGATGTGACCTAGGCCGGGTCCTTTGCCAGTTCTTCTTGTGGGAGCATCAGCCTCAGTCTGATGCAATAAAATCACAATGTGGCGCTTTGGCGACAAGTGTGTCTAGCCGCACACAGTTATGCGGGCAGGTTTCCGCCTCCGCAACTCATTGATTCCATATAGTATTCAATGATTAGACGTGGCGCAAGGTTGGCGAATCAAATTTTGGCGAAACTTTAGCCAGTGATGGACTCGAGCCCTCAGGTGCCGGGAGTCCTGATCACCTTGATGCCGAGGTCGCGGATCTTCTTGCGGAGCGTATTGCGATTGAGCCCCAGGAGGTCGGCAGCGCGGATCTGGTTGCCGCGGGTCGCAGCAAGAGCCGCGGTGATCAGGGGGGACTCAACCTTGCGCAGGATGCGGGTATAGAGACCAGACGGCGGAAGCTCCTGGCCAAAACTCATGAAGTAGTCCGAGAGGAAGCGCTCGACCGAGTCGGAGAGATCGGCCGACGGCTCGGCCGTGTCGTTGAACGGCGCACGGGCGGCGCTCGCCAATTCGTTCTCGACCATATCGACGGTGACGATGTCCTGCGCGTAGATCGCCGACAGGCGGCGCACCAGGTTCTCGAGTTCGCGTACGTTGCCCGGCCAGTGATAGCGCTTCAGACGCTCGATCGCCGCTGCCTCGAAGCTCTTGGGCGGCAGCCCCTCCTTCTCGGCGATGCCGAGGAAGTGACGCACCAGATCGGGAATGTCCTCGAGCCGCTCGCGCAAGGGTGGGAGTCGAAGGGGCACGACGTTGAGCCGGTAGAACAGATCCTCGCGGAACAGGCCCTGATCGATTTGCTGCTGCAGGTCGCGGTTGGTGGCAGCGATAATCCGGACATTGGTCCTGATCGGCGTGCGGCCGCCGACCGTCGTGTACTCGCCCTCCTGCAGCACGCGGAGCAGCCGTGTCTGCGCTTCCATCGGCATGTCGCCGATCTCATCGAGGAAGAGCGTGCCGCCTTCCGACTGCTCGAAGCGTCCGATATGGCGGTTCTGCGCGCCGGTGAAGGCCCCCTTCTCGTGGCCGAACAGCTCGGATTCGATCAGCTCGCGCGGAATCGCCGCCATGTTGATGGCCACGAACGGCCCGTTGCGGCGCTTGCCGTATTCATGCAGAGCGCGGGCCACGAGCTCCTTGCCGGTGCCGGACTCGCCGGTGATCATCACGGTCAGATCCGTCTGGGTAAGGCGGGCGAGCACGCGGTAGATGTCCTGCATCGCGGGACAGCGGCCAATGAGCGGCAGGCCTTCATGGGTCTCCGCCGAGAGCCGCTGGGCTCGCTTACGCGGCTCGGCCAGAGCGCGGCCGACCACCGCGACCAGCTCATTCAGGTCAAATGGCTTCGGCAGATATTCGTAGGCCCCCCGCTCCGCCGCAGTGATCGCGGTCATGAAGGTGTTCTGCGCGCTCATCACGATGATGGGAAGGTCGGGCCTCAGCTTCTTCACCCGGGGGATGAGGTCGAAGGCACTCTCGTCGGGCATAAGCACGTCGGTGATGACGAGGTCGCCCTCCCCCTGGCTGATCCAGCGCCAGAGCGTCGCGGCGTTGCCCGTCGCGCGCGGCGCATAGCCAGCGCGGGCGAGCGCCTGATTTAGCACCGTGCGGATCGCAGCGTCGTCGTCGGCGATGAGGATGTTGCCTTTGCCCATCGCCTCAGGTCCGCGCGCTCTGCATCGTATCGCTCTCGGCCATCGGCATCAGGGCGCGAAACACCGTGCAGCGTGGGCGCGAGTCGCACTCGATGATGCCGCCATGGTCGCCGATGATCTTGGCGACGAGGGCCAAGCCGAGACCGGTGCCGGACGGCTTGGTGGTGACGAAGGGGTCGAAGAGATGCGGCATGAGATCGGTCGGCACGCCTGAGCCGTTGTCCTCGACCGCAATCTCAAGCGGCAGGCTGACGCGCGCCTTGCTGCCTGGAACTGACAGCCTGACCCCCGGCCTAAACGAGGTCACGAGCGTGATCTGCCCGTCTGCCCTCTCATCGCCGATCGCCTCGGCCGCGTTCTTGACGAGATTGAGGAACACCTGGATCAGCTTGTCCCTGCTCCCCGGCACCGGAGGCAGAGAAGGATCGTAATTCTCGACGATCTTGATTTGACGGGCGAAGCCGGTGCTTGCGATCTGCTTCACATGATCGAGCACGTCATGGATGTTGACCGGCTCGCGCTGAAGCGGGCGCTCATCCCCGAAGATCTCCATGCGGTCGACCAGCTTGCAGATGCGGTCTGACTCGGCGCAGATGAGTTGGGTCAGCGTGCGGTCGTTGTCGGTGCGCTCGCTCTCAAGGAGCTGCGCCGCGCCCCTGATCCCGGAAAGTGGGTTCTTGATCTCGTGAGCGAGAACGGCGGCAAGTCCGGAGACCGAGCGCGCGGCGCCGCGATGGGTGAGCTGACGTTCGATCATCTGCGCCATGCTGCGCTGCTGAAGCATGATCAGAACGCGTCCCGGCATTTCCGGCAGAGGTCCGCCGTAGAGATCGACCAGCTTCGGCGCCTCGAACCGGAACGAGCCGAGATCGACGCCATATTCGTTGACCGTGGTTCCGTTTCGCTGCACCTGCTCGACGAGAGCGATGAGCGGACTGCCGAAGGCTACCACGTCGGTGAGGAGGCGGCGGCAGAGCACGCCGGCGCTCATCTGGAAGAAATCTTCCGCGGCGGTGTTGGCGTAGTCGATCCGCAGCCCCCCGCCGATAACCAGGAGAGGATGGGGCAAAGCGCTGAGCAGGGCGTCGGCCTCGATTGGCGCGGGCTCCGCGTGCCGGCGAGCATTCGTCTTTTTGGTAGAGCCGCTCAAGCGGTATATCCTTGCTGCCGCCCCTTCTTGTTTAGAGCGTGGGTGCACAATTTTTATGCAAGCTTTCCCTATGATCTATAATTGGGCACCATACGAGGGATTTTTTGTGGGAGCAACACTCGTTTTGCCGCACTGCAACATTTTTATTTTTCAAGGTGTAAGCGGCCTCAGGGGCACTTCGCTATGAGCGTGGCGGCGCTCATCGTGGCCGCAGGTCGAGGTGACCGCGCCGCAAGCGAACGCGGCCGGCCGAAGCAATATTGCCCGATCGGGGGGGTGTCGATGCTCGGGCGCACCATTGGCGCATTTGCAGCACATCCGCGCGTCGATGACATCCTTGTCGTAATTCATCCTGATGACATAGCGCTCTACGAGGCAGCGAGTGCGCCCTTCGCCGCGCGGCTGCGTGCGGCCGTCCCGGGGGGCGCAAGGCGGCAAGACTCGGTGCACGCAGGGCTCGAGGCGCTGGCCAACCAGGCGCCCTCCTCGGTTCTGATCCACGACGCGGCGAGGCCGTTCGTTGACGCACCCCTTATCACCCGCGTCATCGACAGTCTCGACGCGCATGAAGGCGCCCTCCCCTGCCTTCCCGTCACCGACACGCTCAAGCGAGCGAGCGGAGGGCGCATCACCGGCACGGTCGAGCGCGATCAGCTCTTTCGCGCGCAGACCCCTCAAGGATTTCGTTTCGAGGCGATCCTCGCCGCGCATCGCGCCGCCTCGTCAGAGGGTAGTCGCGAGTTCACCGACGATGCGGCCGTTGCCGAATGGTTCGAGCTCGATGTTGCCTTGGTCGAAGGCTCGGAGGAGAACCGGAAGCTCACAACGGCAGAGGATCTGCGCATGGCCGACGAGATGTTGCGAAGCGAGGGCACGCGTCCAGCCGGCACAATCCGTGTCGCGACCGGCTATGACGTGCATGGCTTCGGTGCGGGCGACGCGGTGATCCTGTGCGGCGTGAAGATCCCCCACACGAAAAAGCTAAGCGGCCATAGCGATGCCGATGTCGCGCTTCATGCCTTGACCGACGCCCTGCTCGGGGTGATCGCCGAGGGCGATATCGGCGTGCACTTCCCGCCTTCCGACGCGCGCTGGCGCGGCGCTGCCTCCGAGCTGTTCTTGAAACATGCCGCCTCTTTGTTGCGCGAACGGGGCGGCGAGATCGTGCATGTGGACGTGACGCTGATCTGCGAGGCGCCGCGCATCGGCCCTTATCGCGAGCCGATGCGTGCGGCGATCGCCGGCATGCTCGGGCTCGATGTCTCCCAGGTCAGCATCAAGGCGACCACCAATGAGGGCCTCGGCTTCATCGGCAGGGGCGAAGGCATTGCGGCGATGGCGACGGCGACGGTGAACCTACCATGAACCTTGCGATCGACATTGATGAACGACTGATTGCCCAAGCGGCCGAGTTGCTCGAGGCCTGTCGTTTACGCGGCGAGACCATCGTCACCGCCGAATCCTGCACCGGCGGGCTCGTCGCTGCGACGCTGACCGCAATTCCCGGCTCGTCCGACGTGTTCGAGCGGGGCTTCGTCACTTATGCCAATGCAGCGAAGAGCGAGATGCTCGGCGTGCCCTATTGGCTCATCGAGAGGCACGGGGCGGTGAGCGAGGATGTCGCGCGCGCGATGGCGGGCGGTGCGCTGACCCACTCACAGGCAAGTCTCGCCGTCGCCGTTACCGGCATCGCCGGGCCCGACGGCGGCACGCCCGAGAAGCCCGTTGGTCTCGTGCATTTCGCCGCCGCGCGGCGCAACGCGCCGGTCAACCACGAAAAAGTGCTGTTCGGCGCTCTCGGGCGCGCCGAGATCAGGAGGCGGAGCGTCGAGCGCGCGCTTGTGCTTCTCGGCTCATTGCTGTGAAGCGAGCGCTCGCGGTCGTCGTCCATAGACCGCATCGGCCCGTGTCTCGAAGGCATGGGTATATTTCTGCACGGCCTTGTTGAAGAGGCCGCCCACCAGCCGCTCGAAGAGGCGCGAGCGGAAGCTGTATTCGATATAGAAGCCGACCTCGCACGCCCCCTCACCTGACGGGTTGAACGTCCAACGATTTTCGAGATGGGAGAAGGGCCCGTCAAGATATTCGACGAGGATCGAGCGCGCCTCCCGGTCGAGGGCTACGCGTGTGGTGAAGCTTTCGCGGATGAGCTTATAGCCGACCGTCATGGTGGCGATCAGAACCTCGCCCGTCTCACCCTGCTCGCGGCGCTTGATAGTGAGCGCCTCGCAAAGTGGGAGAAACTTAGGGTAGTCCTCGATGTCCGCGACGAGCGCGAACATATCGTCAGCCGAATGGGCGACGCGGTGCTTGGTCTCGAAGACGTGCATGGCCGATATGCGGGGGTATCCTAAGAGCCGAGCCGGGCCGCTTTGAGCCGGGCGAAGTCCTCACCGGCATGATGCGATGAGCGGGTCAGAGGGCTTGATGCCACGAGCAGAAAGCCTTTTGCCTCCGCGATGCGTTTATAAGCGTCGAACTCCTCGGGCGTGACGAAGCGGTGAACCGCAGCATGTTTCCGCGTCGGCTGCAAATATTGTCCGATGGTGAGAAAATCGACAGCGGCGTCGCGAAGATCGTCCATCACCTGATGCACCTCCACCGCTTCCTCCCCGAAGCCCACCATGATGCCGGACTTGGTGAAGATACGCGGGTCGAGCGCCTTGGCGCGCTTTAACAGATTGAGCGAAGCGCGATAGTCAGCCCCCGGACGAATGCGCCGGTAGAGCGAGGACACCGTCTCGATATTGTGGTTGAACACGTCAGGCTTGGCGTCGACGACGATCTCGAGTGCGCCGTCCTTGCGCAGGAAGTCCGGAGTGAGCACCTCGATCGAGGTCGCGGGGCACGCCGTGCGGATGGCGCCGATGGTCGCCGCGAAATGCGCGGCGCCGCCGTCGGCGAGATCGTCGCGATCGACAGAGGTCACCACGACATGAGCGAGACCGAGTGCGGCGACGGCCTCAGCGACGCGGGCCGGCTCGTCCGCATCGAGCGTTTCCGGCTTGCCGGTCCTTACATTGCAGAAGGCGCAAGCGCGCGTGCAGGTGTCGCCCATGATCATGAAGGTGGCGTGGCGCTTGCCCCAGCACTCGCCGATATTGGGGCAGGCTGCCTCCTCGCATACCGTGACCAGGCGATGCGAGCGCAACACCGCGCGCGTCGCAGCGAATTCATGCGCGCCCGGCGCCCTGACGCGAATCCACGCGGGCTTGGGCAGAACAGGCGTGTCGGGCAGCCGCGCCTTCTCGGGGTGACGCGGCCGCACCTTGGGATGTGACTGACCGATGACGACGACCATGGAACCTGACTAGCTTGCCGGCTGGCGATCCCTGAGGCGCCGCCAAACCCACAACACGATAATGGCGCCGACCGATGCCACGATCAAATTGCCGAGCCAGCCGTAGAACTCGACATGCATGAGATTGGCCAGCGTGCCGCCGATGAAAGAGCCGGCGATGCCCACGAGCAGATTGGTGAGGAGGCCATGATCGCTCCCCGTGGCCTTCTCGGCGATATAGCCTGCAAGGATGCCGATGATCAGCATGCCAAAGAAACCGACTCCTGGCATGGACAATAAAGTTTGCGCGTCGTTCATCGAGACCTCCCGGTTCGGGTCAAGGCGCCTATCGCGGCAAGGCGCCCCCGCCGATGCATATAGGCCGTCTGGACGCCAGTTACAGAGGCGCGGGCGACGCTACCGCATCCTCTGCCAGACGAGGATGCAGATGATGGCGCCGATCGTGGCGATGATGATCTCGCCGATGAGGTTGTAGGCGCCGAGCCCGAGCAGGCCGGCAAGAAGGCCGCCCACCACGGCGCCGATGATGCCGATCAGGAGATTGACCAGAAGGTCCTGCTGACGGCCGAGGATCCAAGACGCAAGCGCGCCGGCGATCAGGCCGACCACGAGAAAGATGATAAGGCTCATGAAGTTGCTCCCCTTGCTGTCGGGCTCACCGATCCCTGGCCAGGGGATCAGATGTGAAGTGCGCGGCCGTAAGCGTCGAGCACCGATTCGCCCATCATCTCCGACAATGTCGGGTGGGGGAAGATGGTCGCCATCAGCTCGGCCTCGGTGGTCTCGAGCGTTTTGGCGATGGCGAAGCCCTGGATCAGCTCGGTCGCTTCGGCGCCGATGAGATGCGCGCCGATGAGCGCCCCGCTCTTGGCATCGAAAATCGTCTTCACCAGACCCTCCGTCTCGCCGAGAGCGATCGCCTTGCCATTGGCCGAATAGGGAAAGCGGCCGATCTTCAGCTCGTGACCCGCTTGGCGTGCCACCTCCTCGGTCAGGCCGATGCTCGCGATCTGCGGCGAGCTATAGGTGCAGGCCGGAATGTTGGTGTTGTCGAGCGGATGGACGCCGTCGATGCCAGCGATCTTTTCCACGCAGACGATGCCCTCGTGACTTGCCTTGTGCGCGAGCCAAGGCGGCCCGACCACGTCGCCGATAGCGTAAAGCCCGGACACTCCCGTCCGGCACCATTCGTCGACGACGATATGGCCCTTCTCGATCCTCACTCCTCGCTCCTCGAGCCCAAGCCCCTCGACATTGCCGGTGATGCCGATGGCGAGGATGACGCGATCGGCCGTAACCTCTTCGATATTGCCGTCGGCCTTGCGCAAGCGCGCGGTCACGCTGTCGGCATCTCTGGTCAACCGCTCGACACGCGTTTCGGTGTGAATGACGATGCCCTGCCGCGCGAACGCCTTACGCGCGAGGCCTGAGATCTCGGCGTCCTCGACGGGTAGGATGCGGGGAAGCATTTCGATCACGGTCACCTCGGCGCCCAGCGAGCGGTAGAAGCTCGCGAACTCAATGCCGATCGCGCCCGAGCCGATGATCAAGAGAGACTTGGGGAAGCTCGGCGGGACCATCGCCTCCTTGTAGGTCCAGATCAACCTGCCGTCCGGCTCGAGCGAGGGCAACGTGCGCGCCCGCGCTCCGGTCGCGACGATGATGTGCTTCGTCTCGATATCGGGAAGCGCCTCGCCGCTCTTGCCTGTCACGGCGATGCGCCCGTCCCCCGCAAGACGAGCCGTCCCCTTGATCACCTCGATCTTGTTCTTGCGCATGAGATAGGCAACGCCGTTCGAAAGCCGCTCTGCCACTTCGCGGCTCCGCTCGACCACGCGGGAGATGTCGAAGCGGACATTGTCGGCCGCCAGCCCAAACTCAGTGGCGCGGCGCATCGCTTGATAGAGCTCAGCGGTGCGGAGTAGAGCCTTGGTCGGGATGCAGCCCCAATTGAGACAGATGCCGCCGAGATGCTCGCGCTCGATGATCGCGGTCTTGAGGCCAAGCTGGGAGGCGCGGATCGCGGCGACATAACCGCCTGGACCAGAGCCGATCACGGCGAGGTCGAATTGGGTCTCGGGCATGGCGGCTTCCTAAACGAGCATGGTCACCGGGTCTTCAATATAGGCCTTGAAAGCGGCGAGAAGCTCTGCGCCGAGGGCACCGTCGATCACGCGATGATCGACCGAAAGCGTCACGCTCATCATGGTCGCGATCTTGAGCGCATCGTCCTTGACCACGGGGCGCTTCTCCGCGCGGCCCACAGCCATGATGCTCGATTGCGGCGGATTGATCACCGCATCGAAGCGGTCGATACCATACATGCCGAGATTGGAGATGGCGGTGACGCCGCCTTGATATTCATGCGGCGCAAGCCGCTTTGAGCGCGCGCGCGCGGCGAGGTCCTTCATCTCGTTCGAAATCTCCGACAGGCTCTTGATTTCGGCATTGCGGATCACGGGCGTGAACAGTCCACCGTCTTCGAGCGCCACCGCAACGGCGATGTCGGAGGCGCGGTGACGGAGGATCCCCGCCTCCGTCCAAGTGGCGTTGGCGGCGGGCACCGATTGCAGCGCCATGGCGAGCGCCTTGATGATGAAATCGTTGAGCGAGAGCCTGAAGGCGCGCGGGCCCTCGTTCGGGGCAAGCCCGTTCATCCGCGCGCGGGCGGCCAGCAGAGCGTCGATATCGCAGTCGATGGCGAGGTAGAAATGCGGGATGGTGCGCTTCGACAGAGTGAGACGCTCGGCGATGAATCTCCGCATCGTGTCATGCGGGACGAGCTCGTAGGAGCCGGCTCGTAGAGCGCGAGCACGTTGGCGTCTGACAGCGCCTCGGGTTCCTCGTGCCACATTGCGATCTCGCGTGGGCCTCTCGCGCGAGGCGCGGCACTCTCTGCCGCCTCCTCGATCGTCTCGGCCGCCAGAGGCTCCGCCTCAACGATCTCTGCTTCGATGCGCTGAGGCTCTGCGCGTGAGGATGCGAGCTGCGCGCGTTCCACGTCCGCCTTGACGACGCGGCCGTGCGGGCCCGAGCCTGAAAGTGCTGCGAGATCGATGCCACGCTCGCGCGCAAGCCGCCGCGCGAGCGGTGAGGCGAAGATGCGCGCGCCATGGCCGTTCGCGCCATTCGCCCTGATCTGCTCGGCGATGCGATGCATGACCTGCTCGGTCTCACCCTTCGCGACGGGCGCAGCTGCGCCCTCCTCAGGGTGAGGCCTTTCCTCCTCATCCTGAGGAGCGGCCACAGGCCGCGTCTCGAAGGATGAGGCCCCCTCGCCCTCGCCGTCCTCGAGCAGGATCGCAATAGGCTGGTTCACCGGGACATGGTCAGTTCCCTCTGGCACCAGCAACTTGCCGATCCGCCCCTCGTCGACCGCCTCGACCTCCATGGTCGCCTTGTCGGTCTCGATCTCGGCGATGATGTCGCCGGACCTCACCTCGTCGCCCTCCTTCACGTGCCATTTGGCGAGCTTGCCCGTCTCCATGGTCGGCGAGAGCTGTGGCATGAGGATCTCAGTCGTCATGTCAGACGTCCAGGACGCGGGTGGTCATGGCCTCTTCCCAGTGCTTGCCGTCGAACAGGGCAATCCCGGTAACCCGCATGGCTCCCTCGTCGAGGCAGCGCACATTCACGCTGAAGCCGTCAGGCTTGGAGCGCGGCACGTAGAAGCTCTTTATTCCGCACACGGAGCAAAACCGGTGCTGAGCCGTCCCGGTGTTGAAGGTGTAGGTGGTGAGCTTGTCCTCGCCCGTGAGCAGCCGAAAGCGCGCCGCCCGCACGATGAGATGAAGATAGCCGGCTCTTGCGGCAGATCGAGCAGGTGCACTCGGTGGCCTCGATCTCGTCGGGCGCGAGCACCTCGAAGCGCACGGCGCCGCAATGGCAACCGCCTTGTTTCCAGCTCATAGGGGCTTCGGACATGTCCCGCTTCATTCCCGGTAGCAGACGGATTTGACCGCGGCGATGACCTTGTCAACCGAGGGCAAAGCGAGCTTCTCGAGATTGGCTGCGTAGGGCATCGGCACGTCGGCGCCGGTGATCTTGATCGGTGGTGCGTCGAGATAGTCGAAGGCTTCCGTGGCAACGCCCGCGCAAATCTCGGTGCCGATCGAGCAGACCGACCACCCCTCCTCCACGGTGACGATGCGGTTCGTCTTCTTTACCGAGGCAAGAACGGTGTCCACGTCGAGCGGGCGCAAGGTGCGGAGGTCGATCACCTCAGCCTCGATTCCTTCGTCGGCGAGCCGCTTCGCCGCGTCGAGCGCATAGGCCATGCCGCGGGCGTAAGAGACGATGGTGACGTCGTTGCCCGATCGCGCGATGCGTGCCTTGCCGATGGGGAGAACGAAGTCAGCGAGCTTCGGCACCTCGAAGCTCTGGCCATAGAGGATCTCATTCTCGAGGAAGATCACGGGGCTCGGATCGCGGATCGCGGCCTTCAACAGCCCCTTGGCGTCGGCCGCGGTGTACGGCGCGATCACCTTGAGCCCCGGCACGCTCGCATACCAGGCCGAGAAATCCTGGCTGTGCTGGGCAGCGACGCGGGCGGCTACGCCATTAGGGCCCCTGAACACGATGGCACAGCGCATCTGGCCGCCCGACATATAGTGCGTCTTGGCGGCGGAGTTGACGATGTGGTCAATTGCCTGCATGGCGAAGTTCCACGTCATGAACTCGACGACGGGTCTTAGCCCCGCGAAGGCCGCGCCGACACCCACCCCGGCGAAGCCATATTCGGTGATCGGCGTATCGACCACGCGCCTCGGTCCGAACTCATCGAGCAGGCCCTGGCTCACTTTGTAGGCGCCCTGATACTGAGCGACCTCCTCGCCCATCAGGAACACCGACGGATCGCGCCGCATCTCCTCCGCCATGGCGTCGCGCAGCGCCTCGCGCACGGTCATGGTGACCATCTCCGTGCCGGGCGGAATCTCGGCTTCGGGCGTCGGCTCTTGCGGTGCGACGCGCGGCCCTGCCGGCGCCTTCTCAACAAGAGGAGGCACCTCACCGAAATCGGGCGGCGGCTCGACTGGTCGCTTGGTTTCGACGGGCCTGGCCTCACCCTTCGAGACGGGCGCTGGCGCGCCCTCCTCAAGGTGAGGAGGTAGACCCTCATCCTGAGGAGCGACCGTAGACGGTGTCTCGAAGGATGAGGCCCCAGAGGCGTCCTCGCCATCGGTATAGAGAACGGCGATGGGCTGGTTGACCTTCACGTGCTCCGTGCCCTCGGGCACGAGCAGCTTGCCCATCCGGCCCTCATCGACCGCCTCGACCTCCATGGTCGCCTTGTCGGTCTCGATCTCTGCGATTACGTCGCCCGCGCGTACGGCATCGCCCTCCCCGACATGCCATTTGACGAGCTTCCCCTCCTCCATCGTGGGAGACAGCGCCGGCATCAGGATTTCGGTCGGCATCGGCGAGGCGGCTCAGGCGTAGACGTCGGTGAAGAGCTCGGCTGCGTCAGGCTCCGGGTCAGATTGCGCGAACTCGGCCGCCTCGTTCACCGTCTGGCGGACCGTGCGGTCGATCTCCTTGAGCTCTTCGTCGCTCGCGCGCCCGCCCTCGAGTAGCCGCTTGCGCACGAGCTCGATCGGATCGCGTTGCTCGCGCACGTCCTGCACCTCCTCGCGCGTCCGGTATTTGGCGGGGTCAGACATGGAATGGCCGCGATAGCGATAGGTGCGCATCTCGAGGATCATGGGTCCATTGCCGGAGCGGACCGAGGCCAGGGCCCGTTCGCCGGCGTCCTTGACCGCCGTGACGTCCATGCCGTCGATCCGCTCGCCCTTTATGCCGAAGGCTAGCCCGCGATGATAAAGCTCCTCGGCGAGAGCGCTGGCGCGCTCGACCGCCGTCCCCATGGCATAGTGGTTGTTCTCGATGACATAGAGCACGGGGAGCTTCCACAACGACGCCATGTTGAAGCTCTCATAGACTTGGCCCTGATTGGTCGCCCCTTCGCCGAAGAAGGTGACGCACACAGACCCGTTGCCGCGATATTGGTTGGCAAAGGCGATGCCGGTACCTAGCGGAGCCGGTGTGCCGACGATGCCGTGGCCGCCGAAGAAATTCTTCTCCACCGAGAACATATGCATCGAGCCGCCTTTGCCCTTGGAATAGCCGTGGCGGCGCCCAGTGAGCTCGGCCATCACGCCCTTGGGGTTCATACCCGAGGCGAGCATGTGGCCGTGATCGCGATAGGCGGTGATGATCTGATCGCCCGGTTTGATCGCCATCATCATGCCGACGACGACCGCCTCCTGCCCAATATAGAGGTGACAGAAGCCGCCGATATAGCCCATGCCGTAGAGCTGACCCGCCTTCTCCTCGAATCTGCGAATGAGCAGCATCTCGCGATAGGCGTGAAGCTCCTCTTCACGGGCCAGACTCTTGCCGCCTTGCGGACTCGCAGCGTCGCGTCTGGTCTCGTCGAGCCAGAGATTGGCAGCGCCCGGCGAGAGAGTTGGGCTCATCATGTCTTGCTCCTCGATTCTCGCCCGTGGAGCAAACGCTAGCATGGCTTGGAAGTGCCATGAAAGCCGCGGGTTTCGCTTGCCGCAGGCGGCGCAGGGCAAATATCAGCGCTTGGGCAGCGTTCCGGTCGAGGTCGCGGCCTCAGGCGCCGGCTCGCGGCGCTTCAGCATGACGAGGTCGTCCTTGTTGGCGAGGTTCAGGATGGCGCGTGCGCGCTCATCGAGCATGTCGGGGTCGAGGCTCTCCGGCCTGAGCAGGGAGACGTCGCGCTCAAGCCGCGCCCGCACGTCTTTCAGCCCCGCGAGCTCTCCGGCAAGTACCTCCTTGCGGCGCTCGAGATCGGCGCGCGCTTTCAGCCCATGGTCGCCGGTTTGCAGGTTGTAGGCGAAGTAGCCTCCAACCCCGCAGGCGAGCAGCGGAAAAATGAAAGCGCTGAACCGCATCCCCCGGCCCCTTCACGGCAGACAAGCGGCTAGAATCGCCTGCCGGCCGTTAAGCGGGGGTTACTAGCGCTTCAGCACCGAGCGGCCGGCATAGCGGGCCTTCGGCCCAAGCTCCTCCTCGATGCGGATGAGCTGGTTGTATTTCGCAACCCGGTCGGAGCGGGCGAGAGAGCCGGTTTTGATCTGCCCGCAATTGGTGGCGACGGCGAGATCGGCGATCGTGGCGTCCTCGGTCTCGCCCGAGCGATGCGACATCACCGCGGCATAGCCTGCCTCTTGCGCCATGCGCACGGCGTCGAGAGTCTCGGTGAGCGTGCCGATCTGGTTGACCTTGACCAGGATGGCATTGGCGATCCCTTGGTCGATGCCTTGCTTCAGCCGCGTGACATTGGTGACGAAGATATCATCGCCTACGAGCTGGCAGCGGTGGCCAAGTGCCTTGGTCAGCACGCGCCAGCCCTCCCAATCGTCCTCGCTCATGCCGTCCTCGATGGAGAAGATCGGGTAGGCGTCGACGAGCTCGGCGTAATAGGCGGTCATCTGCTCTGCGGTGAGGCTCCGCTTCTCTCCTTTGAGGAAATAGCGGTCCTCGCCGAAGAGCTCGGTCGCGGCCACGTCGAGCGCGAGGTAGGCGTCCTCGCCGGGCTTGTAGCCGGCGGCCTCGATCGCCGCCATGACGAAGTCGAGAGCCTCACGCGTCGAGGCGAGGTTCGGCGCGAAGCCGCCCTCGTCGCCGACGGCGGTGGTGAGCCCCGCCCCTTTCAGCGCGTGACGGAGCGCGTGGAACACTTCGGCACCCATCCGTATGGCCTCGGCGATGCTCGCGGCACCGACCGGCACGATCATGAACTCCTGGAAGTCGATTGGATTGTCGGCATGAACCCCGCCGTTGATGATGTTCATCATCGGCACCGGAAGCAGCGTCGCCTCAACCCCACCGACATAGCGGTAAAGGGGAAGGCCTTGCGCCGCCGCCTCGGCCTTGGCCGTCGCGAGCGAGACGCCGAGAATGGCGTTGGCGCCGAGCCGCTTCTTGTTCTCCGTGCCGTCGAGATCGCGCAGATGCTGGTCGAGCCCGCGCTGATCGGCCGCATCGAAACCGGTGAGTGCTGTCCGGATCTCGCCATTCACGGCTTCGACCGCTTTCTTGACGCCCTTGCCGCCATAGCGCTTGCCGCCGTCGCGGAGCTCGTGCGCCTCGTGAGCTCCAGTCGAAGCGCCAGAGGGCACGGCGGCGCGCCCGTGATGCCCGTCCTTGAGTACCACATCGACCTCAACTGTCGGGTTGCCGCGGCTGTCCAAAATCTCGCGCCCGATAATGGTGGCGATGACGGTCATGTGCAGGGCCCCTTCCCGAGTGTGAGGCCCTCTTAGCGGAACGTCCGCTTGAGCGAAAGCCCTAGCCGCGCGGCGTCGGCATTGGGGCTGGTGTGCTCGCCATTGGTACGCCTTTCCCCTTGCGGCCCGGTGGCCTGCCACAACCCGGCACGGGCGTCATGATGACCTCGACACCAGGATCGTAGGTGTTCATGGCGCCCGAAGCGGCATCAATGCCAAGGCCGATGATGCCCCCGAACAGCACATTGCCGGCAGCCATAACTTCGGTATGCGAGGCAAGCGTGCCGACGCCCGGGCTGTAGCACTGGGCGGCGCAGGAAACGGCGACGTTGTTCTTGCTCTTGGGCAGGGTGATGTTGGCAGGCGTTTGCACCGTCCGCGTGCCGATCGCCGGCGATTGAAGTTGACACAGGGCACCCGGCACGCCCGGCGTATTCACCGAGACCTGCTGCTCGGTCCCTTTGACGATAGTCGAGCAACCGGCGAAAAGGATGGAGATTGCGCCGCATAGAGCGGCGGTCGTGCGTTGCATAGGTCAAGCCCCCGCTTGCCTTCCCCTTGTGGTTGAAGAATATCCGTATAACAACCTAATGGCGAGTCATTTGTCGCCCGCTCCAAAGGAATACGGTGCTCTGGTGCTCTTCTCAGGGGGGCAGGATTCGACCGTTTGCCTCGGTTGGGCGCTCGACCGCTATGCCAAAGTCGAGACGATTGGCTTCAACTATGGCCAGAGGCACGGCATCGAGCTCGAATGCCGCAAGCGCGTGCGCGACGAAATGGCGCGACGCTTCCCCGCATGGGGAAAGCGACTTGGGCCAGACCATGTGATCGACATCACGAGCTTCGGCGCGATCGGTGACACGGCGCTCACCTCCGACGCCGAGATTGTGATGCTGGAATCGGGGCTGCCCTCCACCTTCGTGCCGGGGCGGAACCTCGTCTTCTTCGTCTATGCCGCCGCGCTCGGCTATCGGCGTGGACTGCACGCTCTTGTCGGCGGCATGTGCGAGACGGACTATTCCGGCTATCCCGACTGCCGCGACGCGACGCTGAAGGCACTGCAAGAGGCGATCAGGCTCGGCACCGAAATCCCCTTCGCGATCGAGACGCCGCTGATGTGGCGGACCAAGGCGCAAACCTGGACCCTCGCACACGAGCTCGGGTGCAACGACTTCGTCGATTTGATCGTCGAGGAGACACACACCTGCTATCGCGGCGAGCGCGGGCATCGGCATGATTGGGGCTATGGCTGCGGCCAATGCCCGGCCTGCGAGCTGCGCGCCAAGGGCTACGCCGAATGGCAAGCGGGGGGCCGCAGTTGATCGCCCCTCGGTTAAGGAAGATCGCTGGCCGACCTGGCACTTAGCCGGCCTGCCGGGACATAAATGTGAGTTGAGTTCCAACGTTTGGTAAAGCTATCGTCGCCGCCGCCCCTGCGCGTGGGGAAATAAGATCGGGTCAAAGGAGCGCTCTAGTGAGGAAAAACGCAAAAAGCATTGTGCTTATGTTCGTCGGCGGATTATCAGCCTTGATGATCGTCGGCCTTTTGGTCTCGGCCGGTATCGCCGTGAAATCCAACGCCGCCGACGAGAGTTCGGCTGAGTCAGGCGCGCCTGCCCCCGAAGGAAAAGCTGAAGAGAAGCCCAAGGAAGAAAAAGCTGAGGTCAAGGCGGGGGAGGAAGAGGAGTGCTGCAAGGCAGGCGACACCACACCGCCAATCGAATTGGTGGAAAAAGTTCCCCCAGGACATTTGCACAGTCCCTATCAGGACTATGCCAAGCTCGCGAAGGATGACCCGGACCTCGTCAAACAGTTCCGGCTGCCGGGATGCAACGAGTGTCACGGCGGCACTGGCGGCGGGGGCATGTGCCCGGCCTTGACGCAAGGCGTCTGGTTCTGGGGCAACACCGACGACGTTCTGTTCAGGCTGGCGACGCTCGGCTCCGCCGAGATGGAGAAGCGCGGCTTCGTACGTTATCAATATGGCAGCGTGCGCGCGCCGATGCCGCCGATGGGCTTCAGCATCAAGACCTCTGACCAGCTCTGGAAGATCATCGCCTTCATTCGTTCGATAAATCCTCCTGGGGTCAATCCTCCTGAAAAGGTGATTCCCGGAAAAATGGCTGCGGACCAGCACTAGAGTCCCCGAGCCCGTTAGATCGAACAGGATTGGTAGCGAGCCGCAGCTGCACTGCGGCTCGCTTCTTTTCGCGTCTGAACACACCGCAAAGTGAATTGAGTTTATCGGCAAGATAAAGCCATCGTCCGCAGTCGCATACCCGAACAGGAATGGGCTGTGATGAGATTCTCCACAACGCATCTGCTTGCGCTCGTCGTTGCACTCTTGGCGCTTGGTGTCTTGAGCACCAGGAGCATGATGGCGGCTTCCGCCGCTGATGAAACCTGCTGCAAGGAGGGCGACACCACGCCGCCGACCGAGCTGGTGGCGAAAGTCCCCAAAGGCCAGCTGCATAATCCGTATAAGGACATTGCCGCGGTCGCCGAAGAAGGCCACAAGCAATTCCTGCGGCCGGGCTGCAACGAATGCCATGGCGGCACTGGCGGCGGCGGCATCTGCCCTCCCTTGACGCAAGGGGTCTGGTTCTGGGGCAACACGGATGACGTGCTGTTCCGGCTGGTCACGCTGGGGTCGGTCGACCTGGAGAAGCAGGGCTATACGCGGCTCGGCTATGGCAGCGTGCACGCGCCAATGCCGCCCATGGGCATGACCATCAGGACCTCCGATGACCTTTGGAAGATCATCGCGTGGATCCGCTCGATCAATCCGCCTGGATCGAACCCGCCTGATAAGGTCCTGCCCAAAGAATAGCCTGGCAGGCCTTGGCAGGGAGCGGCCGAAGCGCCAAATTTGCGCCATGTATGCCGTAAAGGAGATCTATTACACGCTGCAAGGCGAAGGCGCGCAGGCCGGGCGGCCTGCGGTCTTTTGCCGCTTCGCCGGCTGCAATCTCTGGTCAGGCCGCGAGGAGGACCGCGCCGCGGCGACCTGCAATTTCTGCGACACAGATTTCGTCGGCACCGACGGTCCGGGCGGCGGCAAATTCGCGGACGCCGAGGAGCTGGCAAAAGCCTGTCGCGCCACGTGGCGGGGCAACTCGGGCACGCCTCCCTTCGTCGTGCTCACCGGAGGCGAGCCGATGTTGCAGGTCGATGAGGCGTTGATCGATGCGCTGCACGAAGCAGGCTTCGAGATCGCTATCGAGACGAACGGCACGCTGCCTGTGCCTCGCTCAATCGACTGGATCTGCGTGAGCCCAAAAGCGGGCGCGCCGCTCGTTCAGCGCTCGGGCCATGAGCTGAAGCTCGTCCATCCGCAAGACACGCTCGATCCGCGCGCGCTGGAGACCCTCGAGTTCGGCCATTTCCTGCTTCAACCGATGGACGCCGGCAGAGATTCTCCGGCCAATCTCCGCGCGGCAATTGACTATTGCCTCGCCCATCCCAAATGGCGCTTGAGCGTGCAGACCCACAAGCTGTTAGGGCTGCCATAAGGCGCCCTGGCAGGGACGCACAAAATCCCCTAAACGACTGCCATGCGTATCTACAAAGAGTTCACCTTCGAGGCCGCGCATTTCCTGCCGTCGGCGCCGCCCGGTCATCCCAATGCGCGGGTGCACGGACATTCCTTCCGCGTGCGCGTCACCATCGTCGGCGAGCCCGACGACAAAACCGGCGTCATCATGCACCTCGACGACATCGAGGCGGCGCTCGCCGACGTACACGAGGCGCTGGATCACCGCATGCTCAACGAGGTAGAGGGTCTCTCTCAGCCGACGCTCGAGCGGATCACGATTTGGCTGTGGGACCGCCTGCATAACCGCCTGCCCGGTCTCGCCGAGATCGAGATCGCGCGCGACAGCTGTCGCGAGGGATGCATTTATCGCGGGCCCGCGCCTCGCCTCGCAGCGGAGTAGAGCCATGACGCATAAGATCAGTGGATTGAAGCAGCTGGGCGCCAAGACGCCCATTCCGAAATCGCCGGCAGAGGCCGAGCTCGAGCGCGTGCCCAATCCGCATCAAGACACGCCTTACGTGGCGCGCTTCACCTGCCCGGAGTTCACCTGTCTCTGCCCGATCACCGGCCAGCCCGACTTCGCGCATTTCGTCATCGACTATGCGCCCGAGGCGTGGCTCTTGGAGTCGAAGTCGCTCAAGCTCTATCTCGCGAGCTTCCGCAACATCGGCGCCTTCCACGAAGATGCGACCATCGCCGTCGCCAAGCGGATCGTCGATTTGATCGAGCCCACGTGGCTTCGCATCGGCGGCTATTGGTATCCGCGCGGCGGCATTCCGATCGACGTGTTCTGGCAGCACGGGACGCCGCCCGAGGGCGTATGGATTCCCGACCAGGGGATATCGCCCTATCGCGGCCGCGGTTAGAGCCGCTTCACCAATCGATCGATTGCGATTAGCTCCGCGAGCAGCGGCTCGAGCTCTTTCAGCGGCACCATATTGGGCCCGTCCGATGGCGCTTTGTCGGGATCCTGATGGGTCTCGATGAAGAGACCGGCAACGCCAACCGCGACGGCAGCCCGCGCGAGCACCGGCACGAAGCGCCGCTCGCCTCCACTTCGTTCCCCCTGCCCCCCGGGCTGCTGCACCGAGTGGGTCGCATCGAAGACCACCGGCGCGCCGGTTTCGGCGAGAATAGGAAGCGCGCGCATGTCGGACACGAGCGTATTGTAGCCGAAGGAGACGCCGCGCTCGGTAACGAGCACGTTCGGATTGCCGGCGCCCACGACCTTGGCGACCACGTTCTTCATGTCCCAGGGCGCGAGGAACTGCCCCTTTTTGACGTTGACCGGCTTGCCGGTCGCGGCAGCCGCGAGCAGGAGGTCGGTTTGGCGGCAGAGAAAGGCCGGGATCTGCAAAATGTCGACGGCCTCGGCGACGGGAGCGCACTGCTCCGGCTCATGCACGTCGGTGATTATGGGGAGCCCGATAGTCTCCCTGACCTCGGCAAAGATGGGAAGCGCCTCGGCGAGACCCATCCCACGGGCGCTTGCCGCGCTCGTTCGGTTCGCCTTGTCGAAGGAACTCTTATAGACGAGGCCGATGCCGAGCCGCGTGGCGATGGCCTTCAGCGCCCCGGCAGTTTCGAGAGCGTGCGCGCGGCTCTCCAGCACGCAAGGACCGGCGATCAGCGCGAAAGGCGAGGCTTGGGCGAAACTCACGGGGCCCGCGCTGACGCGCTCGTTCGGCCGCAAGGATTGGTGCTGGTTCACGAGGCCTTATAGCGCCCTTCGGGTAGGCTGGCGAGGTGCACGCCCCACTCCCTGTTCGCCGCCGCGCGGGTTTGTCATGATGAGCGCCGTTACAACTGGGGAGGGCATCATGAAGAAAGCCATTGCGGAGTTTATCGGGACATTTGCACTCGTTCTGTTCGGCTGCGGTACAGCGGTCATCGCCGGGATGGGTAGCGGCGCGACCTCTGTCGATATTCTCGGCATCGCGACGGCGTTCGGGCTCGCCATCGTCGCCATGGCCTACGGCATCGGCCAAGTCTCGGGCTGCCACGTCAATCCGGCGGTGAGCTTCGGGGTTTTGGTCGCAGGCCGCATGACCATGTCCGATTTCATCACCTACGTGGTCGCCCAGCTGCTCGGCGCGATCGCCGGTGCGGTCGTGCTCTATCTCATTCTCTCCGGCAAGGCGTCGGGCTGGAGCGGATCGCTTGGCCAGAACGGTTGGGGGCCTGGCTATCTCGGCGAGTACAACACGACTTCGGCCTTCATCTACGAGGTGGCAGCGACCTTCCTCTTTCTCGTCTGCATCCTGGGCGTGACGCAAAGAGGGGCGCCAGTCGAGCTTGCCGGGCTCGCCATCGGGCTTACACTTATCGCCATCCACCTTCTCGGCATCAACGTCACCGGCACCTCGGTAAATCCGGCACGATCGCTTGGCCCCGCCCTCGTCGGCTACGCCAAGAACCCACATGCGCTCGAGCAGGTGTGGCTGTTCATCGTCGCGCCGCTGATCGGGGCGGGCATCGCCGGCTATCTGTTCAAGGCGCGCATCCTCAGTGGTGAGGATGTGATCCCCGAGCGGGGCGACGGCAAGTCGGACGTTGCGCCCGCGGCATCGGCACCGCGCAAGAGGAAATAGGTTCGAGACCTCGGGCGGGGCTAGCTAAGGCTCCGTCCGCTTCCATTTCGGGCGGTTCCGCTCGTAGCGGGTGACGACGCTTGAGAACTCCGGAAGCCAGGGCTCGCGCCGCATGATCCAGAGCTCATAGCTCGGCTTAAAGAGGCCGGTCTCGTCGAAAGACCCTGGATAGAGATAGAACTCGTCGTCTCGGCCGTACGTCGAATAGACCTGCGCACCGCAGGCGCGGCAGGAATAGCGTCGCGCGTGCTCGGAGCTTGCGAACTCGATCACCTCGCCGGTGACCGTGACGGCCTCAGGCGGGAATACCGCAAAGAAGTTGAACGGAGCGCCATGCGCCTTCCGGCAGGTCAGGCAGTGGCAGATTCCGATGCGATAAGGCGCTCCCCTCACCTCGAAGCGCACCTTGCCGCAGGCGCACCCGCCTTTATGCAGGCTGTCTGACATTCTCGCACTGCCCCGAGATTACACCAGCCGGCTCTGCTCCACCGCAGCGCCGATAAACGAGGCGAAGAGTGGGTGCGGGGCGAAGGGCCGCGATTTCAGCTCGGGATGGAATTGCACGCCGATGAACCAGGGATGATCGGGCACCTCGACGATCTCCGGCAGTAGTCCGTCAGGGGAGAGGCCTGAGAAGCGCAAGCCCGCAGCTTCGAGCTTGTTGCGGTAGCGCGTATTGACCTCGTAGCGGTGGCGATGGCGCTCAGAGATGCGCGTCGTCCCGTAAATCTCGGCGACCTTGCTGCCCTTGGCGAGCACTGCCTCGTAGGCGCCGAGCCGCATCGTCCCGCCGAGATTGCCGTTCCTCTCACGCCGCTCGAGCTCTTCGCCCCGCATCCACTCCGTCATCAAGCCGATCACCGGCTCCTCGGTCGGTCCGAACTCGGTCGAGCTGGCTTCCGCGATCCCCGCCACGTCGCGGGCAACCTCGATCACCGCCATCTGCATGCCGAAGCAGATGCCGAAATAAGGGACGCCGCGGGTGCGGGCGAATTTCGCCGCGTGGATCTTGCCTTCCGAACCGCGTTCGCCAAAGCCACCCGGCACCAGAATACCGTGCACGTCCTCGAGATGGACGGCGGCGTCCTGGCTCTCGAAGGTCTGCGACTCGATCCATTCGAGATTGACCTTCACCTTGTTGGCGATGCCGCCATGCACGAGCGCCTCGTTCAACGACTTATAAGCGTCCTTGAGTCCGGTATATTTGCCGACGATGGCGACGGTGACCTCGCCGTCGGGATTGGCGATGGTTTCCGAGATCGTCCGCCACCGCTCGAGGTCGGGCTCAGGAGCGTTGGTGATGTTGAAGGCGGCGAGCACTTCGCGGTCGAGACCCTCGGCGTGATAAGCGCCCGGCACGTCGTAGATGCTTGACACGTCGAGCGCCTGGATCACCGCCTCGGGACGCACATTGCAGAAGAGAGCGATCTTGCGCCGCTCGTCGCGCGGCAGCGGCCGATCGGTTCGGCAGAGGAGAACGTCGGGCTGGATGCCGATCGAGCGCAGCTCCTTCACCGAATGCTGCGTCGGCTTGGTCTTGAGCTCGCCGGCGCTCGGGATGTAGGGCACAAGCGTGAGATGGATGAAAGCCGTCGAGCCGCGCGGCAGCTCGTTGCCGAGCTGGCGGATCGCCTCGAAGAAAGGAAGCCCCTCGATATCGCCGACAGTGCCCCCGATTTCGCACAGGACGAAATCGACGCCTTCGTTGCCGCTCGTGATGAAGTTCTTGATGGCATCGGTCACGTGCGGGATGACCTGGACCGTCGATCCGAGATAGTCGCCCTTCCGCTCCTTGGCTATGATCTGCTGGTAAATGCGTCCCGTAGTGATGTTGTCGGCCTGGCTCGCCGGGCGTCCGGTGAAGCGCTCATAGTGACCGAGATCGAGATCGGTCTCAGCGCCGTCGTCGGTGACGAACACCTCGCCGTGCTGGTAGGGGCTCATGGTTCCGGGATCGACATTGAGATAGGGGTCGAGCTTGCGCAAACGCACGCTGAACCCCCGCGCCTGAAGCAACGCGCCAAGCGCCGCCGAGGCGAGACCCTTGCCGAGTGAGGAAACCACGCCGCCGGTGATAAAAACGTACCGCGTCATGGGCCTCGACCCTACACCGAAACCGATGCGAGTCGTAAGCCCCAAACGGAGCTTGTCCCGTTAAAGCTTATGGCGGTTGAGCGATAAGCTACTTCGATAGCGGGGCTTGTGGGCCCGACGGCGCACTCTGCGGCGTAGGCGTGGCCGGCGCGGTGCCGGGGACCTGAAGGGGTGCGAGGCCTCCGGACTGACCTCCAGGGTTCAGGATCGAGGGCGCAGTCCCGTGCTGGCTTGCAAGGATCGAGAGGGCGAGGCTGGTGGCGAAGAAACTCGCGGCAAGGATCGCCGTGGTCTTGGTTAGCGCATTGCCGGCGCTCCGGCCGGTCATGAAGCCGCCGCCGCCGCCGATCCCGAGCGCGCCCCCTTCGGAACGCTGCAACAGGATCACGCCGACCAGCGCCACGGCAACCATGACGTGAATTAACAGAAGGACAGTGCTCATCTCGTAGCCTTGGTTTTCGAAGGGGCTGTCTTATCCGAATCCGCCACCGTTTGGCTAGAGTTGCTATCGGCGGTCGCGGTCGGCTCGAGAGTGGGCTTGCGGTCAGGCAGCGGCATGTCTTCGGTCTCGGGTGCGGCGGGAGCCGCCGTCACCTTCTTGTCAACGCCCCCGCCCCGGCAGCGGAAGGCAATCTTAGCCTCAACGTCGAGGAACTGCCTCACCTTCTCGAGCTCCTCGTCGTTCAGATGGTCCTTGACCCAGTCCGGGCCACGATCGAGCGCAGCCTGCATATTGGGGGTCAGCAGCTTCTTGCGCTCATTGGCGAGCGTCGCGCAGCTCGCCTTATCGAGTGGCTCGGCGACGGCCCTCATGCCGAGCACCGCGACTGGGCTTGAGACGAGAAGGGCCACGGCGATGAAGCGCAGCACCGGCATCATGGTGTCCCCCGGCGGGATGTTCCCGCCGAAATCGAATTCTCTCCAGAATGTCGAAAATTGGCCCGTTTGCCAACCCTGCTAGAGCTTTGCCAAGACGGTTTTGCGACGGCTCAGGCAGTTCTGCCACAATAGGTTGAGAGGATCGCATAGAGGTCGTCGGCCCTGAGACTCGCGCCTCCCACGAGCGCGCCATTGACGTCCTCTACGGACAGGATCTCGCTGGCGTTAGCCGGCTTCACCGAACCGCCGTAGAGTATGCGCAGCCGCCCCGCTTCCCCCTCCCCGATAAGGTGGCCGAGCTCACCCCTGATGAAGCCGTGCACTTCCGCAATGTCGGACGGCGTTGGGGTGAGGCCAGTGCCGATGGCCCAGACCGGCTCGTAGGCGATTACGGTGTTGGCAGCCCAGGACCCTTGCGGTACCGAGCCCTTAAGCTGGCGGGCGACGACGGCGAGCGTTGCGCCATCGTGGCGTTCCTTCTCGGTTTCGCCCACGCAGACGATGGCGGTAAGCCCGGCGCGATGTGCCGCGCGCGCCTTGGCGTTGACCAGAGCGTCGATCTCCTCGTGATCGGTCCGGCGCTCGGAGTGACCGACGATCACCGCCGTCGCCCCGCAATCTGCCAACATCTCGGCAGAGATATCGCCGGTATGGGCGCCGGATCGCAGAGGATGGCAATCCTGGGCACCAAGAGCGATGCCGCTTCCGACCAAGACATCGCTCGCGCGGGCAAGCAGCGTCGCGGGCGGGCACACCATGAGGTCGGCGGAGAGGACGGGCTTTCTCTTGACGTGATCCTTAAGGGCCCTGAGCTCGGCCAAGGACGGCGAAAGGCCGTTCATCTTCCAATTCCCGGCGACGAGCGGCCTGAATGCTGTCACGTCTGACCTCATCCCCCAAACCCGCGTCAAGCCATTAAGCACGCGGTATTCCTGCCCTGCCCATCGCTGCCTTGCCGGGACTCGGCTTGCTACCTATGATGCCGCCGCCGCGCGGGATTGTCCAAGCATCGGACGCCAGCGCGGCTTTGGCAAATGGCGAATGGAAGGTCTTAAGCGTGGCACTCGACACTTTGCGTAAAGGGGCCGGAGGCGTTATCGGCGGGATCTTTGTGCTCCTGCTGATCGCGAGTTTTGCCATCTGGTTCCCGGCCGGGTGGTTCCAAGGCTATGGCGGCGAGGATCTCATCACGGTTGGCGATACCAAGATCGGGCCGCGCGAATATATGCGCGCCCAGCAGGAGATGCTGCGGGCCATGAGCGCTCAGGCCGGCCGCAGCCTCTCCCTCCAGGAGGCGCGCTCGCTTGGCCTCGACAGCCGCGTGCTCGAGCGGCTGATCGGCGGCGCGGCAGTCGATAACCATGCGCGCGAGCTCGGGCTCAACATCACCGATGCCGCCCTGCTCGAGCAGATCATGCAGGATCCCAACTTCAAGGACGCGACGGGTAACTTCAGCCCGGCCTTGTTTCAGCAGGTGCTACGCAATATGGGCCTGTCGGAGCAAGGCTTTCTCGCCTCGCAACGCGAGACGAATCTGCGCCGGCAAATTCTCACCACCATCGGCCAGGTGGTGAACACCCCTGAAGTCCTCGTCGACGCGCTCAGTCGCTATAACGGCGAGACGCGCACGCTTCACTACGTGCTCGTCTCGCAAGAGGCGGCGGGGCCGGTAGGCGATCCGACCGATGACGACCTCAAGCGCTATTACGACAATCATCACGCGAAATTCACTCAGCCCGAGTACCGCAAGGTCGGCATTCTCGCCGTTACGCCGGAGACGGTGAAGGAAGAGGTGAATATCACCGATCAGGACCTCCGCGCCGCCTACGAGGCGAGCAAGGACCAGCTCGGCAAGCCTGAGAAGAGGCATGTGCAGCAGATCGCTTTCCCGGACATGGCGGCCGCGACCGCCGCTCACGATAAGATCGAGTCAGGGACCGATTTCGCCGCCGTGGCCAAGGAGCAGGGCCTGAGCGAGGCCGACATGGATCTTGGCACGGTCACGCGCTCTCAGCTCGCCGATCCCGCCGTGGCCGACGCCGTCTTCAAGCTCGAGCTGAACAAGGTAAGCGATCCGGTGACCGGCAAGCTCGGTACGGTCGTCCTGCTGCGTGTCACCGAGATCGACCCGGGCCAGACGCCGACTTTCGACGAGGCCAAGCCCGACCTCGAGAAGAAGCTCCTCATGGAACGCGCGTCGGGCGCGATCTTCGACTTGCATGACAAAATCGAGGATCAGCTGGCCGCCGGCGCCAAGCTCTCCGAGGTCGCCGACAAGCTCAAGCTCAACTATCAGGTCATCGATCAGGTCGACCGGACGGGCCGCAAGCCTGATGGCTCGACGGTGACGCTGCCGGCGCAGACGCAGGTGCTGAACGCTGTGTTCGCCTCCGATGTTGGCGTCGACAACGATCCGATCGACGCGAAGGACGAAGGCGTGATCTGGTACGATGTGCTCGGGATCGTCCCTGAGCAGCTGAAGCCCTTCGACCAAGTGAAGGATGAGGTCGCCAAGGATTGGCGGGACGAGGAGGAGCGCACTAAGGTCGCGAAATATGCGCAAGACCTGGTCACTTCTTTGGTCGGCGGCAAGACGCTCGAAGATGTGGCCAAGGACCTCGATGTCGAGGTGCTAACCAGCGATCCGCTGAAGCGCGACGGCATGGCCGTCTACATTCTGCCTGCTGCGGTAGAGCAAGCCTTCACTCTGCCGGAAGGAGGCTACGGCTCGGCGCCCTCAGGCATCGGCGAAGGCCGCATCGTGTTCAAGGTCGACAAGGTCACGCCGCCTCAATCACTCGACGAGAAGGAGGCCGAGCGGCTCAAAGCCCAGATTAAGCTCTTGATCGGCGACGATGCCATATCCGAATATTTCGCCGCGCTCGGGAAGCGCTATGGGGTCAAGGTCAACGAGAAAGCGCTCGCTAAGCTCGTGGGCACCAACGAGGAGCCATGAGCGCCGCTCCAGCCTCCGTCGCCTCCTTATCGCGGCAAGGCGCGGCCCCACCGATCGAGCCCGACTTCGCGGTCTTCTCGCGGGCCTATGAGGAGGGCGTGCCCCAGGTCGCTTGGACGCGGCTCGTTGCCGATCTCGAAACGCCGGTCTCGGCGATGCTGAAGCTCGCGCATGAGAGGCCGAACAGCTTCCTGCTCGAGTCGGTCGAAGGCGGAGCAAACCGCGGCCGCTACTCCATCATCGGCTGCGAGCCCGATCTGATCTGGCGTGCCAATGGAGCGAGGGCTGAGATCAACCGCGCTCCGCAATCCGACCCGCAGGGTTTCGCTCCCTCCCCGCTTCCAGCGCTCGCGTCGCTGCGCGCGTTGCTCGCTGAATTGGCGATCGCGCTGCCGCCTGAGCTCCCGCCAATGGCAGCAGGCATCTTCGGCTATATGGGCTACGACACGGTGCGGCTGATCGAGCATCTGCCGAGCGACAAGCGCGATCCGCTTGCTCTCCCCCACAGCATCCTGGTGCGCCCCACGCTGATCGTGATTTTCGATGCGGTGAAGGACGAGATGACGGTGGTGACGCCCGTCAGGCCGGCGCCCGGCGTCAGCGCCAAGGCAGCCTATGCTCGCGCGGCCGACCGGCTCAATCTCGCCATCGAGCGGCTGGAGCAGCCCTTGCCGCATGCGAGCGAGGCGGATGTGACGGCTCCGCACCCCGAGCCCAAGGCTGGGACGTTGCCCGAGGCCTATATGGCGAAGGTCGACCGCGCCAAGGAGTACATCGCCGCCGGCGACATCTTTCAGGTGGTGCTTAGCCAGCGCTTCGAGGCGCCATTCACCCTTCCCTCTTTCGCGCTCTATCGGGCCCTTCGGCGCGTCAATCCTTCGCCCTTTCTCTATTACTTGAATTTCGGCGAATTCGCCGTGGTGGGCTCTAGCCCTGAGATCCTGGTCAGGGTCCGTGACGGCAAGGTCACTATTCGCCCGATTGCGGGAACGCGGCCGCGCGGCGCGACGCCAGAGCAAGACAAGGTCCTGGCCAAAGAGCTACTCCACGACGCCAAGGAGCGCGCCGAGCATCTCATGTTGCTCGATCTTGGCCGCAACGACGTGGGACGCGTGGCTGAGGTCGGCAGCATCCGCGTCACCGACTCCTTCTTTCTGGAATATTACAGCCAGGTCATGCACATCGTGTCGAACGTCGAGGGCAAGCTTGCCGCCGACCACGACGCGGTCGATGCGCTGATGGCTGGCTTTCCGGCCGGCACCGTGTCGGGAGCACCGAAGGTACGAGCGATGGAAATCATCGACGAGCTCGAGGATGAGGCGCGCGGTATCTATGCGGGCTGCGTCGGCTATTTCTCAGCGGACGGCAATATGGATAGCTGCATCGTGCTCAGGACCTCCGTGGTGAAGGATGGCGTGATGTATGTGCAGGCAGGCGCTGGTGTGGTCGCCGATTCAGTGCCCGAGCGTGAGCAGGCCGAGTGCGTGAGCAAGGCGCGCGCCCTGTTCAAAGCGGCGGACGAGGCGGTGCGCTTCGCCTCACGCGCTAAGCGCAGCCAATAGGCGGGGAGCATATGCTGACGCTGAGCCTTCTTCGCCACGCCAAGTCGAGCTGGAACAACCCGGCTCTCCCTGATGAAGAGCGGCCGCTTGCCACGCGCGGGGTGACCGATGCCCCGCTGATGGGCCGCGCGATGGCCGAACGCGGCATCGATCCCGACCTCGTACTCTGTTCGTCTGCGCGACGTACGCGCGACACGCTTGCGCTGATACTGCCCGAGCTCAAGGTCGAACCAAAGGTCGTCTACGAGGATGCGCTCTACCACGCGAGCCCAGGGGAGATGCTTGCCATGCTGCGGGACGCGCCGCCGAGCGCTACGCGCATCCTGCTTGTCGGTCACAACCCCGAGATCCAGGCATTTGCCCTCGATCTCGTCGGCTCTGGCCCTAAGCACTACCGCGACCGGCTGAGGGAGAAGTATCCGACCGCTGGGCTCGCGGTGGTTAATTTCACGAGCGGGAGTTGGAAAGGCGTTACGGCGAACAGCGGCAGCCTCAACCTGTTCCTTTCGCCGAAGGATCTGCGCACGAATTTTGGGCCTTGCTGAGCGGCGGCCCCAAGCCCACCTAAGAGTGAGGACTCCTTGACGGCCCAGGCGCGCCAAGCGTAACACCACGCTCATGCTCACGCTGATCGATAACTACGACAGCTTCACCTATAATCTCGTCCATTTCCTTGGCGAATTGGGCGCGTCCACGCGCGTCTACCGCAACGACAAGGTGACCGTCGACGAGGTGCTGGCCGAGGGCCCTGAGGCGATCGTGCTCTCTCCTGGCCCTTGCGATCCGGATCGCGCCGGCATCTGCCTCGAGCTCATCTCGCGGGCCGGACCGGTCGTGCCGATCCTCGGCGTGTGCCTCGGCCATCAGGCGATCGGCCAAGTCTATGGCGGGCGCGTGGTGCGCGCGCCCACGCTGATGCATGGCAAGCTGTCGAAGGTGCATCACACCGGCAACGGTCTCTTCGCGGGGCTGCCTCAGAACTTCTCAGCCACACGCTATCACTCACTCGTGGTCGAACGGGCGAGCCTCCCTGACGATCTCGAGATCACGGCGGAGACGGCTGACGGCGTGATCATGGGCCTGCAGCACAAGCGCTATCCCGTGCATGGGGTGCAGTTCCATCCCGAAAGCATCGCCTCTGAGCATGGCCATCAGCTGCTTGCCAATTTCCTCGATCTCGCCCGCGTGGAGCGGCGGGCCAGGGACTCTGGCCAAAGAGAAGCGGTCGGTGCCCTCTGAGGTCGAGACCGCTCGCGCCGCGCCTGAAGGGACAGCGGCACCTACAGCTCTCGAGGTCGCCATTCGCAAGGTGGCCGCGGGCCAGACCCTCACTCAGCTAGAAGCAGCGCAAGCCTTCGACGTGATTATGTCGGGCACGGCGAGCGATGCGCAGGTCGGCGCCCTGCTCATGGGGCTTTGTGTCCGCGGTGAGACGGTCGATGAGATCGCGGGCGCTGCCCGCACGCTCAGGCAATGCGCCGTTCCGGTGAAGGCGCCCGACGGCGCGATCGACACTTGCGGCACCGGCGGCGACGCCAAGAATACACACAACATCTCGACCTGCGCCGCCTTCGTCGTCGCGGGGGCCGGCGTGCCGGTTGCCAAGCACGGCAACCGGTCGATCTCCTCGCGCTCGGGCTCTGCCGACGTGCTCGCCGCACTCGGAGTCAATATCGAGTGTGGGCCGGAGACCGTCGCGCGCTGCATCGAACAATGCGGGCTCGGCTTCATGTTCGCCCCGGTCCATCATCCCACCATGAGCCACGTCACGAAAGTGAGGCGCGAGCTCGGCGTCCGCACCATCTTCAATCTGCTCGGTCCCCTCACCAATCCTGCCGGGACCAAATATCAGGTGGTCGGTGTATTTGCCGAGCAATGGGTCGAGCCGATCGCCCGCGTGCTTGGACTGCTTGGGGTCGAAAGAGCTTGGGTCGTGCATGGTGCTGACGGGCTCGATGAGCTCACCACCACGGGCATCAGTCACGTGGCGGTGCTCGACCGTGGCCGGATCTCGACCTTCAATATCTCGCCGCGGAACGCCGGCCTCCCCGACGCTCGGCCCGAAGATCTGACCGGCGGCGATGCGATCGAGAACGCCGCCCATATCCGTGCGGTGCTGCAAGGAAATCAGGGGCCGCTCCGCGACATCGTTCTTCTCAATGCCGCGGCGGCACTGCTCGTTGTCGGCAAAGCCAATTCGCTTCGCGAGGCGGTGGCGGTTGGTGCCGCGTCGATCGACAGCGGCAAGGCCAAGGCCGTTCTCGATGCTCTGGTCGAGCTGAGCCATGCTAAGGTTTGAGCCATGGCAGAAGTGTTCGACAAGATCCTGACCTATAAGCGGGAGGAGATCGCCGCGGCCAAAAAGGTCGCAAGCGCCGAGACGATGGTTGAGCGCGCCAAAGCAGCGCCTCTCGTTCGCCCTTTCGCCGAAGCGTTGAAGTCGCGCATCGCCCACGGCGATTTCGCGCTGATCGCGGAGATCAAGAAGGCGAGCCCGTCTAAGGGGTTGATCCGCGCCGATTTCGATCCGCCCGCGCTTGCGCGCTCCTATGAGGAAGGCGGCGCTACCTGCCTGTCTGTCCTCACCGACACGCCCTCCTTCCAAGGGCGCCCTGAATTTCTCACCGCGGCGCGCGCCGCCACAAAGCTGCCTGTGCTCCGTAAGGACTTCATGCTCGACCCTTATCAGGTGCTCGAGGCGCGTGCCTGGGGAGCAGACTGTATCCTCATCATCATGGCGGCGGTCAAGGATGCGACCGCGCAAGAGCTGACCGCTGCCGCGCAGGCGCTCGGCATGGACGTCCTCGCCGAGGTGCACAACGAGGCCGAGCTTTCCCGCGCGCTTTTGCTCGACACGCCGCTGATCGGCATCAACAATCGCGACCTCAAGACCTTCGTCACGAGCCTTGCCACCACGATGCGGCTGGCGCCACTCGTTCCCAAGGACCGAATTGTGATCGCAGAGAGCGGCATCGACACTCACGCCGACCTGGTGCGGTTCGCTGCCGCCGGCGTGCGCGCGTTCCTCGTGGGCGAGGGCCTGGTACGGCAGGAGGACGTGGCGGCCGCGACGCGGCTGCTGCTCAAAGGAGCTACCGCAGCGCCCCGGACCGGGGCTGCCCGATGACCACGCGGCTCAGTCACCTCAATGAGAAAGGCGAGGCACGCATGGTCGATGTCTCTGCCAAGGAGGTGACAGAGCGCACAGCGATCGCCGAGGGCTTCGTGTCGATGGCGCTTAAGACGATCGATCTCATCCTTAGCGGCGCTGCCGAGAAGGGCGATGTGCTTGCTACCGCCCGCATTGCCGGCATCATGGCGGCCAAGCGCACCCATGAGCTGATCCCGCTTTGTCATCCCTTGCCGCTCACGCAAGTGACCATCGCGTTCGAGCCGTCGCGCGATCCGCCGGGTCTGCGTATCGAGGCAGCCGCCAAGGTTGATGCCAAGACTGGCGTCGAGATGGAGGCGCTGACGGCGGTCGCGGTCGCCTGCCTCACCATCTATGACATGTGCAAGTCGGCGGACCGGGCGATGTCCTTCTCCAACATTCGCCTTGTGGAGAAGACCGGCGGCCGCTCAGGCCCCTTCAAGCGCTGATGGCTCTGCTCTCAGTCGATGAGGCTCTTGCCCGCGTGCTCGATGGGCTCGCCCCGCTCGGGGCCGAGCGCGTCCCGCTCGAAGATGGGCAACGCCGCGTGGTCGCCGAGGACCTTGCGGCGCGGGTCACCCAGCCGCCCTTCGCTGCCTCTGCCATGGATGGTTACGCGGTGCGCGCGGCCGACGTCGCGTCCCTTCCGGCGAGGCTTCAGGTGATTGGCGTCGCGGCTGCGGGTGCTGGCTTCAAGGAGCGCGTCGGTCAGGGTGAGGCCGTGCGCATCTTTACCGGAGCGCCGGTGCCGGAAGGCGCAGACACGGTCGTGATCCAAGAGAATACCGAGGAGGCCGACGGCGTCGTCACCATCGAGGAGGCCGTGCCGGGCCGGCATATCCGCCCGTGCGGGCAGGATTTCCTGGAGGGGGAGGTGTTGCTCCTTGCCGGCACACGGCTTGGCCCCCGCGAGCTTGTTCTTGCCGCCGCCATGAACCTTGCCGAGCTCCCGGTTCGCCGCAAGCCCAAGGTTGCGATCCTCGCCACAGGCGATGAGGTCGTGCCGCCAGGCTCTAAACTTGGTCCCGACCAGATCGTCTCCTCTGTCCCTTATGGGCTTGCCGCCTTGATCGAGGCCGAGGGGGGCGAGGCCATGAGGCTCGGCATTGCAAAAGACAATCCTGAAAGCCTCGCGACGCTCGCCCGCGCCGGCAAAGCCGCCGACATCCTCTTGACCATCGGCGGCGCTTCGGTCGGCGAGCGCGATCTCGTCGCGAGCGCACTTAAATCCGAGGGGCTTGAGCTCGACTTCGCCAAGATCGCCATGCGGCCGGGAAAGCCCCTGCTCTATGGCCGCATCGGGGCTCAGCGCGTGCTGGGGCTCGCGGGAAATCCCGTCTCGGCGCTGATCTCGGCGCATGTCTTTCTGAAGCCGATGCTTCGCCGCATGCTCGGGCTCAGCGAAAGGACGCGGCCCTTCCCTCAGGCGATCCTCGGCGTGGCGCTTGAGGCCAATGGTCCCCGCCAGCACTATCTCCGGGGCGTGTCTGAATGGGGAGATGACGGCGCGCGTATCGTGCGGCCGTTGCCCTCGCAAGACTCCTCTCTTGTCGCCGAACTCTCCCGCGCTGACTGCCTCATCTTGCGCGAGCCCGACGCGCCGGCGCTTCAGCGCGGCGCGAGGGTCCGTATCGTTCCTCTCGACAGCGATTAAGGCCCCGGAAACCCGAATCACGCGAGGCAATCAAATAAGGGCGTCCCCTACCGCATTTGGGGCATTCGCGCTTGCGGAACACAAACAGAACAGATAAAATGTTCATGATTTGTACGGGCGCGACCTCGAATCGTTAAGGCGCCGAACGAAGCAAGTCCAACCGCTCTAGACGAGGACCAGATGCTCACATCGAAGCAGAAAGAGCTTCTCATGTTCATCCATGAGCGGTTGAAGGAGACGGGTGTCCCCCCGTCGTTCGATGAGATGAAAGAGGCGCTCGACCTCAAGTCGAAATCCGGCATCCATCGCCTGATCACGGCACTTGAGGAGCGGGGTTTCGTCCGCCGCCTGCCGCACCGGGCGCGCGCGATGGAGATCGTAAGGCTGCCAGAGTCCATGCCGCAGCCCCTTTCCCAGCGTGCGCGCGGCTTTTCGCCGAGTGTGATCGAAGGGAGCTTGGGGCGCGTGCCGCAGGTCGCCGAGGGCGAGGCCCTGCCACAGACCGTGAGCGTGCCCGTGATGGGGAGGATTGCGGCCGGTGTTCCTATCGAAGCCATCCAGAATCGCATGAGCACAGTCGAGGTGCCACCCGAGCTCCTCAGCAAGGGCGAGCATTACGCGCTTGAGGTCAAAGGCGATTCCATGATCGATGCCGGCATTCTCGAAGGTGACACCATCATCGTGAAGAGGTGCGAGGACGCCAATAACGGCGACATCGTCGTGGCGCTGGTCGATGAAGCCGAGGCCACGCTCAAGCGCTTGCGCCGCCGGGGCAACTCGATCGCGCTCGAGGCCGCCAATCCGGCCTATGAGACGCGGATCTTCGGCCCCGACCGCGTGCGCGTTCAGGGACGCCTCGTCGGCCTCATTCGGCGCTATTAGACCGACGACCTCACTCCTCGGGATTGCCGCTGTGCCGACCGACGTTGTCGGCCTTATTGTCACCTCCGGACTCATTCGGCTCGAGCTGCGGCGCTCCTCTGACTAGGACATGTTCAGGCACCCACGGCCGGTGCCCCCGCTCGCTCGCCACCGATACGTCGCGGATCGAGAGACCATCGATATAGAGGGCATGAGCGCCCCCCTCTCTCAGCATGCGTCGGTCGACGATCACCCGCGCAGCGCGACACTTCTTGTTCACGGTGAACGGGGCAATGACGATGTCGGCCATGCGGCAATCCTCCTCGAGCGCGGCCGGGTGGCGGATCAGCGCCACGACCTTCCCCTTCACCGTGCCGATGCAGCCAAGGAGATCGCATTTGAGGGGGCTCGCAGCATCGTCGCCTGAGGACGCAGTAACTGCGTCGCGGGAATCGCCGTCAGCGAGCAGCCAGTTGTCGACGCTGTAGCCTGCGGCGGTCGCCGGCGGAAAAATGAGACTCCCGCTCTCGGAGCGAAGCGCCGCCGTCTCGCCGTCGCGGTCGATCAGAACGTCGGGGCGTGTCGACGGCGGTGCAAGAGCAACGCCAAGCGCCGCGATGACGAGGCCGAGCGCACGGGTGCGCGTCTGCCAGAGGCAGAGCCATAAGCCACCGAGCACGATCAGTACGAGCGCCGTGCCGGAGATCTGCGGAAGCACCGTCACGGCGCCCGGCCAGCCTGCCACCCATTTGCCGATACCGACCATCATGGTGATGCCGAGACCCATCGCCTTGAGCGGCCAAGCCTCGAGCCCAAAAGGCATGGCGGTCAGCGCGAGCAACGCCATCGGCATAATCAGCAGGCTGACGATAGGCGCCGCGAGCAGATTGGCGATCAATCCATATTCGGTCATACGGTGGAAGTGAAACACGGCGAAGGGCGCGATCGCCGTGCCGGCGACGAGCGTGGTGAGCCCCGCACCCGCGACCAATCCCCACCCTCTGTGCAGGGCTCGCCAAAGCGGGCTCACGTCGGCAATCCTGGCGCGCTCGCGCGTGGCAAGCCACTCGAAGAGCGCGACGAGCGCCACGACGGCGGCGAATGACATCTCGAAGCTCGGGTCGAAAAGCAACTCAGGGGCGACGATCAGGATGAGAAGCGCGGCAAGGGCCACATTGCGCATGGTGAGCGCGGGACGGTCGAGCATCATCGCGATGAGCACGATGCTCATCATGATCCACGAGCGGACGGTCGGAACGGCGGCGCCCGATAACGCGAGATAGAAGGTTGCGGCGGCGAGCGCCGCGCCGGCGGCCCATTTCTTGATGGGGTAATTGAGCGCTAGCCGAGGCCACAATGCGAGGAGCGCCCGCGTGAGCCAAAATACGGTGCCGGCCATGATCACCATATGCAGCCCGGAAATCGAGAGGATGTGCGCGAGACCTGAATCGCGCATCGCTTGCTTCGTCTCTTGAGAAATGCCGCCTTGCTCTCCGGTGATGAGCGCCACGGCGATCTCTCCGGTCTCGCCGGGAAGCGCGGCCCGAATGCAGTGATTGATGGCGACGCGCAACCGATCGATGGCGGCCCAGGCGGCGATATCCCAAGGGGGCTCGCGTCCGTCTTCTGCGAGCTCGACCTTGCTGGTGGCGTAGCCGGTTCCACCCAGGCGCGCGAACCAAGCCTGGCGGGCGAAGTCGAACCCACCTGGCTCGACGGGCTCAGGTGGAGGCTGAAGCGTCGCCTTAAGCGTGACGACGGCTCCCGTCCTGTCGATAAGGTCACCCTTGGCGGGTAGCGTCAGGCGCACGCGGTAAGGGCGATTGGTCTGCGGCAAATCGTCGAGCGCGATGACCCGTAAGGTCAGCCGCGCTGTGCCCTTATCGCGCAGCTCATGGTTCTCGATAAACCCGGTCACCGGCACATAACGAAGCTCGTGCGAGAGGACTGGCGCACGTGCCATCTCGGTGCGGAGCTTGGCATCGGCGAAACCGAGCGCGAAGGCAAGAGAGGCGCCACCAATCGCCAGCCCTAGCGGAGCAGCGCGGAACGCAAGGCAAAGCCCAAGCGCTCCTGTGACAAGGGCAACGGCGACCCGGGGATCGGGCTCCTCCTGGAGCGCGAAATAGGTGACGACCCCGCCCGCGAACAAAACGGGGAGCCAGACGAACCAGCGGTCTGCTTCGGCCTCGAGCGTGCGAGCCGCCGCAGCAAGAGCGACAAGAATCAGGCTATCCCGGCGACGTTGGGGCCCCCCGTCCTCCTCGCCAAAATCCTTGTCGCCCCGGACGGTCATTGCCGAGCTCAAGAACTGGCGGGCGCGCTCCTCCCGCGCTCGCCCTTACCCCGCATCCAAGGTCATGCTACATCACGCCCGCATCCACCCCTAGCCCCTCACTTAGAAGTCTTGCCGCACCCATGAGCGACAAAGTCATCACGCGTTTTGCCCCCTCGCCCACCGGCTACTTGCATATCGGTGGCGCGCGCACCGCGTTATTCAATTGGCTCTACGCTAAGCATACCGGCGGCAAGATGCTGCTCCGCATCGAGGACACCGATCAGGCGCGCTCGACCGAAGGCGCGATCCTTGCCATCCTCGATGGCTTGCGCTGGCTCGAGCTCGAGTGGGACGGTGAGCCTGTTTATCAGCTTGCTCGCGCCGAGCGGCATCGGGAGATCGCCGAGCAATTGCTTGCCGCTGGCCAAGCCTATCGCTGCTATGCGAGCGCGGAGGAGCTTCAAGCGATGCGCGAGAAGGCTCGCGCCGAGGGTCGTGCTCCTGGATATGACGGCACGTGGCGGCATCGCGATCCATCAAAAGCGCCGAGCGGCATCGAGCCGGCCATCCGCTTCAAGGCGCCGCGCGAGGGCGAGACGGTGATCGAGGATCGCGTGCAGGGCCGCGTCGTGTTCGCCAACAAGGAGCTCGATGACCTCGTGATCCTGAGAAGCGACGGTTCGCCCACCTACAATCTCTCAGTGGTGGTCGACGATCACGACATGGACATCACCCACGTCATTCGCGGCGACGATCACCTCACCAACGCGGCGCGCCAGAGTCAGATCTACAAGGCGCTTGGCTGGGAGACGCCGATCTTCGCCCATGTTCCGCTGATCCATGGGCCCGACGGCGCCAAGCTCTCCAAGCGTCACGGCGCGCTTGGAGTCGATGCCTATCGCGCCATGGGCTATCTCCCGGCGGCACTGCGCAACTATCTCGTGAGGCTCGGCTGGAGCCACGGCGATGCCGAGATCATGTCTACCGAGGAGATGATCGAGTGGTTCGATTTCGATGCAATCGGCCGCTCAGCAGCGCGGTTTGACTTCGTCAAGCTGGAGACTCTGAACGGACATTATCTTCGCGAGACGCCAGACGCTGAGATCGTGCGCCGGCTCAAGGCGCTCGTGCCCGAGCTGCCCGACGGGGCTGCGATCAACGCTCGGATCGGTGCTGAAGGCTGGAAGAAGATCGAGCGGGCGATGACGGGGCTGAAGGAGCGCGCCAAGACCCTCGTCGAGCTGGTCGACAACACGGCCTTCCTCTTCGCCAAGCGCCCGCTTGCACCCGATGAGCAGGCAGCCAAGCTGCTAGACGCGCAGGGCCGCGAGATGCTTGCTGAGCTCTCGCCTCGCCTTGAAGCGGTCGAGCCGTGGACAATGAAGGAGCTCGAAGCGTCAGTGCGGAGCTTTGCCGACGAGACCGGGCGCAAGCTCGGCAAGGTGGCGCAGCCGCTCCGCGCGGCGCTGACGGGAAAATCCACGTCGCCCGGGATCTTCGACGTGCTCGAGGTGCTGGGCCGCGAAGAGTCTCTCGCGCGTTTGCGTGATCAGACAGCGGTAATAAAATCTGCTTAACATTTGGGCATGCAGGCTTGTTGCACTGCGGCAGAATTGGCGCGAAGATGCGGCAGTGCAAAAAGAGCGGTTTGCTGGAGCCTTAACTGCCGCTTAAGCGCGTTGCGTTTGCCCGGCGAACCGTGCCCCACAGAATGGTCATAGGAGCCTTTAGATGAGCGTCGCAGAGAACCTCCCAATGTCGGGCGCGGGCGAGGCATCCGTCTTGATCGATGGCGCCAGGTACGACTTGCCGATCAAGAAGGGCACGATTGGCCCCGATGTAATCGACATCGCCACCTTCTATCAGGAGACGGGGTGCTTCACCTATGACCCCGGCTTCACCTCGACCGCGAGCTGCGAGTCGAAGATTACCTTCATCGATGGCGACAAGGGCATCTTGCTCTATCGCGGCTATCCGATCGACCAGCTTGCCGAACACGGCACATTCCTGGAGACCTGCTACCTCCTGCTCTATGGCGAACTGCCGACGGAAGCGCAGTACCTGGACTTCAGGCACCTCATCACCATCCACACCATGGTGCATGAGCAGATGACCCGCTTCTATACGGGCTTCCGCCGCGACGCGCACCCGATGGCGGTTATGGTCGGCGTGGTCGGCGCGCTGTCAGCCTTCTATCACGACTCGATCGACATCAAGGACCCCGAGCAGCGCGAGATGGCGTCGATCCGCATGATCGCCAAGATGCCGACCATCGCGGCGATGGCCTACAAATATTCGATCGGCCAGCCCTTCATCTATCCCCGCAACGAGCTCGATTACTCGGCGAATTTTCTGCATATGTGCTTCGCCGTGCCGTGCGAGGAGTACAAGGTCAATCCCATTCTCGCGCGTGCGATGCGGCGCATCTTCATCCTGCATGCCGACCACGAGCAGAACGCCTCGACCTCGACGGTCAGGCTCGCCGGCTCATCCGGCGCCAACCCCTTCGCCTGCATCTCAGCCGGTATCGCCTGTCTTTGGGGTCCCGCCCATGGCGGCGCCAACGAGGCGGCCTTGCAGATGTTGCAGGAGATCGGCACGGTCGATCGCATCCCCGAGTTCATCAAGCGTGCCAAGGACAAGAACGACTCGTTCCGCCTCATGGGCTTTGGCCATCGCGTCTACAAGAACTACGACCCGCGGGCCAAAATCATGCAGAAGACCTGCCACGAGGTGCTCGATGCCGTGGGCCATGGCGATGATCCGATCTTGAAGGTCGCGCTCGAGCTCGAGCGCATCGCATTGTCGGACGACTATTTCATCCAGAAAAAGCTCTACCCGAATATCGACTTCTATTCGGGGATCACGCTGAAGGCGCTCGGCTTCCCGACCGACATGTTCACGGTGCTGTTTGCGATCGCGCGCACTGTGGGCTGGATCGCCCAGTGGAAGGAGATGATCGAAGATCCTTCGCAGCGCATCGGCAGGCCGCGCCAGCTCTATACCGGCGCAACCGAGCGCACTTATGTGGCGATGGAGGCCAGGTCCTAAGCCTTCGTTTGCACGGCGAGAGGCTCGCCCACGAGAAAAAGACCATGCCGGTCCGCGGCATCGATGGTCGCGGTGCGTTCGGCTACCAGGACTTGACCCGCCGCGACGGCGATGCCGGCGAGCCCTGCGGCCGCGGCCCTCCTCACCGTCTCGGGACCGATCGTCGGCAGGTCGACGCGGTCCTCCTGGCCGGGCTTCGGCGCCTTGACCAGCACCCCGGTCGGACCCTGATGATGCACGCGTCCCGATTGCCGGAGCTCGGCGCAACGCGCAAGCATGGCGTCGGTACCCTCGGCCGCTTCCACGGCAAGCACATGGCCGTTAGCGACCACGGCCGCCTGACCGACGTCGAGCTGTCCAAGAGCGCTCACCACGCGAAAGGCCATTTCGATATCGGCTCTGTCCCTTGCCGAAGGCGCCTTCCGCCCGAGAATGCCTTTGCTCGCGAGGAGGTCGGGCGCCACGTCCTCGGCTCCATGCACCCGGTATCCCTTGCTCTCCAAGAAGCTCACGATCCGAGAGAGCACGTGGTCGTCACCACCCTTTCCCAGGCTCAAGATGAAGGGCAGGTTCTTGATCGCACCGAAATCGAACTTCACGTTTGCGAGGTCCGGCCGGTCGACACCGCCGATGATCACGAGATCGCGGCAGCCGTTGCTTTCGAGAGCACCGAACAATTTGCCGACCTCGCCCAATTTGATCCACGTGTGTGGAAAGCGCTCGATCGCGTCACTCGCCTCGCCACGAATGGCGACGATGTGGAGCGAAAGTCCGCGCGCCTGAGCCGCTTCGGCCACAACACAGGGAAGCGGACCTCGCCCGGCTATGATCCCGAGGGGACCCTCGATCTTTCCCTCTGGGCGCTCTTGTCGCCCGTCGCCATCATCTGTTCGGTGTTGCGGCATTGTTGGGCACGCAGAACGAGCGGTCGGACTGAATCTTGATGAACTCGATGACCTGTTTGACAAGCGGGTTGGCGGGAAACATGCCGTCGACGTCCTCGAGCCGCTCCTTCAGTGTTCCTTCGCTCGCGAACAGCAACCTATAGGCTTGGCGGAGCTCGTGGATCTGCTCGCGCGGGAAGCCTTTGCGCTTAAGGCCAACGATATTGAGGCCGCAGAGCGTGGCGCGGTTGCCGATTGCCATGCCGTAGGGAATGACGTCGGCCGTTATCCCCGACATGCCGCCGATGAAGGCGTAGGCGCCGATGCGTACGAATTGATGCACGGCAGAAAGCCCGCCGACGATGGCGCCTTCGCCGATTGAGACATGCCCGCCGAGCGTCGCGCCATTCACCAGCGTCACGTTGTTGCCGATCTCGCAGTCGTGGGCGATATGGGCGCCGATCATCAGGAAGCAATCGGATCCTACCTTGGTCTCCATGTGGCCGCTCTCGGTGCCGGGATTGATGGTGACGTGCTCTCGGATGATGGTCCTGGCGCCCACGGTGATGGCGCTCGGCTCGTCGTGATATTTGATGTCCTGCGGCGCCTTGCCGAGGCAGGCAAAGGGAAACACCTTGCATTCGGCCCCGAGCGAGGTCCTCCCGGTAATCACGACGTGAGGATGCACCACGACACCGTCGCCGAACTCGACGCCGGGACCGATCACACAAAATGGTCCAATTTCGACCTTCGCCCCAAGTTTCACGCTTGGATCGACCAGGGCGGTCGCATGAATGCTGGGCATGCTCGTCCTGGCTATGTCTCTACGATCACGGCGCTAACCTCGGCTTCGGCGACGAGCTGACCTTCGACGTGCGCCTGTGCGCGAAAGCGCCAGACGCGGCCGCGGTTGCGCATTTTCTGAACGTGGTAGTGGATGGTGTCGCCGGGAACCACGGGCCGGCGAAACCTCGCCTTGTCGATCGCCATGAAATAGACGAGCGGTTGCTCCTCGAACGCCTCGGTGTGGCGCATGCAAAGCGCGCCCGCGGTTTGCGCCATGCCTTCGATGAGGAGCACGCCGGGCATCACGGGATTGCCGGGGAAATGTCCCTGGAAATAAGGCTCGTTGGCGGTGACATTCTTGATGCCGATGGCAGAGCGGTCGCCGTCCATCTCGATGATGCGGTCGACGAGGAGGAATGGATAGCGATGCGGCAAGAGCTTGAGGATGTCGACGATCTCCGCCGTCCCCAGCTTCCCTTTTGCTCCGCTCTCATTCATCCGCTCACGCTCCTGGCAAAGATCCGGCTACTCGCCGGCGTCGTCATCGCCCTGATCAAGCTTCAAATCCTTGCGCTCGGCAAGCTTGCGCAACAGCGTAAGCTCCCGAAACCACAAGCGCACGGGCTTGGCAGGAGTGCCACCCCAGCGCGCCCCCGGCGGCACGTCGCCGCGCACATTACTGCTCGCTGCGATCTGCGCGCCAGAGCCGATTTTGACATGTCCGAGGACGCCGACTTGGCCGCCAAGGGCCACGAAATCGCCGAGCTCGGCGCTCCCTGAAATACCGGTCTGGGCCACGATAATGCAATGCCTTCCAATCACCACGTTGTGCCCGATCTGCACGAGATTATCAATTTTCGTGCCCTCGCCGATGACCGTATCATGCAGTGCCCCCCGATCGATCGTGGTGTTGGCACCGATTTCGACATGGTCCTGGATCACCACGCGGCCGATTTGCGGCAGTTTCAAGTGGCCACCTGGGCCCATGGCGAAGCCAAAGCCGTCTTGGCCGATCGCCACGCCTGCGTGGACGGTGACATGGTTACCGAGAAGGGCATGCGTCAGCGAGGCGTTTGGGCCGATGAAGCAGTCTCGTCCCACATGCACGCGGTAGCCGATCACGGCGCCAGCGGCGATGGTGGTGCCGCTTCCTATCCGTGCCTCTGGCCCTACGATCGCACCAGACTCGACGATTGCGCCTGCCTCGACGACCGCACTTGGATGGATTGGGGGGCCAGGTCGCGCCGCGGCATCCTCGATCGCGGCTTTGGGCTTGAGCGCGTCGGGATAGAACAACGTCATGACCCTGGCAAAGGCCCGGTAAGGCTCGGTGGTGATCAGGCAGGCGGTCGCGTTCGGAGCCTGAGAGGAGAATTTCGGGGCGACGAGACAGGCGCTTGCCGCGGTGGCGGCGAAGATCGGGAGGTATTTCCGATTGTCGAGAAAGGAAATGTCGCCCCGCCCGGCGCTATCGAGCGGCCGTACATCCTTGATGGGGAGGTCGGGATCGACGCCGTCGGCTGCCTTCGCCTCGGCAGCCGCGGCAACGGCGCGCAAGGGAAAGGGGCCGGCACGCTCGAAGAAACCCGGATGTTCCATGAAAATCCCCGCGGGCAACCCCGCGACATGCTTCGTGAGGCCGAAGCCATAAACGGAATTTGCTTCCTTTAGAAGTTCGTTGAAGCGCCGAAGCGGAACAGCTCGGTCCGGTCGAAATCGGCCTTAAGCAGGGCCTGGGCGATGTCGGCGCGGAGCGGGCCCAAGGGGGACTGCCAGATGAGGCTGAACCCGGTCGACATGCGCACCTGCGAGCTGTCAAAGATGAAGCTTCCTTCCTGGCTGACGGCGTTTAGGGCGAGCTGGCTCGGGTCCCACAGCGAGCCCGCATCGACAAACACCGCGCCCTGTATCCCGAGATTTTCCGGGACGAAGGGGAACGGGAAGCGCACTTCGGCGGTGGACGCCCAGAAGAGCTGGCCACCGAGAGAATCTCGGCTGCAGTTGTGTACCCGGCCCTCGCCTATCGGACTTTCGCAGGCGTCGCGCGGTCCGTAGCCCGCGAGCGCAAAGCCGCGTACCGTCTCGCCGCCCTTGAAGAAAAGATCGGTCAAGCGGACATCCTGACCGCCCCACCCTAAGATATCGCCGCCCTGCACCCGGCCGACCAGCGTGATCTTGTTGGTGATGGGATAGTAGCCGCGCGCGTCGGCGACCGAACGGAGGTAGTTCACGTCGCCGCCGAGGCCGGCGAAGTCCTGAGAGAACGAGGCGAATATGCCGCTCGTTGGGGCTTGCGCTAGATTGCGCGTGTCGTAAGCGACCGTATATCCGACGCTCGACACGTTGACGGAACCTTGCGCTTGCTTAACCGCCAGCGAGGCGTTGTTGAGGACATTGAAGATGTCCTCGTTCTCGAATTTGTAGCGCAAGCCGAGCTGGGTGTTGTCGGCGATGGGGAAGCCGAGGCGGATGTCGCCACCGGCGTCGGTTTCCTCGAAGGAGGCGACTTGGGTGAGGTCCACCGTCTTGTAGAAGGCGTCGAAGCCGGCCGCGAGGTTGCGATCGAGGAATCGCGGCTCGGTGAAGCTGAAATCGACCTGGGCGCGCTCCAGGCTTCCAGAGAAGCCAAGCCGGACATACTGCCCTTTACCCATCAGGTTGCGCTCGGTGATGCTCACGTCGCCGATCACGCCTTCGCTTGTCGAGTAGCCGACACCGAAGGACAGCTCGCCGGTCGGCTGCTCCTGTACCTTGACGGTGAGGATGACCCGGTCGGGGGCGCTGCCAGGATCGGTGTCGATGTCGACGGTCTTGAAGTAGCCGAGCGCACGCAATCGCTTCCGCGCGGCCTCGACCAACAGCCGGTTATAGGCATCGCCTTCAGCCAGTCGGAACTCGCGCCGGATGACCTTGTCCTCGGTGCGGAAATTGCCGACGACATTGATGCGCTCGATATAGATGCGCGGGCCCTCCTCGATCACATACACGACGCCCATGGTGTGGGTCGCCTCGTCACGCTCGAAGCGCGGCCTGACCTGGCCGAAGGCGTAGCCCTGCTGGGACACGGAGATCGTCAGCGCCTCGACCGTCTTTTCGACCTTCTCGGCGTTGTAGACGCGCCCTGCCCTGGTCAGGATCGATCCCCGCAAGGCGTCGACATTGAGCGAGGGGAGCGCGCTCTCCACGTCGATGGCGCCGAAGCGGTAGCGCTCGCCTTCGCTGATGGTGAAGGTGATGAAAAAGCCGCGCCCGTCGCGGTCGAGATCGGCGGTTGCGGAAAGAATGCGCGCATCGGCATAGCCGTTCTTCAAATAGAACTGACGCAGCAGCTCGCGGTCGAGGCTCAAGCGGTCGGGATCGTAGATGTTGGTGCCCTTGAGGAAGCTGAGCAGGTTGGTTTGCGTCGTCGAGATCACGAAGCGAAGCTGCGAATCGCTGAATGCCTCGTTGCCGATGAAATTGATGGCCCTGATCTTGGTGGTCGGCCCCTCGTTGATCTCGAACACGACGTCGATGCGGTTGCTGTCGAGATTGATGATCTTGGGATTGACGGCGGCGGCGTAATAACCCTGCCGCCGATAGACGTCGAGGATGCGTTGCACGTCGGCTTGCACGCGGGCGCGCGTATAGACCGCGCGAGCCTTGAGCTGAACCTCGGAGGCGAGCGTGTCGTCCTCGACCTCGCGATTCCCCTCAAAGGCGACGCGAGCCACGATCGGGTTTTCCTGGACGACGATGACGACGGTGGAGCCCTCGCGCCTGATGCGCACGTCCTGGAACAGGCCGGTGGCAAACAGAGCCTTCAGCGATTCATCGACCTGAGCCGGGTCGTAGGCGTCGCCGACGGTGAAGGTGAGGTAGGAGCGGACGGTCTCGGGCTCAACGCGCTTGTTGCCTTCGACACGGATGTTCTGGATGACGCCTTGGGCATGCGCGGACAGGTCGCCAAAACCCGCGCTGAGACCCAGCGAGAGCGGGACGCTACTCAACACGAGGAGGGCCGCGACGAGCCCTCTGGCAAACGTCCACCGCACCATTACTGGTGTCTTCCCCTCGAAGCCGATCCCCGCCGCCGCTCTGGCTTTGAGACCGAAACTGGCCATTGTTTTGTGGCCGATTTTTGATTCAAACCCCGTTATGTCAGCGGGGGCTTATTGGCCCCCGCTGAGAAGTCTCGTACTGGGACGCCACTCTCATAGAAATTTCAAGTGAATCAAGTCATTCCAGGTTGCAAAGATCATCAGCATGAGGACGAAGGCGAGCCCGATCCTGAAGCCCACCTCCTGTGTCCCTTCGCTGAGCGGACGTCCCCTCAGCGCCTCAATTCCGTAGAAGAGCAGGTGGCCACCGTCGAGCATCGGGATCGGGAATAGATTGATCAGCCCAATGCTCACAGAGATGATCGCGCAGAGATTGAGTAGCGCCAAGAAGCCGGCGGTGGCTACCTGCCCCGATACTTGCGCGATTCTGATGGGACCGCCGAGCTGATCGGCCGATTCTCTCCCCGTCACCACGTCGTAGAGATAGCCAAGCGAGCGGGAGACGACGAAATAGGTCTCCTTCACCGCCATGACGAAAGCCGTGACCGGGTCGTGCCGTTTCAGAGTCCACTCTTCGGGCGCTGCCGTCCGCTGAATGCCGAGCAGGCCCATTCGCATCTCGTTGCCGAATTGGTCAGTGATGGTCTTGAGTTCGGGAGTTACCGTGATGTCGACGGTCTTGCCGCCACGGTCGACTACGAAGTGCAAGGGCTGGTCGGGACTCATGGCGACGATGCGCTGCATCTCGCCAAAGGTCTCGATGGCAGTGCCGTCGATGCTGACGACGCGGTCGCCTGGTAGAAATCCCGCTCGCTCCGCCGCGCTGCCTGGGTTGACGATGTCGACTTTGGCGGCGGTAATCCGCTCGCCGAATATGCCGAAAATTGCGGTAAAGATGACGATGGCGAGGAGGAAATTGGCGATCGGGCCCGCGGCCACCACCGCCGCGCGTTGGGCGAGCGATTTGCCCTGGAAGCTTCGCGCGCGCTCTTCGGGCGTAAGTTGATCGAGCGTCCTGCGACCGCCAGCACTTGCAACATTCTCGTCGTCGATGAACTTCACGTAGCCGCCGAGCGGAATCCACGAGATCTTCCACCGTGTGTCGTGCCGGTCAGTGAAGCCCACGATCTCAGGCCCGAAGCCGATCGAGAACGCCTTGATGCCGACCCCGCACCAGCGCGCGACGAGGAAATGGCCGAGCTCGTGAACGAACACCACGACGGTCAGAACGAAAAGGAAGGGAAGCAGGTAACCGAGCAGCGTGTCGCCGAAGCCCGAGAGCTTAACAATCGTGTCCATGAGGCAAGATACCTTTGAATTTTGACCCTTCTTAGCCCGCCCTAGCCTGCCAATGCAAACCGGCTTATCAGCGAGCATGCCCGGGCCCGGGCCTCACAGTCGACCGCGAGCACGCCCTCGACGGTGCCGGGAGCCGAGGCGACGAGATCGGGGTCTGCCGCAAGCGTCGCCTCGACGAGGGCGACAATCGAGAGGAAGCCGATCCGCCTGGCAAGAAAAGCCTCGACTGCGACCTCGTTAGCGGCATTGAGCACGGTCGCCGCACTTCCCCCCGCCTCCAGCACCTCGCGGGCGAGGCGGAGAGCGGGAAAGCGAGCCGCGTCCGGCGCCTCGAAGGTCAACGCACCGAGCGCGGCGAGGTCGACGCGGCCGTTCGGCACATGCATCCGCTCGGGCCAGGCGAGACTGTAGGCGATCGGCGTGCGCATGTCGGGACAGCTCATCTGAGCGATCACCGAGCCGTCGCTGAGATAGACGAGGCAGTGCACGATCGATTGCGGATGGACCAGGACCTCGAGCTTGTCGGGAGCGAGCGAGAAGAGATGATGCGCCTCGATCAGCTCAAGACCCTTGTTCATCAATGTCGCGGAGTTGATCGTGACCTTCGCCCCCATCGACCAATTCGGATGATTGAGCGCCTGTTCGGGACGCGCATCGGCCATCTGGGCGAGACTCCAAGACCGGAACGGGCCGCCTGAGGCCGTGAGGCAGATGCGCTCGATGCGCTCCTTGCGAGCGCCGACCATGGCCTGCGATGCCGCCGAATGTTCAGAGTCGACGGGAAGCAGCGTCGTCTTTGAGCGCGCCACCTCGGCCATGAAGATGGCGCCAGCCGTGACGAGACATTCCTTGTTGGCAATCGCGGTCGCGGTCCCTTGACGCACTGCCTCGAGCGTCGGCCGCAACCCTGCGGCGCCGACGATCGCGGCCATGACCCAATCAGCGGGGCGGCGCGCCGCCTCGAGCAGCGCCTCCTCGCCTGCTGCCGCCTCGATACCGGTGCCGGCAAGGGCTGCCTTGAGCGGTGCATAGCCGTTAGGATCGGCCACCACGGCGAGCTCTGCACGATGCAGGACAGCGAGCTCGGCAAGACGCGCGACGTTCCGTCCGCCGGTCAGAGCGACGACTTGATAAGCCGCAGCGTTACGCCCAATCAGATCAAGCGTGCTTTCGCCAATGGAGCCGGTAGCCCCCAGGACGGAAATCCTCCGTGGGGCCGAGACACGCCGTTCGCGTTCTCTGGGAAGCGATGTTGGGAACTGAAGCACGGTTCTCCTTCACCAGATAAGCAGGCCGCGGCCGGGATTGGCCGGATCGCGGAGCGCGATCAGGCCAGCCAGGATCGCCGCAATGAGAAGACCATCAATCCGATCGAGAAGTCCACCGTGACCTGGGATGAGCTGGCTCATGTCCTTGGCGCCGAAATGGCGCTTGACCGCGCTTTCGAGCAGGTCGCCAGCCTGGCAGGCAAGTGCCAGCGCGACGCTCACCAGCGCAAGCCACCAGGCCGAGGTGCCCTTCAGCGCGAGGGCGAACGCATAGCCGACGACGGCGGGAGCGAGCGCACCGACAATGAATCCACTCCACGTTTTGTGCGGGGAGATGCGCGGCGCAAGCTTCGGACCGCCGATGAGCCGTCCCGCCGCATAGGACGCGGTGTCAGTGGTCCAGGCGACGGCGAAGAGATAGAGCACAGCGATCGCGCCGAGCGAGGGAGCGCTGCGCAGGAAGACAAGCGCCGCAGCCGGCAGCGCCGCGTAGAGGAGCCCGCCAAGCGACCAAAGCGAATGACCTGCGGAGAGGCTGAGCAGACCAACGGCCACGGCGGCAGCGCCAAGGGCGAGTGCAGCAAACTCCGCGCGCCCGAGCGTCAACAAGATCGCGACGGCGGCGACGGCGGTCACTTCGATGATGGCGATGCGGTCGAGCCCCTCGCCTCTGACCAGCCGCCCCCACTCCCAAGCCACGATGACACCCGAAACGATCACGAGGACGAGGAAGGTCCAGGGGCTCGCAATGGCGGCGCCGAGCGCCACGGCGGCGAGCACGAGCGCCGAGGCGAGGCGCAACAGCACTTCAGGTTTCTGTCTTGCTGCTCCGCCGCCGTCTTTCTCGGGGAGCGCTCCGGTCCGCGTCACGCGGTCGATCTCGCCGGGGTCCCGCCGAAGCGCCGGTTGCGCCGCTGATATTCGGCGAGCGCCGCCTCGAGCTGCTCGCGCGAGAAGTCGGGCCAGTAGCAGTCGACGAACACGAACTCGCTATAGGCGACCTGCCAGAGCAGGAAGTTGGAGAGGCGGAGCTCCCCGCTCGTGCGGATAAGCAGGTCGGGATCGGGAAGGTCAGCTGTGTCCAGATAGGTGGCGAAGCGCTCTTGCGTCACCTCGGCGGGAGCGAGCAGGCCGTTGGCCACGTCTTCGGCGATGCGTTGCGCGGCGCGGGCGATCTCGTCGCGGGCACCGTAGTTGAAGGCGATGGTAAGATTGAGCGCGGTGTTGTCCTTGGTGAGCTCGACGGCGTCGTCGATCAGCCTGAGCAGGTCGGGCTCGAGCCCTGCCCGCGTGCCGATCACGCGGATCTTCACACCGTTCTTGTGCAGGTCGGCGAGATCGCGGCGAATGAAACGGCGGAGCAGCCCGAACAAATCGTTGATCTCCTGCCGCGGCCGCGCCCAGTTCTCCGAGGAGAAGCTGAACAGAGTGAGATGCGTGATGCCGAGTTCCTGCGCGGCGTTGACCGTGCGTCTGACGCTCTCGACCCCCTGACGGTGACCTTCGGCGCGCGGCAAGCCGCGCTCGGCGGCCCACCGCCCGTTGCCGTCCATAATGATCGCGATATGACGGGCAACCGGCCTGTCAGTCGCGTTGAAGGCAAGCTTATCCATCGCCAGCGTCACGGTCGGCTGCTCCGGTTGGGGGTTAAGGTGATGTCCGCTCGCCTTACCCAATTAGACCTGCATAACCTCGGCTTCCTTGCTCGCAAGGGCCTCGTCGATTTCCTTGATGATCTTGTCGGTCAAGTCCTGCACCTTGGTTGAAAGCGTGTGGTGCTCGTCCTTGCCCATGTCGCCGTCCTTCTCCGCCCGCTTCAGATGCTCCATGCCGTCGCGGCGGACATTGCGAACCGCGATGCGCGCGTGCTCCGCGTATTTGTGAGCGACCTTGACGATCTCTTGTCGGCGCTCCTGGTTGAGCTCAGGAATCGGCAGGCGCAAGAGCTGGCCCTCGACCACCGGGTTCAGCCCGAGGTCGCTTTCTCTAATCGCGCGCTCCACCGCGGCCACCTGGCTCCTGTCCCAGACCTGCACCGTGATCAACCGCGACTCAGGAACGTTAACGGTGGCGAGCTGATTGAGCGCCATGGGATTGCCGTAGGCCATGACCATGATCGGGTCGAGCAGGCTCGCATTGGCGCGGCCCGTGCGCAAGCCGCCGAACTCGCCCTTGAGCACGGTGAAAGCGCCACGCATTCGCCGCTCGATCTCCTTAAGGTCGAAGCTAGACATGTCGCCTTCCCTGCTGTCCCGCCCCGCCCATCGATCGGGTCGAGGTTAGGGATGAGCTCCGTTCGACACTGCGAACGCTCGTGAGCGTATCCTCAAGCTCCCCGTTTCCCGTCAATGGTGGTCGAGGAACCCTTTCCTTGCAGCACAAGAGCCAAGCTCCCTTGGCTCTTGATGGAAAACACAATTATCGGAATTCGATTGTCCCGGGCAAGGGCGATTGCGGCGCCGTCCATGATGCGCAAATCTTGCTTAAGGACGTCGTCGTAGCTGAGCCGGTCGTAACGCTTGGCATTTGGCGTGGTTTCCGGGTCGGCGCTGTAGACGCCATCGACCTGGGTCGCCTTAAGGAGGGCATCGCAGCCCATCTCGGCGGCGCGGAGCGCGGCTGCCGTGTCGGTCGTGAAGAAGGGATTGCCGGTGCCTCCGGCGCAGATCACCACCCTACCCTTGTCGAGATGATCGAGCGCCTTGTCGCGGATATAGACTTCGCAGACGGTAGGCATGGGGATCGCCGAGAGCACGCGCGCCGGTCGCCCCTCGCGTTCGATCGCTGCCTGAAGGGCGAGCGCGTTCATCACCGTCGCCAGCATGCCCATGTAGTCGGCATGGGCACGATCTATGCCGACCTCTGCCGCCATCAGCCCGCGAAAGATATTCCCGCCGCCGACCACGAGACAAATCTGCGCGCCAGAGGCCGCAGCAGCGGCGATGTCACGGGCCATGGGCGCGATCACGTCGAGATCGATGCCGTAGCCCTTGTCGCCTGCGAGCGCCTCGCCTGACAGCTTAAGGAGGACGCGCCGAAAGCGGAGGTTCTTGGCCGCTGCCGTCCCTGCCATCAGCCTCTCCTCCCCGCTCGCCGAACGTCGTCGGCTCTCCTTAGGCATAATAGCCGCAGAGGCCGCCGCAAAGTGATCTCTACGCCGCCTCCTCGCTCGAGCGGTCGATGCCCTCGCCGAGCGCGAAGCGATAGAAGCCGGTGATCTCGATCGGCGCGCCAGCCGCCTTCTCGGCGGAGGCGACGGCCTTTGCCACAGTCGTGTCGGGGTCGTGCACGAAGGCTTGCGCGAGCAGCACGACCTCCTCGTAGAACTTGCGTAAGCGGCCCTCGACCATCTTCTCGATGACATTTGCGGGCTTGCCCAACTCTTTCGCCTGCTCCATCAGCACGGCGCGTTCGCGATCGATCAGCGCCTTGTCGAGGCTCTCGACGTCGACGGCTTGCGGATTGGCCGCGGCAATATGCATGGCGACTTGGCGGCCGAAGCTTTTGAGCGCCTCGGCGTCACCCGTGGATTCGAGCGCAACGACGACGCCGATCTTGCCGAGCCCCGGCGCCATCTGATTGTGGATGTAGCTCGCGACCGCGCCGTTCTTCACGTCGAGATAAGCCGTGCGCCTGAGCGTCATGTTCTCGCCGATCGTGCCGATCATCTCCTTGATGGTGTCGGCGACGCTATCCTTGCCGCCAGGGAACTTGGCCTTGCCGAGCTTGTCGAGATCGCCCTTGGCGCCAAGCGCGGCCTCGGCGATGCCGCGAGCCATCTTCTGGAAGGTCTCGTTGCGCGCGACGAAATCAGTCTCCGAATTGACCTCGACGAGGGCGGCATGCTTCGCGTCGGCGGCAACGCCGATCAGACCTTCGGCTGCGACGCGGCCGGCCTTCTTGGCGGCCTTGGCGAGACCCTTAGCCCTGAGCCAATCGACGGCCGCTTCCATATCGCCGCTCGTCTCGGCGAGCGCCGCCTTGCAATCCATCATGCCCGCGCCCGTCTTGTCGCGTAGGTCCTTGACCATGGTTGCAGTAATGGCCATGCCGTTCCTCTATCAAGGGCCGCTTCGCCTTGGCGAGCGGCGTGGTGCTACTCGTCTTGAGCTTGCGCCGGCGCTCCAGCGGGTTGCTCAGCCCTGCCCTTCCGCGGGCCGCGGCGATCGGGCCGTCCTTTGCCGTTGCCGGGGCCTCTCGCCTCGTTCCGCACCGGTTTCTTGCGGCGGTCGGGTCTCGGTGTCGGCCGCTCGGAGGGATCTTCTTCAAGTCCGGGCTCGCCAACCGGCTCCGCGGCGGCGCCGAGATCGATGCCTACCGAGCCCTGCGCGCGCTCGATGCCGTCAATCGCAGCGCGCGAGATCAGGTCGCAGTAGAGTGTGATGGCGCGGCCGGCGTCGTCGTTGCCGGGAATCGGGTGGCTGATCCCTTCAGGATTGGAATTCGAGTCCACCACCGCGACTACCGGCATATGCAGCTTGCGGGCCTCGGCGATGGCGATCGATTCCTTGTTGGTGTCGATCACGAACATCAGATCGGGCACTGCGCCCATGTCCTTGATGCCGCCGAGCGAGCGCTCGAGCTTGTCCTTCTCGCGGGTGAGCTGCAGCAGCTCCTTCTTGGTGAGGCCATGGGTCTCGCCAGCGAGCAGCTCCTCGAGCGATTTGAGCCGCTTGATAGAATTCGAGATGGTGCGCCAGTTGGTCAGAGTGCCGCCGAGCCAGCGGTGATTGACGTAATACTGCGCGCAGGACTTGGCCGCGTCGGCGACCGCCTCTGACGCCTGGCGCTTCGTGCCGACGAAGAGGACGCGGCCGCCTTTGGCCACGACGTCGGAGACGGTGAGCAGCGCCTGATGGAGGAGCGGCACCGTCTGGGTCAGATCGATGATGTGAATGTTATTGCGGGAGCCGTAGATGAACGGCGCCATCTTCGGGTTCCAGCGGTGGGTCTGATGACCAAAATGCACGCCAGCCTCCAAGAGCTGGCGCATAGTGACATTAGGCAGTGCCATTGGCCTGCTAGCTCCTTTTTCCGGTTCTGCCGCCGCGGGGTGAGAGACGGGCCCGAAGGCCCGTCACCGGAGCGAGCGCAAAGGCTGTGATGCCCTTGAGACGCTAGGCCCCGCGTGTGAGATGGGCGGTTTATAGGGAGCGTATCGGCGCTTGGCAAGGCCTTGCACCCGCGCAAGTTGAGGGTTTAGGCCCCTAGAGCGCGCTGATCGAGGAGACGCCCTCGACGAGTTTGAGCGCGCTTCTTTGCCTCGGGGTAGCGTCGATCCCTTGCGGCAGCACGAACTCGACCTCGCGCGAGAGGTCGTCCAGGCGGAGCACGAGACGGAACTGGCCTTGGCCCCCGCCGCCCCCGACCTGCTCGGCGAGCGGGGCGAGAGCGCGCGTATCATCGAGATAGATCTTCATGCCGGCATGGCGGGCCTCGGCAGCCTTGTCGAGCGAGACGAGGCGCTGCACGCGCACCTTGACGGCCTCGCCATCGGTCTCGGCCTCGACATCGAGCAGCACCGCGGTGCCCGGCTCGAGCAGAGAGCGCGAGGCCGCCAGCAATTCTGAGAAGATCACGGCCTCGAACTGGCCGGTTGCGTCCGAGAAAGCGACGAAGGCGTAAGCATTGCCGGTTTTGCCCTTGCGCTCGCGAGCGTGCAGCACCGTGCCGGCGAGCGTGCCGACCACGCGGCGCGTCCTTGCCTGGGCAGCGAACTCGGCCCAGGTCTCGGCGCCGAGCGCCTCGAGCACGTCCTTGTAGTCGTCGAGCGGATGGCCGGTGAGGAAGAAGCCGACTGCCTCGAACTCGCGCGACAGCTTGTCGGTCGGCACGAAGGGCTTTGCGGGGCGCAGCTCGATCGGCGGCGGAACGTGCGTGGCGCCGGAGAAGAGGTCCTCCTGACCTTCAGCCGTCGTCTCGAGCGAGCGGTTGCCGGCGGCGATTAGCCGATCGACATTGGCGAGAGCCGTGGCGCGGTCGATGCCGAGCTCGTCAAAGGCGCCGGAAGCGGCCATCGTCTCGAGCGCGCGCTTATTGAGAAGGCGTGGATTGATGCGCCGCGCGAAGTCCGACACGTCGCGGAACGGTCCCCTCGCCGCGCGCTCCTCGCAGAGGTGCTCGACTGCGTGGCGGCCGACATTCTTCACCGCCGCGAGCGAGTAGCGGATCGCGCCGTCGCTCGGCACGAAGCCGACCTCCGAGTGGTTTACGGACGGCGGCTCGATGCGCAAGCCAAGACGGCGCGCCTCCTGGGCGAAGCCGTTGAGCTTGTCGGCGTTCCCTATATCGAGTGTCATCGATGCGGCGATGAACTCGGTCGGGTGGTTCGCTTTGAGATAGGCGGTCTGATAAGCGATCAGCGCATAGGCGGCGGCGTGAGACTTGTTGAAGCCGTAACCGGCGAACTTCGCCACGAGCTCGAAGATATATTCGGCGCGCGGGCGGTCGACGCCATTCCCGACGGCACCCTCGACGAAGCGCGTCTTCTGCGCCGCCATCTCTTTCTTGATCTTCTTGCCCATGGCGCGGCGGAGCAGATCGGCCTCGCCGAGCGAGAAGCCAGACAGCACCTGGGCGATCTGCATCACCTGCTCCTGGTAGATGATGATGCCGTAAGTCTCCTTAAGGATCGGCTCGATCATCGGGTGCAGACTCTCGATCGTCTCGCGGGCGTGCTTCCGGTTCACATAAGAGTTGATGTTGTCCATCGGGCCCGGGCGGTAGAGCGCGACGATGGCGATGATGTCCTCGAAGCGGTCCGGCTTCAGCTTGCGGAGCGCATCGCGCATGCCCTGACCTTCGAGCTGGAATACGCCGACCGTGTCGCCGCGCTGGAGGAGCGCGTAGGACGCGGGGTCGTCGAGGGGAAATTTCGCCGGGTCGATGGCGATGCCCTTGCGCGCGATGAGCTTCCGCGCCGTCTCGATCACGGTCAGCGTCTTGAGGCCGAGGAAGTCGAACTTTACGAGGCCGGCGGCCTCGGCCCATTTCATGCTGAATTGTGTCGCGGGAAGCTGGGCGCGCGGGTCACGATAAAGCGGCACGAGCTCGATCAGCGGACGATCGGCGATGACGACGCCCGCGGCATGGGTCGAGGCGTGGCGGTAGAGTCCTTCGAGGCGCTGGCCGATATCGAGAAGCTTCGCCACGATCGGCTCCGCATCGCGCGCCTCTTGCAGCCTGGGCTCTGCGGCTATCGCCTGCGGGAGGGTGATCGGATTTGCCGGGTTCATCGGCACGAGCTTGCACAGCCGGTCGACCTGCCCGTAGGGCATCTGCAACACGCGGCCCACGTCGCGCAGGACGGCACGTGCCTGCAGCTTGCCGAAGGTGATGATATGCGCCACGCGGTGGGCGCCGTAGCGCTCGCGCACATAGGCGATCACCTCGTCGCGCCGGTCCTGGCAGAAATCGATGTCGAAGTCGGGCATCGACACGCGCTCGGGATTGAGGAAGCGCTCGAACAGGAGGCCGAAGCGGATGGGATCGAGGTCGGTGATGGTAAGCGCATAGGCGACGAGCGAGCCGGCGCCGGAGCCACGGCCAGGACCAACGGGAATGCCTTGCGCCTTAGCCCATTGGATAAAATCGGCAACGATCAGGAAATAACCCTGATAATTCATGCCGGTAATGACATCGAGCTCGAAAGCTAGGCGCTTCTCGTAACCCTCGACCGTCTCCCCGGGAGCCACCCCGTGGTGGGTGATCCGCTCCTTCAGTCCCGCCTCGGATTGGCGTCGGAGTTCCGCCGCCTCGATCGCCGCGCGCACGGCTGGGGAGGCACCATCCGACAGAAATGGCGGCAGGATCGGCTCGCGCTCCATCGGCCGATAGGCACAGCGGCGCGCGATCTCGATCGTATTGTCGAGCGCCTCGGGCAGATCGGCGAAGAGCTCCCGCATCTTGGCGCCCGTCTTGAAATATTGCTCGGGGCTCAAGCGGCGCCGATCATCGACGGCGACGTAGCTTCCTTCGGCGATACAGATCAGAGCGTCATGCGCCTCGAAATCGTCGGCGCTCGCGAAATAGGGCTCGTTGGTTGCGACGATGGGAAGGTCGAGATCGTAAGCGAGGCCGACAAGCGCGGGCTCGACGCTCCGCTCATGCGGCAGGCCGTGACGTTGCAGCTCGACATAGAGCCTGTCGCCGAACGTCGCCTTCAGCGTCTCGAGCCTACTGCGAGCGAGCTCTGGGTTTCCTTCGGCGAGCGCGAGATCGATGATCCCTTCGGGTCCGCCGGTGAGCGCGATCAGGCCTTCGGCGTGGGTGGCGAGATCGGCGATGTGAGTGACCACCTCGCCGGTCTCGGCCGCGGCGAAATAAGCGTTGGTCGAGAGGCGCATCAGATTGGCGTACCCGCCATCATCCTTGGCGAGAAGCGCGATGCGACCGTCTGCGCGCGTCCGTTCGCCGCCAACAGGACTCGCGTCCTTCTCTGCGGCAAAAGTCAGCGACAGCGTGAGACCGATGATGGGCTGGATCCCATCCTCGGCGAGGGCTTTGGAGAATTCGAGCGCGCCGAAAAGATTGTTGGAGTCGGTGAGAGCGAGCGCAGGCGCGCCGTCCACGCTGGCGAGCGCCGCAAGCTTCGGAATGGTGAGTGCGCCCTCGAGCAGCGAATAGGCCGAGTGCGTTCGTAGATGCACAAAAGGCGCGGTTCGTTCAGTCGCTCGCTCCATTCGCCCAAGAGTCACCGGCTAGGGATTCGGTACAAGCGGTGAGCACCCTCCAATAGGACCTTGTCCACCGTTTACACGATCAGTCCTGATTATGTTCTTATTTTGTTCCACGTGAAACACGTGACGGCAGCTCTTACGGTTGTGATGCTTATCGATTGATTATTATGGATTATTCTTAGCTGAGCCGGTTGACGGAGTTAACTGGTGGCCACTTTCGCTACCACCACCTCCTCCTCGACGAGCAGTCCCTCAGTGAGCCGCAGCGTGCGGTCCATGCGGGCGGCGAGGTCGAGATTATGTGTCGCGATCACGGCAGCGACGCCGGATCGTCGCACCAGTGAAAGAAGCTGCTCGAACACACGCTCGGCTGTCGGCGGATCGAGATTGCCCGTGGGCTCATCGGCGAGCAGCACCTTGGGGTCGTTGGCGACGGCGCGGGCGATCGCCACGCGCTGCTGCTCTCCGCCCGAGAGCTCGGCCGGGCGGTGATCCCAGCGCTCATCGAGCCCAAGCGATTTCAAAAGCTCGCGCGCCCTCTCCTCAGCCTTATCGCGTGTCAGTCCGAGGATAAGCTGTGGCAGCGCCACATTCTCCAGCGCGGAGAACTCGGGCAGCAAGTGGTGGAACTGGTAGACGAAGCCCACCTCCATGCGGCGCATGCGCGTCTGCTCACTGTCCGAGAGCTTGCCGCACTCCACGCCGTTGATGATCACGGCGCCCTTGTCGGGGCGCTCGAGCAGCCCCGCGATATGGAGAAGCGTGGACTTGCCGGCGCCTGACGGCCCGAGCAGAGCGACCGTCTCGCCGGGAAAGAAAGAGGCCGACGCCCCTTTCAAAACCTCTATGCGGCGGTTTCCTTGCGTGTAGGCACGCTCTAGGCGCTCGAGGCGGAGTTGCGGTTGAGATTTCGGGCTATCCACCTTCAGCCCTACTCGTAGCGCAAGGCTTCGACGGGATCGAGACGCGACGCCCTCCAGGAAGGATAGAGCGTGGCGAGGATCGACAGGACGAGCGCCATGATCACGACCGAGGCTGTCTCGCCGGGGTCCATCTCGGCCGGCAATTGCGAGAGGTAATAGAGCTCGGCGGCAAACAGGTCTGTGTCGGTGAGCCAGCCGATCAGCCGCCGCAGATGCTCGATGTTCATGCAGACCAGCACACCGAGTGCGAAGCCCGCAAGCGTGCCGACAATGCCTATGGATGCACCGGTGATGAAGAAGATGCGCATGACCGAGGCGCGGGTCGCGCCCATGGTGCGCAGGATGGCGATGTCATGGCCCTTGTCCTTCACCAGCATGATGAGGCCGGAGATGATGTTGAGCGCCGCTACGAGAACGATGAGAGCGAGAATGAGAAACATGACGTTGCGCTCGACCTGGAGCGCGGTGAAGAAGGTCGCGTTCCGCTGCCGCCAATCGCTCACATAGATGCTCGGACCGCCGGCGGTGATGATCTTCGGCGAGAGCGCGCCCACCTCGTCGGGGGAATCGAGCACGACTTCGAGCACGGTGACGCTGTGAGGCTGATTGAAATAAAGCTGCGCCTCGTTCAGCGGCATGAACAGAATCGACGCGTCGTATTCCGACATGCCGATCTCGAAGATGGCGACTACCGGATAGCGCTTCACGCGCGGCGCCGTGCCGAGAGCGGTCGATGCTCCGCGCGGGGTGAGCAGAGAGACCTGATCGCCGACCCTGACATTGAGCTCGTTGGCAAGCCGGCTTCCAAGCGCGACGCCAGGCTGCTTGTCGAAGCCGTCGAGGGTGCCGAAACGGATATTCTTGGAGACTGCCTTGAGCTCCTTGAGGTCCTTCTCGCGCAAGCCCCGCACCAGCGCGCCGCTCGAGGTGGAGGGCGTTGAGATCATCACCTGCCCTTCGACGAGCGGCAGCGCGTATTTCACTCCCTGCACTTTGCGGATGCGGTTCGCCACATCGTCAAAGTCGGAGAAGTCCGAAAGACTGTGCACCACGACATGCCCGTTAAGCCCGAGCATCTTGTTGAACAGCTCCTGGCGGAAGCCGTTCATCACCGCCATGACGATGATGAGCGTCGCGACGCCCAAGCTGATGCCGATGAAGGAGAAGCCGGCGATGACCGAGATGAAGCCCTCCTTGCGGCGCGCCCGCAAATAGCGGAGCGCCACCATCCACTCGAAGGGCGAGAATGCCCGCGTTCCGTGCTGTGCGCTCATGACGCTTCCTTCTTCGCTTCGGCCTGTGAGGCGAGGAGCCGATTGAAGGCGGAATCGAAGGTAAGACTATGGCGGGCGCCAGTTGAGCGCTCTTTCAGCTCGATCTCGCCCGACGCAAGTCCCTTGGGCCCGACGACGAGCTGAAAAGGCAAGCCGATCAAGTCCATAGCCGCAAATTTCGCCCCTGCCCGCTCGTCGCGGTCGTCGTAGAGCACGCTCAAGCCCGCCGCCTCGAGCTTAGCGTAGATGTCCTCGCAGGCTCTGTCAGTGGCCGCGTCGCCGACCTTGACGTTGATCAGCCCGACGTCGAAGGGTGCCACCGATTTCGGCCAGATGATGCCTTGCGCGTCGTGGGAGGCCTCGATGATGGCTCCGACCAGCCGCGAGACGCCGATGCCGTAAGAGCCCATCTGCACCGTGATGAGCTCGCCGTCGGGCCCCTGGACACGTGCGCCCATGGGTTCCGAATATTTCGTGCCGAAGAAGAAGATATGGCCGACCTCGATGCCGCGCGCCGTCACGCGGTCCTTCTCCGCGACTTCCTTAGCGAAGCGCTCGGCCTCATGTTTCTCTGAGGTGGCGGCATATTTGCCGGTGAAGGCGTCGACGATCGGAGACAGATCGCCGTCATAGTCGATGTCGGCGCCGGGCGGTTCGAGTGCGATGAGATCCTTGTGGCAGTGGACCTCGCTCTCGCCGGTTTCGGCGAGGATGATGAACTCGTGGCTAAGATTGCCGCCGATCGGCCCGGTCTCGGCGACCATGGGCACCGATTTCAGCCCCATGCGGGCGAAGGTGCGCAAATAGGCGACGAACATCTTGTTGTAGGATTTGCGTGCGTCGTCGACCGTCAGGTCGAAGGAATAGGAATCCTTCATGAGGAATTCGCGGCCGCGCATCACACCGAATCTCGGCCTGATCTCGTCGCGGAACTTCCATTGTATGTGATAGAGGATGCGCGGCAGATCCTTGTAGGACTTCACCGCATCGCGGAAGATTGCCGTGATCAGCTCCTCGTTGGTCGGACCATAGAGCATCTCGCGCTCGTGCCGGTCCTCGACGCGAAGCATCTCCTTGCCGTAGGCCTCGTAGCGGCCGCTTTCCTTCCATAGATCTGCCGGCTGAATGGTCGGCATGAGCAACTCGAGTGCTCCAGCGCGGTCCTGCTCCTCGCGCACGATCTGCTCGATCTTGTGCAGCACTTTGAAGCCGAGAGGCAGCCAAGAGTAAATGCCGGCGCTCGCCTGGCGGATGAGGCCCGCGCGAAGCATCAACTTATGCGAGATGATCTCCGCTTCCTTCGGATCGTCGCGGAGCAGCGGCAGAAAATAGCGGCTGAGGCGCATTTCTAGCTTATCGGGCGTTAGGGGGCGGATTGCGGACCTCCGCCCGTTGCAGGTGAGCCGTTTGCGATGAACGGGAAGGCTTCACTCCCCGCCCGCCCTCAGAAAGCGGCTAATAACCCGGTTTCGCAAGGCGAGGCAATCCTGGCGAAAAAACTGTGACCTGCAGACTGCCGCTCGGAGCACCCTGGGCGACGTCAAGCACTCAACGGAGCCTCGATGCAAGTCGAAGTAGCATGCCTAATTCGAAGGCAAACAACGCCGCGATTCTCGGCAGCATGAAAGTGCATTTTGCGCGAGATTTCGAGTAATTCTGTTTTGTCAAGAGGGGTAGCCAAGCATAAATCTAGGGCGACGCGCCACAATGATGGTGACAATTTGGCGCGGCTCCGTTACGGTGCAGGCACAACGTCGGAGAGTTCGGGACCGGTGACGATCTCGGGTTTCGAGCGTTGAGATTGGACCAGGTCCAGGTCTTGGGAGGAGGTAACTCCAGGCGCGCTGATCATGTAGGAGCATGGGCGCAGCCGCTTCTTTGCCAGCATCCTCGATTGTCGGAACCGATGGGCGAGTCTCGCTAGGCACGGGAGATAAGGAGTCGCGTTACTGAAGCAAGGTCGAACGGACCTTGCTTTTTTTTGGGCTGCGCGCCACCTCCCTCGCCCCGCTACTGGATGTGCTCGTAGCGCGGAAGAAACGGAATGTCGTCGAGCGTGATCACGTGGTCGACGATGATCACCCAAACAACAGCAAACACGATGCTCGAGACGACGGTCGTCGCTACCATCTTGGGCAAGAGGTGCGGCGTATGCGGAGCGCTCTCGGCGGCGCCAGGCACCCCCTCCGCACCTTCCTCCTCCGAGGTTCGCACGCCGATCGGCAGCATGGCGAACAGCACGGTCCACCAGATGACGAGGTAGATGGACGCAGCGAAGGCGATGGTCACGGCTTAGGCCTCCTCGAGCTCGACGAGCGTGCCACAGAAATCTTTGGGATGCAGGAACAGCACGGGCTTGCCGTGGGCACCGATCTTGGGGTCGCCTTGGCCGAGGACGCGCGCTCCTTGGGCCAGGAGCCGGTCGCGCGCTTCTTTGATATCGGGAACCTCGTAACAGAGATGGTGGATGCCGCCATCCGGGTTTCGCTCGAGGAAGCCAGAGATGGGTGACTTATCGCCGAGCACGCCGAGCAGCTCGATCTTGGTGTTGGGAAGCTCGATGAATACAGTGGTCACGCCGTGCTCAGGCTGGTCCACCTCCTTGGAGACTCTTGCCCCGAGCGTGTCACGGTAGACCTCGGTCGCTGCCTTCAAGTCAGGCACGGCAATGGCGACATGGTTCAAACGGCCAATCATCGAACAAACTCCTCTTGGGTCCTTTTAATGCGCTACCGCGCTTCGCGCTACTTGAGCGCTAGTTAATGCGCGCTACGGCGCTTCGCGCTACTTGAGCGCTAGTTAATGCGCTACCTGCCTCGCGCCACTTGAGCGCTAAATCACCGTCAGCAGCACTGAGCACATCGGCTTCTTGCCCCAGGCCTGGTTGACGGCCGCCCGCACAGAGCGCCGCACCGCCTCGCTCACCAGCGCTGAATCTTTCCGTCTTGGCTTGGGGATGCTCTGGATGGTGCCGATCGCCGCGTCCCGTGCGATCGTCGCAAATGGCGTCCCTTGCGTGTCGGTCGCGGGAAGCCCCGTCACGGCGACTTCGGGATCGGCGAGGAGAGCGCCTTTGTCAGACAGCACCAGCGACACCGCAACCGATCCGGCAAAGCTCAGCTTACGCCGCTCGCGCACTTGGCCGTCGCCCTCGCGCGTCAGGATCATGCCGTCGCGGTAGAGCCGCCCGACAGGCACCTCGTCAATGATTTCGGCAGGGCCCGGCAAGAGCCGCACCATGGTGCCATTCCGCGCTCGCACCACTTCCGTCACGCCGAGCCTCTCAGCGAGCTGGGCATGGGCCTCCAGATGCCTCCCCTCGCCATGCATCGGGATGGCGACCGTGGGCTTCACCCAGCCATAGAGCTGCTCGAGCTCGCCCCGCCTCGGATGGCCCGAGACATGGACAGCGGCGTCCTGGTCGGTGATGACCTCGATGCCTCTGTCGGCCAGGCCATTCTGCACCCGCCCCACGGGCTTCTCGTTGCCGGGGATAGTGCGCGAGGAGAAGATCACCCGGTCGCCCGGCTCGAGCGCGACATTGGGGTGCTCTCCTTGGGCGATGCGCGCGAGCGCCGCGCGAGGCTCACCCTGGCTTCCTGTGCAGAGGGCAACGACCTTCCGGGGCGGCAGCTTGGCGAACGCGGTTTCATCGTGAAAGGCTAGGTCCGGGTCGAGATAACCGGTCGCCTGCGCCGCTTCGATCACGCGATACATCGCGCGGCCGACCACCACGAGCTCGCGACCAGCGGCACGGGTGGCGTTCGCGACCGAGCGGAGGCGGGCGACATTCGAGGCAAAGGTGGTCACCGCAACGCGCTGGCGCCCCTCGCCGATGAGCCGGTTCAACGTCACTGCGACATCCGCCTCTGACAGTGAGACGCCATCGCGCACGGCATTGGTCGAATTGCAGATGAGCGCGGCGAGCCCCTCATTGCCGAGCTCCTTCAACCGCGCCTCGTCGGTGGGGGCGCTGGTCAGAGGGTTCTCGTCGAGCTTCCAGTCGCCGGTATGAAGAGCCGCGCCGAGCGGCGTCCTGATCACGACCGCGGAAGGCTCGGGGATCGAATGCGACATGCTGATGAGCTCAACATCGAACGGGCCGATCGCGCGGCGATCTCCGAGCGGCATGAGCTGAAGCGGGAAGCCCTCGGCGAGCCCCATCTCTGAGAGCTTCGATTTCAGCATTTCCGCGGTGAAGGGCGTCGCATAGACGGGGACGCCTGCGAGCTGCGGCCAGAGATCGGCGACCGCGCCGAAATGGTCCTCATGCGCATGGGTGAGCAAGAGGCCGGCAATATTGTGCTTCTCCTCGGCGAGGAAGCTGATGTCGGGAAGAATGACGTCGACCCCCGGCTCGGTCTCACTGCCGAAGGTCACGCCCATGTCTACGACCAGCCAGTCGCGGTTCCCTTCGCTGCCGTAGCCGTAGAGGTAGAGATTCATGCCGATCTCGCCAACGCCGCCGAGCGGCACGAAGACGAACTCGGCCTCTTTTCCGTTCGATTTTCGAGACATGTCGCGGGCTTTGGCTCTCACCGCCTGAAGAAGACATCGCCCGCGGTCACGCGGTATTCGCCACCGTCGGGCATCATCAACCTGAGCGCCCCATCGGAATCAAGCCCGCCATAGACACCTTCGACCTCCTGGCTCCCGACGCGGACGGTCAAGGGGCGCCCCGTGGGACCGGCTCGGTCAAGCCAAGCGCGGCGGATGGTGGGGAAGCACGAGCCCTCTCCCCACCGGCCGAGCCACTCATGCGTTGTAGCTGCAAGCGCCTCAAGAGCGTCTGCCGGCGGCACGGTCATGCCATACGTGGCTAGGCTCACCGCCGGCTGGGGCAGGTTCTCGGGATGGCTCGCGAGATTGATGCCGGTGCCGATCACGACGACCGAGCGGCTCTCGTTGGCACTCCCAACATTTTCAAGCAGCATGCCGGCAACCTTCTCGCCGGCCAGCAGAATGTCGTTGGGCCATTTGAGCAGGATCTCGGAGCGTCCTTCATAGGCGATCAGCTTGGCGATGGTGTCGAAGGTGATAATCCCCGCAAGCAGGGCAAGCTGGCCCGCGACCCGCAATGGGCAATTCACCCTAATCAAAAGGCTCGCGAAGAGATTGCCGTGCTGCGACACCCATTCGCGCCCGCCCCGACCGCGGCCCTGCGACTGCCGCGCCGACCAGATCCACAACGGCCCAGGCTCGCCGGCAAGCGCGCGGCGCCTCGCCTCGGCGTTGGTCGAGTCGACCGTCTCCATCCGATGCAGCCGGTAGCCGCTCGGCAATTTTGGCGATGGCGAAGAAATAACGCTCATTAGAACAGAGACTTAGCTGCTTCTCCAGCAAGCGCGACTAAGGGCGCCGGATAGATGAAGTAGAGGAGAATGAACAAACCGCTCGCCCCAAGCACTGCGGCTAGGGATGCGTCCATGGGCTCGAAGCGTTCGGCAGGAGCGTCAAAATACATGATCTTGACGATGCGAAGATAATAATACGCACCCACGACGCTCAACAGGACCCCGATGACGGCAAGCGCATAGAGGTCGGCGTGGATGGCGGCAAGAAACACGTAGAACTTGGCGAAGAAGCCTGCAAGGGGCGGGATGCCGGCAAGCGAAAATAGAAGCATCGCCAAGAGGAAAGCCATTCCTGGGCTGGTGCGTGAGAGCCCGGAGAGATCGCTGATGTTCTCTACCATGCGCCCGTCGCGCCGCATGGCAAGGATGCAGGCGAAGGTGCCGAGCGTCATGGCGAGATAGATGGCGAGATAGACGATCACGCCTTGCACCCCTTCGGCGCTTCCGGCCGCAAGTCCGACCAGCGCGTAGCCCATATGGCCGATCGAGCTATAGGCCATCAGGCGCTTGATGTTGGTCTGGCCGATGGCGGCAAAGGAGCCGAGCGCCATCGAGGCGATGGCGAGGAAGGTGACGATCTGCTGCCATTGGAAAGTGACCGCGGGAAAGGCGGTGATCAGCACCCGGACCGTGAGCGCCATGGCGGCAAGCTTTGGTGCCGCAGCAAAAAAGGCGGTCACCGGCGTCGGCGCCCCTTCATAGACGTCGGGCGTCCACATGTGGAAGGGCACGGCCGAGATCTTGAAGGCGAAGCCTGCCATGAGGAAGACGAGGCCGAAGACGAGACCGATATTCTCGCCCGAAGGCTGCACCGCCGAGGCGATCGTGGCGAAGTCGGTCGAGCCGGTGAAGCCGTAGACAAGCGATGCTCCGTAGAGGAGCATCCCCGAGGAAAGCGCGCCGAGGACGAAATATTTAAGGCCTGCTTCGGCCGAGCGCGACGAATCGCGGTTGAAGGCGGCGACGACATAGAGCGCGAGGCTCTGCAGCTCGAGCCCCACATAAAGCGCGATGAGATCGTTGGCCGAGATCATCATCATCATGCCGGTTGAGGCGAGCAGGACGAGCACGGGGAACTCGAACTTCACACCCCCTAACCCGCGCCAATAGTCGATCGACATCAGCAGTGCCGCCGCGGCACCCGTGAGCGTCAGCAGCTTCATGACGCGAGCGAACGGATCGACGATGAAGCTGCCATGGAACAGCGTCACAGTGCCCTCCCCGCGTGCGACGAATACGCCGGCCGCAATCAGAGTGAGGATGGCGAGCCACAACACGAGCTCGCCCCGCTCGCGCTTGGCGGCGACGCCGAGCATCAAGAGCGCCATGGCACCGCAGGCGAGGATCAGCTCGGGCAGGGCGATTTCGAGATTGATGGCTTCGGGCACGGCTCTTGATCCTTCAAGGCAGAAGAGCAAGTCGAGCCTGCTCAGCAGCGGCGAGGCTTGTGTGATAGCTCTTGATCAACGCATCGACCGAGACGGCAGACGCATCGAGGATTGGAGCCGGGTAGAAGCCGAACAGGATGGTGAGCGCGATGAGCGGCGACATGATCGCCACCTCGCGCCAGGTGAGGTCGGTGATGAATTTGAGGCTCGCCTTCTCAAGCTTGCCGAAGATGATGCGGCGATAAAGGTAGAGCGCGTAGGCGGCTGACAAAATCATGCCGGTCGTGGCGAGGAAAGCGACCCAGGTATTGATGCGGAAGGCGCCGATCAGGCTGAGGAATTCGCCGACGAATCCGCTCGTGCCGGGGAGTCCGACATTGGCCAGCGTGAAGACCATGAAGCAGAAGGCATAAAGCGGCATGCGGTCGGCGAGCCCGCCATAAGCCGCAATCTCACGGGTATGCATGCGGTCATAGATAACCCCGACGCAGAGGAAGAGCGCGGCTGAGACGATGCCGTGCGACAGCATCAGGAAGATGCCGCCTTGGAGGCCCTGCATGGTCAAGGTGAAGATGCCGATGGTGACGAAGCCCATATGGGCGACGGAGGAATAGGCAATCAGCTTCTTCACGTCCTCCTGCGCGAGCGCCACGAGCGAAGTGTAAATGATGGCAATCACCGACAGCGCGAAGACGAGGGGGGCGAAGTGGGCCGAGGCGAGCGGGAACATTGGAATTGAGAAGCGCAAGAAGCCATAGCCGCCCATCTTCAACAGGATGCCGGCGAGGATGACGGAGCCTGCGGTCGGCGCCTCGACATGGGCGTCAGGCAGCCAGGTATGCACCGGCCACATCGGCAGCTTCACCGCGAATGAGGCGAGGAAGGCGAACCAGAGCCAGGTCTGCATCTTGGGCGGAAAGCCGTGGGTAAGCAGCGTTGGGATGTCGGTCGTCCCCGCCTCCCAATAGATCGCCATGATGGCGAGGAGCATGAGCAGCGAGCCGGCGAGCGTGTAGAGGAAGAACTTGAAGCTCGCATAGACGCGGCGCTGGCCGCCCCAGATGCCGATGATGAGGAACATCGGGATGAGACCGCCTTCGAAGAAGAGATAGAACAGCACCAGGTCGAGCGAAGTGAACACGCCGAGCATCAGCGTCTCGAGCACGAGGAAGGCGATCATGTACTCCTTCACCCGCGTGCTGATGGCGACCCAGCTCGCGAGGATGCAGAGAGGCATCAAGAACGTGGTCAGGATCACGAAGGGCATGGAGATGCCGTCGATGCCCATGTGATAGCTGATTGGGCCGAGCCAGGGCCTCTGCTCAACGAACTGGAACTGCGCCGTGGTCGGATCGAAGTCGCGCCACAGGATGAGGGAGAGGCCGAAGGTGATCAGCGTGGTCCACAGCGCGATGTAGCGCGCGTTGCGGAAGCTGCTTTCGTCCCCGCCGCGCAAGAATCCGATGAGGAGCGCGCCGAGCAACGGCAGGAAAGTGACCGTCGAGAGGATTGGCCAGGCGTAGCTCATGGCTTGAGCCCCCCGCCGGAGAACAGGAAGTAAGTGATCAGCGCCGCGACGCCGATCAGCATGGCAAAGGCGTAGTGGTAGATGTAGCCCGACTGGAGCTTGACCGCGCGGTTGGCGATGTCGATGACGCGCGCAGAGACACCGTCAGGGCCGATGCCGTCGATGATGGTGCCGTCTCCGGTCTTCCACAGGAAGCGGCCGAGCCGCATCGCCGGACGGACGAAGATCGTGTCGTAGAGCGCGTCGAAATACCAAGCGTTGAGCAGGAAGAGATAGGCGCCGCGGAAGCGCTTGGAGAGGCCGAAAGGCACGAGCGGGTTGGTGACGTAGAAATACCAGGCGGTGGCGAAGCCGAGCGCCATGGCGACAGTGGGCGCGAACATGACCCAGGTCGGCGCCTCGTGCGTCGCCTCGTGGGTGACAATCGAACCGCGCCAGAAATCCGCTTGCCCTACCCCGATGAAGAGATGCGCGAACAGCACCCCGAGCAAGAGCGCGCCGAGACCAAGAAGGACGAGCGGCAGACCCATGGTCCAGGGCGGCTCATGCGCGTGCGCCAGTACTTCCTTGGGCTCGCGCGGCTTACCCTCGAAGACCAGGAACATCAGCCGCCAGGAATAGAACGAGGTGAGCACGGCCGCGATCAGCGTGAGCACGAAGGCGTAGTTGCCCACTGAGGTATGAGCCGCGTAGGTCGCCTCGATGATCGCGTCCTTGGACATGAAGCCTGCGGTAAAGGGAAAGCCGGTGAGCGAGAGCGTGCCGATCAGCATCATGGCGAAGGTGAAGGGCAGAACTTTGCGAAGACCGCCCATGCGGCGCATGTCCTGCTCGTGATGGAGCGCGTGGATCACGGCGCCCGCGCCCAAGAACAGCAGCGCCTTGAACGACGCGTGGGTGAAGAGGTGGAACATGCCGGCGCCGTATGCGCCCACCCCTTCGGCCGCGAACATGTAGCCGAGCTGCGAGCAGGTCGAATAGGCGACCACGCGCTTGATGTCGGTCTGCACGAGGCCGACGGTCGCGGCGAAGAAGGCCGTAGTCGCGCCGATGATGGCGACGAAGCCGAGCGCGATCGGCGCGAGCTCGAACAGAGGCGAAAGGCGCGCCACCATGAACACGCCCGCCGTCACCATGGTCGCGGCATGGATCAGCGCCGAGACGGGGGTGGGGCCTTCCATCGCATCGGGCAGCCAGGTGTGCAACAGGAACTGCGCCGACTTGCCCATCGCGCCCATGAACAGGAGCAAGCATATCAGCGTCAGCGCATCGACTTGGTAGCCCAAGAACTCCATCGTCTTGCCGACCTCTGCCGGCGCAGAGGCGAACACCGTGTCGTATTGGATCGAGTTGAACAGGGTGAAGACGGCGAAGATGCCGAGCGCGAAGCCGAAATCGCCGACGCGGTTGACGATGAAGGCCTTGATCGCCGCGTTGTAGGCGGCGGGCTTGTGATACCAGAAGCCGATCAGGAGATAGGACGCGAGCCCGACGCCCTCCCAGCCGAAGAAGAGCTGGAGGAAATCATCCGCCGTCACCAGGGCCAGCATGGCAAAAGTGAAGAGAGACAGATAGGCGAAGAAGCGCGGCCGGTCGGGATCCTCCTCCATGTAGCCGATGGAGTAGAGATGCACGAGGCCTGAGACGGTGGTCACCACCACCAGCATCACGGCGGTCAGCGTGTCGATCCTGAGCGACCAGGCGGATTTCAGCGCACCCGAATCAATCCAGCGCACCAGCTCGATCCGCTCCTCCTGGCCCTGAAGGGCCACCTGATAGAAGGCAAGGAACGAGAGGAGCGCCGTGACCAGCACGAGAGTCGTGGTGACGACTTCCGAGGCGCGCGAGCCGACCCACCGGCCGAAAAGGCCGGCAAAGATCGCGCCGAGCAGCGGAAGGAAGACGATCGCTTGATACATGCGTTAGCTGCTCAGCCCTTGAGAAGATCGATCTCCGCCACGTCGATGGTGCGGCGGTTGCGGAAATAGACGACGACGATGGCCAAGCCGATGGCGGCTTCTGCGGCTGCCACCGTGAGCACGATCAGCGCGAAGACCTGGCCGACCAGATCGCCATGAAATGAGGAAAAAGCGACGAGGTTGAGATTGACCGCAAGCAGCATGAGCTCGACGCTCATCAGAATGACGATGACGTTCTTGCGGTTCAAGAAGATGCCGAAGATGCCGAGCGTGAACAGGATCGCGGCGACGGTGAGATAGTGGGTGAGGCCGACGGTCATGACAGCCCCCTGCCCGACTGGACCTCGACCAGCTCGACGCCCTCTTTGCGCGTGCGGCCAACCTGCGCCGAGATGTCCTGGCGCTTCACGTCGCGCTTATGCTGAAGCGTGAGGACGATGGCGCCGACCATGGCGACGAGCAGGATGAGGCCTGCCGCCTCGAACAGATAGACGTAGCGGGTGTAGAGAATGGCGCCGAGCGCGGCGGTATTGCTCACCTGCGCCATCGGCGGCGTCGGCGATTGCGGGGCGATCTCGGGGGCCGTGACCCAGGCCCCGACGATCAGGACAAGCTCGACCAAGAGCAGGAGGCCGATCGTGGCGCCGATCGGCAGATATTTCAGAAAGCCCGCGCGGAGCTCAGCGAAGTCGACGTCGAGCATCATCACCACGAAGAGGAAGAGCACGAGAACCGCGCCGACATAGACGACGATCAGAATCATCGCCAGGAACTCGGCGCCGAGCAGAACGAACAGGCCCGCGGCATTGAAGAAGGCGAGGATCAGGAACAGCACCGCATGGACGGGGTTCTTGACCGCGATAACCATGAAGGCTGAGCCCACGCAGAGGATCGCGAAGAGATAGAAGAAGAGTGCGGGCAGCATTCAGCAGTCTTCACAATCGACGATTGCGTCATGGCCGGACCTGTCCCGGCCATCCACGCTTCGGCGTGATTCAGTGCCGCAAAACGTGGATGCCCGGCACAAGGCCGGGCATGACAGTGGATGGGTCGGACAATACCCCAACTAACCCCTCAGCGGTAAGGCGCGTCGAGCGCCAGGTTCTTGGCGATCTCGCGCTCCCAGCGGTCGCCATTCGCGAGCAGGCGCTCCTTGTCGTAATAGAGCTCCTCACGTGTCTCGGTGGCGAATTCGAAATTCGGTCCTTCGACGATGGCATCGACCGGGCAGGCTTCTTGGCAGAAGCCGCAATAGATGCATTTCACCATGTCGATGTCGTAACGAGTGGTGCGACGCGTGCCGTCGTTGCGGCGCGGTCCTGCCTCGATGGTGATGGCTTGCGCCGGGCAAATCGCTTCGCAGAGCTTGCAGGCGATGCAGCGCTCCTCGCCGTTCGGATAGCGCCGGAGCGCATGCTCACCGCGGAATCTTGGGCTGAGCGGGCCCTTTTCGAAGGGGTAGTTGATGGTCGGTTTAGGCGCCACGAAATATTTCAAGGCAAGCCAGAAGGCCGACAGAAATTCCGTCAGCAGCAGTGACTTGGCTGCAGTCGTGAGCCGCTTGACGCTCAAGCTCTCCACATCAGACTCCATGCTGCCAGAGCTGCAACACTGCCGCCACGATGACGACCATGGCGAGCGAGAGAGGCAGGAAAACCTTCCAGCCGAGCCGCATCAGCTGGTCGTAGCGATAGCGCGGCACCATGGCTTTGACCATGGCGAACAGAAAGAACAGGAAGCAAACCTTCAGCGTGAACCATATCACGCCCGGAATCCAGGTGAAGGGCGGGACGGGAAACAGCGGTAACCAGCCGCCCAGGAACAGGATCGTGCCGAGCCCGCACATCAGGACAACGGCGACATATTCGCCGAGCATGAAGAGCATATAAGGCGTCGAGGAATATTCTACCATGAAGCCTGCGACGAGCTCCGACTCCGCTTCCAGGAGATCGAAGGGCGGCCGGTTGGTCTCGGCGAGAGCCGAGATGAAGAACACGACGAACATCGGCAAGAGCGGCAGCCAATACCAGCCGAACAGACCGAAGCGTCCATTCTGCACCTCGACGATGTCGCCGAGATTGAGCGAGCCGGCGCAAAGCAGGACGGTGATGATGACGAAGCCGATCGAGACCTCGTAGGAGACCATCTGGGCCGCCGATCTGAGCGCGGCGAGAAAAGCGTATTTCGAGTTCGACGCCCAGCCCGCCATGATCACGCCGTAGACCTGCAAGCTCGATATGGCGAAGATGAAGAGGACGCCAACATTGAGATTGGCCACCTCCCAACCGCGGGCGACGGGGATCACCGCCCAGGCCGAAAGTGCGAGCCCGGCAGTGACGAGCGGCGCCATGAGGAAAATGCCCTTGTTGGCGCCTGCCGGAATGATTGGCTCCTTGAGCACGAATTTCAGGAGATCGGCGAAGGACTGCCATAGTCCCCACGGCCCCACCACATTAGGCCCGCGCCTGAGTTGTACCGCGGCCCAGACTTTGCGATCGGCGTAGAGCAGGAAGGCCACGATGATCAGCAGCGTGACAATAATGGCAAGCGATTGCGCCACGATCAGAGCAAGCGGCAACCCGTAGCTCGTCCAGAACTTAGCCATCGGTGCCGGTCGCCTTGTCGTTAGCCTGCGCATGCAGCGCGCTCAAATTCGCCATGATGGAAGACGCACGCGCGATCGGATTGGTGAGGTAGAAGTCCTCAATCGCCATGCCGAAGCGCTCCTTGCCGGGCTTCTCGGCCTTCTTGGCGAGGCGCTCGATGACAGACGCATCGGCTGGCTCGACGAGATCGAGCAGAGCGAGATGCGGACACGACTCATACATGCGGGAGCGAAGCTGTTGGGAGGTGTCGAACGGCAATGGCGTTCCGAGCACGCCCGACAGCGCGCGGATGATCTTCCAGTCCTCGCGCGCCTCTCCGGGGGGGAATACGGCACGCGCCGTCATTTGCACGCGCCCTTCCGTGTTGACGTAGGTTCCGTCCTTTTCGGTATAGGCGGCGCCAGGAAGGATCACATCAGCCCGATGGGCGCCCTTGTCGCCATGGCTTCCTTGATAGATGACGAAGGTCTTGCCGAGCCGGCTCATGTCGATTTCGTCGGCGCCGAGCAGATAGATGACATCGATCTTACCGTTGCTGGCGGCGTCCAGCATGCCCTCGATATCGAGCGCGTCCTTGCCCGGGACGAAACCGAGATCGAGTCCGCCGACGCGCGCCGCGGCCGTGTGCAAAACATTGAAGCCGTTCCAGCTGAGCGCAGGCTTGATCGCGCCCATGGTTTCTGCGGCCTTGGCAGCGAGTGCTAGGATCGCCGCGCCGTCGGGACAGGCGAGAGCTCCCTGCCCCAGGATCAGCATCGGCCTCTCGGCACCTTCGAGTGTCTTGAGGAAGGGATGGGTGCCGTCAGCGATCTTGGCCAAGGTCTCGGGCCCCCCGCCGAGATAGTCGTAAGGATAAGTCAGATCATCCTCCCGGCCGATAACCCCGATCGGGACGCGTCCCTGGGCTTGGCGGGATCGCTTGAGGATGCGTGCATTGAGCACCGGCGCTTCATTGTGGGGATCGGTGCCGACAAGCAGGATGGCGTCCGCCTGGTCGATGCCGGCGATGGTCGAATTGAACAGATAGCTCGCGCGGCCTAACGCGGCGTCCAGGGCTGCGCCGTCCTGGCGGCAATCGATATTGTGTGAGCCAAGCTCGGCAGCGAGCAGCTTCAGGGCAAACATCTCCTCGGCGGCCTGAAGGTCGCCGGCAATCGCCGCGAAGCGCTTCCCATCCAGCCCCTTGAGCTTCGCCGCGACGACTTTGAACGCCTCATCCCAACTTGCCGGCTCAAGCTTGCCGTTGCGCCTGACATAAGGCCGGTCGAGGCGCTGGGTGCGCAAACCGTCCCAGACATGGCGGGTCTTGTCGGAGATCCACTCCTCGTTGATGGCCTCGTTGACGCGGGGCAGGATGCGCATCACCTCGCGGCCTCTTGCATCGACGCGGATCGCGCTGCCGAGCGCATCCATGGCGTCGATCGACGGCGTCTTGGTCAGCTCCCAGGGCCGCGCCATGAAAGCGTAAGGCTTCGAGGTTAGCGCGCCGACGGGACAGAGATCGACAATGTTGCCGGACAGGTTCGACAATATGCCCTTCTCGAGATAGGTGGTGATCTCCATGTCCTCGCCGCGGCCGATGGCGCCGAGCTCCTCGACGCCGGCGACCTCGGTCATGAAACGCACACAGCGCGTGCAGTGGATGCAACGCGTCATGAAGGTGCCGATCAGAGGCCCGAGATATTTGTCCTCGACCGCGCGCTTATTGTCCTGGAAGCGGCTGGCGTCGAAGCCATAGGCCATGGTCTGATCCTGCAAGTCGCATTCGCCCCCCTGGTCACAGATCGGGCAATCGAGCGGATGATTGATCAGCAGGAACTCGAGCACGCCCTCGCGCGCCTTCTTCACCGTTGGAGAGTCGGTGACGATGGTAGGCGGCGCGCCGTCGCGCCCGGGGCGGAGATCGCCGACGCTCATGGCGCAGGAGGCGACCGGCTTCGGCATGCCGGCCACCTCGACCAGGCACATGCGGCAATTGCCGGCGATCGACAGCCGCTCGTGGTAGCAGAAGCGCGGGATCTCGACGCCGGCCAGCTCGCAGGCCTGGATCAGGGTGATGCCGGCAGGCACCTCCAACTCGCGATTGTTGATGATGAGCTTAGGCATGGTCGCGCAGGGCCTCATCGACGAAGGCGCGGAACTTGGTCGTGTATTGATCCATGTAGCCTGAATGCAAAAAGTGCGGCGACCGCAAATAATGGCAGTGCGGCAACAGCTGAATTCGCACGGACGCCTTCCATTCCTTGGTCGGCGACACGTCCAAAATCTCCTCGCTCGCGTTCAGGATCGTGTCCACGAACATCTCGTATTTCTGAAAGAGTTCCGGGCTCCCGTCGACCGTCTTGGCCTCGTAATCGAACTCGGCGAGGCCGAGGGTCGGATCGGAAAGCTTCGGATTTTCAAAGGCGAGCCTCAGGATCTCTCTCCATAGTTCATTGGCATTGGCGCGGCGCTCGGCCTGCCTGTTTTCCGAGATCGACAGATGCGCATAGACCAGCGCGGCAATGGCGGCGATCGCCATGACGACGGTCGCGAGCGTTACGGCATTGTCCCACATCCAACCCATGCATGCCCTACTCCGCTGCCACGGGAACCGAGGGACCGATTGGGCGCGTCGCGCCCGCATCGATACGGTCCTCGATGACGTGGCGGAAATGTCTGATCAGCCCCTGCACCGGCCAGGCCGCGGCATCGCCGAGCGCGCAGATGGTATGACCCTCGACCTGGTAGCTGACCTTGAGCAGCATATCGATCTCGGCGATTTCGGCCTCTCCGCGCGCCATACGCTCGAGAACGCGCCACATCCAACCTGTGCCCTCGCGGCAGGGGGTGCACTGCCCGCACGATTCATGCTTGTAGAAATAAGATAGTCGTGAAATCGCGCGGATGATGTCGGTCGATTTATCCATGACGATGACGGCTGCCGTGCCGAGCCCGGTCTTGAGCGCTTTCAGGCTGTCGAAGTCCATGGGCAGGTCGTTGCATTCGCTCGCGGGAATGCACGGCACCGACGATCCGCCGGGGATGACCGCGAGCAGATTGTCCCAGCCGCCGCGCACGCCGCCGGCATAATGGTCGATGAGTTCGCGCAACTCGGCGCCCATCTCCTCTTCGACATTGCACGGCTTGTTCACATGGCCAGACAGGCAGAACAGCTTGGTGCCGGTGTTGTTAGGTCGGCCGAGCGAGGCGAACCAAGCGGCGCCACGGCGCAGAATGTCGGGGACGACGGCGATGGTCTCGACATTGTTGACGGTCGACGGCGCGCCATAGAGCCCGACATTGGCGGGGAATGGCGGCTTCAAGCGCGGCTGGCCCTTCTTGCCTTCGAGGCTCTCAAGTAGTGCCGTCTCCTCGCCGCAGATATAGGCCCCGGCTCCATGGCTGAGATAGAGATCGAAGTCCCAGCCATTGACGTTGTTCTGACCGATCAGCTTCGCGTCATACGCCTCGTCGATCGCGGTTTGCAGGATCTCGCGCTCACGGATGAACTCGCCACGGATATAGATGTAAGCGGTATGCGCGCGCATCGCGAAGCCGGCCAAAAACGCGCCCTCGATCAAGAGCTGCGGATCGTGACGCATGATGTCACGGTCCTTGCAGGTGCCGGGCTCTGACTCGTCGGCATTGACGATGAGGTAGTTCGGCCGGCCGTCGGACTTGGTCGGCATGAACGACCATTTGAGCCCGGTCGGGAAGCCAGCGCCGCCGCGGCCGCGCAGGCCTGAGGCCTTCACCTCCTCGATGATCTTCTCGTGACCGCGCTCGACGATCGCCTTGGTGCCGTCCCAGGCACCGCGCGCGCGCGCAGCTCGGAGATGCCAGCTATGCAGGCCGTAGAGATTCTTGAAGATGCGGTCCTTGTCTTGCAGCATCAGCGCGACCTCGGCTTGCGGCCCTTGGCAGGCTTTGTGAGCGTTTCCACCTTGTAATTGGGCGGCGCGTCGTCGGGCAGCTCGTTACGGTAGAGCTGGGGATCGGTCAGCGTATTCGGACCTCCGATCGGGGCCGAGGCTTGCCGCCCATTCTGTGGCCCGGGCGTGATCTCGCGGCCGGCTTTCAGATCGGCGAGGAGGCGCGCGAGACTTTCGGGCGTGAGGTCCTCATAATAGTATCTGTTGATCTGGGCGACCGGCGCATTGACGCAAGCCCCCAAGCACTCGACTTCGGTCCAGGAAAAAATTCCGTCATCGGTCACGTGGTTCGGCTCGCCGATCAGCTCGCGGCAGGCGGCTTTGATGTCGTCGGCGCCCCGCAGCCAGCAGGGCGTCGTGCCGCACACCTGCACGTAATAGCGGCCGACCGGCGCGAGATTGAATATCGTATAGAAGGTCGCGATCTCGTAGATGCGGATATAGGCCATGCCGAGCATGTCGGCGACGTAACGAAGCGCGGGCTCGGGCAACCATCCGCCCATCTGCTCTTGCGCGCGCCACAGCAGCGCAAGCACGGCAGAGGCTTGCTTCCCTTCCGGATATTTCTTGATCTGGCCCTTGGCCCAATCGAGATTTTCCGGCGTGAAGGCGAAGCCTTCTGGCTGCTCGGCTGCGAGGCGGCGGACGCTCATAGGCTCGCTTCTCTTTTTCTTGTTTCAGACTTGCAGAGCCTCACCGGTCGATCTCCCCAAACACAATGTCGATCGAGCCGAGAACGGCGGACACGTCGGCGAGCATATGGCCGGTGCATAGAAAATCCATGGCGGCGAGATGGGCGAAGCTCGGCGCCCTGATCTTGCAGCGATAGGGCCTGTTGGTGCCGTCAGAGACGAGATAGACGCCGAACTCTCCCTTGGGCGCTTCGACCGCCGCGTATACTTCGCCAGCCGGCACGTGATAGCCCTCGGTATAGAGCTTGAAGTGGTGGATCAAAGCTTCCATCGAGCTTTTCATCTCGGCGCGCTTCGGCGGAACCATCTTGTGGTTGTCGACGCTGACCGGGCCGATCTCGGTCGACAGAAGCTCGCAGCATTGCTTCATGATGCGGACCGATTGGCGCATCTCCTCCATGCGTACGAGGTAGCGGTCGTAGCAGTCGCCGTGCTTGCCAATGGGAATGTCGAATTCGAGCTCTGAATAGCATTCGTAGGGCTGTGCCTTGCGCAAATCCCACGCCGCGCCGGAGCCGCGCACCATGACGCCGGAGAAGCCCCGCGCCCAGGCATCCTCGAGCTTGACGATGCCGATATCGACGTTGCGCTGCTTGAAGATTCGGTTGTCGGTGAGCAGGGTCTCGATGTCGTCGCAGGTCTTCAGGAACGGATCGCAGAAGGCGTAGATGTCGGCGATGAGCTCAGGCGGCAGGTCCTGATGCACGCCTCCGGGACGGATGAAGGCGGCATGCATGCGGCTGCCGCTCGCGCGCTCGTAGAACACCATGAGCTTCTCGCGCTCCTCGAAGCCCCAGAGCGGAGGCGTGAGCGCCCCGACGTCGAGCGCCTGCGTGGTGACGTTGAGGAGGTGGGACAGGAGCCGGCCGATCTCGGAATAGAGCACGCGGATGAGCTGGCCGCGCTTCGGTATGGTGACGCCCAACAGCTTCTCGACCGCGAGCGAATAGGCGTGCTCCTGGTTCATCGGCGCGACGTAATCGAGCCGATCGAAATAAGGGAGCGCCTGGAGATAGGTCTTGTGCTCGATCAGCTTCTCGGTGCCGCGATGCAGTAGCCCGATATGCGGATCGACCCGCTCGACCACCTCGCCGTCGAGTTCGAGCACGAGGCGGAGCACCCCGTGCGCGGCGGGATGCTGGGGCCCGAAATTGATGGTGAACTTGCGGTCCTCGCCTTCGCGTGCTTGGCCCTTGGCTTCAGCCTCGTCTGTGTCGATGTCGGCCATCACGCGTCGACCTTGCTTGCGACTTTGGCCTGTTTGGCGGCAACCCCGCGATTGAATTGGTCCCACGCGACGATGAAGCGCTCATGCGTGCCTGAGCCGATCTCGTCAAGGCCGTCATGGGCGCTCAATTTGAACCTGGCGCGCGGCCCTCTCACCTCGATGCACTCGGCGTCGACCGTGACGGTCATTCCGGGCGGGGTCGCCGATTTGTGCGACACGTCGATATGAGTGCCAAGGCTCCCCTCGCCTTCGTCGAGATGCTGCTCAAGCAATTGAACGCAGGTCCATTCCATCAGCCCGACCATGAAGCCGGTGGCGAACACCTCGGGCATGGCGGCAAGCTCGGGCGACTCGGGATAGAGCTGGGGCACGGTCTTGCTTGCCGGCACGGTATAGGCGAAGCGGTGCTTGAGGCCCGCCTTGAGCGAAGGCTTCATGACTTGTCGCTCCGCTCGCGTGCCTCGCCCGCCTTCTCATCGCCGGGGATGGCTGTATCCATGGCCTCCCACGGACTCAAGAAATCGAAGCTCCGATACTCCTGCATCAGCTTGACCGGCTCGTAGACAACGCGCTTCAGCTCATCGTCATAACGCAGCTCGACGAAGCCGGTGAGCGGGAAATCCTTGCGCAGAGGATGGCCCTGGAAGCCATAGTCGGTGAGGATGCGGCGCAGGTCCGGGTGTCCGGCGAACAGGATGCCATAGAGATCGAAGGCCTCGCGCTCAAACCAGTCAGCGCCGCGGAACAGGCCGATGAGGCTCGGCACGGGATGCGCCGCATCGGTTCTGATGCGCACGCGAATGCGATGATTCAGCCAGGGGCTGAGCAGATGGTAGACGACGTCGAAGCGCTCTTCGCGGTCGGGATAGTCGGCGCCGCAAATGTCGATCAGGCAGCCGAAGCGGCAGAGGGAATCCTCGCATAGGATCGTCATCACCTCGATGAGGTTGTCACGAGAGATCTCGATGGTCAGCTCGCCGAGCGCCAGCTTGACGCCGAGGAGCCTTCCTCCGAGACGGTCGGCGAGATAAGCGGACAGCTTGTTGAGGGCTTCGTCCATCAGTGCTCCGGGACGGGACGGTCAGCGCGCGATCGTGCCGGTCCGCCTGATCTTCTTCTGTAGGAGGAGCACGCCATAGACGAGCGCTTCTGCCGTCGGCGGGCAGCCTGGAACATAGATGTCGACGGGAACGATGCGGTCGCAGCCGCGAACCACCGAGTAGGAATAATGATAATAGCCGCCCCCATTGGCGCAGGACCCCATGGAGATCACATAACGGGGCTCAGGCATCTGGTCGTAGACCTTGCGCAAGGCCGGAGCCATCTTGTTGCAGAGCGTCCCGGCGACGATCATCACGTCCGATTGGCGCGGGCTGCCGCGGGGCGCGAAGCCGAAGCGCTCGAGATCGTAGCGCGGCATGGAGGCCTGCATCATCTCGACCGCACAGCAGGCAAGTCCGAACGTCATCCACATCAGCGAGCCGGTGCGCGCCCAGTTGATCAGCTCGTCGGCGGTCGTGGTGAGGAACCCCTTGTCGGCGAGCTCGTTGGAAAACACGTCGAAGCTCGTCGCGCCCGGCGTGATCAGCCCGCCGCTTCTTCCGTCCTTGTCGCGATAGGGTTCGGGGATCAATCCCATTCGAGCGCGCCTTTCCGCCACTCATAGATGAAGCCGATGGTGAGGATGGCGAGGAACACCATCATCGCCCAGAATCCGAAGGCGCCGACCTCCTTGAAAGCCACGGCCCAGGGAAATAGGAAGGCCACCTCAAGATCAAAGATAATGAATAAAAGTGACACCAGGTAGAAGCGCACGTCGAATTTCATGCGTGCATCGTCGAACGCTTCGAAACCGCATTCATAGGCCGAGACCTTCTCGGGGTCGGGTCTCCGACGCGCAATGATAAAGGGCGAAATCAACAGCGCCGCGCTGATGACGAAGGCGATGGCGATGAAGATGACGAGCGGCAGATAAGTCTGAAGCAACTGGCCCATGGCTCTTCTTGCCACTTTTCTTAGGTGTAAGGGAGGCCAAAATGGCGGGAGCGACGGGGCTCGAACCCGCGACCTTCGGCGTGACAGGCCGACGCTCTAACCAACTGAGCTACGCCCCCGCGGGCGGCGAGGCGTGCGGCCTCATGGGAGGTGAGGTAAGCGAGCACTGGTGCCAAGTCAAGCTGAGGTGGCAACTCGTCTCGTACAGCAGATAGTGAACCGCGCAGCCCATACCGGAGGGACGACGCGTTATCCTCGGAGCATTTCCTGGAAGGAGCCTCTTTTTCGCAAAGGCTCTACCAGAGTGCGACTTGAGGTACTTCTCAAATTCCAAAGCTTTGGATTTATCGGGGAACGCTGAATACCAAGCCAACTCCCGGGGCATGAATTTGGCCGTGTGGGCGGTATTTCCCAGCGTTGTGATCCGCCAACCGCTGCTTCAAGTCAGCAGTGGCGCCGGTATAGCCCTGATCTGAGCGAGCGCACTGCGGATAATGTAGACGTACCACATCGTATCCGCTTCCGTCCGTCTTCGCTTTTTGCTTCACTCAAGCTGCGCCGGACACTGCTTCGGCCTAACGGTCTTTGCCGCGGCTGCGCCACGCGAAGCCCGTAACGGCGAAGTGTGGTGGGCGGTGAGAGACTCGAACTCCCGACATCCACGGTGTAAACGTGGCGCTCTACCAACTGAGCTAACCGCCCTTCGCGCCTGTTTAGATACTTTGTCACGGCGCGGAGTGCTAGGTCCGACTAAAGATTGGCCGCGGCACCAACCTAACGGGAGTCATTCATGCGCCCCTTCTTGCTGCCGTTGCTTGCGACGGGTCTCTTCGCATCGCTGGTTTTGCTCGGTCGTGGAGCTTTCGCCGAGACCGCCCCGGCCGGAAGCTATGAATGCTGGTATTTCAGCACGCCCCAGCCTCTCCAGAACTTCAACCTTAAGGGCGGCAGCTATACCGACTCCTCCGGCGCTACGGCTCGGTGACGAGCTCCGGCGGAAAGATGATGTTCAGCGGGGGCAACCTCGACGGCCACGCGGCCGTCTACAAGGGCGGCAACCCGCCCACCATCAGCTTCGTCAACGGGAACGGTGAAGAGCAGTTCTTCTGCCAGTTCGCGCAGTAGATGCTCGTGGTGGCAGGGCAACCTAACCGCCTACGCATTATCGCCTTTGGCGTCTTTGCGTTGGCGGCGATGCCGCCTAGCGTCCTCGCCGCCAAGGGCGCGCCGCCCGGGCGCTACGAATGCTGGTTCTACACGACGCCCCAGCACCTCAAGGATTTCACACTAAAGGGCAGCACCTATATCGATGCGTCGGGCGTCAGCGGCTCGGTCACTGTCTCTAAGACGAAGCTCACGTTCAGAGGCGGCAATCTTGATGGCCGGACAGGCATCTACAATGGCGGGAATCCGCCGACCATCAGCTTCTACAACGCAGATGGAGAGGAGGTGCTTCTGTGCCAGCGCGGCTTGTGGAACAAGCCTCCGCAAGAACAATGAAGGCGAAGCCTTGCTTCTAAGAAGCAAAGCTCCGCCTCGAAAGAGATCAGTACGCTGAAGCCTAGCTGTTGCAGGCCTCTTTGAGCGCCTTGCCGGCGCGGAATTTCGGTACACGAGAAGCAGGGATCTTGACCTCTGCACCGGTGCGCGGATTACGCCCGGTCGAGGCTTTGCGTTGCGCGACCTGAAAATTGCCGAAGCCGACGATGCGAACAGTGTCACCGCCGCGCAAGGCCTTCTCGATATTCTTGAAGGTGGCATCGACGGCCTTCTCGGCCGCGTCCTTCGACAAGTCGGATTCTTTCGCCACGTGGGCGACCAGCTCAGCTTTGTTCACGGCATCATCCTTTCGCTCGGCGCTAAACAGAGGCGTTATGACCTCGAGGCCGCTTGGGTACGCTCCGATTCACAAACAAGTGGTGTATGACTGGCGCAAAAAACCCGGAAAATCAACAAAAATGGTCCGACTCGGGAGGCCGAGCCGGACCACTAAATTGAGGCATTTCCGCGGCAAACAGGTCCTTAATGCGCGGTGACCCCGGCCGGAGCCTCGTCTTTCTTGGCAACTACTTGGGAGGCCTCACTGGCCTCCTCCCATACGATCGGCTGGGGCGGCCGGCTGAAGGCGATCTTCAGTACCTCCTCCATGCGCGAGACCGTGCGGATGTCGAGAGCATTCTTAAGCTCGTTCGGTATCTCCGTGAGATCCTTGGCATTTTCGTCTGGGATGACCACCGTTTTGATACCGGCTCTAAGCGCCGCCAACAGCTTTTCCTTGAGGCCGCCGATGGGCAGAACCCGGCCGCGGAGCGTGATCTCGCCGGTCATGGCGACCTCACGCTTCACCGGGATTCCGGTCATCAGCGAGATGATGGCGGTTGCCATGGCGACGCCGGCGGAGGGCCCATCCTTAGGAGTTGCACCCTCGGGAACATGCACGTGAATGTCGCGTCTCTCGAAAAGCGGCGGCTCGATGCCGAAATCGACGGCCCGTGACCGAACATAGGCATTGGCGGCCTGGATCGATTCCTTCATCACCTCGCGCAGGTTGCCGGTGACGGTCATCTTGCCCTTGCCAGGCATCATCACGCCTTCGACGGTCAGAAGCTCGCCGCCAACCTCGGTCCAGGCAAGGCCGGTGACCACACCAACTTGGTCCTCGAGCTCGGCCTCGCCGTAGCGGTATTTCTGCACGCCGAGATAGTCTTCGAGGTTCTTCAGTGTGATCTTGATCGACTTCTTCTTGCTGGTGAGAAGCTCCTTCACCGACTTCCGGGCAAGCTTCGCGATCTCGCGCTCGAGATTGCGCACCCCGGCCTCTCGCGTATAGCGGCGGATGATCTCCTTCAGAGCGTCGTCCTCGAGGCTCCATTCGTCCACCTCGAGCCCGTGCGCCTTGGTCATGGCCGGGATCAGGTGGCGCCGCGCGATCTGCATCTTCTCGTCCTCGGTGTAGCCCGCGATGCGGATGATCTCCATGCGGTCCATGAGGGCGGGAGGAATGTTGAGCGTGTTCGCGGTGGTGACGAACATCACGTTCGACAGGTCGTAATCCACCTCGAGATAGTGGTCGTTGAAGGTGTGGTTTTGCTCTGGATCAAGAACTTCCAGCAAGGCAGACGCCGGGTCGCCGCGGAAATCGGCGCCCATCTTGTCAACCTCATCGAGCAAGAAGAGCGGGTTGATCTTCTTCGCCTTCCGCATCGACTGGATCACCTTGCCGGGCATCGAGCCGATATAGGTACGGCGGTGACCCCTGATCTCGGCCTCGTCGCGCACTCCGCCAAGGCTCATGCGCACGAATTCGCGGCCGGTGGCGCGCGCCATCGACTTGCCGAGCGAGGTCTTGCCGACGCCGGGAGGGCCGACCAGGCAAAGGATCGGGCCTTTCAGCATATTGGTGCGGTTCTGCACCGCGAGATACTCGACGATGCGGTCCTTGACCTTTTCCAGTCCGTAATGGTCCTCATCGAGGATCACTTGCGCCTCGTCGAGGTCGCGCTTGATCTTGCCCTTGACGCCCCACGGGATGGTGAGGAGCCAGTCGAGATAGTTGCGCACCACGGTCGCTTCGGCCGACATCGGGCTCATCTGGCGGAGCTTCTTGAGCTCGCCAACCGCCTTCTCGCGGGCCTCGCGGGAGAGCTTGGTCTTCTCGATCTTCTGCTCGATTTCGGCGAGGTCGTCGCGGCCTTCCTCGCTATCGCCGAGCTCCTTCTGGATCGCCTTCATCTGCTCGTTCAGATAGTACTCGCGCTGCGTCTTCTCCATCTGACGCTTCACGCGGCTCCTGATCTTGCGTTCGACCTGAAGCACGGAGATCTCGCTCTCCATCAGGGTGAAGACGCGCTCGAGCCGCTCGGAAACCGAAGTGATCTCGAGGATCTGCTGCTTCTCGGCGATCTTGATCGCGAGATGGGAGGCAATGGTGTCGGAGAGCTTGGAATAGTCCTCGATCTGACTCGCGGTGCCGAGCACCTCGGGCGAGATCTTCTTGTTCAGCTTCACATAGCTCTCGAACTGGGAGACGACGGAGCGGGCGAGCGCCTCGATCTCATCCTCGGCGCCGACGCTCTCCTCGACCCGCTCGATCTCGGCCTCGAAATAGCTCTCGTTCTCCGTGTAGCGCTTGATGGAGGCGCGGCGCGTGCCCTCAACCAGCACCTTCACCGTGCCGTCGGGAAGCTTGAGCAGCTGGAGGACGGAGGCAAGCGTGCCCATCCGGTAGATACCATCGGTGGACGGCTCATCGTCTGAGGCATTCTTCTGGGCCACGAGCAGGATCTGCTTGTCCGACCGCATCACCTCTTCGAGCGCAGCGATCGACTTCTCGCGTCCCACGAATAGGGGCACGATCATATAGGGGAAGACGACAATATCGCGGAGCGGCAGGACTGGGTAAAGCTCCGGCGCACCCTCTTTGATCGTGGACGGCTTGGTCTCGGTCATGGCAGTTCCGTCGCTTTCTTGCTAGGCGGAACCGTCGAGGCATTCCGCCGCTGTCCTATCATCCCCTCCCCCGAGGGCCCGTGCGCCCCACCACAGACTTTACGGTAAACAAAGGTACTGGCCCTGTGGCAAACTACCCGCCGGTTAGCGTAGGTGGCGACCGACGGATGTGCCGTCAAGTGGGCGCCGCCCTGGTTTTCCGGCCATTGTGAGCGGGATTCGCCTCTTCCTACAAGCACGAATGAGACCAATTCACCTTACGCGGTCGTTCCGAGTTCTTCGTGCCGGTCGGAGTAGATACGCAGCGGCCGCGCCTTGCCCTCGACCACCTCGGAGGAGATCACGACTTCCTCCACGCCGCGGAGCGAAGGAAGCTCGAACATGGTGTCGAGCAGGATGCCCTCCATGATCGAACGGAGCCCGCGGGCACCGGTCTTGCGGTCAATGGCCTTCTTGGCGATGGTGCGCATCGCCTCGTCGGCGAAGGTCAACTGCACGTCCTCCATCTCGAACAGCCGCTGATACTGCCTGACCAAGGCATTCTTGGGTTCGGTCAGGATGCGCATCAGCGCCTCCTCGTCGAGATCGTCGAGCGTGGCAATGACCGGAACGCGGCCGATAAACTCGGGGATCAGGCCGAATTTCAGCAGATCCTCCGGCTCGACCCCTTTCAAAATATCGCCGGTCCGCCGGTCGTCGGCGGCCTCCACTTTGGCGCCGAAGCCGATCGAGGTCGACCGGCCGCGCGCGGCGATGATTTTCTCGAGCCCCGCGAAGGCGCCACCGCAAACGAACAGGATGTTGGTGGTGTCGACCTGGAGGAATTCCTGCTGCGGGTGCTTGCGGCCACCTTGTGGTGGCACCGAGGCGACCGTCCCTTCCATGATCTTGAGGAGCGCCTGTTGCACGCCCTCGCCCGAAACGTCGCGGGTGATCGAGGGATTGTCGGATTTCCGACTAATCTTGTCGACCTCGTCGATATAGACGATGCCCCTCTGGGCCCGCTCAACATTGTAGTCGGCTGCCTGGAGCAGCTTGAGAATGATGTTCTCGACATCCTCGCCGACATAGCCGGCCTCGGTGAGCGTCGTGGCGTCGGCCATGGTGAAAGGCACGTCGAGGATGCGGGCGAGCGTCTGGGCAAGCAGGGTCTTGCCGCAGCCCGTCGGACCGATCAAAAGGATGTTCGACTTGGCGAGCTCGACATCGGAGTTCTTGCTCGAATGGTTGAGCCGCTTGTAGTGATTGTGCACCGCGACCGAGAGGACGCGCTTGGCGTAGTCCTGACCGATCACGTAATCGTCTAGAACCGCGCAAATCTCCATCGGAGTCGGCACGCCGTCGCGCGACTTGACCAGCGAGGATTTGTTCTCCTCGCGGATAATATCCATGCAGAGTTCAACGCATTCATCGCAGATGAAAACAGTAGGTCCTGCGATTAGTTTGCGGACCTCGTGCTGACTCTTGCCGCAGAAAGAGCAGTAGAGGGTGTTTTTCGAATCGGTTCCGCTCACCTTGCTCATTCGTTCATCCAGTCCTTATCGCTTGCTTGGCGGAAACCCGCTTCTGCGCCAGCCTCGTTGTTTGACGCCTCGCAAAGTGTGCCCCCTCCGTCCGGGACAGGCCGCTAGAAGTGCAATCTCAGCATGCTAGGGCGGCAGTGATCAAGGATTGATTAAATCCCCGCCGTCGCTAAGGGGCCATAATCCCCAGCCTGGCGAAAGCCAAGCAGGCTTCGTGCCTTATGCCGGCGCAACCACCAACTTGCCTGCAATTCGCTGGGTTAGCCCTAACGGCCGCCGGTGCTCAAGGTCGCGCTGCCGGCTCGCGGCTCAGGAAACCGGCGTCAGTTTCTCTGCTTTTTCGTCGAGCGGGAGGCGCTTGGTAAGCACCTCGTCGATCAGGCCGAATACCCTCGCGTCCTCCGCCGACATGAAATAATCGCGGTCGAGCGTCCGCTCGATGGTCTCGTAATCCTGCCCGCTGCAGCGGACATAGATGTCGTTCAGCCGGCGCTTCATCTTGATGATGTCCTCGGCGTGGCGCTCGATATCGCTCGCTTGGCCTTGGAAGCCGCCGGAGGGCTGATGCAACATGATGCGGGCATTGGGGAGTGCGTAACGCATGCCCTTCTCGCCGGCGCACAGCAGAAGCGAACCCATCGATGCCGCCTGACCGATGCACAGCGTGGCCACAGGCGGCCTGATGAACTGCATGGTGTCGTAGATCGCCATGCCGGAGGTGACGATACCTCCGGGCGAGTTGATGTACATGGAGATCTCTTTTTTCGGGTTCTCGGCCTCGAGGAAGAGGAGCTGCGCCGTGATCAGAGAGGCGACGTAATCCTCGATCGGCCCGGTGACGAAGATGATGCGCTCCTTGAGCAGGCGCGAATAGATGTCGTAGGCGCGCTCGCCGCGGTTGGTCTGCTCGACCACCATGGGAACGAGCGTGTTCATGTAGATTTCAGCCGGATTTTTCATGTTATGGGGTCCACAAGTGGCTCGGAAGCCAAACGCGATTCTCTAGACGGTTAACCTCCTACATATGCGGTCGATGGCGCCAGCGGAAGAGGGAGGTGCCCCTCGCCTGCGTTTCTATTTGTGCTCATGCCCATGGTCGTGATCATGGTCGTGATCATGGTCATGGTCGTGGTGATGGTGGCCATGGTCATGGTCGTGGTCGTGGTGATCATGATCCTCGTCGGGATCGTGGTAGAGGTCCTCGGCGCTCACTGGCTTCTCAGTGATCTTGGCGAGCTCGAGGATGTAGTCGATTACCTTGTCCTCGAAGATGGGCGCGCGAAGCTCCGCCAGAAGCTCGGGGTTGTTCCGGTAATAGTCGTAGACCTTGCGCTCCTGACCGGGAAACTGCCTGACGCGATCGAGTAGGGCGCGGCTGACTTCGTCGTCACTGACCGAGATCTGATTGCGCGTGCCGACCTCCGAGAGAATAAGCCCGAGCCTTACGCGGCGCACGGCGATGTCGCGATAGTCCTGTCGCGCCTTCTCCTCGGTGGTGCCTTCGTCGGCGAAGCTCCGCTTGGTGCGCTCGAGATCGCTCGTCACCTGGTGCCAGATGGCCTGGAACTCGTTGTCGACCAGGGTCGGCGGCAGCTCGAAGGCGTGGCCTTCGTTCAGCGCATCGAGCAGAGCCCGCTTCAACTTGAGGCGTGTGGCCCCGGCGCGGTCCTGATCGAGCCGCTTCTTGACCGTATCGCGCAACGCCTCGACGCTCTCGACGCCGAGCCCCTTGGCGAACTCCTCATCGAGTGGTGGGGTCTCAGGAGAGGCCACCTCCTTGACCTTGACTTCGAAACGCGCGGTCTTGCCGGCGAGTCCTGCTTCCTGATAGCCGGCGGGGAAGGTCGCCTCGACCTCGCGCTCCTCACCCGCTTTGGCTCCCATGAGCCCCTCCTCGAAGCCAGGGATGAAATTGCCGCTGCCGAGCAGAATTGGGGCGTCTTCGGTCGATCCGCCTGGGAAGACCTCGCCGTCGATCTTGCCCACGAAGTCGATGATCAGACGGTCGCCCTTCTCGGCCGCGCCGTCCTTCGGCTTATAGCGAAGATTGGCGGCGCGAATCCGGTCGAGCGCTTTGCCGATATCTTCGTCGGTCACCGCTGCGACCGGCTTCTCGAGCGCGATCTTGCCGAAATCCATCGTCTCAATCTTCGGCATGACCTCGAAGGACAGCGTGTAGGCAAGGTCGCTCGTGCCAGAGAAGATCTTGTCGATCTCGGCCTCGTCCTCGGGAAGCGCGACGGTCGGCTGGAAGGCAGGGCGCTCGTCGCGTTGGGAAATGGCCTCGCGGCTCGTCTCGGCAACTGCCTGCTGCACCACCTCGGCCATCACCGAGCGGCCATAGACCTTGCGCAGGTGCTCCTTCGGCACGCGGCCGGGGCGAAATCCCTTGAGCCGCGCACGGTCCTTAAGCTCGTCGAGGCGTGCCGACAGCCGGCGCTCGAGCTCGTCGGCACCGATGACCACTTTCAACTCGCGGCGCAACCCTTCCGCATTCGCTTCCGTGACGTTCATGCTGCTTCAGTCCACCATGTGTTCGGCGCCGCTCTCCGCGCCTAGAGTTTGCTTCAAGCCATCCCCAACGAAGTTGATCCAACCGAGGTTGGTTGGTGCGGGCGGAGGGAGTTGAACCCCCACGGCCGAAGCCACCAGAACCTAAATCTGGCGTGTCTACCAGTTTCACCACGCCCGCTTAAGGATCGCGCGCGCCGAACGCGCCGGCTTTCGACCCCGCGGTCTATATCACAGCGGATTCCTCGGCTGCTAGCCCAAGCGGCGCTTTACCAAGCCTGGGCGTTCGCTTCCTCTACTGCCTGGCGTGCCTCTCGTCTATCATGCGCGGCCATCGATTCTGGCAAGCGCCAAGGACTGATCCGCCCCCGAAGAGCCTTGCGATGCCCGCCCTGCCCTTACTCCTGCGCGTGTTTACCGTGCTGGCCGTTTTCGCTCCTGCTCTGAGCGCCTCGGCTGCCGAGGAGGACCTCTCGCAGGTCGGCGTCGTCAAGAAGGTCGAGAACGAGGCCGCGATCGTCGTCGCCTCGGCGGCAAGGCCGGCCGTGGTCGGCATGGCAGTGCATCTGAAAGATGAGCTTCGCACGGGTGCGCAGGGGCGCATACTGGTTGTCTTCCGCGACGACACCGAGCTCACGCTAGGAGAAAAGGCAAGCGTGGTGATCGACCGCTATGTCTACGATCCCGACAAGGGGATCGCGGAGACATTTCTGCAGACGACCAGGGGTGCCTTCCGCTTCGCAACTGGCCGCATGAAGGAGCTAAAGGAGAAGACGATCGTGATCTCTACCAGCTTCGCTGATATCGCGGTACGCGGCACTGAGTTCTGGGGCGGCCCGATCGATGCGAAATATGGGGTGCTCCTGCTCGAAGGAGAAATCATCGTCTCGAACCAGGCAGGACGCGTGACCCTGTCAAAGACGGGCGAGGGAACCAATATCGCCACGCCACTCGATCCGCCGAGCGAGCCAACGATCTGGCCGGAGTCTAAGATCTCGCGCGCGATCGAGACGGTGAGGCTGCATTAGCGTGAGCCTGCACAAGAAGAAGAACGAGGAGGATGTTCCCGATGAAGCGAGCCGGTATCGTCTTGGCCCTTCTGATCATCGCCATCGGCGCATGGGCCGACTGGACTTATCATGGGATCCGCACCGAAATCTCTGAGATCGGCGCGGGGCTGCCCTCCGAAGAGCAGCTCAACGCGATGTCGCCGGACGAACTCGCCGGCATCAAGTCTAACCTCGTCTCAAGTTGCGGCAGGGTCGGAGAGCTCACGTCCAACCTCATCGCACGGTTCTTCCGGGGTAATCAGTTGAAGACTTTGTCCGACCGCTGCGACCTGATCAAAGCTAGGCTCGCCTCGGTCGAAGGACCTTGATCAGCATGCCAGGCTGCTGATTTGCACGAAAGGGAGGCAAGCACGGCCCGGCCGGTGCCGGCTGCCTTAGGGCAAAAATGCATCGATTTTGCCCGAGGACGGCGATTCCCTTGGCTTGCGACCTTGGCGAGGGCTCATTAGGTTGCCCTCTCGAATTGAACCAGGGTCAGCTCCCCAAGTGTCCTACCGCAGCGGTATCATCGAGGCGATCGGCAATACCCCGCTGATCAGGCTCAAGCGCGCGTCCGAGGAGACCGGTTGCCTGATCCTCGGCAAGGCCGAGTTCATGAATCCGGGCCAGTCGGTGAAGGACCGGGCAGCGCTCTTCATCATCCGCGACGCGCTCAACGCGGGAAAGCTCCAGCCGGGCGGCACGGTGGTCGAGGGCACTGCCGGCAATACCGGCATCGGGCTCGCTCTTGTCGGCAACGCGCTTGGGCTTAAGACGGTCATCGTCATCCCCGAGACGCAGTCCGACGAGAAGAAGCAGATGCTGAGGCTTGCCGGCGCCGAGTTGATCGAGGTGCCTGCCGTCCCCTACAAAGACCCCAACAATTACGTGAAATATTCTGGACGCCTCGCCGAGGAGCTCAACCGCTCTGAAGCTAATGGCGCCATCTGGGCGAACCAATTCGACAATGTCGCCAACCGCCAGGGCCATATCGAGACCACCGCGCAGGAGATCTGGAAGGAACTCGACGGCGAGGTCGATGGCTTCATCTGCGCGGTCGGGACCGGCGGCACGCTTGCCGGCGTGTCGATGGGGCTGAAGGAGCACAACCCCGACATCGTCATGGGTCTTGCCGATCCCATGGGCGCCGCCCTCTACAATTACTATAAGCACGGCGTGCTCAAGGGCGAAGGAAGCTCGATCACCGAAGGGATCGGCCAAGGCCGCATCACCGCCAATCTCGAGGGCGCCAAGATCGATGAGGCCTATCAAATCCCCGACGCCGAGGCGCTCCCCATCATCTTCAATCTGTTGAGCGAGGAAGGCCTCTGCCTGGGCGGATCGAGCGGCATCAATGTCGCGGGCGCCATCAGGCTCGCGAAAGCGATGGGTCCGGGCCACACCATTGTCACGGTGCTTTGCGATTACGGCACGCGCTATCAAAGTAGGCTGTTCAACCCCGCATTCCTGCGCGAAAAGGGGCTTCCTGTCCCGCACTGGCTCGACCAAGGGGAGGCTGCCGTCCCCAAAGTATTCGTTTGAGAGAGGTGGATTTGTCGAAGACGCAAACATCGCTGATTGAGACCGAAGAGCTCGCACGCGAGCTTAACGCGCCCGATTTCGTCATTCTCGATGCCTCCTGGCATATGCCGATTGAAGGCCGTGACGCTCATGCCGAATATCTCGCCGAGCATATTCCCGGCGCGCTGTTCTTCGACATCGACGAGATCGCCGATACCAAGAGCGCCCTGCCCCATATGCTGCCGCCGCCCGAGAAATTCTCCTCGCGCATGCGCAGCATGGGCACCGGCGACGGCTCGCGCATCGTGGTCTATGACTCGACCGGGCTGTTCAGCGCCGCGCGCGTATGGTGGATGTTCCGCGTCATGGGCGCGCAGGATGTGAGCGTGCTCAATGGCGGCTTGCCGAAATGGAAGCGCGAGGGTCGTCCGCTGGAAAGCGGAGAGCCCGCCGTCCGCACGCCGCGACACTTCACGGCACGGCGTAACGCCGATCTCATACGCGACCTCTCCGACATGAAGGCATTGATAAAGGACCGTTCGGCCGAGATCGTCGATGCGCGCTCCGCGGAGCGCTTCGCGGGCAAGACGCCCGAGCCTCGGCCAGGACTTCGTTCCGGGCATATTCCCGGCGCGCGCAATCTTCCTTATTCCAGACTGATTACCAAAGACGGGACGCTGAAACGAGCGCCAGAGGTCGAACGGCTGTTCGAGGAGGCGGGCGTTGATCTCAGCAAGCCGGTCGTGACGAGTTGCGGCTCCGGCATCACCGCCAGCGTGCTCGCGCTCGCCCTTTCGGAACTCGGGCACCGGCGTACTTCAGTCTATGATGGCTCCTGGTCGGAATGGGGAGCCGATCAAAGTCTTCCTATCGAGACCGGCTAGGACCCGCGCGCGAACGCGGTTCTCTCGCCCCGTTCAGGCCGATGAGCAAACGAACCGGGAAGCAGAAGGCTGAGACTCGGCTTGCTCACGCAGGCCGCGCACCCGCGCGCCATCATGGCTTCGTCAATACGCCGATCTATCGCGGCTCGACGGTCCTCTTTCCCACACTCGCGAGCCTCGAGGCGAACGCGCAGGACTTTACCTATGGCAGACTCGGCACGCCGACGGTGAAGGCGCTCGAGGAGGCGATCGCCGAGCTCGAGGGCGGCACGCGCACCCTGCTTACGCCTTCGGGCCTCTCGGCCATTGCGACCTCTCTGCTCGCCTTCGTCTCGGCCGGCGACGAGATTCTCGTCTCCGACAGCGTCTACCGCCCGACGCGCCGCTTCTGCGATCATGTGCTGAAGCGGCTCGGTGTGCGCACCATCTATTACGACCCCCTGATCGGAGCTGGGATCAAAAAGCTTCTCGGCGCGAAAACGAAGCTCGTCTTCGCCGAGTCGCCGGGCTCGCAGACCTTCGAGGTGCAAGACATTCCGGCAATCGTGAAAGCCGCGCACGCCGCCGGCGCCGTGGTCATCCTGGACAATACCTGGGCCACGCCGCTCTACTTCAAGCCGTTCGCTCACGACGTGGACGTCTCGATCCAGGCCGCCACCAAATATATCGTCGGCCATGCCGATGCGATGCTCGGCGCCATCACGGCGAGCGAGAAGGCCGCCCGCGCCGTCGAGAAGTCGCATGAGGATCTCGGCCTCTGCCCTGGACCTGAGGACGCTTATCTCGGCCTGCGCGGTCTGCGCACCTTGAGCGTCAGGCTGGCGCGCCATCAGCAATCGGCGCTCGAGCTCGCCCGCTGGCTCAAATCTCGACCGGAGGTCGCCCGCGTATTGCATCCGGGCCTTCCCTCAGATCCCGGCCATGCTCTATGGAGACGCGACTTCACCGGCGCCTCCGGCCTGTTCGCCATTGTCTTGAAGCCGGCTTCTCATGCGGCGCTTGCCGCCATGCTCGATGGGCTCAGCCTGTTCGGCATGGGATATTCGTGGGGCGGCTTCGAAAGCCTGATCCTGCCATTCGATCCGCGCGACTATCGCACGGCGACGACATGGGAGGCCGACGGCCCGGCACTTCGCCTGCATGTGGGCCTCGAGGACGTCGACGACCTCAAGGCTGATCTTGAGGCAGGCTTCGCGCGGCTCGCCGCTCACCGCTAGCGGCCGCAAAGGGAGACGGCAGTCATGGATCTGAAGCTTCGCGGGAAGCGGGCTCTCATTACGGGATCGACCGCTGGCATCGGCTTTGCCATCGCGCGAGGACTGGCACGCGAGCGCGCCGAGGTCATCGTCAACGGGCGCACCGAGGAGAAGGTCGCCGAGGCGGTCAGGCGCATCACCTCGGAGATGGGTTCGAACGCGACGGGCATAGCCGCCGATCTCTCGAGCGCGGAAGGGGTCAACCGCTTGCTCGAGCGTGCGGGCCGCATCGATATCCTCATCAACAATGTCGGCATCTTCGAGCCTGTCCCCTTTCTCGAAATCTCGGACCAGGACTGGTTCCGCTTCTTCGAGCTCAACGTGATGAGCGGAGTGAGGCTCTCGCGCGCGCTTCTTCCGGGGATGCTCCGGCGGGATTGGGGCCGCATCATCTTCATCTCGAGCGAATCCGGGGTGCAGATTCCCGCCGAGATGGTGCATTACGGTGTGACCAAGACCGCCCAGCTTGCGCTCTCGCGCGGCATCGCCGAAAGCGTCGCCGGCTCGGGCGTGACGGTGAACGCGGTGCTGCCCGGCCCGACCCGCTCCGACGGGGTGGTCGATTTCCTTGGCAAGGTCGCGGCCGAGCACAACGCCGACCAAGCGGCGGTCGAGGCCGAGTTCCTGCGGACCATGCGGCCTTCATCGCTCGTGCGCCGCTTCGCTGAGCCGGAGGAAGTGGCAAATCTCGTTGTCTTCCTCGCCGGCGAAGGCTCTTCGGCAACTACGGGCGCCGCGCTCAGAGTCGATGGCGGCGTGGTGCGGAGCATCATCTAGCGGCGAAAGCCGCTAATCGAGCCGATAGGCGACGAGCGTGTTGTCGAGCATCATGGGAATCAGCACGGTCTTCTTATCGGGGAGATAAGTGAGGTCGGCGCTGCCCTGGTTGAGATCGATGAGACGCTCGGCCTTGCCCTTGGCGTCGACGCGGTAGAGCGCACCCGCTGCCCAGTCGGTCACGAGATAGACTCCGGGCTGCAGCAATTCCAGTCCGTCGAGATTGCCGATCGGCTGACCGTTGCCGAGCTTGGTCACGGACTGGTCCTTGAGCGAGATCAGCGAGAGGCCGGCGAGCTCTTGCTTCTGGCCGACGCCCGGGATCTTTCCGAGCGAAGCGACCACCAGCGTGTCGCCCTGTACGAGCAGCCCGTTAGGTCCGTTCAGCTTGTCGTCGGCGAGCCACGGCTCGAAGCTGCCATCCTTGAGGCGCCAGATCGTGTTGCTCGGCGTGTCGGACACGTAGACGGTACCGTCGGGATCGACAGCGACATCGTTGAGGAAGGTCGCGCCCTTGGCCGGGTAGCGCTTGACGATCTCGCCCGAGGCGGCGTTGATCTCGACGAGCTGGTCGACGTCCGCCACATAGAGAGTGCGGTCGTGAAGCGCGAGACCGGTCGGTGAATTGAGTCCCTTGACCCATTGGCGCGTCACCACCTTGCCGGCGCCGTTCAGCTTGGCGATGAAGCCGTTGCCATCCTTCTGCATCACGGCGCCGACGATATTGCTGACATAGATGGCGCCGGTTGCGGGATCGACCACGACCGATTCAGGCTGCGCGAGCCCCTTGGTCTCCCATAACAGTTTGGGAGCGGCTTCGGCTTCAGTGCAAAAGAGGATGAGCGAAGCAATCAGTCCAACGAGGAAACGCATGTGTCGTTGCACCTCGGCGCAAAACGAGTGGCGGTCCCGGAAGGATTCGAACCTTCAACCCTCTGCTTAGAAGGCAGATGCTCTATCCCTTGAGCTACGGGACCGATTGGCTCGCGCGACTATAGCCGAAACTCGTGTCAGTGCGTCCAGCGGTCGGGGCGGCCGAACTTGAAATTCTCGGCATAGGACTTCGGTCTCACCTCGCTCTCGCGCGTCTCCTCGAGGCGAAAGGCTAGCCCCGCACGGGTCGCATAGGCGATCGCCTCCTCCTTGCTCGCAAAGTGCATGCGCACTTGAGGCCGCGTATCGGCGGAGCTGGTCCAGCCCATCAGGGGCTCGATCGCGCGCGCCTCATCTGGCACGAATTCGAGCACCCATTCGCGGGTCAGCGCCCGACCCTGCTGCATCGCGGTCTTGGTGGGCTTATAGATGCGGGCGGCCATGAGGTCCTCGTGGTTAAGCCTATGAGCGGTGGTCGGGGCAGCAAGATTCGAACTTGCGACCCCCTGCTCCCAAAGCAGGTGCGCTACCAGACTGCGCTATGCCCCGATTCCGATCACCGTTTGGCTGCTTAGCAAAATCCTCGCAACCTTGGCGACATACATAATTCGCCAAACGCCCCGAGGCTAGCCTCTACAGGTTAACCTCTCTTCTTCATGTGAGCGCGGGAGCGGAGCTATTTATTGGCAAGGCCGGGATAGATGACCTTGTCGCCGCGCCTCAAGCCGATCTTGCCGGCCTCGCCGCCGTTCAGCTCCAACACGCCGACCACGTCACCGTCGGAGGGAATGAGCGTTTCGGAAAACGGCTCGGCATTCGAACTCGATGCGATGCACGCGCGCATCGGAGGAGATGAAGACCATATCGAGTGGGATCAGGGTGTTCTTCATCCACATCGTGGCGGGCTGCGGCGGATCGTAGATGAACAACATGCCGCTATTCTCGGGCAGCGAGCGGCGGAACATCAGGCCTAACGCGCGCTCCTGGTCGGTCGCCATCACCTCGATAGTGAAGGCGTGGTCTCCGGTCGCGGTCTTCAGCACGAGCGTGCCGGTGCCGGCGGCGATCCCCGACGCGGGGGCCGTAAGCATCGCAAAGGCAAGCACCAGTGCCGCGGCGGCGGCCCGTCTCGGCGCGGCAAGATCGGCGAAAGTCAGTGAGAGGAAGGCCCTTGCGCGCCGTCGGGCTTGAGCTCGGCCGCCATCAGACCCTTCGGTCCCCTGCCATATCGCACCAGCACCGACTGGCCCGGTCTGAGCTCGGTGAAACCGCAACGACGGAGCGTCTCCATATGCACGAAGATGTCGAGCGTTTGCACGCCGCGAGTGAGAAAGCCGAAGCCGCGTAAGCGGTTGAACCATTTTACGACCGCCCGCTCCCAGTCGCTCTCCGGGATGACGATGACATGGGTCCGCTGCGGCAATTGCGAAGGATGCACTGCCGTCGAATCGTCCATTGCACGGATGCGGAAGGCCTGCAAGCCCTTCGGCCGGCGCAACACTTCGCACACCACACGCGCGCCCTCATAGGCGGTCTGGAAGCCATCGCGCCGGAGACATGTCACGTGCAAAAGTACGTCAGGAAGATCCTCATCCGGAACGATAAAGCCATATCCCTTTGACGCATCGAACCACTTAATCGATCCCGATACTTCAAAGACATCAACGGTGGCTTCCTCGTCGCGTTGGGTATGGCCCTCTATACGTGGCGGTTCTTTCGCCCCCATGCCGCATTCCCCCGCTTAACTTCACACAGCCGACCGACGCCCCACACAACGAATCGGCTGTAGACACTCTTTGGCGAAGATAGCATCGCCATTCCCCGGAGCCACAGGAATTTTCCAAGGCATTCCGCCTTCTCCACAATCCCACGGTCCAGTTCGTCAGGTCTCCCTAAGTCCGCATGCAAGCGCCTGATCGACAAGAGAATCTTCGGAAACGCCGACGACATCGGCCATGATCCGCAAATTTTCCGGGTCGTGTGCGCTGCAATGGCGCAAATGTCTCTGGCGTCGAGAGAAATTTCGCTTTCTGGGAACCGCGCAACGCTCTGTGGACTACGGGCAACAATGCCGGCACAATCGGCACGTTCCCTTGATGAAAAGATAAGCGACCGTGACGCGCTTGCCACACATATGCGCCGCGCGCTAAGGAGCTTGCCTCTAGCCACTGCGCAGGGAGACGCCGCGTGATGAAGTACCTGCACACCATGGTGCGTGTTTCCGATGTCGAGAAGTCGCTCGACTTCTACTGCAACAAGCTTGGGTTGAAAGAGGTGAGGCGCATGGAGAGTCCACAAGGACGCTTCACGCTGTTCTATCTCGCGGCTCCGGGTGATGAGGACGCTCAGCTCGAGCTCACGTATAACTGGGATCCCGAGCCCTACGACGAGGGCCGCCACTTCGGGCATCTCGCTTATGAGGTCGACGACGTCTACGCGACCTGCGATCGGCTGATGAAGAATGGCGTCACCATCAACCGTCCACCACGCGACGGCTACATGGCCTTCATTCGCTCGCCCGACAATATCTCGATCGAGCTGTTGCAGAAGGGCGGGCCCAAGCCCAAGCAGGAACCCTGGGCCTCGATGCCGAACACGGGCAAGTGGTAGGGCCCGGAGGATGGCGCGCGCTGGTACCCCCTAGGGGAATTGAACCCCTGTTTTCAGGTTGAAAACCTGACGTCCTGACCATTAGACGAAGGGGGCAGTACCGGGCTTAGCCTGCTGATATAGAAAGCTTTGGCGAGCCCCGCAAGAATGCGAGGCTTGTGCTTATTGAGAGCCCGGAGCTGCGGCATCCTCGATCATCAGTTCGACGCTCTCCCGTCCTTGCCAGCTCGTACGGCGCAAATGACCCGCAACGTGCAGAGCCTGCCCCTCGCTCTGCAAGAGAAGCTGCTCGAGCTCCGTGCCGGCGACGCGAAACGCGCAGGCTTCGAGGCGTCCGCCGTCAGGAGCCTGCAGCGTGCAGCGGATATGGGCGTCCTTGATGGCGCGCACGCGGGCTAATCGATGCGCGGGGAAGACGAAGCGGGGCTCGGGGTGGCCTGCCCCATAAGGACCGGCGCGGTCGATCAGGTCCATGAGCTCAAGATTCGCGCCCCGCGCCGATAGCGCTCCGTCGAGGGCGAACTGCTTCTGCCTGGCGGCGCTCAGCACGGGTGCGGCGAGGCGATCGTGCAGGAATTTGAGCAGTTCCTCTTGCTTTCGCCGCTCCAGCCTGAAGCCGGCGGCCATGGCGTGACCGCCGCCCTTGAGGAGAAGACCCTGATGCACGGCATCTCTGATGACGGCGCCTAGATCCACTGAGGCAATGGAGCGCGCCGAGCCCGTCGCCGTGCCGTCGGGCTCGAGCGCCGTGACGAACGCTGGCCGGTGAAACCGATCGGCGACGCGGCCCGCGATCAGTCCGAGAAGGCCCTTGTGCCACCCTTCGGCGCTGAGAAAGAGAAGGGGCGAGGTGGGCGACGCGGCGAGCGTGGTCTCGGCGCGAGCGAACGCATCCTCCAACATACGCTCCTCGATCGCCTTACGCTCGGCATTGAGCAGCTCCAGCCTCTCGGCGATGACGCGCGCCTCGATGTCGTCGTCAGAGGCGAGCAGCTTCGCGCCGAGGCTCGAAGCGCCGACGCGTCCGCCCGCATTGATGCGTGGGCCGAGGATGAAGCCGAGCGTATAGGGAGTCGGCGCCGCATCGATGCGAGCGACATCCGAGAGCGCGCGCAAGCCGGCATTATTCCTGAGCCTCAGCACCTTGAGTCCCTTGGCAACGAAAGCGCGGTTCGCCTCTTTGAGCGGCACCACGTCGCACACCGTGGCGAGCGCAACGAGATCGAGCAGGCCGAGCAGGTCAGGCTCGCCGCGATCGCGATAGAATCCCTCGCGCCGCAGAGCGCGGGTGGTGGCCACCAGGAACAGGAAAACCACCCCGGCAGCCGCGAGATGCCCTTGCTCAGACAGGTCGTCATGACGGTTTGGGTTCACGACGGCGTACGCGTGCGGCAGAGCTTCGTCGGCCTGGTGATGATCGATGACGATCACCTCGGCGCCGGCCGCGTTGGCGGCATCGATCGCCGCGTTTGCCATCGTGCCGCAATCGAGAGTGAGGATCAGCCGCACGCCTTCCTGGGCGAGACCGCGCAGCGCGTCTGCGGTCGGGCCATATCCCTCGGTCAGCCGGTCGGGAATATAGGTCAGGGGCTGCTGGTCATGGGCGCGCAGATAGCGCTCGATCAGAGCGACGGAGGCCGCGCCGTCGACATCGTAATCGCCGAAGGCGGCGATCTTCTCCCCTCGCCTAATCGCCCCCGCGAAGCGCGTAGCTGCACGCTCCATGTCTTGTAGGCGCGCCGGGTCTGGCAGGAGCGTGCGGAGCGATGGATCGAGATAGTGGGACACAGTGGCGATCTCGGCGCCGCGTGCGGCAAGCACGCGCCCCAACAACTCGGGGAGCGCGTGAGCCTGGGCGATCGCCGTGGCGATGAAAGCCCGTGCGGGATCGAGCCGCTCGACCCAGCGATAGCCCCGCGCCGAGCGCTCGACGCCAAGGGACGCTGTACCGGGTACGTTCTCAGCTTCAGAATATTTCAGGGCTGCCGTCACGACAGGCGCTGCTCGCTCCCGCTTGTTCGAAAGCGCGAGTGTAAGCTGATTCGGCGCCGAGCCCCTGGCTTCGGTTTCAATCGAACTTGCTGATATCGGGGTGCTCGGTCCTCATCCAGCGCACGGTGCGGGTCGAGGCGCGCATCACCACGCTATGGGTGAAGATCGCCTCCTTGGTGAAACGCACGCCTTCAAGAAGAGACCCGTCGGTGATGCCGGTCGCGGCGAAGGAGAGATCGCCGGTAATCATATCGCGGATGGCGTATTTGCGGCCGAGATCATGAATCCCGGCGGCACGAGCCCGGGATTTATGCTGCTCGTTGGCAGCGATGAGCCGGCCCTGCATCTGGCCGCCGATGCAGGCGAGCGCGGCTGCGGCCAGCACGCCCTCCGGCGCCCCGCCGACGCCCATGTAGATGTCGATGCCGGTCTCGAGCGCCTCGGTCACATGGATGACGCCCGCGATATCGCCGTCGCCGATCAGTCTGAGTGCGGCGCCCGACGCCCGCACCTCCTCGATCAGCTTGGCGTGGCGCGGCCGGTCGAGGATACAGACGGCGACGTCGCTCACGGGCACGCCCTTGGCGAGAGCGAGCGCCTTGAGATTGTCGGCGGGAGAAGCGTCGAGGTCGACAAGGCCTTCGGGGAAGCCCGGACCGATGGCGATCTTCTCCATATAGATGGGCGGCACCTTCAGAAGGCTGCCGCCTTCCGCAAGTGCCAGAACAGAGAGAGCGTTAGGAAGCGCCTTGGCGCACAGCGTCGAGCCCTCGACCGGATCGACGGCGAGATCGACGCGATGGCCCGAGGGCCCGCCGGCCCCGACCGTCTCACCGATATAAAGGAGCGGAGTTTCGTTCTCCTCGCCCTCGCCCACGACCACCACGCCCTCAATTGGAAGGCGGGCAAGCTCGCGATACATGGCGGTGGCCGCGGCCTCGTCGGCAGCGACCTCGTTGCCCCGACCGCGCCACAACGCTGCCGCGACGGCGCTCGCCTCGGTAACCCTGACAATGTCGAGCGCGAGCGCGCGGTCGAGCTCGCTCTTGGCCGCGGACTTCAACACGTCCGTTCCTCCCTCCCCTCACGCGATCCTTGGCGCCGCATGTCGGGGTACACATTACTAACACATTCAATATCACAGTTTTTCGATACGGATCATCTGCGGCTTTGCATCGACATGTCCGTCGCGCTCGATGCCGGCCAACGCCTTGCGGATTGCGGCCTCGGTCGTCTGGTGGGTAATCATGACCACGGCGGCCGGAATCCCCTTATGCCTCCGGTTGATGCCGGGAAGCTCGGCGGCGGCGCGCCGCTGCACGATGCTCTCTATGGAGATGCCTTGCTCGGCCATGCGGCTCGCGATCGCCGCGAATGCGCCGGTGCGGTCATAGACCGAGAGCCTGATGTAATAGCCGCCCTCATGCGCGCGCATCTGCGCCCTCTTGTAGGGCTTGAGGTCCTTGGCGGTGATACCGAAAGGCGGCAGGATGTTGCCGCGGGCGATGTCGATGAGGTCGCTCGTGACCGCGGACGCAGTGGCGGGGCCACCGGCGCCGCGCCCGACCAGGACAACCTCGCCCACGAAATCGCCTTCGACGGCGACGCAGTTCAGCACGCCATCGACTTCGGCGATGGCCGTGTGCTTCGGCACCATGGTCGGGTGCACGCGCTGCTCGATGCCGCTTTCGGTCCTGAGCGCGACGCCGAGCAGCTTGATGCGATAACCAAGCTCGTCGGCCGCCTCGATGTCGGCGGGCGTGATCGACTCGATCCCCTCGATATAGACCGACTCGAAGCTGGTGCGGGTGCCGAAGGCGAGACTCGTCAGTAACGTCAGCTTGTGCGCCGTATCGAAGCCGCCGATGTCGAAGGTCGGGTCGGCCTCGGCATAGCCTTGCTCCTGCGCCTCCTTCAGCACGTCGGCGAAGGTCCTGCCGTCGCGCTCCATCTTCGTCAGAATGTAGTTGCAGGTCCCGTTGAGAATGCCGTAGACGCGCGAGATATCGTTCCCCGCCAGGCTTTCGCGGATGGCCTTGACGATGGGGATGCCCCCCGCCACCGCTGCTTCGAAATTGAGCGCAAGGCCGTTCTTCTCGGCGAGAGCGGCAAGGCTAGAGCCATGATGGGCGAGCAGCGCCTTGTTGGCGGTGACGACATGCTTGCCGGCGCGGAGTGCGGCCTCGACGGAGTCCTTCGCCACGCCCCCCTCGCCGCCCATCAATTCGATGAACACGTCGATGCCGGGGTCCTGCGCGAGCGCGACCGGATCCTGCACGCGGCGGAAGGGAGAGATATCGATGTTCGGGTTCCTGCGATGCTCGAGCGTCGACACGGCAACGACCTCAATGGGCCTACCGGCGCGTGCGGAGATTGAACCGCCGTGCGCTGCGAGGAGCTGCAACAGGCCGCCGCCGACGGTGCCGACTCCGGCCAGTCCGAGCTTCAATCCCTTGCTCATGGAAAGTTTCAGAACGTCCTATTCGCCTTGGAGGCAATGGGAATGACGTTATGCATCGACTTGGCAGATTCGGCGAGGAACTTGCGGATATTGCGCGCCGCCTGGCGGATGCGCTGCTCATTCTCGACGAGAGCGATGCGCACATGGCCCTCGCCATACTCGCCGAAGCCGACGCCTGGAGAGACCGCGACCCCTGCCTTTTCCAGCAGGAGCTTCGAGAATTCGAGGGTGCCGAGGTGAGAGAACATGTCCGGGATCGGCGCCCAGGCGAACATGGTCGCCGGCGGAGACGGGATCGGCCAGCCGGCGCGCGTCAGTGCATCGACCAGGCAATCGCGGCGGCGCTTATAGATGGCGCGGATCTCTTCGATGCAGTCCTGCGGTCCATTGAGCGCGGCGGCGGCTGCCACCTGGATCGGTGTAAAGGCGCCATAGTCGAGATAGGATTTGACGCGCGTCAGCGCATGGATCAGGCGCTCGTTGCCGACGGCGAAGCCGACGCGCCATCCCGGCATGGCGTAGGTCTTGGACAGCGTCGTGAACTCCACGGCGATATCCATGGCGCCAGGGATCTCGAGAATCGAGGGCGGAGGCTCGCCGTCGAAATAGATCTCGGCGTAAGCGAGGTCTGAGAGCACGATCAACTCGTGCTTCTTGGCGAAGGCGACCACCTCCCGGTAGAAGTCGCGGTCGGCGACGACGGCCGTCGGATTGGCCGGATAGTTCAGCACGAGCGCAGAGGGCTTCGGCACCGAGTGGCGCACCGCCTTGTCGAGGGAACTCATGAACTGGGAGTCGGTCCGCGCCGGCAGATGGCGGATCACGCCTCCCGACATGATGAAGCCGAACTCATGGATCGGATAGGTGGGGTTCGGGACGAGGATGACGTCGCCAGGCGCTGTGATCGCCTGCGCCATGTTGGCGAACCCTTCCTTCGAGCCGAGCGTCACCACGACTTGCGTGTTGGGATTGAGCTTCACGTTGAAGCGGCGCGCGTAATAGGCGGTCTGTGCCTTGCGCAGACCGTTGATGCCTTTGGAGGCTGAATAACGATTGGTGCGCGGGTCGCGCACCGTCTCGACCAGCTTGGCGATGATGTGCTCGGGCGTCGGCATGTCCGGGTTGCCCATGCCGAAATCGATGACGTCCTCGCCGCGCGCGCGCGCTTCGGCCTTGAGCTTGTTCACTTGCTCGAAGACATAAGGCGGCAGGCGCTTGATTCTGTGGAAATCGTTGCTCACGGACGCGCGGGTCCCCGTCCCGGTCAGGCCCCGAAGGAATCAGCACTTGAACCATAGAAACGGCCCTCCCGGCAAGAAGCTCAAGACGGGACGGCGTGGCGATTCGCGGGTTTCTATTGTGAGGTCTTGGCGGTCTGCTCTTGCTTCGTCTTGTCCTGCTGGAGCTCGGTAATCGCCGCCTTCTGCTCCTCCTTGGTGAGCGTCTGATCGTCGCTTCGCATCAAGGACGCAAACGGCTTGAATCCGCGCTCAGACGGCGCGGTATCGGCGCAGCCGGCGAGCCACAGCGTGGCGAGCCCCCCAAGGACGGATAAGAGCAGACGAAGGGTCATGAGTCAGTGACGTTTACGATCGAAGTTCCCTCGAGGCGATTGGCAATCGCCTTCAGCTTGTTATATTGCATAGCACAATGAACTCATTCGCGGAAGCCGCCGAGGGCCCGCGGTCCCCCGCTCGGTTGCGCGGTTAGAACGGTTAATTGGGGGTAAAACAAGGACAATTTGATGCAGGAGAGAAATAAGGAACTCGGCGACCCCCAGCCGGAAGGACAACAGCAAATCAACCAGTTCGATGCTCTTGCTCGGAACATGGTGCGACTTTTCGACCAGGGCGCCAAGGTGTTCTCGACGCTCGCCGAACGCACCGGCAGCAATGGCAATGGCCCCTACGGAGTAGCCTCGGAGGTCAGCGAAGCCGCAAAATCGCTTGGCGAAATCGCCCGCCATTGGGTTGCCGAGCCGACCAAATTGGCAACAGCGCAAGGGGAGTTGTTCAAGAGCTATGCAGATCTCTGGGGCCGCAGCGTTCGGCGCTTCCTCGGCGAAGAGGTGGAGCCCGTGGTCAAGCCCGAGCCCGGCGACAACCGCTTCAAGGACCCCGACTGGTCCAACGGTCAGTTCTTCGACTTCTGGAAGCAGGCCTATCTCATCACCTCGCGCTGGGCCGAGGACGTCACGCGCAATACCGAAGGCGTCGACGACAAGACGCGCAAGAAGGCACTGTTCTATCTGAACCAAATGCTGGCGGCGTTCTCGCCGTCGAATTTCCCTCTTACCAATCCGGAAGTGGTGCGCACCACGCTCGCCACCAATGCCGAGAACCTGGTTCAGGGAATGCAGCATTTCGCCGAAGACCTCGGCAAGTCCAAAGATCTGCTGCGCATCAGCCAGACCGACTTGTCAGCTTTTGAGGTCGGGCGCAACTTGGCGGTCACGCCAGGCAAGGTCGTGTTCCAGAACGACCTGATCCAGCTCATTCAATATGCGCCGACGACGGAAGAGGTCTATGAGCGGCCCTTGCTCGTCGTGCCGCCGTGGATCAACAAGTACTACATTCTCGACCTCGTCCCGGAGAAGTCGTTCGTCAGATGGACGGTCGAGCAGGGCTTCACCGTCTTCCTGGTCTCTTGGGTCAATCCCGACGCGCGGCTCGCGCAGAAGACCTTCGAGGATTACATGCGCGAGGGCATCCTCGCGGCGGTCGACGCCGTCAACCGCCAGACCGCGAGCCGGCAGGTGAACGCGCTCGGTTATTGCGTCGGCGGCACGCTCCTCGCCTCGACGCTCGCTTACATGGCGGCTAAGGGCGATGACCGCATCGCCTCGGCGACCTTCCTCGCCGCCCAGGTCGATTTCAGCGAGGCCGGCGATCTCCTCGTGTTCATCGACGACGCGCAGTTGAACTCGCTCGAGGAGATGATGGCCGAGCAGGGATATCTCGACGGCTCGCGCATGGCCGCCGTGTTCAACATGCTTCGCCCGCGCGATCTGATCTGGCCTTACGTCGTGAATAATTATCTGCTCGGCAAGAAGCCCTTCCCCTTCGATCTCCTGTTCTGGAACGCCGATTCGACGAGACTGCCTGCGGCCAATCACGCCTTCTATCTGCGTGAGTTCTATCACCTGAACCGCTTGAGCAAGGGAGAGATGCAGCTCGGCGGAATCCGTCTCGATCTCGGCAGGGTCAATATTCCGATCTACGAGCTGTTCACAAAAGAGGACCACATCGCGCCGGCTCTCTCGGTGTTCCGGGGCAGCAAATTGTTCGGCGGTCCGGTGCGCCTCGTCATGGCGGGGTCCGGCCACATCGCCGGCGTGGTCAACCCTCCAGCCAAGAAGAAATATCAATTCTGGTCGGGAGGCGCGGGAAGCACGCTCGCCGATTGGATGGCGAGCGCAACCGAAGCGCCCGGATCGTGGTGGCCCGATTGGGCGGCCTGGCTCGCGGCCTATTCGGGGGCCAAGATCCCGGCACGCGATCCGGCCTCCGGACCGCTCAAGGCGATCGAGGACGCGCCGGGCGCTTTCGTGAAAGCCCACGACTAGCGCAAGAGCTGTCGTCTTTGAGCATGCGCAACCCGTCGGCCGGAAAAGCCTGTGGACGAAGGTCAGTTTGCCCTCGCAGGTTGTAGCTGCAAGCTGGCCACACAGAGCGGGATCACACTAGCTTCTTCCCTCGCGGAAATTTCCGTGGCGGGATTGGTGACTTCAGTCGGGGGGCTGGAGGGTGGGGGCTCGGCAATTTCGCCCGCGCGTTCGTCGCGGCGCCGCCTATCTTAGCGGCTCGGTCACCTCGACGAGGTCCAAGCGTCGCGACGTGATGCTCCCTGCGGTGAGTGTTGATCGCAAAGCGCTGCTGCTCGGGAGCGCGCTCGCTTCCACTTTATTGTTCGCTGCGCCGAGCTCGGCGTCTGCGCAACAGGCCGTTTTCATTCCCGCTTCGCCGTTTCCAGTCCTACTCACCAATACCGCCAACTGCATCTTTCCCTTACCTTGCGCCTTTATCAATACGATCGCCCCTGGGGCATTCATCAACTTCACCAATTTCGGCAATTTCCTTTCTGGCGGTGTCGGGATCGCCACATCGACCATTGCCCCGTTCGCGCCGATCTCGGTGCAAAACTTCGGTGATATCGCCACTGCGGGAATTGGAACGGTCGGCATCGCCGCGGTGACCGCATCTCCCTTCAGCCCAATCGCCGTGCTGAACTCTGGAGACATCGCGACTATTGGCTACGCGGCGATCGGCATCTCAGCCAATGCGGCGTCTCCCTTCAGTCCGATCGCCATCATCAATTCCGGCGACATTGCCACGCTTGGCATCAATGCCATCGGCATCCAAGCGGCCAGTCCGAGCCCTTATTCGCCGATCGCCATCTACAACAGCGGCGACATCGCCACGCAGGGGCTATCGGCCATCGGCATCAGCGCCAACGCCAATAGCGCCGTCCTCATCAACAATAGCGGCGACATCACCACGTCGGTCGACTTATCTCATGGAATAAGCGCGTCCACAGGGGGCAACTCGCCGATTTCCATCATCAATTCCGGGATGATCGAAGTCACCGGCTCTCGGTCCATCGGCATCAATGCCGCGACCACTGGGTCGAACGGTTCAATCGAGATCACCAACTCCGGCGACGTCAATTCCGGACGGCAGGCGATCCTCGCCTATAGCGGCGCGGACTCAAGTCCGATCACCATCGAGAACTCTGGAAATCTCGTGGCGCAAGGCACGGGCATGAGCGCCACCAGCTATGGGGCTCGGAGCGGCATCACCATCACCAACTCGGCGGGGGTGACATCGCTCGGAGACAGCATCTATGCGCGCACTCTCGGAGTCGGCAGCGGAGTCTCGGTCCTCAACAGTGGCGATCTTCACGCCAGCGTCGGTCCCTACACCACGGGCGATGGCATCTATGTGCAGACAAACTCGGCCAACAGCCCGATTGATATCACCAACCTAGGGCATATCAGGAGCGCGGACGATGGCATCGATGCCAGGTCGTATGGCGCCAACAGCCCGATCAACATCGTCAATCAGGGAACGATCGATCCTGACCTCGGCATCACCGCCGAATCCCATGATCAGGCTAGCGGCATCACGATCGACAACTCTGGGGCAGTTGAAGGTACCCGTGTCGGCATTGCCGCTTACACCGGCGGAGCCAATAGCCCGATCCTCATCACCAATAGCGGTTCGGTGACGACAAGTGGCGTCGAAGGCGCGGGTTTTGCGCTTGCAGCTCTCGCCGTTGGCCCGGGCAGCGATGTTGTCGTGAATAACAGCGGGGACGCCAAGGGGATCGGCGCCTACGGCGTCGGCATCTACAGCGTCGCACTCGGCGGCACGAACGAGATCACCAATTCGGGGACCGCTTACGGCGACTTCGCCGGAATTCTTGCGGTCAGCTTCACCGGCACGAAGATCGTCAATTCAGGAGACATCTCGGCCGGCTCGCTATTCGCTATCGGCGTCTACGGCGCCAGCGCGGAGATCCTGAACAGCGGCCGGATCACCGGCTATGTCGAGTTGACCGATAGCGCCGATACCTTCGTCAACCAGTCAGGGGGCACCTTCGAGGCGCGGCTGACCAGTGATTTCGGCGGCGGCAACGACGTCTTTACCAACGAGAGTGGCGGCACGGTGCACACCGCCGCAGACGGAGGGCAGATCGAGCATGTCGCCTTCGTCAATCTCGAGAGCTTCGAGAACCAAGGTCTGATTTCTTTGCAGGACGGCCAGGCCGGGGATTCCTTCGAGATCTCGAATACCGTCGGTCAACGCAATCTCGCTTTCACGGCATCGGGAAATTCGACGCTTGCCGTCGACACCTTCCTCGGCGGTCCGGGGTCAATTTCGGATACGTTTACGATCAACGGCAATGTCAGCGGGCAAACGCTGCTCACGGTTCACGACACCAATCACGGACCCGGAGCCTACAACGAGCAAGGCATCCCAGTCGTGTACGCGAACGGCAATGTGAAGGACAATGCGTTCTACCTCAAAAAGCCGATCGACGCCGGTCTCTTCGAATACGATCTGTTCTTCAAGCCGACGGGAAGCGGCATCTTTGAGCTGAAAAGCCTGCCGGGCGGCGGGTCGCATGTCCTTCCCCACCTCGTCACCAATCTCGAGGACGTATTTCAGACGGGCACCGAAACGTGGTTCGACCGGACCGCCGATCTCCGCGTGTTGTTGCACGGAGGAGGCGCTCCCTACCCACCGCAGACAGGCGACTACGCGGCTGCGCCGGGTGTCTCGATCACCCCGGCGGTTTGGGTGAGAGGCTCGGGAAACTGGATCGGTCGAGACGGCACCGAGACCACAAAACAATATGGCCGCACTTACGAATACGATTTGCGCAGCGATCTCAGCGTCGAGGATTTCCAGACCGGCATCGATTTCGGCAAGCGCGATCTCCTGTCGCAGGGTGACATTCTCGTGTTCGGCGTTCTCGGCGGCTGGCTGCACAGCGATGTCGACTTCGACGGCGTGAACCGGCGATTCAGTATGTCAGGAGCCCAGGCCGGCGCCTATGCCACCTACCTCAAGGGCGGACTGTTCGTCGACACGTTGTTCAAGGCTGACATCCTGAAGCATGAGCAGCAGACTGTGGAATTCCCGGGCTCGCTCGACGCGACATCTTTTGGAGTGCGTACCGACACGGGCTATCGCTTCGGAAGCTTCAGGGGCGGCGCCTTCATCGAGCCGCTGGCCACGATCGGGGTGATCTGGTCTGATCTCGAGGACTTCACGCTCGGGAGCAACCACGTCAATTTCGATAGCGATCCGAATGTGCGCGGTCGTCTCGGCTTGCGCGTCGGAACCTCGATGCCGGTTTGGACGGGAACCACGATGGAGCCCTTCGTCATCGGCAGCGTGTGGGGCAAGCTGTCCGGCCAGCAGACGGCCAGCGTCACGTCGAACCATGCCACCTTCAACTTCGAGGATAGTCCCGAGGATGTTTGGGGCGAGATGTCGGCCGGCGTGAACTTCTTCAATCCCGCGGCGGGCACGTCCGTGTTCGCCAAGTTCGATGCGACTTTCGCCGACAACCTTGAAGGATTCGGCGGCAAGGCCGGCATTCGGGTGAGCTGGTAAACCGCTTACGGGAACAGCGGAAGCTGCTCGAGGCCGAGCGTCTCTTCGAAGCCGTACATCAGATTGAAGTTCTGCAGCGCCTGGCCGGAAGAGCCCTTCACCAGATTGTCGATGGCCGAAACGACGATGGCCCGGCCCTTGATGCGGTCGGCGAACACGCCGACATGGCAGTAATTCGAGCCGCGCACATGCTGCGTCGCTGGGATTGTGCCCTCCTCCACGAGGCGCACGAATGGGCTCGTCGCGTAAGCGCTGGAGAGCGCCTTACGCAGGTCGGCAGTGTTCGCCTTGCCTGCAAGCCGCACATAGGAGGTGCAGAGCTCTCCGCGCGACATCGGCACCAGATGCGGAGTGAAGTTGACCGTAACGGCGGAGCCCGCGGCAAGGCCAAGCTCCTGCTCGATCTCGGGCACGTGGCGGTGATTGCCGATGCCGTAAGGCGAGAGCCCCTCGCCCGCTTCCGAGAACAGGATGTTCTGCTTCAGGGTACGGCCCGCGCCTGACACGCCGGACTTCGCATCGATGATGATGTCGTCCGCCGCGATGAGTTTCGCCTTGAGCAGCGGCAAGAGTGCGAGCAGCACGGCTGTCGGATAACAGCCGGGACAGGCGACGATGCGCGCGCCTTTGATCTGGTCGCGATAATGCTCGGTCAGTCCGTAGACGGCGTCCCTGATCAGCTCTGGCGCCGAGTGCTCGCCGCCATACCATTCAGCGTAGATTTTGGGATCGCGCAGCCGGAAGTCGGCGGACATGTCGACGACCTTGACACTTCTGGGGAGTTTCGCGATTTCGCTATGAGCGGTGCCGTGCGGCAACCCACCGAACACGACGTCGATTTCGCTCCAATCAACCTGGTCGGAGGTGACGAGGGCGGGAAGATCAAGGCTCGCAAGATGGGGGAACACCTGCGCGAGAGGTTGGCCCGCATGTCCTTTGGCGATGAGCGCTTTGATCTCTATGTGCGGATGGCGCGCGGCGAGCCGCACCATATCGGCGCCGGTATAACCCGAGGCGCCGAGCACCGCTGCCCTAATTGATGTCTTGCTGGCCATGGTGGTTGAACTTTCGTGGCTCCGTCATTCCGGCGCAAGCCGGAATCCAGACCAAGAGGCGTAGAGGTCGATGCTGGATACCGGCTTTCGCCGGTATGACGCAGGAGGGATTGGCGATGCAACGGTCATTCCGGCTTGCGCCGGAATGACAACGGCTGAGGGCAGCAAAGCCTAGCGCTTGGAGAACTGGAAGCTCTTGCGAGCCTTGGCCCTGCCGTACTTCTTGCGCTCGACGGTGCGGGCGTCGCGGGTCAGGAACCCGCCCTTCTTGAGCACGCCTCGGAGCTCGGGCTCGAATCTCGTGAGTGCGATCGAGATGCCGTGGCGGACGGCCCCGGCCTGTCCCGACAGCCCGCCGCCGCTCACGGTGCAGACGACGTCGAACTGGCCCTCGCGCTTGGCGGCGACCAGCGGCTGCTTTAGGATCATCTGCAGAACGGGGCGCGCGAAATAGACCGCGTGCTCCCTGCCATTGACGGTGATCTTGCCGGCGCCGGGCTTCACCCAAACGCGGGCGACGGCGTCTTTGCGCTTGCCGGTGGCGTAAGCGCGCCCTTGCGCATCGACCTTCTTCACATAGACACGCGCCGGCGGCTCGCCTTTGAGCGGCGCGAGATCCTCAAGCGTCATCGTCTCGCTCATGGTCAGGCGCTCCTTGCGTTCTTGGAATTGAGGGCGGCGACGTCGAGCTTCACCGGGCTCTGTGCCTCGTGGGGGTGCTCGGCACCGGCATAGATGCGCAGATTCTTGAGCTGCTGGCGGCCGAGGGGTCCGCGCGGGATCATTCGCTCGACAGCCTTCTGCAGCACGCGCTCGGGATGCTTACCGTCGAGGATCTTCTCGGCGGTGCGATCCTTGATGCCGCCCGGATAGCCGGTATGCCAGTGATAGACCTTGTCGGCGCGCTTATTGCCGGTAAGCACGACATTGCCCGCATTGATGACGATGATGTGGTCACCGCAATCCATGTGGGGGGTGAAAGTCGGCTTGTGCTTGCCGCGCAGCCGGTTGGCGATCAGAACGGCGAGGCGGCCGACGACGAGACCGTCAGCATCGATGAGGATCCAGGACTTCTCGATGTCCTTGGGCGTGGCGGAAAAGGTATTCATGGCGGCTCTCGGGGCGAAATGGATCGGCGCTTCTAGCGGCTTCGTCGGAAGCCGTCAAGCGAAGACGGAATCTATTTTGAAATCTGTGACTTACGCATGTGGTATATCCATACCATACGCTATCGAGACATGAAGGGCCTTCGTTCTCCGCACCCTTAGCGATGGGAAGGCTAGCAAAGCGCGATGACGCCTCTGATATAAGGCTCGAGCTTTGGCGAAAGATGCGAGTCGCTCGGATGAATGACACTGCGAAACAACGCGTGGCAGGAGGCGAGGTCCTTGACCCGGAGGTCCAGGGCCCGGTCATGGTGCTGACGCTCAACCGGCCCGACGCGCGCAACAGTCTCTCCGAGGAGCTGATCGCGGCAATCACCGGCGCGATCAAAGAGGTCGGCAGCAGCGATGCCGTCCGCGCCGTCGTCATCACCGGGGCCGGCAGCGCGTTCTCCTCAGGCCATGACCTCAAGGAGCTGACGGCGCATCGCAACGACAAAGATCGCGGCCGCGCCTTCTTCGACAAGACGTTGAAAGCCTGCTCGGAGATGATGCTCGCAATCGTGCACTGCCCCAAGCCCGTCATTGCCGCGGTGAACGGCATCGCCACGGCCGCGGGCTGCCAGCTCGTCGCCACCTGCGACCTCGCCGTTGCCAGCGTCGATGCGCGCTTCGCCACACCCGGCGTCAATATCGGGTTGTTCTGCTCCACCCCGATGGTGGCGCTTTCCCGCAATCTCTCGCGCAAGGCGGCGATGGAAATGCTGCTTCTTGGCGAGATGGTGGGCGCCGAGGACGCGAAGTCGCTTGGTCTTGTCAATCGCGTCGTCGCCGCGGACCGCGTGGTCAACGAGGCGGTCGAACTCGGACGCAAGATCGCGGAGAAGCCGAAAGCCACGCTCAAGATCGGCAAGGAGGCCTTCTACCGCCAGCTCGAGATGCCGCTTGCTGAGGCTTATGTCTATGCCTCTTCGGTGATGGTCGAGAACATGCTTCATAGAGAGGCCGAGGAGGGCATCGGCGCCTTCCTCGACAAGCGCGAGCCGCGCTGGCCGCGCTAGCGATCCCCCTACCCGTCCGCCAAGTCCCATGAACCACGACGTCTACAGCGACGCTTACATCCGTGACATCCTCGTCACCCACCGCACTATCGCCATGGTAGGAGCAAGTCCGAACACCTCGCGGCCGAGCTATTTCGCCATGAAGTATCTCAAGGCAAAGGGCTTCCGCGTCATTCCGGTCAATCCCAGACAAGCGGGCCACGAGATCCTCGGCGAGACGGTCTATGCGTCCCTTGCCGAGATTGCGGAGCCCATCGACATCGTCGACATCTTCCGCAACTCAGAAGCCGCGCTCGGCATCACGCAAGAGGCGATCAGGATGGGCGTCAAGGTGGTGTGGATGCAGCTCGGCGTGCGCAACGACGAGGCGGCTAAGCTTGCCGAAGCAGCCGGGCTCAAAGTGGTGATGAACCGCTGCCCCAAGATCGAATATGGGCGGCTCTCGGGCGAGCTCAATTGGGCAGGAGTCAATTCGCGTAGACTGTCGGCAAGGCGCCCGATGCTCGGTGCCAAGGGCGTGCAGCATCGTGTGCTCAAGGCCGCGGGCGAATGATCCGGTTTCCACTCGCGGCGCTCCTCCTCACCCTTGTCATCACCGCGAACGCAGCGCGCGCGGCGGAGTTCTGAGTCCGAATTCCAAATCCCGGAGACCGAAATCATCAAGGCGATGCAAGGGGCAGTGCGTGCCGACGACAAAGACTGGTTCGTCAAGCACTTGCATTATCCGGTGCGCTATTACGGCAAGCCGACGCACATCATCACGTCGAAGGCCTGGTTCTTGAAGAACTATACGACCGTCATCGGCCCGAAGCTCAAGGAGACGATCCTGGCGCAAGACCCTGAGAAATACTTGAAGAACTATCAGGGGCTGATGGTCGGCGAAGGAAGCCATAATATCTGGCTTGAGGAATTCGGCGACTCGGGGTCTGCCGAGATCGGCTCGAACTACCAGATCATCACCATCAACAACACTGACCGCTAGGGAGGTCGAGAACATGACCGCTGACCGGAAGCCCGGCTTCAACACGCTTGCCATCCACGCTGGCGCGCAGCCCGACCCCGCGACCGGCGCGCGGGCGACGCCGATCTATCAGACCACGTCCTATGTCTTCGACGACGTCGAGCATGCGGCGGCGCTGTTCAATCTCGAGACCTTCGGCAACATCTATACGCGCATCACCAACCCGACCCAGGCGGTGCTCGAGGAGCGCGTCGCGGCGCTCGAAGGCGGCACAGCGGCGCTCGCCGTTGCGTCAGGGCACGCGGCGCAGATGCTCGTGTTCCACACGCTGCTCGAGCCAGGGGACGAGTTCGTCGCCGCGCGCCAGCTTTACGGCGGCTCGATCAATCAGTTCACCCAGTCCTTCGCCAAATGCGGCTGGACGGTGCGCTTCGCCGACACCACCGATGCTTCCTCGTTCCGCGCGGCGCTGACACCGAAGACCAAGGCGATCTTCGTCGAGTCGATTGCCAATCCCGGCGGCATCGTCACCGACCTCGATGCCGTCGCCGCCGTCGCCAAGGAGGCTGGCGTCCCCTTCATCGTCGACAACACGCTGGCTACGCCCTACCTCACCCGCCCCATCGAGCATGGCGCCGACATCATCGTGCATTCGCTGACCAAGTTTCTCGGCGGGCACGGCAACTCGATCGGCGGCGCTATCGTCGATTGCGGCACGTTCGACTGGATCAAGAGCGGGCGCTATCCGACGCTCTCCTCGCCCTCGCCCTCCTATCACGGCATCACGCTCGCCGAGACCTTCGGCAATTTCGCCTTCGCCATCGCCTGTCGCGTGCTGGGCTTGCGCGACCTCGGGCCTGCCATCTCGCCGTTCAATGCCTTCCTCATTCTCACCGGCATCGAGACGCTGCCATTGCGTATGCAGCGTCATTGCGACAATGCTCTCGCCGTCGCCGAATATTTGTCGCGGCATCCGAAGGTCGCGTGGGTGAACTATGCGGGGCTGCCGGGCAATGCCTATCACGCGCTCGCCAAGCGCTATGCGCCAAAGGGCTCAGGCGCGGTATTCACCTTCGGGCTCACAGGCGGCTACGACGCAGGCATCGCGCTCGTCAGCAACGTCAAGCTGTTCAGCCATCTCGCCAATATCGGCGACACGCGGAGCCTGATCATTCATCCCGCCTCGACGACGCATCGCCAGCTCAGCGACGAGCAGCGGGCGCGGGCCGGGGCGGGCGATGAGGTGGTGCGGCTGTCGGTCGGGCTTGAAGACGCTGCCGACATCATCGCCGATCTCGATCAGGCGCTCGCTCTAGCCTGAGATGCTACGCCCTCGGGGGTGTGGGTCGCCATCCAGAAATGATAGACGGAGGCGGCGAACACGGCGACCGCGCCGGCCTGATGGGCGAGCCCGAGCTGGATCGGCACAGCGAGCAGCAGAGTCCAAACGCCGAGCGTCGCCTGTAGCAGAGCAACGAGCGCAAGCATCATGGCGCTGCCGATGAGGGGCGTAGGCGCCTTTCTTAAGCCGAGCCAGCCGAGCTGGACGAGCGAGGCTAGGACCACCGAATAACCGATCATGCGGTGATCAAACTGAACCGTGAGTGGGTTCTCGAACAGGTTGAGATACCAGGGCGAGGCCTCATAGAGGCCGCTCGGCACGAATGCGCCGTTGATCAGGGGCCAGGTGTTGTAGCCCATGCCGGCATCGAGCCCGGCGACGAGAGCACCAGCGAGCAATTGCAGGAAAACAAGCGCAAGCATGCCGCCAGCGACGATGGCGGGAGCGCGTGAGATTTTTTCCGCCCGCTCGACACCCGCCTCGTGGCCGAGCCCGAATAGAAGCCAAAGCGTGTAGCCGAGGATCGAGAGCGCGACCCCGAAATGGGCGGCGAGGCGGTATTGGCTGACATCGGTGCGATCGACGAGCCCGCTCTTCACCATGTACCAGCCGAGTGCGCCTTGCAGGCCGCCCAGCACGAACAGGCCGAGGAGCCGGGGCAGGAATGTGCGCGGGATATAGCCAATGGCCCAGAAGATGACGAAGGGGACGAAGAAGGCGACGCCGATGAAGCGGCCAAGAAAGCGATGGGTCCACTCCCACCAGAAGATGGTCTTGAACTCACCGAGGCTCATGCCTTGATTGAGCTCGGTATATTGGGGGATCTTCCGATAGGCGGCGAATGCCTTCTGCCAGTCGGCCTCGTTGAGCGGCGGGATCGCCCCCATGATCGGCTGCCACTCGGTGATCGAGAGACCGGAATTGGTGAGCCGCGTCGCGCCGCCGACCAGGATCATGGCGACGATGAGGAACGCGACGACGCCAAGCCAGAGGCGAAGCGCTCTCACATGCTTCGCTGAGATCGAGGTCTTATCGAGGCGAGCCGTGGTAACGGCAGGAACGGTTATCTCTGACATGGAAATCTGATAGCTGGTCGTGGGGCTCAACTCAATGCGACCTTCTCGGGCACACGGGTTCCTTTCCGCGACGCGATCCGCATCCGGAGTTTGAGGGGGATGGCGCGGCGAAAAGCGCAAAACCTATGGTGTCCGCTCTTTCCTTGCGGAACAGCGGCGGGCGCCTCTGGCGCGCCAGTCGCGGCGTCTATCAGCGTCGGGCCGCGCTTTCCGGTTTTCCGGCGGTTGCTCGAACGCACCACCGTCGTCAGCCAGCTCCTGGCAGGATCTCCTAGTGGACCCGGGCGGAGCCCCGGCACCGCCCGGGAGTCGATTTTGCGACATCGACCCGCAGGCGCCGCACCTCATCCCGCTTTCGCAACGCCTCGCGATGGCGCCCCTCAACGGACGAGGTGGGACCAGTCTAGGGTGGTTTGAGAACGCGGGGATAAATCTGATAACACTATTTGTAGCGAGAGGCTGGGGGATGTGCAGATGGATGGATTAAATGCTCATTACGGTAGTGAGCTGCACCTGCTTCGGCTGCTCGGGCGCAAAGGCAGCCTCAAAGAGGAGTGAACCGCCTCTGGTGTGTACCTCTCTCGCCGTTTAAGGGAGCTCATCGACTGGGTCGAGCATGCAAGGGCGCGTAGCGCCCGAACGTCCTGGTTTCGAGCCGGAACAGGCGCCATCTGAGGGCGAGCCGCGTCAAAGCCTGGACGTGCGCCGGTGTTTCTAGTTCGGCGAGCTTGCGGCTTGGAGCGGAGCGCTTCTTGGCAAGGTTCTCGAAGATTTCGCGGCGAATATCGTCAGCATTGCTCGGCCTTGGCGTCCTTTGTTGGGCGGACGCGGCCTGCTTAGCCGCCAGCTTGGCGAGGAGGCGGAACAACTCGGCCTTCCTGGCAAAGGCCGCTCTCTGTTCCGGCGGGACCAGACGGTCGGTTGCCGCGCTCCCGTAAGCGTTCGCGAGTTCCAAGTGTTGTTCCGGGGTCAGGGCCATATCGACCCTCCATCTGTCGGCCGGGAACGTGCCCCCCTCCTTCGTCTCGCCGATTACTAAAAGCTGGTTCGCCCCCCGCCCTGCTTCAAGGAGGACGGAAAAAAATTGATCTTCGGCTGTAGGTTGACGAAAGCGAAGCGCGCCCACCGTGAGCCTGCATGGTGGACAACGGCAAGGGCCGTTGCCCGCACTACGGACCCCTGCCACTATTCCCTGATGCAAGTGCGCACACGCAAGCTGACCGGCACCGTCCTGTTGCTGATCTTCCTCGCCGTCTATGTGACGGCGGCGGTCATGATCGCAGCGAACCACGTCGTGGCTGCTCCGGCATGGGTCGAGTTCGCCTATTTCCTCGCTGCGGGCCTGCTTTGGGTCATCCCGGCAGCACTCCTCATCAAATGGATGCAGCGTCCTGATGCCCCTCTTACGCGGCGCTGACCTGCTGGAAGCGGTTCCATAGCGCAAACGGCGCGCCGGACAGATAGAGCGCGGTGTAGGTGAGCGACTGATAGTCGCCGTTCAGGGACACGCGCGGAAGCGCCGTGAGATGAGGCCGGTGCGCCGGGAACAGCATGCCCTTGCGCGTCGTCACCGCAGTCTTGAACCCCGCCTCGCGGGCGAGCGCGAAGTCGCGCGGGCCCGCGCTTCCCGCATCGCCATAGGGAAAGGCGAAATGGAGCGGTCGAGAGCCGAGCTCCTGCTCGATGCGATCGGCGCTGCCTCTCATCTCCTCGAGCGCGCGGCTTGCCGAGAGCTTGGAGACGGCGAAATGGCCCTTGGTGTGGGCTCCAACCGTGACGAGCGGATCGGCGGCCATCGTCCTGATCTCGTCCCAATTCATGATCAGGCGGCGGCAGTCGGCGCCCATGTCGATCTCGTAGCGGTCGGCGAGTGCGCGCACGATCTGGCGCTGCGTTGCCTCGTCGATCAGGCGAAGCCACCAATAGATCTCCTCATAGGCGCGATATTTGTCCTGCACAGTCTCTGCCGGCAGCTTCCACAGGGCGCCGTTCCGGCAGAGCTCGATCTCGCTCGCGCGTGCAACGATCTCCGCAAGAGCGATCCACCACAGCTCACCGTTGCCGCCGGGATAGTCTGTGGGCACATAGAGGGTGAGCGGCAGCGCGCGCTTCTTGAACAGGGGATAGGCGTATTCGAGATTGTCGCGATAGCCGTCGTCGAAGGTGAAGCAGACGAAGCGCCGCTCGTCCTCCTCGCGCAACCGTCTCACCGCCTCATCGAGAGATACGACGTCGAGCCCCGCCTCCTGTACCTGGTCGAGCACCGCATCGAGGAAGTCAGGCGTTACCTCGAGGATGCGATTGGGCGAGAAAGGTTGGTGAGGCTCGGGTTCCGGGCGCACCTGATGCAGGGTGAAAATGAGCCCAACCCCTTGCGTATAGGGAGCGAGCAGGCGGTGCGCGCCGGTGTGATAAAGCCCAGACATCGCCGCCTTCATCATGGCGGTTTTCACTTTGGCCAAGGCAGCTCTCCTCGTCGCACCATCAACCATTAACCCGGCTCTGCCATTGTCTTGGCCAGGCACCCGCATTGTGACGGCGGTTCCTTGCGAAACGATTGCCGTTCCGGGTCGGCGGGTCCAGCTTCAGTAACAGCGTATAGGACGTGGTCCGCGCATGAGCTCTACTGCCCTTTTTCGTACCGAGGCCGAGATCGCAAGACGCAGAATCGAGCAGAGCGGCCCAGTTCTGGTGAATACGAGTCTCGGTCGGATTTCGCTCCGCATGACCGACGACCCTGCAAGCGTAGAGGCGGAATGGGAGGAGCTGCAGGCGATCGCGCCTTGCACGGCGCCGCAGACCTGTGACTGGGCCAAGGCTTGGGCGCGTCACGTGCTTGCACCCGAGGGTCACGATCCCATCATCGTCGTGGGCCGTGGGCCAAATGGGGCGCTGCTCTTTCTCTTGGCGTTCGAGACGACGAAGGTCGCAGGCGTCAAAGTCCTCAAATGGCTCGGCGGCGATCACGCCAATTACAATATGGGGCTGTTTGTGCCCGACGCCGCGTCGAGCTTCACCGGGGCGGATATCGCGGCGCTCCTCGATGAGGTGGCACGCCAGACGGGCGTGGGCGCGGCGATGCTGAAGGCGCAGCCTTTTTCCTGGGATGGCGTCCCCAATCCCTTCGCCCTGCTCCCGCACCAGACGGCGCCAAACAGCGGCTACGCCGTGACGCTCGGCGATTTCACTGCGCTTTACCACAGCCGATTCGGCAAGCGTTCGCGCAGTACGCTCGAGCGGAAGGAGCGAAAGCTCGCCGATACGGGTTCGATCGTCTATGGCTGGGCCGATACGCCCGACGAACGCCTCACGCTGCTCGACATTTTCTTCGCTCAGAAATCCCGTCAGCTCGCCGCCATGGGCGTCAAGGACATCTTCGACGCTCACGCCCGCGCCTTCTACCGCGAGGTCGCGCTGATCGAGGGCGACAATCCGAGCCGGCTCAGGCTCGGCTATCTCAAGGTCGGAGACACCGTGCTCGCAACGTTCAGCGGGGCGCTGTGCCATGACCGCTTGGGCATTGCGCTCTCCTCGCTTGCCGAGGGCGAGCGACAGCGGCAGTCGCCGGGGGCGCTCCTCCTCAAGCACCAGATCGAGGAGGCATCGGCCAAGGGTATAGCCTTCTATGATATCGGCGTCGGCGGGGCGCGCCATAAGGACGAATGGTGCGACGTGGTCCAGCCGCTGTTCGACAATTTCATCGCTTTCAAGCCGCATGGGCTTTTGCTGACCTTGCCACGTGCCGGCATGGCGCAGCTCAAGCGCGCGATCAAATCGAGCCGGCACATTTGGCCACTGGCGCAACGCATTCGGCGGAGCGTGTTTGGCCGCGAGGCCTAGCGCGCTCACGTTCAGACCGCAGCGACGCGGCCTAAGAGTCCGGTGCGGCCGTCCTTGGCAGTCTTCTCGTAGACCACGACCTGGCATCCGAGCGCCGCGAAGTCGCTCAGCTCGTCGGCTTCGCTCTCAGGGCTTACGCCTTGCGGGAGAACCACGACGACAACCGGCAGCTCGAATTTCAGGGCGGGCGCCAGCCTGCGCACGCTGTCGCCGTCGGCATGAAGCACGACACAATCATAGGCTTGGGTGAGCGCCTCGAAGACGCGCATGAAGCGATCGAGCTCCTCGCCGGTTCCCCTCACCGCAGGATTGCCGGCGGTGATCACCTGTAACGGCGTATCGGCATCGATGCGAATGACATCGTCGAAAGACGCGCGGCCGGCAGCGAGATCGGTGAGCCCGGGCGCGCGCGGCAAGCCGAGCGGGCCTGACACGGCGCTTGCGCCGCGGGTCAGATCGACGAGGACCACCTGCTCGCCTCTGGCGACAAGCGAGCGCGCAATTCTTATCGCCTCTTGCGTCGCATCGACTTTGGGCGTGACCCCTGCCACCAGCACCGCGCGCGGCGCGCCCCCCTTGGTCGAGGCCAAGATGTGATTGAGGACGCCGTCGAGCGATTTCAGCGCCGGACCGATTTTGCCCTTGCCCACCTTGGGCGCCGCGAGTGCGACTTTGTCCGCGAGCTCATCAACGCGAACCCGCGCGGCGGAGGCTATGCGCTGGTTCAAGTAGTGGCGGAGATCGTTAGGCCGCAAAGGGGACCCGGCCTCTTCAGGCGCGGAGACCGTGTGCGCCGCTTTGACTTGCTCAGCCGTGTCCACGGTACTGGGAAGGGCGCGGCGCAAGCGCGCAAGCAATCCCGGATTGATCGCTGTCTCTTCTTTTTCAGGTTCGGTTCGACCGGCAGACAGCCCCTGGCGTAGCCGATCGAGTAACCCCGCAGCAGCCGATTGTTCACCGGCTGGCGGATTTTTAGGGCCCCACGTCATTGTCTTCATCTCCAATTGGCTCCCTTCGGACGATGCTAAACTTGCCGCGAGCGCCGGCGACGGCTCCTTCGCCGGAGAGGCCATTGTGGGCGGCTGCGCCACAGCAGGCTCCCTCCTGGGCTTGGTGGGCGCCGCCGGTGCCCGCGTTGGCCTTGCCTGTGCGGCGGCCGCGGGCGCGACGGGCTGCGTCACGGGGGCGCGACGCGGCTCGAGTTCCGGCTCGCTTGGACGCCTTGCCTCCCTGCCCTCGGCCGGAGCACCGATCAGCTCGCGCGCCACGACATAAGAGAGTGCCAGCAGCGCGGTCGCCGCCATGACCAGCAGCGAGAGCGGGCCGCGCTTGGGGAAGGACGGAAGAATTGATGCATGCGCGCGGCTCACGATCGCGGCCTGAGCCGGCACCGCGCCCATGTCATGGCGTGAGCTCGCATCGCGATAGCGCGCGAGATAAGATTCGAGCAGGTCGCGATTAGCCTTGGCCTCGCGCTCCAAGGCCCTGAGCTTGATCTCGGCGTCGCCTTGGCCGGAGGCTTGCGCTTTGGTGTCGTTCAGGCTGTTGCGCAGCGAGGTCTCGCGTGCGCTCGCGACCTCGGCCTCGTTGTTGAGCCCCTTGACGATCTTTGCGGCCTCGTCGCGGATCTGCTCGCGCACATCGGCAAGCTCGGAGTTCAGCTGCTTGATGCGCGGATGTGACGGCAGAAGCGTTGCCGAGAGCTGCGCCAGCTCGCGCTGCACCTCGACGCGCTGCTCGATCAGCCGTCCGATCAGCTCGGACTTGAGCACCTCGGGCGTCGCGTCGATATCGCCGCCGTCATCGAGCATCTTTTGGATGAGACGCGCGCGCGCCTCGGCTTCCGAGCGCTGCGCCTTGGCGAGGATCAGCTGGCTGTTGATCTCCGAGAGTTGCTGCGCGTTGAGGGTGACGTTGTTGCTGCCGGCATAAAGCCCCTGACTTGAACGGAACTGCTCGGCGGCGGCTTCGGACTCCTCGACCTTCTTGCGCAACACCTCGATCTGGTCGCGGAGCCAGGCGGTCGCGTCTTTGGTCTGATCGAGCTTCTCCTTGCGCTGCCACTCGATGTAGGAATTGGCGAGCTGGTTTGCGATCTTGGCCGCGAGCGATGAGTCGCCCGAGGTGTAATCGACGGCGATCACGCTCGATTTGGCGAGCTGGAAGACTTCAAGGTTTTCGGCAAAGGTGTTGGCGGCCCGCTCCTCTTCCGACTTCGGCGACTCCCTCAGGCCGATTCGATTGAGAATGCGCCGAAACAGGCTCAAACCTTCGTCCTTGGCGAAATCGGGATTGTTGGTGAGGTCGAGTGTCCTGATCACGTCGAGCGCAAGGTCGCGGGACGTGAGAACCTGCACCTGGCTCTGCACTGCCTGCTCGTCCAGCGTCTGTTGTTGCGGGTTCCGATTGCTGTCTTCGGCGGGCCTGGTGAAGGCCGATTCTTCGTTCTGGATGAGGATGCGCGCTTCCGAGGTGTAGAGCGGCCGCATCATCGACAGGGCGACGAAGGTGACGAGACCCGCGCCGAGCGCGAGGCCTACAATCCAGCCCTTGGCGTGCCACAGCGCGCGACCGAGCGTAGGAATATCCACATCCTCGCGAGCCCGCTTGTGCGACTTCGTCAACGCGTCCACTCCTCGTGGGTTTCTCCCATTAGACCCGTCGCTCGTAACCAAAGGTTTAAGGTGCGCCCCGCTTCGGCACGGTCGATCAGCCTTCGTTAACCATGCACGGCTTAAAAAGCGGAGCATGAGACGAGTCACAGTCGCGCGAGTCTTGCTGTTTCTACTGGTTGTTGTTGCCCCCGCCCTGGGCGGCTGCAACCTGCAAGCCATCCCTGGGCTAACGACACCCGCCTTCGCGCTGAACACTCCCGCTCCGCTGCCTCCGCCCGGGGCGCCCCTGCCCCTTGGCGCCGGGTCCGCCCCTCCCGGCGTCCCGGTCGTGACCTATCCGACCTACCGGCTCGACAGCGGCGATCGCGTGCGCATCATCGTGTTCGGGCAGGACAACCTGTCGCGGCTCTATAGCGTCGATACCGCCGGACGCATCGCCTTCCCGCTGATCGGCAACGTCGAGGCGAGAGGCTTGAGCACGACTCAGCTGGGAAGCGAGATCGAGGGCAAGCTCAGGAAGAGCTACATCAAGGATCCCAAGGTCAGCGTCGAGGTCGACGCATATCGTCCCTTCTTTATTCTCGGCGAGGTCACCAAACCGGGGCAATATCCTTACGTCAACGGCATGACAGTGGAGAGCGCGGTCGCCATCGCCGAAGGCTATACTGAGCGCGCCAAAATGCGCATGGTCAGGTTGACCCGCAAATTCGGTGGCGTGATGAGCACCGTCATGGTGCCGACCGATTATCCCGTCCAGCCGGGCGACACTATTTACGTCCTCGAACGCTTCTTCTAAAGCTCACTGAGCCGTTAACCTAGGTTCCTCAGCACGGGTCCCCGTGAGCTCCACGCTTCGCATCCTGCATTGCATGCGCGCGCCCGTCGGGGGCTTGTTCCGCCATGTGCACGATCTCGCCCTCGGCGAGGCCCAGTTTGGCGCCGAGGTGGGGGTTATTTGCGATTCGCGAACCGGCGGCGATGAGATCGCCGTTCAACTCGGCCGGCTTGGCGACAATTGTGCACTCGGACTCACCCGCTTTCCCATGTCCCGCCAACCCGGGTTCGGCGATTGGCGCACGGTTGCGAAGATCACAAAACTCGCGTCTGGGCTGGGCGTCGACGTGCTGCACGGGCATGGCGCCAAAGGGGGCGCCTATGCGCGGCTTGCGGGGCGCAAGCTGAAACGCAAGGGCATGAGGGTGAAGGTTGTCTACACGCCGCATGGGGGGAGCCTGCATTATTCGCCGTCGACGCTCTCGGGCCGGCTATATCTCGCGGCCGAGCGCAAGCTTGCGCCGTTCACCGATGGGTTCATCTTCGAGAGCGTGTTTGCTGCAAACCGCTATGTCGAGCTTGTCGGCAATCCGGAATGCCCGGTCAGGATCGTGCCGAATGGCCTCTATCGTCACGAGTTCTACGAGGGAATGCTCGCCGATGACGCGGTCGATTTCGTCTATGTCGGGGAAATGAGGGAGCTTAAGGGGGTCGATGTCCTGCTCGAGGCGCTCGCGGCGATTCAAACCACATTTCCTGGCCGCGCGATCATCGTCGGCAGTGGACCCGACGAGCGCAAATTGAAGCGGCTTGCGCGGAAGCTCGGCCTCGGTGCGCGCGTGTCCTTCGCCGGTCCGCTGCCGGCGCGCACCGCGTTTGCTCGCGCGCGCTGCGTGGTCGTGCCGTCGCGGGCAGAGTCCTTCCCCTACATCGTGCTTGAGGCGGCGGCCGCGCACATGCCTCTGATCGCCACCAATGTCGGCGGCATTCCCGAGATCATGGGCAATATCGACATGCCGCTCATTCCCGCCGGAGACGTCGGCGCTCTCGCCGCCCAGCTCCGCACCTTCCTCGCGAGTCCGCAGCCGTTCCTCGAGCGCGCGGTAGCGCTGCAGCGACATGTCGCAGCGCGATTCACCGTAGAGAACATGACCTATGAGGTCGTGGATTTCTGCGTTTCAGAGCTCCGCGCCGGTACGCAACGCGCAGCTTAGCGCGTCGTCTAACTCTACCTTAACTATAAGGCGAAGCGCGGCCTTCCGTGGCACGCGAGCTTCACGCATCCAAAAGCTACTCCGTGGCACAACGCGAGGACATCCGCCGCTTGAGCAGGCTCTCGTCCGCTCCGAGACGACGCGGGAAGAGAGGATTTGCGAATGGGCGAAGGGAAAGTGGTATCCACGCCGACGCCCTCGGCGCCTGGCCGGGCCCGAGGCTCAACCAAGCCGAAGCCGCGAGGCTCAACCAACTCGAATGTGACGTTCCTCGAGCGGCGCCGCGCTCCTCGACCGCGTCTCGCCGAGATCAGGCGCGGGGCCAGTCTCAATCTCCTGCCGCCGAGCGTCGTTGCGGGTTCGGTGCGCATCATCGAGTTCCTGCTGGTCGCCGTGCTCGGCTTCGTCATCTATCTCGCTTATGTCGAGCGCGAGGGCACGAGCACTCATCTCATCTACCTCGCCGCCGTCCTGATCGCAGCGACCGCCAACACGCTCACGCTTCAGGCGCTCAACCTTTATGAGATTCCAGCCTTCAGCGCGTTCGTGCGGAGCTTTACCCGCATTATCTTCGCTTGGAGTTTCGTTGTCGGCGGAATGATGGCGCTCGCCTTCTTCGGCAAGGTCGGTGCCGACTTCTCGCGCGTGTGGATTGCCTCCTGGTATGTTTCGGCTCTGTCGATGTTGTTCGCCGAGCGGCTCGCTCTTTCCCTTCTCGCCAGGCGGTGGATCAGGGAGGGACGCCTCAATCGCCGCGCGGTGGTCGTCGGCGGCGGCCACGAGGCAGAGGAGCTGATCAAGGCGCTCGAGGCCTCGTCCGATACCGATATCCGCATCGCCGGCATCTTCGACGACCGCGGCGACCATCGGGTCTCACCGATCGTCGCCGGTTACCCCAAGCTCGGCAACATCGATCAGCTCGTCGATTTCGCGCGGAACTCGCGGCTCGACCTGCTCATCGTGTCATTGCCCGTCACCGCCGAGAAGCGCCTGCTGCAGCTCCTCAAGAAGCTGTGGGTCCTGCCCGTCGACATCAGGCTGTCGGCGCACAACAACCAGCTCAGGTTCCGGCCGCGCACCTATTCCTATATCGGCAACGTGCCGTTCATTGACATTGCCGACAAACCGATCGCCGACTGGGATCACGTCAAGAAATGGCTGTTCGACAAGATCGTGGGCTTGTTTGCCACGATCCTGCTCGCGCCGGTCATGGCGGTGATCGCGATTCTCATCAAGCTCGACTCGAAGGGCCCGGTGCTGTTCCGCCAGAAGCGCCAGGGCTTCAACAACGAGCTGATCGAGGTCTACAAATTCCGCTCGATGCATGTCGAGCACGCCGACCAAGAGGCGAACAAGCTCGTGACCAAGGACGACCCGCGCGTGACGCGAGTGGGCCGTTTCTTGCGCAAGACCAGCCTCGATGAGTTGCCGCAATTCTTCAACGTGTTGAAGGGCGATTTGTCGCTCGTCGGTCCCCGCCCGCATGCGCTCAAGGCCAAGGCCGAGGACAAGCTCTACTACGACGTGGTCGACGGCTATTTCGCGCGGCATCGCGTAAAGCCCGGCGTGACCGGGTGGGCGCAGATCAATGGCTGGCGTGGCGAGACCGACACCGAGGAGAAGATTGAGCGCCGCGTCGAGCACGACCTTTATTACATCGAGAATTGGTCGGCGACCTTCGACCTCTATATCTGCCTGATGACTCCGTTCGCCCTGCTCAAGGGTGAGAACGCCTATTAAGGGACGCGTTAAGTGGCGGCGATGTTGGCGTATGAGTTGGCCTCGCTAGAGGCGCGTCCGCCGCGCGAGGTGAGCGCCGGGATCAGGCGGCTCGCGCTTCTCTATCTTTGGATCACCATCGCCTCGGGTGCCGTCGTCTTCTCGGAGCCGGCGCCTTACGACGTGCTGATGATCGGGGCGATCGCGATCCTTCCCTTGACCGGGCTCGCTCCCCTCACCCGCGGCCTTGCTCTCTATCTTTTGCTGCTGACCGGAATCGTGGCAGGCGGCTTCATCGCCACGACCCAGGCGGGCGTGCTCAGCGTCCCGGCGAGCCACGTCGCGATCACGCTCTATCTGGCGGCCTCCTCGGTGGTGATGGCGGCCTTCTTCGCCGACCGTCCGGAGGCGCGCATCCGCTTGGTGATGTCGGCCTATATGGCGGCGGCGGTGATTGCCGCATCGGCCGCGCTGATCGGGTATTTCTCGCTCGCGCCCGGCACTTACGATCTCTTCACGGAATTCGGGCGAGCGCGCGGCACCTTCAAGGACCCGAACGTGCTGGGCGCCTTCCTCGTGCCCGCCCTGCTCTATGCCTTTAACGCGGTTCTGACCGCGCGGTTCGCGCGTGCGAGCCTGTGGGCGGTGCTCATGCCGCTTCTTCTGTTTGGCGTGCTGCTCAGTTTCTCGCGCGGGGCGTGGATAAATCTCGCAGTCGCGCTCGCGTTCTACGCCTATCTTTCCCTGATCACCGCCGCCACCAACCGTCAGCGGCTCAAACTCGCAGGCTTCGTGGTGCTCGCCGGCGTTCTCGTGCTCGGCGTGTTCGCGGCGGCGCAGACCATCCCCAAGGTGGCAGATCTCTTGGGTGAGCGTGCCACTCTCGAGCAATCCTACGATGTCGGGCCAGAGGGCCGGTTCGGGGGGCAGAAGAAAGCGGCCGAGCTCGTCATCACCCATCCGCTTGGCATCGGCGCGCTCGAATTCGCCCGCGTCTACCACAACGAAGACGTGCATGAGGTCTATCTCAACATGTTCCTCAACACTGGGTGGATCGGGGGCACGCTCTATTTGTTCCTGGTACTGACAACGCTTGCTCTCGGTTTCCGTCAGGCAGTGCGCGATAGAGGCACGAGCGGGCTCAGCAATGTGTTCGTGGCGGCATTTCTCGGCATGGCACTCGAGGGTCTGGTGATCGATACCGATCACTGGCGGCACTTCTATCTCATCATGGCCATGATCTGGGGATTGGCGATCGCTCAGCGCCCCAACACCCACGCGCGCCGATTGGACGCGGGTCACGCAATTCCGGCAAGCTGAACCACGTGTTCTGCGATCGCAAGCGAAGCGGTCAGGCCCGGCAATTCGATGCCGTATAGCGCTATGTAGCCTCGATGGCCGGTATCCTGCGGCCCTTGAATGACGAAATCGGATTGCCCAGTTGCTGCCGTCTTCGGCCGAATGCCGGAATAAGCCGGCTGCAGAGCTCCGTCGGGAAGGCCCGGCCAATAGCGGCGAATGGCAGCGTAGAAGCGGCGTCCCCGATCGGGGTCGACCGCATAATCGATGTGATCGACCCATTCGACATCTGGACCGAAGCGCGCCTGCCCCGCGAGATCGAGTGTCAAATGAGTGCCGAGCCCGCCGGGCTCCGGCACTGGGTAAATGAGGTGGTGGAAGGCTACTCTCACGCCGGTGAGGCTGAAGTAGTTGCCCTTGGCAAGAAATTTTGGCGGGATCGTCGCATGGAGACCGCTAAGAGAAGCGGAGAAATCCCAGGCGTCGAGCCCGGCGGCGTTGACCACGAGATCGGCTTCAAGGTCGGCGGATTCAATTCCGCCGGTCCGAAGTTGAATGGTGCGACCGGCTACGATCCCGGCGAGGACGGGGGCATGAAAGGCGATTGTGGCGCCGGCTCCCTCGGCGTCGGCTTGATAGGACTGCATCAGCGCATGACTGTCGACAATTCCGGAGGAAGGTGACAGGAGCGCGTTGGTGCCCCGTATCTCCGGCTCGAGGCTGCTCAAACGCTCGGGGCCGATCAGCTCGACGTCTTCGACTCCGTTCCGCAACGCTCGCTGCAACAAGTGACCGAGGTAGGCTTCCTCGCTTTGATCGGTCGCAACCACCAGCTTGCCGCACCGGCGGTGGGGTATGCGCCGCTCGTCGCAATAGCGATAGAGCATATCGCGACCGCGCACGCAGAACCCCGCCTTGAGACTGTCCGGCTCGTAGTAGAGTCCTGCGTGAATAACCTCACTGTTGCGCGATGAGGTCCCGCTGCCGATAACGCCTTCCTTTTCCAGGAGGAGCACTTGAACGCCTCGGAGAGCCAAAGCTCTCGCGATGGCAAGGCCGACAACACCTGCGCCAACAACGACGGCCTCGACTTTGAACATGGTCAACTCCGAGCTGGATACTCCTCAAGCGCGCGAGTTGACGCCAAGCGGGGTGAAAATCCAAGAGGGCGCAGTGTAAACTTTGCGCGGCGCGGCCAGCGACTAGGTCTTCCGGCGCTTGCGGCTAGTGTGCCGAACTCGCGCTGGGCGTCTGCTTATTCCAATCGCTTTCGTTGACGTTATTGCGCGCCCATATCGCGGCCTGCGTGCGGTTCTGCAGTCGCAGTTTTCGTAAGATCGCCTTCATGTGAACCTTAACGGTCAACTCGGTGATCACCAAGTTGCGGGCAATGGTCTTGTTCGACGCACCCTGCATGAGCATGCGCAAGATGAGCATCTCGCGACGAGATAGCGATGGGACATCGCTCACATGATTGTCGTTGGATTCTTCCAGCTTCACTGCCACGAGCGTCGACCGGGGCTCGGCAGTATGGGTAAGCGCCGGTCTCCCGTTCGTCAGGACATAGGCGGCGGCGTCATCGAGATTTTCGCTCGTCTGACCATTTACGTGCACCATCTCCAAGGACACGAGCTGAGGATGCACGATCATTTCGCCATGCGCGATCAAGTCCAGTGATTTGAGGAGCGTCTCGCCGGCAACGTCCTGGCGCAGATACCCGCACGCACCAGCCTTCAATGCGGCGACGATGTCCTCGGGTTCCTCCGAGACGGCCATGATGATTGTTTTAACGCGAGGGTTCGCCACCACCACTTTGCGCACGAGCGCATTCGTGGCAGCTGGGGACCTTTCAATGCCGGTCAGCCACACGCCACTGTCGAGCGAGACGAGATAGCTCTCCAAATCGTCAGTCAACGTCGTCGCGATGCGCACCGGCCGAAAGCGGGACTTCGCGAGGAGTTGACGGAGACCATTGTGAAGTAGCGGTGATGGGTGGGTCACCACGATAGGGAGACTCATTTTTCTTACTCCTGCTACACATTGTACTACCCCCGCCGCGTTCCCTGGCCCCCTCCTCCCCTCGGGGAGAATGTCGGTGCTTCCCCCTCGTTCGTTAAAGAAAAGCTAACATTCAATACGAAGTTTCGCGAAGCGCGATCCATCTAAAGGTTAATCATTTAGAGACCGAAGCGCCTTTGTTGCAGCACTGTCACATAGGCCCAGAAAACCTTGCGCATCGGCCCAAAAGATGGCCGGAGAAACGGTGCGGCCAAATCTCGCTGCGGCCACATCTGCTCAATTGAGTACCTCTAATGCGCCAGGTGGTAGTGACCAATTGGCTGCACCCTCCGATATCTGTTCTTGCTCGCGGCAAATGCCCGCAACGGAATGGCGATGCATGTCCGCATAAGAGGCGTGTCGAATGTGCGCGACCTGGTCGATGCCGAGCAGACCGCGTTCGACATGTTCGGGATGGTGCGGGGCCCATTTCCCATCTGCCGCAGCATAACTGGGGATGAGGTGTTGCGTAGTCTCGCTAAACTTGGCGCGTGGCTTCCTCTGAAGACGCAAGAGATCGCAACTGGCACAAAGGTCTTCGACTGGACACGTTCCAGAGAGTGGAACCTTGGAGATGCCCAGTAAAGGATGGCTGACGCCGGTAGCAGCCTTCTCGATATGGCCGAGCGGTCGGGACTTCCCTCAGTCGGCTGCGAAGACGCGGTCGAACCGCTTATCGCCTGTCGCTTGCTCGAACGAGTCTCTCAGTAGCCAAATCCGGGCGAAACGCCCTCCTCGGTTAACCTGCAACCTTCATCCGCAAGGCCAAGACACTCCAACCGATAGGAGTACCGCCGGGGGTCGATTGACCCCACGCGACGCGGAGGGGGACTATCGAAAAAAGTCGGAACAAGTTTTCTCAACGAGGCACCCGCTAATGAAAACAGTCCTGTTCTGCGGAGGACTCGGCACGAGGATCCGCGACTACTCCGAAAACATTCCCAAGCCCATGATCCCAATCGGCGGCAAGCCGATTCTGTGGCATCTGATGAGCTACTACAGTCAGTATGGGCACAAGGACTTCGTCCTGTGTCTCGGCTACAAGGCCAATGTCATCAAAGAGTTTTTCCTCAACTACCAGCCGCACATCTATGCCGATTGCGTCGTTTCGAGCTTCGGCAGCAAGGTCGAGACCCTCGGCGATCCCCAGCAGGACTGGCGTATCACGATGATCGACACCGGTGTGTGGCGCAGCATCGGCGAGCGTCTCTTCGCGGTGCGCGAGCATCTCGAGAACGAGGAGATGTTTTTCGCCAACTACAGCGACGGACTCTGCGACGTCGATCTGGACGTCATGGTGCAAACCTTCAAGCAAAGCGGGAAGGTCGCTTGCTTCGTCGCCGCGCGTCCAAACATCAGTTTGCATCTCGTCGAAATGGATGGGGATGGAAGGGTTAGCAGCATACGCCCAACGCAGGATGCCAACTTCTGGATCAATGGCGGCTTCTTTGTCTTTCGCCACGAGATCTTCGACTATTTGCTCGATGGCGAGGAGTTGGTCGAGGAACCGTTCCGCCGGTTGATGAAGGACGATCAGCTCCTGGCCTTCAAGCATGAGGGCTTCTGGCGCCCGATGGATACGCTGAAGGACAAAGAGATACTCGAGGATCTGGTCGAACAGGGGCGAATGCCCTGGCGGATCAAAGGGGCGGCGCCGGTCGGGACGACCGTCGACAGGAAGGCCGGGTAACGTTGTCGACGCCAACCGGAGCGAAGATCCCAAGCGGTGCACGGGCGGGAAACATCCCGGCTTGTGCCATTCGATATCGATATACCGAAGACATTGATCGTAGCAGAGAGGAGTAGTCGCAAATGCGCGTTCTGGTGACCGGACACCTGGGCTATATCGGAACCGTCATGGTGCCCGTGCTTCTGAAGGCGGGTCATCAAGTCGTCGGCTTCGACAGCAACCTCTATGAGAGGTGCACATTCGCGAGCGGCGGCAACATCGCAGCCGTGCCGCATATCTGCAAGGACACGCGCGATGCCACAGCAGAGGACTTCAGAGACATCGACGCCGTCATTCACCTCGCCGCGTTGTCGAACGATCCGCTCGGTAACCTCAACCCCGACATCACCTACGACATCAATCATCGCGCCAGCGTGCGCGTTGCCCGGCTTGCCAAAGCGGCCGGGGTCAAACGCTTTCTCCTAGCGTCCTCTTGCAGCAACTACGGCTCGGCGGGTGAGGCCATGGTGGACGAGACCAGCCCGCTCAATCCCGTCACTCCTTATGGAGAGTCCAAGGTGAGGTCGGAGCAGGACATCGCGCCGATGGCCGGCGATGGGTTCTGCCCGGTCTATTTGCGGCCGGCTACCGCCTACGGCGTGTCTCCACGCGTTCGCTTCGATATCGTCCTCAACAATTTGGTGGCCTGGGCCGTGACCACCGGCGTCATCCTCCTGAAATCCGATGGCACGCCTTGGCGGCCGATCGTCCATATCGAGGATATCTCCGGTGCTTTCCTTGCTGCTCTCGAGGCGCCCGAAGACAAGGTGTTCAACCAGGCCTTCAACGTCGGCTCCACGGCGCACAATTATCGCATGCGCGACATCGCCGAAATCGTGGCCGATGTGGTGCCGGGTTGCCGTATCGAGACCGCACAGGATGCCGGACCTGACAAGCGGTCTTACCGCGTCAGCTTCGACAAGATCGCTCGAGTCCTGCCCGCCTTCAAACCGAAGTGGGACGCACGGCGCGGTGCGGAACAACTGTACGCCGCCTATCGGCAGGCGGGGTTGGTCCTCGAGGAGTTTGAAGGCCCGCGTTACCAGCGCATTGGCCATATCCAGCGTCTGATGGCGGAGGGCATCCTTGAGCCTGACTTGCGACGCGGGCGCAGCTCTTCGCGCTCAATGCGCGCGCAGGCCGCGGAGTGAGCCTTCGGTGATCTCTTCACCGACACCAGGTTCAAAGGCGGCGGGGCGATAGACGAGGCTCTTGGGTCGGCTTGCGTGCCGTTCAAGGCTAGGTACCGATGCGTATCGTTCACGTTGTAAGGCAGTTCCACCCCGGTGTCGGCGGGTTGGAAAATGTCGTTCTCGAGCTTGCGTCGGCGCAAGCCAGGTCCGGCAACAGCGTGCGGGTCGTTACCCTGGATCGGCTATTCAACGACGCGACGCGGCAAAAGCTGCCGGCGAGAGAGACGTTCGACGGCATCGACATCGAGCGCATCCCTTACTTCGGTTCGACTCGCTATCCGATCGCCCCAACTGTTCTTCGGCATGTCAGAGACGCTGATCTGGTGCATGTCCACGCCATCGACTTCTTCTTCGATTATCTTGCGTGGACCAAGCCGCTGCACCGTCGCAAGCTGGTCGTGTCGACGCATGGCGGGTTCTTCCACACTCAATACGCCGCACTTCTCAAGCGGGTCTGGTTCCAGACGATCACACGGCTTTCGCTGCGAGCCTATGCGGGCATTGCCGCCGTCAGCGCGTCCGACTTCGAGCGATTCGGCTCGATACGAGCTCGTGGATTGGTTTGTATCGAGAACGGCGCGAATGTATCGACCTTCTACGAGGCGTCGGCGGCCAAATTACAGAAATCAATCATTTCGGTCGGGCGATTTGCCGGGAACAAGCGCATCGACCGGCTGGTCGAGTTCGTTGCCGCGCTGCGCCGATATGATTCGGACTGGAAGCTTACTTTAGCGGGTCGACCGGGCGATCTGCCGGTTGAGCAAATCCATGCCCTGGTCGATAGGTTTGGGCTTCGCGATGCGATTGAGGTCGTCGTATCGCCGAGTGATGACACAATCAAAGCGCTCTTGCGCAAGAGCTCGTTCGTTGCGAGCGCGTCGGAATATGAAGGCTTCGGTATCGCGGCAATCGAAGGCATGTCGGCGGGTCTACTGCCGATCTTGAGCGACATCCCGCCCTACTGCCGGCTTACCGCACGTACCGGGATGGGCATGATCATGAATTATGCCGACCCGGATGATGCAGCGCGCCGGTTGTTAAAGGCTTTGCCCGAGATCTCTTCGAGCTATGCCGAGCAGCGCGTCGCGTGCACGGAGGCGGCGAAAGCATATGCTTGGCCTGGCGTATGCGACGCGTACGCCAAGTTTTACGGCGCCGTGACCGGGACGACGGAGCGAACGATCCTCGACGTTCCCGTGCAGGTGCGAAGCTTTGACGACGCTGTGTGCCTTGTCGATAGGAACTATGAGACATGCCAAAGAGTCTCGATCGCGTTCGCCAATGCGCATACGCTAAACGTCGCGGCGAGCAACGGTGATTTTCGGGCGGCGCTACAGAATTCACTCGTGTTGAATGACGGGATAGGCGTCGACATCGCCAGCCGGCTCCTCTATGGATCCCCCTTCCCTGACAATCTCAACGGCACGGATTTCAGTCCAAACTACCTGCGGGCGACACGGCATCGCTACCGGATCTTCCTGTTGGGAGCAAAACCCGGCACGGCGCAGCAGGCGGCACGCCGTCTTTCCTTCCTATGCCCGCAACACACGATTGTCGGTTGCCATCACGGCCATTTCGATCCCGGCCAGCTCCCCGAGGTTATCGAGCACATTCGCCGCTCCAAGGCCGATGTCCTGCTCGTGGCGATGGGCAATCCTAAGCAAGAACTCTTCATCCAGCAGCATCTGGCCGCGACGGGTTGTATTGTCGGGATCGGCGTCGGAGCTCTGTTCGACTTCCTTGCCGGCAACGTTCCGCGCGCGACGCCTTGGGTGCAGAGGTGGCGTCTTGAATGGCTCTATCGTTTGAGCCAGGAGCCGCGCCGATTGGCCGGTCGCTACCTCGTCGGCATCCCTCTGTTCTTTGCCAGGGTTTCGCGCCAATGGTTGTCCGGTGCGCGGGTAACGGTTGCACGACCCGACTTTGGTGACCACCGCGCCGTACGTCCCGGACAACCTGATGCCGTAGCTCGGGACATCGCCCCGCAAGAGGCAATGTCCGCCTGATATTGGCGCTACCGCGAACGGTTGCCTGTCAGCTCTAGGCCGCGTCGCGTTTCGGACATTCGATAATGTCCTCGCCCTGTTGCGCCTGAGCGTCGGCCGAAACGCGCTCCAGCCAAATTTCGCGCCACCACGAATAGATCGAGCGCGGGCAAAACATACGGTGATTGCTGTAACGCGCCCCGCAAAATGCACCCTCCAGGATGACGGCGGGCGTTTTCATCCGCTTCATGTACCCCGTTCTCTCGTCGATGAATTTCTCCACCTGTCCCCTGACACGAAACGTGCGGCCGCAGGCCGGCATCATTTCGCCGTCGAACGCCATGCCTCGGTTCTTGTTGTTGGTATTCAGGGTCGCAAGGATCTCCTGATACGATTTGACTTTGACGAAGTCCCCCGGCTGGAGATTCAGCGTGGCTCTCGGTCCGGGTCGACCTTCAGGCAGACTGCCGCGATGTCTGGGAAAAGGAAAACCGCCCCACAGGGCCTGGAAGCGATCGTAGAGCCAGCGGGCTGGCTCGCCAAATCTTCGGTTGAACGCCAGCGATCCGTAGTAATAGCCCACGTAGATAAAGCCGCGCAGCATCCGGAGAGGTGTCGCATTTCCTGACGCGTAGTCCTCGACATATTGTCTTGCATCCCACCAAGGAAGTGGCGTCGTGAAGTTGAGCAGCTCGGTTGCCTGGCAGGAATAGCGCGGTTCTCCGCCGAGCTTCGGATCGTCGACGCGAGTCGCTCGTTCGACATCCGCTTCGGTACAGTCCGCGTCGGCGGCACGCGGAGCCTCCAACCGCCGGTCGTCACCGACCGGCCTAAGCCATGCATCTTTCCAAAAGATCAGGCACGCGGCCTGGCAGCCGCCATAGGCTTTTCCATCACAGCGAAGATTGAGATGAATTCCGTCGGGGACCTTCCGCCCCGGCGAATCCCAATTATAGGCGATCGTGTCGCAGGTCTTATGCGCGCGCTGGTAAACTTTGAACCGCCGTCCGCAATATTGGAACATTTGCGGCATGAATGGCATGCCGTCCAGCCGGCCCTGCGCGTCCAGCGTCAGCAAGATTTCATCCTTGCTTCGGACCTCGACCAAATCTCCTGCTCGCAATCTGCTCATGCTAGTCACCCTTCGCCGTTACTGTGCACTCAACGACAAATAGCCCGCTGGTTCCTCGCCTTTTGCTTCGGATGATGCCAACGACGTGTTCCGCATCGCTCTGATGAGATCGAGATAGAAGTCCTTCCCCATGACGATGATCATGAGGCTAGGATAGGCAACGAACATCACGCCAGAAACGAGGACGAGCCGGGCAAGCGGCGTCGACAGCGAGCTCCAGCCGGCCAAAGCGGCGTAAGCCAGCGCCACGGCAACGATGGCCGAAAGCAGCGGCCGGCTGCTTGCCTTGAGAAGGTCGAGTGGCGTGATCGTCGTGCCGTGGAGGCACCACACGATTTGCGGAATGAGCCAGAGTACCATCGCCGCCGAAAATCCCATGGCGACGCCTTTTGGACCGTAGGGTAAGCCGATTAGGCAGCCTGTAAGAACCAGCACGGCAATCACGAGCGCAAGTTTCAAGCTGCGCACATGGCGGCGACTGGCCCACAAGATCCACCCGAGCGGATTGACGATGCCGAAGAACAACACCGACGGTGCAAGCATCTGAAATATGACCGCGGCGTCCGCCCATCTCTGTCCCAGGACGACGACGATGATGTCGTGGGCGAAAACGGCGGCGAACAGCGTAATGGGCAACGTCAAGGAGACGTTCAGCGCGTAACCCTTGAGGAAGTAGCTCCTGAAGCGGACGGGATCGTCCTGCAGCCGCGACAGCGCCGAAAATGTCACTCCGCCGAGCGCCATATTGAGGTTGGCTGTCGGCGTGTTGATGAGTTGCGAAGCGACGCCGTAGTAGCCGAGCGCGTTCGCCCCCCAGACACGGCCGACAATGAACTTGTCGAAATTATAGGTCATGTAGGAGATCACCCCATTGATGGTGACCGTCCCACCGAAATGCAGCATTGAGCGGATCCCGGCGTCCCATCGAGGCCGCCCCGGAATCCATCCCGTCGCGGTCCAAGTGCACGCGCTCATGGCCGCCGGCAATGTGATCGCCGCGGCAACGAGGGCCCAATAGCCGTATCCCGCGAGCGCCAGGCAGAGACCGAGGCCAAGACTGGCCAGCTGACAGGAGAATTCGATCTTCGCAAGGGTGACATATCGCATTTGCCGCTGAAGCAATGCGAGCTGCTGCACCCCGATGGAGTTAAACAGGAACCCAGCTCCCATTGCCGTGGTCACCCAGAAAAGGCGCGGTTCGTGATAGAAGGCAACGAGGAGCGGGGCGATGAGGACACAGGTGATGGAAAGAGTCACACCGACCACGATGTTGATCCAAAAGAGCGTCGAGATCTGGTCGTCGTTGATGGTCGATTTTTGCACCGCGGCGGATGACAGTCCGGCGGTGGTAAACAGGTCCAAGATGGCGGTGACGACCGTGACCATTGCCACGATACCGAAATCTGCCGGCTGCAACAGGCGCGCGGCGGAGGCCATGAAGCCAAGTCGCAGGACGAAGCTTCCGCCTTGGCTAATGAGCTTCGCCAGACCGCCGCGCAGCGCCGCTCTCTTGATATCGTGAACTTCGACTTCCGCAACGCTCATAGAAGCGCCCCAGTTTGATTTGCTCCCACAGGAGAGGTCGCCCAGCTCTGCGGCGGCCCGCATCCAAAGGCTGCGACGGCGGCAAGCACGGCTGGAGCATCATGGACCGGCTTGAGGAGAATCCAACTGACCACCCAGCCCAAAATGGGCCACCGACGGGGTACTTCCTTATGTCCCCATCTTCCACGTCCGGGCGCTATCGCAGACCGCGCAGAGCGTCAGAATTGGCGTTCGGCAAGAGGCGAATAAATCCTTGGCAAGCACCGACTTATTAGGCCCACCCCACCGCGTGTTGGCCGACAGCCCCGATGTCAGGTGGGTTGGCGGCGCGCTTGTCGTTGCGGCCATCGTCTTCAATGCCGTGCTGTGCTTCATCAATACCCATGTTACGCCGATCAACAATTCTTGGGTGGTCGGCGCCGAGGCCGCGATCACAACAAGCGCCTTGTTGGCATGCATCAGAACGATCCAGCCGAAATACGTTCTCATCATTGCGGCGATAATTCTGTACACGGCCTTAGTGGCTATTATTCGCTCCGTCATTTCCCCAGACGAAGGCCTGAACGTAAAGGTCAGTCGCGATTTTTTAATCCCCGTTATTTTTCTGCTGCTCGGCAAGAGTGAACTCAACATCAAGGTGGCGGACTATGTCGTCTATGTCGCCGTAGCCATCATCTTGGGATTTGCACTTTTCGAATATTTTTCCCTCGACAGCTTTCTGAAGGTCTTCAGCGTCACCCAATACTATGTCGCTCGGGGCACGCTCGATGTGCTGGATCCATCGTTGAAGTGGGCCGAGGGATTGATGGTGAGCGGGATAAGGCCACCGGAACAGGGGCGCGAGCTGCTGCCTTTCTTAGGCGATCATCGCGCGTCGTCCCTGTTCCTCGAACCGATCGGCTTGGGCAATTTCGGCTGCATCGTCGCCTTTTGGGCGATCGCCAGATCGAAGATGGAACAGCGGTGGCGTCTGTGGTCAATCGCAGCTGCCATCGCGCTGATCATTCTGTCAGATACCAGGTTTAACGCCTACTTCCTGGTCGTCGGCGTTCTGATCTTGCTTGTGAGCCCGCGGATCACAACACCGGTGATCGCGGCGATGCCTTTCGTCCTGATATTCGGCTTGTGGCTTGTCGCCGCCAATGCTCCGCCACAGGATTTTCCGAACGTCGAAGGCTTCTCCATAGGGGACCGGCTACTCTATTCGGGCCGCGTCCTGTTCGACTTTGACATTCTTAATTGGCTGGGCATCGAGGTGTCTCGGGCGCAAACCTTCGACTCGGGCTATGCGTATGTCATAAGCAATATCGGCCTGCTGGGCTTCGCTGCGTTTTGGTTTTGGTTTATGTCGCTGGGCGGCCGCAGCCGTTACTTTTATGCCTTTCGCAACATGAGCGCGGCCTATTTCGCAGCGCTCTTATGCATTTCAGCATCGCAATTCACCATCAAGACAGCGGCGCTACAGTGGTTCCTGATGGGCGCGCTCTCCGTCGCGACGGACCGAAAAGCCTTAGCGCGCGCGCCGGCAGACCAGCACCGGCTCGGCACTGTCGAAGAGCGCGGTTGATACGCCGCACGAAAACGTCCCAGACAGTCAAAGATGTCAATTGGCTGTGGTGTATTTCTCGAGGACGGCCATTTGCGGTCGATCCTTGCCGTCGAGCGGTTGGATGCTGGTGAAATAGTCGTTGGGCCACAAGGCGCCACCGGCCCAATAAGTCCAACCCAGCCACACGTCATTATTCTCGTTCATGAAATGCATGACGCGGTCCAGAGCGTCGAGGCAGGTGCGACCGGCGCCCACGCCGAGCTCGCCGAGGAACAAACGTTGGTGGTGTTGCTGCGCCCATTCCGTCACCGGGGTCAGCGTCGAAATGCCGATGTCTGCGCTCTGGCAGTCGGCGCTCGTCCCGGTGAAGTCGGAATTGAAGTACTGATGTACTTCGTATGCAAAATTGTTGGCCGGGTCCTCAACCTTCAGCATGACCTCGCCGTTCGGAGCTCCATAGTTGCCATCCACCCAACTGCGCGCCGATGACCAGCCATTGCCTGGCACCAGGATGAAATTCTTTGCGCCGGTCCGCCTGATCTCCGCGATGGCGCTGTTGGCCGCCTGCAGCCAGGTTTCGGTGCGCAGGTCGTTCGGCTCGTTCATAAGGCCAAAGATGACCGTGTCGTTGTCTTTGTATCTTTCGGCGATCCTACGCCAAAGCTGCCCAAGAGCAGCCGTCGGCAGACCCCTCGTTCCGATGACGGCTCCGTTATAGGTCGCATAATTATGCACATCGAGAATCACCCGCATGCCTTTGGATCCGGCAAAAGCGACGACAGCGTCGAGTCGCCCCATTTCTTGTTCGTCGAGATCGCCGTTCAATTGATGTTGGATCCGCTCCCAGCGTACCGGAACGCGAATGATGTTCATCCCCTTTGCCGCAAAGTAGGCGATCGTGTCTGTGTCGGGATAAGCGTAGTCCAGGCCATAGGTGCCAGGCATCGTCTCAACGGCGAAATCGCCGCCCGCAATATTGACGCCGGTATATTGCACCGAATTCTCCGTCGCGTGCGCGGCTCCTGCCCAGCAGACGGCAAGAGCGACAAAGACTAGCTTCATGATGGGAAGCATTAGCTTTTCTCCCGACATCCATTATCGGGAACTAAGAAGCGAGCTCAATAGGCATTGCGACGACGCAAGAGCTCGAAGCCGGTCAAGGCGACAATCCGCAAGTCGAGCCAGAAGCTCCAGTTCTTGATGTACCAAAGGTCACAATCGACCCGTTGTTCCATCAGCTCGAGCTGGGCGGTCTCCCCGCGGAAGCCGTTGACCTGCGCCCAACCGGTGAGACCAGGCTTCACGTGTTGACGAAAGGCGTAGTTGGCGATGAGCTTGGTGTACCCGTCGTCGTGGGCAATGGCGTGCGGCCGCGGCCCGACCAACGACATGTGCCCTCGCAGCACATTGATGAGCTGCGGCAGCTCGTCGATGCTCGTGGCGCGCAAGATGCGACCGACGCGAGTGACGCGAATATCGTTTTTGCGGGCCTGCTCGATCACGCTCCCGTTTTCGAGCACGTTCATGGTGCGAAACTTGAAAATCGTGAACTCTCGCCCGTTAAATCCCTTCCGTCGTTGACGGAAGATGATCGGTCCCCGCGTCTCTAGCCTGACGAGAAGGCCGACGAGGGCAAGAAGCGGAGCCAGCACGAAGAGCAAGCCGCTCGCCAAAATCACATCGAGAGCGCGCTTCAGTGCCAGCTCGCCCGAAGACAGTGGCGCTCGCTGAATCTCGATGGTGAACTCGCGCCCGAGCTTTTGTCCCTGAGCAAATATGGATTCCACGTGCTGATCCGGCAGGAGCAGGACGGGAATCGGAAGCGCCTGCAAGCGTTCACAGATCAGATTGCGCCGGCGCTCGTCGCTCCACTGCAATGCGAGCAGGACGCAGTCCACACTGTTTGAGCGGCTAAAGTGTATTGCTTCCTCGACGAGGCTCAGGCCCTCCGCGTGGTCTTGTGCTGCCATGGGAGGCAGCAGGTAACGCCGGATCTCCCGTGCGCCGGACTTCCAAAGGATGTCCGCCTGGGAGAGCCCCTTGGCGGCGTCACGGTCACCGATGGTGATGGCGCGATCGCCGGCAAGAACGCCCCGCGCCAGGGCTTCTTTCAGGGCGGTGGAAATCGAAACATGCAAAGCCAGCAGCAGAGCCAATCCGAGGACGCCGAAAACTATAATGGTTCCGCGTGAGAAATCGGGGCCGGACTTCGCCAGGAATAGGAAGAGAGCCAAGCTCAACAGCGCCAGCGCCCAACACAAAATGACGGATCGCACCTGGAGTCGAGCCGAGACGATTTTGCTCGGGTGGTAGTTGCCTTGGGAAGCGGTTCCAAGCACGAAGAGCGCGGCGACGATATTGCCTGCGCCCACATACTGCATGAGGGCTGGCAAACTCTCGCCCAGAATGAGCGCGTGATAGCCGACGCCAGCGGCGATGCACGCTGTCAGGATCAGGACGTAGTCCAGTGCACCAGTGAGTTGGCCGATCGATTTGTAGCGAATCCAGCTAAAGGCCCGCGATACCGGAACCAGCTCCCGGTCCCTCTCGACTTGACCAGGGGTCTCGGGACCGAGGAACGGTGCCCCGTCGGGATAAGAGAATTGTTTCCTCAATATTTTTCGCCTCTTGGCTGAGCGGACGGTCCCCTCTCGCTACGAGCTCACGAGAAGGCTTTCCCGACTATTGCCTACCGCCCTCCTCGAGGAGCCCACGCATTGGGGGTAAGGGGCTGTTCCCTTGGACGAGACGAAATGACGCCTCGAATGGTCCTAGGGGGGTAGCTCTTTGGCGCTCCCTGTGCGCCAACGTCCTCCTCTACTGTCGTACTGTCGGCTTTGGCGCCCCCTTTCTTGTTTGTGGCGGCGCCACGCCAAGTCCCATCGAAGGTGGTGTCCCCATGTCCAGCAACTTGGAGTCCGCTCATATCGGGCCAACCTCGGTCGCGCTCGCGCCAGTCGACGTCGGACCAGGACACGTTCTACAGGCCGTGTTTGGATGTTTGTGGCGGTGCAAGCTACTTGTGGCCACCATCGTCCTCGCCGCGCTAATGCTTGGGGCCATTGCCGTATTGGTGATGCCCACGCGCTACACGGCTGAGGCATCTGTCCGCGGTGTCATTGCCGGTTTGACAGCAGACAACAGTAGCAGCGGGAGCACCGGGGCCATCAATTTAGACCCGCTGCGCGTGATCGAGACGCAAACGCGCCAGCTTGACTCTTCTCAGTTGGCGAGCCGGGTAGTAGCGCAAATCGGACTGGAGCGCCTGGGCGGTGCGGCAAGCGGAAGTCCGTCGCTGCTGAGCGAGATCTTCGGCATTTTCCGCCATCCAAGCAGCGCTACCGAGTCGCCCGCAGACGCGGCCGCCAAGAGCCTCTTGCGCAACCTGACGGTCACGAGCGACCCCCGCGCATATCTGATCACGGTTAAATATACCGACCAAGATCCTGAGCTTGCGGTCCTTTTAGCAAATGCCTTTGTTGCAGAGTTTTTGCGGAGCACTAAGCTCCAGGCCTTGTCGCAGGAGCGTTCGACGGCACAAGGTACGTTGTCAGCGCAGCTCACCAGGTACGGCGAAAAACATCCGAAGGTGGCAGAGGCGAAACTGCGACTGGCGTCGGTAGACCAACTTGTGACAGATCAACTGGCCGCGGCACCAGAGGCGGTCCTTAATGCTGCGGGCGAGAGCGTCACTACGGCGCGGGCTGCTCCTTCAGGTCCGCGCCCAGCCCTTTTGATCGGTCTTTCTTTCGTCGTAGGCCTGTTGATCGCCGTCGCCATCGCTCTCTGGCTGGAGGGAGGAAGATGGTGGGGCGCATTTTCTCGTTATCATGCCGAACCCTTTGACTAGGGGTCAGTGAGGCCCACCGTCGGCAGGCAGGTTCCTCCTGGCGCCACGGCACCCACGCGGCGCCTTTCATAGCGCTCGTCAGGGCTTGCTGGCGAGCGCAAGCAACCTCGGCCGGGAACGGGGCCTTAGGCAACGACCTTTCTGACAAAGAACGCCTCGGCAAGGCGCGTAGGCGCATTGCACTCGACGCCACGCAGCCTGAGCAGCGACCAGAACGTCTCCTCGTCGAACCATTGTCGGTTGCTCTGGGAGGGGAACGCCTCCAACAATCCTGCAACCTTGCTCCGACAGATGTCCTCTGAAAGCGGCACGTAAAAGTTGGGGCGTCCGAGATCGCCGTCGTACTTCATGATCTCATACTCGAGGATCATGTGGTCGCGCCACGTGTTCCATGTCAGTTGCGACACGAGCCGGTGGTCCTGGTGGCGATCATCGTCATGGTGAGTCAGGATGAGGTCAGGCCTGAAGTTGGTCTTGAGATCCTCGAAAGCCTCCTTGACCAATTCACCCTGGAACGGCAGGAAGCCATCGCGAAATCCGTAGATCGAGATTTCGCTGGCGCGGGTGCCGGACAAGAATAACTCCGCCGATCGGCGGGCCTCCTCGACCCTGCCTGGGTCCTCGCCCGTTAGTACGACCCACCTCACCTCGATCTGAGGGAAGGCGCGGGCGAGGCGCATGATCGTGCCCCCGGCTCCGATCTCGATATCGTCGCAATGGGCCCCCAGACAAAGCAACCGCTTCACGCGGGTCATGTCCAAAATCGATAACATAATTGGTCAATCCTAATTTCCTCGCCCAATACCGTTGTCGCCTTTCCTTTGAAGGGCGTACCAGGGCGCTTATACGTAGCTGACAGAAACACCAACGTGATGGATAGAGATCAATTGGCTAGCGGCGACCAGAAATGGGTACCCCCTCCCGGTTATTGTCGAGATGAGGAGGATCGCTGCACAGTGGCTTGCGCCTGAAGATCACAAACGGCGGATCGCAAACTCACACGGGCCGATCGCAGACGTTAGAGAATGGATCTTGCCCATCGACGTTGCTCTGCTTGCCCTCGGACAAACTCAACTCGTGAGGATCGCCTGAGGGGCACTGGAAAATCGCAATAAGGAGTCATCCGTGATTTTTGCCGAGACCAAACTCAAGGGTGCCTTCGTCATTGACCTAGAGCGAAGGGAAGACGCACGCGGCTTCTTTGCCAGAGGTTTTTGCCAGCGGGAATTCGAAGCCCACGGCCTGAAGCCAACCATCGCCCAGACTAATATCGCGCATAATGTCCGTAAGGGCACTCTGCGCGGGATGCATTTCCAATTTCCCCCGGCGGCCGAAACCAAGCTTGTCCGCTGCACGCGCGGCGCGATCCTTGACATCATCGTCGACCTGCGCCCGGAGAGCGCAACCTATCTGCAGCATATCGCAGTCGAACTGAACGAGGACAATCAGAGCGCGCTCTACGTGCCGGAGCGGTTCGCGCACGGCTATCAGACGCTGTGCGACAACACCGACACGAGCTATCAGGTCGGGGAGTTCTATACGCCGAGCGCCGAAGGCGGCTTGATGTACAACGATCCAAGGCTTGGATTGAATTGGCCGCTGCCGGTGTCCGTTATTTCAGACAAGGATCAAAAGTTCACACCGCTTGCCGAGATCGAATCCGAAATAGGGCGCAAGATGGCTCGCGAGCGCGAATTGGTGGGCGCGTAACGTGATACTGGTAGATAGCGCACTACAGAAACGCCACGCGCTCGGGAAACCGATCCGGGTTGGGATGGTCGGTGCTGGCTTCATGTGCCAGGGCCTCACCAACCAAATCGAGAACAGCGTTCCCGGAATGCGCGTCGCCGCCATCTCCAACCGCAAGGTTCAGCGTGCGGTCGACGTCTACAAATATTCCGGCCACAAGGATGTTGTTGTCGCCGATACGCAAAACCAGCTCGACGACGCCATCCGTGCGAACAAGCCAGTGACCACCGAGGATGCGCTCCTTCTGTCGCGCTCGGGGCTCATCGACGTGATCTGTGAGGTGACCGGATCGGTCGAGTTCGGCGCCCACGTCGTGCTCGAAGCGTTCAGGCACGGCAAGGATGTCGTGCTGATGAATGCCGAGCTCGACGCGACTATCGGGCCGATCCTCCAGACCTACGCCAGGAAATACGGAGTCATCCTTTCGGCGTGCGACGGCGACGAGCCGGGCGTCCAGATGAATCTCTTCCGCTGGGTTAAGGGCCTCGGTTTGACTCCCCGCGTTATCGGCAACATTAAGGGTTTGCAGGATCCCTACCGCAATCCCACAACTCAGCAAGGGTTCGCCGAGCGCTGGGGACAAAACCCTGCCATGGTCACCAGTTTCGCAGACGGCTCGAAGATCAGCTTCGAGCAAACGATCGTTGCTAATGCCACCGGCTTCGGGGTCAGGTCACGCGGCATGTCTCGCGGCCTCGAATATCGCGACGACATCATGGACATTGGCAAGCTGTACGATATCGACGAGCTGCGCTCGGTCGGCGGCATCATCGACTACGTCGTCGGAACTCCGCTGACTAAGGTCTACGTGCTCGCGGAGCACCCCGACCCGAAGCAACGGCACTATCTCAATCTTTACAAGCTGGGTGAAGGACCCCTCTATTCGTTCTTCATCCCGTATCATCTCGTGCATTTTGAGGTTCCGAATTCGATCGCCCGCGTTGTGCTGTTCCGCGACAACCTTGCCAGCCCGCTCGGCGGACCGGTGACCGAAGTGTGCGCCGTCGCCAAGCGCGATTTGAAGGCCGGCGAAATCCTCGACGACTACGGCATGTATATGACCTACGGGGAAGCGACGAACGTCGATGAGATGAGCAAAGGGCGATACTTGCCCGAGGGATTGGTCGAGGGCTGCAAGCTGGTTCGCGACATCAAGAAGGACGTCGTCCTTACCTACGACGACGTCGCGCTTCCGCTGGGTCGTCTGGCCGACCGGTTGCGGGCGGAGCAATACCGTCATTTTCGGTCTGAGCATTGGCTTGAGGAATTGAGCGCCATTCCCGCCTGATCCGATGCCGAGGCGCTAGGTAGTAAGAAATGAATTTCGTCGATGTCAAAACGCTACCCGCGCACGCCCGTAACGGCGCAGATGCTCAGTCGAGCTATCCCCTGATCACGATAGCAATCCCGACTTACAACAGGTCGGGCTTGGTGAAGAGTTGCGTCGAGAACGCTCTCGCTCAGTCGTATCGCAATATCGACGTCATGGTTTCAGATAACGCTTCGCCGGACGACACGCTCGCAGTTCTGAAAACCGTCAATGATAAGAGCGAATAAGAGGCTTCGCGTACTGACCAACCCGAAAAATGTCGGCGCGATCGAAAATCACGCCAAGTGCCTTCGCGAAGCGAAGGGCGATTACCTTGTCCTGGTTTCGGACGACAACATTCTTGACGCTCAATTCCTGGAAAAATGCGTGCGGCTTATCCGGCAGGAACCAGGTCTTCCGATCGTGTTGGCCGCTTATGACAATTTGATCTTGGATGAGTTTCACGAAGGCGATCGACGCCTCGTCCCGGCCATTGTCAGTAAAAGGCTCTCGACCGGAATCTGGGATGGTATCGAGGTGCTGCGGGAGTATTTCCATGGGAGACTATCGGCGGACTCGCTGAGCGTCGTCGTGCGAACCGATGTCTTGCGTCGAAACGACCGCTATTCCAACGAATATCTGGTCTCTCCGGACAAAGCGACGTGGATTCCAGCCCTACTCGAGGGCCGCGCTGGACTGATCAACGAGGCGTGCGCCACTTATTTGATACACGGCACGCAGTTGAGCTCGCATTTTTCCCCTGACGAGCGGCTCAAAGATTTTTGCAAGATGATGCAAGAGGTTCCCGCTGCCCATGCACGGAAGTTTCCGGGCAGCGCGAAGCAGGGTGAAATCCGAAGCCTATCGTCGCGATATTTGGCTTACCAGGCGATGGTGACGCTTGTTCTTTACCGCCGCGAGGGTGCCAGCGCGACCGACGCTGTCCGAAAGTTTTGGCAATGGCGCCCGATGTTGCAGCGATGCACGTGGACGGACTTTCTTGCCACCGTGCGGCTACGCTCATTGGCCCGAATTTTGCTCCCGAGGTCGATGCTCAGGCCGTTAATCGCGCTCGGGCTCGGTAGGCTTAATCGATGAATTCGGATCTCGGCGGCTTCTTTTCACCCGCCTGATCGTCAACACGCCGGTTTACTTAGTGGGCCGGCCTAAGCATTAGGAAGCCAGGAGGATTACCGGCCATGCGTGTTCTTATCACCGGGCATAATGGTTACATCGGCTGCGTGATGGTGCCGATGTTCCGCGCCGCTGGTCACGATGTCGTAGGCCTCGACAGCGATCTCTTCCGGGCCTTTAAGCTCGTACCGTACACGTCCGGGATCCCCGAGCTTCGATTGGACATTCGCGACGTCGAGCCTGAGCACCTCGAGGGCTTTGATGCGGTGGTCCACCTCGCGGCCCTCTCCAACGATGCGCTGAGCAATCTCGATCCCGAGGTCACTTACGAGATTAATCACGCAGCCGCGGTTCGCTTGGCGCAGCTTGCGAAGGACGCCGGCGTCGGGCGGTTCCTCTTCTCATCTTCCTGCAGCATCTATGGAAAGGCCGGCGACGAGTTGGTGGCGGAGGATGGTGCCATCGAGGTGCTCACCCCCTACACGATCTCAAAAGATCGCGTAGAGCGCCAACTGGCAAAATTGGCCAGCGACACGTTCAGCCCGACATATCTCCGCAACGCGACGGCCTATGGCGTCTCGCCTTGCCACAGCTTCGACCTGGTCCTGAACAACCTCGTTGCGTGGGCCTATGCCACCGGTCGCGTTCTCATCAAGAGCGACGGCACGCCGTGGCGACCCACGGTTCACATCGAGGACATTTCGCGTGCATTCCTCGCGGCCTTGGAGGCGCCCCGCGAAGCGATCCACAATCAGGCGTTCAACGTTGGCCAAACCGAGGAAAACTATACCGTTACCGAGCTGGCCGAGATCGTCTGCAAGGTCGTCCCCGGCTCGCATGTCGAGTATGCGGAGGGCGGCCGTCCCGACCCCAGATCCTACCGGGTGGATTTCAGCAAGATCCGCCGTCTGCTGCCCGCCTTCAAGCCGCAGCGAACGGTGCGGTGCGGTGCGGAGGAGCTTTACGCGACCTACCGCAGCACAGGGGTCACCGTTGAGGACTTCGAGGGACCGCAATTCAAGCGCATCGACCACGTCAAACGGCTCCTCGCTACCGGCCGCTTGGACGAGACTTTGCGATGGACCATCCCCGCGAAAATGAAGGAGTTGGCATGACCGCGATCATCAATCCGGAGCTGTCGGGCAAGATCAAGCAGTACTGGGATGAGCGAGCGAAGGGCACCGAGCCCGACTCGGCGCAGGCCACCACCTACGACGTTTACCTTCGCGACCTAGAGATCGCCAAGTTCAAGCAGAAAATTTCGGAGGCATCGCTGCCGGAGGGCTCCACAGTTGTCGACCTCGGTTGCGGCGATGGGCATGCCACAGTGAGCGTCGCCTCAGCATTTCCGACGCTTCGCTTCATTGGGTTCGACTGGAGCGAGGACATGCTGGCCTTGGCAAAAAAGAGATGTTCGGCTCACGCGGGTCTATCGAAAAGAATGTCCTTCCGGCAGGGAGATATGCGGCGCGTCTCGGACGCTCTGAAGGGAGAGAAATTCGAGGTCTTCTTGACATCGCGCAGCCTGATCAACCTGATGTATTCCGAGGAGCAATATAGCGCCATCGAGCAGATTGCCGAGCACCTCAAGCCGGGAGGCTACTACTTCGGCATCGAGAACTTCATGGAGGGGCAGAGGAACTTCAATCAGCTCCGCGTCGCCATGGGGCTGCCGGAAATTCCCGTGCGGTGGCACAACCACTTCTTCGACGAGCAGGAGTACGCCGCACGGACCGCCAAGCACTTCGATTCGCTGGTGTTCGAGAGCTTCCTGAGCTCGTACTACCTGGCGACGCGGGTGATCTATTCGGCAGGGTGCCATCTCGTCGGCGAGGAACCGGACTATTTCCACCCGATCCATCAAGTTGCCGGGAAACTGCCTCCCATCGGTGACTTTTGCCCGATCAAATTGGTCAGCATGCGGCGGAAGTTTTGATACCGCCGCCTGGGAGGGCAAACTCTGCAAGTGGATCGCTTAGCGGGCCCCCACTAGGGCCGCTACCCACCCGTGCTCGGTACGTCAGGTGATTGATGGCGCCCCGGGCGTAGGCGGATCAACGCGGTGCCAAACCAGGCAATCAACAAGATCGCCGCGCAATCGAGCATCATACGCTTAAGGCCGCCAGGCCGATCGACCGCAACGAACAGATTGAGCATGACGCTCAGAACCGCGCCCACGCAGAAAACCTGAAGCGAGGACCGCCCGCTTTGGATGATGGTGCTTGCGCCCGGCCAGCGAAAGATTGCGCTGCTCGGCTTAACGTAAAGGGCCACGAGGAAGGCGATGCTGAGAAAGTGCAGCAGGCGGATCGCAGACAGGTTCTCTTTCATCTCGAGCTGCACCTCGTCGGACATCGCGAGTGCTCCCAAATTCACGAGCCCATGCTCCGCGAGGATATGAGCGACATGATAGAGAACTCCGGCGCCCACGATAATGGATGCCAATAGCACCCAGCCGGGCTTACGGAAGAGCTCCAGCGACATCCCCTCAGAATTGTACCAAGTGCCTATGAATATCCCGATGCAGAAAATGAATTGCCACGCCATCGGATTGAAATACGAATGGTCGGCAAGCCGCGGGAGTAGGTGGGGGTAAAACTGCGCCAGGAGCCAGAGGCTGGCGCTTAGGGATAACGCCGCAACGCTGCTCCGTACGGCGATGAGGATGAACGCGGGGATGAAGAAAATCGCCAATTCGAGATAGAGGACCAAAATGCCGGGCAGAGCCGGCGGTGAAACCAAGAAAATCGCCGACTTCGATTGCAGCCAGCGGATCCTGCCGCGGTGCGATGAAGGCCTGATGGTTGTCAGGGATCGCAATGACGTCGCGGGTGACGACGATGAGCAGGATGGTCAAGAGGCTCGCGAGCAAATAGTAGGCGTAAATCTGCAGCGCCCGCCATGAGACCGCTCGCAGCAACCCGGCGATGCCCCCACGCGCGAGAACACGCGGATAGACGATTCCACACGAGACGCCCGACAAGAAGACAAAGATCTCGGCGGCATCCGAAAAGCCGAACCGCGCGTAGGTAAGTTTGCTGAGTGGATCGCCGGGAACATGATCAAAAATAATCATGTACAGAGCGAGGCCGCGAAAGAAATCGATGCGCAAGTCGCGCGAGGTTCCGCCACTCTCAGTGAGGGTCTTGGTCATAGAGGCGATAGCTACCCCTTCGAACGCCCCCCGTGGCTATTCCATCAATGACTTTTTGCGGTCGTCGGTATGTCTACTTCGCGGTGGCGTAGCTATCCTCGGCAAGGGATGACGTCGGATCCAACTCTCGGATCGCCTCAGTCGATAGAGATGGGTCACCGACCGAGATGTGGCGCTTCAGCTTCACCTCGACGACGTCGCCTGGAGACATCATGGTTTCCTCTGTCGCGTCAAAAGTGACCATGCCGCCATTGCGAACCCGGCTGATGCGGATGGAGTAATCCGAGTCGTCAACGTCGGCGTCGGCGCCTTGGGCCTTTACCTGCAACAATCTACGCGCCGGACCGATGCTCGTCTCCACGTCACGCAGGCGCTGAGTGGCGTCCTGGAGCTCGGTTAAGTTTTGCCGCAGATAGTTCGCTTTTACATCGCCAAGCCGGATGTCTAGGTCGCCCATTGTCTGCCGAAGGCGCGCGACTTGGGCCTGGAGGTTCGAAACCTGCCCCTCGACCAACGACTTCTCGATTTGCTGATTGAGCAACACGTCCTTGCGCAAAAGGCCTTTGTCAAACAGCGATTGCAAGTCGACAAGATGGCTATTGACGATAGCTAGATGTTCGTTCTGCTTGGCAATCTCATCCGTTACGGCATTTATTTCGGCCTCAATGCGGGGCCGCTGGCTTTGCAGGTCTCGGATCTGCCCGCGATACGCGTCTGCCAAGCGGGAAAAGGTATCGCTCTCAGTTGAGTAAGCGAGATCAAGGTCAACGTCGTGCCGCCCCAGACTCGCGAGCGTGGGCATGATAAAACTGTCCTGTCCATCGCGCTGAGCTTCGAGCCGCGCCTTGCGCATGAGCAAGTACGAGTGATCAGCTTCGAGCTGACGAACGTGCTGCTGGGCGGTGATGTAATCCGAGACGGCGCCGGTGGAGTTCAGCTCTACGGGCTCGCCTTCGCCTCCCGCCGCGGCGATCGCAGCCTTGACCGATTGGCCAATCATGAAGCGATAGCTTCCAGGCTTGCGGACGTTGCCGGTGACGAAGATCGGCCGATATTCGGTGATGCGCACGCTAACAGCCGGCTGAACCAAGAAGCCCTCAGCGAACCGATCTTGGATGAGCTTTTGCGCCTCGGAGAGGGTCAAGCCGCTAAGCGTGACGGACCCGGCCAGCGGTAGCAAGAGGCCGCCACCGCCGTCGATGGTGAACTGCCCCGACAGCTGAGGCTGGTCGTAAACGATAAGCGTGACACGATCGCCCGGTGCCAGCCGGTAGTCGCCCGTTGGCGTCTCGTCGTCAACGCCACTGGCCGAAGCTTGGACGTCGCCCGCTGTTTCCGATGCTTGGGCGGTGAAATTCATGGGTGCGAAGGCCGCCATGGTGACCGCGAGAAAGATGGCTATCGGCCCTCGGGGGACGGACAGGTAAGGGGCAAACTTGATTGAGGCGGAGCGCTTTTTTCCGGGCTTCCATTTGACCCTCCGTGAAAGGCGAGCGACCGCTGATCGACTGATCAGGGGCAATCCAAAGCTGGAATTTGGATCCAAGGTTAGTCGCCTTCCGCAGCGGGCGAGGTGAAATTTTCGGAGAATCAAGGAAGCCAAAAAGGATTACCCCCGAAAGGCTTGCATGCTTTTTAGGCAGGGCAGCCCAGGCAAGGCAAGCAGTCCGGCGGGAAAACGCGAGGACGGCGAGCGGAGGCATCGTCCAAGATGGCTACCTCGTCTATCTCAAGATGTGCGCGCCCTTACGCTGCATCATCCAGCATGAAAAAAAGGCGCTCGTCTCGTCACCACGGCGGCACGCTCCGGCCTATCGTCGTTGCCGCCTTTGCAATACTGACCCTCGCGGCAAACGCTTCGTCAGCCGCAGAGGAAGAACCCACGATCGAGGAGTTGCTCAAAGGGGGCTGGGAGATCGCCGGATACAGTCAGGCGTTCGATAACCGATCGACCTTCATCCTATTTCGGAATGCAAAGGAGACTTACCTGGTGCAGTGTCGCGTGGGGTACGACGTGACCCGCAAGCCGAGCGTCTATTCGATTTGCTATGAGCTGCGCTGAGACGCCGGCGCGTGATTTGGGACACCGTGTTTGATTGTAACGGCGTTGCTTGAGGACCTGCCCGCGACGGACGTGGACAGGCGTGAAGAGCCTTGAGTTTTGGGTCTCATCAGGGTCATCGAGGTCCCGGTCGATTGGGTCGCGGGCAACCCCCTGTAGGCCTTGCTTGGCGACGTCCATGAGCCGTTGGAATGAGAGGCCCGCACACGATCGAAGTGACCATTCGTTGCTCTGGGGGGAGAATTAGCAGGCACTTGTAGCGTGGCTGGAACGCGCATGAATTTTTCCATGCGGTCAGGCACGTCCCGATAAACGCCGTCGGTGATTTGACCGAAGAGCTCTTCGCTCTTCTTGAGAGCTCGTTCGGTGAGAGCCTGGTCGTGAGAAGACTTCTCCTTATCGGCGACCTTCTCGAGTAGCGTGTCGAGGACGTGCTTCTTCACCATGGCGTCGTAGATGTCATCGACGAACTGCTCCAGGTCCTTATTAAAGAGGAATCGCATATCCAACATCGCCTGAGCAAATTGGTCGGCATCGACATTGGAAACGGCGCCGCTGGCGCGGACGGGCGCCACCGCATTTTTCAGCTGTTCGTAGGCCCGAAGCCGCCTCTCAAAGAGATACATCCCGGCCTGCCACCGCCGATACGCGACGTTCAGCGATTCTTTGTACGCGACGTAGAACAGTAAGAAACCGAGGCCTATAACAAGAATCAGAAGTTCCATGCACCCGTCCAAAACAAGAGGGAGTTGCTCTTAGGCCCACCGAGGTCAGCAGACATCGATATTTGGCCCATCCTCATTGCCAATATTGTGGGGCATTTGGCTTACCACCGACGCAGTCCTCCCCTCTCGCGAGTCAGTCGCTAGAGTTGCTGCAAAGCGATCGTCGTTGATGGAGAAACGAGTGAAATGGTTAAGCGCATCCAAGAGCGTGCACGGCAGCTCGCCCACTCGGGCAAATTCGTTGGCTGGCGGGCCGTCGCGTTTGAATTGCGGTTTGAGCCTGGCTACGTGGATGGACTCGACTGGATCCAAAGTCCGGCGGCGCAAGAAGAAATCGATCGGTTATGCAACCAGGCCAGGAACCGCACCAATCGCCGCGTAGCCTGACGGACGCCGGCTTAGTCAATCCAGCGCAGCTCGCGCGCCTTATCGTAAGCGGCCTTCGATGCCGCCGCTCTGAATTCCTTGACCTCCGGTGAGTTGATGTTCGGACCGCTCCAGCTGTAGACCCGAATGAGCTTGCGCGTCCCGGTCTGCACTTTGTAGTCCTCGGCAAGCGCGGTCCCGGGTCGGATGATGCTTATTACGCCATTCGTAATCGTCACGATGACGCCGTTTCTCTGCTCTCCTGCCATGGTCTCCAATCTACGCGTCTCGCCGCGTCGCAATCAGTGCGGCACGCGCGCTCTGTGGCCCTAGGTCGCGGCGGCGACTGCCCGAGTTGATCTTTTGGCGGAGCCACATTAGGCCGCAAGCCGTTCCCGCTCGAGGCTTGGCAGCGCGGCATCTAACACTTGAGAGAAAATGGTCGGAGCGGGGAGATTTGAACTCCCGACCCCCGGTCCCCCAGACCGGTGCGCTAACCGAGCTGCGCTACGCTCCGAAGCCTCTATGCAGGGCAGATTGCATATAACGCTCAGGCTCGCGAAACAAGCGCCGCGCGCGTTCCTATTCCTTGGCCGACACCAGGATCCGGCGGCAGACCTCGATCTCGTCGATCAGAGCACCGAGCGAACTCACATCGATTTGCGGTAAGGGGCGCTCGCCATCGCGTAGGAAGCTCGGGACGCCGCCTTGCGCGGCCTCGGCGGCGACATCGGGAATCTGGAGGGGCTCAGCCATGGCATCTTCCTGCTCATCTTCCTCAGCGATCCGCCGGAAATCCATCACATAGCGGGGACCGTGCTCGCGCAGGATCTTCTGTACGCCTCGAATTGTGTACCCATCGTCATAGAGAAGGAAGCGAATGCCACGCAAAAGAGCAACGTCTTCAGGCCGGTAGTAACGCCGCCCGCCTCCCCGCTTCATAGGCTTCAGCTGAGCGAATTTGGCCTCCCAGAAGCGAAGCACGTGCTTCGGGACCTCAAGCTCGTCTGCAACTTCGCTGATGGTGCGAAACGCCTCGGGCGCCTTGTCCAACGCTCCACCTCCTCGGCGTCAAGATGCCGCTCGACTACTCAGCCGCCTTTCTACGCGAGAGCGCATCGTTGATGCGCTGCTTCATAATGTTGCTCGCCCGAAACACGAGCACGCGCCGCGGCGTAATGGGAACTTCCTGCCCCGTCTTAGGGTTGCGACCAATGCGCTCACCCTTATCGCGAATTCCGAACGAGCCGAATGAGGACAGCTTCACCGTGTCCCCGCGCTCGAGGCTCACCACGATCTCGCGGAGCACAAGCTCGACGATCTCGGCGGACTCGTTCCGCGGCAGTCCAACCTTCTGAAACACCGCCTCCGCCAAGTCGGCACGCGTCAGAGTCTTCCCGCTCATCGTCTGTGCGCTCCCCCAGTCGCGGGACTATTCAAGATGCTAAACGAGCGAGTGCGATACGGTCAATCTGTCCCGCGATCAAATTCCTGATTTTGCGTCGTTTTCTCCTAAGGTGTGGCTTTCGCGCGATAGTGCCCTGGCAAATAGGCCTCACCAGCGGATGAGAATCGCGCCCCAAGTGAAGCCTCCACCCATCGCCTCGATCATAACGAGATCACCAGGCTTGATGCGGCCGTCCATTCGTCCCTGGCTCAACGCTAAGGGGATTGAAGCAGCTGATGTATTCGCGTGCTTATCGAGAGTAATAATAATCTTATCCTTGTTCAGACCAAGCTTTCGTGCCGCGCCATCCAAGATACGCTTATTGGCTTGATGGGGTACGAACCAATCAATGTCGGAGGCCTTATAACCGGCCTGCTCCAGGGTCACGCCGATCACCTCGCTGATCTTGGTCACTGCATGGCGGAAAACCTCGGGTCCGTCCATGCGTAGATGACCGACGGTGCCGGTCGATGAGGGACCGCCATCGACGTAAAGCTTGTCGCGATAGCGCCCGTCGGAGCGAAGGCAGGTGGCGAGGACGCCCCTGTCAGTCAGCGCGCCGTTCAGCTTCTGCGCCTCGACCACGACGGCGCCGGCGCCGTCCCCGAACAGCACACAAGTCGAGCGGTCCTGCCAATCGAGAATGCGCGAGAAAGCCTCGGCTCCGATCACGAGCGCGCGCTTGAATAGCCCGCTTTTCATATAGGTGTCGGCGGTTGCTAAAGCGAAGACGAAGCCAGAGCAGACCGCCTGCATGTCGAAGGCGGCGCCATGGGTGATGCCGAGCTCGGCCTGGATGGTAACGGCGGTCGCCGGGAAGGTCTGGTCGGGGGTCGAGGTGGCGAGGATGATGAGGTCGATATCCTCGGGCGCCACGCCCGCGTCATCGAGCGCCCTCCTCGCCGCAATCGCGCCCATGGTCGAGGTCAGCTCGCCTTCAGCGGCGATGCGGCGCTCCTTGATGCCCGTCCGCTCGGTGATCCACTGGTCCGACGTGTCGACTAGATTGGCGAGGTCCTGGTTGGTCAGGATCCGCGTCGGCAGGTAGCCGCCGACCCCCTTGATCACCGTCCGCACAGTCGTCAATTGAAGCCACTCCTACCCCGGGCTAAATTGTTGTTTTCGCATCACCTTATCGGGAAACCGGTTCCCGCTTTTCCGGATGATGCTCAAGCCGCGCCCTCGAGCTCGAGCTTTGCATGGAAGCCGGCTACGTCGCTTGCCAAGCGTTTCACCACTCCGTTCGAGGCCATGTCGTAGGCAAGATCAATGGCACTCGCAAAGCCGGTGGCGTCGGTTCCACCGTGGCTTTTGACGACGATGCCGTTCAGGCCAAGAAAAATGCCGCCATTCAACTGGCGCGGGTCCAACTTCTCTTTCAGCGCGCGAAACGCGCCCTGCGCCAGCACCGCTCCAAGGCGAGCCAATAGTGATCGCCCCATGGCGGCACGCAGATACTGGCCGATTTGCTTAGCCGTTCCTTCCGCGGTCTTCAAGGCGATGTTGCCGGTATATCCGTCGGTCACGACGACGTCGACGACACCCTGGCCGACATCGTCTCCCTCGACGAAGCCGTGATAGCGAATGGGCAGCGGTGCCTCTTTCAGCACCGAGGCGGCTTCTCTGATCTGGTCGAGCCCCTTGATCTCCTCGACCCCGATATTGAGCAGCCCGACCGAGGGCGTTTCGAGACCGAACAGCGCGCGCGCCATGGCCGCGCCCATCAGTGCGAACTCGACGAGTTGACGGGCGTCGGCCCCCACATTGGCGCCGACATCGAGCACGATGCACTCGGCCTCGACCGTAGGCCAGATCGCGGCAATCGCCGGGCGATCGACTCCTTCGAGCGTCTTCAGGCAGAACTTGGCCATGGCCATGAGCGCGCCGGTATTGCCCGCCGACACGGCGGCGTCGGCGCGCCCGTCCTTCACCGCCTCAAGCGCAAGCCACATGCTCGACCGCCAGCGCCCCTTGCGAAGAGCCTGGCTCGGCTTTGCGTCCATGGCCACGGCGACGTCGGTGTGGATGATCCTCGCATTGGCCGCGAGAGCGGGATGGTCGGCAAGCACGGGCTCGATGCGGGCGGTGTCTCCAACGAGTAGAAAGCGCATGTCGGGATGCCGCACGAGCGCGATGGCAGCGGCCGGAATGACGACGCCGGGACCGTGGTCCCCGCCCATGGCGTCGAGCGCTATGGTGACAGGAGCACCCATTCACATATGCCGTTCTGGAAAGATATTACCCTTGGCCCGCTTTGCCGCGGCAACCCCCGGAAATGAAACCCGAATAGACTGAAAAGGGGGGCCGTTGACAACCGGATTTTGCCTAGGCCCTAAGCCGGTTTAGCGCCGTTTCAGTGCGCCGAGGGCCGCAAACGGGCTTGTTCTCGGTTCAAGGTTTCGCTCTTCACCCTCTTGCGACCATTCGAAGCTCGCTCCCTCCCGCTTCGGATAGGGCTCGAGCGAGGTCGCAAGCGTCTCATAGATGAGCGGTCCTAGGTCGATCCTCCCCTCCTCGATCGGCTCGGGCCATTCGGCGAGCGAGAGGCCGCCGTGTTCCTCATCGCGCTCCTGGTGTGCCGCAATCATGGCTTGCGGCCAGAATTCGGCCTCCACAGGAATCTCAAGGCTTGACTCTATGGGTTCGAGGGAGACGACGCAGGTCTGTATGACCTTCGCCTTGAGCTCGCCCTTGAGGCGGAGGCGCCCGCCGGCTGCGCGGACGAGGCGATAGGTCAGTGAGAGACCCTCGATCCCTCTAAGGTCGAGCAGCTTTGCGATCGCAGTCCTCTCGGCAGCGGTGGTCTCGACCGATCCGCTCGCCTCGTCTCTGATCTCATCGATCCTAAGCGGCCGCGAGAGCGTCGAATGTTCAATCTCTTTGTTCATCCACTTCTTCTCTTAGCGCGACGGCGAGATGTCCGGGAAGCCGAGCGTGCCGGCACCCAGCTCGGCAAAAGGCTCCTTCTCCAAGCTCCGAATGCTCTCTCCTAGATAATGTGCAAGATGCATTCCTGCAGCCCTTGCCGCCTCTTCTTCGAGCGGCAAAGCCTCGGCAATGGTCTTGGCGAGGGCTCCCTCGCCCGCCGCAAAGGCTCGCTCATAGGCCTCCAACAGGGCGGCGCTCGAGGCGGCAAGTCCCCGCATCTTTTTCGGGATGCGAAGGTCGCTCACGCCAAGTTCGCGAAGGACAGTTTCCATATCGTCCTTGAAACGGTCGGCGAGCTCCTGGAGGAGGCCCGCGGCCGCTTCCCCTTCCCCCTTCAAGCGATGCAGCACGGAGAAGAGATTGAGCGACAGCACCACAAAGCGGCCTTCGAGCGTGTCGGGAACGCCAAACTCCTGGTAGAAAATAGGGAGCCGCGCCTGTGCCACAATCGCGCCATAGAGTTTTTTCGCAGCTTTCTCTTTGCGCCGCCAGGGCATAGCGACGCGAGGTAAGAGGGGCATCTCAATTTCCGTTTGCTTGGACTATCGAGGGACATCCTAACTTGTCTAGCGTCAAGCCGGTCATCGTGCGCGCATGTCGTGAGGTCCGCCTCGTTATCGCGCTCAGCGCAGCCGTTACGCTTGCAGCATGCGGCGCGCAAATCGACCGGCACGGCCATGTGTTCGTCGATGTCGACCTCAATCAAATCCAGTCCGGCATGTCGAAGGATCAGGTCAAGTCGGTGCTCGGTTCGCCCGACACGACGAGCACGATCGGGGGCGATGCCTTCTACTATATCTCGTCGACGCAGAAATCGGTCGCCTTCCTCAAGCCGTGGGAGATCGACCGGCAAGTGGTCGCCGTCTATTTCACCCCGACCGAGACCGTGCAACAGGTCGCCAATTACGGGCTCAAGGACGGCATCGTCGTCAACTACTACAAGGGTGAAACGCCCGCGCGCGGCAAGGACCTGACCGTGCTCGAGCAGATCTTCGGCAATATCTCGAACCGCAAGATGTTCAAAGACCTGAACCAGCAGCAGGGTGGCATTCCCAGTCCCGGCGGTGGTCTTTGATCGCGCGACGCTCGCCTATTGGTGGGCGAGCACGGCGAGCAGAAGCAGCGCTACGATATTGGTGATCTTGATCATGGGGTTCACGGCCGGTCCGGCCGTGTCCTTGTAGGGGTCACCCACCGTATCGCCGGTCACTGCCGCTTTGTGGGCGTCTGAGCCCTTACCGCCGTAATTGCCGTCCTCGATGTATTTCTTGGCGTTGTCCCAGGCCCCTCCTCCCGCCGTCATGGAGATGGCGACGAAGAGACCGGTGACGATGACGCCGAGCAGCATGGCGCCGAGCGCGGAGAAAGCGGCGCTCTTCCCGGCGATCCAATTCACGACGAAGTAGAACAGGATTGGCGACAGCACCGGCAGGAGCGAGGGGATGATCATCTCTCTGATCGCTGCGCGCGTCAGAAGATCAACCGCCTTGCGGTAGTCGGGCCGGTCGGTGCCCTTCATGATACCGGGCTTCTCCCTGAACTGGCGGCGCACTTCCTCGACGATGGAGGAGGCCGCGCGCCCGACCGCCGTCATGGCGATCCCGCCGAAGAGATAAGGCAGGAGACCGCCGAGGAAGAGGCCGACCACCACATAGGGATTGGTCAGGCTGAAGGTGACGTCGATGCCCTTGAAGTAGGGAAATTTATCGGCGTTGGCCGCGAAATATTTGAGATCTTCGGTGTAGGCGGCGAACAGAACCAGCGCGCCGAGGCCAGCGGAGCCGATGGCGTAACCCTTGGTCACAGCCTTGGTGGTGTTGCCGACCGCGTCGAGCGCATCGGTCGTCTTGCGTATGTCCTTGGGCAAGCCCGCCATCTCGGCGATGCCGCCGGCGTTGTCGGTGACGGGACCGAAGGCGTCGAGCGCGACGATCATGCCGGCGAGAGCGAGCATGGTGGTCACGGCAATGGCGATACCGAACAGCCCGGCAAACTGATAGGCGATGACGATGCCGGCCATGATCACGAGCGCCGGGAGCGCCGTCGATTCGAGCGACACGGCAAGGCCCTGGATGACATTGGTGCCGTGGCCGGTGACAGAGGCCTTGGCGATCGACTGCACCGGACGGTAGTTGGTGCCGGTGTAATACTCGGTGATGACGATGATCAGAGCGGTGACGATCAGCCCGACCGCCCCGCAATAGAACAGCGACTTGCCGGTGAAGGTCACGTCTCCGACCTTCATGGCGGTGTCCATGCCGACCAGCCAGGCGGTCAACGGATAGAGCAGGATGAGCGAGAGAACGCCGGTCACGATCACACCCTTGTAGAGCGCGCCCATGATCGATTGGCTCGAGCCGAGCCGTACGAAATAGGTGCCGATGATCGAGGTGATCACGCACGTCGCACCGATGGCGAGCGGGTAGATCATCATCTCCATGACGCGGTCGCCGCCGGCGAAATAGATCGAGGCGAGCACCATGGTGGCGACGACGGTCACGACATAGGTCTCGAACAGGTCGGCGGCCATGCCGGCGCAGTCGCCGACATTGTCGCCAACGTTGTCGGCGATGGTCGCCGGGTTGCGCGGGTCATCCTCGGGGATGCCGGCCTCGACCTTGCCGACCAGGTCGCCGCCGACATCGGCGCCCTTGGTGAAGATGCCGCCGCCGAGACGGGCGAAGATGGAGATGAGCGAGGCGCCAAAGCCGAGCGCGACGAGCGCGTCGACCACCTCGCGTGAGGCCGGGTTCAGGCCGACGAACTGCGTGAGGATGAGGAAATAGATCGAGACGCCGAGAAGGGCTAGGCCGGCCACGAGCAGGCCGGTGATGGCGCCGGCGCGAAAGGCAAGGCTCAAGCCTTCGGCGAGGCTCTTAGTGGCGGCCTGGGCGGTCCTCACATTGGCGCGGACCGAGACGTTCATGCCGATATAGCCCGCGGCGCCGGAGAGGATGGCGCCGATGGCGAAGCCGATCGCCTGCGGGATGCCGAGCAGATAGGCGAGGATGAAGAAGATCACCACGCCGACGATGCCGATCGTGGTGTATTGGCGGGCGAGATAGGCCTTGGCCCCCTCCTGAATGGCGGCAGCGATCTCCTGCATGCGGGGCGTGCCGGGGTCCGAGGCGAGGACGGCCCTGGTCGTCGCGACGCCATAGGCGATCGAGAGCGCCCCGCAAGCAATGATTAGGTAAAGAACCCAGGTCATGACGGCTGCCCCTGTCTTGTTCGATTGGGATGTCAGGGGAAATAAGGCCCATTGGCGAGACACGTGATCGTGCCTGCCGGCCCTACTGCCCCCGAGAGTGGTGGTGCCTAACGCGCGCGGAAAATGCCAAAGATGCAGGCAGGACGCAACAGAGCAGGCTGAATAGGGAGAACGCGCCCGGTGAGGGCCAGAAAACCCTTAGAAATGGGCGAATCCCTTATGGCTCAATTTGAGGGTGCGGCCGCCCTCGTCCAGGATGCGGGTCCCGTCCCGCTCCTCGATTTGGCCGATCTGAGTGACGATCTCGTCCTTGGCGCGAATCTCGGCCTCGAAGGAGGACGCGCTCGCTTCCGGGACTGAAGCCACGATCTCGTAGTCGTCGCCGCCGGTCAGCAGGGCCTCGAGGAGTGCGGGATCGCTCTCGACCGCCTTGCGGGCTGACGGCGAGAGGGGCACGCGCGCCGCTTCGATCGCGGCACCGACATGAGAGACTGCGGCGAGCTTGCCGACATCGCCGACGAGCCCGTCCGACACGTCGATGGCTGCCGAGGCGAGATTTCGCAACGGGATCGCAATGGCATTACGCGGCTCTGGCTCGCGATAGCGGCCGATGAGGAAAGCAACCCCCTCCTCCGACAGCTTCCATTTGCTTGCAAGCCCTGGCTGCTTGAGCAAGCGAAGGCCAAGATGCGCGTCGCCGATCGTGCCTGTCACGTAGAGGAGGTCGCCACGCTTGGCGCCATGCCGGAGCGCGGCGTGGCCGTGCGGCACGAGGCCGAGCGCTGTGATGGTGATGCTCAGAGGTCCCGGCGTCTTGGTAGTGTCGCCGCCGGCCAGAGAGATGCCGGAGCGCCGCTGGAGCGCGCCGAGGCCCGAGGCGAAGGCGTCAAGCCAATGGGGAGCGACCTGCTTCGAGGGGAGCGATAACGCGAGCAGATAAACGTAAGGGCGCGCGCCTTTGGCGGCGAGGTCTGACAGGTTCACGGCAAGAGCCTTGTGACCGACCGATTCAGGCGGATCCTCGCTGAGGAAATGCACGCCCTCGATGACCGTGTCGCAGGAGAGCACGATCTCGAGGCCCTCTGGCGGGCGAAGCACCGCCGCATCGTCGCGAAGCGACAGCGCCGATGAGTCCGTCGCGAGCGGGGCAAAATAGCGGGCGATGATGTCGAACTCGCCAAGGCCCTTCCCCTCGACGTGGCCGCCATCCTCAACCATCGTCTCGTCCTTCCGCGGCGAATTCGCGTGGCCGCTCCTTGTGCCCGAGCCGGTCGAGAATGCCATTCACCACCTTAGGCTCCTCATCGGCGAAGAAGGCATGAGCGATGTCGACATATTCGGAGATGGCGACGCGCGCCGGGACATCGTCGCGCGAGAGGATTTCATAAGCTCCAGCGCGGAGGATGGCGCGAAGGATCGAATCGACACGGGTGAGACGCCACCCTTCGGCGAGCTGCTTGTCGATCAGAGGATCGATCTTTAACTGCTCGCGCACCACGCCCTCGACGAGGTCGCGGAAGAAGGCAGCCTCGGCCTCGCAATATTGCGAGCCCTCGATCTCCTTGCCCAAGCGATGCTCCAGGAACTCGGCGATCACCTCGTTCAGGTCGATGCCGGTCATGTCCATTTGGTAGAGGGCCTGGACGGCGGCAAGCCGCGCGGCGCTCCTCGAGCTTGACCGTTTGGCGGATTGGCCGCGCCCCGCCATGGCGCTAGCGCCGGCTCGCTGAGGAGAAATGTTGCTCGAGCTGCATCAGGGTGAGGCAGGCTCTGGCCGCGTCGCTTCCCTTGTTGCGTCCATCGACGCTTGCCCGCTCCCAGGCCTGCTCACGGCTCTCGCAGGTGAGAATGCCGAAGCCGATGGGCACGGCGTGCTGAACGGCGAGCTGATGCAAGCCGGCGGCGGACTCGCGCGCAACGATGTCGTAATGGGTGGTCTCGCCACGGATGACACAGCCGAGCGCGATGCAGCCACGATGACGCCCGGCCCGGCCGACAAAGCCGTTGGCGAGCGCAAGGCTGAGCGCGAGCGCGATCTCGAGAGCGCCTGGCACGGCGATCCGCTCATAGGCGACACGCTGCGCGTCGAGCTCGTCGATCGCGCCGCGGGCGAGCTCATCGGCAATGTCCTCGTAAAAGCGTGCCTCGATGATGAGGACCGAGCGGGGACCTTTGCGGCTCATGGCCTCTGCTCCAGGCCCCTGTGACCCGCGACTTTGAGTCCATAGCCCTCGAGACCGACGATCTTACGGGCTGGCGAGTTCGACAGCAGCACCATCTCTCGCACGCCGAGATCGAGCAGGATCTGGGCGCCGATCCCGTACTCGATGAGGCGCTGCTGGCCGGCTCCTCCTTCAGCCTTGAGGCGCGCCGAGATCGCGTCGGGTTGCGACTCACGGATCAGCACGACCACGCCGCGCCCCTCTTTGCCGATGATGTCCATGGCCTTGTGCACGGCGGTCTCGCGCGCCGAACCAGCCGAGACCACATCATCGATCGTGTTGACAGCATGGACGCGGACGAGGACGGGACCGCCCGAGGAGACATCGCCCTTGACGAGCGCCACATGCTCGGCCGGGTCAACGGTGGTGGCATAGACTTTGAGGTCGAACGCTCCGCCATGAGCGCTATCGATTTTGGTTTCGGCGATGACCCTGACGAGGTGGTCGTAGCGGAGTCGGTAGGCGATCAGATCGGAGATAGTCGCGATCTTGAGCCCATGGCGCTGGGCGAAGGCGACCAGGTCGGGAAGCCGCGCCATGGTGCCGTCGTCGTTCATGATCTCGCAGATGACGCCGGCGGGGTAGAGCCCAGCGAGGCGCGCGAGATCGACCGCAGCCTCGGTGTGGCCCGCGCGCACGAGGACGCCGCCATCCTTGGCGACGAGAGGGAACACGTGGCCGGGCGTCATGACGTCGCGATAGTCCTTGGTCGGATCGATGGCAACCGAGACGGTATGGGCGCGGTCATGGGCGGAGATGCCAGTCGAGACCCCTTCCCGCGCCTCGATCGACACGGTGAAGGCGGTCGAATGGCGCGAGCGGTTCGAGCGCGACATAAGCTCGAGATGAAGCTGCTTGGCGCGCTCGGGCGTGAGCGCAAGGCAAATCAGCCCGCGGCCGTGCTTCGCCATGAAATTGATGGAGTCGGGGGTGGCCATCTGCGCGGGGATGACGAGGTCGCCTTCGTTCTCGCGCTCCTCGGCATCGACCAGGATGAACATACGGCCGTTACGCGCATCCTCGACCACTTCCTCGATCGAGGAGAGGAACTGATGATGGCGGGTCGTGCTCAGTGCAGTCACGGGGGCGGCCTCTACTCGCGCAAACGCGCCACGTAGCGCGCCAGGAGATCGACTTCAAGGTTTACCAGATCGCCGGGCTGGCGGTCTTGCCACGTGGTATGGGCAAGCGTGTAGGGAATGATGTTCACACCGAAGCTCATACCGTCCATCTCGTTAACGGTGAGCGCGACGCCGTCGAGCGCGACCGAGCCCTTCGCGACGATGAAGCGGGCTAGGCCGGGCGGAGCCTCCAGCACGAACCTTGCGCTGTCGCCATCGGGCGTGCGGCCAAGGATCATGGCGGGGGCATCAACATGACCGGTGACGATGTGGCCGCCGAGCTCATCGCCAAGGCTGAGCGGTCGCTCGAGATTGACGCGGCGGCCCTCTCGCCAAGAGAACAGCGTGGTTCGCGCCAAGGTCTCGTTGGACGCTTCCACGGCAAAGACAGCGCCCTTCTTTCGCTTCTCCACATCGATCAAAGTGAGGCAGCAGCCGTCGCAGGCAAGCGAGGCGCCCTCCTCCAGGCTCTTATGCTTGTAGCCGCAGGAAATGGCGAAGCGCCCGTCCTTGCGCTCAACCACAATTCCTATGTCGCTGACAATGCCGGTGAACATTTCGCTGTCCGACGAAACCACGTCATTCGGTCGGGGCCGAAGGCGCGGGAGTGAGTTTGGGTGAAATGACCGCTTCCAGTCAGCCGATCAAGTCCTTCCGTGACGAAGGGCTTGAGCGCATCGGCGCCGGCCGGCTCGGGACCCTGATAGATCACCGCCTCATCGACAAGGTCGGCATCGAGAAGAGCGCGCGCCACCGAGGGGCCGCCTTCGACGAGAACGCGGGTGATGCCGCGGGACGCCAGCGTCTCGAGTGCGTCCCGGATGTCAAGCATGCCGTGCTCATCGACGGGGACGGCGACGATCTCAGCGCCGCAGTCCTGCAATGCATCGGTATTGGGATGCTCTTCGTCGGCAGAACAAACCAGCCAGACGGGCACCATGAGATCATCGAAGATCTGTGCCTCGGGCGGCGTCCGCAAGCGCCGGTCGAGGACGACACGGACAGGCGAGCGGCACGCCATGCCGGGAAGCCGGCAGGTGAGGCTTGGGTTATCGGCGAGGATGGTGCCGCGGCCGACCATGATCGCATCGCAGCGGGCGCGAAGCAGATGAGCGTGCGCCCGGGCGTCAGGACCGGTGATCCAGACCGGAGCGCCATCGCCCTTCGGCATCAGCCCATCCGAGCCGACGGCAAGCTTGAGTGTCACGGCGGGGCGGCCTTCGGTGACGCGCAGGAGATGGCCGAGCGTCACCGCGCAGGCCTCCTCGGCGAGAACGCCTTCCTTGACGATGATGCCGGCGTCAATCAGGCGCTCGATCCCTCCCCCGTCGGTGCGCGGGTCTGGATCGCGCAGCGCGATGACGGCGCGCTCGGGACGCGCACGCGCGATGATATCGGCGCACGCAGGTCCCCGGCCGCCGGTGTGCGCACAAGGCTCGAGCGTCACGTAGAGGGTCGCGCCCTTCGCGCGGGCGCCCGACCTGTCGAGCGCGATCGCCTCGGCATGGGGCCGTCCTCCGGGCGCCGTCCAGGCGCGGGCGAGGATCTCTCCTGACGGCGCCACGACAATCGCGCCAACCGACGGATTCGGCCAAGTCGTGCCGAGACCGCGTCTGGCAAGCTGAAGCGCTTGCGCCATATGAATCTCGTCGCTCGCGCTCATCGGAAGGTTTTGGCTTTCGCGCTAATCCTCGGCAGAGGCCGAAGCCTTGCCGGTCCTCGCTTTGCCAGGCGCTTCGTCGTCCTCGCCATCGCCGTCGGCGTCAGTGCCGGCAAGCTCGCCGAGAAGGACTTCGAAATCCTTAGCCTCGCGGAAATTCTTGTAGACCGAGGCGAAGCGGACATAGGCGACGTCGTCGAGACCCTTCAAGGCCTCCATCACGAGCCGGCCGATGGTCTCCGACTGGATGTCGTTCTCGCCCGTATTCTCGAGCCGGCGCACGATGCCGCTCACCATGCGCTCGACGCGTTCGGGGTCGACCGGACGCTTCCTGAGCGCGATCTGCACCGAGCGCATCAGCTTGTCGCGGTCGAACGGCATTCGTCTGCCGCTCCGCTTGATGACGGTGAGCTCGCGGAGCTGGACGCGCTCGAAGGTGGTGAAGCGGCCGCCGCAATCGGCACAGACGCGGCGGCGCCTGATCGTGCTGTGATCCTCGCTCGGCCGCGAGTCCTTCACTTGCGTGTTGGTGCTGCCGCAATAGGGGCATCGCATGAGCGACCGCCCTCCCTTGTTTCACCGCCGCGCACGACGCTTAGCGGTAGATGGGGTAGCGCTCGCAAAGCTCGATGGCGCGCTCCTTGACGCTCGCCTCGACCTTCCCATTGCCCGCATCGCCATGAGCCGCAAGACCGTCGAGAACCTCGATGATCATGCCGCCGATCTGCTGGAACTCGGCAATGCCGAAGCCGCGCGTGGTGCCAGCCGGCGAGCCAAGCCTGACGCCGGAGGTCACCATAGGCTTCTCCGGATCGAACGGCACGCCATTCTTGTTGCAGGTGATGTTGGCGCGTCCGAGCGCGACCTCAGCGGCCTTGCCGGTCAGCTTCTTCGGCCGCAAGTCAACCAGCATCACGTGGGTGTCGGTGCCGCCCGAGACGAGCGCGACGCCGCCTTTGACCAGCGTCTCGCCGAGCGCCTTGGCGTTGTCGATGACGCCCTTGATGTAAAGCTTGTAATCGGGCTTGAGCGCCTCGCCGAAGGCGACGGCCTTAGCGGCAATGATGTGCATCAGAGGTCCGCCCTGAAGCCCGGGGAACACGGCGGAGTTGATCTTCTTGCCGATCTCCTCGTCGTTCGACAGCACCATGCCGGCGCGGGGTCCGCGCAAGGTCTTGTGCGTCGTGGTGGTGACGATATGCGCGTGCGGCAGCGGGCTCGGATGAAGCCCTGCGGCAACGAGCCCGGCAAAATGCGCCATGTCGACCATGAAATAGGCGCCAACCTTGTCGGCGATCTCGCGGAAGCGCTTGAAGTCGATGGTGCGCGGATAGGCAGAGCCGCCGGTGATGATCATCGCCGGCTTGTGCTCGCGCGCGAGCTTCTCGACCTCGTCATAGTCGATGAGATGGTTGTCGGGCCTGACGCCATATTGGACGGCATTGAACCACTTGCCCGAGAGGTTCGGCGGCGCGCCGTGGGTGAGATGGCCGCCAGCCGCGAGGCTCAAGCCCATGATGGTGTCGCCGGGCTTCAGCAGCGCCAACATGACGGACTGGTTCGCCTGGCTGCCCGAATGAGGCTGCACATTGGCGAAGGCGCAGTTGAACAGGCGCTTGGCGCGATCGATGGCGAGCTGCTCGACCACGTCGACATATTGGCAACCGCCGTAATAGCGCTTGCCGGGATAGCCCTCGGCATATTTGTTGGTGAGCAGCGTGCCGGCGGCATCGAGCACGGCCTGGGAGACGATGTTCTCCGAGGCGATCAACTCGATCTCGTTCTGCTGGCGCTCGGCCTCGTGCTCGATCGCGCTCCAGACTTCGGGATCCGCGTCCTCCAGATGCCTGGTGAAAAAGCCGCTTCCGCACGCCTCGGCACGCCTCGCGTCACTTGCCGTCATGGCTACCGCTCCTTGAGCTCAACTTTCGTCCCACCCAGGCGGAGGGCGCGTTCCTCGTCCGCCAATGCGCGAGGCATGCCTCTCACCGTTTGGCTGGCTCTACCACATGTCGTCCGGGCGCGCCAGCAACACCCAAGGCTTGGAACTTAGGCTTCGCGGCGCAATCTGCAATGGGCGAAAATCCAACGGCTTGGCGATATTGGGCGAGTGGGGAAGCCGCCTAGCCGGAGGCGAGGAGTTGCGTGATCCCGCTCGCAACGACGTAAAGCCCCACACCGATCACCACGCTCGCGAAAGTGATGGCGAGAGCCCGCCTGTGGCCGGCGAGCCTGACGTTGACGCGGGTGCCAATGAGGGTGCCGACAATGCCTCCGGCGACAACCAGTCCCGCGAGCCGCCAATCGACCAGACCCGATGAGGAGTAGCTTGTGGCTGTGGCGAGACCGAAGGTGGTGACGGCGAAGAGCGAGGTCCCGATGGCGTTTTGCAGCGCCATGCCGGTCGCAAGCACAAGCCCAGGCACGATGAGGAAGCCGCCGCCGATGCCGAAGAAGCCCGAGAGAAGCCCGACGCCGGCGCCGATCGCAAGGAGCCGCGGCAAAAGATGGGCGGCATTTTCCCGCGTGAGCTTCACGTCGTGGGCGGTGAGCTTCGGCTTGAAGGTGAGCATATAGACGCCGATGGCGATCATGACCAAACCGAACAGCGCGAGAAGCTCGGTTCCGCCAAGCTGCTTGCCAAGGCTCGCTCCAGCGAACGCACCGGTCACGCCGGCCGCGGTGAACACCATCGCACAAGGCCATTTCACTGTGCCGAGCCGCGCATGACTCACCAATCCCCATGCGGCATTGAGCGCGACGGCCACGGCCGAGGAGCCGATGGCGACGTGGGCCGAGGGTACGCCGACGAGATAGACGAGAAGCGGCACGGCGAGGACCGAGCCTCCTCCTCCGATGAGCCCGAGCGTCAGCCCGACGACGGCGCCCGAGGAGAGGAGGAGAAGGACAGGAACGATCCCGAGTGGCATGGCACTAGGCCTTGAGCGCAACGCGGTTCCAGGGCATGAGCGCAAGGAGCTTGGCCATGCCGCAAAAGCCACTCACACCGGCAAAGACGAGACCCGCGCCGATCAGTCCTGACAGCGCATAGAAGCGCGGGCTTACGAAAGCGCCGAGAAACACGCCGATCAGCACGAGGCTGCCGGCGGCGATCATCACCTGACGGTTGATCTCGATCGGCTGGCTCTTGTCGACCGTGACAGGAAGGCCGGCTTGTTTCCAGCCTTCAATGCCGCCTTCGAGGATATAGGCCTCGCACTCCGCGGCCTGCTGTAAGCGGCTCGCATTGGCAGAGGTGCGCGTGCCAGCACGGCAATGAAAGATGATCGGACCCTTGACGCCATTGAGAGTGGCGAGCGCGGCGAGCGGTCGATTGCGCGCACCCGCAATGTGCTCGCGCGCATACTCGTCCTTCTCGCGAATGTCGATCAGAGCTGCACCTTGTGCGATGCGCCTCTTGGCCTCTGCTGGGGTGATGGTGGGAAGGCTCATGATGGTTCTCCTCCCGCTCGTCGCGGTTTCTTATGGCTCACGCTTCGCTGCAATAGAGCTTCTGCAAATAGCCGAGCAAAAGCTCGGTACGTGGCTCGGCGACGCGGTACCAGAGCGTCTGTCCCTCGCGCCGGAAGTCGACGATGCCCTCCTCGCGCATTTTGGCGAGATGCTGCGAGGTGGCTGATTGCGACAGTCCCGCAGCCTCGGCGAGCGACCCGACGCTCGCCTCGCCCCATTCCACCAATTTGCACAAGACCATCAGCCGGCGCTCATTAGCGAGCGCGCGCAGGATGTCGGCCACCTTGGTGGCGTTTCTCTCGAACGTGGCGAGATCGGCGGGGGCGCGCGGCATGATGACGTTCCTCTTGCATTAGCACTTGCTAATTTAGTGCCTACTAATATATATGTCAATGAGAGATACAAAATCGAAAAGAGGAGCATTGGCGATGACCGCAGTTCCCACCATCAAGGCGTTCTTCGACGAGCGCACCAACACGATCAGCTATCTCGTCGCCGACCCGGCGACGAAGCGTGCGGCAATCGTCGATCCGGTGCTCGACTACGACCACGCGAGCGGCAAGGCCTCGACCAACTCGACCGACGCCATCCTCAAGGAGGCAGAGGCGCTTGGACTGACGGTCGACTGGGTGCTGGAGACCCACGCCCACGCCGACCATTTGTCGGGCGCGCCCTATATCAAGCTCAAGACTGGCGCCAAGGTCGGAATCGGCGAGCATATCCGCGAGGTGCAGAAGATCTTCCGGCCCGTGTTCAACGCGACCGACGTCAAAGGCGACGGCAGCGAATTCGACCATCTGTTCAAGGACGGCGAGCGCCTCAAGCTTGGAAACATCGCGGTGGAGGTGCTGCACGTGCCGGGCCATACGCCCGCCGACATCGCCTACCGGATCGGCGATGCCGTGTTCGTCGGCGACACCTTGTTCATGCCAGACTTCGGCTCGGCGCGCGCCGATTTCCCCGGAGGCGATGCGCGCGCGCTCTATCGCTCGATCAAGCGACTGCTGTCGCTGCCGCCCGAGACGCGGCTCTTCATGTGCCACGACTACAAGGCCCCGGGCCGCGACCGCTTTGCTTGGGAGACGACGGTCGCCGAGGAGCGCACGAACAACGTCCATGTCAAAGACGGTGTCAGCGAGGAGGAGTTCGTCGCCATGCGCCAAGCGCGCGACGCGACGCTCGCCGCGCCCGAACTGCTCATGCCATCGATCCAGGTCAATATGCGCGCCGGCAAGCTCCCGCCCGCGGATGAGAATGGCGTGCGCTATCTCAAGATCCCAGTGAGGCTATCGGCCTGAACGAGCGGGGCGGTCAAGCGGTGCAGGGTGGGCTCAGCCGAGCCTGCTATTCCTCCGACGGAACGTCCTCGCTCAGTAAGCTGAAGCCGTCTCCGGCGTGCCGTCGTGATTGTAGATGTCGGGACGGAACTGTACCGCGCCGTCAGGCGTCGCCCAGGCGCTGACATAGGTGAAATAGACCGGGATCGGCCTTACCAGCTTGACGTCGACCTGCTCGCCGGATTGCTTCATCGCCATGATGTGCTGCATGTTCCAGCCGCCAGTGTCCTGCAAGATCCACTCGACCAACGTCTCGACCTCGTTGACGCGCACGCAGCCCGAACTCTCGAAACGTACCGCGCGACCGAACAGGCTCTTGAGCGGCGTGTCATGCATGTAGACGGCATCCTTGTTCGGGAAGTTGATCTTCACGAAGCCGAGAGAGTTCTGGTCCCAAGGAAGCTGGCGGAACTGATAATTGTAGACGTCCTGGCCGAACCAATTGATCTGGTTGTTGGCGATCGGATTGCCGGCCGTGTCGAAGGCTTGCATGTGGTAGGCGGCGAGCATGTCCTGATTGCGGCGGGCAAATTCCTGCGCTTTCGGCACCAGGTCCTTGTAGATGATGCTCTTCGGCACGTACCAGAACGGATTGAAATTGATCTCCTGGATTTTGCTTGAGAGCTCGGGCGTCGGCCGTTCAGGCTTGCCGACGACCGCCGCGTGGCGCTGCACCACCTGCCCAGAGTTGACGGCCTCGACCTGCGCCGAGGGAATGTTGACCATCACGTAGCGGTTCGCCGCGGCCGTCGAGAGAGTTCGAATGCGCTTCAGATTGGCCTCGAGTTGGGCGAGCCTGATCGTGGCGGGAACGTTGAGGGCGTCGATCATGGCGTGCGAGTCGATCACGCCCGTCGGCGGAAGCCCGTGGCGGTCCTGAAATTTCTTTACTGCTGCGACGACCGCGGCGTCGTACTCCTGAGGAACGCTCATGCCGACGAGGTCGCCGGTGATCTCGAGCCGCCGATGCAGCGTCACGACCTCGGGCCCGGTGCTGCCGGGACGCATCGCCGTGGCCGGAACCATCGGCCAGCCGCCGTTCGCCACGATGGCGCGGTATTTCGCGATGGCCGCTTGGGTCGCGGCGACGTTGGCTTTAGCGAGCGTCGGCGTACCGAGCGCAGGATTGAGGATCCAAGCGCGCGTCGCCGGATCGCCCTCCTCCGGCGGTAGCTCATCGCCGTGAAAAGCCTGAGAGCCGGGCTGCTGCGGGCCGCGCTGGCCGCCGCCGAATAGTCCGCCCCCGAACAGACCTGGTCCGCCATAGCCGCCCGAGTCGCCGTCGCCTTGATTGGCCTGTGGGCCCTTCATCCACGAGAACAGGCCGGCGCTTGAGGGTTCGACGCTGCTCATGAGAAGGGTCGCAGCAAACCCCGCTGTGGCGAGCAATGCCCCGCCCCTCACGAGAGATTTGAATGTCGGCATTCGCCGCTCCCCGTCGTTTGCGGCTTCGGTCCCGCTTTAACTATAGGCGGTTTAGCTTTAGCACTCTAGAGCCAATGGATTGACTCTTTTCACAATTCATCAACCTTGGCGCAAGTTCCGCAAGCACAAGTCTAAAAGACGTTACGCCGAGATTGAAACGAGAACTTTTCGCCTCACGACGCATCGCGCCGCTGCGGTTGCTCGACGGTTAGCCCTGGAATGGGGCGATTTTTGGCTATGGAGCGGGCAAGACGACAAAAGTCGAGCGGCCCCGGCGGCATCTTTCAGCCACCGGGGCGCTCGCTTCTGCTTCGTTGGCGAAGCTTAGAGCTGATAGCGGATCTGGTCGGTCCAGAAGCGCTCAAGCCTGATCAGGGCCTTGTTGAGCGTCTCCAGGTCATCGGCGGCGATGCCGCCGACCTGCTCGAGCGACTTCAGCTGCCGGTGATAGAGGCCGCTGACCACCTTGGACACCTCCTGCCCTTTGTCGGTTAGCCTGACGCGCACGGAGCGCCGGTCAGTGGTGGAGCGCTGATGATGGATATAACCGGCGTCGACCAGCTTCTTCAGATTGTACGAGACGTTGGAGCCGAGATAGTAGCCGCGGCTGGTGAGCTCTCCGGCCGTCAACTCCGCGTCTCCGATATTGTACAGCAGCAACGCCTGCACGCTGTTCACGTCGGCGCGGCCCAGACGTTCGAATTCGTCTTTGATCACATCGAGCAGCAATCGATGAAGCCGCTCGACGAGCTTCAAGGAAACAAGATAGCGGCTCTTGAGGTCTTCTGCCTCTCCAGTGCTCGCCTGCGTCCCTATATTCAGGGCTACACTCATCGCCTACCCTCGTTAGTTGTTGTTAATCCCCAACTTGACGCTCACTATAGGCGAAGCAACCTAAAATCCGCTTAAGCGAGACGCTTAAGATTGCGTGAAATTCTAGTATTAAGTTTTGATGATGTTGCGGGACGTTTGAAAGGAGATTCAAGGTCCGGGATTACGTTCAGCAAGGACGAGCTCGTCTTCGATCGGGGTCGCGAACATCCGCTCGATCGCCCCCTCATCGACATCAGCGAGGCTCGCCGGGCGCCAATTGGGCGTGCGGCCCTTCCCTGCGATTCGGGCGGCGACACCTTCTCGGTAGTCATGCGTCCGGACAAGATGCGAGGCTAGGCGAAACTCGAGTTTCAGCGCCTCGGCGAGACCGAGCGCGTGTCCCCGCTGCATCTGGGCCAAGGCGACCTTGAGAGAGGTCGGCGATTTCTTGCGGAGCTCCGCCGCCGTCTCGCTCGCAAAGGCCGCGTCCTCGTTCTCCTCGGCATCGAGACGCGCGAGGATCTCCTCGACGGTCGGAGCCGAGAAGGCGCGGTTGATGACCGGGGTGTGCTTTACCAGCTCGCCTTCACCGGGATCCCGATGCAGTCCATCGAGGAGGCGGTCCACGGGATGGTTGTCGCTGATCGCGTCCTTGATCACGCCGAAGCAGGAGGACGGGATGTAGTGGCTCGCGAGGCGAAGCCGGTACGCATCGGCTGGGCCAATGATGCGGCCGGTGAGCGCGAGATAGGTGCCGGTCAAGCCGAGCAAGCGGGGAAGGACATAGGTGCTGCCGACATCGGGGAGAAAGCCGATGCCGACTTGCGGCATGGCGAAGCGATAGCCTTCGGCAGCGACACAATGTGTGCCGAAGAGACTGATGCCGGCGCCACCTCCGAAACAGAGGCCGTTGATCAACGGCACGTTCGGCCGGATGAAAGTCTCGAGCGTCCACACCTGAGTGTAGGCGGCACGGTAGAAGGCGCGGATCGCTTCGATCGCTCCCTGTTCGCAGAGCTCGTGCAAGACCTTGAGGTCGCCGCCGCTTGAGAACACGGTCGGATGTGTCGATTGCATCACCACGCCATAGATGTGCGGCGCCGGCGCCCAGCGCCGGTAATGCGCAGTCAACGCCTCGAACATTTCCCGGCTGAGCGCGTTTAACCGTGAGGGTCGATCGAGCGTGACCAATCCGGCCCGGTCGACCTCCTCGAAAGTGATTCCCAGCGCGTCAGACACTTAGACGATGCCTCTGACCGAATCCGCGTAAATAGGCCCCTGCCTTGAAAAGGCCCGGCTTGTCCTGGAAAGGGGCCTCTTCGAAAAGGCTAGGAGTGAAAAGGCCCGGGGGCAGCTAGCATCCAATCGCCGAAACCACAAGCTTTGCGGGGCAGATCACGGGACGCGAGACATGATACCCGGTCGCCTTACTTGTCTGATCTTCGCGCTTCTCGTCACGCTGCCTTTCTCGGCGCGCGCCGAGATTGACGAGGTGCCGCCCTTGCCCGACCGCAAGCCCGCTCATGTCGAGGGCCCGGTCCTTCCCGGCGATCAACCGACGATCCCTTGGACCAGCGCAGAAATCGACGCCGCCAAAGCCGAGTGCGACAAGCTTCTCAAAGACCTCGCGATCGACTACGAGCCGCTGCCGCCGATCAAGGAAGGCATTTGCGGCGCTCCGGCTCCCATCCTGGTGAAGTCCATCGGGAGCGACCCCAAGGTCGCGATCGATCCGCCAGCGACCATCACCTGTCCGCTTGCTGCCGGCCTCTTCGCGTGGCTCAAGGACAAGGTCCAGCCTGAGGCAAAGGACAAGCTCGGCACAGAAGTGGTGAAGCTGCGCAACGCCACATCCTATGCCTGCCGCAACCGTTATGGCGGCGCCACCACGCCGCTCAGCGAGCACGCGCTCGCCAACGCACTCGACGTTTCCGACTTCGTGTTCGCTTCTGGCGACTACGTTACGGTTCTCGACGGCTGGCCGCGGGTCGTTGCGCACCGCGGTCTCCGATGCGCCGAAGCCGAGCCGGGCGGCTTCGGCGGCCAGCTCGATCATGAAGGTATCGCAGGCGGTCACGCCGACCTCGCTTCCGGCCGCGGCGCGCGAAAGCGCCATCGTGATCACCAGGATCAAGGCGAACCCCTTCGCAGTGCCTCAGCCGCCGCAAGAGGCGAAGCCCCCAGTGGCAAAGCCCGCCAACGTGGCCGAGGCTCCCGCCGAGAGCAGCGTCGCCAAGTCGAAGATCAATCCCTTCGTGGCATCGGTTCCCGATCAGACCGCTTCGGTTCAGCCCGACGCGCCGCAAGCAACGACGCGGCCGGACGCAAAGCCCGCCCAATTGCCGCCCCAGGGCGAAGCCTCTGAACCGACCCTCGCCGAGCGGCAAAGTGCCTTCATCAAGGACGTGCATGACGAGGCCTGCCAAGTGTTCGGCACGACGCTCGGTCCAGCTGCCAACGATGCGCATAAGAACCACTTCCATCTCGACATGAAGGCGCGCCGGCACGTCGGATTCTGCGAATAGAGAAGCGCAAACCACATTTAGCTGAACGTCTGGCAGGCACGGCGTCGGGGTGGTAGTTTCCCCGACATTCGTTCCAGCAGAAGCGGCAGACCTCGTGGCATCGCCTAAAGACAAACCGATCTCGCTGCGCACCGAGCGGGCCAAGCGCTCGGGCGCCAAGTCGCTCGGCGGCACGCGGGCTGGTTTCCCGGCGACGCGGCTCCGCCGCAACCGTCGCTCGGACTGGTCGCGCCGGCTGGTGCGTGAGAATGCGCTCTCCACCGACGACCTCATCTGGCCGATCTTCCTCATCGACGGCGAGCGGAAGCGCACGGACGTCTCCGCCATGCCTGGGGTCGAGCGGCTCTCGCTCGATCTTGCCGTCAAGGCGGCGCAAGAGGCAGCGACGCTCGGCATCCCGGCGATCGCGCTCTTCCCCAACACCGAGCCTGCGCTTCGCGACGGCATGGCGAGCGAGGCAATCAACCCCGCCAATCTCGTCTGCCGCGCGGTGCGCGCCATCAAGAGCGAGGTGCCCGATATCGGCATCATCTGCGACGTCGCGCTCGATCCCTATACAAGCCACGGCCATGACGGGATTCTGGTCGACGGCGAGGTCGACAACGACCGGACCATCGAGGTCCTGATCGCCCAGGCCCTGGTCCAGGCCGAGGCCGGCTGCGATATCCTCGCCCCCTCCGACATGATGGACGGTCGGATTGGCGCGATCAGGTCTGTGCTCGAGCAGAACGGCTTCGCGAAGACGCTGATCCTCGCTTATGCGGCGAAATATGCCTCTGCCTTCTATGGCCCGTTCCGCGACGCGGTCGGCTCAGGCGCCAAGCTCAAGGGTGATAAGCTCGGCTATCAGATGGATCCCGCCAACGGCGCCGAGGCGCTGCGTGAGGTCGCTCTCGACATCGAAGAGGGCGCCGACATGGTCATGGTCAAGCCGGGGCTCGCTTATCTCGACATCGTGTGGCGGGTTAAGCAGGCGTTCCAGATGCCGACCTTCGCCTACCACACCTCCGGCGAGTACGCGATGATCGTGGCGGCGTCGGAGCGCGGCTGGCTTGACCGCGACCGCATTCTGCTCGAGAGCCTGATGGCGTTCAAACGGGCCGGCGCCGATGCCGTCCTCACTTATTTCGCGCTCGACGCCGCGCGGATGCTGAAAGCCAAGTGACTCGCCTCGGCTAGTTGGTGACCTTCATGTTCTTGAAGATCACCTTCGCTTCTTTCTGCTTGTCGAAATTGTCGCCCGAGAGCCCGAAGCGCCAGCCGGTCTTGGGCGCTTGACCGCGCAGGTCGCGCACCTTCGTGCCGTTGATGTAGAAGGTCACGCTGTTGCCGTTCGTCTTCACGCGCAGCGTGTTGGTGGCGCCAGGCAGGGTCTTGATCGCGGTCGAGTTGACATTGGCGGCGATGGTGCCGAGCCACTTGCCATCCTGCTTCCGGGCGATCCAGAACTTGCCGTTGTTGAGAATGCCGAACTGGAAGTAGGTGCGGTTGTCCTCGCCCCAGAACAGGAGTCCCGCGCCAAGCACAGGCTGATCCCCTTCGGGCCAGACCGTATCGGTGCAGATGTCGGCGTCCTTCACGGTGAAGGTAACGTTCAGATTGGACGACATGTCGTCCGGCGGAAGCTTGAAGGTGAAGGCGCCGTCCTTGACCTCCATATTGTCCTTGATCGACCAGCCGCCGGCGTCGTCGTGGAATTGGTCCTCGAAGATGACGTTCTGCCCCTCGCAGGCGCTCGCCCGCCACGCCGGAGCGGCACTGCTGATGAGCAAAATCGCAAGAAACACCAATGATCTCGACATGGACGGTCCCCGTTAGCTTTGCCGCACGCGTCCTCTGAGAAAATCCTTAACGTGTTGGCCGCGCCTCGGCAACCTGCGCGCACCGCGCTCGAACGCCCCCATGACGCGCCAAGCGCATGACATTTCGCATGAAACTTCGCCGCGCGCTTGTTTGCGTCTCACGCAATCACCATGTACTCGCCCCGAGATTGAACCTATCTGGAGAGCGTGAGCTCTCTCTAGGAGGCAAGACGAGATGAGCGAGCAGCAGACCCTTCCGCCGCGCCCGGGAAGCGATTTCGCCGACCAGCCGCACGCTTACGATCCGGTGCGGCAGCCGGGGCTCTTCGACGGCGTGATTTTCAAGCGCGTCATTGCCTTCATAATTGACGCCATCATCATCTCGCTGCTGACGGTGGCTGCCTATGTGGTCGTGGCCCTGCTTGGCATCGTCACGCTCGGCCTCGCGTGGCTCCTGTTCGGCCTTGTCTTTCCCGCAGTCGGCCTCGGCTATAACGCAATCACCATTGGCGGCAAGAACTCGGCGACCCTTGGCCAGCGCATGATGGGGCTCGAGGTCCGCATGTGGTTCGGCGGCAAGGTAACGCCCCTGATCGCGGCCTTCCATGCGCTTCTATTCTGGTTCTCGCTCGTGGTGTTTTGCCCGATCCTGCTCTGGGCGCTGTTCGATGCACGCAAGCGCTGCTTGCACGACATTCTTGCGGGCGTGCTGTTCATCAACCGCCCCTAGAGCTTCCTCCACGGGCCCTATTGCCGGATTATCCTCAATTTTGCCCCCTGGCCTCCCTGGGGACGCCGCTTCAGCCCGATTGCGCGGATCGGCTTTGATCCATTAAGCTTGCGGCAAAAGGTTCGGATTCGTTGGCCGGTCGAACGTGACAGAGCACAAGAGCAACTTTCCGGAATTCTACATTACGGCGCCGCAGCCTTGCCCCTATTTGCCCGGCCGGCTCGAACGGAAGCTCTTTACCCACCTGACCCGCGACAAGCCGCGCTTCCTCATCGACAATCTGCTCAAGGGCGGCTTCCGGCGGAGCCAGAACATCGCCTATATGCCCTATTGCGACTCCTGCTCGGCCTGCGTCCCGGTGCGCATTCTGGTCGATCAGTTTCAGCCGCGCCGCTCGCTGAGGCGCATCGCGCGGATCAATCGCGATCTCATCGCCACGCGCATGACGCCGGCGCCGAGCTCCGAGCAATATTCGCTGTTCCGCTCTTATATCGACGCGCGCCACGCCGACGGCGGCATGGCAGAGATGTCGGTGCTCGACTATTCGCTGATGGTCGAGGACAGCGTGGTCGAGACTTTCGTCACCGAATATCGGGTCAAGCCTGATCCTGAAGGCGACGGCTCATCGCCGCTCGTCGCCGTCTCGCTCTACGATCGCTTAAGCGATGGCGTATCCATGGTGTACAGCTTCTACGATCCCGAGCAGAAGCAGCGGAGCCTCGGCACCTACATGATCCTCGATCATGTCGAGTTCGCGCGGAGCCAAGGTCATCCCTTCGTCTATCTCGGCTATTGGATCGAGGGCTCGCGCAAGATGCGCTACAAGAACCGCTTCGAGCCGCAAGAGCGCCTTACCTCAAAGGGCTGGGTGCGCAGCGAAGGCTGACCTTGACTGATCAGAACCTTGGGCCGAACAGTCCCGACTTGGGGAAGCCGCGAGGCGGCAGCCGACCCGCCTGAGCACGAACGCCCCACCACTCTTTCAATTCGGCCGAGGAGAGGGTGAAACTCCGCATTGCCGAATTGAGATAGGTGAGCCCCTCCTTCTTGTTGAAGGCCTTCACGTCGGCGAGCCCCCCGTCCTTGTAGCGCTGCAGCCGCACGCCCTTGCCGCGCGGCATCTCCGGCAGCTCGCTCAGCGGGAAGAGCAGAAGCTTCCGGTTCTCGCCGATGGCGGCGATGCTATCCCCGGTAGCCGGCGCGCAGACGATCGCCTCGCCGCCGGCCGGCACGTTCAGCACCTGCTTGCCCTTGCGCGTCTGGGCGAGCACCTCGTCCTCGGGCACGATGAAGCCGTGACCGCTCGTCGCCGCGACGATCAGCTTCCGCCCCGGCTCATGCACGAACAGCTCGACCGCGTCGTGAGCCTCCTCGATGTCGATCATCAGGCGGAACGGCTCGCCATGCCCCCTGCCCCCCGGGAGCTTGTCGGCGCCGAGCGAATAGAAACGGCCATTGGTGCAGAAGAGGAGCAGCGTATCGGTCGTCTGCGCCTTGACCGCACGCTTCAGCCGATCGCCTTCCTTGAAGGCGAGGCTATCGGAGTCGACCTGATGGCCGCGAATGGCGCGGATCCAGCCCTTCTCGGAAAGGACGACCGTCACCGGCTCCTTCTCGATCATCGCCTCGGCAAGCTCGGTCTCGACGCCCTCGGGCGCCTCGGCGAAGCTCGTCCGCCGCTTGCCGATCTCGGTCTTCTGGCCGAACTGATCTTTGAGCGCCTTGATCTCGTCGCTGATCCGCTTCCACTGCTTGTCCTCCGAGGCGAGCAGCGCCTTCAGCTCTTTGCGCTCCTTGGTGAGGCTCTCATGCTCGCGCTTCATCTCCATCTCCTCAAGCTTGCGCAGCGAGCGGAGCCGCATATTGAGGATGGCCTCGGCCTGCACATCGGTCAGCTTGAACGCCTTCATCAGCGCGGGCTTGGGCTCATCCTTCTCGCGGATGATTTTGATGACCTTGTCGATGTTGAGATAGACGATGAGATAGCCGTCGAGCACCTCGAGCCGATGGTCGATCTTGGCGAGGCGGAACTTCGAGCGGCGGACGAGCACGACTTGGCGATGGTCGAGCCATTCGCGCAAGACTTGCCCTAAGCCCAGCACGTTCGGCACCTGACCGCGGCTCAGCACGTTCATGTTCAGCGGCACGCGCGTTTCAAGCTCGGTCAGCTTGAACAGCGACTCCATGAGGAGCGTGGGATCGACGGCGCGGCTCTTGGGCTCGAGCACGAGCCTTACCTCCTCGGTCGACTCGTCGCGCACGTCGGCAAGGAGTGGCAGCTTCTTCCCCTGCAGCAGCTCGGCGATGCGGGCGACGAGGCGCGCTTTGGGGATCTGATACGGAATTTCGGTGACGACGATCTGGTAGGTGCCGCGTCCCGTGTCCTCTTGGGTCCAGCGCGCGCGCAGCCGAAAACTCCCGCGGCCGGTCTTGTAGGCCTGCACGATCTGCTCGCGCGGCTCGACGATGATGCCGCCAGTCGGCAGATCGGGCCCGGGGACAAGTTCGACTAGCTTGTCGGCGGTGGCGTTGGGGAACTTGATGAGATGGAGCGCCGCGTCGCACAGCTCGCCAGCGTTGTGCGGCGGGATATTCGTCGCCATGCCGACGGCAATGCCCGAGGCGCCATTTGCGAGCAGGTTGGGGAAATTGGCAGGCAGCACCGAAGGCTCCTGCTCGCGCCCGTCGTAGTTGGGGCGGAAATCGACGGTGTCCTCGTCGATGCCGTCGAGGAGCTGCGCCGCGACCGCGGTCAGCCGCGCCTCGGTGTAGCGCTCGGCGGCGGGATTATCGCCGTCGATATTGCCGAAATTGCCCTGCCCGTCGACGAGCGGATAACGGACGGTGAAATCCTGGGCAAGGCGCGCGAGCGCGTCATAGATCGCCTGGTTCCCGTGGGGATGGAAATTGCCCATCGTGTCGCCGACGATCTTGGCGCATTTCCTGAACTCGCCTTGCGGCGCCAACCTGAGCTGCTGCATGGCGTAGAGCAGCCGGCGATGCACCGGCTTGAGCCCGTCGCGGACGTCCGGAAGGGCGCGGTGCATGATGGTCGACAGCGCGTAAGCGAGGTAGCGCTGCTCGAGCGCCTCGCGCAGGTCCACGGGCTCGATCGGGCCTTGCGAATCAGATGGCGGGGTTACGCGCTTTCCCATGACCAGCGCTTAACGCATCGAACTCGGGCGAGCAACGTCCAAGCGCCATCAACGCGCCGCTTCGGCGGCCACGGCACCGGCATCCGTTTCCGCCTCGGCTCATATGGACCGATTGGCTTGGCAAACTTGCTCCTGTATCTTGCTTCGGTCGGGAAGGAGCTCATGGAGGTTCTGCAATGAGCCGTCGACTGACGCCGCCGCCCTTCTCTTAGGTCTTCTTTCCTTCTGCGCCGTCCCGTCCTTCGCGCCGTCGCTTGCCGCCACAGCCGACTCGATTTTGCAATCGCTGAAGTTGAGCCCGCTCGCCGAGCCGAACTTCGATAGACCGGGTCAAGACTACAAGGGCTTCGACCTGGATTCGGAAAACGCCAATATCTGCGAGTCGGCCTGCACCAACGATGCGAAGTGCAAGGCTTGGACCTACGTCAAGCCCGGCGTGCAAGGCCCCAAGGCACGATGCTGGCTAAAAGCAGGCGTGCCCCCGCTTACCTCGAACAGCTGTTGCATCTCGGGATTGAAAGCCGGGATTTGCGACAACGGGTCGTACTGGGATGCCGGCGCGCGGGAGTGCCGCGCCAGGGTCAATTAGCCTTCACCGCTCGTGCCTCAAGGCGCGCGCAGCGGATTTCGTTCAGGACGCGATGGCGTGGGCTTCCGGTCGGGAACCGGCGGGATCCCGTCGTCTTCCTCGTTCGAGGCGCTCTGTGCTGACTTGAGGCAGGACGTATCGATGAAGACTTGGATCTCCTGATAGTACCACTGGTCGCCGTGCCGCCAGCCGGCCACGCCCACGCCGATCTCGGTCGAAGCCGAGCGGAGCGCGCGCTCGTGCCCCGGCGAATGTCTCCAGAATGTCATGGCGGCCGCGACTGCGGCCTCAGGCGAGCCGCGCACCGGTCGCGTCCACAACTCGTGCCAATTCTCGCCGCGGAACTTGCAGAACTTTGCGCCGCTCGTGCGCAGCCGAAAGAACGGGCTACGACCGTCGGCGCTGTGACCTTGCTTAGTGGTTTCGGCGAGATAATCGGCATAGGCCTGCGCCTCGCGGCTCGCTGCCGTATTTTCGATCAGTGGCGGCAAGCCCTTGGTGGCGCGATAAGCGTTGGTGTCCGAGATCATCGCCGCCTTGGCACTCGTGGGAACTTCGAATTGCTGCGCTTGAGCAACCCCTACCCCGCCCGCCGCCGCAACAGCAACCATCAGAACGAAAACGTCACCGACTAGTCTCATGCGCCACCCAAGCCGCAACGCATCGCGGAAGAATAGCCTAGCTGCTCATGCGGACCGAGCGGCGGCAGGCGCCCGGCCAAGCAGCGAGACGAGGCGCTCGCGCGCCTGCGGCATGGCAAGGCCGTGCGGAGCGAGCACATCGCGCTCGAGAAAATGCCCGGTCAGTGCCAAGCCTGAGAGGATATCGGCATCGCTCGCCGCCGCTGCGTCGTCCAAGAGAAACGCAGGCAGTTTAAGCAGCTTGCTGCAATAAGGCTTCCCAGCGTCGCGTGACACGGCGCGGCCGGAACGCGGCGAGACATAGGCAAGATCGGCATCGGTGCCGGTCGCGGCACATTCGCTGAGGTCGAGACCGAAGCCGAGATCGCCGAGAAGCTGAAGCTCCCAGCGAACGAGGAGCGCCGGCCAAAGCTCGGCATGATCGAGGGAGCGCAGCAGAGTCAGTGCCGTCGCATAAAGCGCGGGATGCGGGTCCCGCTCGGGCAGTAGCCGGGCAAGTCCTGCCAGAGTGGAGATTGCGGAGAGCGCCCGCGCGTCGTCCAGCACACGGGCGGCATGCGCCTCCATCAGCTCGACATTGAAGCCGCCGAGATGCTCCGAGAGCCGCGCGCGCCACGTCACGCGGATGAGATTGCTGGCTGGAGCAGAGGGCGCATGCGGCGCGAGCGTCCTCCCCGCACAAGCCCGAGATGGCGTCCATGGCCAAGGGTCAAAACCTCAGCGACCATGTTCGCCTCGCCGAGCGGCTTGGCGGAGAGGAAGATGCCTTCGTCGCTCCAGTCCATGTTCAAGCCTAGGGTCGAATGACCCGCCGGCTCAAGTGCCATCGAGTCATTCGATCGACGCGACCAGCGCGATTAGCCTCCACTGCCCGTGATGATATTGGTGCCGGAGCTGACGCTTGGCGAGTTGAAGCCGGCCGCAGAGGTGGCGGGGTCCGGCGCGAGCGCTGAGCCGTTGTTGCCAAGCGAGGGAAGTGCCGCGTTAGGATCGTAGGTGGCAGATCCCGGCTCTCCGGGAAGCGCCCCGAAATTCTGCTGCATATCGATGGTGTTGGGGGATACCGGGCTGATTGTGCCTGCACTGCCAATGGGAGTGCCGAGCATCTGTTGGGGCAACGCTTCAAGCGCGCCCGCGTTGCCGGTCGGGACCCCGATCGTCTGCTGCGGCAGCACCCCAAGCGCGCCTGAATTGACCATCGGCATCGGCGTCGCCGTCACCAGCGGGGGAGGAGACAGGATGATGTTGTGGTCCATCGATTTGGCTGCCGCGCCGCTCGCCGCGAAGACGGTACCGAGCGCGAGGATTGGAAGAAACGATTTCATGAGTGACCTCCTGGTCGTCGTTGAGTGGCTCGCAACGAGAACTAGGAGGTACGGTCTCCAATGGAAGACCCGTGCGGCGGTTTGGCAGCGAGCGACCCTTGAGGAAAGGCCCGGGACGATGCCCGGGCCTTCACCAAGTCCTATCGACCGTGCGGCGAATTGCGCGCCTCAGCCTCCGCTGTTCGGGCTTTGCGTTCCCGTCGACCCTAGCGACCCGCTGCTCGTACCGGGTCCGCTGCTCGAATTCGGCGTGTTGATTCCGGAAGCCGACGTCCCCGGTTCGGGCGCGACGGCCGAGCCTTGGTTGCCGAGCGAAGGCAACGCCGCATTCGGTTGGTAGCTCGGTGAGCCCGGAGCGCCCGGCTGTGCTCCATAGCCCGGCTGGGACGCGCCGGCGCCCGGCATGCCGGGGCTTGCGCCGAAGCTCTGAATAGGAGCGGCCGGCGGGTTTCCAACGCTGCCGGGAACAGAATTCGGCAGCCTGCACAGCGGTTGCGGCGAGCAACGCAGCCGCACTGATCGCATATAGCGTGACTTTCATGACGTTGACTCCTGTTCTTTCGCTTGAGGGGTCAACGTGGGGCGAATGCGAGGGTTCCGCGGTCAAAAGAGGCCTTTTCGCGGCTCCCTCACTTCTTCGGGTAGTCCAGCCCCATCTCGCGGTAGCGCTCGGGATCCTCGCCCCAGTGCTCGCGCACCTTGACGAACAGGAAGAGATGAACCGGCACGCCCGCCATCTCGGCGATCTCGCTGCGTGCCGTGCTGCCGATCTCCTTGATGGTCTGGCCCTTGGCGCCAAGCACGATCTTGCGCTGGCTTTCGCGCGTCACGTAGATCGTCTGCTCGATCCTGATGCTCTTGTCCGTCAGCTCCTTCCATTCCGTGGTCTCCACGGTGAGTTGATAGGGAAGCTCTTCATGCAGCCTCAAGAACAGTTTCTCGCGGGTGATCTCTGCCGCGCTTTGGCGGAGAGAGACATCGGTGAGCTGATCCTCGGGGAACAGCCATGGTCCAGGCGGTACGGCGCCGGCCAGATAGGATTTGAGGTCGTGAACGCCGTCGCCCGTCAGCGCGGACAGCATGAAGACGCGCTCGAAGGGCCTGATCGCCGAAACGTCGGTTGCCAGCCGCAACAGCTCGGGCTTCGAGACCTGGTCGATCTTGTTGAGAACGGCAACGATGGGGCGCCTCACCTCCGGCAGGTGCTTCAACAGCACCCCGAGACTCTGGTCGAGGCCCCGCTGCGCATCGATCACCAGCACGACGATATCGGCATCGCCGGCACGGTCCCATGCCGAGGCAAACATGGCGCGGTCAAGCCGCCGCTTCGGCTGAAAGATGCCAGGCGTATCGACGAGGATCACTTGCGACTTGCCGATCAGCGCGATGCCGCGCACGGGTCCCCGCGTCGTTTGTGCCTTGTGGGTGACGATCGAGACCTTGGCGCCGACCAGCGCATTGGTCAGCGTCGACTTGCCGCTGTTCGGCGCGCCGATCAGCGCCACGAACCCGCAGCGCGTATCCTCTTCGCCGACGACGCTCTTAGACGGACTGTTGCTCCGGTCGCGACCGGCGCTCGCTCTAGTCATCATGCGGGGCCTGCCAGACCCCTTCGCGCAAGAGCATGGCGAGTGCTGCCGCCTGCTCGGCGGCGCGCTTATTGGCGCCTTGCCCGCGCTCGGGTGCCACGCCGTCGATCTGCACCTCGGCGGTGAAGCGCGGCGCATGATCGGGCCCCTCGCGGGCGACCTCGAGATAACGCGGCAGCGGCAAGCGCCGACCTTGCGCCCATTCTTGCAAAACGGATTTCGCGTCGGGAGCAGCCGCCTCGAGCTCGCTCAAATGCGGTTCCCAGAAGCGGCGCACCACGGCGCGGGCGGCATCGAAGCCCGCATCGGCGAAGATCGCGCCGAGCACAGCCTCGCAGGTATTGGCGAGGATCGTCTTCTTGCCGCGCCCCCCACTCAGCGCCTCGCCGCCGCTCATCAGGATGAAGTCGCCGAGCTCCCAGGTTTGGGCTATTTCGGCGCAAGTCTCGGCACGGACCAGATGATTGAACCAGCGGGCAAGCTCGCCTTCATAAGCATCTGGGAACTGGTCGGCGAGAAGCTCGGCGACGGCGAGGCCGAGCACGCGGTCGCCGAGGAACTCGAGACGTTCGTTGTCCTCGTTTGGCCTGCCGCCCGAGCGCGCGCTCGCGTGGGTGAGCGCGAGCTTCAACAGCGCGGCATTGGAAAATTCGTGTCCGAGCGTGGCGGACAATTCGCCAACGGGCTTATGTCGCCGTTTCGGCAAGCTCAGCGCACCACATGAAAGATGCGCGACCAGCGAACACTTTCCGGCCAATCCCACACCTGCCAGAAGCTCCCCTCGTCGTTGATCGAGAAGAAGATGATCTGCGCCTTGCCGACCAGATTCTCGAACGGCACGAAGCCGACCTCGGACAGGAAGCGGCTGTCGGTCGAGTTGTCGCGATTGTCGCCCATCATGAAGAAGTGGCCTTCGGGCACTTTGTAGACCTCGGTATTGTCGCCGAAGCCGTCATCGACGAGATCGAGGACAGGGTAGCTCACGCCGTTGGGAAGCGTCTCGATGTAGCGTGCCATGTGCCGCTCTCGGCCCGACGCGTCGTCGGCGATGAAGTCGTCGGTCTTCACTTTGGGCACCGGCTTGCCGTTGATGTTGAGCACGCCGTGGATCATTTGGATCTCATCGCCCGGCAGGCCGATCACGCGCTTGATGTAGTCAGTCTCGTTGTCGCGCGGGAGCTTGAACACCACCACGTCGCCACGATCGGGTTCCTTGGCCCAGACGCGCCCCGAGAAGAGGTTCAGCCCGAAGGGAAAGGAATAGCGGCTGTAACCGTAGCTGTATTTCGAGACGAACAGGTAATCGCCGATGAGCAGCGTCGGGATCATCGAGCCCGAGGGAATGTTGAAGGGCTGGAAAAGAAAGATCCGCACGAGCAAGGCGAGGATCAGCGCATGGATGATGACGCGAACGGTGTCCTTGACGCTCGTCTTGGCTTCCGCCTTTTCCGCCTCAACGCTCATGTTGCGAAGCTCTCCTGAAGTTCATTGCGCGCGGCCTTGGCCGCCCTCGGGGTTGCGCCCCTATAGCCTCTCGCTCGCGATCAGGCAAACCGCTCAATCGCGCATGGAGACCTTGAAGGCCGATATGATGACAATGGCCTGGGCCGTGGGAAAGTCGTCGGTAATGGACAGATCGATGCGCACCTCATGACCTTCGGGGGTGAGTCGGGCAAGCGCCCTCGCCGCGCCACCGGTCAGCTCCAGTGTCGGACGGCCCGACGGCAAATTCACGACGCCCATGTCGCGCCAAAACACGCCGTGCCGGAAGCCGGTGCCGAGCGCCTTGGCGCAGGCCTCCTTGGCGGCGAAGCGCTTGGCATAAGAGGCGGCGCGGGCCGCGCGATTGTCGGACTTGTGTCGCTCAGCATCGGTAAAGATGCGGCACAGAAAGCGCTCGCCATAGCGCTCGATCGTGCGCTCGACCCGCCTGATGTCGATCACGTCGTTGCCAAGCCCGATGATCATCACGTACCGAGGCTCGCTTCCGTGTCGCTATGCCGCAGCTTCGCGCGAGCACAATCCATCACCGCGCGCATGCGTGCGACGCTCGCGGCAAGGCCGACGAAAATCGCCTCGCCCACAAGGTAATGACCGATATTAAGCTCGACAATCTCGGGAATCGAGGCGACCGGGCCGACGTTATCATAATCGAGACCGTGCCCGGCATGGACTTCGAGCCCGAGACCTGCGGCCTGGCGTGCGCCGTCGGCGAGGCGCTTGAGCTCGCGCTCGCTCCGCTGCCCGTCGCCTTTGGTCGCCGCCAAGCAATAGGTCCCGGTATGGAACTCGATCGCGTCAGTCAGGACCTTGGCTGAGGCTTCGATCTGCTCCGGCTCGGGGTCGATGAAGAGAGCGACCTGGATGCCGGCGCCGCGGAGCTTTGCGACGAACGGCGCGAGCGTGTGGACTTGTCCCGCCACGTCGAGCCCGCCCTCCGTCGTGATCTCCTGGCGGCGCTCGGGCACCAAGCAACTCGCGTGCGGCTTCACTCTCAGCGCGATCTGAAGCATCTCCTCCGTCACCGCCATTTCGAGATTGAGCGGGGCGAGCTTGGCAGCCGTAAGCCGCGCAATGTCTTCGTCGGTGATGTGGCGGCGATCCTCGCGAAGATGGGCGGTGATGTTGTCGGCGCCGGCCTTGACCGCGAGCTTCGCCGCGCGCACGGGATCCGGGTTTCGCCCTCCCCGCGCGTTGCGGAGCGTGGCGACGTGGTCGATGTTGATACCGAGGCGGATCGGCGGCGCACCCTTCAGGTGGCGCGGCTTAGCCGAAGCTCTTGCCGTCATGGAGCGCCGAGCGCCTCGCGGGATTTGAGTTCGAGCTCGCGGAGACGGCGATTCCGGTAGGCCTCGACCATCGGCTTGACGAGAACATAACACAACGCGGCGATGGCAAGACCCACCGGAATGGATCCAAGCGACATCGGCTTAAGGATTGGCCAGAGCTTGGCGAGCGAGGATTGGAAAATGCCATTGGAGAGGTCGATGTGATGCTTGGCCGCCCGCCCTCCGAGCATGAGATTGCCGATCTGGTAGGTCGAGTACCACACCAGCGGATAGGTTAGGGGATTGCCGAGGAAAGTCCCGAGAACGGCAGCGACGATGCTGCCCCCGACAATCCACGCAATCAAAGCCGCCATGACCATGTGAGTACCGAGAAAGGGCGTGGTCGCGGAGAAGGCGCCAACGGCGAAGCCGAGCGCGACCGCGTGCGGTGATTCGCTCAAGCGGCGCAGGCGATAGACGACGTAGCGGCCGGAGCGGCTGAAGCTGCGCCGCGGCCAAAGATGGACGCGCACCCGCTCAAACCAACTCTCCGCCTCCCGGCGCCTGAACAACATTACGACCTCGCAAATTGCGCCCGAACCAACCGCCAGATGATGGCAAGGCGTTGGCGGGAGACGCGTACCATATTTAGGTTAAGTTGCTCTAGTTTTCAGCCGCCTGGGCGCTCTAGCTACTCGCTCGCGCCGCGCTCGAAACCACGTCCTTGGCTCTCAGCCCTACGATGATGTCGTTCAGGTGCTTCAGGTCCCAAACTTCGAGGTCGATCAAAATCTCGGTGTAGTCGGGCACGCGGTTCGTCATCTTGATATTGTCGATATTGCCGTCGGCCTCGCCGATCACGGTCGCCACCTGGGCGAGGCTGCCGGGCTCGTTCAGGACGGTCACCGCAAGCTTGGCCGGGAAGCGCTGCGGATTGTCCTCGTCGATATCCCAGGTCACGTCGATCCACCGCTCGGGTTCCTCGTCGAAGGCCTTAAGCGCCTCGGCGTGGATGGGATAGATGGTGATGCCCTGGCCAGGGTTGAGGATGCCGACGATGCGGTCGCCAGGCACCGCGCCGCCATCGGCGAAATTCACCGGCAAATCGCCGCGCAATCCCCTGATGGGAATGCCGCTCGGGCCATCCTTGGCGGCGCGCCCGCCTGACCCGGGCCAACGGAACTTGAGCCCCATGACCTTGCCAAGGCCGAACCAGCCCTCCTCGCTCCGCGTCACTTTGCGGCGGCGCTTGGCGGGCTCCGTGGTCTCTTCGGGGAAGACCGCGCGCACCACGTCAGCCGAGGCAAGCTCGCCTCGTCCGACGGAGGCCATAACGTCATCGGCGGTCTTCTGCGACAGCCGCCCAAGCACTTGGCCGAGGCTTTCCTCGCTGAACACTTTGCCGCGCCGCTGGAAGGCGCGCACCAGGATCTCGCGGCCGAGCTTGCCGTATTGGGCGCGCACCGCATCGCGAGTGGCGCGTCTGATCGCCGAGCGCGCCTTGCCGGTGACGGCGAGGCTCTGCCAGGCCGACGGCGGGAGCTGCGCCTTGGAGCAGACGATCTCGACCTCGTCGCCGTTCCTGAGCTCGGTCGTGAGCGGCATCGGACGTCCATTGATCTTGGCGCCGACGCAAGTGTTGCCGATGCCGGTGTGGACCGCATAGGCGAAGTCGATGGGGTTTGCGCCGCGGGGCAGTGCGATCAGCCGCCCCTTGGGCGTGAAGCAGAACACTTGGTCCTGAAACAGCTCGAGCTTGGTGTGCTCGAGAAACTCCTCGGGGTTGTCGCCGTCGAGCAGCATGCCGACGAGATGGCGCAGCCAGCGATAAGCATTGGTGTCCTGGCTCGGCACGATCCCATTGGTTGGGCCCGAGCCGTTGATCGCATCCTTGTAGAGGGCGTGCGCCGCCACGCCATATTCGGCGATCGAATGCATGCGCTCGGTGCGGATTTGCAGCTCGACGCGCTGATGGCGCGGCCCGACGATGGTGGTGTGGATCGACTGGTAGTCGTTCTGCTTCGGGTTCGAGATGTAATCCTTGAAGCGGCCAGGCACGGCGTGCCAGGTGGTATGGACCACGCCGAGCGCGCCGTAGCAGTCCTTCTCCTCGGGCACGACGATGCGGAAGGCGTAGATGTCGGAAAGCTGCTCGAGCGATATCTGCTTCCGCTCCATCTTGCTCCAGATCGCATAGGGTTTCTTCTCGCGGCCAGCGACGATGGCCGGGACCTTGGTCTCGTCGAGCTTGCCGGTAAGCGCCGTCTCGATCTCGTTGATCAGGCCTTGGTTCCGCTCGCGCAAGATCTTGAGCCGCTCGACCACCGCCGCGTAGCCTTCCGCGTTCAGCCAGCGAAAGGCATGATCCTCGAGCTCCTCGCGCAGCCACTGCATGCCCATGCGGCCGGCAAGCGGCGCATAGATGTCCATGGTCTCCTCGGCGATGATCTTGCGCTTGGCGGGTTTCACATGCTCGAGCGTGCGCATGTTGTGCAGGCGGTCGGCGAGCTTGACGAGGAGCACGCGGATATCGCTCGAGATGGCGAGCAGGAGCTTCCTGAAGTTCTCGGCCTGCTCGGCCTTCTTGGTAACGAGGTCGAGCTTCTTGATCTTGGTGAGACCGTCGACGAGCGTGCCGATCTCGCGCCCGAACATCGCGTCGATCTCGCCGCGCGTCGTCTCGGTGTCCTCGATCGTATCGTGCAGGAGGGCGGTGGCGATCGTGGCATCGTCGAGCCGCATCTCGGCAAGGATGGTCGCCACTTCCAGCGGATGGGAGAAGAACGAAGCGCCCGAGGCCCGCTTCTGATTGCCGTGAGCCTTCATGGCATAGACGTAGGCGCGGTTGAGCAGCGCCTCGTCGGCATTCGGCTGATAGCTCAGCACGCGCTCGACCAGCTCATATTGGCGGGTAGTCATGACGTGTTCCCCGCCCTCGGGCGTGGCGCCATGCCGCAATGACCCGTCAGATAGGGAGTGCCGAAATCACCGCGCCGGCGGCGTGAGGCTAGGTCAGCGCGAGCGCGGTCCCGCATTGGAGCCATCCGAAGGTGCCTGGCTCGCCATCCTGCGCAACAGCTCCTCCTCGGTCATCTTGTCGATCGCGGTGTCGGTCGACTGGTCGTCCTGGCCGAGAACGGGCATCCTGGTGTCGGTCGAGAGCATCGGCACGGCCTCTGCCTCCGGCTCATCCACCTCTACATATTTCTGCATAGAGTGGATGAAGTCTTCCTTGAGGTCGTCGGGGGAGATTTTCTTGTCGCCGATCTCGCGCAGCGCCACGACCGGGTTCTTGTCGTTGTCCCGCTGAACGGCAATCTGGGCGCCAGCCGAGATGGTGCGCGCGCGGTGGCTGGCCAAAAGCACGAGCTCGAAGCGGTTCGGAATCTTGTCGATGCAGTCCTCGACGGTAACGCGAGCCATCAGCAAATCCTTGTGTCAGATGCGGAAGTTGCCCCTATTTAGGCGCTTCGCCGGTACCAAGCAAGGTAAAGCTCAGGTTTAGGGCTAGCGGCAAGTGGTCGAGGAGACGGTTACCGCCGTTGAGCTTCTTGAGCGCCTTCGCTTCTTTGAGGCCGAGGAGGCTTATGACCGCATGTACGACGCGAGGGCCGGTTCCGACCTCGCTGCGACGCCAAAGAGCACGAGGCGGTTGGCGGAGATCAAGACGATCTACCGGGGCCAATTCCCGGTCTGAGCTATGGGGATTAAAGACGCTTAAGCAAGCGGCTATGGGGATTAAAGACGCTTAAGCACGCGGCCCCGGCTAGCCTTCGGCATGGCATGCAACAGCTCTGCCGCGCTCTTTTGCAGCACAGGATGGCGCCACTTGGGTGCGACGTCGATGAGCGGCTGAAGCACGAAGGGCCGCTCATGCGCGAGCGGATGGGGCAGGACAAGAGGTCGCGGGCCGGCACGTCTGAAGTCGGACTTCTGTCCGCGCCAATGACGGACGAGGCCGTCATAATCGATGATGTCGATATCGAGCGTGCGGGGACCCCACGGCCTGCCGCCGCGTCGGCCAGAGCGGCGCTCGATCCCTTTCAGCACGCGGAGCAGCGCCTCGGGGGACAGAGGCGTGTCGAGCAGTGCCACCGCATTGACGTAAGCCGGCTGCCGCGCATTGCCCACCGCTTCTGTTTCATAGAACGGCGAGACCGCCTCGACCCTGACATGAGCGCGTTCGATCTCGCTCAAGGCTTGTGCAATTGCCTCGGAGGAAGTCCCCCAAGGTCCAGGATAATTTGCACCAACTCCTACCAGGATCTTGCCACGCGCACGCAATTGCGAAGCCACGTTGTCACACCTATGTTGTCAACGCAGCCCTCTAGTGACGCATTTGTGAGAGGCTGCTTTCTCACACTCTTGGCATATTGCAGTGAACGGAGCTCACATGAATTTCTATCCGACCGAGCGCATCGCTCTTTTCATCGATGGCGCCAATCTCTACGCGACCGCCAAATCGCTTGCCTTCGACATCGACTATAAGCGCCTGCTCGCGATGTTCCGCGGCAAGGGCCAACTGGTCAGAGCTCTCTACTATACGGCACTCGCCGAGGATCAGGAGTACTCCTCGATCAGGCCGCTCATCGATTGGCTCGACTATAACGGCTACACGATGGTGACGAAGCCGACCAAGGAGTTCGTCGATGCGGCGGGCCGCCGCAAGATCAAGGGCAACATGGACATCGAGCTTGCGGTCGATGCCATGGAGCTCTCGGACTATCTCGACCATATCGTGCTGTTCTCGGGAGACGGCGATTTCCGCTCTCTCGTCGAGGCGCTGCAACACAAGGGCAAGCGGGTGAGCGTCGTCTCGACGCTTACCACCAACCCGCCGATGGTCGCCGACGAGCTGCGCCGCCAGGCCGATCAGTTCATCGATCTTGCCAATCTCCAAGAGGAGATCGGCCGCGACCCATCAGAGCGCGGACAGCGCGGCGAGCGGCGCCGCCCAGGGCCTGAGCCGCTCGACGAGTTCGAATCCGAGGACCTGATCGAGACCTGACCCTCGCGCCTTCCGAAACCGTTACAATGACGAAGGAGGCAGGCAACGATGCAGGTCGGCTTCATCGGACTGGGGAACATGGGGAGCGCCATGGCGGTCAATCTCTTGGCGGCTGGACACGCGCTCACCGTCTATAACCGCACGCCAGCCAAGGCCGAAGCTCTCGTTGCCAAGGGGGCGCGTCTCGCCGGCACGCCCGGCGATGCCGCCTGCGGCGGGGTCGTCATCACCATGCTCGCCGACGATCACGCGCTCGAACATGTCGTGTTCGGCGAGCACGGCATCCTCGCAGCGCTCGCGCCTGGCGCGATCCATCTCTCGATGAGCACGATCAGCATGGCGCTCGCCGAGCGGCTGGACGCAGCGCATCGAAAAAAAGGACAGGAGCTTGTCTCGGCGCCAGTGTTCGGCAGGCCCGAAGCCGCAGCGGCAGCCAAGCTCTTCATTGTCGCAGCCGGCAAAGAGGAATCGGTGGCGATCTGCGCTCCGTTGTTCGACGTGCTCGGTCAGAGGCACTTCGTCATCGGCGAGCGGGGACCGATGGCGAACGTCGTGAAGATCACCGGCAATTTCCTCATCGCTTCGGTCATCGAAGGCTTGAGCGAGGGAATTGCACTCGTGAGCAAGGCGGGGATCGATCCTGCTCGCTTCGTCGACATCCTCACCAACACGCTATTCGGCGCGCCCGTCTACAAGACCTATGGCGCGCTGATCGCCGAGGAGCGCTTTCAGCCCGCAGGCTTCAAGGCGGAGCTGGGCAGCAAGGATGTGCGGCTTGCCCTGAGCGCAGCTGAGCAGTTGAAAGTGCCCATGCCGCTTGCGAGCCTCATCTCCGATCGCTTCCTGACGCTGATCGCTTCCGGCGGAGCGGCTCTGGACTGGTCGGCGCTTGCGCTGGTCGCCAAGCGCGACGCCGGCGATGAGACTGCACTTAAGTGAGCCGCATGGTGCTGCCAGCGACAAGTGTGTCACGTCAACAGCCAGAGCCAGCAAAAGACTGCCCACTCTGCCCGCGGCTTGTCGCTTTCCGCGCGGAGAATGCTGCGGTCCATCCCGACTGGTTCAACGGCGCCGTCACCTCTTTCGGACCCGAGAACGCGCGGCTCCTGATCGTAGGGCTGGCACCCGGCCTCAAAGGCGCCAACCGTACCGGGCGGCCCTTTCTCGGCGACCACGCCGGCGAGCTTCTCTATCGCACGCTGCTGAAATTCGGATTGGCCACAGGGCGGCACGACCCCGCCGAGCCGCAGTCTCTTCAGCTCGTCAATTGCATGATTTCGAACGCCGTGCGCTGCGTGCCGCCGCAAAACAAGCCTACGCCAAAAGAGATTGCCACCTGCCGGCAGTTCCTGATCGCGCGGATAAGGACCCTCCCCCATCTCCGAACGCTGCTTGCGATCGGCCGCATCGCCCATGACAGCATCCTCGATGCCTTCGAGCTCAAGCGAGGTGCCTACCCCTTCGCCCATGGCGCGCGTCACACACTCCCCTCCGGGCTCATCCTTCTCGATAGCTATCACTGCTCGCGGCAGAACACGAATACGGGGCGGCTGACCACGTCCATGTTCGAGCATGTTGTCGGGGAGGCTTCGGCAAGCCTCCGTGGTCATCAATAGCATCCACAATGACACTGAGCCGCCTTGCTGCCATCCTTCAACTCAGGCATGCTTTGCGCGTTCGGGTTAGACTTTGGTGGTGGACGTCCTCATGGCGGGGCTCGAAATCTCAAGCGACAAAATCGGTTTCGTCATCCTCAAGGCGCGCGAGATGGCGGCCAAGGTTGCGGCCTGGGACGATGGCGCCACCTCTGACCACGACGCGGAGTTGATTCTCGAGGATTTCTCCGACGACGCCACCCGGGCCGAGCTCAAGGAATTTATCCGCGATCTGAACGAGGACGAGCAGGCGAGCCTCGTCGCGCTCGCCTGGATCGGTCGCGGCTCGTTCGCACCAGAGGAGTTGGACGAGGCCGTCGCCACTGCCCGCGCCGAGCGCACCAATCGCACCGAGGACTACCTGATCGGCATGCCGCTCCTTCCTGATTATTTGGAGGAAGGGCTCGACCGGCTTGGCTATTCGGTCGAGGACACCGAAGACGACGCGCTCTAGCCCAGCCTGCGCAGCACATCGGCGGCGTGACCCGCAGGATCAGGCACGGGATAGATGACACTTTCAATCATCCCCTTCGCCACGACGAGCGTCAGCCTCCTGAGGTAGCTCTCTCCGCCCGTCGCGAAGCTCGGTAAGCGCAGAGCCGCGGCGAACGCGCCGTCCGCGTCGCTCAGAACGAGAAAAGGGAGGCGGAGCCGCGTCACCATCTCGCGCTGATAGTCGGTCGTCTGCCGGCTCAAGCCGAAGATGGTCACGCCGCGCTTGGCGAAATCCTCGAAGCAGTCGCGAAAGCCTTCGAGCTCCGGCGTCGATCCATGCGCGCCGGGAATGTCATCCCAATTGAGAGGATTGGGCAGGCCGGGCTGTCCGGTCCAAGGATAGACGGCGATGACGCTCTGACCGGGAAGCGTCGCGAGGCAGACGTCGCTGCCGTCGGTCGAGGGGAGCGCGAAAAGCGGCAGCTTTGCCCCTGGCTTGACACGATCGGCCTCGCCCTCGCTCACGCCCTCACCCCTTCTCGCGCATGAGGCGCCCCTTTTGCCGATCCCAGTCGCGCTTCTTCTCCGTTTCGCGCTTGTCGTGCAGCTTCTTGCCTTTGGCCATCCCGAGCTCGACCTTGGCGATGCCGCGCGCATTGAAATAGAGCTTGAGCGGCACGACCGTCATGCCCTCTCTCTGAATGGCACCCGCGATCCGCCCGATCTCTTTCCGGTGCAGGAGGAGCTTGCGCGGACGCGTGGGCGTGTGACCGTTGCGGCCGGCCTGAACATATTCGGCAATGTGGGCGTTGACCAAATAGAGCTCGCCGCCTTCGCTCGCCGCATAGGAGTCGCCGATGTTGGCCTTGCCTGCGCGCAGCGACTTCACCTCGGAGCCGGTGAGCTGGATGCCGGCCTCGAGCTTCTCCCCGATGTCGTAGTTGAAGCGCGCCTTCCGGTTCTCGGCGACGAGCTTGCCGCTCTCGCGCTTCGGCGCCATGACCTGTTACCTTTGGGCTCTAGACGAGAGCGAGACCGACCGTGGCGAGGGCATCGTCGACGCGCTTGCGCGAAGAGGCGGTGATCGGCGCAAGCGGAAGACGCGTCTCCCCGTTGCATAGCCCAAGCTTCGAGGCGGCATATTTCACCGGGCCGGGATTGGATTCGACGAACAGAGCATCGTGCAGCGGCATGAGCCGATCCTGCAGCTGAAGCGCCAAGCGGAAATTGCCGGCAAGGCAGGCGAGCTGGAACTCGGCGCAAAGCGCGGGCGCGATATTGGCGGTCACCGAGATGCAGCCGACCCCGCCATGCGCCATGAACCCGAGCGCGGTCGCGTCCTCGCCCGAGAGCTGGATGAAGTCGGACCCGAGCGCCGCGCGCTGCTGGCTTACGCGCGCCATGTTGGCGGTCGCGTCCTTCACCCCGACGATGTTCGACAGCTTGAACAGGCGCGCCATAGTGTCGACCGACATGTCGATCACGCTGCGTCCCGGGATGTTGTAGATGATGATCGGGATATCGGCGCAGTCGTTGATCGCTTTGTAGTGAAGATAGAGCCCTTCTTGCGTCGGCTTGTTGTAATAGGGCGTGACCACGAGCGCGCCATCGGCGCCGGCCTCCTTGGCATGGCGTGTCAGTTCGATGGCCTCCGCGGTCGAGTTCGAGCCGGTGCCCGCGATCACCGGCACGCGACCGGCCGCCGTCTCGATGCAAAGCTCGATGACCTGCTTGTGCTCCTCATGGGTGAGCGTCGGCGATTCGCCCGTGGTCCCGCACGGCACGAGCCCGTGCGCGCCCTGGTCGATCTGCCATTCGACGAGCTTCTTGAACGCCTGTGCATCGAGTTTGCCGTTCTTGAACGGGGTGATGAGGGCCGTGATCGAGCCTTTGAATGGGGGGATGGGCAAGGGGCGGCTCCTGGGGCGGACGCATGCGCTCAAGGTGAACGGCGTCACAAAATCGGGCGGACAATAGGGGCTGAGCCATGAAGCGGCAAGACGATGCGCATTTGCAACAGTCGTGGCCTAAGACGCTGGCGACCACTCAGGTGCGGTCGCTATCTGGTCCTACAAAGTCCATGTTAGCCAGTCGCTTAGGATGGCTTTGACAGAATTCATCTGATCGCCAGTGCCTCGCCAAGTCATCTTTCCGCCGGTTACGCGATTTTAGGGCCACGGCTCGACTTAGTTAGGTCCTTCGGCTGAACGCAGCCGGGCGGGGGCACGCGTTGCCCGACCCTTCATTCGCTGAACGACTGTTTGTGGAGGGCTTGTGCGAGCCGCGCGCTCGTCGGCTTATGACCAAACACGCGGGTGTTAGGTTGCGCTCGGCCCTAGAGCGGCTTGGCCCGCGCTTCCTACGCCTGCCATGCCAACCCAATCCCTACTAAACCGCTGGCGAAGAGAGGAAGCGACGCCAGTTGACTATTGAGCTTTTGGCGGCGGATTGACTTGTGCCTGTCCCGGCCGCGCATTGCTCGGATCGGACGGACCTATCGACTGCGGGTTTTTGCCTGAATCCCAATAGGCAGCACATTTAAGAAGACACTTAGTTTGACTATTTGTAGTTTTGTTGTGATCGGCGCACCAACTATTGCAAGCATCCCACCCCTTTTGGCACTTGTTAGAACAAATCGCCCACGCTTCGCTGGAAAGGCCAAACGAACTTAAAAATGCAATCAACAGAACCGCCAATGAGAGAACTGGCAATTTAATCCGGGATTTCATCATAGCCGTGCTCCACCTCTCTTGTTGCAGCTTTCGTTCTTCTCCCTGGGGGCACTCCAACCCGACATGCCCCACCGTAGACGATAGCAGACGGCGGGGTTTCCGCGAAGCGATCGGCGGAGCAGCTTAACGCTTGTTTGACGCTCGCATTCTCTGACAACGAGACGATTCCCAGGACCAAGGACCGCGCGGGGAAGGACAATGTGTTTCTATTAATTGCGCAACGTCACGACGCAAGTCACTTCGACTGTGATCGATCGAACACAGTGGAAACTTTTTCTGGAAACCTCAGTGGAAACCTTCGCGAGAAAAAGGGCTAAAGCCGCGACTTTCCGCCAAAAACCGATTAGTGGCCACACTCCCGCCGGATTTTTTCAGACATTGTTGAATCGAGGCACGATACAGTGCCCTCTTCGTCGCGGCTCCCCGGCTCGGGGGACGTCCTGACCACCTTTACCAGGATCGTAACCGGTCCCGTTCGACGAGATGAAACGCTTTACCGCGCACGCTCTATCATTGCTCGTGCTCTTTGCGTGTTTCGCGCCGGCTATCGCCGTGGCGAAATCGCGACACCACGCGCCTGCAAAGGCCAATCGCGCCGCCGCGGTGACGAAGAAAGAGGCCGCCGTCCCTCCTCCGCTTCCCGATCGTAACCCTAACCGGACAGCCTCCGGTGATCCTCTCACACCGCAAACCGTCGCCGTTCCGCAGACCATCTCGGTCACTCCGCAGACCGTTGCGGGCGATGCCACGACAACGGGAAGCGTCGGACTGACTGCTGGCACCGTCGCACCCTCAGATGCACTGGCTGCCGCTCAGGTGCTGACGCCGCCCGACCGCAATCCCAAGGCCGTGGCGACCCCGAGTCCCGCCGTTCCCGACCGCAACCCCAATGCGTCGGGAGCGGATGAGGTGGCCGCCGCAACGACCACGGTCACCCCGACATCCGATCAGGCGGCGCACGTGTCGATCGTCCCCCTGCCCGACCGTAACCCCACGGCCGGCGCGCCGGTGCTTGCGGCGGCTGAGGAAATCTCCTTGCTCCCACATTCGGCCTCGTTGGTCCCGCCGCCACCGCCCGCGCCGCGGCAAGCGGCACCAGCCGCGCCACCTGCTGCTCCATCTGCACCAGCCGGGGCCGCTGACGACACGCCGCTGCCGGATCCCAATCCCAACCGCAAGGCGACGCTTCCCGTCGTCATGAAGGGCACGCTTACGCCGGCCATCCAGGCGCCAGCTCCTGCTTTGGACTACGCCGCGATCCTGAAGCCCCTCACCTCCTATGACCTGAGTGACGGCGACGAGTCTGCTCTCAGGGATGTCTTGCACGGAGGTGGCACGGCGGCCGCAGGCGGGATCAAGGACGCAGCGGCGCGCGCCTTTGCGCTCTGGTATCGTTATCGCTCAATCGGCGTCAACGGGAGCGGCGAACAGATCGAGCAGTTCCGCCTCGCCCACCCCGATTGGCCGGCTCAGGACGATCTTCGCGAGAAGGCCGAGACCGCTCTCTTCCTCAACGACGCGAGCCCCGAGGCGGTCAAGGCGTTCTTCGCCTCGTCGAGTCCACAGACGGGCGCGGGCAAGGCCGCGCTTGCCGGTGTCTATCTGAAAGACGGCAACGAGCAAGGCGCCCGCGACCTCGTCACCTCGGCGTGGCGCGACCACCAGCTCAACCAGGCGGTCGAAACCAAGATCCTCGCCAAGTACGGCTACATGCTCACCGCCGATGCCCATCGTGCGCGCATCGACCGGCTGCTCTATCCGGACGACAAATCGTCCATCGCCGCGGCGCTCCGCGTCGCGAAGCTTCTTCCGGCCGATGAGCAGAAGAAAATCGCCGCGCGAATTGCCGTGGTTCAGCGGGGCGGAAACGCTGGCAAGCTGCTCGATGCTCTCCCTGCCAATGCGGTCGAGGCCGACGCCGGCCTCCGGTTCAATCGCATCCAGTGGCTCCGGCGCAAGGACCGCGACAAAGAAGCGTGGAAGATGCTGCTGGACGCTCCGAGCGAGCCGAACGTTCTGCTTGATCTCAACAATTGGTGGGTCGAGCGCCGCGTCAATTGCCGCGAGGCGCTGAACGCCGGTCAGGCTCGCATCGCCTACGAGATCGCCGAGAAGCACGGGCTCGTCTCGGGCGACGCCTATATCGAGGCCGAGTTCCTCGCCGGCTGGATCGCGCTCAAATTCCTCGCTGATCCCAACACCGCCTTGCGCCACTTCGTGGCGCTGCGAAGCGCGGCGACAAGCTCGAAGAGCATCGCGCTCGGCGAATATTGGCTCGGGCGAACCTCGCTTGCGCTCGGCGACCGCGGCTCGGCAATCGTCCACTTCCACGGGGCAGCCAAATACCCGCAATATTTCTACGGGCAGCTCGGGCGCCAGGCGCTCGATCCGAAACCCGCCCGTCTCGAGGTCACATCCACTCCGCTGCCAACCGATGCCGACATTCAGCGCTTCCTGTCGCGGGATACCGTGCGCGCCATCGGCGTTGCGCACGATGTCGGCCTCGACGGGGTGACGGGACAATTCTTCCTCGCTCTGTCGCGCAAGCTCGATAGCCCGCAAGAGGTCGTGCTTCTGGCCGAGCTTGCCAAGCAAATGGGGCAACCGCAACTCGCGCTAAGGCTTGCCAAAATCGCCTTCAACCGCGATCTGCCCGTCGGTGATTATGCGCTTCCCATCGGCGTCATCCCGGAATTCCGCAGCCTGCTCAGCGAGCGCGTCGATCCTGCGCTGGTGCATGCGCTGTCGCGGCAGGAGAGCGAGTTCAATGCCGCCGCCAAGAGCCCGGTTGGCGCGAGCGGCCTGATGCAGCTGATGCCGAGCACGGCGAGAGCTATCGCCAATGCCTACAAGGTGAAGTTCGACGCGAACCAGCTCACCAATGCCGCCTACAATACTCAGCTCGGCGAGGCGCATCTCAAGCAATTGATCGACAGCTATAACGGGTCGTATTTCCTCTCGCTCGCCGCCTATAACGCCGGCGGTGGCCGCGTCGCCGATTGGATGAAGGAGTTCGGCGACCCCCGCGATCCAAAGGTCGATCCGATCGACTGGATCGAGCGCATCCCGTTCACCGAGACGCGCCAATATGTGCAGAAGATCATGGAGACCCTGCAGCTCTATCGCTCGCGTCTGGCAGGGCCTACGCAGGCGCTCCAGCTCGTCCAGGACCTCAATCGCGGCAAGCGTATCCCGCGCGACGCCGCGGTTTCGGCCGAGGCTTCGGTGGTGCAAGCCAAGTCTGAGTGAGAACCGCCGCGCATCCTGCTTCGGGGCTTGCTCCCTCGTGAACTTTGCTGAAGATTACCGGACAAGCGCGATCAACGCGCCCGTCAACTGCTCTGGACACGCTCCCTAGGCCGATATCACGATGATGCCCGAGCCTGGCACGGCGCCGCCGCCGCGAGACATCACCTATGCGTCCTTCGACGATCTCAAGCTGTATGTCCGCCACTATCCCGCTCCGGACGAGAAGGCGCGGAGCGTCATCTGCCTGCCGGGGCTGACCCGCAACGGGCGCGACTTCCATAAGCTTGCGAGCTATCTCTCGACCCACGCCCAGAAGCCGCGCAACGTCTACTGCCTCGATTATCGTGGCAGGGGCCGCTCGCAATACGACCGCAACTGGCGCAATTACATCCCTTTCATCGAGATGATCGACACGCTCGACTTCCTCACCGCTCAGGGTCTTCACCGCGTGGGGATCGTCGGGACCTCGCGCGGCGGCATTATCGCCATGATGATGGCGGCGGTCCGCCCCACGGCTATGGGACCCGTCGTGCTCAATGACATCGGCCCGGTGATCGAGACGCGAGGGCTTGCCCGCATCATAGGCTATGTCGGGCGCATGCCGGTACCGAGGAGCTGGCCCGACGCAGTCATGATTCTGCGCGAGATGAACGAGCGCGCCTTCCCGGAATTCACCGACACGCAATGGGACGAGATGGCAAGAGAGGTGTTCGACGACCGCAAGGGTCGGCCGGCGTTGGCCTACGACCGGAGGCTCGGCCGCGCGCTCGGCACGATCGATCTCAGCCGCTCGGTTCCCGATCTCTGGCCGCAATTTATCGCGCTTGGCCAGGTGCCGGTGTTGGTGATCAGGGGCGCGAATTCGGACGTGCTCAGCGCCGACACGGTCGAGGCCATGATCGAGCGCCATCCCAATCTGCGCAGCATGACCGTGCCTGACCAGGGCCACGCCCCGGTGCTCAAGGAACCAGACGTGATCGAGGCGATTGCGGCCTTTTTCGCCGTCAACGATTGAGCGCTAGCCTGCTTGAGCGTTCCCGTTCTTGCCTCGCTTCTTGGCGGCGATCCGCTTCTGCTGCTCGTAGCGACCGCGTGCCAGGCTTCCGAGCGCAAGCCCGGAGGCAAAGACAAAGACGAACAAAATGAAGGTCGTCAGAGCGAAATTGCTCATCGTGCCCGGCCGGGCTCCATCTTTGGACTAGGACCGCACCGGCCAGCGCCTCACCCAGCCCACAACAAACCCAGCGCCAAAAACGAGAAGGAAATAGAGCCAAAGATTGGAGAGCTGCATCATTCGCTCTCAAGCGGAGGCTCGAGTGGGAGCAAATCGCCGTTCGGCAAACGACCCTTGCTGTCGGCGATCGCCTTGATGCGCGGGATCAGCCGCGAGGCGTCGTCGGGCGCGGCCGACGCCTCCTTCCAGCTGATGCTTTCAGAGGTCGAGAACAAGCGGGGCAAGTCGCGTCTGAGCTGATAGGACACGGCGACGGCGGTGCCCTTGTCGGGTGCCACGCCCTCGATGGTTACGGCGAGACCCGAAAGCGAGACCTTGCCTGAATCAAGCCGGCTCAGCGCGTGAAGCGCGGCCGTGACCGCGTCGTCCCAATTCTTCGGCGCCCCCGAGGCGAGCTCGAGCCGATCGTCGAGCCCGGGACGCTCGAACAATTGGCGGGAGAGCTCCCGCACCTGCTTGCGCGCGTCCTCGCTCGGCACGCTCCCAGAGAGGGTCAGCGTATTGGCCGACAAATCGGCGACGAAGACGAAGGGATCGGCCATCGGCGGCTTAATGTCATCATCGAGAATGGTCAGTCCGGTCGGCAATGGTCCCGCAAGTGCCTTCTTCGCGTCGGCATAATCGGCAGCGGTGCGCGCCTCGCCGTCAACCTTCAAGCCGACATTGAGGAGACGCGCCGAGCCGCGCTTCAGATAAGCGAGCTGCTTGAGGCCGAAGCTCACCGCGCCGAGCCATTGCTCCTTCGCCGGCGCGCCGGTGGCGACCTTGAGCCGGTCCTCGACCTCGAGATCGGGGAAGTGCGCCTTGACCATGCCGAGCACCGTGCGACGGTCCTCCTCCGAGGGCACCGAGCCGCGGAGCCGTATGACCGATTCGATGCGCGTGGCAGACCAGACATAAGCGAGTGGCTGCGCATCGCTCTTCTCGGTGGCCGCATTGGCCGCCAGCGACCCCGTGACGGGGGGAGCCGCAAGCCACGCCTGCATGGCGGGAAAACTTGGATTGCCGGTAAAGCCTGCGCGCGCACCAAGAGCTGCGATCAGCGCCAGCGAGCCGACGAGGCAAAGCCCGAGCAGCCTCGACCAGAAGGCGAAGGGTGAATTCCGAGCGTCACCGCCGCGGCACCACCTGGCTTGGCCGGTTTCTTTTTCCAAACCGCTCGATACCCCTGTCTTCCCGCAACGTGTCGTCAAAGGGCAAGATGCGCCGTCGTCGTCGTCAGGCCGATCGGCCCGGGCCTCGGCCCGTTGCCCTGATATTTCAAAGGATCGATGCCGCCCTTTCCTGGACGGGTTCTTCCTCGCATGTTGGGCGTGAGACCCGGACTATAGGCCATAGACGGGCCGTGTTCTAGTTGGCTATGAACCGTTAAGGACGTGTACTTCGTCTCGAGACGATGACACTCGCGGCCAGACGGGGCAACACGAGCGCACGCTTGATGGGCCTCCTTATTGGAAGTGGTGGGCGAGACCAATGATGCCGATCGCGATCAGATAGATCGCTATCACGTAGTTGAGCAGGCGCGGCATGAGCAGGATCAAGATTCCGGCGATCAAGGCGATCAGTGGGTTGACCAGAACTGGATCAAGGTTCATCGCTTCTTCCCCCCAGAGGTGGGCCAATCGGCCCAATTCGCTAATAGACGAAAGCGAGCATAAGCGATCCACCCGTGCTTGTCGTGGATGGAAAATCTCGCTGAAAACTTGCTGCTCAGCAGGTGAAACTAATCGCGGAAGCCCTCCTTCAATCTCGTTGCAAAAAGCATATATCCGGTCTTGTCCTTGCCGCTTTTGACGGCAATGGGTAGTCCCGGGCCGGCTGGAGGGAGCTAGGCTCAGAATGTCGCGTGGGAGGGGGCGAACAATAGCATGAACGTCGACGATCCCGGGTTCTGGTTTGCCGTCCTGCAAATCATCTGGATCGACATTCTATTGTCGGGCGACAATGCCGTCGTCATTGCGCTTGCCTGCCGTAAGCTCCCGCCACAGCAGCGTCTCTGGGGCATCGTGCTCGGCACCATCGTTGCCATTAGCCTCCGCGTGGTGTTCGCCGGCGCGATCTCGAGTTTGATGCAAGTGGCTTACCTCAAGCTGGTCGGCGGGGCGCTGCTGTTGTGGATCGCCGTCAAGCTGCTCGGACCCGAGGAGAACGGCAAGAACGGTCACATCGAGCCGGTCGACAATCTCTTTCGCGCCATCAAGATCGTCGCCATCGCCGACGTGGTGATGAGCCTAGACAACGTCGTCGCCATCGCCGCAGTCGCCGAGAAGTTCGAAGCACCGCAAAGCTATGCGCTCTTGATGTTCGGCCTTGCCGTCAGCATTCCTTTGATCATGGCCGGTGCAGCCATCGTCATGTCGATGCTCGAGCGCTTCCCCATCGTGGTGTGGGCGGGTGGCGCTTTGCTCGGCTGGATCGGCGGCGAGATCATAGCCAAGGATCCTCTGTTCACCGCCAATCTCGATCAGACCACGGCACATACGGTGTGGATCGTCGGCGCGACATTGGGGGCCCTGTTCGTGGTCTGCGCCGGCCTCGTGCGGCGACGCCTGTTGCGGCGAAGCGCCCCCGATCAGATCTGAGCTTCGCCGCTTCCGCCGCGCTGCGCTTTTGATGGATCGGCGGTCACCGGGCTTGCCGGGCGCTTGGCGCCTTGCGGACCTCCCGCCACATGATCGGCGACGAAGGCGCCGCGCTTGCCCGAGGGACGCGGCCCGCCACGCGTCGTGTCCTGCGCGGTCTGCAATTCGAGCTCGGCGTTGATCTCGGCGCCGAGCAATACGATGTAGAAGGTGAGATAAAGCCAAAACAACAGCACGATCACCGCGCCGAGCGAGCCGTAGATTTTGTCGTATTGCGCGAAATGCGCGACATAGAACGAGAAGCCGGCCGAGGCGAGCAGCCAGAGTGCGGTGGCGAACAGCGATCCCACGCTCACCCACGACCATTTGGGTCTCCTGCGGCACGGGCCATAGCGATAGAGCGCGGCGAGCATGAACAGCACGAAAAGGGCCATCAGAGGCCAGCGCGCGACGGCGATGATCTGCTCGTAGCCCTCGAGATAGCCGGCATAGGCGAACAGGATGGGCACGTAGACGATCGCGAGCAACATCACAACGCCGCCGATGATGCCGGCGAGCGCGAAGATGAAGGCGCTCAGATAGAAGCGGAGAAAGCTTCTCCGCTCCTCCTCCTCATAGGCGATGTTCAGGGCGGCGAAGATCGCTTGGGTGAGCGACATGACGCTCCACACCGCAAGCCCGATGCTCAAGCCGAAGCTCCAGCCGAGCGCTCGGTTCGAGCTTTCGGCAAGATTGCGGATCTGCTGAATGACGATGTCGTAGGCTTCCGTCGGCAGGACCGATGAGAGCATGCTGAACTTACTCTCGACCGTGGCCGGGTCCGTGGTTAGCCCATAGAGCGAGATCAGCGCCGAGAGCGCCGGGAAGATGGCAAATAGCGCATAGAAGGCACAGCCCGCGGCGACCACGGTGAGATTGTCGCGGCTAGCCTCGCTCCACACTCTTTGCGCGACCTGCCACCAGCCCTTGAGCGGAATGTGGTAAGGACGCCTCGCGTCACGCCCGTAAGGATCGCTGCTGCCCGTCATGGACCTATGAAGGAACGCGCTTGCTTCCCTGCACAAGCAAAAATGCTCATGCGCGAGCATTCATCCACATCCCGCACGACGCAAGGTGAGGCGCGATGTATCGCCCTTTTCGGGCCCGGATTATGCCCCCTTCCCCGGTGACACTAATCAAGTCCGAATCGCGCTGGCCGCTGATTGAGGGCCTTCACTGGGGAATGACACGTATCGCCCCGATCTCGAGAGCGGATAGAGGGGCCGATTGCTCATGCTGATATCGCCGGGCATTCAGGATTGGGTAACAGCGGCGAAAGTCTATCGGCGATTTGTCTCGCGGCCCGGTGCGGATCACATCGCATCGCGCATCTCACTGGCGCACCTTGCCGCAGTGCTTCGCACCTTCGATTGCAAGCGCGTCTTAGAACTTGGCGCGGGGATCGGGACGATCACATACCTCCTGCTGCAGCAATCGAGAGAGGTCATTGCCCTTGAGCATAACGGCTTCTGTCAACATCAGCTTGAATTGAACATCCCAACGAACCTCCGCTCCCGATTGCGTCTGGTCTCGGACGAGGCCGAGATCGACGGTGTCTTCGACCTCGTGATCATTGACGGCAAGATTCCGCCGAGAACACATCAATTCCTAACACCGGGAACAATTTGCTTTGCCGAAGGGAGTCGCCGTCACACGATTGCGCGATTCCAGAACAGGGCCCAATCTTTGGGCCTCCGATTCCCAATGGAGAAGCAGCGCCCCCTCGTTGCGCTCCGCGTCAGGATGCGGGGGCTGAGCATCAAAGTGTTCAGGAAGAAGACCTGCCGGATCGGGGTGGTCGAGAGCTCGGCGGTCGATGCGGCCTGACGTCCGGATGTGGATTGGCCAGTCGCGCCAAACGCTTCGCCCGACGGCCCATGGGTGGCTGCCGTCGTTGACGTGATCTTGAGGCAAGTACTATCTGATTGGCCGCGATATCAACGCGGTTCGATTTGCGCGCAATATCGGATTCAAGAATTCCCGCAACTCCAATATTGGATGGGTGGCCGAGTGGTTGAAGGCACCGGTCTTGAAAACCGGCAGGCGCGCAAGCGTCTCGAGGGTTCGAATCCCTCCCCATCCGCCAGATTTCGGCAGAATACCGTTTTATTGGGGGTCTGTCGGTTTCCACCTACATTTCAACCGCTTTCCGACAAGGCAAAAGGAAGTCCCGCTTCGCAAAGGAGGCAATCTACACTCGCTTCGGCGATGACCCTGAGAAAGCTGCCGCGCTTGAGGCAGTGGCGAATTACATCAGCGGCTTGCTCGCCCCCTCACCCAACGTCACGAGGCTCGATGCCACCAAGCGGAAGCGCAAGGCGGCTTAGGGCCTTATCTCTCTACACAGTTGGCGTAGCAAACGCGCGCAGCAGATGGCATCAAAGGTCGAAACTCGGGCGCGCTGCGTCCCCCCGCTGTCGGCGCAAGCCGGGAAGAACCTATAGGGCCTTTAGCTTTAAGGTCGGCCAGGACGAATCAATCGCTTTAGCCTAAGACTACCCCCTCCCGCCGACAAAAGGTCCGCGTTGCCGGTGCCAGAACCAACGGAAGCGCAAGGCGGCCTAAGCCATGACCAAGCAAGCCATGCGACCGACCGTCAAAGTCAGAGGCCATCAAGGCAAGTGGTACGCCGACGCGGGCGAGTTCGGAAGATTGCCGACCGCGCACAAGCGATACTTCAACGGGCTGAACTACCACTATGACCATGCGAAGCACGCCGACGCGTTGCAGCCTGGTTGGCGCACGAAGTATGCGGGGTTGCTCGACATGCTGCGCGACCGGCACATGGTCATCATGACGGAAGACCAAGTGACACCGGACGGCACGCCGACCGGCAAATATTCCCGGCTGAACTGTGTCGGCATTTTCGAGATTGCCGACTTGGTCGAGGTTGATGGCGTGCTGAACTTTCGTCTCACCAAACGCGTTGCAGATACCAAGCCATGACAAAACTCAGAACTCGTGTCGGAACGAACTGACCTGAGGGAGACAGACATGATGTGGATTCTCTGGACTATCGTGATCGGCTTTATCGCTGGTGTTTTGGCTAAGTTTATAACCCCTGGCGATACACATGAACCTCAGGGCTTCATCCTCACAACGCTCCTGGGAATCGCGGGAGCGTTCGTCATGACCTACCTTGGTCAAGCCCTAGGCTGGTACCAAGAAGGACAGACCGCAGGGTTTCTTGGTGCGACCTTGGGCGCTGTCCTTATCCTATTGGTGTGGGGCTTCATCGCATCTAGGAGACAAGCATCCTGATAGCTGCGCAAGCCGTGGTGACTAGCGGACGAGTTCGGAAAAAACCGCGAGGGCGAAGAGGATAATGCGGCTCACCGTGGTCACATTTTAAAAGCCTTGCCGGTGGTAAAATGGATCGAGGGCTAACCTCGTGCTGCGCAGGAGAGGAAACATGAGAGTAACCGTCGCATCCGTTGCGCTGCTGCTGAGTGCAGGCACTGTTTTCGCCCAGGGCACAAACAATATGACCTCGGGCCGACCGAGCGCCGTGCTCAATGACCAACAGTGTCAATCTATTTGGCAGATGGCATCGCCTCACGGGGACGCCCTGTCTAAGGATCAAGCCGTGCCCTTCATCGTCAACTTTCAAATTGCCGACGTCGATGGTGACGGCAAGATTTCAGCGGATGAGTTCAAGGACGCATGCGGCAAGGGCCTGGTGAAGAATACTACCGGCCAGTGATTTCGATAGGCTTGGCTCCGCCAGCGGCATCTGCGTTTAATTCGCCTCACCCGTCGGGAGAGCGGCGAGGCGCTACTCGACCGTGGGGATTCAGTTTGCCTCACTGGTCGAGAGCTTCCCTCGTTCGAGGCAGCGGGCGAGGTTCGCGTGGGGTGCATCGTCGGCGAGGCTGAATAGGCAGGTGTGTTCAATTCGCCGCTCGAACCCCCGCCATGCGGGGAAGACGCCGCTAGACCCCTTGCGGATCGCGCACAGGCGTGGTCGAGCGGGCGCGGGCTTCGCTGGAGCGAGGGCCGCCGACAAGCCACGAGACCCTCTCGCCTTTGACCTGCGGCACAGGATCCCTGCTCCTGATCGGCCTCGCGTCGGGAGTGGAGCGCGACTGCGGTCCGCCCACGACCGGGGACACGGTTCCGGTCCAGGAGCGTGGGCGGCTCAAATGCGGCGGCAGGAGGGTTAGGAGGTCGCCGACCGCCTCGTCGATCTGACCTTGCATGATGTTGCGGACCTCGAGCAGGCTCGTGCCGGAAAGATTGGCGCCGGCAAGGCGAGCGCCGGCAAAGTCAGCCTGATCGAGGAGAGCCTCGGTCAGATCGGCGCCGGCGAGATTGGCGCCGTTCAGCCGCGCCTCGCTGAGATCGGTGTCGGAGAGGTCGGCGCCGGAAAGATCGGCCCCGCTCAGAGTGGCGAAGCGAAGCGACGCGTGCCTGAGCCGCGCTCCGGCTAGGTTGATCGGGCCCCCATTGATCGGGCCCATCTGCCGCTCGGCCACGCTCAGCGTCATGCCAATCAAGCTCGGGGTAATGTCGGGATTTTGCGCGCGCCAAGCGTTCCATGCCCGAGGGCCACGGCGCAACAAGTCGATATGGTTAGAATCCGAGGACAACTACTTACGCTACCGGGCAACGCAACCGACGCAACCGTGTGACAGTCATACGCACAAGAAACGCTACGCAATACGTTCTACCACCCTAACGCAAACGCGACGTTACCGGCAACGACCCCAGAGTTGAGTTTGCACGCACCATCGTCTTTCCGGCCGCCTGTTGCGCATGCGCATCACACTGCCCACGCGGAAAGCAGAAGAGCCGCCCGAAGGCGGCTCTTGCACAATTAAGCTCTCAAGCCAGGTGAACTGGCAGCGCGATCAGCCGCCGATGCGGGCCGTGCCGGAGTGCCCGTCGTTGCGCAGCCACTGCACCGTGGAGCCGTTCCGCGTGAGCTTGTAGCAATAGCTCTTTCCATCCATCCAGCTCGACCATTGCTGGCAGAGCTGATTGTCGGCGACCCACCACTTGCCGTGGTCGGAGGAGCCGTCGCCACGCGAAAAGCTCGCAGCGATCGTGCTCATCTTGCCCGACATGCGGCCGTTAGCGGCATAGCGGATCGGCAGCTCGAAGCCGGAGATGTTGAGGTAAACGGTCTTGCCGCTGATCGCCTGGCGGAGTTCCTCCCCCGACAGCGTTGCGGGCTCGGCAAGAGCGGCTGCGGCCGGGAGCACAAGCCCCACAGCCATGACGAATGCTCCGAGTTTCATCGCTTCCCCTTTTTGTTGTCATTCAAACTGACGCGCGGATAGCGCCCCGGAATCGCGGTCAATTTGCGGCCAAGCAAAGGGAATTAAGTGACAAAGTTAAGATGGATCGGCGCGAAGCATGCGGCCTTGCATCAGTGCTTGGGGCCCGGCTTGGCGCGCGCCGCCGCCCTCAGCCGCTGCCGTCTGCGCATGGCGATCACGTTGACCACCTCGACGGCGGCGGCGAAGGCCATGGCGAAGTAGATGTACCCGCGCGGGATGTGGAAATGGAAGCCGTCGGCGATCAAGGCGGCGCCGATCAGCAGCAGGAAGGACAGCGCCAGCATCTTGGTCGTGGGGTGGCGCTCGATGAAAGCCGCCACGGGCTCAGAGGCGAAATACATCACGAGGATGGCGACCGCCACGGCGGCGATCATGATCTCGACATGCTCGGCCATACCGACGGCGGTGATGATCGAATCGATGGAGAAGACGAGGTCGATGACGGCGATCTGGACGATAGCGGAGCCCATGGAATCGACCACGCGGGCACCGGTGCTCCCCTCCTCCTCATCGCCTCCCTCGATGTCGTGATGCATCTCGCGTGTCCCCTTCACCAACAGGAAGAGGCCACCGGCGATGAGGATGAGATCGCGCCAGGAGAAGTCGTAACCCGCAATGGAGAAGATCGGCGTCGTCAGGTGAATGACATAGGCGATACCGCCCAGCATGATGACGCGGAAGACGAGCGCGAGCGACAGACCGACCCGCCGTGCCGTCAGCCGCTGCTCGGGCGCCATGCGCGACACCATCAGCGAGATGAAGACCACGTTGTCGATGCCGAGCACGACCTCCATCGCGCTCAGCGTGATGAAGCTCGCCCAGGCATGCGGATCGGTGAGCCAGTCGATAATCGTCATGCGTCAGGAAGGTGTAGCGGTCGCGGCAATCAAGTCCCCGCTTGAGCTTTAGCTTAGCCGGGAAGCGAGGTCCATGGCGACATGCCAGGGGCTCGAAAAAACTCAACCCTGGGCGAGCGCCCGGGCGAATCCAACGCCGGCAAAATAGGCTGCGGCGACGATCAGCAGCAGCTGGACTGAGAGCGGCGACGGGAACGGGAGCGCGACTGCCACGGCAGCCGCTCCGATCCAAAGCAACGTCACGACGCAGGTCAGCGGGCGAAGCCGCGCGACACGGAACGGGTGTACGCAAAGGATGGGCACGAAGGTAAGCGCGACGAAAGCCGCAACGATGGCGAGTGCCATATAGGGTGGCGGCGCGAGCGCAAACAGATAGAGCAAGACGATGTTCCAGATCGCCGGGAAGCCGACGAAATAGCCCTCTTTGGTCTTGCTCTCGACGTCGGAGACATGGAACAGGCTCGACAGCAGGATGGCGATGGCGGCTGGCAGGCGGAACGGCTCGGGCAAGAGATCCGACTGGGTCAACGCGAAAGCGGGAACGACGTCGTAGGTGAGATAATCGACGATCAGATCGAGGCGTTCGCCGCTGAAGCGCGGCAACACGGTCTTTACGTCAATGAGGCGTGCGAGCGGCCCGTCAACCGCATCGACGACGAGAGCGATGCCAAGCCAGACGAACATCATCTGGACGTTGCCGGCGTGCACCGCTTCCAGCGCAAGAAGCGCAAAGACGGCACCAGAGGCGGTCAGCAGGTGCACCGAGGCGGCGGCGATGCGCTTGATCATGAGAAGGTCACGCGGCGCTCCGCCCTGCCCCGAGCGCGCCCGATAGGCTCGCTCCTCGCTCTAGAAGTGGCGCTTGACCTTCCCGAGCACGGTGACGTCCTGGGGGTCGTCGAAGGATGGCCCGCCCTGCTGCAGCTGTAACGGCGGCTCGTCCTCGCCATAGAGAAGTTCAAGCCCAAAATCGAGCTTGGGTAGGATGGTGTGGCCGAAGACCTTGAGGCCCCCTTGGTCGACCTTCTGATCGGGGCTGACTCCCGGCGGTGTGGCGAGTTGAAGAGGTGCGGGTTTGGCTTGCGGAGTTGCCGCGACCAAGGCGGAGGGCGGCGGCACCGGCGTTTCTTGAAAGGCAAAAGCCGGAGCGCTGCCAAAGGGCAGCGCGGCGAGCAATCCGGCAATGACCAAGATCCTCCGCATCGAACGTCTCCGCGGGCCAAGGATGCGCTCCGGAAAAGCGGCAGGCAAGCTTGTCCACGTTGCGATTAAAGCATTGTGAAGATTGATGATTCTTGTTCCCTGGCGAAGGTCTGTGGCCGCCCGGCAACAAAGGTCCTGGTTATTCCGCGGCCTCGCCTCGTAAAGAAAAGGGCCGCCCGATAGGCGGCCCCCGCTTGGCTCCTGGGAAGGGGGAGCTGTCGCTCTAGAAATACATGCGAGCGCCTGTGTAGAAGAGGTCGAAGTTGTCCAGGGGCTCGTTGACCTTGGCCAGCGATGAGTTCACGAGGTCAACATCAGCCGTGAGGTGCTGATAGACCCCGTAGAGGTGCAGCGCCGCCGAGTTGATCGCCTGATCGTAGCCAAGATACCAGCGCGTCACCTTGGCACCGGTGATCTCGGTCGGGATGGCGAGGTCGGGGAACGTGCCCGCCTTGCAGGCCCGCGACACACCGCAAGCGCCGCCAACACCGTTATTGATCTCGAGGTAACCGCCGAAGAACGAGGTGTCACCCAGTTGGTCGAGGCCAAAGATCGAGAATTTGCGCTGGATACCACCGCGGACGTCCCAGGCATTCATGTCGGGAGAGTTGGTGTGGGTATAGATACCAGCGTTATCCCGGTTGGTGGCGCTGTCGCTGGACAAGCTCCAGGCGGAAAAGAGGAAGAGGCCGGTTGGATTGTGCTTGATCGAGACGTCGCCCGCCCATTCGTCGATGTTTTGCTTGAAGTTGTTGAGACCGCCGCCCGCGCTTTCGATATTCTCGTCGCGGAAGTTCTCATAAGCGGCGCCGGCACCAACCGTGAAGGCCTTGTTGAACCAATCGTCCTTATAGCGCAGCGCCGCGCTCCAAATGTCGTTCTCGCCATAGCCCCAAGACGCGGTGAACCCCTTGCCCTCGGACGAGCCGAAGAAAGCCGGCGTCCAATAGGTCACGGCATTGCGGCGGGTCGAACAGTCGAAGGCGTCCGAGGCGCTATAGCACGAAGAAATCTGGCGCCATTTCAGCTGACCCGCACCACCGACCTCGGTGTTGAAGCCCTTTGGCCTCAGGAAGAAGCCGCGGTTCATCATGTTGTCGGAGAACATGGTGTCCTCCAGGTCGGTGACATCGGTGTCTTTGACGATGTCATCCTTCGGCATGGAGGTCATACCCCAGCGAACCTCGCCGTACTCCTTGTTGTTCAAGTACATATACGAATGCCGCACGAACAAGAGTTGGCTCGGGTCGGGACTGCTTCCCGAGCGCGTTCCGTTGTTGTCGTCGATCTGGTTTACGGAGTTCGAGGCGGCGGCAACGTCCTCGACCTCCAGCTTGTAGCCCGCCGACCAATTGCCGGTGATCTTGGCCGAGCCCTTGAAGCCGAAGCGCGAGGACTTGTAAGAGTTGTCGACGACGTAAGTACCTTTCTCTTTCCCATCGTCCCAGAACAACACGGCGTGGTTGGCCTTGCCGTACAGAGTGACGGAAACCTTCTTGTTGCCTTTGCGAACGGTCGTCGCCTCGAGCTCGGCGACCCGGTCCTCGAGATCGGAACAGCAATCGCCGCCGAGATCGGCTGCCTTAGCTGATTTTTGCATGAAGACCACCGTTCCCGTGGCGCCCAACAACGCAGCAAGCGCCAACCGGCTGGCAGCCCCCTTAAATCCCCCGATCATGACCCCTCTCCACTGTTAATGGGTGTTGTTTTGGTAACCCAGCTTTCTTCGGTAGAGACTTCCCCCGCCTCTCACACCTCATGCGCCCAGGGCCTCACACTTCACGCGGAAGTCCTGCGGCCGTCCCTAGCGTTGTATAAGTTGGGCAATGACGTTCTCATGACAGCCATAATACAGGCCGGTTTTTGCCCAAATCTGTTGCCGAGAAGCAACACAAAGACTTGAGTAGCGAGGCTGGGCGTCTGGCTTTGCCGATCCCTTCTAAGCCACTGATATCGCGAAACAAACATGTTCTTCTCCGCGCCGAATGCACTCTCTCAACATTCGGATCTGCGCCGAGTAGTCCGACCGCCGCGCCGAAGCCGATGGAAGAAATCGGGCGATTGAGAATTAGAAGAGCCGCCCGGGGGCGGCCCTCCACTGCTCTCCTCAGGGATAGGCGAGCAGAGCTAAAAGTCGAGACGCGCTCCCGTGTAGATGAGTTGGAAATCGTCTAGCGGCGCTCCGACGTGAGCGAGTGTGGAGTTGATCAAGTCAACGTCCGCGGTGAAGTGCTGATAGACGGTGTAAAGGTGCAGGGTGCCAGCCGCATCCATTGCCTGGTCGTATCCGAGATACCAGCGATCGACATTGGCCCCGGTGATCTCGGTCGGAATTGGAACGTTCTCGAAGGTTCCGACCTTGCACGCCCGCGTCGCGCCGCAAGCGCCACCGATGCCGTCGTTGATGTTGCTGAAGCCGCCGAAGAACGAGCTCTCTCCCAGTTTGTCCAGCCCGAACCATGGGATGCTGCGCTGGATGCCGATCTGGAGATCGTAGGCATTCATCTCGGGCGAGTTCGTGTGGTCATAGATGCCGGCATTCTGTCTATTCGAGTTGTTGTTTTCCGAATGGCTATAGGCACCGACGAAAAACAGGCCAGTCGGCTTGTGCTTGATCGAGCCCGAACCCGCCCACTCGTTGATGTCGCGCTTGAAGCCGTTCAGGCCGCCGCCGGAATTCTGGATGTTCTCGTCGCGGTAATTCTCATAGCCGAAGCCCCCGCCGACCTCCCAGTTCTCGCCCCACTCCTTCTGATAGCGAAGGGCGGCGCCCCAGATGTCGTTCTCGAAATAGCCCACCGAAGCGCTGAAACCCTCCCAATTCGGCGTCCAATAGGCCACGCCATTGCGCCGCGTCGAGCAGACGAAGGCGTTGCTCGAACCGTAGCAGCGCGAGATGTCGGACCATTTCAGAGTGGAGAGGTCCTTTTCGGTGTTGCCGCCTTTCGGACGCAGGAAGAAGCCCATGTTCATCCGATCGTCGGAATGCGTGGTGTCTTCGAGTTCGGTGACGTTCGTGTCCTTGGTGATGTTGTAAATCGGTGTCCCCGTTAGCCCGAGGCGCACCTGGCCCAATTTCTTGTCGTCGATATAGATGTAGGACTGACGCAACAGCAGCAGGCGGGATTCGTTACCGAGAACGCCGCCTGACCGCGTACCATCGTCGTCATCGAGCTGATTGACCATGTTGGAGGATGCGGACAGGTTCTCGGCCTCGAGGCGAAAGCCCGCCGACCAGTCGCCGCCGATCTTCGCCGAGCCCTTGATGCCGAAACGTGAGGATTCGTAGTTGTTGTCGACGACGTAAGCGCTTTTCTCGGCGCCGTCGTCCCAGAACAGCACGGCTTTGTTCAACTTGCCGTACAATGTCACGGAGACTTTCTTGTTGCCTTTGCGCACGGTTGTCGCTTCGAGTTCGGCGACGCGGTCCTCAAGATCCGAGCAGCAATCGCCGCCAAGATCGGCGGCCCTCGCCGGCCCATGTGTCATCGCGCCGCCTAAGAGCGTGACACCGGCGGCAATGAGCAGCCGAGAGCGTAACCCCAGTCCCCAAGTCATGACGCTTAGTCCCCCGTTTTTTTGTTAGTTCAACCCTATCACCTTCGTAGTGTTCAGCAACAAGCTATATCAATTCCTTTACAGCATGCGGTGGAGATGCCGCGTGGGTAGATGCATGGAAGACCGCGATTCTCCCCTGCAAAGGGCCATCGGCCCCGCATGGTTAGGCGAGAGCGATAAAGCGGTCCGTGAATCATGACGATTTGCCCTCAGTGACTAGGCTAAATCCTATCATTTCAGTCGTGATTGGCAACGTCACCGCTTTTCTTTGTTTCCGCGATCGTTAGAACGGTTTTCGCTTTGGCGCCGCTGACGCGGCGTTTTATGGACGCGCCGACATGGCCACCGAGGCCTCTCGGCGTTAGGCTGGCGACCGGGTCAATTTGCGCGGCGGTGAAGGACGGGATGAGCGGGACGGTCGGCTCGAAGGCTACGCATGACTGCCCGGTCGCCGTGGTCGGGGCCGGTCCCGCAGGACTTGCGGCTGCCCTGGCTCTTGCTCATGTCGGAACAGATGTTGCGCTCATTGGGCCACCGCCCCCACAGGCCAGTGCGGCTTCCGCCGAGACGCGAACGGCGGCGCTGCTCGTAAGCTCTGTCGATCTCCTGAAGACGCTCAAGGTCTTCGACCGCCTCGCCGCGGAGGCGGCTCCGCTCAAAGCCATCCGCATCATCGATGCCTCGCGGAGCTTGATCCGCGCCCCCGACATCGAATTTAGGGCGAGCGAACTCGGCCTTCCCGCCTTCGGCTTCAACATCGCCAACACGGCTCTCGTCGAGGCGCTTTATGCGCGGGCACGAGAGGTGCTCGGCACGATCATCCCCGCGAGCGTCGAGCGCGTCACGATCGAGAATGAGAGCGTCAGGCTCGATTGCGCCGACGGGCGCCGCGTTACGGCGCGTCTCGTCGTCGCGGCAGACGGGCGGCGCTCGCTTTGCCGCGAAGCCTCAGGCATCGACGTCAGCGAGTGGCGTTACGAGCAAGGCGCCATCGCTTCGAGCTTCCACCACAGCCGTCCCCATGACGGCGTCGCGATCGAACTCCATAGCGAGGGAGCTTCGCTGACTACGGTGCCCCTCCCGGACTGTTGCGCCTCCGCTTTGATCATGGTCGGCTCGGCGTCCGACATCGCCTCGCTCATGAAACGCGATGACGAGCGCTTTGCCGATGCGCTCGCTGGTCGGCTCGATGGCCTTCTCGGTCAGATCGAGAGTGCCGGACCGCGCAGCTCGTTTCCCGTCGCCGGTCTGACCGCGAAGACTCTCGCCGCGCGGCGTACCGCCCTTATCGGAGAGGCCGGACACATCCTGCCGCCGATCGGTGCGCAAGGACTCAATCTCGGGCTCCGGGATGCTGCGGCGCTTGCCGACTGCGTCGCAGATGCGCTCGGTCACGGCGCCGATCCGGGCGGCGATGAGGTGCTGCAACGGTACATGAATGCGCGGCGGCTCGACGTTCTCTCCCGCGCGGTCGGCGTCGACCTCCTTAATCGCTCGCTGCTCACGGGATTCGTTCCGCTTCAGGCTGCACGCGGCATCGTTCTTCACGGGCTCAATGCGCTGCCTCCTTTACGCCGCTTGGTGATGCGCGTCGGGCTTGAGCCGCCGAGCAGCTTGCCTCGCCTGATGCGGGCCGCCGAGGCTTGACGCGGGGAAGCGCATTTGCCACGAGGAAGCTCCCTCGCCCGCAAAAACTGCTTCAGCAACAAGGACCTCAGCCAGTGGTGGTGGCCGCGCCCAAGAAGCTTACGTTCCTGCAGGACCTGCGCTATCAGGCCGAATATGTAGGCCTGCGCTTTCTGATCGGTCTCGTCCGTCTGTTTCCGCTCGACCTCGCCTGCGCCATTTCCGCCAAGGCGTGGCGGATCATCGCTCGGCGCAATCGCCGCCATAAGCGGGCGCTCGCCAATCTCGAGCGCGCCTTCCCGGAGAAGACGCCGGAAGAGCGCGAGCAGATCGCGCTCGCCGCCTGGGAGAATCTCGGCCGCGTCATGGTCGAGACCATGTGCATCGACCGCATCTTGAAGGAGCCAAGCCGGCTGCATGTGACCAATGGCCATTGGATCAGCCGCTACAAGGAAAAGATGGGCCCGGCCCTCATCGTCACGATGCATATGGGCAATTGGGAGCTCGGCATGTGGCCGGTGACGCTTGCCGGCGTGCGCCCGGCCGGCGTCTATCGCCAAGTGAAGAATCCGTATGTCGACCGCTATCTCCGCTCGCAGCGGGAGACGCTATACCCGGGCGGTCTGTTCGGCCGCGGTCGCGCGGCCGGCCAAGACGAGACGCAGAAGACCGCGCGCCTCATCATGGACTACGTCCGCCAGGGTGGCCGCCTCGGCTTCATTTCAGATCTGTGGGACGCGCACGGCATCGCGGTTCCGTTCTTCGGCTATCCCGCCAAGAGCATGCCGATCGCGGCGATGATCGCGCGCAGAGTCGGCGCGCGTATCTGGATCGGCCGCTGCATGCGCATCGGCAACCGCGCCTGCTTCGACGTCAATGTCAACGAGCTCAGGATTCCGCGCACCAACAATCAGGCCGAGGACATCCGCAACATCACCGCGGCGATTTAGCGTCATTTTGAGACGTGGATCCGCGAGACACCTGAGCAGTTCATGTGGTCGAACCGCCGCTGGTACTAAGGCCTCAACTTAAGTTGACAGTCTCCCCGAGCTTCGATCTTATTCCGAGGAAGACTTGGAGAACCGGATTTGTATGATGTCTACCGTCCGCAACGCTAGGTTTCAGATCGGGCAGGTGGTGCGCCACCGGCTCTATCCTTTCCGCGGCGTGATCTTCGATGTCGATCCAACCTTCAGCAATACCGAGGAATGGTACCGTTCCATTCCGCAGGATGCGCGGCCGAACAAGGACCAGCCCTTCTATCATCTGCTGGCCGAGAATGCCGACACCGAATACATCGCCTACGTCTCGGAGCAGAACCTCATCGCCGATTTCCTCCGACGAGCCGCTGCGGCATCCCCAAGTGTCCGAATTGTTCGAAGACCTGCGCGACGGCGTTTTCCGCTTCCGCTTCCTGCAAGAGCATTGAGCAGCGCTATCGCGCTCGCACTCGAGCCCCTTTCCTTCCACAAACGATGAGGCCGCGCGGACGAATCTGCGCGGCCTTCGTGAATGGTTGAACCTCGGACGAGCTTGACGCTACTCGACGGGTGCGGCCGGCGCGATCTTCTTGGGCGCTGCTGAGGCGTTGGCTGGCGCCGCGGCCTGCCCTTCGACAGGTGCCGTCTGCTGCGCTTCCTTCTTCTGCTGCGCCTCGGCGGCCTTGGCGGCGAGCTCCTGCTGGCGCTTGCGGAACACTTCCATCAGCTGGCGACGGGATTCCTCGTATTTGGCGTTGTCCACCGGAGCACCGTCATAGGCCTTGGCAAAGCCTGTCAGCGGCACGGGAAAGCCCATCGTCTTTTGCTGGATGTTCATGGCCGCCACGACCATCTGCTTACCCTTGCGCATGGAGTTGAACATTTCCTTGGTCAGCTCGGTCTGCACTTGGCAGCTCGTCGGGAAGCAGAGCGTGTATTGGAGCTGGATCGGCTGATTGTCGTCGATCTTGATTTGCACGCCGGCCGGGATCACCAGCGCGTAAGCGGTCGGCACTCTGACGAGGAGCTGCTGCTTGTCCTCGCCTTCCGCCTGACGCACGGCGGCGGCAATCAGCACCATGCCGGTATTGGGCTCGAGGCCCTCGTGGTTGATGAGGCAGATCTGCTTGTTCTGGGTCTGCTCGTTTTTCATGCAGAGCTTGACCCAAGCATCCTCAGGTGTGGCGGCGTCGCCGGCAGCGGCGGGTGCGGCGATCTGCGCGCCTGCGGCCGGCGCAGCTTGTGTCTTGGGAGCCTGCGTCGTCTTGGGGATCACCTGCCCCTGCTGCGCCAGAGCCAAAGGCACGGCAACGCCCAAAGCAAGCGCCCCAGCGCCTGCGCAAATGATCCCTCGACTCGCGCTGTTGCGCAGCGTGTTAAATCGATCCCTGGACCAGATCATCAATCGACCTTTCCTCTTTTCGCGGGCAGGTTCAGGTCATGAACCGTATAACCCCGTTCCCGCGTCTTTGCGAATAGGGTCAATACCCGAATTGAGGCGTAGGCGTGGCTGAGCGCCGGGCCCCGAGGACTTTCTTGGCGCCCATCTCAGGACACCTAACCTTTTTCATTAGCATGCCCGTAGCCGCCGCGCCTGATTGCCTTGCGAGCGATATACCCTTAAGTCGTGCTGCAATGCGGAATGCATCTATAGCCATGCGCGCGCCCCGTTGAAAGCCCCTATTTCATTGCTCGTCGTCGCACTCCTGCTCCCACCCGGCAGCGGCCAAGCTGTGGCGGCGGATGGCATCGCCATGCATGGCAGTCCGCGCGAGACGGCAGGCTTTGCCCACTTTCCCTACGTCAATCCCGACGCGGCAAAGGACGGCCGCGTCACCTTCGCCATGCAGGGCTCCTACGACAGCCTCAATCCGCTGATCGTCAAGGGCGAGCCCGCCGACGGCGTGCGCGACTATGTCTATGAGAGCCTGCTCGCACGCGCCAACGACGAGCCCTTCACTCTCTACGGGCTGATCGCCGAGAGCGTCGAGACGCCACCAGACCGGAGCTATGTCGAGTTCACGCTCGATCCACGGGCGAAGTTCTCGGACGGCGTGCCGATCACTGTCGATGACGTGATCTTCTCGCATGCGCTGCTGCGCGACCATGGGCGGCCCAATCACCGCTCCTACTACAAGAAGGTCATCAAGGTGGAGCAGACCGGCGAGCGCAAAGTGCGCTTCACTTTCGATCAAAGCGGCGACCGCGAGATGCCGCTCATCATGGGATTGATGCCGGTCCTGCCCAAGCATCTCATCGATCCCGACACGTTCGAGACGACCTCGCTCAAGCCTCCCATCGGCAGCGGGCCCTACACCATCGACAAGGTCGATCCCGGCAAATCGATCACCTTCAAGCGCGACCCGTCCTATTGGGGGCGCGACCTCCCGGTCAATCGCGGGCGCTATAATTTCGATGAGATCCGCTTCGACTATTACCGAGATGCCGGCAGCATGTTCGAGGCATTCAAGTCGGGGCTCGTCCAGTTCCGCGAGGAGGATGATCCTACGCGCTGGACGGAAGGCTACGACTTTCCCGCCTTCCGCGACGGGCGCGTGATCAAGGAGGAGTTGCCGCTCGGCACTCCGGCTGGGATGTCCGCTCTCGTCTTCAACACGCGCCGCGCCCTGTTCGCCGACCAACGCGTGCGCGAGGCGCTGATCAAGCTGTTCGATTTCGAATGGGTCAACCGCACGCTCTATCACGCTCAGTACGCTCGCACCGACAGCTATTTCGCGCGCTCGGATTTATCCTCTCACGGACATCCGGCCGACGCGACGCGAACGCGCGCTGCTCGCCCCTTACCTCGCAGAGGTCAAGCCTGCCATCATGGACGGCAGCTATGCCTTGCCCGAGAGCGACGGCACTGGCGAGAATCGCGAAGGGCGGCGCGTGGCTCTTCAGCTGCTGGAGCAGGCGGGCTACCAACTGAAAGGCGGCAAGCTCGTCAATGCCGCCACCGGCGAGCCGTTTCAATTCGAGATTCTGGCGGCTACTCGCGTCCAGGAACGGCTTCTGCTCACTTACGCCGCCGCCCTGAAACAGATAGGAATCGAGGCGAGAATCCGCCAAGTTGATTCGGCTCAATATCAGCGGCGCAAGCAGACCTACGATTTCGATATGATCCAGTATTACTGGCCGGTTTCGTTGTCGCCGGGGAACGAGCAGTCATTTCGCTGGGGGAGTGAGGCGGCGGTGACCGAAGGCTCGTTCAACTATGCGGGCGTGAAGAGCGCTGCCGTCGACGCGACGATCGAGGCGATGCTCAAGGCCGACGACGAGGAAGAGCTTCGTCGTCGGTCCGCGCGCTCGACCGCGTGCTGCTGTCGGGCGACTACGTCATTCCGCTGTTCCATCTGCCGCGCCAATGGGTCGCCCATTGGCGCGACCTGAAGCGGCCCGAGACGACGCCGCTCTACGGCTATCAGATCGACAGCTGGTGGCTGGAGCCGGACAAGGGCTACGGTCCAGCGAGAGCCCTACCCAACGCTCACACCGAGTGACGATGAGCACGCTCGCGCGCCGAGATGGAGAGGAGGCCGCAGATGAGCCGCCGCTCACCGCGGAGGGGCTGCTCCGGCGTCGCGCTCGCAAAAGCCCGAAACGCTTGCCGTGTCGGATCCTCCCAACACCGAGATGCTCGGACTGGGACGCGCGCGCCGGTTCACCTATGGCGAGGCCGACGCGGCGGTCGATGCGCTCGCCCTTCTTCGTCGAGCTTGGGCTCGAGCCCGGCGACCGCATCGCCGTACAACTTCCCAATCTAGCGCTTCAGCCGCTGACGATGCTCGCCGCCTGGCGCGCCGGGCTCACCGTCGCCGTGATGCCGATGCTGTGGCGGGGCTAGAGATCGGCAAGATGTGCGAGGCGGTCGCGCCCAAGGCGCTGATCGGCGTCTCGGTTTCGGCGGCGCGCGACCAGCCGAGAGCTGTGCGCGATCGCCGCGCCCATATCTTCGTGCGCTTCGTGCTCGGCTTCGGCGAGGACCTTCCCGACGGCGTCGTCTCGCTCGACGAGGCGCTCCGCCCGTCCCGGAATGCGGCCGCTCGAGGCGCCGCTGCGCAGGTCCCGCGCTCATCACCTTCACCGCGCGCGCGCGGCGCGCCGCTTCGCCCGGTGTTCCGCAGCGAGGACGAGCTTCTCGCGCAAGGGGCGATGACCGTGCTGGCGCTCTCGCTCGACAGCCGCGACGTGATCCTGAACCCCTACCCGCTGACCGGCCCGCTGGATTCGCTCTCGGGCTCATGCCCTGGCTGATCAGCGGCGCTACGCTCACGCAGCACCAGCCCTTAGACTACGCGATCTTCGTGCAGCAGATGTTCACCACGGCTGCGACGGTCACCGCGCTGCCCGTCTCCAGTCCTCGCGGAACTCGCCAAGGACGGGTGCTTGAGGGCGGAGATGCGTGCTGAGGCGTCTCGGCGCGGTGTGGACGGCCTTCGAGCCTGACCTGCGCTCTCGCTCGGACCGTGGCGCTTCTCTTCGATCTTTATCCGCTCGGCGATCTTGCGAGCCTCGTGCTCCGCCGCGAGCCGCAATCAGCCCACTCGTCCCTTCCGCTCGGGCCGATCAAGGTCGGCGACGATGGCGAGGGCGCGATATTCGTGGAGACCCGGCTTCGCCAGGAGCACGCGGCGCTCGTGTGCGAGCATCTCTTGCTGCGCGGCCCGGTCGTGCCGCAAGGCGCCCGGAGAGGCAGCTCCTGCCGTAGCGACGGCTTCGTCGCCACGGGACTGCGCGCCGAGATCGACGACGATGGCGCAACTCGAGCCTGCGCATCACGCGCGATCCCGAGCTCTTCATCATGGCGGCTTCGCCATTGCCGCGAGCGAGCTCGACGAGCTCTATCAGGCCTTCCCGGGATTTCTCGACGCCGCCTGTTTCGTGCTGCCCGACCCCCTGGTCGGCGATCGCATCTTCGCCGCCGTGGTGCCGAAGCCCGGGAACCAGTCGCGCTCGATGCACTCACGCGTTTCTCGAGGATGCGCCGGATCGCGCCCTACAAATTCCCCGACGCTGCTCGTGGTGTGACAGTCCCGCGCGATGCCCATGGCCGCGTGCTGCGGGCAGGATCCTGCAGCAGGTGTAGTTCACACTCTGCATCGGCCCGGGAGCGCATACCGGCGGAAGCCGTATCCAGTTCAGCTATCTCAGGAATCGTCGCAAATGTCGCGCCAATCGGGGTTCACGCTCTCGATCAGCCCAATCTTCCACGCCCGTTTCCATTCCTTGATCTGTTTCTCGCGCGCAATCGCACCAAGCATTGTCTCGTGCACTTCCATATAGACGAGTAGATGGACGCTATATTTTTTTGTGAAGCCACGTACGAGGCCCTGCTTGTGTTGCCAAATTCGCTGCGGCAAATAGCGCGTTACCCCTGTGTAGAGCGTTCCGTTTTGCTTGCTCGCCAGAATGTAGACGCAGGGCTGAGCATCCATAGGAAGCTCTCACGACGTTGCCTGGATTCCGGCTTGCGCCGAAATGTACGCTGGGGACTTATGGAGTGTGTCCCAACGAATGTCATGTCGGCGAAAGCCGGCATCCAGTCTCAGTGCTGGATTCCCGCCTGCGCCGGAATGACAGACGCGTTGAGGCTAAGCCGCCTGCTTCACCGCTTCGGCGATCTTGACGAGGCGCTTCAACAGCTCGCGCGCGCCGGCCAGGCGGTCTTCGGGCGTCTCCCAATTGGCGTAATAGATGAGCCGGTGGTCGGGCTGCAGCTTCACCCTCTTAGCCTCCCTCGCGGATGAAGGCGATCAGGCCTTCCGGATTGGCGAAGCTCTTATTGCGGAAGGCGATCACTGCGCCCTTCGGACCGGCGTCGATCTGCTCGATGCCGGCCTGGCGGCACAGCCCCTTGATCTCGACGACGTCGAGGAGATGCCGCACCTCTTGCGGCAACGGGCCGAAACGGTCGATCAGCTCGGCGGCGAAGGCCTCGATGGCCTCATGGCTCTCAACTTCCGACAGCCGGCGATAAAGCCCGAGCCGCACTTGCAGATCCGGCACGTAATGCTCCGGGATCAGCACCGAGGTGCCGAGATTGATGCGCGGCTCCATTGATCCTCGATGACGCCGCCCTCCCCGCCCCTGATCGCGGCGATCGCCTCCTCCAGCATCGACTGGTAGAGCTCGAAGCCGACTTCCCGGATATGACCGGACTGCTCCTCGCCGAGCAGATTGCCGGCGCCCCTGATATCGAGGTCGTGGCTCGCCAGCACGAAGCCCGCGCCCAGCGTATCGAGCGATTGCAGCACCTTGAGCCGCTTCTCGGCCGCCGGCGTCAGCCGCGCCTCGGCGGGAATGGTGAAATAGGCATAGGCTCTGATCTTGGAGCGTCCGACCCGGCCGCGCAGCTGATAGAGCTGGGCAAGGCCGAACATGTCGGCGCGATGCACGATCAGCGTGTTGGCGGAGGGATGTCGAGCCGACTCGACGATCGAGGTCGAGAGCAGCACGTCATATTGGCGGTCATAGAAGGCGTTCATCACCTGGTCGAGCTCGCGGCTGCCCATCTGGCCGTGGGCGCGGGCGACTTTCAGCTCCGGCGCATGCTCGGCGAGAAAGGCCGCCGCGTCGTCGAGGTCGGCGATGCGCGGCACCACGAAGAAGGTCTGGCCGCCGCGATAGCGCTCGCGCAGCAGCGCCTCGCGCAGGATCACGGGATCGAACGGCGTCACATAGGTGCGCACGGCGAGCCGGTCGACCGGCGGCGTGGAGATCAGCGACATCTCGCGCACGCCCGACAGCGCAAGCTGCAGCGTGCGCGGGATCGGCGTGGCGGTCAGCGTCAGCACATGGACGTCCTCGCGAAGCTGCTTCAGCCGCTCCTTGTGCTGCACGCCGAAATGCTGCTCCTCATCGACAATCAGAAGGCCGAGATCGGCGAACTCGATGCCCTTGCCGAGCAGCGCATGGGTGCCGATGACGATATCGATGTCGCCGGACTTGAGGCCCTTCTTGACCTCGGCGCGCTCCTTGGGGCTCGACCAGCCGCGAGGCCTGGGCGATCTTCACCGGGAAGCCGCGGAAGCGCTCGGTGAAGGTGTGGAAGTGCTGGCGCGCCAGCAGCGTGGTCGGCACCACGACGGCGACCTGCTTGCCGGCGAGCACGGCGATCAGGCTGGCGCTGAGCGCCACCTCGGTCTTGCCGAAGCCGACATCGCCGCAGATCAGCCGGTCCATCGGCCGGCCGCTGGCGAGATCGTCGAGCACGGCGTCGATGCTGGTCTCCTGGTCCTCGGTCTCCTCGTAGGGAAAGCGCGCCGAGAACTCGTCATAGACGCCGTCAGGCGGGGTGAGCACCGGCGCCTGGTGCAGCTCGCGCAAGGCCGCGACCTTGATCAGCTTCTCGGCCATGTCGCGGATGCGCTGCTTGAGGCGGGCCTTGCGCGACTGCCAGGCGACGCCGCCGAGCCGGTCGAGCTGCACGCCGAACTCATCGGAGCCGTAGCGGCTCAAGAGCTCGATATTCTCGACCGGCAGATAGAGCTTGTCGCCGCCGGCGTAATGCACTTCGAGGCAATCATGCGGCTCGCCCGCCGCCTCGATGGTGGCGAGCCCGGCGAAGCGGCCGATGCCGTGGTCGGCATGGACGACGAGATCGCCGACGCGAAAGGCTCGACACTTCGGTCAGCACGTCGCTGCCGCGCTTGCCCGCGACTTGCGCACCAGGCGGTCGCCGAGGATGTCCTGCTCGCCGATCACGGCGAGCCCGGGCGCCTCGAAGCCGGTCTCGAGCGGCAGCACGGCGACGGCCGTCGCCGAAGCCGGCGCGCGCAGCGTCTCGGCGAAGCTGCGCGACCCGCTTCGTCTCGCCGATGCCGTGCTCGGTGAGAAGCGTCGCCAGCCGCTCGCGCGCGCCGTTGCTCCAGCAGGCGACGAGCACGCGCTTGCCTTCGCCCTGCAGCCGCTTGGCGTGGGCCACCACCGCGTCGAAGACGTTGGTCCCTCGGTCTGGCGCTCGGCGGCGAAGGTGCGGCCCTGCCGGCCGCCGAAGGACACGATGTCGGCGCCCGCTTGCTCGGATGCTCGAAGGGGTCGAGCGCGATCACCTGGCGGTCGGCGAGCTCCTTCTGCCAGTCGGCCTCGCTCAGGAACATGCTCTCGGGCGGCACCGGATAGATAAGGCGGCGCGCCGAACGCCTTGCGCTCGAGCGCCTGCGCGCGCGCATCGTAATGGTCGGCGATCTGCTCGAGCCGCTTCGCGCGCGCATCGTCGACCAGCGGGTCGAGCGTGACGGCGGCGCCCGGCAGATAATCGAACAGCGTGGCGAGCCGATCGTGAAACAGCGGCAGCCAATGCTCCATGCCCTGATGCTGGCGCCCGGCCGAGATCAACTCGTAGAGCGGGTCGTCGCCGTGACCGGGCCGAACAGCTCGACATAACGCTGGCGGAAGGCGCTGGCGACCTCCGGCGTCAGCGTCACCTCGCTCATGGGCAGAAGCTGGACGAGATCGCGCCGCGCCGCGGTGCGCTGGGTTTCGGATCGAAGGCCCTGACCTGTTCGAGCGTGTCGCCGAAGAAATCGAGACGGACCGGCTCGCCGCCCGGAGGATAGAGGTCGAGGATGCCGCCGCGCACCGCATATTGGCCGGGATCGGTGACGGTGCCGGCGCGCGCATAGCCGGAGATCTCCAGCCGCTCGATCAGCGTCTGCATGCTCCTGACGTTGCCGGCCTGAAGCTTAGGCTCGACCCGGCGATGAAGTCGCGCGGCGGCACGCGCTGGAATACGGCATTGACGGTCGTCAGAACGACCAGCGGCTGCTTTGCGTCGGGCGCGCGGTCGATCAGCGCGGCAAGGGTGGCGATGCGCTCGGCGATGGTCTCGGCGTTGGGCGCCACCCGGTCGTAAGGCACGCCGTCCCAGGCGGGGAAGCTCAACACCTCGACGTCGGGGGCGAAGAAGCGGAGCGCCTCTTCGAGCGTGGCGAGCCGGTTGGCATCGCGCGCGACGTGCAGGACGGCGCCTCCTCGCGGGCATGCCGCGCAAGCTCGCCGAGGAGGAGCGCGTCGAGCCCCTCCGGGCACGCCGCTGGCGATGGCGGGACTTCCCTTGAGCAGCTCTCGACCGGTAAGGATGGAAGCTCGAGGTGGACATGCAGGTTGGTCGGATTAGCAGGTCGGGTCAGGCCGTGGAAACGCCTCAGGCGGTCATGAGTTCGTCGAGGATCAGGATCTCCCGAGGAATAACCTTCCAGCACGCAGTTCTCGATCGGGGGTCCGGCGTGTCGATCAGGCGCTCGAAGATGCTGATATCGGTGGCGTTCATGCCGTCGAGCGCGGGTTCGGCAAAGCGGCCGAGCAGGAAGTCCATCTCCTTCGAGCCGCGATGGGTCGCCCGCCATAGCGCCCGACGTCGGCGCATTCCAAGATCACTGCCGGACATAGCGATTATTCCTGAGGTCGAATGCCTCGGTTAGAGCGAGCGGGCCTTAGGCTGTCAAGGCCGTGGGGCTCTGCGACCCATTCGGCGGCCGCCTTTTGCACCCTACTCCCGCGCCGGACGGCAACAAAGGCAGTGCATTAGAGATAGATCGGCCATGCGCCCCACCCTTCTAGCTCCCCTGTTCGCCACCGTGCGCTCGCTCAAGGGCGTAGGGCCGAAGGTCGAGGCAGTGCTGAACAAGCTGCTCGCTCCGCGCCATGACGGCGCGCATACCCGCGTCATCGATCTTCTTTGGCACCTGCCGGTCGCGGTCATCGACCGCGCCGTCAGTTCAGGTGTTTCCCGAGGCGAAGATCGGCGAGCTCGCCACGCTCGAAGTCACAGTGGCCGAGCACCGGCCGGCGGTGGACGGCGCGGCGCGCGCGCGCCCTATCGCGTGCTGGTCGAGGATGACTCGGGCGCGGCCTTCGAGCTGGTCTATTTCAATGCCGATCCCGCCTATCTCAAGCGCCTCTTGCCGGTAGGCAGCAAGCGCCTCGTCTCGGGCAGGCTCGAATCCTATGACGGCTGGCTTCAGATGCCTCACCCCGACCATGTGGTGGCGATCGACGTCGCGCAGGAGAGCGGCGCGCGCGCGCTCCCCGTCCACGAGCCGCTTTATCCTCTGACCGCGGGCCTGTCGAACTCGACGCTGCGCAAGGCGATCGACGAGGCGCTCGCGCGGCTGCCGTCGCTGCCGGAATGGATGGACGAACCATTTCGGCTACGAAACGACTGGCCGTCCTTCGGCGATGCTGTTCATCGCCTGCACGCGCCGGAGGCAGAGAGCCGATCTCGCGCCGTCGGCACTCCCGCGCATGCGCCTTGCCTACGACGAGCTGCTCGCCAATCAGCTTGCGCTTGCCGTAATCCGCCAGCGGATCAAGAAGC